>NZ_FNOK01000015.1 GCF_900106995.1 Saccharopolyspora shandongensis
GTCCGGAGCCACGCCCACTGCGTGATGCTCGCCTTTCCCTACGTCCAGGCCGAGGAACACACCGAAATCGCTGCTCATCCACCGTGCCGTTCGTTTGTCTCGGGTGGTCGCCGGTCGAGCATCGAGCGCCGGCACCCACGTTACGACGAGACCTGCCCAGCAGGCGGCCGTGTCCCTATCAGCGGTCGGTCGATGCCACCAGGCCCGGTGACACCACCCCCCGGATCATGCCTACGACTGGGGGCGTCAGTCATGCCGGACCTGGCGACCACAACTCCTAGATCAGGAGCTACGAAAAAGGTAACGGGGGGCGGGGCCTGGGGGTGTGCCAGGCGGCGCACGGGTCGCACGTCGATCCGTGCCCTGCCTGGCACCAGGTCTGCTGGCTACGAATATTCGGGCAGATCGAGCCCTTCCAGGAGGAACCCGGCATCGCGGCGGGCGCTCGCAGTGTCGTCGTCCCGGTGCAGCTCCGTCGCCAATGCCCGTAGCGAGCCCCAGTGGCCGAGGTATGCGATGCCGATCAGCAGGGCGTGCCGGGCATCCACCTCGTCGTCGCCCGAAACGGCCCGGAATGCGGCCAGGATCCGTTCGTCCTCCTCGCCGGGCGGAGCCGTCACGGCGGTGACGTAGACCCCGTGGACCTTCTCGTCCCGGTCGCCGGCGCTGGCGAGGAAGTCCAGCGCCTCGTCGAGGTGCCAGGTCTGCAGCCCCCGGTGGATCGCCGCGCACGTCGCCTCGGCATCCGGGCCGTGGACGGCGAGGTAGCGCAGGTCGACGAAGGGATCTTCGAGGTAGGTGACCACCGTCCGCATGTCCGGCAAGGTCGACCACACCTGCCGGAAGGGCTCGTCGCCCTCTCGGCCGGGGCCTTCGATGTCCCAATTCCGATGCCACGCGAAGGCGCTGACGTCGGCCCGGCTGGTCTCGTTCTTCAGCGCGATCCGCGCTTCCAAAGTTCGGCCTCCGCATCGTTCGCGATCTCCGCCCGCACGCTAGTGGATCGCGGCCCCGGCGGGTCGTGGAACGGCACTCGTGCGTTCGCGAGGTGAAGTGAACGGCCTGTTTGCCTCGTCTATCGAGGCGAACAGGCCGTTCACTCCGGGGCGACCGGCGCGAGTGCGCTGATCGCTACGCCGCCGCGACCTGGTGGGCAGGTGCCGTCGTCGTGGTGGTGGGCAGCGGTCGTTCGCAGAGCAGGAGGATTCCCGCCACGACCACGACCACTCCCGTCGCCGCGTGGACGCCGAAGGCCGTCGCCGGGGCGCCGCCATGGGTGAGGACCGCGATCGCGTCGCCGAACGCGATCATTGCGTCCGCCAGTGCAACCCAGCCCAGGGCTCGTCGTTGGCGCAGCGCCAACAGGATGAAGATGGTCAGCGCGCAGGCCAGGTCGCGCACTCCCTTGATGATGAGGTAGCCCGCCGCGTCGCCCTGCGGCCAGCTGGGGAAGCCGAAGCCCTCCGCCGCTCCGTTCGGGTCGATCACGAACCTCGTTCCGAAAGAGACCACGAAGAGGGCGAGCGCGATCATCAGGCCGGTGTTGAAGCGTCGCAGCGTCATGGCTGGCTCCTGAATTTTCTATCGACGATCTGTTCTCTAGCGACGCTAGCAGTAGCTCTGCTTGATTGTCTAGCGATGCTAGAATTCGGTCATGTCCGTGAGGGAGCGCAAGGAACGGGAGCGGGCCGAACGGCACCGGCTGATCATCGAGTCGGCGCGCGAGCTCGCCGAGGCGGAGGGCTGGGAGGCCGTTACGACGCGGCGGCTGGCGGAGCGCGTCGAGTACAGCCAGCCGGTCCTGTACAGCCACTTCAACGGCAAGGACGCGATCATCGCCGCCGTCGCCATCGAGGGCATCGTCGAAATCACCACCGAATTCCGCCGGGCTCGCCAAGGCCGCCGTGCCCCCAAGGCGACGCTGCGCGCGCTGGCCGACGCCTACCTGACCTTCGCCCGGGATCGGCCCGCGCTCTACGAGGCGATGTTCGTGCGGCCCATCGACATCCCGTTCGGCACCGAGGATTCGCCCGCCGCGCTTCGGGAGGCGTTCGGCGAGCTCACCGCGGTGCTCGAACCGCTGGCCGGCGACCGCGATCTGGAAACCCTCGCCGAGGTTTTCTGGAGCGCCTTGCACGGCCAGGCCATCCTGACCCGCGGCGAACGGCTCCGCGCCAGCCACCAGAAGGCGCGTCTCGACATGCTGATCGACCAGTTCGCCTAGCAGCCGGACGTGCCTGCCGCCGGTTGGACGTACTGGGCCGGTGCGAGTGCTGATCACCGCCATCGGATCGCGCGGCGATCGAGGCCGAGCGCATCGACCTCACCGGCCTGGCCGGGAATCCGCTGCGCTGGGACCTGAAACTGACCGGGACCACCGACCCGATCGACATCGACGTGCTGCGCACCTTGCCGTCGCTGACCCGCCTCGACCTGTCGGCGGTGGACGTCGTCGCCGCCCCTGGTCATCACGGACCTCCCAGGCCCCCGGGTGCTGATCCTCAACGCGCGGCAGTGGGTCCGGCTGCGGGCTGCCGACCGACCGGCCCGCGAAGCTCGCGGCGGCGGAACGGGTCGGAACGTTGTCGCTGCGCGAGACCGCGGCGCGGTGCGAATGGCTCGCCCAGCGCCCGTTCCGGCTGGACACGTGCTCAGGGGCGGTCGAGTAGCGCCGAGTGGTTTCCGATTTTGCCTAAAATTGGGAAGTTCTGCGCTTGAAGCTCACGTCTTGGAGGAGTGATGACCGTTCTGCTCGCTCAGATCAGCGATCTGCACCTGGATGGCAGCCAGTGGGCGGCGCAGCGCGCCACCCGCGTGATGGACCACCTCCGGGCCTTGCCCCGCCCGGTGGATGCGCTGCTGGTGACCGGGGACATCGCCGATCACGGCGAGGAGGCCGAATACGAGGAGGCGGCGCGGATTCTGGCCGCTCCGTTCCCGGTGCTCATGTGCCCGGGCAACCACGACGCGCGCCCGGAGTTCCGGAAGGTGCTGCTCGGCGGGGACTCCGGCGGCGAGCCCGTCAACCAGGTCCACCACGTCGCCGGAACCGCGATCCTGATGTGCGACTCCACGATCCCGGGCCGCGACGAGGGGCGGCTCGACGCGCAGACGCTCGACTGGATCGGCACCGCGCTCGACGAACTGCCGCCCGATGTCCGGGCGCTGATCGCGTTCCACCACCCGCCGGTCGGGCTCCGCCACCCGTTCATCGACGGAATCCTGCTGGAACGGCCGGAAGAACTGGCGGCCGTGCTCGAAGCGCACCCGCAGGTCGCCGCCGTGCTGGCCGGGCATGCCCACACCGCGGCCGCCTCGACCTTCGCCGGGCGGCCGCTGCACGTCGGGCCGGCGGTCAACTGGAACCTGCGCATGGCTTGGGAAGGCGACCGCCCGGACGATCGCGACGCACCTCCCGGCATCGCCTTCCACGTGCTGGCCGACGATGCGCGCCTGACCACCCACTTCCGCGTCGTGCCCTGACCGCGACGATGACCAACGGCTAGTAATACCGGATCGCAGCATCCACTGTGGATTCCGAGTGGGGTGCGGCCGGGCGGCGCCGGGGGAGGGGGCGGTGCGCCGCCCGGCCGCGTCGGCTCGATGCCTCGGGGTCGGGGGAGGTGGCATCGAGCCGGGCCAGGTGGTCAGAGGCGTTGCAGGGCTTCCAGAACCCGGTGGTGGAGCTCGAACGACGATGGCTCGTGGATCGGTACCGTGTCCAGAGTGGAATGATCGGTGGGCTCCCGAGGCTCCCGCAGGTGATGCCTGCCGGTCGGGGCGGCGTTCCGCTTCGCTTCGGCTTCCACGTGGTCGATGAGCTGCCAGACGTTCGTCGCGCCTTCGCCCGCTCCTGCGTGCTGGGGAAGGCGCCTGCGGTAGGTGTACATCAGGGACATGCCGAGCAGCACCGAGCCGAGGCAGGACAGGGCGGTCCAGAACGGGTGCATCGCGATTCCTTTCCCAAGCAGGTGACCGACTTCTTCCAGGACTGCGGTTTTCGCGCTCAAGGACCGATACCGGCGAGCCGCCGAGCCTCGCGGTTGCACTCGGAGCAGGTGTCCCAGAACCAGGCCGGCTCGCTGTCATCGGCGGAAAGCTGCTGAAGGCACAGCGTCAGCACCTGCGTCCCGGTCGGATACGAGCAGCCACAAGGCCTTTCGGCCAAGCTCGCATGCCACTGCCCAGCAGCAGGCACCCAATGAAACGGATACATCCACGACCCCCGCCCATCAACGGTTCCGTTGGTACCAGTGGTTCTGAACCAAATTGGACAAGAGGAACCGGGTGATCCGCAATTAACCTTTCGAGGGATCTTCACCTGCGGTAATGCACCGTTAGGCTGTGGTGCATGGCTGGTACCACCCCGAAAGCGCGAGCGCTTGGTGCTGAACTACGTCGAGCGCGTGAAGAGGCGGGCTTGGGGCTGCGACAACTCGCAGCGCAGCTCGGTACCTCGCACGCGACCGTCTCCCGTTGGGAGAACGGAGCGCGTTCTCCGAAACCGGAAGATGTTGCGGCATACCTGGCCAAGGTCGATGCGTCCGCCGAGCTTCGTGCGGAGCTCGTCGAACTGGCGCGAGACCCGGACGGATCCCATTGGCTGTCCGTCGGGATGCCAGATCAGCATCGCCAGCTGGCAGCGCTTCTCGAGATCGAACGCGAAGCCACGCACATCACGACTGTCTCGCCGTTGCTGGTGCCAGGACTGCTGCAGACCGCCGACTACGCGCGGACGATCATGATTGCGGCAGAGGTACCCAATGACGAAGTTGACATGCGGGTAGCTGTGCGGCTCGGCCGACGAGAGGCAATCATCCGGAAGGATGCGGCTGAGCTCCGCGCCTTCATCGGAGAATCGGTCCTGCATCAACTCATCGGCGGCGCGGCCGTCATGGCGGAGCAACTCCGCGCGCTGTTGAAGTACAGCGACATGGAGAACGTCGACCTGCGAGTGATCCCGATGAGCAGCGGTTGGCACCCCGGCTTGGAAGGGCCGTTCTCCCTGGATCGTTTCGAAGACCGGACTCCTGTTGTGCAGCTGGAGAATCGCATCTCTGCACTGTTCCTGCACGAACCAGGCGAAGTAGCAGCCTACGAACATGCCGTGGATAAGGTTGCAGAGGAGGCGATGAGCTCGACGGAGTCCTCGGAGCTCATCACGGAAGCGCTGACGAGGATGGAGATGACGAAGTGAACTCACGGCACGACAGCACGAGCAACTGGCGCAAGTCCAGCCGCAGTGCAAACACCGACAACTGCGTCGAGGTCGGGCGCGCCGCCGTTGGTGCGGCGGTTCGGGACTCGAAGGACCGGGATGCCGGGTACTTCACGACGACCGGTCAGCAGTGGCGGTTATTCGTCGCCGCCGTCAAGGCCGGGCGGTTCCAGCGCTGAGCGCATTTGGCTCGTGAGTTGGAGGAGGTAACCGCATGAACAGGACCCCCACGGGCTGGCGAAAGTCTTCTCGCTCCCACCAGGTAAGCGCGTGTGTCGAGGTCGGGCGCATTGAAGGAAGCTGGCGGAAGTCCAGCCGATCTACCCAGCACGAGACCTGCATCGAGGTCGCGCCGACCGCCGTTGGTGCGGCGGTTCGGGACTCGAAGGACCGGGATGCCGGGTACTTCACGACGACCGGTCAGCAGTGGCGGTTATTCGTCACCGCCGTCAAGGCCGGGCGGTTCCAGCGCTGAGCGCTTGGGGCTCGTGAGTGTTTTGGAGCGCTGCAGCACTCCAAAACACTCACGAGCCCTGTCCAGCAGAGATCCCTACTTGCCGAAGCCCGCCTTGCGGAGGGCGTCGGCCATCGATCCGGACGGGGCGTCGTTGCGCTGACCGCGTCCGCCGCGTCCCTGACCGCCCTGACCGCCTTGGCCCTGACCGCCTCGGCCCTGACCGCCGCGGCCGCCGCCGCTCTGACCACGACCGCCGCCGTTGCGGCCGCCGCCGCCCTGGCCGCGTCCGCTGCCCTGGCCCCGGCCGGAGTCGCGGTCCTGGCGGCCGCCGGCGCCCGGCTCGTCGTCCAGGCGCAGCGTCAGCGAGATCCGCTTGCGCGGGATGTCCACGTCCAGGACCTTCACGCGCACGATGTCGCCCGACTTCACCACGTCGTGCGGGTCGTTGACGAAGTTCTTCGACATCGCCGACACGTGCACCAGGCCGTCCTGGTGCACTCCCACGTCCACGAACGCGCCGAACGCCGCCACGTTCGTGACCACGCCCTCCAGCGTCATGCCCGGCTTCAGGTCGGCGATCTTCTCCACGCCGTCCGCGAACGTCGCCGTCTTGAACTCCGGCCGCGGGTCGCGGCCCGGCTTGTCCAGCTCCGCCAGGATGTCCGTGACCGTCGGCAGGCCGAAGCTGTCGTCCACGAAGTCCTGCGGCCGCAACGACTTCAGCAGCTTCGCGTTGCCGATCAGCCCGGTCATCTCACCGCCGGTGCTGCCCAGGATCCGGTGCACCACCGGGTATGCCTCCGGGTGCACCGCCGAGGAGTCCAGCGGGTCGTCGCCGTCCGGGATCCGCAGGAAGCCCGCGCACTGCTCGAACGCCTTCGGCCCCAGCCGCGCCACGTCCTTGAGCGCCTTGCGGGTCCGGAACGGGCCGTTGGTGTCGCGGTGGTGGACGATGTTGTCCGCCAGGCCCTCGCTGATGCCCGACACGCGGGTCAGCAGCGGCGCCGACGCCGTGTTCACGTCCACGCCGACCGCGTTCACGCAGTCCTCGACCACCGCGTCCAGCGAACGCGACAGCTTCGTCTCCGAGATGTCGTGCTGGTACTGGCCGACGCCGATCGACTTCGGGTCGATCTTCACCAGCTCCGCCAGCGGGTCCTGCAGGCGCCGGGCGATCGACACCGCGCCGCGCAGCGACACGTCCAGCTCCGGCAGCTCCCGCGACGCGTAGGCCGACGCCGAGTACACCGACGCGCCCGCCTCCGACACCGAGATCTTGGTGAGCTTCAGGTCCGGGTTCTGGCTGATCAGGTCGGCCGCCAGCTTGTCCGTCTCGCGCGACGCCGTGCCGTTGCCGATCGCGATCAGGTCCACGTTGTGCGCCTTGGCCAACGTCGCCAGCTTCGCCAGCGCCTGGTCCCACTGCCGCTGCGGCTGGTGCGGGTAGATCGTGTCGGTCGCGACGACCTTGCCGGTGCCGTCGACGATCGCGACCTTCACACCGGTCCGGAAGCCCGGGTCCAGGCCCATGGTGGCGCGCGAACCGGCCGGTGCGGCCAGCAGCAGGTCGCGCAGGTTCGCCGCGAACACCCGGACCGCCTCGTCCTCGGCGTTCTGCCGCAGCCGCAGCCGCAGGTCCACGCTCAGCCGCGTCAGGACGCGGGTGCGCCACGCCCAGCGGACCACATCGGACAGCCACTTGTCGGCCGGGCGGCCCTGCGCGGAGATGCCGAACTGCTGCGCGATCCGCATCTCGTAGTCGGTCGGGCCCACCTGCTCCGCGCCGTCGTCCGGCTCCAGCGCCAGCTCCAGGGCTTCCTCGTTCTCGCCGCGGAACAGCGCCAGGATGCGGTGCGACGGCAGGTCCGCGAAGCCCTCGGAGAACTCGAAGTAGTCGGCGAACTTCGCGCCGTCCTCCTCCTTGCCCTCGCGCACCTTGGAGACCATCCGGCCGCGCGTCCAGACCTGTTCGCGCAGCTCGCCGATCAGGTCGGCGTCCTCGGAGAACCGCTCGACCAGGATCGAGCGCGCGCCGTCCAGCGCGGCCTGGGCGTCGGCGACGCCCTTCTCGGCGTCCACGAAACCTGCCGCGGTCTCCTGCGGGTCGTGGCTCGGGTCCGACAGCAGCCGGTCCGCCAGCGGTTCCAGGCCCGCCTCGATGGCGATCTGGGCCTTCGTGCGGCGCTTGGGTTTGTACGGCAGGTAGATGTCCTCCAGCCGCGCCTTCGAGTCCGCCGCGTTGACCTGCGCTTCCAGCTCGTCGGTCAGCTTGCCCTGCGAGCGGATCGATTCCAGCACCGTCGCGCGCCGCTCTTCGAGCTCGCGCAGGTAGCGCAACCGCTCTTCGAGCGTGCGCAGCTGGGCGTCGTCGAGGGCGCCGGTCGCTTCCTTTCGGTAGCGCGCGATGAACGGCACAGTCGCCCCGCCGTCGAGCAAGTCGACGGCGGACTGCACCTGGCGCTCGCGGACGCCGAGCTCCTCGGCGATCTTCTGATGAACAGTCGTCACGTTGCTGATTCCGCCTTCTCTGCGGTCTTCGCCAGATCCGACCGAGCATTCTGCCGGACACCGTCCGCGCGCAACGTCGGCACTCGCGTCGGCGTGTCGGAACGTCGCTCACCGAGACCGCGCGATCACCCGGGGTACACGTCTGGGTGATGGTGGCGTTTTCGCGCGAAAACGGCGCCTCGCCTCAGGGGAAACGCCGTTTTCGCGCGAAAACGGCGTCCTCCGGCGCCGGGACCTACCGCGATTCGAGCGCGCGGCGGGCCCGTCGCCTGCGGAGGGCACGCACCAGCTGGCGGGTCAGGTTGGTCAGCACCAGCGCGAGGCCCGCCCACGGCAGCACCAGCAGCGCGAGCCGGAGCACGCCGACCGCCGCCGCGGCGGCGTCGCCCGTCTGAAGCGAGGCGCCCACGGCGTCCCACTGCAGGGCCAGCGCTTGCCACACGGTGGGCAGCACGTGCGGCGCGAGGAGCAGGAAGGCGATGATCCAGTACGCCATGAACGGGATCACCAGCACGACCCACACCGTGATCACCCGGCGGACCCACGGCTTGAGCTCCTGCACGCGGGGATGCGGGCGACGGCCCGGGAGCAGGCTGCGCAGGACCGGCCCCATCCGGTCGAACAGGTCGGGCACGCCCACCAGGTCGCTCAGGATGTAGTAGCCGTCGAAGCGGACCGACGGCAGGAGCTGCCAGAAGGTGGTCGCCTGCCACGCCAGGAACGCGGCCAGCAGCCACGCCGAACCGGTCGGCGCGTAGGCGGCGATCATGACGAGCATCGCGATCACGTTGAAGTAGATGCCGCCGAGATCCGTGCGCAGCCGGCCGCCGCGGCTGAGCCGGTAGGAATCGGTGACCGTGCTGTACATCGCGGGCCACACCAGGTAGATGCCCACGCCCATCGCGCCCGGCCGCGCGCCGCCGTAGCGGCAGGCGGCGACGTGGCCGCACTCGTGGAACATCCCGGAGACGATCAGCACGCCCAGCACCAGCAGCATCTGCTCCGGCCGATTCAGCAGCTCCTTCGCGCCCGCGACGACCTGCTCGGCGCCGCCGTTGACGGCCAGCCAGACATCGGCGAAGACGAAGGCCGCGAGGACGGCGATCACCACCGGCGGCCAGAACAGCGGCCGGAAGATCCGGGCGATGACCGCCACGGTGTGCTCCGGCACCAGCGCGACGCGGAACTTCAGCGCCAGCAACCGATCCCGGCTCTTCGGGACCTTCTCCGGCGGCGCACCGGACTCCGACACGGCCACGATCCCGGCGGGCCGCAACCGGTTCTCGACGAGGAAGAACGCCTGCCCGGCGGTGAGGGTGCGCGCCGACTCGCCGCTGAGGCGCGCGGCGAGTTCCGCGAAGCTGCGGCGCCCGTCGAGCCCCGCCGCCGCCAGGTACAGCAGGTGCGAGAGCTGGAGTATCTGCCCGTCGCGGCGGCGCACCAGGTACGGCGCTTCGCGATGCCCGGAGCCCTGGTAGCGGCCGATCAGCTCGGTGCCTGCCACGAGCGCGGGCACCGGCAGGTGCGCGACGTCCTCGTCCGCCGGGTGCGACCCGGCCTGGTGCGGGGCGGCCATTGCGACTCCTGATCAGGTCCGAACGTGGCCGACGGGCGCGACATCCTCGCTGGTGGGGGAGGTCGCGCCCGCCGGTGGTGGTGCTGTCGAACGATCCGCGGCGTCAGCCCACGTTGCCGCCGCCGTTGCCGCCCATGCCGTTGCCGCCGATGCCGTTGCCGCCGATGCCGTTACCGCCGTTGCCGCCGTCACCGCCGTCGCCGCCGAGGCCACCTGCGCCGCCGGCACCGCCGTTGCCGCCGCCCTGGCCGCCACCGTTGCCGCCGCCGGTGCCGCCGTTGCCGCCGTGGATGTCACCGGTGGTGATGACGTTGGCGTCGCCGGTCACCGTTTGGGTGTGCGTGGGCGGGTCGTACGGGGCCAGGACGTCGGTGCCGCTCCAGGGGAGCCAGAACGTCGACATGACCGTGCGCGCCGGCAGGAACTCGACGCGCTGGTCGTCCAGTTCGGTAGCGCTCAGAGACCGAGTGGTCTGTGGCATCTGGTGCTCCTTCGCAATTCGAGGGGATTCACAGGGGAAAACCGGAGTTCGGTCGCCCCGCTGGAGCGCCGCTGCGGCACGATCCCGGCGCACGGGCCAGAACCTAGGAGCACCGGACGTCCGCTGCACTTTGATTCACTCCCACGGGTGCGCGCAGCTCGTCGGGGCGGGCGGTGATCTGATTCGCCGCTGTCGGCTCGGGGCGCTCATCAGGAGTCCCGGCGGGCCGCCTCTTCGGTGCCGATGTGGCCGCCGGCCCCGCCGGTGCCGCCCGTTCCGCCGGTGCCCGCGATGGCGTTGAGGCCGCCCTGGCCTTGCAGCCCGGACGTGCTGCCCATGCCGCTGCCGTCGCCGCCATCGCCACCGCTGCCGCCGTCACCGCCGGGGCCTTCAACGACGTGGACCGCGGACCGGCCACCGTTCTCGGACATGATGTTGCCGACGTTGGCGACTCCGCCGCTGCCGCCGATTCCGCCGGCCCCACCGTCGCCCTCAACGTCGACGCCCTCGCGGGAGCTGGTGGCGCTCGGCTGGCCGTCGCCGCCCTTGCCGCCGACACCGCCCCGGCCACCCTTGCCGCCCTGCACGGTGATGTCGTCGTCGCCGGTGCTGACGATCGTGCCGGTGGGACCGTTGCCGACACCGCCAGGTCCGTTGGCGTCAAAGGCGCCACCGCCGCCGTTGCCTCCGACACCGCCGTTGCCGCTGCGCGTCTCCGCGGTGCCGGGCCCGCCGCGGCCGCCGGTGCCGCCGTCGCCGTTGTTCCCGCCGGTGATGGTGATCGTGTTGCTGCCCTCGCCGGGGTTGATGCGGCCGAGGTTGCCGATGCCGCCTTGGCCGCCGTTGCCACCCGCGCCACCGCGCGCGTCGGCCGGGTTGGTGCTGCCTGGGCCGCCGTTGCCGCCTTCACCACCGTTGCCGCCGTTGCCGCCGGTGATGGTGATCGTGTCGTCGCCCTGCCCGGCGTTGATCACGCCGGTCTCCGCCACGGCAGGACCGCCGGCGCCGCCGGGACCGCCCGTGCCTGCGCTGCCGCCCGCTCGCGCGCTGGTCCTCGCGTCGGCGCCGTTCTGGCCTGCGTCCCCGCCGTTGCCGCCGCCGTTCTTGCCGCCGTCGGAGCCGTCGATGTCGCGATCGCTGCGGGCCTCGCCGAGGTAGCCGTTGCCGCCCTTGCCGCCGTTGCCGCCGCGGCGGCCGGTGATGATGATCGTGTCGTCGCCACCGCCGGCGTTGATGGTGCCCACCAGTGCCCCGGTGAGCACGATCCGGTCGTTGCCCTCGGTGCCGTCGACCGTCATCCCGGCCGGGATTCCTCGGCTGCAGAAGATGTTCACCCCGGAACCGTTGTCGGCCCGGGTGCAGGAGGGGGCGGCGGCGTCGGCCGGCTGGACCGCGATGAGGCTGAACGCCGCGGCGAGCACGGCGGCGCCGGGCAGCGGCCATCGCGTTCCGGGCTTGAAGGCGCTCGGAACCTCGGCGGGAACGGCCCGACGTGGACGGTTACTCATCGACGCAACTCCTAACCGGGTGTGATCATGGCTGGGTCAAACGGTCGCAGAGTTCGGGGTGAAAGAACTACTGACTCGCTGAATTCGAAAGGGTGATTTCGAGTTGCGCGAGATCCGTTCTCGTGCCGTCGGTGGTTCGGCGCGCGCATATCTGATCTTGGTGCGAGCGGTGATCTTCGCTTCGCGCGGAATGCGAACAATTTCGTTCCGGCGGGTTTGTGCAACCGGATTTCGCCCGACGAGATCGGCCGCCGGATATTACGCGACGCGGTGTTTTCGGATTTTGATTTCGGCGGAAGGCGGCAAACGGGAGTGCGGCGGCATTGTCCGATGAAAAGGATCTCGACTCGCTTCCATTTGATATTGCCCGGAGATCGCAGCCGGTGTTGGTGCAGGTGGTTGGGTATGTTCATGGATATTGGTCGGGGTTTTACGGCATGGTTGTCCGGGCTGGCGGAGGTTTTCGGGCTGCGGGGCATTGTGGCTGCCCATACCCTCCGTGCTGATGCCGACTAATCTGGGGCATTGGAACGGGGATCTGGGGGGTTGGACCTTGTTCGGGCATCGATCTCCACTGGATTCCGAGCCCTTTCCGAACCGAGGAGGGTCAGGTGTTCGACAAAGATGAAGTGTTGAGCTCGGAGGAGCTCGGAGAGCAGCGCGTGGAGTTCCTGCCCGCGCGCACGGTCATGTCCGCGTTCGCGCCCACCGGCGGACCCATCGTGATCAACGGCGGCGATGGCGGCGATGGCGGCGGTACCGGTGGCGGTACCGGCGGCGGCGATGGCGGCGATGGCGGCGACGGCGCACCCGACAACGGTGCCGGCGGCATCGGCGGTCCGGGTGGTCCCGGCGGTCCCGGCATCGGCGGCAACGGCTGGGGCGGTGGCGGCATCGGCGGCATGGGTGGCGGCAACGTGTGGTGGTGATCAGCCCCCGGCTGCATCGGCGGGTCCGCGCAGTTCTCGCGGGCCCGCCGCTTGCCGCCTGATCCCGTGCGGTGATCCGGTTTGAGTACGGTACGCGGATGGCTAAGTCGCGGACACCGGGCGGCCCATCGATGGACAGCGAGCAGACCGCGCGCTCCCTGGAACGAGCGGCGCTGGAACTGCTGGCCCGGGACGGCGTGCTCAAGGGGCTCAACCTGCGCGAGGTCGCCGATCACGCCGGCGTGAACCGGGCGCTGGTGTACCACTACTTCGGCTCGCGGCGCGACCTGCTGCGCGCGGCGCTGCGGCACAACGTGCGGCAGCGGATCATGAGCGTGCGGATGCAGGACGAGCCGCTGGGTTTCGGCGACCGGATGAAGCACGCGCTGCGCGGCTGCATCCGGTACGTGTCGATGTACCGGCTGGTCGCGCTGCTGGTACTGGACGGCGACTCGACGCTGCGGTTGATGCCCGACCTGCCGCGCACCCAGCAGCGGTTGAAGCAGGACCAGGCCGAGGGCGCCCTGGATCCGGAGATCGATCCGGTGGCGCTGCACGCGATGATGGTTTCGCTGTCGCTGGGGTACCCGATGGCACGCACGCAGCTGGCCAAGGAGTTCGGCCTCGGCGTGCGCGAACTGGACGAGCGGATGTTCGCGCTCGCCGAGCGGCTAGGCCCCGAGAAGCCCTGAACTACCTGTTCAGGATGTTCGATTGGTTCGTGAAAGAGGTTGCTGCTGGGGAGAAATCTGGCTCCGCAGGATTGACGAAACGTTAAACACGCGCTTCCCTCTGTGGGTCGGTGCGGCCTCGCCGTTGAGGCCGCCGCCGCGAGGAGGCGAGTCGATTGGCTGTTCCCCAGACCACCGAGTTGGCCGGCAGTGGCACGAGTCAGACGCAGCCCGGGAGCGTGCGGGCCTGGCTGGTCGTGGCGATGGTCGTCGCCCTGATGGTGATCAACTTCGGCGACAAGGCGGTGCTCGGGCTCGCGGCCGGGCCGATCATGCGGGAGCTCGGGCTCAGCGCCGCCGAGTACGGCGCCGTGGCCAGCAGCTTCTACCTGTTGTTCAGCGTGTCCGCGGTGCTGGTCGGATTCCTGTCGAACCGGGTCAAGACCACCTGGATCCTGGGCACCCTGGCGGTGCTGTGGTCGCTGACCTCGGTGCCGCTGCTGCTCGCGGCCAGCGCATCGACCCTGTACCTCAGCCGGATCGCGCTCGGCGCGGCCGAAGGACCGACCGCGCCGATGGTCGTGCACGCCGTGCAGAAGTGGTTCCCGGAGGACCGCCGGTCGGTGCCGACGGCGCTGACGCAGATGGGCGGCGCGCTGGGCCTGGTCATCGCGGCGCCGACGCTGGTCTACCTGATCACCAACCACGGCTGGCGCGCGGCGTTCGTCGCGTTGGCGCTGGCCGGCGTGGTGTGGGTGGTGCTGTGGGCGTTCATCGGCCGCGAAGGGCCGCTGACCACCTACGACGCCGGGCAGCACGGCGTCGTGCAGGCGGGCGGCGAGCCGGACGTGCCGTACCGGAAGCTGTTCTTCAACGGGACCTTCCTCGGCGGCCTGCTGGCCGGCGTCGGCGCGTACTGGGCGCTGGCGATGAACACCGCCTGGCTGCCGATGTACCTGGAGAAGGCGCTCGGGTACGAGCCGCACCAGATCGGCGTCGTCGTGGTGATCCCGAACGTGCTGAACGCGCTGGCGATCCTGGTCGTCCCGTGGCTCTCCGGGCGCTGGATGCGGCGCGGTGCCACCGGCCGGGTGGCCCGCGGTGTCGTCGCCGGGCTGACCGTCGCCTTCGCGGGCGGCTGCATGCTGATCCTGCCGCACGCCGGCGGCGCCGCCGCTTTGGTGCTGATGACGCTGGCGTTCGGGCTGCCGAGCGTGGCGTTCCCGCTGGGCTATCTGACCGCCGCGCAGATCGCGCCGGTCCGCAAGCGCGGGGCGGTGATCGCGTCGAAGACGGCGCTGGTGACCTTGGCCGGGGTGTTCGCGCCTGCCGTGACCGGCGCGCTCGTCCAGGCCGCCGGTTCGGGCGGGGCGGGATTCCAGACCGCGTTCGGCCTGTGCGCCGGGCTGATGATCGTCGGCGGGCTGCTCGCGGCGCTGGTCGTGAACCCCGAGCGCGACGCCCGCCGCCTCGGCCTGCTACCGGCCGGAGCCGACCGCCCGTGAGCGGTTCTGCGCGGCGACTTCGCGCGAAATCGCCACCGCGCCAAGACGACCTCTGCCGAGCAAGGAAGCACGCACGAGCCGGAGCGCTGAGTTCGCGAGGAGGCAGCATGCCGCTGGAGTCGTTGCTCTTCCCCAAGGCGATCGGCGTGCGCTACGTCGACACCGCCGTCGCGGGCGAGGACCTACCGCCCGCCGATCGGTATGTCGTGAAGATCGACTCGCCGGATGCGCCGCACCGCGCTCGCCTCGGCCTGGTCAAGCTGGGCGTTGCGGCGGCGGACGTCGTCGAGACCTGCGCGGAACTGCTTGCCAGGGCAGGAGAACTGGAACTCACCGGGGCACGCGCGGTGATCCAGCCGCAGCTCGCGCACCAGGGCGAGATCGCCGTCGGGGCGGTGCGCGATCCGCCCTACGGGCCCGCACTGCTGATCGGGCCCGGCGGCTCGCGCGTCCCGGGGCGATCGCGCGAGCCCTCGCCGACGCGCCCCGCAGCTGTCCACAGTGGAGTTCGCTGCGGTGCCGGCCCGGCTCGGCGAGCTCGTCGTGGGGGTACCGGCGCTCGCCGAACTCGACATCAACCCGCTGCTGCTGACGGCCGACGGCGCGCCCGTCGCCGTCGACTCGCTCATCGTCGTATCGGAGGAAGCAAGACCGACACCGCCGAACACAACCCGCTCGACAAGCGCCGGCCGACCCAGGTCGTCGCCCCGGGGATCTACCAGCTGGGATTGCAGGGCAACAGCTTCATCGTCGAAACCGAGCAGGGGCTGCTGGTGGTCGACACCGGGCCGAGCCCCGACCTAGTGCCGGACGCGCTCGCCGACCTGCGGCAGCACACCGACGCCCCGATCCGCTGGATCGTCTACAGCCACGGGCACATGGGCTACAACTACGGCGTGCCGGGGTTCCTCGCCGACGCCGAACGCCGCGGCGACCCGCGGCCGACGATCATCGCGCACGAGAACGTGGTCCGCCGCTACCGCCGGTACGCCGAGACGGGCGGCCTGCAGGCCCACCTCAACTCGATGCAGTTCCGCCGCGCCAAGGCGGCCTTCCCGGCGGTGCCCCCGCAGACGTTCCCGGACCAGACCTACGCCGAGTCGCTGACGCTCGGCACCACCGGCCGCGTGGTGCAGCTCCTCTGGGCGCCGTCGGAGACCGACGACGTGACGGCGGTGTGGCTGCCGCAGGAACGCATCCTCTACGGCAGCGCGGCGGTGATCGAATCCCTCCCGAACATCGGCACGCCGCTGCGCACCCTCCGCGACCCCGTGCGCTGGGCCGACACCCTCGACCGGTTCGCCGCGCTGGACCCCGCCGTGGTGGTGCCGGAGTGGGGCAAGCCGCGGCGCGAGCAGGTCAGGGAGATGCTCACCGGGACCGCGCGGGCCCTGCGCTGGCTGCGCGCCGAAGTGGTGGCGCGGCTGAACAAGGGCATGGTCGTCGGCGAGATCCTGCACGACCTCGACTACCCGGCGGAGCTGTTCGACGAGCCGTGGATGGCCGAGACCTACGGGCACCGCGACTTCGTGGTCTGCGACATCGTGCGCGCCGAGACCGGTTGGTGGGACTTCAACCCGACCAACCTGCACCCGTCCCACCCCGACGTCGCCGCGGCGGCCGTCGCGGGCGCGATCGCGGACCAGGCGGCGGTGCTGGCCCGGGCCCGCGAGCTGCGCGACGCGGGGGAGGTGCAGCAGGCGCTGCACGTGATCGACCTGCTCGCGCTGGCGCCAGGGGACGAGCCGGAGATCGTCGAGGCCCGCGAGCTGAAGGCGGAGCTGTGCGAGCTGCGCGCGAAGCAGGCGTCGAGCTACGTGTCGCGGAGCCTGTACCGGGTCTAGCGCACGGCTGGCCACGGCGTCGTGAGTGTTCTGGGTCGCTCTGACGGCCCAAAACGCGCACGAACGTAGCTCCGAGCACCGGTGCCGTGGCCACAAGGCCACCGGCATCCCCACCTGCAACGGCTGTCCCTCGCGTTGTCGACCCCGAGGCGCGGGGCTTGTGAGCTGAGCCGCTAAGCTGCCGCCGCTCAACGCTGCGCGGTCACAAATCGTGACGGATCAAGCATCGGACGTAGCCTGATGGGGTTAATCTAGGTACTCGGGCACGTACAAACCGCGATGCATGCACACGCTCCGTGCTGGAGTGTGGTGACTCGTGAACCCCGAATCCTCCGACCAACCAAGATCCCCCGAAAACAACGATCACGCCTCCACCCCGAACGAGGCGACTGACCGCGGGTTGCGTTCCGCTGCGCTGCGTGCCGACCAGGCCCTGCGCACGGCAGTGGATCGCGTGCGGCCGGCGGCGCACCGCGTCGGCGAGTGGCTCGCCCCGCTGATCCAGCGCGTCCTGCAGTGGCTCGCACCGCTGCTGCAGCGAATTCAGGAAGCACCCGTGGTGCGGCGTCTCCGGGAGAGGGTTGCGCCGCACGTCGAGAAGCTCCCCGAGTCCGTCCGGCGGGCGCCGCGGACCCGGTCCATGCAGGTGGGCGCCGCCGTCGCCGCGGTCGGCGTGGTGGGCCTCGTGATCGGCAGCGCGACCTCCGGCCCGACCCAGGCCGAGGTCCACGAAGCCGCGATGGAAGCCCCGATCCAGCAGCCGCAGGCGCAGATCGCTCCCGAGCAGGCCGCCCAGGCTCCCCAGGCCGCGCCCGCCCCGCAGGCACAGCCCGCCCCGCAGGCGCAGCCCGCCCCGCAGGCACAGCCCGCCCCGCAGGCGCAGCCGGCCCCGGAGGCCCCGCTGGGCCCGCCGGTCGAGGGCATCGACGTGTCCAACCACAACGGCGACATCGACTGGCGCCAGGTCGCGGCCGACGGCAAGAAGTTCACCTTCGTGCTGGCCACCGACGGCACCAGCTTCACCAACCCGCGCTACAGCGAGCAGTACCACGGCGCCAAGGATGCCGGCCTGATCGCGGGCGCCTACCACTTCGCGCGGCCGGGCTCCTCTTCGGCCGAGGTGCAGGCCGAGCGGTTCCTGAACACCGCCGACTACCAGTCCGACGGCAAGACCCTGCCGCCCGTGCTGGACCTGGAAGTGGACCCGAACTCCGGCGGCTGCTACGGCCTGTCCGTCTCCGACATGCACCTGTGGACCAAGACCTTCAACGACAAGGTCAAGGAGCGCACCGGCAAGGAGCCGATCATCTACGCCAACCCGTCGTTCTGGCGGCAGTGCATGGGCGGCACCGACACCTTCGACGGCCACCCGCTGTGGCTGGCCTCCTACGAAGTGGACAGCCCGGCCGTTCCCGGCGGCTTCTCCGACTGGGACTTCTGGCAGTACACCGACAAGGGCAGCGTCGCCGGCATCGGCGGCAACACCGACCTGAACCAGTACCAGCAGGGCTTCGAGCGGCTCAAGCAGCTGGCACGCTGACCCCCGGCGTTCGCCGGAGTTTCGACGGGAGCGGGCCGTCCGCGCAAGCGGGCGGCCCGCTCCTTTTCGCGCGCCCGGCACGGCGACGTGGCCTCGAGTGAACGGCCTGTTCGTCTCGCCTATTGAGGTGAACGGGCCGTTCGCTCGTCGCCGGTCGTGCGTGCTGGTGTTGGGCGGTTGAGGTGAACGGACCGTTTGTCTCGTCTATCGGGGTGAACGGGCCGTTCGCTTCGGGCGGCCGGCGCCCCGAGTCCTGTTTGGACGGAAGTGCGGCGTAGTGGGACGCATGAGCCCGGCCTCGGGTTGCTACCGCGATGGGTGATCTTCGTCGTGCCCCGGATGGAGGGGATTCGCCCGAAGCCCCGGGGGCCGGACCGATATCCTCGCCGCGATCGATGATCACCTGATCGGAGGCACGGCATGTCACTCTGGGAACAGCGGGTCACCCGGGCTCGGCAGCTGTGGATCAGCGGTGATCGAGCCGCTGCCGAGCACGAACTGCGAACCGTGCTCGGCGACGGCGACTTCGACGGCGCCGTGCACGCGGCGTGCCTGCTCGGCGGCCTGCTCGATGAGCGCGACGACGCCGCCGGGGCCCGCGCGATGTACCAGCGGGCGCTGGACTCCGGGCACCCGATCTACGCCCAGACGGCCGCGATCTCGCTGGGTCTGCTGCTCTTCGACGCCGACGACCTGACCGCCGCCCAGGCGGTGCTGCACTTCGCCGCCGACGGCGCCGACCCGGACGCGGCTGGGCGCGCCAACGCCCTGCTGGCGCAGGTGCTGCACATGCTCGGCGACACCGAAGGCGCGCGCGAGGCCCGCGACAGCGCCCTGAACTGCGGCGATCCCGCCGTGGTCGAGCTCGCTCAGGGGCTGGACCTGCCGGGCCCCGGCGAGCGGTCCGCCGACGAGTACCTCCAGGTCGCCTACGAGCAGGCGTGCCGGCTGCTGGACCAGGGCCGGGACCACGACGCCGAGCCGATCCTGCTGCGGCTGCTGGACAGCGGGCACCCGAAGTACGGATCGCTGGGCGCGGCGAAGCTGTACGCGCTGCACGTCGATGACTCCGCGACGGCGCGCCGGATGGCCGAGCGGATGATCGCCTACCGCCATCCCGAGCACCTCGGCTGGGGCTACGTGCTGCTCGGCGGCGTGCTGGAGGACGTGGCCGACCTGCCCGGTGCGGCCGACGCGTTCCGGCAGGCCGCCGACGACCCGCGCCCCGACGTGCGGCTGCACGCGCTGATCCACCTGGGCATGGTGCACCGCGAACTCGGCCGGGCCGACCAGGCCCGCGAGACCTACCAGCGGGTGATCAACACCCGCCACCCGCGCTACTCGACCGAGGCGCTCGGCGTGCTCGCCGAGCTGCAGCGCGACGAGGGCGACATCGCCGGCGCCGTCGAGACGTTCGGCAAGGTGGCCGATTCCGGGCATCCGGAGAAGGGGCCGCTCGCCGCGTACAACATGGGCGTCCTGCTCTACGAGCACGGCGACCAGGCGGCCGCCGCCGAGGCGTTCCGGAAGGCCGCCGACGCCGAGGACCCGCACGTCGCGCACCAGGCCGAGCTGGCACTGTCCATGATGGACGTGATCGACGCGCAGGAAGCCCCGGAAGGCGGCGACGCCAAGCAACTCGCGCAGCACGCCCGAGAGGCGGCTGCGGCGGGCGACGTCGCCGCCGCGCGAGCCGCGTACCAGCAGGTCATCGAGATGGACGTGCGCATCTGGTCGGTGATGGCGGCCAACTCGCTCGGCCTGGTGGAGGCGACCGCGGGCGAGCCCGACCGGGCCCGGCGGGCGCTGCGCTGGGCCGCGACTTCCGACGAGGGATCGCTGGCGCAGGACGGCGCGTTCCGCCACGCGCTGCTCGACGAACCGGCCGCGCAGCCGGTGCTGCAAGCACTTCTGAAGTTCGAGCACGGCGACGGCAGCACGATCGACGCGCTCATCGTCGGCGCGGAGCCGGAAGCCCGCGACCTGGCGGCGGTGATCAAGGCCGAGCACGTGATGACCACCGATGTGCCGAGAGCGGTGGAGATGCTCACCGGGCTCGCCGAATCGCCGAACCGGCTGGTCTGGACGAAGGCCGGTCACCTGCTGGCCCGCTGGCTGATGCGGGAGCAGCGGCTGGAGGACGGGCTGCGGATGCTGCACCGGGTCGTCGGCGAAGGACATCCCGCGCTGCGGCCGTGGGCGGCGTCCGAGCTCGGCGATCTGCTGCTGGACCAGGGAGATCTCGAAGGCACCATCGCGGCGTTCGAGACCGCGGCGGCCACCGGGCACCCCATCGTGCTGGGCGAGGTGTTCGGGAAGCTCGCACTGTTGTACCGCACCTGGGACCGGCACGACGAGCTGCTGGACCTCTACCGCCGCACCGCGGCCGGCGGCCACCCCGAGTTCGGCCCGCGGGCGGCGTTCCTGCTCGGCGAGGAGCTCGTCGAGGCCGACGACCTGGAGTCGGCGCTGGAGCTGTTCACCAAGGCGGCCGACTCCACCTCCGCCGCCGCGCCGGTCGCGGCCTTCGGCATGCACGCCATCCGGCTGGAGCTGGATGCCGCGCGGGCGAGCTTCCTCGCGCTGACCGACGACGAGAAGCCGCACTACACGGCCACGCAGCTCTGCCTGAACCTGGCGCACCGGTACCAGGGCCGGGGCGTCGCCGAGTTCACCGACTGGGCGTTGCGGCTGGTGGTCGAGGCCGGCCACCCGGAACGGGTCCAGCAGGGCTGGCTCTTCCTCGGCGCACTGCGCAACGAGAGCGGCGACATCGACGGCGCGATCGAGGCGTGGGAGCACGCGGCACGGAGCACGGACGACGACGAAGCAGCGGTCGCGAAGTGCAGCCTGGCGGATCTGCTGCAGGACAGGGGAGAACTCGACCGCGCCGATGCACTGCTGGACGAGGTCGCCGCGGGCGACACCGCCAGCGTCGTGAACGCCGCCCTGAAGCTGGGCGCCTTCCGCTTCGGGCGGGACGACACCGACGGCGCGATGGAGGCGTTTCGCCGCGCGGAGTCGGTGGGCACCCGCGTCGAAGCAGCTCACGCCACCGCCAGCATCGCTGTTCTGCTTTCCCGGCGCGGAGAAATCGAGCGCGCGCGGGAAACCTTCGAGCGCGTGATCGCCTCGGGCGTGCCCGACGTGCAGGCCCAGGCCGCGCTGGACTTGGGCAACATGCTCCGGGACAACGGCGACGAGGCGGGCGCGAAGGACGCCTACGAGCGGGCGCTGGAGTTCGGCGATCCCGACGTCACGCCGTACGTGTACCAGCAGATGGGCGTCGAAACCGCGGAGCAGCGGGGATTCCGGCTGATCCAGGACGGCGACGTCGAGGGCGCCCGGGCGGCGATCCGCGAGCACTTCGGCTCGGCGCGCGTCGCCGACTACTGGTGCGCGTCCTGGACCGACCCGGCGGCCGCGGCGTCGATCCTGTCCGGCGCCTTCGGCGACGATCTGCAGACCTGCTCCGAGCTCGGACTGGACTTCGGCCGGGCGCTGGCGAACAACGACGCCCCGGCGGCCCGGGAGTTCTTCCGGATGGTCGTGGACCACGGGCATCCCGAACTGGTGCCGAAGGCGCAGATCGCGCTCGGGGAACTCGCCGAAGGCGAGCGGGAGCACGCGATGGCGCTGGCCTGGTACCGCCGCGCGAGCTCCGCCGACGAACCGGAGTCCACCGCGAAGGCCGGTGTGCTGCTGGCCCAGCTGCTGACCCGGCTGCACGATCAGGAAGGCGCGAAATCCGCGTGCCGGCACGCGATCGCCGCGGGCTCCGGCATCTGGGCGGTGGACGCGGGCGTGCTGCTCGGCCACCTGCACCTCGTCGCCGGCGAGGTCGCCGAGGCGCGCGAGATCTGGGACCGGACCGAGGAAGCTGCCGAAACCCCCGAGCAGTTCGGGACCGTGCTGCACCACCGCATCGAGCAGCTCGGCGAGACGAGCGACGAGGCGTTAGAGCTGCTGCGCCGGGCCGCGGATTCGGCCGATCCGAAGACGGCGATCATCGCGATGGGCCTGCTCGGCGAGCGCGCCGAAGACCTGGCCGAGGCCATCCGCTGGTTCGGTGCGGCCGCCGAGCTCGGGGTGCCCGGGCATTCCGACGCCGTGCGCGGACGGCTCGGCGAACTGCTGCTGTCGCAGGGAGACCGGGACGCGGCGCGGATCCAGTTCGAGCGGGTCAGCCGCAGCGACGAGCCCGATGTCGCGGCGCGCGGCGAGTTCGGGCTGGGCCTGATCCGCTACGAATCGGACGATCTCGCCGGTGCCGTAGCCGCTTTCGTCAAGACCGCGTCCTACACCTCCGACGACGACATGGCCGAGGACGCGCTGAACAACGTCCGCGTCGTGCTCGACGGGCAGCGCGCCGCGGGCGATCACCTCGGCGCCGCGAACACCCTGCGCCGGCTCGCCGAAGTGGTGACCGAATCCCACGTCGCGGAGTGGGCGCACGAGACGGGCGTGGAGTTCCTGGAGGCCGGGGACCACGACGCCGCGCTGATCTACCTGCGGTGCGCGGTGGAGATCGGAGCTCCGGATCCCGCGCCGGAGGCGGTGCTGGGGCTGGGCGAGGCGCTGCAGCTGCGCGGCGATTCGGCGGGCGCGCGGCAGGCCTACGAGCGGGTGCTCGCCACCGGCGACGAAAACCGCGCCGCGATCGCGAAATACCGGCTGGTCGAGCTGCTGAAGGACGACGACCCGGCCGCCGCCGAGGAACTCATGCAGAGCCAGGACGGCGTCCTGGCTCCGGCGATGAAGGCGATGCTCGGGCTCAAGCGGCGCGAGGAGGGCGACACGGCCGGGGCGATCGAGGCGTTCCGCGAAGCGGCGGGCAGCGCCGACGACCGGTTCTCGCCGATGGCCACCTACGCGCTGGCGCAATCCCTGCGCCAGGACGGCGATCTCGACCAGGCCCGGCAGACCTACCTGCGGCTGATCGAGTCCGCGCCGGAGGACCGCTACGCCGGGGAAGCGCTGCTGGAGCTGGCGTCGATGGCCTTCCACGTCGAGGATTACGCGGAGGCCCACGACTGGAGCCTCCGGGCGTGGGAATCCGACGACGCGGAGCTGTCCGCGAAGGCGGCGATGAACCTCGGGGTGATCGCCAAGCGCCGCCGCGACATCGCCGCCGCGGCGCCGTGGTTCCAGGCGCTGATCGACCTGGCACATCCCAACGCCGCGCTCGCCGCCGCCCACCTCGCGGAAATGCACTACTGGCGCGAAGACCACGCCGAGGCGGCCCGGCACTACGAGTACACGCTGGCGAACACCGAAGACCCGGAACTCATCGCGGAGGCCGCCTACCGGGTCGGTGAGATCCGCTACCGGCGCGGGGAAGTCCAGCAGGCGCGCGAACTCCTGAACCGGGCGGTGCGCACCGAGGACCCGTCCTTCGCGCACCAGGCGACGAAGCTCCTGGCCGAGCTGGGCGCGTAGCGGACTCGTGAGCGTTTTGGTCCGCCATGGCGGACCAAAACGCTCACGAGCGCGGGAAACCGGAGGTCAGGCGTGCACCGTGATGAGGCGCTCCGGGAGCGAGAGGACCTGGTCGAGCACGTCGCACGCCGAACCCGCCGTGCGCCACTGAGCCTCGGCCCGGTCGTCCCGGAAGTCGGCCCCGCGGGAAACCCGCGCAGCGCGCACGTCGTCCTCGCCGCGGAGCTCGACCACGTCGACGATGTCGCCGTGCGGGCGCACGTAGATCAACGCCATGAGCTCGCCGTCGGTGTCGCGCACCGGCGGCATCAGCCGGAAGCCCCGCGCCACCAGCTTGCGCAAGCGGATACTGGAAGCGTCCTGGTCCTCAACTTCAACTGACGAGGTCATCGAACTCACCATCCTTGGCGCCGCGCACGAAAGCGGCCAGCTCGGCTCGGGTATAGATCAGCGCGGTGCCTTGTGCCTGGCGAGACTGGCGCATCGCGATGGTGCCGTCGTCCAGGGCCGCGACCTCTACGCAGTTGCCCCACTTACCGCTGTGGCGCGACTTCTGCCAGGTCACATCGCCCAGCGCGGAGACCGGGACCTCGAACTGACCGTTCATCGGATCTCCCTCGGCCGACTGCACATGCAATTGCATTCGCCATTGCGCCGGACCGTACCACAGCTCTGCGTACATGTGCGATCACTGTGCGTACTCGAACGATTTCGGCGTCAGAGGATTTCGCGGGCTTTTCGCAGCAATTGGCGGGTTTGTTCCGGAGTACGGGCGTCCACCATCAGTCGATCGAGTGTTCTGCCGTACCACTCGATCTCCTCCCGCTTGTCCAGGTACAGCGCGCCGCCCAGGTGCTCCAGGTAGACCACGTCCGGCAGTTCGGGCTCGTTGAAGCGGAGCATGGTGAACGAACCCTCCGCCGCGTAGCCGCTGAGCGAGAACGGCACCACCTGCAGCGCGATGTTCGGCAGCTTGGTCATCTCCAGCAGGTGGTCGATCTGCGCGCGGAGCACCGCGGCGCCGCCGATCGGCCGGTGCAGCACGGATTCGTCGATGACCGCCCAGAGCCGGGGCGCGTCCGGGCGGGCGAGCAGCCGCTGCCGCTTCATGCGCAGCGAGACCCGGCGCCGGGTCTCGTCATCGGCCAGCTTCGGATGCCCCGAGCTCGCGACCGCCATCGCGTAGGCCTCGGTCTGCAGCAGGCCCGGCACGAACTGCAGCTCGTAGGTCTGGATCCGGGAGGCGACCCCTTCGAGCCCGACGTAGTCCTGGAACCACGGCGGCATGGCCTCCGCGTACCGGTTCCACCAGCCGGGCTGCTTGGACTCGGCGACCAGCCGGAGGAAGTGCTCCCGCTCCGCCGGATCGTTCACGCCGTACATCGTGAGCAGGTCCGCGACGTCGCGTTCCTTGAAGCCGACCCGGCCCAGTTCCATCCGGCTGATCTTGGATTCCGAGCCGCGGATCGCGTAGGCGGCGTCAGCCGGAGCGATCTCCGCGGCCTCCCGCAGCCGGCGCAGCTGCGCGCCCAGGATGATGCGGCGGGCGGTCGGACTGCCGTCCGGCCCGGACGCGTCGCCATCGGCGGATCCCGCACCCGGTTCCCGAGCCATCGCCGCACCTCCTGGTCGAATTTCGCCCGATTCTCGCACTGCCGCGGTGGATGCACCCGCACCGATCGATCCACTCGTTCGGCTCAAGATCGACTTGCGCGAGCTCACATTCTAAGCGCGGCGGGCGTTTACTCCCTGAAACGAAGCTCGTACTCTGTGCAATCCCCGAGGCGCCCGACCCCACCCGTAAGCGAGGACACCATGGCAGCCGACCTCACCGCGTCCGATGATGAAGCGACCCCGGTTCACATCGACACCAGCAAGGCCAGCATCGCCCGCGTCTACGACGCTTTCCTCGGGGGGAAGGACAACTACGAGGTGGACCGCGAGGTCTTCCGGCGCGTTCGGGAGGTCACGCCGGAGGCCGCGCAACTGGCCTGGGACAACCGCCAGTTCCTGATCCGGGTCAGCCGGTTCCTCGCCGCGGAAACGGGGATCACGCAGTATCTCGACTGCGGATCGGGTCTGCCCACTGCGGAAAACACCCACCAGGTGGTGCAGCGGATCAAGCCGGAGTCGCGGGTGGTCTACGTGGACAACGACCCGGTCGTCCTCGCTCATGGCCGCGCGTTGCTGGAGGAGAACTCGCAGACCCACTTCAGCCCCGCCGACATCTTCGAGCCGGCGCGGATCCTGCAGGACGAGGTCGTCAAGCGGCACCTGGACTTCTCGGAACCGGTCGCGCTGTTCCAAATGGGCACGCTGCACCACTACGACGGCGAGCGGCCGCTGGCCGACATCATGCGGGAGTACATCGGCGCGCTGCCATCGGGGTCCTATGTGGCCATCAGCCACTTCCTCGACCCGGAGACCGACGAGTACAGCGAGCTGGCCCGGCGGATGGAACAGGCGTTCCTGCACAGCCCGATGGGAACCGGGGTGTTCCGCACCCGCACCGAGATCGAGGCGATGTTCCCGGGCCTGGAGCTCATCGACCCGGGCCTGGTGAAGTGTGCGGACTGGTGGCCGACCGGCCCGCGGCTCGACACCCTCTACCCGGTGCAGCACTGCATCGCAGGAGCGGTAGCCCGCAAACCCTGAGACGGCGCAACGACCCTTGCAATCTACCAAACACTTGCTTGTTCGGCTAGACTCCGGCTGCCGCTGGTGTCCAGCGGATCGAGCCTGCCCGGCCGGTGCCTCGCCCGGATCAGCCGACCGGTGCCTGCGACGGAGGGACGGTCATGGCGGAGGCGTACATCATCGACGCGGCGCGGACCCCGGTGGGCCGGCGCGGCGGTGGGCTCAGCGGAATCCATCCGGCCGACCTGTCCGCGCACGTGCTCCGAAACGTGGTGGCCCGCACCGGGATCGACCCGTCGGCGGTCGACGACGTGGTGTGGGGATGCGTCGACGCGGTCGGCGCGCAGGCGGGCAACATCGGCCGCACCGGGTGGCTGGCGGCCGGGTTCCCGGAGCACGTCCCGGGCGTGACGATCGACCGCCAGTGCGGTTCTTCCCAGCAGGCGGTGCACTTCGCCGCCCAGGCGGTGCTCAGCGGCACGGCCGAACTGGTGATCGCCGGCGGTGTGCAGAACATGAGCGCCATCCCGATCGGCAGCGCGCTGCTGGGCGGTGCGGAGCTCGGATTCCCCGTCGCCTACGGCCCGAACTCCGGTTCGGCGGGCTGGCAGGACCGCTACGGCGACGTCGAGGTGACGCAGTTCCGCGGTGCCGAGCTGATCGCCGAGAAGTGGGACATCTCCCGGTCGGACATGGAGGAGTTCGCGCTGACCAGCCACCGGCGGGCGATCGAGGCGATCGACGCGGGCCGGTTCGACGAGGAACTCGCGCCGATCGCGGGTGTCGAGCGCGACGAAGGGCCGCGCCGCGACACCAGCAAGGAGAAGCTCGAAGGGCTCAAGGTGCTGCGCGAGGGCGGCCGCATCACCGCCGGGTTGGCCAGCCAGATCTCCGACGGGGCCTCGGCGCTGCTGGTCGCCTCCGAGCGGGCCGTCGCCGACCACGACCTGACACCGCGGGCGCGCATCCACCACATGAGCGTGCGCGGCGACGACCCGGTCTTCATGCTGTCGGCGCCGATCCCGGCGACCCGGCACGCGCTGGCGAAGGCCGGGCTGAGCGCCTCGGACATCGACGTGGTGGAGATCAACGAGGCCTTCGCGAGCGTGGTGCTGGCCTGGCTGAAGGACATCGACATCGACCCGGCCCGGGTCAACCCCAACGGCGGCGCCATCGCCCTGGGCCATCCCCTGGGTGCGACCGGGACCAAGCTGATGACGACGATGCTGGCGGAACTGGAGCGCACGGGCGGCCGCTACGGCCTGCAGACGATGTGCGAAGGCGGCGGCACGGCGAACGTGACGATCATCGAGCGCCTCGGCTGACGGGTGCCGCGAGCGAGCGGATTTCGGCGGTGTGAGAGGAGTTTCATGGCCATCAACCGGGAATTCGTCGGGCATACCTTCGGTTCCGGCGAACCGTACGAGGTGACGCGCGGCAAGATCCGCGAGTTCGCCGACGCCATCGGCGATGCCAACCCGGCCTACCGCAGCCCGGACGCCGCTCGCGAGCTCGGGCATCCGGACGTGATCGCGCCGCCGACCTTCGGCATCGTCGCGGCCGGTGCGGCGTCGTCGAACAATCCGATCCGGCGCCCCGAGTTCGGCCTCGACTACCGGATGGTCGTGCACGGCGAGCAGCAGTTCCGCTACCGGCGGCCGATCCGGGCCGGTGACGTGCTCACCGCCACGGGCCGGATCGCGGAGATCCGCGACGCCGGGCGCAACGAGCTGGTGCGCATCGAGACCGACATCCGCGACAGCGCCGGCGAGCTGGTGTGCACCGCGGTGAACGTCATCGTGTCGCGGGGCACCGCGGCCGGAGGGGAGTGAGGCATGCCGGCGAGCGTGCGCTACGACGACGTCGAGGTCGGCACCGAGATCGGCCCCGAGCGCTATCCGATCCACCGGCTGACGCTGGTGAAGTACTGCGGGGCTTCCGGTGATTTCAACGTGATCCACTGGAACGAGCGGATCGCCAAGCAGGCGGGGCTGCCGGATGTGATCGCGCACGGCATGCTCACCATGGCCGAGGCGGCGCGGCTGGTCACGGACTGGGTGGGAGACCCGGGCGCGGTGGTGGAGTACGGCGTCCGCTTCGCGAAGCCGGTCGTGGTCCCGGACGACGACGAAGGAGTCGAGGTCGTGGTCGCGGGCCGGGTGGCGGAGAAGCTCGGCGACAAGCAGGCTGTGATCGAGCTCGCGGCCACTTCCGGGGGAATCGACGTCCTGGCCAAGGCCAGGGCCGTCGTCCAACTCGCCTGACCCGGAGCGGTGCCTGTTCCCGTTGTCCCGGAACGAGAACAGGCACCTCTGCGTCATTCGGCCAGGGTCATCGGGCGCGCGGGAAACGTGGGGGAGACGATTTCGCGAGAGACCGGCCGTCGCCGGGTGAACCGCGAGATCCGTGACCTCCGGCGGTGCGATCGGGGGTGTTCTGGGAAGATGGTGCCGTTGCTTCGACCAAGCGCTTGTCCAACCGCGGCTCCGGGCGGCGGGCTGAATTGCTGGCCATCGCCGGCGAGTTGTTCGCCACTCGCGGTTTCCTCGCCACCACCGTGCGGGACATCGCCGACGCCGCCGGCATCCTCTCCGGCAGCCTGTACCACCACTTCGACTCCAAGGAGTCGATGGTCGACGAGATCCTGCGCGAGTTCCTCGACGCCCAGCGCGAGACCAACGAGCAGGTGCTGCGGGAGGCGAGTGACCCACGCGCCGCGATCGCCGAGCTCATCCGGCGGTCCTTCGGCGCGATGCGGCGGTACCGGGCGGCGATCGCGATCTTCCAGAACGAGTCGAATTACCTCGGCGGGTTCGAGCGGTTCGGCTACCTGCAGCAGGCGGCCGAGGACTTCGAGCGGACCTGGACGAGCCTGCTGCAGGACGGCCGGCGCGCCGGGGTGTTCCGCGAGGACCTCGACCCCAAGGTGACCTACCGATTCATGCGCGACATGGTGTGGACGGCGGTGCATTGGTACGACCCGCGCGGAAATCTCACCGCGGACGCCATCGCGGACCAGTACATCGAGATCCTCTGCGACGGCATCGTGTCGCGGGAGTGACGGCGCGGTCGACGAGCGGCGCTTCGCGTACCCGGGAGGCCGCTATCCCGCCATCAGAACGTCCAAATAGGACGTCCAGCCGCGCGGCCGATTGCGGAAGGTCGGACGGAGGCCGAGAGTCCACTCGCCGCTGCCGCGCGGCACCTGGACCGTCCCCTGTGGATGATGCGGCATTGGTCCCGCAGGTCACCTCCCGTGAGTGCTTTGGTGTGCTATAGCACCCAAGCACTCACCGTCATGGTCAGAACGAACTGTTTCGCCTCGTTTTCCAGGAACGGGGAAGCTTCTCCGCATCGCGGAGCGCCGGGTTATCCTCGCGAGAGCAGTGTTCTGCGGACGGCTGGAGGTCAACGGTGAACGACGGTGCGGCAGAAGCGCGGCACGCCTGGATCAACTCGGGGGTGTTCGAGGTGGCGCCGGGCGTGCACCGGATTCCGCTGCCGCTGCCCAACGACGGGCTGCGCGCGGTCAACGTCTACGCCATCGAAGACGGCGACGGACTGGTGCTCGTCGACTCCGGCTGGGCCCTGGACGAGGCCCGCGACCAGCTCGAATCGGCGCTCGGCGAGCTCGGCTACGGCTTCGAGGACGTGCAGCGCTTCCTGGTGACCCACGCCCACCGCGACCACTACACGCTCGCCGTCGCGCTGCGCCGCAACTTCGGCTCCCGGATCAGCCTCGGCGCGGGCGAACAGCCCTCCGTGGAGGCGCTGCTGGCCAACCGGCAGGAGGCGGAAGCCGAGCGGCTGCGGCGCTGGGGCGCGGATGAGCTGCTCGTCAAGCTCGCCGAGGCGTACGGCGGCAAGGCGCCGAAGTCCAGCAGCAGCTACGAACTCCCGGACGAGTGGCTGGAGGGCAAGGTCGAGATCCCCCTGCAGTCCCGGACCCTGCTCGCCGTACCGACGCCGGGGCACACCCGGGGCCACGTGGTGTTCCTGGACTCCGAGTCGTCGCTGATGTTCTCCGGCGACCACATCCTGCCGCACATCACGCCGTCCATCGGCGTCGAACCGGCGCGCGCCGACCTCCCGCTGGGCGAGTACCTGGATTCGCTGCGCCTGATGCAGTCCTACCCGGACATGCGGCTGCTGCCGGCGCACGGCCCGACGGGCGGGAGCTCGCACACCCGGGCCGCGGAACTGCTGCAGCACCACGAGGAACGGCTGGACCAGACGGCCGAGGCGATCCGGGACGGGGCGGGCACCGCCTACGAGGCCGCGCTGAAGCTGGGCTGGACCCGCCGCAACCGCAAGCTGCCCGACCTCGACCTGTTCAACCAGGTGCTGGCCGTCGGCGAGACCAACGCACACCTGGATGTCCTTGTCACCCGCGGAATCCTGACCTCGTCCGCGACGGACGGCATCGTCGAGTACGCGGTGCCCGGCCAGGCCTGACGCGACCGCCGGCGCGGGTCTTCCGGGGCAGGCCCCGGAAGACTCACGCCAGCAGCAGGCGGACGGTGAGCTCCAGCCGGTTGGAGACGTCGGACGCGGATGCGCGGCGGGTCACCCAGGCGACCAGGTTGGACAGCCACACGTCGCCGATCACCCGGGCGATCGCCTTCTCCTCGTCGGTGGGATCGTCGACGGTCATGGCGTTGGTGAAGAACCGCTCGACCAGCGCCGCGACGGTGTCGACCTCGGCCGCCGCCGAGGTGTCGGCGAACATGAACGCGCGGGTCATCGCCTCGGTCAGCTGCGGGTTGCGCTGCAGCGTCTTGGTGGTGCGGTTGAGCACGACCATGACCCGCTCGTAAGGCGTTTCGCCGGGGATCTTCGTGCGGTCCATCTTCTCCTGGGCCCGCTCGAACTCCCTGGCCAGGCCGGTCACCAGCAGGTGGATCTTGGACGGGAAGTACCGGTACAGCGTCCCCAGCGCCACGTCGGCCTTCTCCGCGACGGTGCGCATCTGGACCGCGTCGTAGCCACCTTTGGTGGCCAGCGCGATGGTGGCGTCGATGATTCGCTTGCGGCGTTCGTGCTGAGCAGTGGAACCGGTCTCGTCGTCCCGGAGCGCCTGCAGCACATTCCGCGAGGTGCTTGCCATGCAGCGTCGGTCCCCTCGAAGACTCGTTGGTCGAAACGCGTGGTGGTCACCACGCGGCTCGTCGCCGCACCACCCTGACGGGTTAAGGTGATCGACGTGGTTCGATCGAAACATGTTCCAGTCTACCCAGCCCGCCGGGCGCTGGCTGTGTGAGGTGAGTCGTGCGGATCGCGTTGCTGTCCTACCGGAGCAAGCCGCACTGCGGCGGGCAAGGCGTCTACGTCCGGCACCTCAGCCGAGGGCTGGCGGAACTGGGCCATCACGTCGAGGTGTTCTCCGGCAAGCCGTACCCGGAGCTGGATCCCGGGGTGGATCTGACCGCGGTGGACAGCCTCGACCTCTACGACGATGCGGACCCGTTCCGCACCCCGAACTGGCGGGAACTGCGTGACGCCGTCGACCTGCTGGAGGTCGGCACCATGTGGACCGCCGGCTTCCCCGAACCGCTGACCTTCAGCCTGCGGGCGGCGAAGCTGCTGCGCGCCCGGCGCCACGAGTTCGACGTGATCCACGACAACCAATGCCTGGGCTACGGCCTGCTTGCCTTGCAGCGCGCCGGGATTCCGCTGGTCGCGACCGTGCACCACCCGATCACGCACGACCGCCGGGTCGACCTGGCCGGGACCACCGGCTGGCGGCGGGTCGGGGTGCGCCGCTGGTACGGGTTCACCCGCATGCAGGCGCGGGTGGCGCGCCGGATTCCGCAGCTGCTGACCGTTTCGGAGTCCTCGGCCGCCGACATCCGGCGCGACTTCGGCGTGGCCGCGAAGCAGCTGCAGGTGGTGCCGCTGGGCGTGGACGCCGAGGTGTTCAAGCCGCCGACCGCGCCCCGGGTGCCCGGCCGCATCGTGGCGATGGCCAGCGCGGACACCCCGATGAAGGGCATCGGCACGCTGCTGGAGGCGGTCGCGAAGCTGCGCACCGAACGCGCCGTGGAGCTGGTGCTGGTCGCGAAGCCGACGCCCGGCGGGCCGACCGAGCAGCGCATCGAGGAGCTGGCCATCGGCGACGTGGTGCGCACCGTCAGCGGCATCAGCGACGCCGAGCTGGCGGAGCTGCTCGGTTCCGCCGAGGTGGCCTGTGTGCCGTCGCTCTACGAGGGGTTCTCGCTGCCGACGGTCGAGGCGATGGCCTGCGCGACGCCGCTGGTGGCCAGTCGCGCCGGGGCGATCCCGGAGGTGGCCGGGCCGGACGGCGAGTGCGCCGACCTCGTCCCGCCCGGCGACGCCGAGGCGCTGGCGAAGGCGCTGGCCGGGCTGCTCGACTCGGCCGATCGGCGGCAGCGGCTCGGCGCGGCCGGCCGGGCTCGGGTTTTGGCGAAGTACAGCTGGAAATCGGTGGCAGCGGCGACGGTCGACTGCTACGCCGAGGCGATCGCGCGGAGGGCGCGCGCCGGGGAGGGAGCAACTTGCTGACGGTGGACTTCGACAAGCTCGGTGTGCAGCCGGGCCAGCGCGTGCTGGACCTGGGCTGCGGCGCGGGGCGGCACGCCTTCGAGCTCTACCGGCGCGGGGCGGACGTGATCGCGTTCGACCAGGACGTCGCGGAGCTGGAGAACGTGGCGGCGATGTTCGCCGCGATGAAGGCCGAGAACCAGGTGCCCGACGGCGCCGCCGCGCAGACCGTCTCCGGTGACGCGCTCGCGCTGCCCTTCCCGGACGAGCACTTCGACTGCGTGATCGCCTCGGAGATCATGGAGCACGTCCCCGAGGACGAGAAGGCGATGCGCGAGCTGGTGCGCGTCGTCAAGCCCGGCGGCCGGGTGGTCGTGACGGTTCCGCGCGCGTGGCCGGAGAAGATCTGCTGGGCGCTGTCGGACGAGTACCACCAGGTCGAGGGCGGCCACGTGCGGATCTACTCCGCCGACGAGCTGATCGGCAAGCTTCGCGACGCGGGCCTGCGCCCGGCGTTCCGCCACTACGCGCACGCGCTGCACTCGCCGTACTGGTGGCTGAAGTGCGCGGTCGGCACCGACAACGACGACCACCCGCTGCCCAAGCTCTACCACCGGATGCTGGTGTGGGACCTGATGAAGGGGCCCTGGATCACCCGCACCGCCGAGCGCCTGCTGGACCCGGTGATGGGCAAGAGCATCGCGGTCTACCTGGGCAAGCCGGGGTCGGCCCGTGCCGGGGCCTGAGGTTCCGGGCGTGCTGTCCGCCGAGGCGGCCGCCCAGACCGGCAAGGCCATCGCCGCGACGCAGCTGGAATCGGGCGCGGTGCCGTGGTTCCCGGGCGGGCACGTGGACCCGTGGGACCACGTCGAGTCGGCGATGGCGATGGCCGCGACCGGGCTGCTCGCCGAGGCGGAGCACGCCTACGAGTGGCTGCGCGCGACCCAGCGTCCGGACGGCTCGTGGCCGTTGCAGGTCCGCGACGGGCGGATCGAGGACGCCGGGTCGGACACCAACTTCTGCGCGTATCCGGCCGTCGGCGTGTGGCACTACTTCCTGATCAGCGGTGATGACCGGTTCGCGGAGCGGATGTGGCCGGTGGTGCGGGCCGCGATCGACTTCGTGCTCACCGCGCAGCGGGAGCGGGGCGAGATCGACTGGGCGGTGGGGGAGTCGGGCATCCCTACCGGCGAGGCGCTGCTGTCGGGCTGCTCCAGCATCCACCACAGCCTGCGCTGCGCCCTCGCGCTGGCCGAGTACCTGGATCAGCCGCAGCCGGACTGGGAGGTGGCGCTGGGCCGGCTCGGGCACGCGCTGCGCCACCACCCGGAAGCGTTCACGCCGAAGCACCGGTACTCGATGGACTGGTACTACCCGATCCTCGGCGGGGCGTTGCGCGGCGAGGCCGGGCGGCAGCGGTTGTTCGCGCGCTGGTCTGACTTCGTCGTGGACGGGCTCGGGGTGCGCTGCGTCGACGACCACCCGTGGGTCACCGGCGCGGAAACCTGCGAACTGGTGCTGAGCCTGGATGCGCTGGACGAGCACGACCGGGCCCGCGACCTGCTCGCGGCGATGCAGCACCTGCGCGACCCGGACGGCTCGTACTGGACGGGCCTGGTCTTCGCGGACGGCAAGCGCTGGCCGGAGGAGCGCTCGACCTGGACCGGTGCGGCGGTTGTCCTGGCGGCGGACGCGCTGTCCCGCACGACGCCGGGCAACGGCATCTTCCGGGGCGAGAAGCTCCCGACTGGCCTGCCGGTCGAGAACGTCCCCTGCTGCGAACTCGAGAACGTCCCCGGCACCTGATCCACCCTCCCCGCGCCGTCGCCGACCACGTGTGTCCGCCAGTTTCAATGAGGTTTTTTCAACCTCAGTTTGCGTGGCGGTGCGGGTGGCGGAACCTCAGAGGCTCCCTGGTCTGTGGGTGCCCCTCCTGATGTATGTCCGGTACACGGCGGAGGGGCCGTCCTCGCCGAGGGAACCCCGAAGGGGTGGGCGCCGTGAACCCGCGGCGGTGCAGGTGTCGTAGGTGGGCTATGCGCCTGCGGCGCATGCGACAGCCCATCGACGTGCAGCTTTGCGACCCGCGACTGCGGGCCGACCAGGATGAAAAACGCTCATTGAAATTGCGGAAGTTGTCCACAGTCTTCGGCGTGTCGTGGTCCGACACGCCGAAGGAGTCCAGTTTCAATTGAAACTGGACCTCAGGTTTCAATTGAAACTGTGGACCTCGGGACCGGAGACGCCTCGGGGCCGGTGCCAGCTTGGGACTGAAGGCGCTTGGGGCCGGAGATGGCTGGGGTTGGGGTCGGTGCATGCCCGGGGACCGGGGTCGGTGGGATCTGGTGGGTTTCAGGGGCTCGGTTCAGGGGCGGGTGCCGGGTTCGCCCGTTGTGCGTTGGAGGACCCGGAGGGAGCCGACGACGCGGGTTTCGCTGAAGGCTCCCGTTTCCATGGCTCGGCAGTAGATGCGGTAGGGCGCTTGGCCTCCGTCTTCCGGGTTCGGGAAGACGTCGTGGATGACCAGGGCGCCGCCCGGCGCCAGCCAGTGCGCCCAGCCCTCGTAGTCCGTGCTCGCCGCCGCGTCGGTGTGGCCGCCGTCGATGAACAGCAGCGACAGCGGCGTTCGCCAGAACTCCGCGACCGCTCCGGAGCGGCCGACGATGGCCGTGACCTCGTCCTCCAGGTCGGCCGCGGCGATCGTCCGGCGGAATTCGCCCAGCGTGTCCAGCTTCCCGACGACCGGGTCGACCAGGTTCGGGTCGTGGTACTCCCAGCCCGGCTGGTGCTCTTCGGAGCCTCGGTGGTGGTCGACGGTGACGACGCGGCCACCGGTGCGGCGGGCCGCGGCGCCGAGGTAGATGGCCGATTTGCCGCAGTAGGTCCCGATTTCGACCGCCACGCCGGTGCCGAGGTGCTCCAGCGCCGCCTCGTAGAGCGCCTGGCCCTCGTCCGGCGGCATGAATCCGGTGGCCTGCTCGGCGAGCTCGCGCAGATCCGCCGGGATCGGGGGGTGCTGCTCGCGGTCGGTGGCCGATCCCTGCGTCACGTGGGTCCTCCGTCTGGTCCGGTTCGGTGCCGCCGGAATCCTACCTCCTGAACTGCACAGTTCCGGTAGAACCTGTTGTCGTTCGTCGGGCCGGGGGTGCGGTCGTCAACGTTGTCGTGGCAGTCGACCGCTTGCATTGCGGTCCGCCCGCCGGTACTACTAGAACAAGTTTCAGTACCGGGCAATGGATGAGGCGGGTCGGATGGAGTTCGCCTTCGGGGAAACGCAGCAATCCGTGCAAGATCTGGCCGCCGAGGTGCTGCGACGCGAATCCGGTCGCGGCGCACCAGGCGATGGAACCCGTTACGACGAGGCGATCTGGAAGGCGTTGGGCGACGCGGGGCTGCGATCCCTGGCGGTGCCGGAGCGGCTGGGCGGGGCGGGGCTCGGCGTGCTGGAGACGGCGATCGTCCTCACCGAGATCGGGCGCGCCGCGGCCGACGTCCCCGCCCTGAGCACGCTGGCCTTCGGCGTCCTGCCGGTCGCGCGCCACGGCACGCCAGCCCAGCAGGACGAGCTGCTGGACGGCAAGATCCTCACCGCCGCGCTGAACGAGCCGTCGTCGCCGCTGCCGGACGAGCCGCGCACCGAGGCGGTGGACGGCCGCGTTTCCGGCGCGAAGACCGGTGTTCTGCACGCCGACCTCGCGCACCGGATCCTGGTCTCCGCGAGCACGCCGGACGGCCCCGGAGTCGTCTTGGTCGACCCGGCCGCGCGGGGCGTGACGCTGCACCAGGTGCGGTCGTCTTCTGGCATCGAATGGGCGGTCCGCCTCGATGGCGCGCCCGGCGAGTTCCTCGGCGGCGCGCCGGACCGAGCAGTGCTCGCCGACCTGCACGCATGCGCGGTCGCGGGCATCTGCGCCGTGGGTGACGGCGGTGTGGCCGGCGCGCTCGGCCACACCGCGGAACACCTGCGCACCCGGCACCAGTTCGGCAAGCCGCTGGCCGCCTTCCAGGCCGTCGCACAGCAGATCGCCGACGTCTACATCGCGGCCCGCACCCTGCACCTGGCCGCGCAGTCCGCGTCCTGGCGGCTGGCCGCCGGGCTCGACGCCGTCGAGGACCTGGCGGTCGCCGCGTGGTGGCTCGCCGAGGAGGCGCCGGCCGTGTTGCAGACCTGCCACCACCTGCACGGCGGCCTCGGCCTGGACATCACCTACCCGCTGCACCGCTATTCGTCGCTGATCACCGACCTCGCCCGGCTGGCAGGCGGCGCGCAGCACCGCCTGGACGTGCTCGCGGCACGAGCCTGAGGAGGGGCATGTTCATCGAACTCACCGCCGAGCAACGCGCCCTGCAGGACGAACTGCGGGCCTACTTCGGCGATCTCGTGACGCGCGACGAGCGCGAGCGGATGGCGGTGGACCGGCACTGCTCGGCGCACCGCGACGTGGTGCGCCGGATGGGGCGGGACGGCTGGCTCGGCGTCGGCTGGCCCGTCGAGTACGGCGGCCGCGGCTTCGGCGACGTCGAACAGCTGATCTTCGCCAACGAGGCCGCGCGGGCGGATGTGCAGCTGCCCGCCGTGACGCTGCAAACGGTCGGGCCGACCCTGCAGGCCTACGGCACGCCCGAGCAGAAGGCGTTCTTCCTGCCCAAGATCCTCGCCGGCGAGATCCACTTCGCGATCGGCTACACCGAGCCCGACGCGGGCACGGACCTGGCCTCGCTGCGCACCGCGGCGGTCCGCGACGGCGATTCCTACGTGGTCAACGGGCAGAAGATCTTCACCACCGGCGCGCACGACGCCGACTACATCTGGCTGGCTTGCCGGACCGACCCAGAGGCGCCGAAGCACAAGGGAATCTCGATCCTCATCGTGGACACCCGCGATCCCGGCTACTCGTGGACGCCGATCATCACCTGCGACGGCGCCCACCACGTCAACGCCAGCTACTACCAGGACGTTCGGGTGCCGGCGGACATGCTGGTGGGGGAGCAGGACCGGGGCTGGAAGCTGATCACCACCCAGCTCAACCACGAGCGCGTCATGCTCGGCCCGGCCGGGCGCATCGCCGGCATGCGCGACCGGGTGCGCGAGTGGGCGCGGGGCCGGGCCGCACCGGACGGCACCCCGCTGCTCGAACTGCCCGACGTGCGCCGGGTCCTCGCGCGGGTGCGCGCCTGCGAGCGGGTCAACGAGCTGCTCAACTGGCAGGTCGCGGCGGCGGCCGCGCGCGGGCCGGTGGCCGTCGCGGACGCCTCGGCGACCAAGGTGTTCTCCTCGGAGCGCATCCAGCACCTGGGCCGGCTGCTGGCCGAGGTCGTCGGCCACCACGGCGATCCGTCCGATGTGGACACCGCGGACCTGCTCGCCTGGCTCGACGTGCAGTACAAGCGCAACCTCGTGCTCACCTTCGGCGGTGGCGTCAACGAGGTGCAGCGCGAACTGATCGCCACTGCCGGACTCGACCTGCCACGCGTGCCGCGCTGAGCCGGAGGGAACATGACCAGCACTGCCACCGCGGCGGACGCCATCCTGGCCGCCGCCCAACGCATCCAGCAGCGCGGGCCCAGCGCCCCGCGAGCCGCGCGCGATCCCGTGAACCTCCCGATGATCAACAACTGGGTGGAGGCGATCGGCGACGCCAACCCCGTCTACACCTCGGCGACCGACGCGGCCGCATCGGTCCATGGTGGACTGGTCGCGCCCCCGGCGATGGCGCAGGTCTGGACGATGGGCGGCCTGCACCCGGACCGCGACACCGACGACCCGCTGTACGCGATGATGGCCGCGCTCGACGATGCCGGGTACACCTCGGTCGTCGCGACCAACTGCGAGCAGACCTACCACCGGTACCTGCGGCACGGCGAGCAGCTCACCGTCACCACCAGGCTGGACGGCGTGGTCGGGCCGAAGCGCACCGGGCTCGGCGAGGGCTGGTTCGTCACCACCCGCAACACCTGGTACGTCGGCGACGAGCCGGTGGCCGAGATGCTGTTCCGGGTCCTGAAGTTCCGCCCGCCGGAGCAGAAACCCGAAGCGCCGCAACAACGAGCCGTTGTCGATGTGATCCGGCCGGCCATCAACCGGGACACCGCGTACTTCTGGGAAGGCACGGCGGCCGGTGAGCTGCGCATCCAGCGCTGCGGCCAGTGCGGCCTGCTGCGGCATCCGCCGGGGCCGATGTGCCCCGAATGCGGCGCCACCAAGCGGACCTACCTGGTCTCCGAGGGCATCGGCGAGGTCTACAGCTACATCGTGCACCACCATCCGCCGGTGCCGGGCAAGGAACTGCCGCTGGTCGTCGCGCTGGTCGAGCTCGACGAGGGCGTGCGGATGCTCGGCGAGCTGCGCGGCGTCGACCCGGCGGCGGTCGAGATCGGCCAGCGGGTCGTGGCCGACTTCCAGCGGATCGACGACGAACTGGTGCTACCCGGATGGAGGCCGAAGGCGTCATGACACTGGCTCGAACGCGGTCGCTCGCCGAGGTGACCATCGGCGACGCGCTGCCGGAGGAACGCATCGAGGTCTCGCCGACCTTCGTGGTCAGCACCGCCATCGCCACCCGCGACTTCCAGGACGTGCACCACGATCGCGACCTCGCGGTGGCCAAGGGCTCCAAGGACATCTTCGTCAACATCCTCACCACCACCGGCCTGGTGCAGCGCTACGTCACCGACTGGGCCGGGCCGGAGGCCCTGGTGCGCGGAGTGGCGATCAAGCTCGGCGTGCCGTGCTACGCCTACGACGCCCTGACCATGCACGGCCAGGTGCTGGAGCGGGACGGGGACGTGCTCGTCGTGGAGGTGCTGGGCCGCAACAGCCTCGGCACGCACGTCACCGGCACGGTCCGGGTGGCACTTCCGGAGGTGGCGCGGTGATCACGGGTGAAGCAGCGATCGTCGGGATCGGCGCGACGGAGTTCTCCAAGGACTCCGGGCGCAGCGAGCTGCAGCTGGCCGCCGAGGCGGTCCGGGCCGCCCTCGCGGACGCCGGGCTGGAACCGTCCGATGTGGATGGTCTGGTGAGTTTCACCATGGACAACAACACCGAGACGGCCGTCGCCCGGGAACTGGGCATCCCGGAGCTGAGCTTCTTCAGCCGCATCCACTACGGCGGCGGTGCGGCGTGCGCCACGGTGCAGCAGGCCGCGATGGCCGTCGCCACCGGAGTGGCGGAGGTCGTGGTCTGCTACCGGGCGTTCAACGAGCGCTCCGGGAGCCGGTTCGGGCAGGTGCAGGCCGCGGCCGCCGCGGCACCGACCTCGTCGGGGCTGGACAACAGCTGGTCGTATCCGGTCGGCGTGGCCACGCCCGGTGCGCAGGTCGCGATGTTCGCCCGCCGCTACATGCACGACTACGGCGCCACCAGCGAGGACTTCGGCCGCGTCGCGGTGGCCGACCGCAAGCACGCGGCGACCAACCCGCACGCCTGGTTCTACCAGCGGCCGATCACCCTGGCCGATCACCAGGCGTCGCGCTGGATCACCGAGCCGCTGCGGCTGCTGGACTGCTGCCAGGAGAGCGACGGCGGGGTGGCGATCGTGGTGACGAGCCGGGCGCGGGCCGCGGACCTGCCGCACCCGCCGGCCGTCGTGGCGGCGGCCGCGCAGGGCAGCGGCGCCGACCAGTTCACCATGACCAGCTACTACCGCGACGACCTGGCGGCGCTGCCGGAGATGGGCGTGGTGGCCCGCCAGCTGTGGCGGCAGGCGGGCATCGGGCCGCAGGACGTCCAGGTCGGCATCCTCTACGACCACTTCACGCCGTTCGTGCTGGTGCAGCTGGAGGAACTGGGCTTCTGCGGGCGCGGCGAGGCGAAGGACTTCATCGCCGACGGCGCGATCGAACTCGGCGGACGGCTGCCGCTGAACACCCACGGCGGCCAGCTCGGCGAGGCCTACATCCACGGGATGAACGGCATCGCCGAGGCGGTCCGGCAGGTCCGGGGCTCGGCGGTGAACCAGGTCGACGACGTCGGGCACGTCGTGGTCACGGCCGGAACCGGCGTCCCGACCAGCGGCCTGGTGCTGTCCCGGGCGTGACTGTCGTGAGCGCTTTCGGCCGCGGCAGAGGCTGTTCGAGAACTCGTCCGGCGCAGCGGCGGTGGATACCCGCTGGTGGAGTGGAGTGAACGGACCGTTCGTCTCGGTGGGTGAGGTGAACAGGCCGTTCGCTTCACCTTGCCGACGGCGCAGGCCGCTACGCGTGCTGCCCGGGCGGTGGGACGCGGGTCAGCAGGATTCGCCGCACTTGAGGCAGATCCGGCCGCCGCCGCCCTGCTTCGGAACCGGGGCGTGGCCGCCGCCCGCCGGGCATTCGTCCATGTTCGGGATGTGCAGGGGTCTCCAGCGGAGTGCGATCCGGCCTCGGTACTGCGCGTGGTTGGCTCGGATTGCGCCGCCGGCTCCCATGGTTCGCTCCTGATCTTCGTGCCCTCGGACTTCACGTCGGCCGAGATCGCTTCGAGGAAAAGGTGCAAACGGTCGGTTCCTCGGGGGAAATTTGGACACGCGCTGTGGTCGCCGGTGATCGCGTCGCGCCCCGGTCGGCTACCCGGACAGCACGTCGAGCAATCGCCCGAGGCGTGATCGCAGGTGATCGCGCAGGTCGTCCGGGGCGTCGATGGTGAAGGCCGCGTCGAGGACCGCCAGGTCGAGGACGCGCCGGGTGATCGCGGGCAGCGCGTCCTCACCGAGCCGCACGGTGCAGCTGTGCTCGTCGATCGGGGCGACCCGGTCCGGCAGCAACGGGTGCAGGTGCTCGCGCACGGTCTCGGCCGGGGCTTGCACCGTGACCCGGGCGGAGTAGCGGTAGGGCGCGTCGATGATCGAGCGGCGGATGTGCGCGGCCGGGCTTTCCGCGGGGAGGGCGCGCGGTTCGAAGCGGCGTCCGGTGGCCAGCGGCCGAATCAGGCGGTCGACGCGGAAGGTGCGCCAGTCCTCGCGGTCGCGGTCGAAGGCGATCAGGTACCACAGGCCCCGCACCGCGACCAGGCTGTGCGGTTCGACCCGACGGGATTCCGCCGCGCCGCCGCGCTTCTCGTAGTCGAAGGACAGCACCTCGTGATCACGGCAGGCCGCCCCGATGAGCGCCAGCGTCCCGGCGTCGACCTGTGGGCCGTCGCGCACCACCACCGGCACCGTCGCGCACGCGAGGGCCCCCACCCGACCGCGCAGTCGGGTCGGGAGCACCTGCTCCAGCTTGGCCAGCGCGCGGATCGAGCTCTCCTCGATGCCGGTCACGCTGCCGCTGGCGGCGGTGAGCAGCCCGGCCGCCACCGCCACGGCTTCGTCGTCGTCGAGCAGCAGCGGTGGCAGGTTCTTGCCCGAGGCCAGCCGGTAGCCGCCCGCGGTGCCGGTGGTGCTCTCGACCGGGTAGCCGAGCTCGCGGAGCCGGTCGATGTCGCGGCGCACGGTGCGGCCGGTGACCTCCAGCCGGTCGGCCAGCTCGCCGCCGGACCACTCGCGGCGGCTCTGCAGCAGCGACAGCAGACGGAGCAACCGGGCGGGCAGCGTCGTCGTCATGTTTTTCAGGATCGCACACCCCTTAGGACAAAAGCTGTCCTCAAGGTGGGTTAGCGTTCCTGCCATGGCACCAAACGAATTCGCCGCACTGACCGACCGCGTGCAGGGACCGGTGTTCCTGCCGGGAGAAGCCGACTACGGCGCCGAACGCTCCGGGTTCCTGGCCTTCGACCAGCGCCGACCGCAGGTCGTGGTGGGCGCGGTCGACGCGGCGGACGTGCGGGCGGCGGTCGAGTTCGCGGCGGAGCGCGACCTGCCGGTGGCGGTGCTCAGCACCGGTCACGGCATCGCGTCCGAGGTCGAGGGCGGGCTGCTGATCACGACCGGCCGCATGTCGGAGGTCCGGATCGACGCCGAGCGGCGCACCGCGTGGTTCGCCGCGGGCGTGCGCTGGGGCCAGGTGGTCGAGGCGGCGGCGGAGTCCGGGCTGGCGCCGCTGTCCGGCAGCGCGCCGCACGTCGGCGCGGTGTCCTACACCCTCGGCGGCGGCCTCGGGCACCTCGGGCGGCGCTACGGCTACGCCGCCGACCACGTGCGCGCCATCGAGATCGTCACCGCCGACGGGCGGTTCCGCCGCGTCACCGCCGAATCCGACGCCGAGCTGTTCTGGGCGCTGCGCGGCGCGGGCGGCAACTTCGGCGTGGTGACCGGAATGGAGGTGGACCTGATGCCGGTCGCGAGCCTCTACGGCGGCGGGCTGTACTTCGACTCGCACCTGATCGGTGACGTGCTGCGGACCTGGCAGCAGTGGACCCGCGACCTGCCGGAGGAGATGACCTCCTCGGTCGCGCTGGTCCCGTTCCCGGACGTTCCGGCCTTGCCGGAGCCGCTGCGCGGCCGCCACGTCGTGCACGTGCGCATCGCGTACGCCGGTGATCCGGCGGAGGGGGAGCGGCTGACCGAGCCGTTGCGGGCGGTCGGGCCGCGGCTGATCGACTCGGTGCGCGAGATGCCGTACCGGGAGGTCGGCTCGATCAACAACGACCCGGTCCAGCCGATGGGCTACGTCACGGACAACGCGATGCTGCGCGACTTCGACGACGCGGCGATCAAGACGCTGCTCGGCCTGGTCGGCCCGGACGCGCCGCAGCGGTGCGTGGTCGAGGTCCGCCACCTCGGTGGCGCGCTGTCCCGGCCGGTGGACAACTGCGTCGGGCACCGCGACGCGCCGTACGTCTTCGGCGTCAACTCCAAGGTCGACGAAGCCACCGTCGACGCGGCTCGCGAGCTGCAGAGCCGCGTCATGCGCGAGATGGCCCCGTGGTCGACGGGCGGCCGGAACCTGAACTTCCTGGCGGGCGGCAGCGCCAATCCGGAAGGCGTCCGCGCGGCCTACGACCCGGCCGACTACGAGCGTCTCGGCGCTCTGAAGAAAGCCCGCGACCCGAAGAACCTCTTCCGCCTGAACCACAACATCCCGCCGGCGCGCTGAGAAGTGTTCCTGCAGGTGTGAGCCCGTGAGTGCTTTGTGCTGCTATAGCAACACAAAACACTCACGGCACGTGACCGGCTCCATTGCGTTCGGTGCCGTCCTGGGGAATCCGGTCCGATACCGAGACATCGTGCCCGACGCCGGCTGGCAGGCGCGGCTGGTGCGCACCGGATTGTCGGCCGAGTACGTCGCCGGGTTGGCCGCGCTCTACCGAAACTACCGCGTGGAAGCGGAGTCCGAGCTGGGCGCCGGTGTCCAGGCGGTCCTCGGGCGGCCGCCCCGCTCGGCGGCGGACTTCGCCTCGGACGTGCTCGCTGGAGCCCTCAATCGTAGGTGATGTGGACCTCGTCGGTGATCGGGAGCGACTGGCAGGCCAGGATGATCCCGTCGTCGAGGTCCTCCTGGTCGAGGACCGAGTTCTGGAGCATCTTCACCTCGCCGCTCCGGATCCGGCAGGCGCATGCGCTGCACGCGCCTTCGCGGCAGGAGAACGGCGCGTCCAGGCCCTTTTCCAGGAGCAGGTCCAGCAGGCGCTTCTGGCGCGGCCACGCGAACCGGTGGTTCTCGCCGTCGAGCTCGACCGCGATGGTCGCGGTGTCCTCGGGCGGCTCGGGCGCTTTCGGCTTCCGCTTCTCGAAGGGGTTGCGCTTCAGGGAGACGAAGCGTTCGACGTGGGTCCGAGCGCGCGGGACTTCCAGGTCCTTCAGCGCTTCCGCGGCGGCGTCCATGAAACCGCCCGGGCCGCACACGAAGCACTCGCGGTCCGCGAACGGCCTGATCAGCTCGCGAAGCGCGGGCACCGTCGGGAGGCCCTGCACCGATTGCAGCCAGTGCACCACGACGAGCCGGTCGGGGTGCCGGGCGATCAGATCCCGGAGCTCGGCGGCGAAGATGACCGAGTCCTCGTCCTGGTTGGCGTAGACGATCACCACGCGCCCGGTCCCGGCCGCCAGCACCGACTTCGCGATCGACATCACCGGCGTGATCCCGCTGCCCGCCGCGAGCAGCAGGAAGTCCTCGTCGAGCGAACTCGGCGTGAAGGCGCCGCCGGGCGGCAGAACGTCCACAGTGGTCCCGGCGGCGACGTTGTCGCACAACCAGTTCGAGCCGAAGCCGGCTCGCTTCACCGTGACCTGCCACGCCTCGTCGACGTGCGGCGAGCTGGACAGCGAGTAGCTGCGCGCCACCGAACCGGTGCGGTCGCTGGGGATTCGCAGGGTGAGGAACTGGCCGGGCCGGTAGGACCACTCCGGCGGCGGCTCGAACACCAGCGACCGGCTGTCCCGGGTCTCGTCGATGACCGCGGCGACCCGCAGTCGGGCGGGTTCGGGCATCACAGGCTCCTGGGATCTCCGTCGGGATCGTGCGGCGGGGTCTCGATCAGACCGTCGCGGGCGGCGGCGTCGATGCTCGCCAGCACGTCGGCGCAGGACTCGGCGACCTCGCCCGCCGGGCGGCCGGCGAACGTCGCGCACCGGCGAGCGCCTTCGGCGGTCCACTGGATGCTGGTGTGTTGCGGGCTGTTCTTCTTCGCCAGCACCCGGACGCCGCAGCGCCCGCACGCCACCGGGCACAGCCCCGAGCGCAGGTAGTCGTCCCGGTCGGCGGCCGTGCTCTCGCGCACCCGGGCCAGCGCCGCGGGCCGGTCGGCCAGGTCCGGTGCCTTCGCCCAGGTCATGAGCTCTCCGCCTGCTTGCGCGCCAGGTTCTCCGCGACTTCCCGCTCCCACACCTCGTTCGCGCGGCTGGTGTCCACTTCGAACTCGAACCTCGCCACCATGTCCTCGCTGACGTCCTCGACGTCCACGTAGAACTGCTCGTACCAGCGGCGCAGCTGGTAGACCGGGCCGTCCTCCTCGCACAGCAGCGGGTTGTCGATCCGCGTCTTGTTCCGCCAGATCTCCACGTCCTGCAGGAACCCGACGCCGGTGTTCTTGGCGATCTTGCCCGCCAGCTTGTCCGCCTGCTCGTCGGAGAGCCCCGGCAGCTTCTTGACCAGCACGCCCCACTGCAGCACGAACGAGTCGGCGGTGATCGGGTAGTGGCAGTTGATCAGGATCGTTTCGATGGTGTAGCCGTGGTATTCGTTCCACAGCCGGTCGATCATGTACGACGGCCCGTAGTACGACGCCTCCGAGCGCACCTGGTTGTCGCTGCCGGAGTAGGTGCCCGCGCCGATGTCCGGGCGGCCCTTGGTGGTCAGGTACTGGCTGGCGACGTGGCCCTCGAAGACGTTCTTGAAGTACGTCGGGAACGCGAAGTGGATGTAGTAGAAGTGCGCCATGTCCACCACGTTGTCGACGATCTCGCGGCAGTTCGAGCCCTCGATGCGCACGGTGTCCCAGGTCCAGTTGCTCCACTCGTCGGAGAACGCCTCCGGCAGGTGCGGGATCGTCACGTCCGCCGGGGGCGGGTTGCCCTGCGGGTCGTTCCACACGAACAGCTGCTTGTTCTCCTCCATCGCGGGCCACGCCTTGGTGCGGGCGCGCAGCGGGATCCGCTTGGCGTAGGGGATTCCGGTGCAGCGGCCGTTGCCCGCCCAGCGCCAGTCGTGGAACGGGCAGGCGACCGCGTTGCCCTTGATGGTGCCCTGTGTGAGGTCGCCGCCCATGTGCCTGCAGTAGCCGTCGAGCACGTTGAGGCCGCCGTCCTCGCCCTGGAACACGACGAGCTTGGTGCCGAAGGCCTCCACGGCGTGCGGCCGACCGTCCTTGAACTGCTCGACGGGGCCGAGGCAGTGCCAGCCGCGCGCGAACCGGGTCGGTGGGGTCCCGACGTCGATGGTGCGCACCTCGTCGTTGTTTGCCGCCGTCATCTCGTCCCTTTCGCTCGTACCGCCTCAGAAGTCTTTTGAGAATGCGGCGTCAGCCGCATGCGGTGGGGGACTCAACTTGCACCGCCGCGGGTTCTCAGACGTCGTCTGGCGAGGACAGCCCCAGCGCCGTGTATTGGACATACACAAGTCGGGGATCCCGGAGTCCAGACGGCGTCTGTAACTCCCGCAGGGGGGCCGCTACCTGCGCCGCTACTCAAATCCATTGCCGAAATCACTCCTCGGTTGCCAGGTGCTGCGCGGCGAGATATCCGAAGGTCATCGCTGGGCCGAGGGTCGCTCCGGGCCCGGCGTAGGTTCGGCCCATCACGGCGGCGCTGGTGTTGCCTGCCGCGTACAGGCCTTCGATGGGCGTGCCGTCTTCGCGCAGCACCCGAGCGTGCACGTCGGTGCGCAGGCCGCCCTTGGTGCCGAGGTCGCCCGGCACGATCTTCACGGCGTAGAACGGCGCTACCTCCAGCGCGCCCAGGCTCGGGTTCGGTTTGTTGCGCGGATCGCCGTAGTAGCGGTCGTATCCGGAGTCGCCGCGCCGGAAGTCGGCGTCCACGCCGTTGCGCGCGAAGCCGTTGAACCGCTCGATCGTGCGGCGCAGCGCGGCGGCGGGCACGTCGATGCGCTCGGCCAGCGCTTCGACCGTCGCCGCCCGCTGAACGGCCCCGGTTTTGTACCAGCGGCCCGGGAACGGCTGCCGCGGGCCCAGGCCCGCGAACATGTACCGGTTGCGGTAGCGCTGGTCGGCGATCAGCCAGGTCGGCATGTGCCGCCCGGGCCCGTCGCCGGGGCCGTACATGGCGTGCACCGCGTCGACGTACGGCGCGGCTTCGTTGCCGAATCGCTCGCCGTCGCCGTTGACCAGGATGCAGCCGGGCAGGGTTCGTTCGGCGAGGCAGAACCACGGCCCGCCGGGCAGCGGGATCGACGGCCCCCACCACGCGTCGTCCATCAGCTCCGTCGCGGCGCCGAGCCGCTGGGCGGCGGTGATCGCGTCGCCGGTGTTGGCCTTCGCGCCGACGGTCCACTGCGTACCGATCGGCTCGCGCTGGTGCTGTTTGCGCAGTTGCTCGTTGTGCTCGAAACCGCCTGCGGCCAGCACGACTCCGCGCCGCGCCACCAGCGTCCGGCGCTGGCCGTCGTGCTCGACGACGACGCCGGTGACCCGGCCGCCGTCGTGCTCCAGGTCGATCAGCGGGGTGTTCAGCCACACCGGCACGCCGGCGTCGCGCAGCGCGACCCGCAGGCCCGCGGACAGCGCTTGGCCGAGCGCGAGCAGGCGCTGCCCGCGGATCCGGGCGAGCAGCCAGCGCGTGCCCACCCGCAGGGCGCGCAGCGGGCCGCGCGGGTGGCGGGCGAGCAGGTTCAGCCACCGGAAGTCGGCCTGCGTGATGACCAGGTTCGCCGGGGCCTTGCCGTAGCCGGGTTCGAGATCGGCGAGCAGATCGCCGAGGACTCGGCCGTCCAGCGGCGCGGCCTCGATGGATCGCCCGCGCACCCGGCCGCCGGGGGCTTCCGGGTAGTAGTCCGCGTATTCGGGCACCCACCGCATGCGCAACGGCGTGCTCGGCAGGACCTCGGCGAGCATCCGCGGCCCGGCCGCCAGGAAGGCGGCCTGCCGTTCGGCGTCGACCGCGTCGCCGACGATGTGGGCGAGGTAGGTGCTTGCGGCTTCTGGGGTGTCGGTGATGCCCGCCTCGGCGAGCACGTGGTTGTTCGGCACCCACACGCCGCCGCCGGAGCGGGCTGTGGAGCCGCCGAACTTCGCCGCCTTCTCGACCAGCACGGTGTCGAGTCCCTGCCGGGCCGCCGTGAGCGCCGCCGTCATCCCGGCGGCGCCGCTGCCGACCACGACGACGTCGAACTCGGAGCGGCCATCGGGTGTCCCTGCGGTCATCGCACCTCCCTCGCGCCAACCTCGCGGTCAATACTGAAACATGTTATAGATTTCTGCGCCAGTGGCGCTATGGTGTAGCCAGAAAACGAGCACTTGCCTCGATGAAGTAGCGAAGAGAACCTGTTTCAAACTGGTGAGGGGTGCGATGGTCCAGCGCAGCGCGTTGCACGCCGATGTGGTGATCGTCGGCTTCGGCGTCGCCGGGGCCTGCGCCGCGCTCGAAGCGGCCCGCGCGGGCGCCCGCGTCGTGCTGATCGACCGGTTCGGCGGCGGCGGTGCGAGCGCCCTGTCCGGCGGCGTCGTCTACGCCGGCGGCGGCACCCGGCAGCAGCGCGCGGCCGGTGTGCCGGACACGCCCGAGGCGATGTACGCATACCTGCGGGAAGAGGTCGGCGACGCGGTCGGCGCGGACACGCTCCGCCGCTTCTGCGAGTCCAGCGCCGACATGATCACCTGGTTGGAGCAGCAGGGCGTCCCGTTCGAGGGAAGCCTCTGCCCGTACAAGACGTCGTACCCGAGCAACCGGCACTACCTCTACTACTCCGGCAGCGAGGCGGCGGGCGGTTTCCGGGACGTCGCCGCGCCCGCCCCGCGCGGTCACCGCACGAAAGGCCGCGGCACGTCGGGGAAAGTGCTGTTCGCGGCGCTGGCGGAAGCCGTGCGCCGGGCCGGGGTCCAGGTGCTCACCGAGACCCGTGCGCGCAGGCTGGTGCTGGACGCCGATGGCCGGGTCTGCGCTGTCGACTGCGAGCGCGTCGGCGGAGGTGCTCGCCGCGTGCACCGGGCGTTGAGCCGCGTGGCGGCGAAACCCGGGCTGTACGTGCCGAAACTGGCGCGGCTGCTGCACGGCCGGGTCGAGCGGCTGGAGCGGCGCGGCGAAGCCGTGCGGATCCACGCGGACCGGGCGGTGGTGCTGGCCGCGGGCGGATTCGTGGCCAACCGGGAGATGATGCGGCGTTTCGCGCCCGCGTACCGGGGCGGACTGCCGCTGGGCACGCAGGGCGACGACGGCAGCGGCATCCGGCTCGGGCAGGACGTCGGCGGCGCGCTCGGCAAGCTGGACCGAGTGTCGGCGTGGCGGTTCATCAGCCCGCCCAGCGCGATGCTCAGCGGCGTCCTCGTCGACCAGGACGGCCGGCGGATCGGCGACGAATCCCGTTACGGCGCCGCGCACGGGCAGGCGCTCGTCGAGCGGCACGGCGGGCGCGGCTGGCTGCTGATCGACCAGCGGTTGAGCCGGCTCGCCAAGCAGCAGCTGCGCAGCCAGACGGTGTGGTTCCAGCGGCTGCAAGCGCACTACCTGCTCTCGACCGCTGCGACCGGCGACACGCTCGAATCGGCCGCCCGCGCGGCCGGTGTCGACGCGGCGGGACTCCGGGACACAGTGGACAGCCACAACATGGCCGCGAGCGAAGGGAAACCCGATCCGGCGGGTAAGCCAGCGGAGTTCGTCCGGGTCCTGGACCGGCCGCCGTTCGCGCTGCTGGACGTCTCGATCCGGCCGAGCCTGGCCTATCCGTGCCCGATGCTCACCCTCGGCGGGCTGCTCGTCGACGAGGGCACCGGGCAGGTGCGGGACGAGCACGGCGGCACCGTTCCCGGCCTGTACGCGGCCGGTCGCTCGGCGGTCGGCGTGTGCTCGGAGTCCTACATCAGCGGGCTGTCGCTGGCCGACTGCGTGTTCTCCGGCCGCCGGGCCGGACTCAACTCGGCGAAGGGGTGAACGGATGCTGGCAGCTGACGCGCGCGCCGAGGTGGCGCAGCGGCTTTGGGACGCCGAGCGCGATCGCGCGCCGATACCGCCGCTGGTGGAGACGATCCCGCGGCTGGACGCCGTCGATGCCTACGAGATCCAGCTGCTGAACGTGCGCCGGCGCGACGAGCCGGTCATCGGCCACAAGGTCGGGCTGACCTCGCCGGTCATGCAGCAGATGATGGGCGTGTCCGAGCCCGACTACGGGCACCTGCTGGCGAGCATGCGGCTGCCCGAGGGCGAACCGGTCGACCCGCGGCGGTACTGCGTGCCGCGGGTGGAGGTGGAGGTCGGGTTCCTGCTGGGCGCGGACCTGCCCGCGGCGTGCACCGAGGCCGACGTGCTGGCCGGGACCGAGGCGCTGGTGCCGGCGATCGAGCTGATCGACAGCCGGATCGCGGACTGGCGGATCAGCCTCGTGGACACGATCGCGGACAACGCGTCCTCGGCGGGCTTCGCGCTCGGCGCGGCGCGGATCGACCCGAATTCCGTTGACCTGAAACGGATCGGCGCAGTGCTGTGGCGCAACGGCGAGGCCATCGAGCACGGCCGGTCCGACGCGGTGCTGGGCAACCCCGCCACCGCCGTCGCCTGGCTGGCGCGGAAGGTCGCCGCCTTCGGGGTGCGGCTGCGGGCCGGGAACGTCGTGCTGCCCGGCTCCTGCACCCGCGCGATCGACGTGTCACCCGGTGACGAGTTCCGTGCCGACTTCCGGTGCGGCGGAGCCGAGCTGGGCTCCGTGTCGGTGTCGTTCGGGTCGTGAGCGCGAAGACCGGTAAGAACCGGATCGTGCACTCACGGCAACTGACCTGCAGAAAGGAGGCGGAATGCGCAAGGCGACCGCGGCGATCGTCGGATCCGGCAACATCGGCACCGACTTGCTGCACAAGCTGAGCCGCTCCGCGCACCTCGAACCCCGGTGGATGATCGGCATCGACCCGGCCAGCGCGGGGCTGCGCCGGGCGGCGGACCTCGGGGTCGCGGCGAGCGCGGACGGCGTGGACTGGCTGCTGGAGAACCACCGCCCGGACGTGGTCTTCGAAGCCACCTCGGCGAAGGTGCACCGGGCCAACGCGCCCCGCTACGCCGAGGCGGGCATCCGGGCCATCGACCTCACGCCCGCCGCCGTCGGGCCCTACGTGGTGCCGCCGGTGAACCTCGACGAGCACCTGGACGCGCCGAACCTGAACCTGATCACCTGCGGCGGCCAGGCCACCATCCCGATGGTGCACGCGGTGTCGCGCGTGGTGCCGGTCGCCTACGCCGAGATCGTCGCGTCGGTCGCGTCGGTGTCGGCCGGGCCGGGCACCCGCGCCAACATCGACGAGTTCACCCGCACCACCAGCACCGGCATCGAGGTGCTGGGCGGCGCGGAGCGCGGCAAGGCGATCATCGTGCTGAACCCGGCCGACCCGCCGGTGATCATGCGCGACACGATCTTCTGCGCCATCCCGGCCGATGCCGACACCGACGCGATCGGCGCGTCGATCACCAAGATGGCCGCCGAGATCGCCGAGTACGTGCCCGGCTACCGGCTGCTGGCCGAGCCGCAGTTCGACCCGCCGTCGCCGGCCACCGGTGGCATGGCGCGCGCGGCGATCTTCGTCGAAGTCGAGGGCGCGGGCGACTTCCTGCCGCCCTACTCCGGGAACCTGGACATCATGACCGCCGCCGCGGTGCGGGTGGGCGAGCAATTGGTCAGCAAGGAGGCAGTGGCATGAGTAGTCCTGTGTCAACCCCAGTCCTCCTCAACCGCACCTCAGGGGAACGTGACGCAAACCGGCCACAAGAAACCGCGAAACGCGAGATCGAGCCGGACGCAACCACAACTGTGAAACGCGGAGAGGCGGAACTGGCATGACCGGCCTGCCGAACACCTACTCCGACGCCCTGGACGTGCGGATCACCGACACCTCGCTGCGCGACGGATCGCACCACAAGCGCCACCAGTTCACCAAGGCGGAGGTGCGCGACATCGTCACCGCGCTGGACGGCGCGGGCGTGCCGGTCATCGAGGTGACCCATGGCGACGGGCTGGGCGGCTCGTCGTTCAACTACGGGTTTTCCCATACGCCCGAACAGGAACTCATCACCATCGCCGCCGAGACGGCGCGCAACGCCAAGATCGCCGTGCTGATGCTGCCGGGCGTCGGCGTCACCGACGACATCGTCATCGCCCGCGACAACGGCGCCTCGGTGTGCCGGATCGCCACGCACTGCACCGAAGCCGACGTGTCGGAGCAGCACTTCGGCCTGGCGCGCGAGCTGGGCCTGGAGACCGTCGGATTCCTGATGATGGCGCACTCCCAGCCGCCGGAGTCGCTGGCGAAGCAGGCGCGGATCATGGTCGACGCGGGCTGCCAGTGCGTCTACGTCGTCGACTCGGCGGGCGCGCTGGTGCTGGAGCAGGTGGCCGAGCGGGTGTCGGCGCTCGTCGCGGAGGTCGGCGGCGAGGCGCAGGTCGGCTTCCACGGGCACGAGAACCTCGGCGTCGCCGTCGCCAACTCCGTCGCCGCGGCGCGGGCCGGCGCGGTGCAGATCGACGGCAGCGCAAGGCGTTTCGGCGCCGGGGCGGGGAACACTCCGGTGGAGGCGTTCGTCGGCGTGTGCGACAAGCTCGGCATCCGCACCGGGATCGACTTCTTCGCCATCGCCGACGCGGCCGAGGACGTGGTGCGCCCGGCGATGCCCGAGGAATGCCTGCTGGACCGCTCCGCGCTGATGATGGGCTACGCCGGGGTGTACTCCAGCTTCCTCAAGCACGCCGCCCGGCAGGCCGAGCGCTACGGCGTCAGCGAGGCGGCGCTGCTGGTGCGCGCGGGCGAGCGCAAGCTCGTCGGCGGTCAGGAGGACCAGCTCATCGACATCGCGCTCGAACTCCAGCGTGATCGACACGAATAAGAACATGTTCTAGCCTGTGGTTACTCGGGAAACGGGAGCGGCCGATGAAGGACAGTCGAGCAGTCGTCGAACGGGTGCGGGAACTCCTGCCGGTCCTGCGGGACCGCGCGCAGAAGGCCGAGGACGGCCGGAAGATCCCGGACGAGACCATCGCGGCCCTGCAGGAGGCGGGTTTCTTCGCGCTGCTGCAACCGGAGCGCTACGGCGGATACGAGGCCGATCCGCTGGACTTCTACGGCGCGGTCCGGCTCATCGGCAGCGCGTGCGGCTCGACTGGCTGGGTGGCGTCGATCCTCGGCGTGCACCCGTGGCACCTCGCGCTGTTCCCGGAGCAGGCCCAGGACGAAGTCTGGGGCGACGACCCGGCGACGCGGGTCTCCTCGTCGTACGCGCCGATGGGCCGGGCGACCATCGTCGACGGCGGCTACCGGCTCAGCGGGAAGTGGAGCTTCTCCTCCGGCTGCGACCACGCGTCGTGGGTGTTCCTCGGCGGGCCGGTGCTGGGCGATGACGGCAAGCCGGTGGACTTCTGCACGTACCTGCTGCCGCTCGGCGACTACCGGATCGAAGACGTGTGGGACACCGTCGGCCTGCGCGGCACCGGCAGCAACGACATCGTCGTGGAGGACGTCTTCGTCCCGCGGCACCGGGCGCTGAGCTTCGTGTCGATGTCCAAGACGCAATGCCCGGGACACGAGGTCAACACCGCGCCGCTGTACAAGCTCCCCTGGGGCACGGTGCATCCGTCGACCATCACCGCCCCGATCATCGGCATGGCCCAAGGCGCCTACGACGCGCACGTGGCGCACCAGGCCAAGCGGGTGCGGGCGGCGTACGCGGGGGAGAAGGCCAAGGAGGACCCGTTCGCGAAGGTGCGGATCGCGGAGGCGGCCAGCGAGATCGACGCGGCGTGGCTGCAGCTGACGACCAACCTCGCCGAGGAGTACGCGCTGGTGCAGGCAGGTGAGGAGGTCCCGATGTCGCTGCGGCTGCGGGCGCGGCGCGACCAGGTGCGCGGCACAGCGCGTTCGATCTCGGCGATCGACAGGCTCTTCGAGAACTCCGGTGGGCGGGCGCTGTGGTCGGGCACGCCGATCCAGCGGTTCTGGCGCGACGCGCACGCGGGCCGGGTGCACGCCGCCAACGACCTGGAGCGCGCCTACCTGATGTTCGGTTCCGGAGAATTCGGCATCCCAGTGAAGGACTCCATGGTATGACGGTCGATTTCGACACGACGAGCCGGACCGCGAAGCTGCCGTCCGGGCTGACCCTGCACTACCACGAGGCCGGCGATCCTTCGGCGTCCACAGTGGTCATGTTGCACGGCGGGGGACCGGGGGCATCCTCGTGGAGCAACTTCTCCCGCAACATCGGTGTCTTCGCCGAGGACTTCCACGCCATCGCCGTCGACCAGCCAGGTTTCGGCCGCTCCGACAAGCCGACCGAGCACGGCCAGTACTTCACGCACAGCGCGACCGCGCTGCTGGAGCTGCTCGACGAGCTCGGCATCGAGCGCGCCCACCTGCTGGGCAACTCGCTGGGCGGCGGCACGGCGGTGCGCTTCGCGCTGAACCACCCGGACCGCGCCGGGCGGTTGGTGCTGATGGGCCCCGGCGGGCTGAGCCTGAACGCGTTCGCGCCGGACCCGACCGAAGGCGTCCGCAAGCTCAGCGCCTTCGGCGCGCCGCCGGGCCCCAGCAAGGAGAAGCTCGCCGACTTCCTGCGGATCATGGTCTACGACCAGTCGCTGATCACCGACGAGCTCATCGACGAGCGCTACGCCGCCGCCTCGACCCCCGAATCGCTGGCCGCGATGCGGGCGATGGGCGCGTCGTTCATGCACCCGGACACCTTCGAGGAAGGCATGCTGTGGCGCGAGGCGTACCGCCTGCGGCAGCGCGTCCTGCTGATCTGGGGTCGCGAGGACCGGGTCAACCCGCTGGACGGCGCGCTGGTCGCGCTGAAGCTGATCCCGCGCGCGCAGCTGCACGTGTTCGGCCGCTGCGGGCACTGGGCGCAGCTGGAGAAGTTCGCCGAATTCAACCGGATCGCCAAGGATTTCCTGCTCGACTGACTTGAGGGACCTGGTTCATGTGAGAAGGCGGCCGTAATTCCCGCAGGGGGCCGCCACCTGCACTGCTACGCAAGCCAAGATCAAGACGATCAATAGGAGGCCCGCCGTGGGCATTCGTTCGCTCGGCTACTTGCGCATCGAGGCGACCGACGTCGAGGCGTGGCGGGTGTTCGGCCTGAAGGTGCTCGGCATGATCGAAGGCACCGGAGGCGACCCGGAAGCGCTGTACCTGCGGATGGACGACTTCCCGGCACGCCTGGTGATCCTGCCCGGCGAGCAGGACCGGCTCGCCGCGTCCGGCTGGGAGGTCGCCAACTCCGGGGAGCTGGACGAGATCCGGGCCCGGCTGGAGAGCGCGGGCGTGCCGTACAAGGAAGGCACGGCCGACGAGCTCGCCGACCGCCGGGTCAACGGGCTGATCAGCTTCAACGACCCGTCCGGCAACGGGCTGGAGGTCTTCCACGGGGTGGCGCTGCAGCACCGCCGCGTGGTCAGCCCGTACGGGCACCGGTTCGTCACCGAGGAGCAGGGCCTCGGACACGTGGTGCTGTCCACCCACGACGACGAGGCGGCGCTGCGGTTCTACCGCGACGTGCTCGGCTTCCGGCTGCGCGACTCGATGCGGCTGGCGCCGGAACTGGTCGGCCGCCCCGCGGACGGGGATCCGGCCTGGCTGCGGTTCTTCGGCTGCAACCCGCGCCACCACAGCCTGGCGTTCCTGCCGATGCCGACGCCGAGCGGGATCGTGCACCTGATGGTGGAGGTCGCCGACGTCGACGACGTCGGGCTGACCCTGGATCGCGCGCAGCGGCGGAAGGTGCCGATGTCGGCGACGCTGGGGCGGCACGTCAACGACCTGATGCTGTCGTTCTACATGAAGACGCCCGGCGGCTTCGACGTCGAATTCGGTTGCGAGGGCAGGCAGGTCGACGACGAGGACTGGATCGCCCGCGAGAGCACGGCGGTCAGCCTGTGGGGCCACGACTTCAGCGTCGGCGCCCGCCCATGACCGGCGACGAGGCCCCGGAGCCGGCGGTGTTCCGGCGGGTGCTGGGGCACTTCGGCACCGGCGTCACGGTGGTGACGGGGACGGACGGCGAGCGGCCGGTGGGCTTCGCCTGCCAGTCGTTCGCGGCGCTGTCCCTGGACCCGCCGCTGGTCCTGTTCTGCCCGTCCCGGACGTCCCGGGCCTGGCCGGTGCTGGAGCGGGCGGGGCGGTTCTGCGTCAACGTCCTGGCGGAGTCGCAACGACCGGTCAGCACCGTGTTCGGCCGCAGCGGCGACGACAAGTTCACCGGCCTCCGCTGGCACCCGGCTCCTTCGGGTGCGCCGATCCTGGACGGCGTGCTGACCTGGATCGACTGCGACATCGAGGCGGTGCACGAAGCGGGCGACCACTACATCGCCATCGGCCGCGTCCGGTCCCTCGGCGAAACCACCGCAGAGGCCCCGCTGCTGTTCTACCGGGGCGCCTACGCGGGCCTCGCCCCGACGCCGCAGTTGCCGCCAACGGATCTCGACTTGTTCCTCACCACGATCCACCCCGACGACTGGCTCTGAGCGCCCCGGTGCCCGAGGCAAGGTTGCGGCCCGTGTGCACTTTCTGTCGCTGTAGCAACAGGAAGTGCACACGGGCCGTTCGCCTCGGAGCGGTCAGCGCAGCCGTTCGATGATCGTGCCCGTGGCCAGGGCTCCTCCGGCGCACATCGTGATCAGCGCCGTTGTGGCGTCGCGGCGCTCCAGCTCGTGCAGGGCGGAGGTGATCAGCCTGGCTCCGGTGCTGCCGACCGGGTGGCCGAGCGCGATCGCGCCGCCGTTGACGTTGACCCGGTCCAGGTCCGGTTCGTGCACCGCCGCCCACGACAGGACCACCGAGGCGAACGCCTCGTTCACCTCGAAGACGTCGATGTCCCCGAGCTTCATGCCGCTGAGCTCCAGCACCCGCTGGGTGGCCTGCACCGGTCCGTCCAGGTGGTAGTACGGCTCGCCGCCCACCAGGCACTGCGCGACGATCCGGGCGCGCGGCCGCAGGCCGAGCTCGGCGGCCCGGTCGGCGTCGGCCAGCAGCACGGCCGCCGCGCCGTCGGAGATCTGCGACGACGTCCCGGCCGTGTGCATCCCGTTCTCCAGAACGGGTTTCAGGCCGCCGAGGGCCTGCATGCTGGTTTCGCGCAGGCCCTCGTCGCGGGTCACCGGGTCGCCGTCGGGAACGCGGACCGGGACGATCTCGCGGTCGAAGCGGCCCTCCCGCCACGCCGCCTGCGCGCGGTCCTGGGAACGCAGGCCGAAGGCGTCCAGGTCTTCGCGGCCGATGCCGCGGCGCGCGGCGATGCGGTCCGCCGCCTCGTACTGGTTCGGCAGGTCGATGTCCCAGGTGTCCGGCCGGGGCATGCCCACGTCGGTGCCGAGGTTGCTGCGCAGCGGCACGCGGCTCATCGCCTCGACGCCGCAGGAAATGCCGACCCGCACCGCGTCCACGGCGATCAGGCCCGCGATGAGGTGCGTGGCCTGCTGGGCCGACCCGCATTGCGCGTCGACCGTGGTGCACCCGACCTGGTGCGGCAGGCCGGCGTTGAGCCACGCCGTTCGGGTGACGTTGTTCGACTGCTCGCCGGCCTGGGTCACGCAGCCGCCGATCACCTGGTCGGCCTCGGCGGCGTCGATGCCGGCGCGGTCGAGCAGGCCGCGTTGCGCGGCGCCGAGGATCTCGGCGGCGTGCAGCCCCGAGAGCCGGCCGCGGCGCTTGCCGATCGGCGTGCGGACCGCTTCCACGATCACCGGATTGCCCACCTGGATCTCCTCTCGCACGGTCTCCGCGCTCAAAACTAGAACACGTTCTGATGTCTTTACAAGAGCTCGAATCGAGCCTGGTCGAAAGTGCGTTCTCTTGCTCGATTCAAGGTTAGTTACAGGGGTTTACTGAATCTTGGAAGTGTGGTTCTCTTGCTTAGAACCCGTTCCATTTCTTCGGTCGGATCTCGCGCCGCTGTAGGAGGTATCCGTGGTCGCACCGCGCATTCCGGAGGGCTTCGACTTCACCGACCCCGACCTGCTCGCCGAACGGCTGCCGCTGGCCGAGTTCGCCGAGCTCCGCCGCACCTCGCCGGTGTGGTGGAACCAGCAGCCCGACCGCCGAAGCGGGTTCGACGACGGTGGCTACTGGGTGGTCAGCAGGCACGCCGACGTCAAGGAGGTCTCCCGGCGCAGCGACGTGTTCTCCACCTGGGAGAACACCGCCGTGATCCGGTTCAACGAGGGCATGACCCGCGAGCAGATCGAGCTGCAGCGGTTCATCATGATCAACATGGATCCGCCGCAGCACACCAAGCTGCGCAAGATCGTGCAGCGGGGCTTCACCCCGCGGGCCATCAACAGCCTGGAGGCCGCGCTGCGCGACCGGGCGCAGCACATCGCCACCGAGGCGCGCAAGCGCGGCACCGGCGACTTCGTCACCGACGTGGCCTGCGAGCTGCCGCTGCAGGCGATCGCGGAACTGCTCGGGCTGCCGCAGGAGCACCGCAAGGAGATCTTCGACTGGTCGAACCAGATGATCGGCTACGACGACCCGGAGTACGACATCCAGCCGGAGGTCGCCGCCGCCGAGATGCTCGGCTACTTCGCGAACATGGCGGAAGAGCGCCGCGGCTGCCCGATGGACGACATCGTGACCAAGCTCGTGCAGGCCGACATCGATGGCAACGCGCTGACCGCGGACGAGTTCGGCTTCTTCGTGATCCTGCTGGCGGTGGCGGGCAACGAGACCACCCGCAACGCCATCACCCACGGCATGCTCGCGTTCATGGACAACCCGGACCAGTGGGAGCTCTACAAGGAGCAGCGACCGTCGACGGCGGCCGACGAGATCGTGCGCTGGGCGACGCCGGTGGTCGTCTTCCAGCGCACCGCGACGGCGGACGTCGAGCTCGGCGGCGCGGAGATCAAGAAGGGCCAGCGGGTCGGGATGTTCTACAGCTCGGCGAACTTCGACCCGGAGGTCTTCGACGAGCCGGAGCGCTTCGACATCACCCGCGACCCGAACCCGCACGTCGGCTTCGGCGGCAACGGTGCGCACTACTGCCTCGGTGCGAACCTGGCGCGCCTGGAGATCGACCTGATCTTCAACGCGATCGCGGACCACATGCCGGACATCAAGCGGGTGGGCGACCCGCGCCGCCTCCGCTCCGGCTGGCTCAACGGCATCAAGGAAGTCCAGGTCCAGTACACCTGATCGATGAGCGGCACCCCTGGCCGGGCAGTCCCGGCTGGGGGTGCCGCTCGTTCTAGGGCGTCCGATTTTGCCTAAAATTGGGAACTTCGGCGCTCGGGTTAACCGGTCAGGCCTTGGGCCCACCGTGTGAAGTCGGCGAGCACGTCTCCGGTCAGCACGGCGATCGAAACGCTCGGAGCCCCGCCGCAGTCCGAGTGTGGCGAGGCGGGTTTCCGTTTTTCAGGGCTCGTTTCGGCTTGGGTGCGGGTACGTGTGAGGCGTGACCGCAGGGCGCCGATTTCGCGCGAAAACGCCGCCCCGTCAGGCACCGGCGCCTTCGGGCATTTCCGCAGCGCGCCGGAGTCAGTTCGCCTGTCGGATGGTGGCCATCGCGCGGTCGAATTCCCAGAACGCGCGCATCGAGAGGATCAGGCCCACGTCGTCGACGCGGTAGACGAAGACGCCTTCGGCGTCCATCGCATTGCCGTCCGGGAGGAACGTGGTGACCCGGCCGACGTTGGCCACTTCGCGGCCCGCCGCGAAGGAGTCGTCGATGTGGAACTCGATGCGGTCGGCCTGGGCGATCGCCAGGTCCCAGAAGGCGGCGATGCCTTCGCGGCCGTGGTGGCCGAGGCCTTCGGGATCGAAGACCGACGGGCCGACCGGGTCCTCCACGACGCCGTCCGACGCGAACAGCGCCACCCACTCGTCCTTGGCGCCGCGCGCCACCGCGCTGATCGACGCCAGCGCCGCTTCGCGCGCCGGGTGCGGCTCGCGGGTCGCCGCCCAGTGCACGCCCTTGCTGTCCTCGTCCACGTCCTGCCTCCTGGTCCGGTGCGCGTCGGTTTCGCGCGAAAGCGGCCGGGTGAACGTCAATTCCTCGCGAAATTGCGCCCGGGTCGCGGTCACACGTTGTTGATCACGTTACCGGCGAACTTGGCGATCGACGCTTGCTTGACGCTCAGGTCCGCGTCGAAGCCGTGGCCGTCGAGCAGCCAGGGGACCACGATCGCGTCCGTCACGCCGATCTCCGCCTGCTCCCGGTAGCCGTCGACGCCGAAGCGGTCCACGCAGACCGCCTGGATCTCGAACGGCTCACCCGCTCGCCCGCACTCCGCGCGCAGCTCGGCGAGCCGGCCGATGGTGCTGCGCAGGTCGTCGATGCCCATCATCGCCGATGCCCAGCCGTCGCCCACCCGGGCCGCCCGGCGCAGCGCCGCGTCCGTGTGTCCGCCGACGTAGATCGGCACCGGGCGCGCCGGTGCCGGGCTCATCTGCAGGCGGTCGAAGTCGAAGAACTCGCCGTGGTACTCCACCATTCCGCCGGCGAGGATCAGCCGCAGCACCTCGATCGCCTCGTCCACCCGCGCGCCGCGCTTCGCGTACGGGGCGCCGCACCACTCGAACTCCTCCGGCGCCCAGCCGAGCCCGATGCCCAGGCCGAACCGGTCGCCGGTGAGCACCGCCACCGACGCCAGCTGCCGTGCCAGCAGCACCGGATTGCGCGGCCCGAGCTTGAGGACCGAGGTGTAGAACCGCAGGCGCGAGGTCGCCGCGCCCATCGCCGCGGCGGCGATCAGCGGGTCCGCCCACGGCGTTTCCGCGGTCCACATCCGCGAGCCGTCCGGGGTGTACGGGTAGGCCGCCGAGACCTGTTCGGAGTAGAACAGCGAATCCGGCAGGGCGACCGAGTCGAAGCCGCATTCCTCGGCGGTGCGGGCCAGCTCGGTGAGCTGGTCGAGCGGGCTCATCGCGACGGACAGCGTGAACTTCATCGTTCCCCCGGTTTCTGGGCTCCGACGACCCACATCGAGAAGTACTGGGAGCCACCCCCGTAGGCGTGGCCGAGCGCGGTGCGGGCACCGTCCACCTGGTGCTCGCCCGCCTTGCCGGTCACCTGCATGGCCGCCTCGGCGAACCGCAGCAGCCCGGACGCGCCGATCGGGTTCGACGACAGCACGCCGCCGGAGGGGTTGACCGGCAGTCGCCCGCCCAGCGCGGTTTCCCCGGCCTCGGTGAGCTTCCAGCCCTCACCGTCGGCCGCGAAACCGAGGTTCTCCAGCCACATCGGCTCGAACCAGGAGAACGGCACGTAGATCTCCGCGGCGTCCACTTCGGACAGCGGATCGGTGATGCCCGCCTGCTTCCACAGCGCCGCGGCCGCGTCCCGCCCGGCCTGGGGGTTCACCTGGTCGCGCCCGGCGAAGGTGGTCGGCTCGGTGCGCATCGCGGTGGCGTGGATCCACGCGGCCGGGCCGCCGGCCGGTTCGTCGCCGATGATCACCGCGCACGCGCCGTCGGAGGACGGGCAGGTCTCGTCGTAGCGGATCGGATCCCACAGCACCTGCGAGGCCAGCACCGATTCCAGCGTGATGTCGTCCTGCTTGAGGTGCGCGTACGGGTTCCGCGCGCCGTTGCGCCGGTCCTTCACCGCGACCATGGCGCCGATGTGCCCGGGTGCCCCGGAGCGGCGGATGTAGGAGCGGACGTGCGGGGCGAAGTAGCCGCCCGCGCCCGCGCCGACCGGCATGGTGAACGGCGGCACGATCGACAGCGCCCACATCGCGTTCGACTCGGACTGCTTCTCGAACGCCACCGCGAGCACCCGGCGGTGCACGCCGCCCTGCACGAGGCTGGCCGCGACGTTGCCGGTCGAGCCGCCCACCGATCCGGCGGTGTGCACCCGGAGCAGCGGTTTGCCGGTGGCGCCGAGGGAATCGGCGAGGTGCAGCTCCGGCATCATCACGCCCTCGAACAGGTCGGGCGCCTTGCCGACCACGACGGCGTCGATGTCCGGCCAGTCCAGGCCCGCGTCGGCCAGCGCCCGCTCCGCGGCCTCCCGGCACAGCCCGGCCATCGAGACGTCCAGCCGCTTGCTGGTGTGGTGCGTCTGGCCGGTCCCGAGGACCGCCGCCGACCGCTTGCCCATCAGGACCTTCCCTCCATCACGCAGACCAGGTTCTGCTGCAGCGCCGGGCCGCTGGTCGCGTGCGCCAGCACCCGCCCGGCCCGCCCGTCCATCACGCGCGCCGCGGCCTCGCCGATGCGGGCCAGGCCGGCCGCGAACATCGGATTGCCGCAGAGCGCGCCGCCGGAAGGGTTGATCGCGACCGAGTCGTCGAGCCCGATCGCTTGGCGCAGCAGGATTTCCTGGTGGGTGAACGGCGCGTGCAGCTCCGCGACCTCGACGCCGTCGGTCCCGGCGGCGCGTGCCGCGGCGGTGGTCGAAACCGATCGGCGCAGGTCGCGGGAGCCGAGGCTGCCCGACTCGACGCGGTGCTCCAAACCGGTTATCCAGGCGGGCCTTTCGCGGATCTCGCGGGCCCGATCCGCGCTCGCCAGGACGACGACGGCGGCGCCGTCGGAGATCGGCGCGCAGTCGTGCGCGCGGAGCGGATCGGCGATGTAGGGCTCGCCGAGCAGAGCCTCGGCATCGACCGATCCGGACACCTGTGCGCTGCGATTTTCCGTTGCCGCGGCGCGACTTCGAGCGGCCACGGCCGCCATGTCGCGCTCGGTCCAGTCGCCGGCGTCCAGGCCCAGCCGGGCCTGCAATCCGGCGATGCTCACCGAATCCGGCCACAATGGCGCGACCGAGTAGGGATCGAGCTGCAGCGCGAGGGTCCGGCGCAGGTCACCCGCCGAGGACTTGCCGAAGCCGTAGACCAGCGCGGTGTCGACCTCGCCGGTGCGGATCTTCACCCACGCCTCGTAGAGCGCCCACGCCGCGTCCATCTCCACGTGCGACTCGTTGATCGGCGGGAACGCGCCGATGGCGTCGACCGCAGCGATGAACGAGAACGCCCGGCCCGCGAGGTAGTCCGACGACCCCGAGCACCAGAACCCGATCTCCTCCTTGGCGAGGCCGGTGTCGGCCAGCACTTCGCGGAAGATCGGCACCAGCATCTCGACGCCGTTGGTGGTGCCCCGGGTGGCGCGCACGTTCGGTGCCTGCGCGAACCCGACGACGGCTACGTCTGTCACGGCGGACTCCCGGAGGGTTCAGAGGTGTTGGGCGTAGGACTCGAACGGCGCATCGGGCTCGCCGGTCGGTTCGAAGTGGTCGATGTTCTGCAGCGTGTGGTCCCACTCCTCGCGGGGTTTCCACACCGCGCGCACCCGCATTCCCATCCGGACCTCGTCGGCCGCGCAGCCGAGCACCAGGTGCAGGAACGCGATGTCGGCGCCGTCGAGCAGCACGTACGCGGACACGTACGGCGGCTTGATGCGCTGGCCCAGGAACGGGACGTTGACGATGCAGAACGTGGTCACGATCCCGGTGTCGGGGAGCTCGACCTCTTCCTCGGTGGGCACCCCGTCGGTCGGGCAAGCGCCGCGCGGCGGGATGTAGACCTTCGCGCACGCCGGGCAGCGCTGCCCGAGCAGCCGTCCTTCGGCGAGGCCGCGCAGGTACCGGCTCTCCTCGGGCGACGCCGAGTGCTGGTAGTGCAGGCGCACCGGGGAGATCAGCGTGGTGACGGGTTCGGGTCGTGAGTGGTTTGGATCGTCATGGCGCTCCGAATCACTCACGACGTCGTGCGCCGGCTCGAAGCAGGCGATGTCGCGGATGCCGTTGCCGAGCTCCTCGGCCCAGCGGACCTGCACCCGCATTCCGGTGCTGATCCGCTCGGGCGACGGCACGTCGACGGCATGCAGCATCGGCGTGTCCGCCCCGTCCAGCAGGACGAACGCCCAGGCGAACGGGCGCTGGAGCGGCTGGCCCTCCATCGGCTCCGGCATCCACGTCCAGCTGACGACGGTGCCCTGCGTGCCGACCGGCACGAATTCGTCGAGGGCGGCGGCGGTTTCCGGGTCGTGCTCGACCGGCGGCACGTGCACCCGGCCGTCGCTGCCGCGGACTCCGACGATCCGGCGATCGCGCAGGGCGGTGGCGAACCGGCCGTGCACCGGCCCCAGGGATCGGGTGTAGTCGAAGCCGATTTCGAGAGGTGCGCTGAGTGGTTCCGGGAGCCCAGTCACACAACGAAGTGAAACATGTTCTCGATTTTGGGGCAATATCCGGGCAGGATGATCCGGGAGGATCCGGAGCAGTGCCGTCGGACGAGGAGGTTCGCGGATGAAGATAGGGCTGCAGCTCGGCTACTGGGGTGCGCAACCGCCGTCGAATGCGGAAGAACTCGTTCTCGAAGCCGAGCGCGCGGGATTCGACGGGATCTTCGCGGCGGAGTCCTGGGGGTCGGACGCGTTCACGCCGCTCGCCTGGTGGGGTTCCCGGACGAGCCGGGTCCGGCTGGGCACCTCGGTCGCGCAGCTCTCCGCGCGCTCACCGACCTCGTGCGCGATGCACGCGCTGACCCTGGACCACCTCTCCGGCGGTCGCTGCGTGCTGGGGCTCGGCGTGTCCGGCCCGCAGGTCGTCGAAGGCTGGTACGGCGCGCCGTTCGCGAAACCTCTTGCCAGAACGCGGGAATACGTCTCGATCGTGCGGCAGGTGCTGGCTCGGGAGGCGCCGGTGCACAACGCCGGCCCGCACCACCCGTTGCCCTACGACGGGCCCGGCTCGCTCGGCCTCGGCAAGTCGCTGCGCCCGATCACCCATCCGCTGCGCGCCGACCTGCCGATCTGGCTGGGCGCCGAGGGGCCGCGCAACGTCGCGCAGACCGCCGAGATCGCCGACGGCTGGCTGGCGGTGTACTACTCGCCGCGCATCGCCGCGACGTACGAGGACTGGCTGGCCGAGGGATTCGCCAGGCCGGGCGCCCGCCGCAGCCGCGAGGAGTTCGAGATCGCGGCCAGCTGCCAGGTGGTCGTCACCGACGACCCGGCGGCGGAGCGGGCGCGGCTGAAGCCCTCGCTGGCGCTCTACATCGGCGGGATGGGTGCGCCGGGCATGAACTTCCACGCCGAGCTGTTCCGGCGGATGGACTACGGGTCCGCCGTCGACGACGTGGAGCGGCTGTTCGCGGCCGGACGTCGGGAGGAGGCGGTGGCGGCGGTGCCGGACGAGATGGTCGACGACATCGCGATCATCGGCGACGCCGACGCGGTGCGCAGCAGGGTGCGGGAATGGGAGCGGGCCGGGGTGGACACGCTGCTGGTCGGCTGCCGCGAGACCGGGCACCTGCGCGGCGTCGCGGACGCGCTGGGGCTTGCCGAAGATCTGTAACGGGTTCTAGTTTGTAGGTCGCGCGGGTCGGCTTGCGGTGTCGTGAGTGCTGAATCCGGTAAGAACCGGCTTCAGCACTCACGACTCCTCGCCTCCGCCGCGTTCTGCTCAGTACTCCTATTCCCGCGTCATCGTCGACAGGAGTCCGCCGTGTCCGACATTGGGCTGTGGAAGATCGCCGAGCAACAACCGAACCGGACGGCCGTGATCACGCCGGATGGCAGGGCGGTCAGCTACGCCGAACTCGCCGCCGCCGCGGACCGCTACGGGCGCGGCCTGCAGAGCATGGGTCTCGAGCCCGGCGACAGCATCGTGCTGATGCTGCCCAACGGCGAAGACCTGCTCGCCGCGTACTTCGCGGCGCTGCAATGCGGGCTGTACGCGGTGACGGTGAACTGGCACCTCGTCGGTGCCGAAGTCGCCTACATGATCGAGGACAGCGGCGCGAAGGCGTTCATGGCGCACGAACGGTTCGCCGAGGTGGCCGTGGATGCCGCCGCGCGCAGCGGGCTTCCCGCGTCGGCCTACTTCGCGGTCGGCGAGATCCCGGGATTCCAGGCCCTTTCCCGGCTCGGCGCGCAGGAGCCGTCGAAGCGCCCGGAGGTGCGGACGACCGGCTCGCCCATGTTGTACACCTCGGGGACCACCGGTCGCCCCAAGGGCGTTCGGCGCCCGCTGACCGGGGCCGACCCGGACGAGGTCCCGGCCGCGGCGAAGTGGTTCTTCGGCATCTTCGGCCTGCAGCCGTTCGACGACCACGTGCACCTGTGCGGCTCGCCGCTGTACCACACCGCGGTGCTCAACTTCGTCAGCCACTCCGTCCAATTCGGACACACGGCGGTGCTGATGGACCGCTGGGACCCGGCGGAGATGCTGCGGCTGATCGAACTGCACCACGTCACCCACACGCACATGGTGCCGACCCAGTTCCACCGGCTGCTGGCGCTGCCGCCGGAGGACCGCGCGCGCCACGACGTCTCGTCGCTGCGCGCGGCTATCCACGGAGCCGCGCCGTGCCCGCCCGAGGTCAAGCGGGCGATGCTGGAGTGGTGGGGGCCGGTGGTGGTGGAGTACTACGCGGCGACCGAGGGCGGCGGCACCTCGATCACCGCGCCGGAGTGGCTGGACAAGCCGGGTTCGGTCGGCAAGGCGTGGCCTGGCTCCACGGTCAAGGTGCTCGGCGACGACGGCGCGGAGCTGCCGGCCGGCGAGATCGGCACCGTGTACATGCGGATGGGCGGCTCCAGCTTCGAGTACCACCGGGACGCGCAGAAGACGAAGCAGGCGCGGGTGGGCGACCTGTTCACCATGGGCGACGTCGGCTACCTCGACGGGGACGGCTACCTGTACCTGTGCGACCGCAAGAGCGACATGATCATCTCCGGCGGGGTGAACATCTACCCGGCGGAGATCGAGAACGTCCTGTCGGTGCACCCGCGGGTCGCGGACGTGGCGGTGTTCGGCGTGCCGCACGCGGACTGGGGCGAGGAGGTCAAGGCGGTCGTGCAGCCGGCCGACGGCGTCGAGCCGGGGGAGGAGCTGGCGGCGGACCTCATCGCCTTCGCCCGCGACCGGCTGGCGAAGTTCAAGATCCCGCGCAGCATCGACTTCGCGGCGGAACTTCCCCGCGACCCCAACGGAAAACTCTACAAGCGAAAGCTCCGGGAGCCCTACTGGACCGACCGCGACCGGGCGATCTGACGCCCGGGCCGTGAGTCTTTCGGGCTGCTGTGGCAACCCAGAAGACTCACGGCCGGTGATGCCGACGATTCGATCGTTGTGTCCGCAGGCCATGGCCCGTGCGCGTTTTGTGCTGCTATAGCGACACAAAACGCGCACGGGTCTACCGGCCGCGGAACCGGGGTTTGCGCTTCTCCGCGAACGCCTTGGGGCCTTCCTTGGCGTCCTCGCTGCCGAAGACCGCCATGCCGAGACGGGCATCCACCTTGAACGCCTCGTTCTCCGGCATGCCTTCGGTTTCCCGCATCGTGCGGAGGATCGCCTGCACCGCGAGCGGGCCGTTGGCGGTGATGAGGTCGGCCAGTTCCAGGGCCTTGTCGAGGGCCTGCCCGTCCGGGACGACGTGGCCGATCAGCCCCAGTTCCTTTGCTTCGGGCGCGAAGACGTGCCTGCCGGTCAGCAGGATGTCGGCCGCGACCGTGTACGGGATCTGGCGCGGCAGCCGGACCGCCGAGCCGCCCAGCGGGAACAGGCCCCAGCGCGCCTCCGACACCCCGAACCGCGCGCTCTCGCCCGCCACCCGGATGTCGGTCGCCTGGAGGATCTCCGTGCCGCCCGCCACCGCGGGCCCTTCCACCGCCGCGATCAGCGGTTTCGTCAGCCGCCTGCCCTTGAGCAGCGGTTCGATCACGGACATGTCCATGCCGCGGGCGGTGTCGCCGGGATGCGCCTGCGTCATGGCCTTCAGGTCGGCGCCGGCGCAGAACGCGCCGCCCGCGCCGCTCAGCACGCACGCCAGGATGTCGTCGTCGCCGTCCACCTCGTCCCAGGCCTGCCGCATGATCTCCAGCATCGGACCGGACAGGGCGTTGCGGACCTCAGGCCGGTTCATCGTCACCACGAGCACCGCGCCGCGCCGCTCGACCAGGCAGTGGGGTTGCTCGACGACCTCGGTTGTCGACGTCATGGGAACCTTTCCGGTCGGTGTTGGGAATCGGCTCGCCGGATCACCCGTTCGGCCGCAGGGGGAACCTGCCGGACGGCAAGCCGGATCACGCTCCGCGAGCGGCTGTCCGAGCTTGCAGAACGTGACAATGATTCGGCTTTTCGGGTTCTTGTCCAAAACGATAACACGTTCTACTTTCTCTGGGGTGGCATACAACATCGCAGATCTTTTCGAGCACGCCGTCGATCTGGTGCCAGATCGCGTCGCCGTGGTCTGCGGCGAGCGGCGGTTGACCTTCGCGCAGCTGGACCGGCGGGCCAACCGGCTCGCGCACCACCTCACGGCCCGCGGCCTCGGGCCGGGCTCCCACATCGGGGTCTACTCCCGGAACTCCATCGAAGCACTGGAAACCATGCTCGCGGCCTACAAGATCCGCGCGGTGCCCATCAACATCAACTTCCGCTACGTGCCGAACGAACTGCGCTACATCTTCGGCAACGCCGACCTCGCCGCGCTGGTGCACGAGCGCCGCTACAGCGACAACGTGGCCAAGGTCCGGCCGGATTTCCCGGAGCTGCGCGAGGTTCTCGTCATCGAGGACGGCAGCGACGCCGACTACGCCGGGTACGGCGGCATCGAGTACGAGTCGGTGCTGGTCGGCCGGTCCGACGAGCGGGACTTCCCGGAACGCAGCGCCGACGATCTCTACCTGCTCTACACCGGCGGCACCACGGGCATGCCGAAGGGCGTGATGTGGCGCCACGAGGACGTCTGGCGGGTGCTCGGCGGCGGCATCGACTTCATGACCGGCGAGGTGATGCGCGACGAGTGGCAGCAGGCCCGCGCGGGCGCCGAGAGCGGCGGCCTGATCCGGCTGCCCGCCGCGCCGTTCATCCACGGCGCCGCCCAGTGGGCCAGCTTCGGCAACCTCTTCGCGTGCAGCGCAGTGGTTTTCGTGCCGCAGTTCGACGCGCACGAGGTCTGGCGGGCGATCGAGCGGGAACGGGTCAACGTGCTGGCGATCGTGGGCGATGCGATGGCCCGGCCCCTCATCGAGGCGTTCCACGAGGGAAACTACGACCCCTCGTCGCTGCTGGCGATCTCCAGCAGCGCCGCGCTGTTCTCGCCATCGGTGCAGCGCCAGTACCTCGACGCGCTGCCCAACGTGGTGATCACCGACTCGATCGGCTCGTCGGAGACCGGGTTCAGCGGCATCGGAGTCATCGGGCGCGACAGCGCGCAGACCGGCGGCCCGCGGGTCAACGCCGATGCCGACACCACGGTGATCAGGGACGGCGGGACCTTCGCGGATCCTGGCGAGATCGGGTGGCTGGCGCGCAGCGGGCACGTGCCGCTCGGCTACTACAAGGACGAGGAGAAGTCGCGGTCGGTGTTCGTCGAGATCGACGGCACCCGCTACGTCGTCCCGGGCGACTACGCGCGGATCGAGGACGACGGCACCGTGACGATGCTGGGACGCGGCTCGGTGTCGATCAACACCGGCGGCGAGAAGGTCTTCCCGGAGGAGGTCGAAGCCGCGCTCAAGTCGCATCCCGACGTGTTCGACGCGCTGGTCGTCGGGGTGCCCGACGAGCGGCTCGGCCAGCGGGTCGCGGCCGTGGTCCAGCCGAGGGCCGGCGCGACGCCAGGGCTCGCGGACCTCGACGCGCACGTCCGGGAGTGGATCGCGGGGTACAAGGTGCCGCGCAGCCTGTGGCTGGTGGACCAGGTCACCCGCTCACCCAGCGGAAAGCCCGACTACGCCTGGGCGAAGCGGCACACCGAAACGCACGAGCCGGCCGACGTGCGCAAGCCGTCGCAGCGCGAGACCGCCACCGAACCGAGCTGAGGATCCATGCGTACGAAGATTTGCGACAACTTGGGCATCGCGCATCCGATCGTCGGCTTCACGCCGTCCGAGCACGTCGCGGCCGCTATCAGCCGGGCCGGTGGGTTGGGCGTGCTCGGCTGCGTCCGGTTCAACGACGCCGACGAGCTGGACGCCGTGCTGGACTGGATGGACGAGAACACCGACGGCAGGCCATACGGCGTGGACGTCGTGATGCCCGCGAAGATCCCCACCGAGGGCGCGGCCGTCGACCTGCAGGCCCTGATCCCGCCGGAGCACCGGGAATTCGTGCAGCGGACGCTGGCGGACCTCGGCGTGCCGGAGCTCGCCGATGGCGAGCAGCAGGCGGACGGCGTGCTCGGCTGGCTGCACTCGGTCGCTCGGTCCCATGTGGACGTTGCGCTGCGGCATCCCATCCGGCTGATCGCCAACGCCCTCGGCTCACCGCCGGTTGACGTCATTCAGCAGGCCCACGAGCACGACGTGCTGGTCGCCGCGCTGGCCGGGAAGGCCGAGCACGCCCGCCGCCACGTCGACAACGGCGTGGACATCGTCGTGGCGCAAGGGCACGAGGCCGGCGGGCACACCGGCGAGATCGCCACCATGGTGCTGGTGCCGGAGATCGTCGACGCGGTCGGCGACCGGGCTCCGGTGCTGGCGGCCGGGGGCATCGGGTCCGGCCGCCAGATCGCGGCGGCGCTCGCGCTCGGCGCCGGCGGTGCGTGGCTGGGCTCGTACTGGCTGACGACCAGCGAGTACCGGCAGATGCCGGGCAACGCGGCGACGCAGCAGGCGCTGCTGGCGGCGGGTTCCAGCGACACGGTGCGCTCCCGGATCTACACCGGGAAACCGGCCCGGCTGCTCAAGACCCGCTGGACGGACTCGTGGTCGGCCGACGACGCCCCCGAGCCGTTGCCGATGCCGCTGCAGAACATCCTGGTCAGCGAGGCGCACCAACGCATCATGCGGTCCGGCGATCCGGGCGTGGTCTCGATGCCGGTGGGCCAGATCGTCGGCCGGATGAACGAGGTCCGCCCGGTCGCCGACGTCATCGCGGACCTCCTCGCCGAACTAGACGAGACCATCACCACCCTCAACAAGCTCCGCTGACAGCCTGTTTCCAGGCTCGTTTTGCGTGGCGGTGCGGGTGGCGGAACCTCAGACGCCGCCTGGTCTGTGGGAGTCCCGACTTACGTATGACCAATACGCGGCATCGGGGACTGGCCTCGCCCAGTAGCCCAGTAAGGGCGGGCACAGCCTGAGAACCCGCGGCGGTGCGAGTTGCAAGGGTGGGCTAAGCGGCTGGCGCCGCTTCAAAGACCACTGAGGTCAGGAATCGCGGCGCAGGGCCCAGAATCCTTCGTCCTCCGACAGGATGTGGTAGCTGGCGCCGCCGTATTCCTTGGCGTAGTCGCGCATCTCCTCGGCCGTCTTGTCCGGTTCGTAGACCGCGATGTAGTCCGGGACGAGCCCCTCGGTGTTGCCGGGGAAGAAGACCCGGCAGCGGTCGGTGAGGTGCGCGATCGTGGGGCTGTTGGCCAGGACCGTGGCGCCGTCCGGGATCTGGTCCAGCACGGCCTCCGCGGCGACCGGGTCCTGCTCGAAGCGCTCGTCGTTGCTCTTGGTCAGCTGCCCGATCGGCAGCATGACGCTGAGCGCGACCGCCGCCGCCAGGACCAGCCCCGGCAGGTGCGAGGCGTAGCCCCGCAGCCAGGACGGATGCGTCTCGCGCAGCCGGGCGATCGCGTCGACCATCGCGAGCGTGACGATCGGCATCAGCACGGCGTTGTAGTGCCAGTCCGTGCTCCAGTAGTGCTCCTCGACGGACGCGAACCGCCAGCCGAGCGTCGGGAGGATGGCGAGCAGCACCGGCGAGCGGAACGCGATCAGGCCCGTCGTCGGGACCAGGATCCACAGGGCGGTGCTGAACTTCTCGCCCATGCCCTCCAGCAGCGAGGCGGGGAAGGGCGTGTCGCCGGCGATCTTGTCCCAGTACCGGTACGCGCCCGTCGGGCTGAACGACGGGATGACCAGCAGCGTGACGCAGACCCAGATGACGCCGAACAGCACGGCGCTCGCCACGGCGACCCGGGCGAACCGCTTGTCGTCCCTGGCGCACCAGGCGAGCACCAGCGCGATCGCCGCCGCGGTGAGGGCGAGGTCGTCCTTGACCAGCACGAGCGGCGCGATGAGTGCGAGCGCGCGCCACCACTGCCGCGCCAGCATCGCCTCCAGGGCGAAGGCGATGAGCGGGACCGCGAAGCAGATCTCGTGGAAGTCGAAGTCGACGGCCCGCTGCACGCCCCAGGACAGGCCGTAAGCGATGCCCACGGTCCACCCCCGGGTGCCGCCGAGCAGGCGGGTGGCGGCCCGGGTGACCGGCACGACCGAGAGCGCGAACAGGGCCGCCTGCGCGACGAGCAACGTCTGCGCGGACGGGAACAGGTAGTACAGCGGCGCGAGCAGGACCAGCACTGGGCTGAAGTGGTCGCCGAAGATGACGAACCCGGGCCCCAGCAGATCCGCGACCGGCATCCGGCCCTCGGCGTAGGAGCGCACGACCTGCTCGAAGATGCCGAGGTCGAACGACATCGAGCCGTAGCCGGCGTAGCGGGACAACGACAGCCAGGCGTAGCAGCCGAAGAACGCCGCCCACAGCAGGAACAGGAGCACCTGGTTCGACACCGCGCGGTGGCCGGGAGCCGCGGCGGTGATGGGAACGGCGGTGGTGGTGCTCATCGGGACTCCGTCGCGGTCAGGGTGCTGGGCGTGCTGGACGTGTGGGGCGGGCTCGACGTGGACGAGGACGGGACGCTGACCGTCACGGCGGACGTGGTGAGCGCCGGCGCCGGCCCGGCGGGAACCACCGGCTGTTGCTCGGGGCCTCCGGTCGTCACCGTGACGGCGACGGCTATCGCCGCCACGGCGGCCGCGCCGGTGACTCCGGCGGCGATCTGCTGGCGCCGCAGCCGCCGCCCGCCGCGCTTGGTGATCTCGCCGGCGGGCAGCGGCGAGGAGTGCCGCTCGGCTTCGGCGGCGGCGCGGCGGAATGCCGCGCGCACCTGGTCTTCCGCCGCTTCGGCGGGCTCGAAATGGTGGTCAGGCACCGTGGTCCTCCGCGCGCAACGTGTCGCTCATCCGCGCCGCCACGGCGGCCCTGCCCCGTGCCAGGTGGGTCTTCACGGTTCCGGTGGACATCCCGGCCTCCTCGGCGATCTGCGCGACGGACAGGTCGCAGACGTAGTGCAGCGCCATCACGAGCCGCTGCCTCGGCGGTAGCTGCCGCAGGATCGCGGACAACGCGAGGAGCCCTCCCCGGTCCGGCTCGTCCGCGATGGCCGGGCGCTGGCCGGCGAGCCGGGCCCACGCCTGCGTCGCGCGCTTGGCGCGGTGCCACCGGCTGATGGCCACCCGGGTGGCGGTGATGCGCACCCACGCCTCCGGCGCGCCGTCGTGGAGCAGCGCGCTCCGGTGCGCCCACGCCCGCGCGAATGCCTCGTGCACCACGTCCTGGGCTTCGTGGACATCACCGGTGACCAGGCAAAGCTGACCGATCAGCCGCCTGGCCGACAGCGCGTAGAACTCCTCGAACTCTTCGACCGTCAAGACTCGCGTAACCCCCGTGCGGTGTCCCTCATGAACCCTCTACCCAGCTAGGACGTTTCGGGTTGACATCGAGGGAGGATTTCCCGCCCGATGTGATCACCCTCACATCACCTGGCGCGCGGAAATCCACTTGGGACGGTGGATCGGCGCCGGGTGCGGCTACCGGCGGGGCTCGACGAGCGCTTGGAGCAGCTCGCGCAGGGTTTCCTGCTGTGTCGCGGTGAGCGGGGTGAGCGGGGACTGGGTGCTCAACCGCCGGACCACGGTGGTCCGGCTGCGCCGGCCGGCCGGGGTGAGCACGATCTGCTTGGCGCGCCGGTCGGTCGGGTGCGGCCGGCGCTCGACCAGGCCCTGCTGTTCGAGCCGGTCCACCACGAACGTGGCGTTGGAGGCCTCGCAGGACATCCGGGCGGCGAGCTCCCGTGCTGTGATCGGTTCAGAGAGCTCGCGGAGCGCGACGACTTGCGACGCCGTCAGGCCCAGCTCCTCGGAGACGCGGCGCACGTGGACGTCGAGGGTCTGCGCGAACTGGTGCACCAGCTTGCACACGTCCCGGTCGATCTGACTGCTCGCCGACGGATCCCTCGCCATGGTCCGAGTCTAGCGCCGATGCTTCGAACTGTGGTAGTTCTAATTCACATCATGTGAGTTCGAACTAATGGGGGTTTCGTGCCGCTTCCCGTCCTGTCCCTGATGCTGGTCGTTTTCGGCTTCACCACAGGGGAATTCGTGATCGCGGGCATCCTGCCGGACGTCGCCGCCGACCTGTCGGTGTCGCTTCCCGCGGCGGGCCTGCTGGTGACGGCCTACGCGCTGGGCATGATCGTCGGCGGACCGGTGGTCACCGTCCTGACCGCGCGGCTGGCCCGCAAACCGCTCGTCGTCGGCCTCATCGCCGTGTCCCTCGCCGGGAACCTCGGCTCGGCGGTGGCGCCGAACTACCCGGTCCTCCTGGTGGCGCGGTTCGTCGCCGGCCTGGTCGTGGCCACGTTCTTCGCCGTCGCGATCGCCACCGCCGTCTCGATGGCCCCGGCGGACAAGCAGGCATCGACCGTGGCGAAGGTGGCCCTCGGCATGAACCTGGGCATCATCCTCGGCACGCCGATCGGCACCTTCATCGGGCACGACTTCGGCTGGCGGGCGACGTTCGCGGCCGTCGCCGCGCTCGTCGGCGTCGCCTTGCTGCTGGTGCTGCGCTTCGTGCCGGCCCAGCCCGCGGCCGCCACCGGGCCGGTTCTCGGCGAGCTGCGCGTGCTCGCCCGCCGCGACGTCCAGCTGGCGATCGGCCTCACCGCGGTGGGCAACGTGGGCGTCGTGACCGTCTTCTCGTTCATCACCCCGCTGCTCACCGACGTCAGCGGCTTCGGCGCCGGGGCGGTCCCGGTGCTGCTGCTGGTCTACGGGGCCGGGGCGGTGGTCGGGAACTTCCTCGGCGGCTGGCTGGCGGACAAGGCCCTGATGCCATCGCTGGCCGGTCTGCTCGCCGCGTTGGCCGGGACCTTGGCGCTGTGCTGGCTTGTCGGCGACCTGCAGGCGCCCGCTGCGGTGCTGACGTTCGTGATCGGCGTGCTGGCCTTCGCGATCATCCCGGGCATGCAGACCCGCGTGCTGGCCGCGGCCGGTTCCGCGCCCACGCTGGCGGTGGCGGTCAACGCCGCGGGCTTCCAGGTCGCCGCCGCGTTCGCCGGGTGGCTGGGCGGGCAGGTCATCGACAGCGGCCTCGGCCTGCGGTCGATCTACCTCGTCGGCGCCCTGCTCACGGCGGCAGGCCTGGCCGTCGCGGGCTACCTGCTCCGGCGCGACTGCGTGCCCGCCGACCACTCCTGACATCGAGAGACGAGGAATTTCCCATGAATGGCAAGAAGTTGACCGGCAAGGTCGCGCTGGTGACCGGCGGATCGCGCGGCATCGGGGCGGCGACCGCCCGGGCGCTGGCGGCCGACGGCGCGACGGTGGCGATCAGCTACGCCGCGTCCGGCGACCGGGCCGAGGCCGTGGTCGCGGAGCTCGACGGGGCCGCCGCGTACCGGGCCGACCAGGGCGATCCGCGGCAGGTGGCCGATCTCGTCGGAGCCGTGGCCGCCGACTTCGGGCGGCTGGACATCCTGGTGAACAACGCCGCGAGCTTTGTCCCCGGCCGGGTCGACGCCGATGCCGAACCGGGTGCTCTGGAGCGCCAGCTGGCCGTCAACGTCGGCGGCGTCACCGCGGCCATCCGGGCCGCCGCGCGAACGATGGGCGAAGGCGGGCGGATCATCACCGTCGGCTCCATGCAGGCCACCCGCGCCGGATTCCCGGGCGTCGCCGACTACGTGTCGACGAAGGCCGCGATCACCGGCTACAGCAAGGGTGCAGCCCGCGACCTGGGGCCGCGCGGCATCACCGTCAACGTCGTCCAGCCGGGCTCGGTGGCGACCGAGATGAACCCCGACGAAGGGCCGTTCGCCGACGTCCAGCGCTCGGCGAACGCGTTGGGCCGGTTCGGCGGGCCGGACGAGGTCGCGGCGGCCATCGCGTTCCTGGCCGGGCCCGGCGCGTCGTTCATCACCGGCGCCGTCCTCGACGTCGACGGCGGCTACCTGGCCTGATCCGGCACCGGGGAGTAGTGGGTGGTCGAGCGGTGCCAGATCGGGTCCGCGGTTTCGCGGCCCTCCGAGGCGAGCCGGCGCTTGACGACCTTGAAGGTCGCGGTGCGGGGGAGTTCCGCCGCGAGCCGGACGTAGCGGGGCCACTGCTTGGGGCCGAGATCGGGTTGCGCGGCGAGGAAGTCGCCCAGGGTCGCGGGGTCGAACTCCGGCGTCGCGATCAGCGCGGCCATCACCTGGTCGCCCACCCGCGGATCCGGGATGCCGTACACGGCGGCCTCGGCGATCTCGGGATGGCGCAACAGGATTCGCTCGATCGGCGCCGTGCCGAGGTTCTCGCCGTCCACTCGCAGCCAGTCGGCGGAGCGACCCGCGAAGTGGCAGAAGCCGTCCGCGTCCAGGTAGGCGAGGTCGCCGCTCCAGTACATGCCGTCGCGCATCCGCTCCGCGTCGGCCTCCGGGGCGTTGTAGTAGCCCGCGAACCAGCCGGAACCGGCGGTGTTGACCAGCTCGCCGATCGCCTCGTCGGGGTTGAGCAGTCGGCCGTCGGCGGAGAATTCCGCCAGGTCGCACGGTTTTCCAGTGTCCGGGTGGAGCACCGCGACGCCGTCGGGAAGCCTGCCCAGCGCGCCGGGCGGCGTGTCGGGCGTGCGGGCCACCGCTACGCCGCCCTCCGTGGAGCCGAAGCCGTCGACGACGCGGCAGCCGAACCGCTCGGCGAACCGCGCCAGATCCCGTTCGTTGCCCTCGTTGCCGTACACCACGCGCAGCGGGTTCTCGTGGTCGTCCGGCCGCTCCGAGGTGGCGAGGATGTGCGAGAGCGGTTTGCCGACGTAGTTGGCGTAGGTCGCGCCGAAGCGCCGCACGTCGGGCAGGAAGCCGGAGGCCGAGAAGCGGCGGCGCAGCGCGATGCCCGCCCCGGCGGCCAGGCCGACCGCCCAGCCCGCCATCAGGGCGTTCGAGTGGAACAGCGGCATCGACACGTAGGTCACGTCGTCGCCGGTCAGGCCGAACCGGTCGGCCAGCATCCGGCCGGGCGCGGCGATCTTGCCGTGCGTGCAGCGGACCGCCTTCGGCTCGCCGCCGGTGCCGGAGGTGAACACCAGCACGAGCAGGTCATCGGGCGTCGCGGGCACGGGATCGACCGCGCTGCCGGCGTGCTCGGCGAGCAGCGCCTGCCACCGCGGCTCGTCGATGACCAGCAGCTCCACCGTCCCGAGGTCGAGGTCGTCCAGCAGTTCCGCGTGCGCGCTGTCGGTGACGATCAGCTGGCAGTCCGCCAGCCGGGCATCGCGCGCTAGCGCCGCCCCGCGCCGCGTCGGGTTCAGACCCACGACGACCGCGCCGGACAGGGCCGCGCCGCCGAGCAGGAACGCGAACTCCGGGACGTTGCCGAGCAGGACCCCGACGTGGAACGGGCCGGGACGGCGCAGGGATTCCAGCAGCGAGGCGTACTGGGCGCAGGTGCGCACCGTCGAGGACCACGTCCAGGCGCGGTCCTCGAACCGCAGCCCGCAACTGTCGTCGTCGGCGCGGGCGAGCAAGAGTTCGGTTACCGTCGGCGTCATGTCAGACCGCCAGGGCGTCGCCGAGCCGGCCCAGCTGGTCGGCCGCGCCGCCGAAGGAGAACTCGTTGCGCTTGGCCGCGACGAAGTAGCGGTGCAGCGGGTGGTCGACGTCGATGCCGACGCCGCCGTGCACGTGGACCGCGGTGTGGGCCACCCGGTGCCCGGCGTCGGCCGCCCAGAACTTCGCGGTGGCCACCTCGGTCGCGCACGGCAGCCCCTCGTCGACCCGCCACGCCGCCTGCCACAGCGTCAGCCGCGCGGCCTCCACGTCGATGAACGCGTCGGCCAGCCGCTGCGCGACGGCCTGGAAGCTGCCGATCGGCCGCCCGAACTGCACGCGCTCGCGGGCGTACTCGGCGGTCAGCTCCAGCGCCCGCTCGACGACGCCGACCTGGTGCGCGCAGGTGCCGATGGTCGCGCGGGTGAGCAGCCAGTCCAGCACCGCCGGATCGTCGCCCAGCACCCGGTCGTCGCCGACCCGCACGCCGTCGAGCTCCAACCACGCTTCACTGTCGGCGTCCACGATGCGCTGCCGCTCGACCGACAGTTGCCCCGGTTCGACGAGGAAGACCTTCGGTCCGTCCGATGTGGACGCGGGAACCAGCACGAGGTCGGCGACCGTTCCGGCCGGGACCGTGGTCTTGGTGCCGGTGAGCACCCAGCCGTCGCCGGAGCGCTCGGCGCGGCAGGCGGGACGGCGCGGGTCGGGGTTGTGCTCCTCGGCGAGCGCGGCGGTCAGCACCAGCTCGCCCTTCGCCGCCGGAACGCCCCAGCGCTGTTGCTGATCGGAGTCGCCGAAGCGGGCCAACGCCGCCGTCGCCGTGGTGATCGAGGCGAGGTAGGGCACCGGAGCGACCGCGCGGCCCAGCTCGATCAGCACGGAGCACTGCTCCAGCAGCCCGAAACCGCCGCCGCCGACGGAACCCGGCAAGGCCGCCGACAACACGTCGGCCCGTGCCAGATCGGTCCACAGTGCACGGTCGAACCGGTCCGGCTCGCGCTCGACCTCGCGCAGCCGCTCGTTCGTCACGCGATCGTCGAGGATCTCCCTGACCAGCCCGCCCAGATCGAGCTGCGCCTCGGTGCACGAGAAGTCCATTCGCTCTCCCTAGAAGTCCTGCCGTCTTCCTGCGCCGGCAGGCGGTGTGCCAATTTCACGAGGAACTGCGCCGCTGTGGCCGGTCAGCGCTTCGCTGGGGGCAGGCCGAGGCCCACCGCGGCGACGATGTCCCGTTGCACCTCGTTGGTCCCGCCGCCGAAGGTCAGGATCAGCGACGAGCGGTGCATCCGTTCGATCCGGCCGCGCAGCGCCGCGCCCCGGGAGCCCTGCCGCACGTACGCGGCGCTGCCCAGCACCTCCATCAGCAGGCGGTAGGCCTCGGTGGCGAACTCCGTGCCGTACACCTTGGTCGCCGACGCCGTGGCCGGCGCGGGCTGCTGCTCCGCCGTCGTGGCGATCTTCCAGTTGACCAGCTTGAGGAATTCCGCCCCGGCGTGCACGCGCGCCAGGTGCCGCCGCACCCACTCCTGGTCCAGCACCCGGCGTCCGTCGGTGAGCCGCGTTTCCCGCGCCCACTCCAGCACCTCGTCCAGCGCCAGCCGCAGCGGGGCGGGGGAGGTGAGCGCGACGCGCTCGTGGTTGAGCTGGTTGGTGATCAGCGGCCAGCCCTCGTTCTCGGCCCCCACCAGCGCAGAGGTGGGCACGCGGAGATCCTGGTAGTAGGTGGCGCTGGTGGACGGCCCGGCGACGGTGTGCACCGGCGTCCAGGAGAAGCCGGGCGCGGCCGTGGGCACGATCAGGATGCTCAGGCCGCGGTGCTTCTTCGCGTCCCGGTCGGTCCGGCAGGCCAGCCACACGTAGTCCGCGTACTGGATCAGGCTGGTCCACATCTTCTGGCCGTTGATCACGTACTTGTCGCCATCGCGATCGGCGGTGGTGCGCAGCGAGGCGAGGTCGGTGCCCGCCTCCGGCTCGGAGTAGCCGATCGCGAAGTGGATCTCGCCGGCCGCGATCTTCGGCAGGTAGTGCGACTTCTGCTCCGGGGTGCCGAAGCGCATGATGGTCGGCGCGATGCTGTTGAGCGTCAGGAACGGCACCGGCGCACCGGCGATCGCCGCCTCGTCGGTGAAGATCAGCTGGTCCAGCATGCTCCGGTTCTGCCCGCCGTACTCCTCCGGCCAGCCCAGCGCGAGCCAGCCGTCCGCACCCATCTGCCGGACCAGCTGCTTGTAGGCCGTGCCGTCGCCGTAGTCGCCGTGCGAGGTCAGTTCGTCGCGGAGCTCCGGTGTCATGAGCTTGCCGAAGTAGCGGCGCAGCTCTTTGCGCAGCTGCTCCTGCTCGGGCGTGTAGGCGATGCGCATGCATCCCTCCTGCGTCGACGGGGAGCGTGTGGAACATGTTTCACCAACCATAGTCCGAATGTGGCGAGGCGGTCGATACATCGCGCTGCCACGAGTGATTTTTTGCGAGCGTCGTGCCACGGCCGGTGATGAAAACCGGTTCTATGGCGGCGCGGAGTTCGGATCGCTCCCCGAATGGAGCAGTCACCGGGGGCTGGCTGGCTCGTTGTGCGGGCTGGATGGCCGATCGGCGTGGCCCGGATGGCCGGTCCTCGCGAATCGGTAGAACTGGTTGCAAACTCAGAAACCAGCGCATTCGGCTAATATTCTCGGAACTGCGCCCCGGCTCTTGATTGCAAGTGAGAACACGTTCTACTGTGGCTTGGGTAACAGCGCGGGCGATCTCGGTGAGGAGGCCAACCGGTGAAGGCAGCGGTGCTAGAGCCTGTGGCGCGCGGGACGTCTGGACCTGGAGGGCATGATCTCCCGCCGGATCCCGCTGGCCGACATCAACGACGTCCTGGCCGCCCTGAAGAACCCGGGCAACGAAATGATCCGCCGGATCGTGACCTTCGACTGAGCCGGGAGGCGCAGTGAGCTTGGACGGGAAAGTCGCGATCGTCACCGGAGCGGGTGCGGGGCTCGGTCGCGCGGAGGCGCTGGCCTTGGCGCGCGCCGGGGCGAACATCGTGGTCAACGACGTTTCCGACGGCGCGGCGGCGGTGGTGGCCGAGATCGAGGAGTTCGGCGCCAAGGCCGTGGCGGTCGCCGGGGACATCTCCGACGCTGCCGTCGCCGGCGAGCTGGTCGGCACCGCGGTGCAGCGCTTCGGCGGCTTGCACGTGGTGGTGAACAACGCCGGCGTGTTGCGGGACCGGATGTTGTTCAAGATGACCGAGCAGGAGTGGGACGACGTGATCCGCGTGCACCTGCGCGGCCACTTCCTGTTGTCCCGCAACGCCGCCGCGCATTGGCGGGACGAGTACAAGCAGACCGGATCGACCTACGGCAGCCTGATCAACACCGCCTCGGAGGCGTTCCTGCTCGGCGCGGCGGGGCAGCCGAACTACGCGGCGGCCAAGGCGGGCATCGCGGCGCTTACCGTGTCCACGGCGCGCGCGCTGGGGCGAATGGGCGTGCGGGCGAACGCCATCTGCCCGCGGGCGCGCACGGCGATGACGGAGGAAGTCTTCGGCCCGGCACCGGAAATCGGCGTCGACCCGCTGTCCACCGACCACGTCGCGCCGCTGGTCGCCTACCTGGCGGGGCCCGCCGCGCAGGCGATCAGCGGCCAGGTCTTCGTGGTGCACAGCGGGATGATCGCGCTGATGGCCGCACCCGTCGTCGAGCAGCGCTTCGACACCGGCGGTCCGCTGTGGACGGAGGACGAGCTGGCCGGCACCGTCGGCGCCTACTTCGCGCAGCGCGACCCGGAGCGCAACTTCGCCAGCACCGAGCTGCTTTCCCTGCCCTAGTCATCGGGAGTGCGGCGATTTCGCGCGAAATCGACACCGCCACCCACAGCCGAGAGAGTCCCCAGGCGAGGAGGAGCCAGATGGCCCTGACCGTGCGGCAGCATCTCGATGCCGCGGCGCTCAAAGACGGATTGCTGCTGGTCGACGGCCAGTGGCGGCAGGCCCGCGCGAGCCGGACCTGGACGCACCACCACCCGGCGACCGGCGAGGCGATCGGCGACTTCGCGGTCGCCGATGCCGACGACGTCGACGACGCGATCCGTGCCGCGCGCCGGGCGTTCGACGAAGGACCGTGGCCGTCGACCCGTGCCGGCGAGCGTTCCCGCTTGCTGCGCCGCTACGCGGACCTGCTGCGCGAGAACGCCGACGACTTGCGGGCCCGCCAGGCGCTGGACAACAGCGTGCCGCTGTCGTTCGGCACCGTCTACGCCGGATCGGTGGACGTGGCGGCCGACGTCTTCGACCACCACGCGGGGTGGATCGACAAGGCGGGCGGCGAGACGCTGCCGCCGTACCAGGGCGGCGACCACCTGGCGATGACCTTCCGCGAGCCGGTCGGCGTGGTGGCCGCGGTGCTGCCGTGGAACGCGCCGTTCCTGCTGTTCGCGCAGAAGCTCGCGCCCGCGCTGGCCGCCGGGTGCACCGTGGTGCTCAAGCCGTCGGAGTACGCGACGTTCAGCGTGCTGCGAATGGTGGAACTGCTGCTGGAGGCCGGGATCCCGGACGGCGTGGTCAACGTCGTCACCGGCCCCGGCGACCCGACCGGCGAGGCGCTGATCACGCACCCGCAGGTGGACAAGGTGAGCTTCACCGGCAGCCGCGAGGTCGGCCGCCGCATCGTCGAGGCCTCCGCGGGCACCATGAAGCGCGTGTCCCTGGAACTCGGCGGCAAGAGCCCGGCCATCGTGTTCCCGGACGCCGACGTGGGCCTCGCGGGCATGACCGCGATGGGCATGGTCACCCTAGGGCTCTCCGGGCAGGCCTGCGTCGCGCACACCCGCGCGCTCGTGCACCGGGACGCCTACGACGAGTTCGTCGGCGCCGCCGAGCTGATCGCCGGCGCGGTCACCTACGGCGACCCGTTCGACCCGGGCGTGCTGTCCAGCCCGCTGATCAACCAGCGGCAGCTGGACCGGGTGCTGGGCTTCATCGACAAGGGCCAGGAGGAGGGCGCGCGGCTGGTCACCGGCGGCGGGCGGCCGGACGGCGACCTCAGCGCCGGCCACTTCGTGCAGCCGACGGTCTTCGCTGACGTCGACAACGCGATGACCATCGCGCGGCAGGAGATCTTCGGCCCGGTGCTGACGGTCGTGCCGTTCACCGACGAGGACGAGGCGGTGCGGATGGCCAACGACTCCGAGTACGGCCTCGGCGCCGGGGTGTACACATCGGACGTCCGGCGGGCGTTCCGGGTGGCCAAGCGGATCCGCACCGGCACGGTCGGGATCAACGGGTTCCAGGTGGAGCCGCACCTGCCCTTCGGCGGCTACAAGCAGTCCGGGCTCGGCCGGGAGGGCGGCCGCTCCGCCTTCGAGGCGTACACCGAGCTCAAGACCGTGCTGCTGCCGCTGACCGACGAGTTGATGTGACATGCGGTTAGCGGACAAGGTCGCGATCGTCACCGGTGCCGCGCGCGGGCAGGGCGCGGCGACGGCGCGCCGCTTCGTCGCCGAGGGCGCCAAGGTGCTGCTGGCGGACGTGGCCGACGAGGCGGGCAAGGAGCTCGCCGACGAGCTCGGCCCGGCCGCGGTGTACCAGCACCTCGACGTCGGCTCGGAGGACGACTGGGTCGACGCGGTGCGGGCGGCGCGCGAGCTCGGGCCGGTCGGCGTGCTCGTCAACAACGCCGGGGTGCTGCACTTCTCGGAGCTCGCGGACACCAGCCTGGCCGACTACGAGCGGGTCATCCGGGTCAACCAGATCGGCACCTTCCTGGGCATGCGGGAGGTGATCCCGGCGATGCGGGAGGCGGGCGGCTCGATCATCAACGTGTCCTCTGTGGAGGGTCTGGGCGGCATGCCGCTGCTGGTGGCGTACTCGGCCAGCAAGTTCGCCATCCGCGGGATGACCAAGGTGGCCGCGATGGAGCTCGGCAAGCTGGGTATCCGGGTCAACTCGGTGCACCCCGGGGCGATCGACACCCAGATGATCGCCGAGGCGGCGGGCGGCCCGGTCCCGATGGAGCACGTGGGCAAGCGCGTCGCGCTGGGCCGGGTCGGGCAGCCGGAGGAGATCGCGGCCCTCGCGGTCTTCCTGGCCAGCGACGAAAGCTCTTACTGCACCGGCGCGGAGTTCACGGCCGACGGCGGCGCAACGGCAACGCACGCTCTCGCCTGACCGGGCGAGGGACAACGGACACCCCTGACGGTTCCACACCCGATGGGGTGAGTTTTCCCGCAGTTTCAATTGAAACTGAGTGACCCCGGATCAGCGTGGATCGGGAGGTGAGCAGGTGGCAGTGCGGAGTGCCGGCGCGTTCGCGCAGGTCGGGCGGATGGCCACGCTGGGCTGGGAGGTGCTGCGGGCCATGCCGCGGCGGCCCTTCCAGGTCCGGGAGTGCATCCAGCAGGCCTGGTTCTTCGCCAGCGTCACGATCCTCCCGACCGCGCTGGTGGCGATCCCGTTCGGCGCCGTCATCGCGATGCAGCTCGGATCGCTGACGCAGCAGATCGGGGCCCAGTCGTTCACCGGCGCCGCCAGCGCGCTGGCCATCCTCCAGCAGGCCAGCCCGCTGATCACCGCGCTGCTGGTGGCCGGGGCCGGCGGATCGGCGATGTGCGCCGACATCGGTGCGCGCACCATCCGCGAGGAGATCGACGCGCTCGAAGTGCTCGGGATCTCGCCGATCCAGCGGCTGATCGTGCCCCGCGTCATCGGCGCGGTGCTGGTCGCCCTGCTGCTCAACGGGATGGTCAGCGTCGTCGGCGTGCTCGGCGGCTACTTCTTCAACGTGATCCTGCAGGGCGGGACCCCCGGCGCGTACCTGGCCAGCTTCAACGCCCTCGCGCAGCTGCCCGACCTGTGGATCAGCGAGTTCAAGGCGCTGCTCTACGGGTTCGTCGCCGGCATCGTCGCCGCCTACCGCGGCCTCAACCCGGCCGGCGGGCCGAAGGGCGTGGGCGACGCGGTCAACCAGGCCGTGGTGATCACGTTCCTGCTGCTGTTCCTGATCAACCTGGTGCTCACCGGGATCTACCTGCAACTCGTGCCCCCGAAGGGATTGTGAGCCGATGGCCGTCGTCGACCCGGTCGCCGCACCGCTGCGGCGGCGGATCACCCGCGGGCCCGGCGACGCGCTCGCCGAACTGGGCTGGCAGCTGTCGTTCTACCTGCGCGCCCTCGCCCTGGCGCCCGTCGCGCTGCGCCGCTACTACCGCGAAACCGCCCGGCTGCTCACCGAAGTCGTGTTCGGCAGCGGCGCGCTGGCCGTCATCGGCGGCACGCTCGGCGTGATGATCGGCATGACCGTCGCGACCGGCGCGATCGTCGGATTGCAGGGCTATTCCTCGCTGAACCAGCTCGGCACCTCGGCGCTGACCGGGTTCGTCGCCGCCTACTTCGACACCCGCGAGGTAGCGCCGCTGTCGGCGGGCCTGGCGCTGTCGGCGACCGTCGGCTGCGGGTTCACCGCGCAGCTGGGCGCGATGCGGATCTCCGACGAGATCGACGCCCTGGAGGTAATGGGCGTGCGGACGCTGCCGTACCTGGTGACCAGCCGGGTGCTGGCCGGGGTCGCGGCCGTCATCCCGCTGTACGTGGTGGGGCTGCTCGGCTCGTACTTCGCGTCGCGGCAGATCACCGTGTGGTTCTACGGCCAGTCCGCGGGCACCTACGACCACTACTTCCACCTGTTCCTGCCGCCGGAGGACGTCCTCTGGTCCTTCGGCAAGGTGATCGTGTTCAGCGTCGCGGTGATCCTGACGCACTGCTACTACGGCTACACCGCGCGCGGCGGCCCGGCGGGCGTCGGCATCGCGGTGGGACGCGCGGTGCGCACCTCGATCGTGCTGGTCGCGGTGCTGGACTTCTTCCTCAGCCTGGCCATCTGGGGCTCCACCACGACGGTTCGGATCTCCGGATGAGGGGCGCGCGGAGCAGGCGCCGCTACCAGGCGCTCGGAGTGGTCTTCCTGTTCGCGGCCGGGATGTTCGTCGCGGGCACGATCGCCATGTACCGCAAGGCGTTCACGCAGGTCGTGGCGGTCAGCCTCGAAACCGACCGGATCGGCAACCAGATGCGGGTGGGCGCCGACGTCAAGGCCCGCGGCGTGGTGGTCGGCGAGGTGCGCGGCGTGCGCGCCGAGGGCGACCACGCGGTGCTGGACCTGGCGCTGCGGCCGGACCAGGCGGAGCTGATCCCGGCGAGCGCGTCGGCGCGGCTGCTGCCCAAGACGTTGTTCGGCGAGCGCTACGTCTCCCTGCACATCCCGGAGAGCCCCGGTTCGCGGGCCCTGGCCTCCGGCGACGTCATCCCGCAGGACCGCAGCGGATCGGCGATCGAGATCGAGAAGGTGCTCGGCGACCTGCTGCCGGTCCTGCAAGCGGTGCAGCCGGAGAAGCTGTCGACGACGCTGACCGCCGTGTCGCAGGCGCTGGACGGCCGCGGCGAGCAGCTCGGCGACACGCTTGTGCAGCTGGACGGCTACCTGGAGCGGCTGAACCCGTCGCTGCCGAAGCTGGAGTCGGTCATCGCGCGCATCGACGACGTGGCCGACACCTACGCCGAGGCCGCGCCCGACCTGGCGCAGGCGCTGTCCGACCTGACCACCACCAGCAAGACCATCGCCGAGCAGCGGCAGGCGCTGAACACCATGCTGGGCACCGTCACCGGCAGCGCGAACGACCTGAACCGGTTCCTGGCTCTGAACAAGGACAACCTGATCAACCTCACCGGCACATCGAGGTCCACATTGGAACTCCTCGCCGAATACGCCCCGGAGTACCCCTGCATGCTCAAGCAGTTCGCGGACTCGATCCCGAACGCCGAGCGATCCTTCGGCAAGGGCACCGAGAACCCCGAGATCGCCAAGTTCACCATCGAGATCACCGGCAGCCGCGGCAAGTACCTACCGGGCGTGGACACGCCGAAGTACCTGGACCAGCGCGGGCCGCGCTGCTACCCGTGGGTCGAGGCGCCGGACACCTTCCCGCAGTACCCGCCTGGCGGGCCGGTGCAGGACGGTTCCGTCTTCCCGGAGCCGCCGCGCGACCGCGACGAAGTGTTCCCGTGGAAGCAGAAACCGGCGTCCACCACGTCGCAGTCGGTGGTGAACACGCCTGCTGAGCGGGACCTGCTGTCGACGCTGCTGGCGCCGCAGATGGGCGTGCCGCGCTCGGAGGTGCCGGACTGGAGCGGGCTGCTGGTCGGCCCGGTGTACCGCGGGGCGGAGGTGACGGTGAAATGAGGTCCATAGCCGCGCCGCTGGTCAAGCTGCTGATCTTCGCGGCGGTCACGATCACGCTCACCGGGGTGCTCGCGATGACCATCGCCGCCTCCACCTCCGGTTCCGCCGACTCCTACGGCGCGCGGTTCGCCGACGCCTCCGGCCTGGACGTCGGCGACGACGTGCGGATGGCGGGTGTGAAGGTGGGCCGGGTGACCGGGCTGGAGGTCGTCGACGGCAAGCACGCCCTGGTGCGCTTCGACCTCGACGCCGGCCGGCGCCTCCCGAGCGACGCCGCCGCGACCGTGAAGTTCCGCAACCTCGCCGGCCAGCGCTACCTGGCGCTGGACGCGGCGCTGCGCGACCCGGCGGACGTGCTGCCGCCGGGCGGCGAGATCCCGCTGGAGCGGACCCATCCGGCGCTGAACCTCACCGCGCTGTTCAACGGGTTCAAGCCGCTGTTCCAGGCGCTTTCGCCGCAGGACGTCAACCAGCTCTCGGGCGAGATCGTCCAGGTGCTGCAGGGCGAGGCGGGCACGGTGGACAGCCTGCTCGCCCACACCGCGTCGCTGACGTCCACGATCGCCCGCAAGGACGAGGTGATCGGCCAGGTCATCGACAACCTCAACGTCGTGCTGACCACCGTCAACGCGCGCGGCCCGCAGCTGGGCGAGCTGATCACCTCGATGCAGCAGCTGACCAGCGGATTCGCCCAGCAGCGGCAGCCGGTGGGGGAGGCCGTCGCCGCGCTCGGCGAGCTTTCCAACACCACCGCCGGCCTGCTGGAGGAGGCGCGGCCGCCGCTGCAGAGCAGCATCGGCGAGCTGAACCGGGTCGCTGGCATCCTCAACGCCGAGCAGCCGAAGCTGGAGGCCGACCTGCAGAACATCCCCGAGCGGCTGAACGCGCTGACCCGGACCGTCAGCTACGGCAGCTGGTTCAACTTCTACCTGTGCCGGATCTCGGGCACGGTCGGGATCTCCGAGCTCAACATCACGATCCCGATCCTGCCGCTGCCGGCCTCGGAGATGCCGGAGAGGTGCAAGCCGTCATGAAGCCGTTGCGGGAGCGGAACCAGGCCGTCGTCGGCCTGGTCGCCGTCGTGCTCATCACCTGCGCCACGCTGGGCGCGTTCTTCGCCAAGGACCTGCCGGTGATCGGCGGCGGCACCACCTACGAGGCCTACTTCTCCGAGTCGGCCGGGCTCGCGGCGGGCAACGACGTGCAGATCGCCGGGGTCAAGTCCGGCGAGGTCACCGACGTTTCGCTGGCGGGCAACCGGGTCCTGGTGGCGTTCCGCGTCGACGACGCCCAGCTCGGCGACCGCAGCCGGGCGAGCATCGAGATCAAGACGCTGCTCGGCGAGAAGTACCTGGCGCTGCAACCGGAAGGCGATTCGGAGCTCGCGGAGCCGATCCCGGTCGAGCGGACCGCCGCGCCGTTCGACATCCCGGACGCGCTCGACCAGCTGACCCGCACCGCCGACCAGGTCGACACCCAGCAGCTCGCGCAGAGCTTCCGCGTCCTGTCGGACACCTTCCGCGGCGCGCCGCAGCACATGGGCCAGGCCATCGACGGGCTTTCGCAGCTGTCGCAGACCATCGCCTCGCGCGACCAGCAGCTCGCCGACCTGCTGCGCAACACCAGCGGCGTGAGCAAGATCGTCGCCGACCGCAACGGCCAGGTGCAGCGGCTCATCTCGGACGGAAACCTGCTGCTGACCGAGCTGCAGAGCCGCAAGGAGGCGATTTCGGCGCTGCTGGCCGGAACCCAGCGGCTCTCCGACGAGCTGCGGGGCGTGGTCGCCGACAACCAGCAGCAGCTGCGGCCGACGCTGGAGCAGCTCAACCAGCTGACCGAAATGCTGCAGCGCAACCAGGACGACCTCGGTCGCGTCGTGGCGGCGATGGCGCCGTACGTGCGCGGCTTCAACAACACGGTGGGCAACGGCCGGTGGTTCGACGGCTACCTGTGCGGCCTGTTCCCGCCCGCGATCAACTCCGGGCCGCTGCAGACGAACACGACGTCCTGCGAGATCCCGGTGCCGACCCGGCCCGTCGGAGGTGGCTGATGTCCAAAGTGGTCGGAATCGGATGCGCGCTGGCGCTGCTCGTCAGCGCGGGATTGTGGTGGCTGTTCACCGATCCCGGCAAGCAGATCACCGCGTACTTCGACCGCGCCGTCGGGGTCTACGCCGGATCCAGCGTGCGGGTGCTGGGCGTCGAGGTGGGCAAGATCGACGGCGTCGTGCCGCAGGGCGACGTGGTGCGGGTCGACATGCACGTCGACGACGACGTGCAGATCCCGGCCGACGCGAAGGCCGTGGTGGTCGCGCCGAGCCTGGTCAGCGACCGGTACGTGCAGCTCACCCCGGCCTATTCCGGTGGCGCGGAACTGGTTTCGGGCGCGGTGCTGGCCAAGGACCGCACCGCGACACCAGCCGAACTCGACGACCTCTACCGCAGCGCCAACGCGCTCGCGCAGGCCCTCGGCCCGGACGGCGCGAACAGCACCGGAGCGCTGTCGGAGGTGCTGTCCACCTCGGCCGCCGCGCTGGAGGGCAACGGCAAGGACCTCAACGCCACGGTGAAGCAGCTCGGCGACCTCGCGGGCACCCTGCAGGAGAACCAGGACGACCTGTTCGCCACGGTCGACAACCTGAACACCTTCACCGCGACGCTCGCCGCCAGCGACCGGCAGATCCAGGAGTTCTACGGGCGCGTCGACGACGTCACCGGATTCCTCGCCGGCGAGCAGCAGCAGATGGGCGCCGCGCTGAGTTCGCTGGCCGTCGCGCTGGACGACGTCTCCCGGTTCATCCGCGACAACCGGGAACTCATGACGTCCAACGTGAACAACCTGACCGGCGTGACGCAGCAGCTGGTGGACCAGCGCGAGGCGCTGGCGGAGGTGCTCGACGTCGCACCGCTGGGCGCGACGAACTTCATCAACTCCTACGACGCGGCCTCCGGCAGCGTCACGGTCCGCGGCCACCTCAACGAGCTCACCCATCCGCCGGTGCTGATGGTGTGCAAGCTGATCCAGCACAGCATGCCCGAGCCGGTGCCGCAGGGCCTCAAGGACGCCTGCGACAAGCTCGCGCCGTACCTGGACGGCAAGCTGCAGATCCCGTCGATCGGCGAAACCATGCACTACCTGCAGCAGGGCCAACTGCCGCCGCTGCCGCTGGTGGACGCAGCCCGGCAGGAGGGACCGCGATGAGACGGCTGGTTCCGGTGCTGCTGGCGGCGCTGCTGGTTTCCGGTTGCGGCACAGCGGGTTTCACCGGGCTCTACAACGCCCCGCTGCCCGGCGGCGCGGAGCTGGGCCCGAACCCGTACCAGGTGACGGCGCACTTCGCCGACGTGCTCGACCTGGTGCCGCAGTCCAGCGTGAAGGTCAACGACGTCGCGGTCGGGCGGGTGGAGCGGATCGAGCTGAGCCCCGACAACACCACCGCGCTGGTGCACATGGCGGTCAACGGCGACGTCCGGCTGCCCGCCAACGCCGGCGCCCAGCTGCGGCAGTCGAGCCTGCTGGGGGAGAAGTTCGTCGAGCTCGCGGCGCCGGCCGGCGCGGCGGAGGGCGCGCTGTCCGACGGCGCGGTGATCCCGCTGGAGCGCACCAACCGCAACCCGCAGGTCGAAGAGGTGCTGGGTGCGCTGTCGATGCTGCTCAACGGCGGCGGCGTGGCGCAGCTGCAGGACATCGTGCGCGAGCTCAACGGCGCGTTCACCGGCAACGAGGCGGAAATCCGTTTGCTGCTGGGAAATCTCAACGAGACGGTCACCCGGCTGGACGGGCAGAAGGAGAACATCACCCGCGCCATCGACGGCATCAACCGGCTCTCGTCGACGCTGCGCGGGCAGACCGATCAGATCGCGGGCGCGATCGACGGCTTGGGCCCCGGCCTGCGAACCCTGGAGGAGCAGCGCGGCCAGCTCGTCACCATGCTCCAGTCGCTGGACCAGCTTTCCGGCGTGGCGGTGCAGACCGTCAACCGCAGCAAGGATGACATGGTCGCCGACCTGCACGCGCTGGCGCCGACGCTGCAGAAACTCGCCGAGACCGGCGACGCGCTGCCGGACGCCATCGCCTACCTCGCGACCTACCCGTTCCCGGAGTACGTCATGAAGCCGCTCAAGGGCGACTTCGTCAACGCGGACGTGCGGTTCGACCTGGACCTGAGCACGATCATGGAGAACCTCACCCGCTCCTCCGGCCCGCTGATCCCGATCCCCGGCCTCAGCGACGCGGGCCAGCCGGGCCTGCGGCCGCCACCGCCGGTACCGGCCCTGCCGCCGCTGCCGATCCCGGCGCCGCCGTCGGGCCCGGTGGTGCCGCCGATCCAGTTGGGAGGACGCTGATGTTCGCGCGGAAGATCAAGATCCGGCTCGGGCTGTTCCTGGCGCTGGCGGTCGTGGGCGTCGGCTACGCGGGTGGGCAGTACGCCGGGCTGGACCGCTACTTCGGCGGCAGCGGCTACACCGTGACGGTGCGGATGGCGGACTCGGGCGGGCTGTTCACCAACTCCGAGGTGACCTACCGCGGCGTCGCGGTCGGCCGGGTCACCGAGATGCGGCTCACCGACGCGGGCATCGACGTCGACCTGCACATCGACGACGCCGCGCCGCCGATCCCGGCCGGCGCCCGGGCCGCGGTGGCCAACCGCTCGGCGGTGGGGGAGCAGTACCTCGACCTGCGCCCGGAGCGCGACGGCGGCCCGTACCTGGCGGCGGGCTCGACGATCGAGCAGGAGCGCACCGAGGTGCCGCCGGCGCCGGAATCGCTGCTGGTCGACCTGGACCGGCTGGTCGGCAGCGTGCCGGTCGACGACCTGCGCACGGTCGTCGACGAGGTCGGCACGGCGTTCGACGGCACCGGCGGCCACCTGCAGCGCATGCTGGACGCGACCAGTTCGGTGACGGCCGCCGCCGGCCAGCACCTCCCGCAGACCACCGGGCTGCTGGCCAACAGCGACGTCGTGCTGCGCACCCAGCAGCAGCAGTCGGAGCAGATCGTGTCGTTCAGCAGCGGGCTGCGGGAGATCTCCGGGCGGCTGAAGGAATCCGACCCGGACCTGCGGCGGATCATCAACGGCGCGCCCGCGGCGAGCCAGGAGGTCGACGCGCTGCTGCGGAGCGCGGGCACGGATTTCGGCGTGGTGGTGGCGAACATGCTGACCACGATGCAGATCACCGACGTGCGCGGCCCGGCGATGGAGCAGATGCTGGTGGCGCTGCCGGTGATCTCGGCGTTCTCGCACACGCTGTCGCCGGACGGCACCGGACACCTCGGCCTGGTGCTGAACTTCTTCAACCCGATCGCCTGCACCAGGGGCTACGAGGGCACGCCCCGTCGCCCGGGAAGCGAGACGGCGCCGGGCCCGACGAACGAAGACCTGCACTGCGCGGAGCCCCCGGGCAGCGTGATCAGCGTCCGGGGTTCCCAGAACGCCCCTCGGGCCCCGGTCCCGGACCCGGTCGCGCCACCGCCGCCGTTCGTGCCGTGAGCGGACCCCGTGAGTACTTCGTGTCGCTGTAGCAGCACAAAGTACTCACGGGCCCAGGCACCTCCGGCACCTTCTCGTCGGCCCTTGCCACCCCTCTCGCCGAAGCACCGTCACCACCTCACGTGCCACCGCGCACGGGGCGCGGTCGACGTCCTGCCAGCCGTACACGCGCCGAGCCGTTCCGCTGAGCTCGGCGTTGTTGTCCCGCCGCCGGTCGCGGAACGCGGTTTCGGCGTCGCTGTGGTACGCCCGGCCGTCCAACCGGACGATCAGCGGCACACCGATGCCTTCGTAGCTGCAGTCCTCCAAGAGCCTGCGGCCGAACGCGTGAACAGGCACCTGGCGTCGCGCGCGAGGAATGCCGTGCGCCCGTTCGACGTCCAGGAAGTAACGGGCCTCCAGCATCGAGGTGAGCCCTTCGGAGAGCAGCCGGACCGCTCGATCGAGGGCGGCGCTGTAGCGGTAGGCCGGTCTAGCCGCCAGCCGGGCGCGGATCTCGTCTGCCCCGACCCGGTTCGCGGAGGCGATCGTCAACAGGGTGCGCTCGGCTGCCGCCTCGTCGGGTTCGGCCGTGGCCAGGTCGATGACGGTGTCGGCACGTGACGTTCGCGGCGGGTCGTGGGAGACGACGGTGTGCCGGAAGGCGCGACTGCGGTGGACCACAACGCCTTTCTGCGGGACGGCGGACGTCCCGAAGGGAACGGTGACGTGGACGGGTTCGTCATCGGCGGACAACCAGCCCCATTCCTGTGCGGCGGTGCGATGGCTGAGCGCGGCCGGGAACTCGGCGTAGAGGAGGGCGGCGGCGAGCCGGGCTTCGCGGGGGAGCGGGCCGCTGAACAAGGCGACCACCCCACGGTGGACGCGTTGCCAGCGCCGGGCCGCGATGTTCGCCCGGACCGTGGCATAGCTGATGCCGAACTTTCGCAGCTGCTTGCACGTGAAGACGGTGTGCTGCCCGCGGCTCAGTGACTGCCAGTCGGCTTGGTCGGTCTCTCGGATGTGGAACGGCACATCCTCATAGAGGAGCCGGCGTCTCGCACAGATACACCCGTCACCACTTCGGGTGGTCAGGAGCACCCGGAAATGCGGCCGATGCGGTCCGGCCTGGCTGGAAGGCCCGTGCGTACTTTGTGTTGCTATAGCAGCACAAAGTACGCACGGGTCGAATACGGTCCTGGTATGCGGATACTTGTCGTTTCGGCCCCGTTGCTCGGGCATCTGTTGCCGCTGCTCCCGTTGGCGCAGGCCCTGCGCGACGCCGGGCACGACGTGCTGGCCGCTACGGCCGAAGACGGCCTTAACGCCCGGCACAGCGGGATCGAGATCGCCGACGTCGCGCCGGGATTCCGGTTCGGCCGGGTCGCGCGCGGGATCATGCTGCGGCACCCGCTGCTGGCCCGCGCCGAACTGGCCGGGGACGGCGGACTCCGCACCGTGTCCCGGCTCTTCGGCGCGGTGAACGACCAGATCGCGGATGGGGTGGTGGCGCTCGTCGACCGGTGGAAGCCGGATCTCGTCATCCACGAACCCCTCGCCGCCGCCGGTGCGTTGGCCGCGGCGAGCCGGGGAATTCCGGCGGTGCTGCACGAGAATGCGCTGTTCGACGGACCGGAAGTGTTCGGCGCCACCAGGATGGCCGCGCCGTTGGCCCGCCATGGTGTGGCGGCGCTACCGCCTGCCGCGGCGACCTTGACCATCGCGCCGCCGAGCATCGTCGGCGCCCGCGACGGCCTGCCGATGCGGTGCGAGCCGTTCAGCGGTGAGGGCGAGGTGCCGGACTGGTTGGCGGAAACCCCTGAGCAGCCCCGAATCCTGGTCAGCCGCAGCACGGTCAACGGTCCCGGTGCGAGCCCGATGCCGGCGGTCGTCGCCGCGGCCGCCGCGGTCGACGCGGAGATCGTGCTGGTCCGCCCGGACGCCAAGACCGCGAGTCGCGCCCTGCCGGAAAACGTCCGCACGGTCGACTGGGTCCCGATCAACGCGATCCTGCCGACGTGCGCGGCGGTGGTGCACCACGGCGGCGCGGGCAGCATCTTCGGGGCCTTCGCGGCGGGCCTCCCGCAACTGGTCACGCCCGGCCCGGGTGACCGGAAGTTCAACGCGGAACGGGTGGCGGAGCGAGGAGCGGGCCTTGCGGTGTCGGCGAAGCGGATCGAGGCCGCGGACCTGACCCGCCTGATCACCGACGGAGCCATGAAGAAGGCGGCAGCCGAGGTCCGCGCGGAGATGGAGGCCATGCCCGCCCCGGCAGACCTGGTGCCCCGCCTGGAAAACCTGCGGTAGTGGCCCGTGTGTACTTTGTGTTGCTATAGCAGCACAAAGTACGCACGGGCCGGTCGGAGCCCTCGTAATCAGGCGTTGGTTGGCACGCCCGCGTTGGTGAGGACCTCTCGCACCGGGAGGGCCGTGCTCTCCGCCGCGGTCAGGCCGGAGGCCGCCAGGTGCGCGTCGACGATGCGCAGGCCCGCCGCGTATCCGGCGAAATCCGGTAGCCCCACCGGTTGCAGTCCCATGCGCTGGGCCGTGGCGTCGCCGAAGACGTACGGGGGCAGGTTCTGCATCCCGGCCACGTCGATGGCCGCCGCGATCTTCCGGTACGCCGAGTCCAGTTCCGCGCCGGTCAGCGCCTGGGACCACGGGCCCACGGCCTGCTCACCGGCCAGCTCCCGCACGAACGCCTCGGCCAAGCCCTCGGCGACGACGTGTTCCCCGACCGTGACGGCAGCGGGGTCCCAGACGACGTTCGCGTAGCGCACGTTGTGGTGCAGCTCGTGCGCGGCGGCGTGGTCGATCTTGGCCAGGCTCGTCTCGGTGGGCCACATGTAGAGCTGGATCGCGCCCGGGAACCCGCCCAGGCCGAAGTACCCGGCGCTGCGCGCCATCAGCTGCTCGTCATCGGGGTTGCCGAGCACCACGACGACGTGCACGGTGTCGGCGTGCCCGATGCCGGGCACCGCGCCGCTGATCCGCGCCCAAGCGGCGGCGAGGGACTCTTCGACGCGGCTCCACACCTCGGCTTCCTGCATCTGGCGCAGCGCGGGCACGTATCGCGGGTCCTCGCAGTCGAGCCGGAAGCCGCTGCCGCCCATTTCGTACATCTGGACCAGGTCCACATCCCCCATCACGGACATCGCCGGCTCTAGCGGGCTGAGCATCTCCCGCAGGGCGTCGCGCCGCTCCGCCTGCGGTCGCTGGAGGAGGTCGAGCATGGCGGACGCCGTGTCATGAACAACGATCTTCATGGTTCGGGACCGTAGGGTCTCCAGTCGCTGGAGGGTCAAAGCGTCCCGCGGCGGGGGCTTTAGTCTCTAGCCCGAAGAATGATCTGAAAGGGACCGGGATGAGTCTTCAGCGGGAATCGGTCGCGGCCGTCGATGCCCAGGGAGTGCCGTACCACCTGCTCGCGCGCACGGCGGCGCACCGCTGGTGGCGACCGTTGGTGGGGATCCTGCTGCTGGTCGGGCTTGCGGCGGTGTTCCTGGTGGTGACCGCCTCCGTCGGTATGGGCCTGGCGGTGCTGGTGGGCATCGGCCTGGACGCCGAGGGGAGTTTCTCCGCCCCGCTGTGGGAATTCGGGTTCGGCTTCGCCACCATCGCCGTCATCCTGCCCGCGGTCCTGCTGACGGCGCGGTGGTCGCAGCGCCGCCCGGTCGGCACGGTGTCCAGTGTGGAGGGACGGCTGCGCTGGCGCTGGCTGTTGCACTGCGGTGGATGGGCGGTGCTGGGCTTCGCCGTCATCGCCGCCGTCGAATTCGCCCTGGCGCCGGACTGGGACGCAGCGTCGTGGCCGGGCTGGCCGACGTTCCTGGCGGTGCTCGCGATCGCCGTGACGCTCGTGCCGCTGCAGGCCGCCGCCGAGGAGTACCTGTGCCGCGGCTGGCTGGTGCAGACCTTCGCCTCCTGGACCCGCACGCCGTGGCCGGGGGCGTTGGCCACCTCGGTGCTGTTCGTGGCGCTGCACGACTACATCGAGCCGCTGGTGTTCGCCGACCTCTTCATCTTCGCGATGGCCATGTGCTGGCTGACCATCCGCACCGGCGGGCTGGAGGCGGCGATCGCGCTGCACGTGGTGAACAACGCGACCTTCGCCGTGTTCTCCGGGGCCCAGGGCGTGCCCAGCCTCGACCAGAGCGGCAGCTACTCGCTGTGGGACGTCCTGCCGACCACGGTCCTGACCGTGGCCTACACGTGGTGGATCGACCGCCGCGCCCGCCGCCTCGGAATCGCCACCCGCAGCCGCCCGGCCCACTCCGCCGGTACGATCGGGGCATGTTGAAGATCGGATTCACCTCGGCGCGGTGAGCGCCGCCGAAGCTCGGCACCGGCTGACGGTGCCCGTCCTGCTGGACGGCTGGCAGATCGAGTGCTGCGGAACGCCTCCCGCCGTGGGCGACCAAGTGTCCTGGTGGCTGGAGTGGAGCAAGTGGTCCGCATCGGCGATCCCGACCGACATGGCGCTCCGGGCGAGGCTGGAACGCCGCTCTGTCCCGGAAGGCTTCAGAGCGCGAACGACCGAGGGAACTGTGCCCGCGGTGGCGATGGCCGGCGGCGTCCGCGCGTTCGTATCGGTGCCGGAGCCGCTTCCCGCGGAGATCACGCTTACCGGAGTACTGCACGAAGACCACCACTCCGCCCGGTCGCCCGACGACCGGCGGACGGGCGGGCGGGTCACCGCGGTGTGGCTGGTGTCGTGGGAGTACGAGCTGCGGGATCGCTGCTGGCGACCCGTCGACGGCACCGCTGAACTCGAGAGCGTTCAGCGCGCGCCGAAGCACATGCCCCGCTCGACGCCGCCGGAACGCGGCGGCTACTGGCGGGATACCAACTCGGTGCTGGTCGAGCTCGAAACGTCCGGCGGGCCGCCCGCGGCGTCGTGAGCATCGCCGGCCCGGCGGGGAGCGGCCAGGGCGACAACGTTGTCTTCGGCGCGTCGGACGTCGCGGACCGACCCGCCGGGCCCGTGCGGCGCGGGCGGCCTTTGCCCAGGTGGCCGCAGGCGTGGGGCGTTCCCATACTGAAGGTGTCGGCCTCGCGGGACCCGCCCACCGGCGGGTCGGAGGGGAGCTCGTGATGGGGCGCGTGGTGGGAATCGACCTGGGGACGACGAACTCGGTGGTGGCCGTGCTGGAGGGCGGCGAACCGACGGTGATCGCCAACTCCGAGGGCTCGCGGACCACGTCGTCGGTGGTGGCCTTCGCGAAGAACGGCGACCTGCTGGTGGGGCAGCCCGCGAAGAACCAGGCGGTCACCAACGTGGACCGCACCATCCGGTCGGTCAAGCGGCACATGGGCACCGACTGGTCGGTCCAGATCGACGACAAGTCCTACACGCCGCAGGAGATCAGCGCCCGCGTGTTGATGAAGCTCAAGCGGGACGCGGAGTCCTATCTCGGTGAGGACGTCACCGACGCGGTGGTGACGGTGCCCGCGTACTTCGACGACTCGCAGCGGCAGACGACCAAGGAAGCCGGCCAGATCGCCGGGCTGAACGTGCTGCGGATCATCAACGAGCCGACCGCGGCGGCGCTGGCCTACGGCCTGGAGAAGGGCGAGAAGGAGCAGACCATCCTGGTCTTCGACCTCGGTGGTGGCACCTTCGACGTCTCGCTGCTGGACGTGGGCGAGGGGCTGGTCGAGGTGAAGGCCACCTCGGGCGACACCCACCTCGGCGGTGACGACTGGGACGAGCGGGTCGTCGAGTGGCTGGTGGACCGGTTCCGGGGCTCGTCGGGCATCGACCTGACCAAGGACCGGATGGCCATGCAGCGGATCAAGGAGGCCGCGGAGAAGGCCAAGATCGAGCTGTCCAGCACCTCGCAGACCAGCATCAACCTGCCGTACATCACGGTCGACGCGGACAAGAACCCGCTGTTCCTGGACGAGACGCTGTCCCGCGCCGAGTTCGAGCGCATCACCTCCGACCTGCTGGAGCGCTGCCGCAAGCCGTTCAACAACGCGGTCCGCGACGCGGGGATCAAGGTCGGCGACATCAACCACGTGGTGCTGGTGGGCGGGGCGACGCGGATGCCCGCCGTGACCGACCTGGTCCGCGAGCTCACCGACGGCAAGGAGCCGAACAAGGGCGTGAACCCGGACGAGGTCGTCGCCGTCGGCGCCGCCCTGCAGGCCGGTGTGCTGCGCGGCGAGGTCAAGGACGTCCTGCTGCTCGACGTGACGCCGCTGTCCCTGGGCATCGAGACCAAGGGCGGCATCATGACCAAGCTGATCGAGCGCAACACCACGATCCCGACCAAGCGCTCGGAGACCTTCACCACCGCCGAGGACAGCCAGCCGTCCGTGATGATCCAGGTCTTCCAGGGCGAGCGCGAGATCGCCGCGCACAACAAGAAGCTCGGCATGTTCGAGCTGACCGGCCTGCCACCCGCGCCGCGCGGCATGCCGCAGATCGAGGTCACCTTCGACATCGACGCCAACGGCATCGTGCACGTCAACGCGAAGGACCTCGGCACCGGCCGGCAGCAGTCCATCAAGATCAGCGGCGGCTCGGCGCTGCCGAAGGACGACATCGACCGGATGGTCAAGGACGCCGAGGCGCACGCCGACGAGGACCGCAAGCGCCGCGAGGAGGCGGAGACCCGCAACCAGGCTGAAACGCTGGTCTACCAGACGGAGAAGGTCCTCACCGACAACACCGACAAGATCCCGGCCGACACCCGGACGCAGGTGCAGGACGCGATCAAGGACGTCAACGAGGCGCTGAAGGGCGACGACGTCGACAAGATCCGCGCGGCGGTCGACCACCTCGCGGCGACCTCGCAGTCCATCGGCCAGGCCATCTACGGCCACCAGCAGGCCGCGGCCGGAGATGGCGAGGCGCGGCAGGCGGAAGAGGACGTGGTCGACGCCGAGATCATCGACGAGGACGACAAGAATAAGGAGTGACCGAACGCTCCACGGTGGATCGTTGCGGTTTCGCCGCGCTTCGCATCCTGGGTCGATGTTCGCTGGAGAAGAATAGAATTCCAGCATGAAGAACAAACCGCCCTACGCGCTGACGTCCGTCGACAACGCGCTGCTGCTCCTGCAGATGCTGCGCGACCAGGGCGGCCTGCGGGTCAGCGAGGCGGCCGAGGAGCTCGGCATCGCCCGCTCCACCGCGCACCGCCTGCTGTCGATGCTGGTGTACCGGGACTTCGCGATCCAGGACGACCGGCGCACCTACGTGCCGGGTCCGGCGCTGGCCGCGAACCAGGTGGCCGGCCACCCGAACCAGCAGTTGCGCAAGGCGCTCCACCCGCACATGGACGCGCTGTGCGAGCGGGTGCACGAGACGGTGAACCTGATGGTCCGGGTGGGCATCCAGACCCGGTTCCTCGCCAGCGTCGAGTCGACGCAGGTCCTGCACGTCGGCGACCGGCGCGGCACCATCCTGCCCGCGCACCTGTCCTCGGGCGGGAAAGCGCTGCTGGCGGAGCTGGAGCGCGCCCAGCTGGATCAGCTCTACCGGCCGGGCCAGCCGGACCGGCAACTCCCGGAGCGGGAGTGGAAGACGCTGCTGCGCGAGCTCAAGGCGGCCCGCGAGACCGGCTACGCCATCAACCGCGAGCGAACCGAAGACGGGGTGGCGGCGGTCGGTATGTGCGTCCACGACGCCTCGGGGGAGCCGGTCGGTGCCCTGTCGATCTCGGCCCCCGCGGCGCGCTTCGCCCCCAAGCGGATCCCGGTGCTGGTGCGCGAGATGCGCGCCGCGGTCGCCCGGGCCGAGATCGACCTCAAATCCCTGCCCGACCTGTGACCGGTGGCCCGGCGCTGCTGCTCCGCCCGGACGACCGGGACGCCGAGCGCCGGGGGGACATCGGCGGCGAGACCCCGCGCGTGGTGCGGGGATCCACTGTGGATCTGTCCGGCCGGGGCCCGGGCGAGCTCAAGGCCGAAGGCGGAGAACTCCCGGAACTCGGCCGCTGGCGCTAAAACGCTCGGCTGTCGAAACGCGCGGCCCCGGTCCAAACCATCATCGGTTACGCTTCCGCCGTGCACGACGACTACCAGGTTCCCATCGCGCTCTTCTTCGTGCCGTCGGGTGTCTTCTTCGCAATTTTCTTGGTGAGCTTCGCCTTCGACCGCCGGAAGATGCGCAACGGTCTTTACCTGTTCTTCGCGCTCCTGTTCCTGGTCGGCGCGTCGCTGATGGCGCTCGCTTCGAAGTCGGTGATCGTAGCCGGGTTCGTGCTCGTCCTGCTGGTGCTTCTCTTCCTGCTGATGATCCTGGTGCTCGCGATCTTCCTGGTCGCCAACGGCGTGACGATGCTGCGCCGGGAGGGCAAACGCCTGGCCAACCTGCTGTCGCTGGCCGCGGGAATCGGGATCTTCGGCTACATCGGATTGCGGATGCTCGCCAATGGCACCCGGTGGGTGCCGCTGCAGGTGTTCATGGACGCGGTGGGCGCCGTGATCTCCTACGTCTCGCTGCTGTTCATGTGCTTCCTGCTCTACTCCTTCGTCTACGGCCGGATCCGGCAACGCCGCGCCGTCGACTTCATCGTGGTACTCGGTTCCGGCCTGATCGGCTCGCGCGTGCCGCCGCTGCTGGCCAGCCGGCTCGACCGCGGTCGAGCCGCGTTCGACGCCCAGCGGGCGAAGGGCCGCGACCCGATGCTGGTGACCTCCGGCGGCCAGGGGCCGGGCGAGGACCTGCCCGAGGCGCGCGCGATGGCCGACTACCTCATCGACAAGGGCGTGCCGGAGGACCGGATCCTGGTCGAGGACCAGTCGCGCAGCACCGAGGAGAACCTGCGGTTCAGCAAGGCGATCATGCAGCAGCACCGGCCGAAGTACCGGTGCGTGGTGGTGACGAACAACTACCACGTCATGCGCGCCGCCACCATCACGCGCAAGGAGAAGGTCAACGGCCAGGTGATCGGTTCGCCGACGGCGCGCTACTTCTGGCCGAGCGCGACGATCCGCGAGTTCGTGGCGGTCTTCCTGTCGCACAAGATCGTGAACTTCGGCATCTGCGCGTTCCTGATCATCACGACCGTGCTGCCCGCTTTCTAGGGTCGCTGAGGGGTAGGCCGCCGCTTCGCGCGGCTGCGGATGGTCGACGCCCGAACACCTAGCGAGGAGCCCGTCGAACCGGCCCCGTGAGTGCCCGCCCGGGGATCTGTTTGGATCGGGGCGTGGATCTCTTGCGTCATCTTCGCTTCTTCGTCGCCGTGGCCGAGGAAGGCCATTTCGGACATGCCGCGGACCGGCTCGGGATGACGCAGCCGCCGCTGTCGCAGGGCGTCCAACGGCTCGAGACGAAACTCGGCGTCACCCTCCTGACCAGGGGTTCTCGCGGCGTGGGGCTGACCACCGCCGGGGCCGAGCTGCTGCCCAGGGCGCGGGCCCTGCTCGACGGCGCGGAGCAGTTCCAGGAGGAAGCGCGCCGCCAGCGGGAGAACCGCGGCGCGGTGCGCGTCGGCGTCGTCGCGGCGCTCAGCGACCGGCAGGTCGCGGCCCTGACCGCCGCGGTGCGGGCCGCCGCGCCCGATCCGGCGGCGCGAACCGTGATCATCACGACGGCCTCGACGGTCGATCTCGTCGACGCGGTCACCGCCGGTCGGCTCGACTGCGCGGTCGTGCACCACCCGGCGCTGATCGGTGCCCTGCAGGCCGGTCCGGTCCGGAAGATCCCGCGTTCGCTGCTGGTGCCCGCCGACCACCCGGCGGCGCGGCGCAAGCAGTCGCTGCGCTCGCTGGCGGGCCTGGCCTGCGCGACCGCGCCGCGCAGTCACGGGACGGCCGCGTTCGACCTGCTCGTCGACACGTTGCGGATCAAGGGGCTCGACCCGGACTTCCTGCCTGCGGCGGGCGATCGCGACGCGCTGACCGCGGTCGCCGCCGGTCGCGCCTTCGCGCTCACCACCGACCCGTCGCTGGAGGTCTCCGGCGTGACCCGGCTGCAGGCGCCGGGGGAGGACCTCGCGCTGCGGGTGCGGCTGGTCTGGCAGGAGCCTGCGCCGCCGGACGACGTGCTCGCGGCGGTCGAGGCCGCGCTGAGTCCGGAGGCGCCGCGGTGAGCCCGGTCGAGCGCCGCATCCGCGAGGTGCTGGCCGATGCCGGTGCCGAAGGCTGGGTGCACGCCAAGCCGCTGAACTCCGCGTCGGAAAGGGAGATCGACGTGGGCGGCGACGAGCTCGTCGTCACCGCGTCGGTCTACAAGCTGCCGCTGCTGGTGGCGTTGTGCCGCGCATTCGACGCCGGCGAACTCGACCCGCGGGCCAGGGTGCGGATCGATCCCGCGTCCTGCACGCCGGGGCCCACCGGGATGTCGGCGTTCCAGGACCCGGTCACGGTGTCCTGGCGCGACCTGGCCGCGTCGATGATCGGCGTCTCCGACAACGCGGCGGCGGACCTGATCCTCGGCGAGGTGGGGCTCGACGCGCTCGCCGACACCCTCGCCGACCTGGGGCTGTCCCGCACCCGCGTGGTCGGCGGCACCGCAGACTCGCACGCCGCGCTGATCCGCGACACCGGCACGACCACCGCGGCCGAGGCGTTCGCGCTGCTCAGCGACAACGACGACGCCCGCACGGTGAGCGCGTACGACCCGTCGTACGCCAGCGCCACCACGCCGCGCGAGATGACCCGGCTGCTCGAACTCGTCTGGGCCGACGCGGTCGCGTCGCCGGAGCAGTGCGAGTTCATCCGGCGGCTGCTGGCGAACCAGGCGTGGCAGCACCGCATCCGGGCCGGGTTCCCGTACCGCGGGGTCCGGGTCGCGGGCAAGACCGGCACGATCGGCGCGGTGCGCAACGAGGTGTCGGTGGTGGAGTTCGACGGCGAAACCCCGGTCGCGGTGGCGGTGTTCACGCTCGCGGCCCGTGCCGACGCCGCGCTGCCCGGAGTGGATGCGGCCATCGCGGAATGCGCTCGGATCGCGGTCACGGACCTGCGTTCCGGCCGGTTGTGAGCGAACTTATTTTCGCGGGCCGGGAGAGGCTGGGCGCCGCCCGGCAGCTGCGGCCATATCGATTCGCTATCGGGCGTGGGCCGGGCGCGGATTGGCGCTATCGGTCGCGGGCTGCTTGATTGGCGGCAGACCCAACCGATTGGAGAATTTCCTTGCAGCACCACGAAACCCGCGTCGGCCGTCGAACGATCCTGGGTGCGCTGCTGGCCGCCCCGGCGGTGGCCGCGTGCGGTTCGAGCGGCGTAGCGGCGGCGCCGAGCAGCGCGGGGCCGGACCTCACCGGCAAGCACGCGCCGGACTTCGCCGGCCTGGAACGCCGCTACGACGCCCGGCTCGGGCTGTTCGCGGTCAACGTCCACACCGGACGTTCCATGGGGTACCGCGCCGACGAGCGCTTCGCGATGTGCTCGACGTTCAAGACCTACGCGGCAGGCGCCCTGCTGCACCGGAACGGCCTGGCGGGCGGCTACTTCGACAAGCTGATCCACTACACCGAGGCCGACCTGGTGGCGAACTCGCCGGTCACCGGGCCCAACGCGGGCATCGGCATGATGGTCAACGAGCTGTGCGCCGCGGCGATGACCCGCAGCGACAACACCGCGGCCAACCTGATGCTCGCCGAGCTCGGCGGCCCGCCCGCGATCACCGCGTTCGCGCGTTCGATCGGCGACGGCAGCACCCGACTGGACCGCTGGGAAACGGACCTCAACACGGCGATCCCCGGCGACGAGCGCGACACCACCACGCCGGCCGGGATCGCCGCGGGCTACCGGGCGCTGGTGCTGGGCGACGCCCTCGGCGCGCCCGAGCGCGACCGGCTGACCGGGTGGCTGTTCGCCAACACCACCGGCGCCGCGCGGATCCGCGCGGGCCTGCCGCCGACCTGGCGCACCGGCGACAAGACCGGCACCGGTGACTACGCCTCGGGCAACGACGTGGCCGTCACCTGGACCGACCGCGGCCAGGCGATCGTCATCGCCGTCCTGACCACTCGCCCGAGGAAGGACGACAAGGTCGACAACGGGCTGCACGCCGACACCGCGCGCATCGTCGCCGCGGCGCTGGGCTGATATCGGCCACTGTGGACGGACGTCAGCTGGCGGGCAGCGTTGCGGTCACTCGGAAACCGCCGTCGGGAAGAGGCCCCGAGTCGATGTCGCCGCCCGCCAGCTGCACGCGCTCGGCGAGCCCGATCAGACCCTGCCCGCCGCTGGGCAGGCTGCGCTCGAAGCCTTCGGCGGGGCGGCTGTTGCGCACCGAGATCTCCAGGTTCTCGGGCCGGTAGGAGAGCGCGACCGAGGCCTGCGAGCCGCCCGCGTGCTTGTGCACGTTGGTCAGCGCCTCCTGGATGACCCGGTACGCGGCGCGCTCGACGTGGTCGGGCAGCCGCCGGCGGTCGCCGTCGACGCGCAGCTCGGCGGCCAGACCGGCGTCGCTGGAGGCGGAGACGAGCGCTTCGACGTCCTGCAGAGTCGGCTGGGGCGGCTCGGGCCGCTGGTCGGAGGGGTCCGAGCGCAGCACGCCGATCATCTGCCGGAGCTCGTTCAGCGCGCCGCGGCCGACCTCCTGGATGGTCGCGGCCGCCCGGGCCGCCTTCGCGGGATCGCGCTCGGCCAGCAGCTCCAGCGCGCCCGCGTGCACCACGACCAGGCTCACCTGGTGCGCGATGGAATCGTGCATCTCGCGGGCGATGCGGGCGCGCTCCTCGCCGCGGGTCCGCTCGGCGATGAGGGCCTGCTCCCGCTCGGCCCGCTCGGCGCGCTCGACCCAGTGGGCCAGCCGCGCGCGACGACCGGCCATGTAGAGCCCGACGACCAGCGGGAACAGGTTGAGCAGCGACATCATGATCACCAGCGCGGCGAAGTTGCCGATGCTGCTGAACGCGGCGATCTCGCGCAGGAACGCCGGCGACGCGACGATGCTCACCGCGGCGGTGCCCCAGATCTGCCAGCGCTTCCGGCCGTAGGCGCCCAGCGCGTACTGCGCGACGTAACCGCCCAGGTAGAACGGCGTCGCCAGGTGCGTGACCGTCGCGGCCAGGGCGACGGTGGCCGGGAACCGCCGCATCCACAGCAGGGCGAGCGAGCCCACGAGCCCGGTCGCCAGCTGCCACCACATCTCGAGATCGTGGTCCGGGTTGTTCAGGACGGTGGACCACACCGAGAGGACGAAGACGCAGCCGCTGATGACGGCGAGGATCACCCACCGGGGCACCCGCGCCAGCCAGGCCGGCCGCGTGCCGACGAAGTTCGGCTGCTCGTCGGGGGCGAACTTGCCCGGGAAGTTGGCGATCAGACTCCGCATTGCCACGGTGCAAGCGTATGGGAACGACGCGCCGACCGAATTGGCCTGCGGTCGTACTACTCAGGTATGACTTCCGCGTTGCGGCGCACGGGTTCCTGCGATCCGGGAATGATCACCGAATGGGACTCGCGGTCGATGTCCGCGCAGGACCGCCCGCCATAGCTTTGGTCCATGGTTCACGCGAACGAAAGCCGAACGGCCGCAGTGCCCGGCGCCGTCGAGATACCCGATCCGCGAGCAGTGCGCCCGCGAGCACGCCTGAGCGGAGTCGACCTGGCCCGCGCGCTGGCGGTGCTGGGCATGTTCATCGCGCACATCGGGCCGGCGATGCTGGATCCGCGGGCGGGCACGGCGGCGGAGGTGCTGGCGAAGCTCGGCAACGGGCACGCGTCGATCCTGTTCGCCACGCTGGCCGGTGTGTCGCTCGCGCTGCTCACCGGCGGCAGCGATCCGCACGACGGCGCGCTGCTGCGGCGGGATCGCGTCCGGATCGCCGTCCGGGCGGCGATCCTGTTCGTGCTCGGCATGGCGCTGACCCAGCTCGGTACCCCGATCATGGTGATCCTGTCGTTCTACGCGATCTACTTCGTGCTCGCCCTGCCGGTGCTGCGGATGCCTCCCGCGGCGCTCGCGGTGCTCGCCGGGGTGTGGGCGCTCGTCGCCCCGCAGGTCTCGTTCCTCATCCGCCGTTCGTTCGACAGCGCGGAAACGGCGGGCGGCGCGTTGTCCTTCAGCGACCTGGCTTCGCTGCAGGAAGCCGGGGCCGGGCTGCTGCGGCTGCTGCTCGACGGCGCGTACCCGGTGCTGACCTGGATGCCGTTCGTGTTCGTCGGCATCGCGGTCGGGCGGCTCGACCTGCGCTCGACGGCCGTCCGGCTGCGGCTGCTGGCGGCGGGTGCCGGTGCGGCGGTCGCCGGATACGGCGGGTCGTGGCTCGCGCTGAACGTCTTCGGTGGCATGAAAGCGCTTTCGCCGCTGCTGGACGCCCTGAGCCCGATTGCGGCCGAGCTCGGGAAGAGCCCGCTGGAGCTCCTGCACATGTCGAACTTCGGGACGGTGCCCGCGCGCACCCCGGCGCTGCTGCTGCTGGCGGCGCCGCATTCCGGCACGACGTTCGAGATCGTGGGCTCCACCGGTACCGCGTTGGCGGTCCTCGCGCTCTGCCTGTTCGCCGGCGACCGGCTGGGCCGGGTGCTCGCTCCGCTGACGGCGGTCGGCGCCCTGGCGCTGACCGTCTACACGGCGCAGGCGGTGGCGCTGAAGATCCTGGCGGACACCGCGGCACCGGCGATTGCGGAGCACCCGTGGCTCCCGCTGATCGGTTTCGCGCTGGTCTCGATGCTGTTCTGCGGACTGTGGCGACCATTCCTCGGCCGCGGCCCGCTGGAACGGGTCCTGCACCGGACGTCGGTCCGAGTCGCCGCCGCGGTCGCCCGCTGACCGGCCCGGTACGACGCCTGCCCGCCGGGAACGCACCCGGCGGGCAGACGGGGTTCAGCTCGCCGCTTCGACGACGGGCTCCGGCTTCGGCGCCGGGCGCAGGGCGACGAAGGCGATCACGAGGCCGGCGAACACGAAACCTGCGGAGAGGAGGAAGCTCATGCTGTAGCCGTCGCGCAGTGCCGACAGCGCGTCCGCGCCGGCCTGGAGCCGGGTGTCGGTGTGCCCGGCGGCGAGCGTCGCCAGGGTCGCGAGCCCGACGGCCGCCCCGGCCTGCTGGGCGGTGTTGTTGAGCCCGGAGGCCAGCCCGGCGTCGCGCGGGTCGGCGCCCGACATGGCCATGGTGATGACGGCGGGTATCGCCAGCCCCATCCCGGCACCCATCAGGAAGAGCGTCGGCAGCACGTCCGCGAAGTAGTCGCCACCCACCGGGGCGCGGCTGAGCAGCGCCAGCCCGGAGCCCAGCGCGAACAGGCCGGTGAGCAGCACCTTCCGGGCGCCGAACCGGTCGGTCAGCCGGGCGGCGAAGAACAGCGAGACGGTGCCGAGCGTCACCGGTGCCGGGACGAAGGCCAGGCCGGTCTGCAGCGAGTCGAAGCCCAGCACCCGCTGCAGGTACAGCGCGTTGAGGAACTGGAAGCCGAAGCCCGCGGCGAAGACGAGCACCACGATGACGTTGGCGGCGGAGAGCTGCCGGCTCCGGAAGATCCGCAGCGGCAGCAGCGGAGTGGCGGTTTTCGCTTGGCGCACCAGGAAAGCCGCCACCAGGGCGACGGCGACCACGGCGCAGCCGAGCGTCGTCCCAGTGCTGCTGGTCGGCTCGGCGAGCTGCACGATCGAGTACACGCCCAGCGACAGCCCGGCGGTCACCAGGACCGCGCCCAGGAGGTCGGCGCCGCGGCGGAAGCCGAGCCCGGGGGAGTCGGCCAGCACGCGGACCGCCAGCACGAGCGTCACCACGCCGATCGGCACGTTCACCAGGAAAGCGCCTTCCCAGCCCAGGGTCCGGGTGATGACGCCACCGGCGATGAGCCCGATCGCGCCGCCACCGGCGGAGACGAAGCTGTAGATGCCCATCGCCCTGGCCTGCTCGCCGGGCCGCGGGTACAGCCCGGCGATCATGCCCAGGATCACCGCGGACGACAGCGCACCGCCGACGCCCTGCGCGAACCGCCCGACGACCAGCATCGCCGGATCGACCGCCACCCCGCACAGCACCGACGCGGCGGTGAAGGTGATCAACCCGGCCAGGAACACCTTCTTGCCCCCGATCAGGTCGCCGAGCCGCCCGGACAACAACAGCAGCCCGGCGAAGGCGATCAGGTAGGAGTTCACCACCCAGGCCAGCCCGGACGGCGAGAATCCCAGCTCGTCCTGGATGGACGGCAGCGCGACGGTGACGACGGTGCCGTCCAGGACGACCATCAACTGCATGGTCACCAGCACGCCCAGCGACAGGCCGCGCCGTCGGGGTTGCTGCGAAGCGTTCTGAGTCATCGACGAGTCTTCCCGGTGAGATCTGCGGACCGCGGGTCGGATCGGCCCGCTCTGAAGCAAAGCTAGTCCGAGATCATGAGACGAACGATGGCTGAGAATCTCGATTTGATGTCCGGTCGTATCAAGTGGGCGCACGATAGGATTCCGGCGTGGATGTGCTGAGTGACACCGTCGCCGCGCTGCGCACCGGGCGGCCCGCCTCGGGAACGTTCGTCCGGCACGCGCCGTGGGGGCGCCGGTACTCGAAGGCGTCGGGCGCGGGATTCCACGTGGTGCTGCAGGGTTCCTGCTGGCTGATCCCGCGCACCGCCGAACCGGTCCCGCTGGGCGTCGGCGACGTCGCGTTCCTGTACCTGGACGAGGGCCACGGGCTCGCCGACAGCCCGGACACGCCGCTCGACGAGATCCCCGGGCCGGGCGAGCCGCGCGTGGTCGACGGTGCGGGCGCGCGTTCGACGCTGCTCTGCGGCGTGTACGAGTTCGCTCCCGGCTGGTCGCATCCGCTGCTGGACGAGCTGCCCGAGGTGGTGCACGTTCCGGCGCGCCTCGGCCGCCATCCCGAACTGCGCGCGGCGGTCGACCTGCTCACCGCCGAGCTCGCCGGCGACCGGCCCGGCCGGGACGCGATGGTGCCCGCCCTGCTGGACGTGCTGCTCATCTGCACGCTGCGGGCCTGGTTCGACGAGCGGGCCGAAGGTGACCGCATCACGGGCTGGGCCTCGGTGTTCCAGGACCGGGCGATCACCGCCGCCCTCGCCGCGATGCACGACGATCCCGCGCACCAGTGGACGGTCGAGGGGCTCGGCGCGCGGATCGGGATGTCGCGCGCCACCTTCTCCCGCCGCTTCACCGCGCTGGTCGGCGAACCGCCGCTGACCTACCTGACCAGGTGGCGGATGATCACCGCGGCCCGCCGCCTCCGCGAAACCGACGCGGCGCTGTCGATGATCGCCGAAGAGGTCGGCTATGCCTCGGAATACGCGTTCGCCAAGGCGTTCAAGCGGGCGCACGGCGCGGCCCCGGGCCAGTACCGCCGCGAGCAGCTCGCGCATCGGTCGAACGGTTGATTTCGCGGTGCACCCTTCGGCTCCGCGCGGCCATCCCGCGGTGCGATGTGCCGGGCGGCCGGCCCGGCCACAGTGGATGCCGGTGGAACGCCCCGGTTTGGAAGGAAGCGCATCGGCGATGAAGAAGCTGTACTGGTCGGCACTGATCTACATGGTCCTCGGGCTGGCCGCGGGGCTGTACTACCGCGAGTTCACCAAGGCGCTGGACTTCACCGGCGACACCCAGCTCTCCGTGCTGCACACCCACCTGCTCGCGCTGGGGATGCTGTTCTTCCTGCTGGTGCTGGCGCTGGACAAGGCCTTCGCGCTGTCCGGGAACAAGCTGTTCACCCTGTTCTTCTGGTTCTACAACTCCGGCCTCGCCCTCACCGCGGCGATGATGCTCGTGCACGGCACGCTGACCGTGCTGGGCAACGAGAGCTCGGCGGCGATCTCCGGCATCGCCGGGCTCGGCCACATCCTGATCACGCTCGGCCTGATCCACCTGTTCCTGGCGCTGCGAAAGGCGTTGCCCGGCAAGGAGAACGCCGAGCAGCGCATCGAAGCGATCCGGTGACCGAGCCGGGCAGCGCGGGCCCGCCGCACAAGTGGGCGGCGTTGGCGGTGCTCGCCGCCGGGCTGTCGATGATCGTCGTCGACGGCACGATCGTCGGGGTCGCGCTCCCGGTCATCATCGGTGACCTGTCGCTGGACATCAGCGACGCGCAGTGGATCAACAGCCTGTACTCGGTGGTGTTCGCGGCGCTGCTGCTGACCGCGGGCAGCCTCGGCGACCGCCTCGGGCGGCGGCGCCTGTTCGTCGTCGGTGTCGTGGTGTTCGCGGCGGGCAGCCTGCTCGCCGGGCTCGCGGGCAGCGCCGGTGGGCTGATCGCCGCCCGGGTCGTGCAGGGCGTCGGCGGCGCCGCGGTGCTGCCCGCGACCCTCTCCACGGTCAACGCGGTGTTCCGCGGGCGGGACCGGGCGATCGCCTTCGCCATCTGGGGTTCGGTCATCTCCGGGATGGCGGCCGTCGGCCCGCTGCTGGGCGGCTGGCTGACGAGTTCGGCGAGCTGGCAGTGGATCTTCCTGGTCAACCTGCCGATCGCGGCGGTCGTGCTGGCCGGCGCCTGGCTCGTCGTGCCCGAGACCCGCGCCGCGGCGGCCGCGCCGGGGCGCGACGTCGCGGGGCTGCTGCTGAGCGTGCTGGGCTTCGGTGCAGTCGTGTTCGCGGTGATCGAAGGCGCCGCGCTGGGCTGGTGGCGGCCGGCGGCGGACTTCGCCGTTCTCGGCTTCACCTGGCCGAGAACGGCGCCGGTGTCGATCGTCGTGCCCAGCGCCGCGATCGGCCTGCTCGCGCTGGTGCTGTTCGTCGCGTGGGAGCGCCACCGCGCCCGCATCGGCCGCTCGGTGATCCTGGACCTCGGCCTGTTCGGCATCCCGGCCTTCCGGTGGGGAAACCTGACGGCGTTGGCGGTCGCGGTCGGCGAGTTCGGGCTGCTCTTCGTGCTACCGCTGTTCCTGGTGAACGTGCTGGCCATGAGCACGATGTCGGCCGGGCTGGTGCTGGCCGCGATGGCGGCGGGCGCGTTCGCGTCCGGGGCAGCCGCACGGCACCTCGCCGCCCGGCTCGGCCCGCCGAAGGTCGTCGTGACCGGCCTGCTGCTGGAGGTCGTCGCAGTCCTCGCGATCGCACTCGTCGTCGGCCCCGAGATCTCGCCGTGGCTGCTCGCGCTGCTGCTCGTCGGCTACGGCGCGGGCCTGGGCCTGGCCGCCGCGCAGCTGACCGGCACGACGCTGGCCGACATTCCGGCCGCGAAGTCCGGGCAGGGATCGGCGACGCAGAGCACGGTGCGCCAGCTCGGGGCGGCGCTGGGCACGGCCATCGCCGGCGCGGTGCTCGCCTTCGGCCTGTCGGACGCCACCGAAGCCGAGCTGCTCGCCGCGAACGTCCCGCCCCACGCCGCGCACGAGCTGGCCGAAGGCACCCGCGAATCGGCCGGTGCGCTGATCGGCGAGCTCCGCACGACCGACCCCGCGGTCGTCCCGGCGCTGTCCCGCGGATTCGGCGACGCGACCCGCGACGCGGTGCTGTTCAACGCGGCTTTCCTGGTGCTGGGACTGATCGGCGCCACCCGGGTGTCCGCTGTGGCCGCTCGGCGGGCGATCGACGTGCGCCGATGAGGCCGGTCAGGACTTCTTGGCGCGGCTCGGCGCGACGCGGGGCGGCTCGTTGGGCTGCTTCGGGTAGACCGGCGGCCACGGCGCGTCCAGCAACCCGGCGGCCATGTCCCGCCGGGACCGTTCGAGCAGCGGCTCGATCGACTGCGGCCGCCGGTCGGCCCACGGATCACCGAGCTCTGCGACCCGGCCCGGCACGGTCGCGATGGTGAGCTCGTCGGGGTCGACCGAGTCGAGTTCGTCCCAGCCGATCGGGGTCGAGACCTGCGCACCCACCCGGGGCCGCACGCACCACGCGCCGAAGACCGTCTTGTGCGGGGCGTTCTGGTTGAAGTCGACGAAAACCCGCGCGCCCCGCTCCTCCTTCCACCACTTCGCGGTGATGAGCTCGGAGTGGCGGCGCTCCAGCTCGCGGGCCAGCGCGACCGCGGCGGCCCGCACCTCGTAGCTGTCCCAGCGCGGTTCCAGCGAAGCGTAGATGTGCAGGCCCCGGGAGCCCGACGTCTTCACCTCCGCGGCGATGCCGTCCTCGGCGAGCAGTTCCCTGGTCGCCACGGCGGCCTCCAGCACCTGCGGATACCGCACGCCGGGGGAGGGGTCGAGGTCGATGCGCAGCTCGTCGGCGATCTCCGGCGTGTCGGCGTGGTACGGCCAGACGTGGAACCCGAGGCACCCCAGGTTCACGGCCCAGACGATGTGCGCCAGGTCGGCGGCGACGAGCGCGTCGCTGGTGGTGCCGTTGGGCGTGGCGACGACGGTGGTCTGCAGCCAGGGCGGCGCGGACTTCGGCACCCGCTTCTGGAAGAACGACTTGCCGCCGGCGCCGTCCGGGTACCGCTCCAGCAGCAGCGGCCGCCCCTGCAACGTGCCCAGCAGCGGGCCGGCGACGGCCTGGTAGTACCGGACGAGGTCGAGCTTCGTCTCGCCGCGCCGGCTGAAGAAGACCTTGTCGGGATGCGAAACCGAAACCTCGGTGCCCCCGACGTCCACCGTGACGCCCTCACCCATCGCACAACCCTCCACTCGGTCACCCGCCGCAAGCCTAGGTCGTCGCAGGCCCGGCCACCGGGATGTTCGATTCTCGGGTCAGGCTTTGCCGCGGGCGGCGCGGAACTCGGCGTTGGCGTCGTCGACGTCGACGATCGGCGCCGGGTAGCCGCGCCGGGCCCGCTCGGCCGGGTCGATGCGCCGCGGTTCGTGCAGCTGGCCCACCGGGAGACCGTCGAGTTCCGGCAAGTACCGGCGGATGTAGTCGCCCGCCGGGTCGTAGCGCGTGGCCTGGCGGGTCGGGTTGAGGACCCGGTTCGGCCGGGAATCGGTCCCGGTTCCCGCGACCCACTGCCAGTTCATGTCGTTGTTGGCGATGTCGCCGTCGACCAGCAGGTCGAAGAAGTGCCGGGCGCCGAGGCGCCAGTCGAGGTAGAGCGTTTTGGTCAGGAAGCTGGCGGTGATCATCCGGGCCCGGTTGTGCATCCAGCCCTCCTCGGCCAGCTGGCGCATCCCGGCGTCGACGATCGGGATGCCGGTGCGTCCCTCCTGCCACGCGCGCAACGCCTGGGGATCGTCGCGCCAGCGGTAGTTCCGGGCGCGGTAGTCCCGGTGGCTGCACTCGGGGCGGGCGGCCAGCACTTGGTGGTGGAAGTCCCGCCAGGCCAGCTGGCGGACGAAGGCCTGGTCGCCCTCGCCGCGACCGGCCCGCTCGACCAGTTCCACCGGCGACGCGCAGCCGAAGTGCAGGTGTGGCGACAGCCGCGAGGTGGCGTCCGCGGCGAGATCGTCGTGGCCCTCGACGTAGCCGGCGACGCCGTCCGCCAGCCAGTCCCGCATCCGCTGCCTGGCCTTGGTCTCACCGCCGGAGGGCAGGCGCGGCGACAGGTCGCCCGGCGCGAGATCCGCCCGGGCGGGCAGGGTGCCGGTGCGGACATCGGGCATCCGCAAGCGCTCCGGGGCCGCGGCGGACCGCCGCATCGGGGCCTCGGCCCAGCGCCGGAAGTACGGCGTGAAGACCGCGAAGTGGTCGTTGCCCGCCGGGGTGAGGAACCCCGCGGGCTGCGCGGTGATCACCGCGTCGTGCACGTGCAGGGCGCAGCTGCGCTCCGCCAGGACCTGGCGCAACTCGTTCGCGCGTGCGGTGGCGTGGGCGCTGACGTCGGCGGCGACGTGCACCTCCGTCGCGCCGACCTCGTCGGCCAGCGCCGCGACCTCGGCGGACGGGCTGCCGCGCCGGACGACCAGCCCGCCACCGAGTTCGCGCAGCGATCGCCGGAGGTCGCGCAGGCAGTCCAGCAGGAACGCCATCCGGTTCGGCCGGTTGAACGGGCCCGCCAGCACGGCGTCGTCCAGCACGAACAGGGGCACCACGCGATCGGCTGCCGCGGCGGCGAGCAGCACGGGGTTGTCGTGGATCCGCAGATCGCGCGTGAACAGGCAGATCGCCGTGCGCAAGGGCCTCGACCCCGTTTCGTCGTCCGGTCCGCAGATTCTGGACCGCGCGCGGTTCAGGCGCAGCGGCGCCCCGACTTGTCGGTGCCGGGCCCGGGTCCTACGTTTCCGCAATGGCGGAATCCACGTCCCGGCTCTGCCTCGTGACCGGAGCGACCGGCTACATCGGCGGCCGCCTGGTGCCGCTGCTGCTCGACGCGGGCCACCGGGTCCGCTGCCTCGTCCGCTCCCCGGAGAAGCTCCGCGACGTGCCGTGGCGCGACCGGGTCGAGGTGGTGCGCGGCGACCTGCTCGACGCCGACCAGGTGCGCTCCGCCTGCGAAGGCGCCGACGTCCTGTACTACCTGGTCCACTCGTTGGCGAAGAAGGAATTCGCCGATCTCGACCGGCGGTCCGCGGCCACCGTGGCGGCCGAGGCGGAGCGGGCGGGCGTGGCGCGGATCGTCTACCTCGGTGGCGTGCACCCCGCCTCCGGTCAGTTGTCCGAGCACCTCCGATCGCGCGCCGAGGTCGGCGAGATCCTGCTGCGCGGCGGAGTTCCGGCGGTCGCCCTGCAGGCGGCGGTGATCATCGGATCCGGCTCGGCGAGCTTCGAGATGCTGCGCTACCTCACCGAACGGCTGCCGCTGATGGTCACGCCGAGCTGGGTGCGCAACCGGGTGCAGCCGATCGCGATCCGCGACGTGCTGCACTACCTGGTCGGCGCGGCGCGGATACCGGCAGCGGTCAACCGGACCTTCGACATCGGCGGTCCGGACGTGCTGACCTACGCGGAGATGATGAGCGGTTTCGCGGCGGTGGCCGGGCTCCCGCGGCGGCGGATGGTGCCGGTCGGCGTGCTCACGCCCCGGCTGAGCTCGCTCTGGATCAACATCGTCACCCCCGTGCCGCGCAGCATCGGCGCGCCGCTGATCGAGTCGCTGATCAACGAGGCGATCTGCGCCGAGCACGACATCGACGAGTTCGTCCCGCCGCCGGAGGGCGGGACGACGAGCTACCGGGACGCGGTCGGTCTCGCCCTGCGGAAGATCCGGCGCGGCGAGGTGGAAACGAGGTGGTCGGACGCGTCTCCGGCGGGCGCCCCGTGGGAGCCGCTGCCGTCGGACCCGCCGTGGTCCGGGGGCAGTGCGTACCGGGACGTGCGCGAGCACCGGACCACCGCGCCGGCGCGGGACGTCTGGCGGGTCGTGGAAGGGATCGGTGGTCGCAACGGCTGGTACTCGTTCCCGCTCGCGTGGGCCGTGCGGGGCTGGGCCGACCGCCTGATCGGCGGCGTCGGCCTGCGGCGGGGCCGCCGGGATCCGCGCCGCCTGCGCACCGGTGACGCGCTCGACTGGTGGCGCGTGGAGGAACTCGTGGACGGCCGCTACCTCCGGCTGCGAGCGGAGATGAGGGTGCCGGGGCGGGCCTGGCTGGAGATGTCGGTGGAGCCCGGCGGGGCGGCCGGGGCCTGCTACCGCCAGCGCGCGGTGTTCATCCCGAGGGGCCTGCTCGGCCACGCCTACTGGTGGGCGGTGGCGCCGTTCCACGGCCTGGTCTTCGGCGGAATGGCCCGCAACATCACCAGCGCCGCCGAGCACGCCGCGACCGCTTAGTCCTCAGTGGACACTTCTTTTCGCCGGGCACGGCCGAGCCTGTCGCAGACACGTTCGCACCGTTCACGATGCGGGCACGCCGGTGAGCGGCTGTACTGGATTCGCTGTTCCAGTGCGCGATTCGGCACGACGCGAAGGCTCCAGTCCCGAGGCGCGCGAGGTGTTCGCGGACGTTCAGGAGTGTCTCGTGAGTGAGCTGCCCTTCTCCGATCGCGCCGATTTCGACGATGCCGACCGCGGGTTCATCACCGCGCTGAAACCCGGCGCGGTGCAGGACGACCAGGGACGCGCCGTGTGGGACGGCGACGCGTACGGCTTCCTGGCCGACGACTGCCCGGCGACGGTCGATCCCAGCCTGTGGCGGCAGTCCCAGCTGTGCGCCAGGCAAGGGCTCTACGAGATCGTCCCGGGCATCTACCAGGTCCGCGGCCTCGACCTGTCGAACATGACGCTGGTCGAGGGCGAGCGCGGCGCGATCGTGATCGACCCGCTGGTGTCCGTCGAGACCGCCGCGGCGGCGCTGGCCCTCTACCGGCGGCACCGCGGCGACCGCCCGGTCACGGCGGTGATCTACACGCACTCCCACGTCGACCACTTCGGCGGCGTCGAAGGCGTCACGCCCGGCGACGTGCCGGTCCTGGCGCCGGCCGGGTTCATGGCGCACGCCGTGTCGGAGAACGTCTACGCCGGGACCGCGATGGCCCGGCGCGGCGCCTACCAGTACGGCATGGTGCTGCCGATCGGCCCGGACGGGCAGGTCGGCACCGGTCTGGGGCAGGCCGTGTCGAAGGGCCGCGTGTCGCTGATCCCGCCCACGACGGACATCACCCGCACCGGGCAGGAGGAGACGCTCGACGGCGTGCGCATCGAGTTCCAGCTCACGCCGGGCACCGAGGCGCCGGCGGAGATGAACTTCCACTTCCCGCAGCACCGCGCGCTGTGCCTGGCGGAGAACGCGACCCACAACATGCACAACGTCCTCACCTTGCGCGGCGCCGAGGTTCGCGACGCCCGCATGTGGTCGCGCTACCTCACGGAGACCATCACGCGCTACGCCGGGCAGACCGACGTAGCGTTCGCCTCCCACCACTGGCCGACCTGGGGCGGCGACCGCGTCCGGAAGTTCCTGACCGAGCAACGCGACCTGTACGCCTACCTGCACGACCAGACGCTGCGGCTGATCAACCTCGGCTACACGGGCGTCGAGATCGCCGAGCTGATCCAGCTGCCCCCGGCGCTCGCCGGCGCCTGGCACGCGCGCGGCTACTACGGCTCGGTGAGCCACAACGTCAAGGCGGTGTACCAGCGCTACATGGGCTGGTTCGACGGCAATCCGGCTTCGCTCTGGGAACATCCGCCCGCGGAGTCAGCGAAGCGCTACGTCGACTGCATCGGCGGCGTCGATCGCGTGGTGGAGAAGGCCCGCGAATACGTGTCCGAGGGGGACCTGCGGTTCGCGGCGCAGCTGCTGAAGCACGCCGTGTTCGCCGAGCCGGGCCACGCCGCCGCCGAGGAACTGCTCGCGGACACCTACCAGCGGCTCGGGTTCGGCTCGGAGAACGCGACGTGGCGGAACTACTACCTCACCGGAGCCCACGAACTCCGCCACGGGATCGTCCCGACGCCGACGTCCATCTCCGGCGGGATGGCCGCGGCGCTGACGGTCGGGCAGATCCTGGACTCGGTGGCGATCCGCATCGACGGCCCGCGCGCCGCCGGCACCGGACTGGTCATCGACTGGCACGTCGCGGACGCCGACGAACACGTGCGGACCACGCTGTCCAACGGCGTGCTGGTCCAGGAACCCGTCCGGGAAGCCGAACCCGCCGAGCTCGCCCTCACGCTGACGAAGGCCCAACTGGTCGGGCTGGTCGCCGGCCGGAAGCCCGAGGGCATCGACTACCGGGGCGACCGCAGCGCCCTCGGGCGCCTGCTCGACCTCGCGGACGAGCCCGACCCGAGCTTCCCGATCGTGACGCCCTGACGGCCTGCTCGCTCAGCCGGCGGGCTTCGTCTCGGTGTCCTCGAACGCGTGGCGCAGCGCGGCTTCCTGCTCGTTGGACAGGTTCGTGTGGATGAGTTCGGCGTGGCTGCCGGGGAAGTGCTCCTTGATCCGGTCCAGCACCGCGTTGTCGCTGAGCAGGAACAGCGCCGACGTGCCAGGCACGACCTTGTTCCGCGTCTCGTCGATGAAGTCGTCGTCGATGCCCGCATCGGTCAACGAGCCGGCCAGCGCCCCGGTCGCGGCCCCGATGGCGGCGCCGAGGATCGGCACGAAGAAGATCAACCCGAACAGCAGGCCCCAGAACATGCCGCCGAGCGCGCCTGCCCCGGTCAGGTCGTGCAGCTGCCGAGTCTTCGGTTTCTTCGCCGACTCTGGCCACGTCACGGTGGCCGCGTCGTGGATGGTGATCAGCCCTTCCTTCTGCAGGGACTGCAGCTGCTGCGCTGCCCCCTCGGCGCCTTCCGGGCTGTCGAACTTCCAGGCGGTCAAAGTGGCCATCGGTTCTCCTCGGAATTGAGCGATTCCACGGCTGGGTGGGTCCAGCCCGCCCAGTAGAACCGTCCGCCCACCCCCACGCAGCCCGGACAAAACCCGAAAGAGTGAAGAAGGCGCCGGGGTTCCGGCCAGGTCGTGGCGGGCCGGCTCCGCCGTGTTTTGCGCGCCGCGCCCGGCGGACGGACAGTGGCGGTACTGCGGGACGGCGCCCCGCCACTGGGCTGGGGAGGCGGTGCGGAATGAGCGGTGCGGAAGACGGCGGTGTCCCGGCGGGCGGGCGGCCGGGGCTCACGCTGTTCGACCACGCGAAGATCGCCTGCGTGTACCTGGTGGTCGGGGTCGTCGCGGTGCTGGCGTACTCGGCCCGCAGCATGCTGATCCTGATCTTCCTCGGGTTCTTCCTGGCGCTCGGGGTGGAGCCGATCATCGCCTGGCTGCACCGGCACGGCTGGCGGCGCGGGCTGGCCCTGCTGGTGCTGCTCCTGGGGATCGTGCTGCTCATCGGCGCGCTCGTGCTGCTGGCGTTGGTGCCCGCTGTGGGGCAGGTCGGGCTGTTCGTTTCGGAGCTCCCGGAGCTCGTCAGCGGCATCGCGGCGAGGCTCAGCGTCGACCCCGAGCTGCAGGCGAGGCTGAACGATCCGAGCGTGCACGAGCAGCTGCAGAAGGCGGTGGGCGCGGTAACGGGCGTCGTGACGAGCACCTTGGCGGCGGGGTTCGCGGCGCTCGGGGCGTTCTTCGGCGGCATCTTCGCCGCCTGCACCGCGGGAGCCCTGATGGTCTACTTCTCGCTGGCGATGCCCCGGGTCAACGCCGCGGTGGAACGCGGCGCATCGGCCCACGAGGGCCGGGCCGAGGCCCTGCGCGAGGCGATGGGCCGCGTCGGCGGCTACGTCACCGGGCAGGCCGGGGTCTGCCTGTGCGCCGGGATCACCTCGTACCTGTTCTTCCTCATCGCCGGAGTGCCCTATCCGGCGCTGCTGGCGCTGGTCGTCGCCCTGTTCGACGCGATTCCGCAGGTCGGCGCCACGCTGGCGTCGGTGACGGGAATCCTCGTCGCACTGAGCCAAAGCCTGACGCTGGCGGTGGTGACGCTGATCTTCTTCTGCCTGTACCAGATGGTGGAGAACTACCTGATCGCACCGCGCATCTTCGCGAAGACGGTGGAGCTGAGCCCGCTCGGCGCGTTCGTCGCGATCCTGCTCGGTGCGGCGCTCGCGGGAGTCCTCGGAGCCCTGACCGCGCTCCCCATCGCGGCGGCCCTGAAGGTCCTCATCCGCCAGTTCCGCGCCGAACACACCGCCGCGCGCTGATCGCGCCTCGGCGAGCGTTTCCGGCCGCGCGAGTCACCGCTCGGTGAAGGCGAGTTTGGCGCCGAGGGCGACGAACGCCGCCGCGAAGGTGCGGCGCATCCAGGCCAGCACCCGGGGGCGGCTGATCACGTGGTTGCGGATCGCGGCGGCGAACGCGCCGCAGGCGGCGAAGACCACGAACGTCAGCAGCATGAACACACCGCTCAGCTCGACCATGCGGAGGAACGCGTTCGGCTCCGCGCTGCTCACGAACTGCGGCAGGAACGCGAAGAAGAAGATGGTGAGCTTCGGGTTGAGTATGTTCACCAGGACGCCGGAGACGATCACCTTCGCCGCCGAGCGCGGCGCCGTGTCCTGCTCCACGGTGAGCGCGCCCTTGTCCCGCAACGTGCTCCACGCCATGTAGAGCAGGTAGGCCACACCCAGGTACTTGATGACCTGGAACGCGACGGCGCTGGTGTGCAGCAGCGCGGCGAGCCCGGTGATGGCGGCGAGCATGTGCGGGACGATCCCGAGGGTGCAGCCCACGGCTGCGATGAAGCTGGCCCGGGCCCCGCGGGAAAGCCCGGCCGCCAGCGTGTAGAGCATGCCGGTGCCCGGCGTCGCGACGATTACCAGTGAAGTCAGCAGAAATTCAACGCTCACCCGGGTATTGCTACCACCGCGCCGCCGCCGGTGGCGACGGATTTGCGGAGTCGGCGGTCCCGTGGATCTCCCGGGCTGCCGGAAGACCCACGGCGCCTGGTTCAGTCCGCTTCTGCCGTTTCGTGGAGGTGCTGCCAGCGGAGGCCTTCGCCGGTTCGCCGCAGGACCGCCGTCGTCCTGCGGCGGGTCGTCGTGCCCTCGTGGTGGTGGGTTTCGCGGAAGTGGACCACCGCGAAGTCCGCCGCGTCCGCCGCCGTGGTGATCTCGTCGATCTCGATGGTCAGGCCCGGCGCCGCGTTCCGGGCACCGGCGAGGGCGCCGAAGAGGTCCTCGACCGTCATCGGCCTGCCATCGGTGGTGATCATGGTGAAGTCGTCGGCGTGCGCGGCCCGCAGCGCTTCCAGCACCGCGGGCCCGCAGTCCGTGCCCAGCCACTCCGCGAGCAGCCGGTGCACCCGCTCGACCTCGGCCGCGAGGTCGGCGCTCACCAGCCGCGCTCGCGCCACTCGGCGAGCTTGGGGCGCTCCGCCCCGAGCGTCGAGTCGTCGCCGTGGCCCGGGTAGAACCAGGTGTCGTCCGGCAGCTCGGCGAAGATCCGGTTCTCCACGTCGTCGATCAGCGACCGGAAGTTCTCCGGGGAGCTCGTCTTGCCCACGCCGCCCGGGAACAGGGAGTCGCCGGTGAACAGGTGCGGGTGCCCGTTCGGGTCGCGGTAGAGCAGGGCGATCGACCCCGGCGTGTGGCCGCGCAGGTGGATCACCGACAGCTGGGACTCGCCGAGCTCGATGGTGTCGCCCTGCTCGACCAGGCGGTCCGGCGGCACCGGCAGCGCATCGGCGTCCGCCGGGTGCGCCAGCGTGAAGCACCCGGTCTGGCCGGCGACCGCGCCCAGCGCCTGCCAGTGGTCGGCGTGCTGGTGGGTGGTCACGATGGTGCGCAGCCGCGGACGCTGGGCGTCGTGGCCGAGCAGGTCGGCCAGCCGCTCCGAGTCGTTGGCGGCGTCGATCAGCAGCGCGTCGCCGGTGCGGCGGCACACCAGCAGGTACGCGTTGTTGTCCATCGGACCGACCGACATCTTGGTGATGGTCAGCGCGTCCAGTTCGCGGCGCGCCGGGGCACCACCTGGTTCGACGTGTCCGTCGTACTGTCCTTGAAGCTCCACGGCCCGAGCCTAACGCCCCGCGCTCGCGGCTCCGGCGGATGATCGCCGGTCAGGCGGCTGCTCCCCGCTGAGGCACCATCAGGCCGTAGATCACCAGCACGGACAGCGCGATGACCACCAGCGACCACAGCGGGAACGCCGCGAGGAACGCCAGGTGCGCGATCGCGCTCAGCGCGGCCAGCGCGATGCCTGTCATCCGCGCCCACATCTGCCCGTACAGGCAGCCGACGCCGGCCGCCACCTGCACGACGCCCAGCGCCAGCCAGAACCAGCCCCAGGCGGCGAAGTCGAAGACCAGCAGCTGAGCGGTTCCGACGAGGTAGTAGGTGGGCCGGAACAACGCGGTGATCCCGCCGATGATGTTGAAGATGCCGATCATCGCGAGCAGCGACCCGGCGAACGCCAGCCACCCGGACATCATGCCGGTGGGCTGCGCGGGCGCCATCGCCCACTGCTTCTGCTCCGCAGGCGCAGCGGCCTGCTCAGGCACAGCGGTCTGCTCGGGCATCGTCCCCTCGGCCTTCGCCTGGGACTCGGGCCCGGTCTGCGGACTGGACATCGTGCACGCCCCCTCAAGTTGCTCGATGACGTATCCACGGACAGAGTCGCGCGTTCGGGTCATTCGTGCAGCTCGACCGGGTGATCAGGCGGTCGACTTCGCCACGGCCGACCGGCTGAGGCGCAGCCCCAGCATCGGGAGGACGAGCACGCTGATCATCGCCGCGCGGACCAGGGCGGAGGCGGCGCTCGGCGGCATCGCGCCGACCTCCGTGCCGATGGTGGTGATCACCACGACCGTCGGCAACGCCGCGGACCCGAGCGAGCGTCCACCGTGGACCGAAACCAGGTCGCGGTTGCACGGCGCTGCCGCGCGTGCACGCACCCTTCGCCCGAACGCGAACCGAGCGCGCCCGCAACGCTCTCGCGCGGGCGTTTTGCCTGGTCAGTCGTCTTCGGGGACGTTCAGAGCCAGTCCGGGAGGTTCGGGGAGTCACCGTCCAGCAGCTCAGAGCCGGTCCGGCCCAGCAGCCAGCCGAGCATCGGCCCCGGCTCGCCGCGCACCCGGCTCGGCGGGGCGGTGGTGCCGCGCAGGTCCCAGGTCCGCCGGTGGTCGCCGAAGTCGACCTCGACCGACAGCGCGGGCACGTCCGGCCGCCCGCCGTACTGCTGCACCACGTCCTCCAGCAGCTGCTCCGCGGCCGGCCGCGGGATGTCGTCGAAGTCCACGTCGTGATCGAGGTCGACCAGGTGCACCCAGACCTCCAGCAGGCGCAGCCGCAGCATGTGGTGCGCGGGCATCGGGTCGCCCACCGCGTCGGCGATCTCCGCGGTCCACGCCGCCTCCGGCAGCGCGCGGGCGGCGTGCGCGAAGCGGTCGCAGGACGCCGCCAGGTCCTCCAGCAGCAGCCGGTGGCTGCGCACCGCGCCTTCGGAGATGGCCTCGTCCCGGTCCTCGCCGCTGGCGTACATCGCGTGCTCGATCCCGGTCCGCGCCCAGATCAGCAGGTTGCCGAACCCGTCGGCGTTGCGCGCCAGGTGCGTGATCACGTGCGCCCTGCTCCACCCGGGCAGCAGGCTGGGCTGGCGCACGGCCAGCTCGTCGAGTCCGGCGACCGTGTCCAGCAGCCGGCTGCTCGCGTCGTCGATGGCGGTCAGCTGTGTCGTGATCTGGTGGGCGAGCTGTGCGGCGGCCGCCGGCTGCGCAGCGCTGCGGCCACCGGTCCCGAGGGCGATATCAGCCATGAGGTCTACCTCTGCGTGCAGGAGGGAATTTCGCGACCGGTGAACATCGAGCTTAATTGCGCAGGCCACAGGCGCGACAGTGCCCATTCCGGGGGAATTTGCGTATCGTCGGAAGAGTCGCGGTCGACCTCCTCGTGTCACTCGTTCGGGTACGGGATGGTCGTTGCGCGGGCTGCGCGCCGCACGCGATCCGGGACTGTCAGAGGCCCCGAATAGCATGTGCGGGCGACGTCGCGTACCTGCCGATGCAATGCCTGCAGCCGGCGCGCGTCCACGTCAACACCAGAACTTTTCGAAGGGATCACCGTGGCTGACCGCCTTGTCGTTCGCGGCGCCCGTGAGCACAACCTGCGCGGGATCGACCTGGACCTGCCCCGAGACAGCCTGATCGTGTTCACCGGGCTGTCCGGCTCCGGGAAGTCGAGCCTGGCCTTCGACACCATCTTCGCGGAGGGACAGCGCCGCTACGTCGAGTCGCTGTCCGCCTACGCACGCCAGTTCCTCGGCCAGATGGACAAGCCCGATGTGGACTTCATCGAGGGCCTGTCCCCGGCGGTGTCGATCGACCAGAAGTCCACCAGCCGCAACCCGCGGTCGACGGTGGGCACCATCACCGAGGTCTACGACTACCTGCGGCTGCTGTACGCGCGAGCGGGCAAGCCGCACTGCCCGACCTGCGGCGAAGCGATCAGCAAGCAGACCCCGCAGCAGATCGTGGACCAGGTGCTGGAGATGCCCGACCGGGCCAAGTTCCAGGTGCTGGCCCCGGTGGTGCGCGGCCGCAAGGGCGAGTACGTCGACCTGTTCGAGCAGCTGCAGTCGCAGGGCTACGCGCGCGCCCGCATCGACGGCGTGGTGCACCAGCTGGACGACCCGCCGAAGCTGAAGAAGCAGGAGAAGCACGACATCGCGGTGGTCATCGACCGGCTCACCGTGAAGTCCGGCGCGAAGCAGCGGCTGACCGACTCGGTGGAGACCGCGCTGCGGCTGGCCGACGGGCTGGTGCTGATCGAGTTCATCGACCTCGACGAGGACGACCCGAACCGGGAGCGGAAGTTCTCCGAGAACCTCGCCTGCCCCAACGGTCACCCGCTGGGCGTGGACGAGCTCGAACCGCGGTCGTTCTCCTTCAACTCGCCCTACGGCGCGTGCCCGGAGTGCGCCGGCCTGGGCATCCGCAAGGAGGTCGACCCGGAGCTGGTCGTGCCGGACGAGGAGCTGTCGCTGGCCGACGGCGCGATCGCGCCGTGGGCGGGCGGGCACACCGCGGAGTACTTCACCCGGCTGCTGACCTCGCTGTCGGAGGCCATCGGCTTCCGGATGGACGAGCCGTGGCGGCGGCTGTCGACCAAGGTCAAGAAGGCGGTGCTGCACGGCACCAACGACCAGGTGCACGTCCGGTACAAGAACCGCTACGGCCGGACCCGCTCCTACTACGCCAGCTACGAGGGCGTCATCCCGTTCCTGGAGCGGCGGCTGGAGCAGACCGAGTCCGACTACGCCCGCGAGAAGTACGAGGGCTACATGCGGGACGTGCCGTGCCCGGCCTGCGACGGCACCCGGCTCAAGCCGGAGATCCTGGCCGTCACGATGGAGAACGACGAGCGCGGCGAGCTGTCCATCGCCGAGGTCAGCGGGCTGAGCGTGCGCGAGTGCGCCGCGTTCCTGAACGGGCTGGTGCTGGGTCCGCGCGAGCAGATGATCGCCGGGCGGGTGCTCAAGGAGGTGCAGGCGCGGCTGGGCTTCCTGCTCGACGTCGGCCTGGACTACCTGTCGCTGGACCGCGCGGCCGGAACGCTCTCCGGCGGTGAGGCGCAGCGCATCCGGCTGGCGACCCAGATCGGCTCCGGCCTGGTCGGCGTGCTCTACGTGCTGGACGAGCCGTCGATCGGGCTGCACCAGCGGGACAACCACCGGCTGCTGGAGACCCTCAGCCGGCTGCGGGACCTGGGCAACACGCTGATCGTCGTCGAGCACGACGAGGACACCGTGCGCAGCGCGGACTGGGTGGTCGACATCGGGCCCGGCGCGGGCGAGCACGGCGGCCAGGTCGTCCACAGTGGACCGTACAAGAAGCTGCTGGAGAACAAGCAGTCGCTCACCGGCGCGTACCTGGCGGGGCGCAAGCAGATCCCGGTGCCGGAGGTGCGGCGCCCGCGCGACCGCAAGCGGCAGCTGACCGTGGTCGGGGCGCGCGAGCACAACCTGCGCAAGATCGACGTGTCGTTCCCGCTGGGCTGCCTGGTGTCGGTCACCGGCGTCTCCGGCTCGGGCAAGTCGACGCTGGTCAACGACATCCTCGCGTCGGTGCTGGCGAACAAGCTCAACGGCGCCCGGCAGGTGCCCGGCAGGCACACCCGGATCAAGGGCCTGGAGCACGTCGACAAGCTGGTGCAGGTCGACCAGTCGCCGATCGGCCGCACGCCGCGGTCGAACCCGGCCACCTACACCGGCGTGTTCGACCACATCCGCAAGCTGTTCGCGGCGACGACCGAGGCGAAGGTGCGCGGCTACCAGCCGGGCCGGTTCTCGTTCAACGTCAAGGGCGGCCGGTGCGAGTCGTGCGCGGGTGACGGCACGCTGAAGATCGAGATGAACTTCCTGCCGGACGTGTACGTGCCGTGCGAGGTGTGCAAGGGCGCCCGGTACAACCGGGAGACCCTGGAGGTGCACTACAAGGGCAAGACGATCGCCGAGGTCCTCGACATGCCGATCGAGGAGGCCGCGTCGTTCTTCGAGCCGATCAACGCCATCCACCGGCACCTGAAGACGCTGGTGGACGTGGGCCTGGGCTACGTGCGGCTGGGGCAGCCGGCACCGACGCTCTCCGGTGGTGAGGCGCAGCGCGTCAAGCTGGCCAGCGAGCTGCAGAAGCGGTCCACCGGCAAGACGGTCTACATCCTCGACGAGCCGACGACCGGCCTGCACTTCGAGGACATCCGCAAGCTGCTCGGCGTGATCAACGGCCTGGTGGACAAGGGCAACACGGTGATCGTGATCGAGCACAACCTGGACGTCATCAAGACGGCGGACTGGGTGCTGGACATGGGCCCGGAGGGCGGCTCCGGCGGCGGCATCCTGGTGGCCGAGGGCACCCCGGAGGAGCTCGCGGAGGTCGACGACAGCCACACCGGCCGCTTCCTGGCCCCGGTGCTCTCCGAGAGCTGACCCACCGACGCGGCAGGCGCCTGCTGGCCGATGAATCGGACAGCAGGTGTTCTGCCAGGTCAGGCCCGGTGAAGTCGATCTCGATCAGGCGTAGCGCTGCACAAGATCATCACCGAGCCGGCCGGTCAGGCTCGGGTGTAGTGCACGCCGATCGCGCCATCGGGCAGGACGGTGGTTTGGGCCAGGGACCAGTTCGAAGCAGGAATTCCCGCCTCGAACAAGCGCAGGCCGCCGCCCAGCAGTGCGGGGACCACCACGAAGCGCAGGTCGTCGATCAGGTCGGCACGCAGCAGCGCCTGGATGATGCTCGCGCTGTTGGCCACGAGGATGTCCTTGCCTGGTGCTTCCCGGAGTTTCTTGACCTCTGCTTCCAGGTCGCGGGCGACGCGGGAGTTCTCCCAGTCGGCCGTCTCCAACGTCCTGGAGAAGACGACCTTCTCCACGGTGTCCAGGAACTCGCCCAGGTCCCGGTTCCGCGGATCGGTCGCGGGGTCGCGGGTGATGCCCGGCCAGACGGAGTAGAACCCCTCGTAGTTCGTGCGACCCAGCAGCACCGTGCTCACGCCGCGCCAGATGCCCTCGAAGTGGGCGGCCGACGCTTCGTGCTTCACGTGCTCGTAGAGCCAGGCGTCGTGCGCGGGGCCCTCCACGCCGCTGGTGTAGCCGTCCATGGACATGGTGACCCACGCAACGACACGTCGACTCGTCTCTGGCATCGTCATTCCTCTCGATTTCGGCTTCATGTACTTAGACCTGCCGACAGGTCGGAACTCATCGCTGCGGAGAAGGCCTGCGCTGGGTGGGATCCGCCGGCGCCCGGCTTGACCTTGCCGAAGGCTTGCTCATCGGCCAGAAGGCGTCCCTCGCGTTGGGTTCGCGTGTCGGGTTCGTTATCCCGGCTGATTAGGTTCGGCGGCATGGCGCAGAACGAGTTCTCGGTTTCCAGCAGCGTTGTCGTGCAGGCCCCGCCGGAGGCGGTTTTCGCCGTGCTGGCAGATCCGCGCAAGCATTCGGTCATCGACGGTTCCGGCACGGTGCAGGGGGAGATGAGCGGCCCGGAGCGGCTGGTGCTCGGCTCCAAGTTCGGGATGCGGATGCGCAGGGGCGTCGGCTACCGGATCACCAACACCGTGGTGGAGTACGAGGAGAACCGGCTGATCGCGTGGCGGCACATGCTGCCCGGCCGGTGGCGGTACGAACTGGAGCCGGTCGGCGACTCGGCGACGAAGGTGACCGAGACCTACGACTTCGCCGCGATGCTGCCGAAGCTGGTGGCGCGCACCGGCGTGCCGAAGCAGAACCAGCGGTCGATCGAGGCAACCCTGCAGCGCCTCAAGGACCACGTGGAGGGCGAGCAGGCCTGAAGCGGTCGACATCGGGCGCCTCCGCACCGTTCTCGGTGCGGAGGCTCCCGCCTTTTCGCCGGCCAATGGCAAGTAGGTGCCGCATTGGCATCTACTTGACAAGTTGGAAAGTAGTTGCGAACCTAGCTGCCATGAACGAGGTGCAGATGGATGCCGCCGCGCAGCTGGCGCGGGCGGAACGGTTGGGGGCCGAGGCGCGTCGCGGCGGCCGCTGGTACGTGCGGTACATGCTGGTGTTCGGAGTCGGTTCCTTCGCCATGGCAGCGGTCTTCGCGTTCGTGGACGGCAAGACCGCGGCGTTCGTGACGATGCCGCTGTGGATCGCCTTCGTCGTCGCGATCTCCGTCTGGTCGGCCACCCGCAAGGTGGGGATGCGCGGATTCGGGGCGCTCCACGGCACGGTCATGCTGGGGTGGACGTTGGCCTGGATCACCACGGTCGTCGTCGGCAGCAACTGGATGCCCGACGTCTGGCAGTGGTGGATCGGCGGCGGGGTCGTGATGGCCGCGTTCGCGTTCGCGGGTGCCGGTGTCGCGCACCGTCGGAGCCGAGGATGAGCGGCGGTGCGCACCCCCGGCACCAGCTGGACGATCTCATCCACTCGCCGGTGCGGTTCTCCATCACCGCGACGCTCGCGGCGGTCGACCAGGCCGAGTTCAAGTACGTGCGCGACATCATCGAGGTCAGCGACTCGGTGCTCTCCAAGCAGGTGTCGACGCTGGAGGACGCGGGCTACGTGAAGGTGAAGAAGGGCTACGTCGGCAAGCGCCCCCGCACCTGGCTCAGCCTCACGGCGAAGGGCCGCAGGGCGTACGAGGCGCACCTGGCGGCGCTCAAGGCGATCACCACGCAGCCGGTGGTGGAGCCGGCCGAGGACCGGAGCTGACATGGGCGCAGCGAACATCGCCGCGATCGCGGCGGAGCTCGTCATCATGATCGGCGGCCCGATCGCCGCGGCCGTCTGGATCCGCCGGCGGTTCGCCGTCCCGCGCCGCGTTTTCTGGATCGCCGCGGGATTCTTCCTCGTCAACCTCGTCGTCAACGTGCCGCTCGTGACGATGGTGTGGCCGTCGCTGTTCGGCGCGGGCAGCTGGGCGCTGCTCGCGGCGGCCTCGATGACCTACGCGGTCTGCGAGGAGGTCGCCCGGTACCTGAGCTTCCGCGCGGGTCGGAGCATGCGGGAGAACAGGACGGCCGACGGTGCGCTCGCCTCCGGAGTCGGGCACGGCGGCGCGGAGTCCGTCCTGTTCGGACTGCAGTACGCCTGGGGAATGGCGGTCGTATGGCTGCTACCGCAGGCGTTGCCGCCTGGGGCGGTCGAGCGGTTGGCGGGCAGTCCGTGGTGGACGTTCCTGCTCACCGGGGTCGAACGGCCCATCGCCATTGCCTGCCACGTCGGCTTCGCCACCCTCATCGTGCTCGCCTACCGCAGGTCCGCGCTGTTCCTGCCGGTAGCGATAGCCGCCCACTTCGTGGTCGATTTCGCCACCTTCGGCCTGCAGAACGTCGCCGGCGGCTTCTGGCACGACCTGCTCTTCCTGGCGTTCGCGATCACAGCCGTGCTCGTGTTCCGCCAGGTGCGCCGCAGCTGCCCGCGCGTCGAGGCCCCTGAGGTGCCGCAACCTGCTCGCTGAGCGCCTGCTGCGATGCGGGGATCCTCCCGGAAGAGGACGACGACGACTAGCGCTGCCCCGAGCAGCGAGAACCCCAGGTCAGCACCGCGTATTCGAAGCAGATCGAATACGCGGTGCTGCTGCCGCCCATCGCAGGCCGTCCACGGGGTAGCGACCTGGTTGTCAGTCGCGGTCACGGGTTCGGCAGGGTTGACCTCTCACCGGAGTTCCAGCTGGGCACTCCGCACTGGGCGGGTGGTCATGATCAGTCCACAATGGACTATTGTATTATTGTGGAATATTATTGAATGCCGAAGTTCTGAATCACGTCGACACCGCCCTCGCCGAGCGAGCCCCCGACGGCCCACGGCGTGGTGTGGACGTGTCCGGCGCCGTCGAACTGGACCGAGTACTTGCCCTTCTGGGTGAGATCGGCGAAGCGGTAGTACCCGTTCTCGTCGGTGACGACCGAGAGCGTCGAACCATCGCTGGTCAAGCCTAGCGAGACCTTGAAACCGGCCGCGCCGGGCTCGTCGGGCTGCTGCTGGCCATCTCCGTTCAGGTCGAAGAACCCGACCCCGGACACCGAGCTGGTTCGTTCTTCGGCATAAGCCGGCAATCCGATGGCAGTGACCAGCAATGGGGCCGCGACCAACGCGGCCAGGACTCGTCGCACAGCATCCTCCTCGGCAGTAGACGGCGAACGGGCCGTCATGGACATGTCCCATCCGAAGACCGCCACGATGCGGCCGGTCCTCACCCGTGCGACGCGCATGGCGGCCCGAGGTTGCCTGGATCGGTGAAGAATCTCCGGGGCGTGCTCTCGGCGACCGTGTCGGGCAGGTGCTGGTGGGCTGGATGAGGTGATTTCGCGTGACCCACTTTCGTGCTGTTGGGCGGGCGTTGTGGGCTTTCTTCCGAAATGGTGATCCACGGACCGCAAACACCGATCGCATGGAGGTATCGATGCGTCGCAAGCTCACTTGGCTCGCCGCTGTCGCCGGGGTGGCGACCCTGGTCCTGCTCGGAGAAGCCGGGATCGCCAGCGCGGCCGGCGATCCCATCACCGGCCTCCTGGGCGGGCTGGGGCTCCCGCTGCTGGGTGGTTAGTCGTTCCGTTGCGGCGAGTGCCGGGCATCCCCGCCGGGGTGCCCGGCACTCGCATTACTCGGGGCAGGTGGGGGACGGCTCCGAGGTTCTGCCGCAGTGCATCACGGGTTCGGGCGCCCGCCCGCTCTTGCCCTCCACTCGCATCACCGAGATCGCCTTCCGCACCGGGACCTGCCCGGTCGGCGAGCCGAAGTCGATGGGACCGCTGATCGCGCGGATGCCCTCGGGGTTCTCGCTGAGCCGGGCGATCCCGTACCAGACGGCCAGGCCGTTCAACGGCGTTGTCCCGACATCGGCCTGCCCTTCGGTGACCTTCTGCACCGCCTGCCGGACGAGGTGCACGGCGTCGAAGGCCAGCATCGCCCGGCCTTCCAGCCCGTCGTCGCCCGGTAGCACGCGCCTCCCGGTGAAGTCGATGTAGTCGAGCTGGATTCCCGCCCGCAGCTCCCGGTCGAGCAGGAACTTCGTCGCGTCGTCACCGGCCATCAGCTTCGGCATGTTGGCGTCGCCGACGCACCGGTCCTGCACCGTGCTCAGGTAGTTGCTGAAGTCGTCCGCCCGCGCCGTGTACAGGGCCAGCGAATCGGGACCGCACTGCACGGCGTCCGACGGGATGCCGTGCTGGGTGTTCTGGAGCTCGGCCGAGCCTCCCAGCTGGTCGTCGACGTCGAGCGCGAGGTTCCTGCTGTAGGTGTCGGTCTCGTCGTAGAAGACGGTGACGTTCTTGCTGCCCAGGTCGCGCACGTGCTGCGCGATGACCTCGGATTCCCAGTGGTTCGTCGGCCCCACCTGGTGGTAGAGCCTGCTGAGGCCGGGGAAGCTGTCGGCCGAGGTCACCGTGCCGACCATGGCCAGCCCGTTGCTGCCCAGCACGGTGATCGCGTCGCCGGTCTCCCGCCAGCTGCCGCCCAGCCCGACGACCGCCACCACCGGTGCTTCCCGCTGGCGCTCGGTGAAGTCGACGATGTGCTCGGCGACGGCCTCGCCGTGCTTCATCTTGGCGCCGCCGTTGGCGAGCACGATCCGGATCGCGACGCGGTCGTTGACCCGCGCGCTGCGCTGGGCCTCGGCCAGCCCCTCCAGTTCCGCCGCGACGCCGTCCAGCGTCGACGAGTCGGGGTCCCGGCCGGTGAGGGTGCTGAAGTAGACGATCGAGAAGTACGCGACCTGCTTGCCGTCCGCCAGCGACCGCTGGTGCAGGTCCGCGGACTCGGCGTTCTGCTGGTTGATCCGGTCCTGCGCGGCGATGAGCCGATCGCGCAGGAGCGGCTCCGAGATGTCGGCGGAGAAGCGGTGCTCCGAGTCGGCGATCCCGACGCACTCGCCGCCGGTCGACCACAGCGCCGTGTTGGTCCACGGCCACCAGCTCCGGCCGCAGTGCCCGTAGTACTGCTGCAGGTAGACGCCGCCGCCCCCGAGCACCAGCAGGATGACCAGCAGGATCGGGATGCGGCGCAGCAGCTTGGAGCGCTTCAGCGGCAGGGTCGTCTGGCCCAGCGAAACGCCCGGCTCGTCCTCCGTCGACGGCGGTTCGTCGGCCACCCGCAGCGTCACGTACCAGGCGGTGTTCGAGCGCTTGCGCCGCGCTTCCTGCAGCGTCTCCGGCCAGCTTTCGAGGGTGACCGGCGCGCTCGGCGTTTCGCTGTCCTGCAACGGTTCCGGGCCGCTGCCGATCACCAGCAGCGGATCCGGGACACCGGTCTCGTTGCGCACGTCGTTGATGAGCCGGACCAGCACCTTGCCGACGGTGTCCTCGCCGAGGTTGCGCAGCAGCATCACCGGGTAGCAGTCCTTCGGCACCCACTGCCAGCGCCACAGCCGCCGCGCGTAGGAATCGGCGAGGTCCGCCAGGAACGCGTGGACCAGGAGTTTCCGCACCTGTTCGGCGTTCTCCCAGCGCGACGGCGTGGTGATCAGGCGCTGCGCGAAGCTCGGGAAGTCCGCCGATTCGCCCGGCGACAGGTAGCGCTGCCGCATGAACCAGCGGGCGGCGCGGCCCCGGCGCACCCACCACGCGTAGTAGATCGGGAAGAACGTCAGCGACAGCACGAAGAGGTACCACGGCAGGCTCTGGGCGGCCGACTCCCACAGCGCGGCCTCCTGCTGGGGCTGGCCGCGCCGGGGCCGGCGGCTGCGGAGGTATTCGCGCAGCAGCTGGCGGGTGTGCGAGTGCGGGGCCTGGGCCAGGTTCGTCGGCGGCAGGTTCTTCTTCAGCAGCCAGCTCAGCAGCGCGTACCGGCGGAAGCGCAGCCGGCCGATCCGCGGCCACGAGTCGGCGTCGCGCAGCCCCTGGGCCGCGTGGTCCAGCAGCTTCCGGATCTGCACCGACTTCTGCCGCGGCGTCTCGGCGGGCGTACCGCCGACGTCGAGCACCGCGTGCGGCACGATGGTGCCGAGGTGGTCGGAGAGCTGGTCGACGAGCCGGCCGGAGGCGTTCTCGCGCAGCAGGTGGATGATCGGCTGGTCCGGGAGCTTCTCCACGCGGCGTCGCCGGACCCATCGTCGCCCGAGGCGGGACGGCAGCCGGGAGACCGGGACTCCCTGGCTCACAGGTGTTTCCGTCATCCTCACCTCCGGTGACCGGTAGATCATTCAACGTGACGTTACCGGTGGCCGAGGCGAATCCGAACGGATTTCAGGGTTTTCTCGCCGGGTTCACCGCGGCCGGCCGGGCACGCCGGGGCGGGTCTGCCAGGGGAGCGGGCCGCCGAGCGGGCGGTATTCGACGCCGTAGGCGTCCAGGCGGGGCAGGTGGTGGTCGACGAGGCGGCGCCGGAAGTCGGCGAAGTCCCGGTCGCGGCTCCAGGCGACCTCGGCGAACGCGGTCAGCCGCGGGAAGGTGGCGTAGTCGACGCGGCGCGGGGTGTCCAGGTGCTCGGTCCAGACCTGCGCCTGCAAGCCGAGCGCGCGCTCGGTCAGCGGTTCGTAGGCGTACACGTCCTCGAGGGTGGTGTTGAAGCCGACCGGGATGGGCTCGTCGGGGTGGTCGGACTGCCGGTGGTCGAAGTAGAGGTGGTGTTCCGGGCACAGCACCACGTCGTGGCCGCGCTCGGCGGCGCGCAGCGCGGTCCGCTCGTCGCGCCAGGTCGCGATGATGGTCTGCGGCGGCAGCGGGTCGACCGCGTCCAGGATCTCGTCCCAGCCCGATGCCCGGCGCCCCTGGGCGTGGATGTGCTCGACGAGCGAGCGCAAGAAGGGGCCGTGCGCCGGCGTCGCACCCGGGACCTCGTCGCCGCCGATGCAGATCACCGGCGACGGGAAGACCTCCATCAGGTGGTCCAGGACGGCGCGGTAGAAGTCCAGCGTGGCCGGGTCGGTGTTGAGGATTTCGTCGCTGACGCCCCAGGATTCCCAGACGCGCGGCCGCTGCCCGGTGCCCAGTTCCGGGTAGGCGGCGATCGCGGCCTGGCTGTGGCCGGGCACGTCGATCTCCGGGACGACAGTGATGTGGTGCCGGGCGGCGTGGGCGACGATCTCCCGCAGGTCGTCGCTGGTGTAGAAGCCGCCGTGCGGGCGCTCGTCGAACTCGGGCTGCTCGCCGCGGCCGACCATCGAGCGCCGCCGCCAGGCGCCGACGCGGGTCAGGTTCGGGAACCGCGGCACCTCGACGCGCCAGCCCTGGTCGTCGGTCAGGTGCAGGTGCAGGACGTTGAGCTTGTGCATGGCCAGCAGCTCGACGAACCGGAGGACTTCGCGTTTGGGCAGGAAGTGCCGGGCCACGTCCAGGTGGCAGCCGCGCCAGGCGAATCGCGGCCGGTCCTCGACCCGGCCGCACGGCAGCAAGCACCGTCCATAGTGGATCAGCGCGCTCCGGTACGCGGCCGGGCCGAGCAGCTGCCGCAGGGTCTGCGCGGCGTGGTGCGCGCCGGCCGCGTCGTGCGCGACGACTTCCACGCCGTCCGGCCGGATTTCCGCGCGGTAGCCGCCGGGCGCGGACTCGGTCGGGTCGATGCGGAACTCGATCGTCGGCCGCGCCGCGTCCGGCAGCGGCAGCCCGGTGGCGGCGCCGACGTGCCGCCGGAACCAGTCGGCCGTGGTGGGTTCGCCGCCCACCGTGGTGTCCTGGTCCAGCTCGAACACCCCCGCGGCCGGTGCCACCAGCGTGGGCTTCGGTACCAGCGAGTCCCAGCTCATCCCTTCACCGCCCCGGCCAGCCCGGACACCAGGCGGCGCTGCACCACCACGAAGAAGATGAGCACCGGAATCGTCATCAGCGTTGAACCGGCCATGATCGCGCCCCAATCGTTGCCCTCAGGGGTGAAGAACACCAGGATCGCCATCGGCAGCGTCTGGTTCTCCGACGCCGAGATGATGAACGTCTTGGCGAACAGGAAGTCGTTCCAGGCGTGGATGAACGAAAGCACACTGGTGGCCACCAAACCCGGTGCCACCAGCGGGAAGAGCACCTGCCAGACGAACCGGGTGCGGCTCGCGCCGTCCAGCACCGCGGCCTCCTCCAGCTCGGCCGGGACGGCCGCGACGAACCCGCGCAGCATCCAGATCGCCAGCGGCAGGCTGAACGCCAGGTGCACCAGCACCAGCGAACCGAGGTGGTTGAGCCCGAACGCCGGCGCGACCGAACCCACCTCGCGCATCAGGAAGAACAGCGGGATTGTCAGCGCCTCCACCGGAACCATCTGCGCCACCAGCAGCATCAGCAGCAGCACGGTGCGGCCGCGGAAGCGGAACCTGGTGAGCGCGACGGCGGCGAGGAACGACATCAGCAGCGAGACCAGCACGACCGCGCCGGCCACCAGCAGGCTGTTCACGAAGTACCCGCCAAGTCCGTCCACTGTGAACACGCGGCGGAAGCTGTCCAGGGTGGGGGTGAAGGTCCACGGCCGGGGATCGGTCGAGAGCAGCTCGCCCTCCGGCTTGAAGGCCGAGAGCACCATCCAGTACAGCGGGAACGCCACCACGACCGCGATCAGCACCGCGACCGAGTTGGCGGCGAGCAGCCGGGGCTTGCGCAGCGCACTCATACGTTGGCCTCGTCCTTCCGCTGGGCCCGCAGGTAGGCCAGCGTGATCAAGATGAGCAGCACGGTCATCACCACGCCGATGGCCGAGCCGAGCCCGTAGTTCGAGCCCGCGAAGGCCGACTGGTACGCGTAGACGTTGAGGACCATGTTCTGGCCGGCCACGCCGCCGCCGTTGGTCATCACGTAGATCTGGGTGAAGATCTTGAAGTCCCAGATGATCGACTGGATGGTGGCGATGACCAGCACCGGGCGCAGCATCGGCAGCAGCACGGTGCGCGCGGTGCGCCAGGCCGACGCCCCGTCCAGCGCCGCGGCCTCCACCACCTCGCCCGGAATCCCGGTGAGCCCGGCGTAGGTGGTGACGAGCACGAACGGGAACGAGCACCAGATCACCTCGGCGGCGACCAGGCCGAAGGCCACGAACTTGTCGTAGGTCCAGGAGAAGCCCGCCGCGCCGTCGATGCCGACGCCGGTGAGCACCTCGTTGACCAGGCCGAAGTCCTGGTCGAACAGGAACAGCCAGACCGTCGACCCGGCCATCGCCGGGGTGGCCCAGGCGCCGATGGCGGCCAGGAACAGCAGCAGCCGCGGCAGCGGGCTGATTCTGGTGGCCAGCACCGCGAGCGCGATGCCGACCGCCAGGCTGCCCACCACGCAGACCGCGGCGAAGACGCAGGTCTGCACCAGGATCGTCCAGAACTGGTCGTCCCCGAGCAGCGTCAGGTAGTTCTCCGCGCCGAGGAAACTCACCGGCGCGCCACCGGACGCCTGCGCCTGCCCGTACTCGTACAGGGAGATCTGCACCAGCTGGTAGAGCGGGTAGCCCATCATGCCGATGAGCAGCAGCGCCGCCGGTGCGAGGTAGAGCAGCGCGGCCATCAGCGACCTTCGAAGACGGTGTTCATCTGCTTGGCCGCGTTGCCGGTCGCCTCGTCGACGCTGGTGCCGGTGATGATCTGCTGCACCATCGTCGGCAGCAGGCCCTGCGCGTCGACCTTGGACCAGGTCGCCGAGGTGGGCACGAACCGGGTGCCCGCCTGCAGCGTCGCCACGAACGGCGCCACCTTCGGGTCGCCGGCGGCGAGTTCCTGCTGCACGTCGGTGAAGGTCGGCAGGTTGCCCATCGCCGCGTACATCTTGCGCTGGTACTCCTTGCCCGCGAGCAGCTGCACGAACTCGCGCGCCAGCGTCGCGCGCTTGGACGACTTCATGACGCCGAGCATGTTGCCGCCGGCGAAGGCCGGGGCGACCGAACCGGCGGTGTTGCCGGGCAGCGGCACGACGGCGTACTTCCCGGCGGCGGCACCGGCGTCGACCGCGGCGCGGTTGAAGTCGCCGCCGATCGTCATCGCCGCCTTGCCGGAGGCGAACGCCTGCACGGCCTGGCTACCGGTCAGGTCCGCGCACTGCTCGCGCGGGCACGCCCCGCCGCTGATCAGCGACGCGTAGGCGGCGACGCCCTGGCGGGCGGCGGGCTGATCCACAGTGGACACCCACTTCTCGCCGTCGCGGCGGGCCAGGTCGCCGCCGTTGGCCCAGATGAACGGCATCAGCGCGTAGTGGTACTTGCCGCCGATGGAGATGCCGTACATGTCGGGGCGGGCGGTGCGGATCCGCTGCGCCGTGTCGGCCAGTTCCGCCAGCGTGCGCGGCGGCTGCAGGCCCAGTTCGGCGAAGACGTCGGTGCGGTAGTACAACGCGCGGATGCCGGTGTACCAGGGCACGCCGTAGACCTTGCCGTCGACCTTCGCGGTCTCCAGCACGGACGGGTTCAGGTCACTGGATTCCGGCCACTGGCCGAGGTTTCCGGTGAGATCGGCCAGGCCGCCCGCGGCGACGTACCCGGCCACGTCGGTGTTGCCGTACTCGGCGACGTCCGGCGCACTGGCCGGGTCGTTGAAGGCGCCGGTGAAGCGCTGCGACCGGGTGTCCACGGGGATGTACTGGACATCCACCTGCACGCCTTGGTGTCCAGCTTCGAAGCGGGCGACCACATCGTCCACAGTGGCCTGCTTCGGGCCGCGGTTGGTCTCGTCGAACAGCCAGACCCGCAGGGTTCCGGTGCGTTCGTCCTCTGTGGGCGCGGACTGCTGGACCTGCGGCGGGCCGCAGGCCGCGAGCAGCGCGCCGACGGCGGCGACGGTGATGACTTTCCAGGCGCGCATGGGGATTCTCCGTTGCATCATCTGCAATTGCCGTTTTGCATTGAGCAATCGGATCGTAAGGGCCGGTTTCCCCGAAGGCAAGGTCTGAACCAATCATCGTTCGCCGGGGATCGCGTCGTTGCGCCGCCGCGACCGGTTCGCGATTTGGCCTTTCCCGGTGAAGAACGGGAAAAGCGTTGATTTCACAGATCATTTCGACCCGCTGATCCTGCGAGGATGGGGTTCCCGCCGCCGATCCGCGAAATCGCTCGACCTGATTGGGATGCCGACTGTGGAGACGTACGCATGATCGCCGGGGTGCTCGCCGCCGTCCTCGCGGTGCCGCTGCTGGCGCCTGTCCAACCGGTCGCTGAAGCGAAAACCGCGAAAATCGAGGAATCCTGGGCCGGACCGCTGCACACCGAAGGGCGCTACATCGTCGACGCGGGCGGGAACCGCTTCAAGCTGAAGGCCGGGAACTGGCACGGCGCCAGCGGAACCTGGAACGGCACCGGCGATATCAACGACCCGGCCAACCACCACTCGGGGGAGAACAGCAGCGGCATCCCGCTCGGCCTGGACCGGGCCCCGATGCGCGAAATCGTCGGCAGCTTCCGGGAACTCGGGATCAACAGCATCCGGCTGCCGTTCTCCACCGACATGATCGACGACCCGGCGACCGTGCCGGACGCAGCGGTGGCCGCGAACCCCGAACTGCGCGGCAAGACCCGGCTCCAGGTGTACGACGCGGCGGTTTCGGCGCTCACCGACAGCGGTTTCGCGGTAATCCTGAACAACCACACCAACACGACCCGCTGGTGCTGCGGCCTGGACGGCAACGAGCGCTGGAACAGCAGCCAGGGCGACCAGAAGTGGGAAGAGGGCTGGCTTTTCATGGCCGGTCGCTACCGGGACAACCCGCGCGTGGTCGGCGCGGACCTCTACAACGAGGTGCGCCGCGACCTGATGGACGACCCGAATTGGGGGCTCGGGGACAACCACGACTGGTTCGCGGCGTCCCAGCGCGCGGGGGACCGGATCCTGACCGAGGCCAACCCGAACCTCCTGATCATCGTCGAAGGCATCAACTGGACCGGCATCCCGCTGGACGGCCTGCCGCACGGGCGACCGACGCTGGAACCGGCGCGCACCCTGTCGCACACATTGGTGGCCTCGGGAAAGCTGGTGTACTCGGCGCACTTCTACGGCTACACCGGCCCGAACCACACCGGCGCCACCGGCACGGGGGAGACGCACGATCCGCGGTACCGGGACATGGACCGCGACCAGCTCTACGACGTGCTGCGTCGACAGGCGTTCTTCATCACCGAGGAGGGGCAGCACTTCACCGCGCCGCTGTGGATCAGCGAGTTCGGCGTGGGTGGCCGTGACGAGCAGGACCCGAAGGAGCGGGCCTGGTTCGGCAACTTCGTGGACTTCCTTGTCGCTAACGACACGGACTTCGCCTACTGGCCGCTGGTCGGCTGGCACGAGAACCGGCAGGGCAACGGCTGGGGCCTGGTGCACTGGGACGCCGCGGGCAACCGGATGTTCGTCGACGACGGCGACGACTGGCGCGCGGAAGCCTGGCACCGGCTGGTAAACGCCGAGGCGGCCCCGGCGAAACCGGCCGACACCTGGCGGATGCTGACCGTGGACCACGGCGACCTCGTGCAGTCGGCCCGGCTGCGGGCCGAACCGGATTGGGACCCGGGCGCGGGCAAGGCGGCCTGCCCGGACGGTCAGCGCCTGATCGGCTTGAGCCACACGGGTTCCCGCGGGCTGTGCACCGACACCGACACCGGCGGCGTCGGCGGCTGGGATGCGGGCTACGAGGTGGTTCGCGACGAGCGGCACGTGACCGACGACTGGGCACCGGGCTTCACGAAGTTCCAGTGTCCACCGGATTCCTTCGTCGTCGGCTACGCGACCCGAGGAGCGGACCTGTCGTCGACGGTGTGCGGCAAGGTCGCGAACCGGCTCGGAACGACCGGGAGCGCGGTCTGGTTCGACAGGTCGGACACCCGCCCGCCGGAGGCCCGCGGCGGAGACTTCGCCACGGGCCACTACAAGGGGCAGTGCGCGGACGGCGAGTACGTCGCCGGAGTCGCTTTCAGCGCCCGAGCGGGCTCCCTGGCGAAGGAACCCGACGCCCTCCTCTGCCGCCCCTGGAGCTCCGACCAGCGGTGATCCCGCGTCAGCCCGCGGGTTCCAGGTCGGCCGGGAGGAGTTGTTCGGTGAGCAGGCGGCGAACCCCGGCCGTCCGGTCGGTCGCGTCGAGCCACGAGTCCAGGAGCCGCCAGCCGTGGAAGTACCCCAGCACGTACAGCGGTGCAGGTGCTGGATGCCGAGGGTGTGGCGGGCCTGTCCATGCGGCGGCTCGCCGCGCGGTTGGACGTCAGCCCCATGTCGCTGTACGAGTACGTGGGCAGCAAGGAGGACGTGCTCGATCTCGCGGTCGACGAGGTCATCGCGGAGATCGAGCTCGGCGGCGCGGAAGACGTGGCGTGGCGCGAAGAACTCGTCCGCAGGCTGGGTCAGAGCCGGCAGGTCATGAACCGCCACCCGTGGCTGCCCACCCTGATGGCCACCCGCCCGCTGCTCGGCCCCATTTCCCTCGCACGTTCTGAGCGCGTCTACTCGCTGCTGGAGAAGGCGGGGCTGGTGGGGCCGCAGCTCGTCGCGGCGGTCGGGAGCCTGACCTACTACGTCCAGGGCTACGCCGCCGCGGAGAACGTCTGGCGGAGCACGCACCACGATCCGGCGGGCGTCGCCGAACTGCGGAGCCAAGCCCAGCGGCACATCGACCGGCAGGCCGAGCACTATCCCGCGCTGACCCGCCACGCCCAGCTCACCGACGACGACCTCGACGCCTCGTTCGAGCTCGGGCTGGACACGATCCTCGACGGGATCGAGGCCCGGCTCGGCACCTAGCGCCCAGCCGGGCCGCCGCGGCGGAAACGGCTCAGCCGTGGAAGGTGATGGCCGCGACCGAGGGGCAGGCGTAGCTGTCCTGGGTGGGGGTGAGGGCCCCGGTGCCCGGGTTGCGGGCCAGGCGGGTGATCGTGCCCGCTCGCTGGTTCGCGACGAACAGGGACGTCTGCTCCGGGTCCAGGGCGAAGTGCCGGGGCCAGCTGCCGCCCGTCGGCGTCGTGCCCTGGAAGGTGAGGCCCGCTTCGTCGATGGCGAACGTGGCGATGTTGTCGTCGCCCCGGTTGGAGGCGTAGGCGAACTTCGCGTCTCGGGAGATCGCGATCTCCGCCGGGAAGTTCTCGCCGGACGCGTCGGGCTCGCGGGTGCCGACGACCTGGCCCGGGGTGAACCGGCCGGCCTCCGGATCCCAGTCCAGCACCGTGATCTCGGACTTCAGCTCGGCCAGCAGGTAGGCCCGGGTGTAGTTGAACGCCAGGTGCCTGGGTCCGGTGCCCGCCGGGAGTTCCAGGTGCTGGTGCTGGGTGAGCTTGCCGGTGGCGGTGTCGAAGGCGTAGACGAACACCGCGTCCGCGCCGAGATCGACGGCGACGACCCACCGCTTGGTGGGGTCGACGAGCACCTGGTGGGCGTGCGGCTGGGAGCCGGGGTGCTGGACCAGGTCGGTGGACTCGCCGATGCTGCCGTCGGCGTTGCGGCGGTGCGCGGCGACCGTGCCGTCGGTGTAGTTGGCGGTGAACAGGAACTCGCCGCTGGGGTGCATCGCGATGTGCGTCGGGCCCGCGCCGCCGCTGGGCTGGCTGTTGAGCACCACCGGGTGGTGCGCGGAGAGGTCCACCGCGGTGATCGTGCCCTGCGGGATCTCGTTGGTGACGTACAGGAACTTGTGGTCCGGCGACCAGGCGAAGAACGACGCGTCGGGCACCCCGTCGACCACTCCGGACGGTTCGAGCACGCCGGCCTCGTTGCGGATCGCGACCTCCAGGCCGCGGCCCGGCGGGTTCGCCGAGGTGTAGCTGCCGATGAGCGTCATCAGGCCCGCCTGCTGGTGCGTCGCCGGCGCGGCGGGGTGCGGCGCGGCGGCCGGGGGTGCCGCGCAGGCGGTGCTGGTCGTGGCGATCCCGGCCGCACCGGCGAAGCCGACTGCGCCGACCGCGGTGAGGAACCGGCGACGCGGCATTGCGTTGTCCCGCACGATGTTCTCCCTGTTCGGTGGATGATCGCGGGTCAGTCTGCCGCATCGCGCATGATTGGACTAGACCAAAACGGCCTAAGGTCGCCCGGTCAGGAGAAGATCGCGTGCACCTGGTCGACGGCCTCAGGGCCGTAGCCGACGGTGCCGACCGGGACCGCGCCGTCGATCGCCTCGATGATCCGCCCGGCCCAAACCGGCCCGAACCCGCCGCACAGTTCAATCAGCTGCGCACCCTCCTCCACCAGACGACGCGCGACCTCGATGCCCTCTTCGGGCTTGTCCACCCCGACGAGAACGGTGCGGCACTCGCCGGTGTCGACGACGTTGAAATCGCCGCCCGAAGTGCTGCCCGCTGCCGTGTAGATGAACCCCCAGTGCGTGAGCGCCATGCGAACCTCCCGTGGTCGTTATCGCCAACACGACCAGCCAAGCAGAAACCGGGCGAGATCGGAGGTGATCCGCACTGCATCGCGCTAGTGATCAGGGGAGCGCCGCCGCGCGTTTCGCGGGTTTCGCGGCGGGAGCGATGTCGGCGCCCGGGTTGCCGCCGCAGGGGCCCGCGGTGCTCCAGTCGGGATCGACGTCCCGGCACGCGCCGGCCGCCTTCTGCGCCTGCACCATCTCGGCGACATCGGCGAGCAGGCGCTTCGCGTCGTAGACGATGCCGTTGCGGATCGTCCACTGCACGCCGCCGATGCGCTTGATGTCGCCGGTCTCGGGGTCGAGCCGGGGAGTTCCGGTGCCGTACAGCGTTTTCAGGTCCTGCAGCGGGTTCTCGCCGACGATCGCCAGGTCGGCCAGCAGGCCCTCCCGGACGAGCCCGAACTCCGGCGCGGCACCGGTCGGCTCGGCCAGCGTCCGCGCGGTGCCGGACGTCATCGCCTCGATGGCCTCGATCGGCGACAGCCCCGCCTCCCGCAGCATTTCCAGCTCGGCGATGTTGGCGAAGCCGTACAGGTTGTAGATGAAGCCCGGGTCGGTGCCGCCCGCGATGCGGCCGCCGATCGCCTTGTAGTCGTGGACGAGCTGCATGTACTGCAGGTAGAAGCGCTTCCAGCGCACCTCGTCCTCGGTTCGCCAGTCGTAGTAGAACGAGCCGTGCGCCTCCGGGCTCGGCTCCCAGAAGTTCCACAGCGACGGCAGCGCGAACCGCGGATGCCACTCCAGGCCACGCGCCCGCAGCAGGTCCCGCCCGGCCAGGTAGACCCCGAACGTCGGCCCGAACGTCACGCCGTTGTCCAGCTGTCGCGCCAGGTACGACCGCCACTGCGGCGAACCCGGTGGGAAGGTGTAGTCGATGACCTCGGCCACCGCGCGCCAGCGCGATGCCTCGTTCTTGTAGTCGTAGTCCGGCGGCTTCGGGTGCTCGCGGCCCTCCTTGAGCAGCGCCTCGAAGTGGCCGTAGAAGTGGGTCACCGTACCCAGGCCGAGCCGACCGGTTTCCAGCGCGTTGAGCTGCGGGTAGATCGGCGGCGAGTGGTGCATGGTGGTGCCCAGCCCCTGCCGCTTGGCCCGGGCGATCGCGGCCTCGATCTCCGGCCGCCCGTACGGGCCCTCGCCGAAGAACTTGATGCCGTCCACGCCGTGCCGCGCGGCCCAGTCCACCCAGCGGCGCGCCTTCTCCGGCGAATCGACCGGGCCGTCCTCCCAGCCGCTGCCCGGGGTCTGGTAGTTGACGATGCGCGGCGCCACGATCTCGTTGCGCTCGCTGCGCTCCTTGTCCGCGACGGCATCGGGGTTCTTGGTCAGCGAAACGCCGCGAACCGTGGTGACGCCGTGGCCCAGCCACAGCTTGTACGCGTAGGTTCGCGGCGAACCGCCCGTGCCGCTGTGGGCGTGCTCGTCCGCGAACCCGGGCAGCAGCCACATGCCCGTCGCGTCGATCTCGTGCTCGGCGTCATGCGGCGCCCGGTTCGGCGCGAGCGCTTGCGACGGCGCGCCCGCCGGGATGATCTGCTGGATCCGGTTGCCCGCGATGACGACGTCCACCGGGCCGCGCACCTCGCCGCCGGTCCCGACGATCACGTTGACGCCGCGGACCACGAGCTTGCGGAACGGGCCGAGCCCTTCGCCCGGGCCGCGCGGCGGGGTCGGCGCATCCGCCGGGATCAGCGCGGCGGCGTCCGCCAGCGCCGGCGTAAATCCCACCAAACCCGCTGCGGCGCCAGCGGATCGAAGCAACGACCGTCTGCTCAGGCCCATGCGGACACTCCTCGCGTCGGCGTCGGTGAACCCGTTCCTCAGTTGACAATCCGTTGAAGATTACGGGCATTTCCGGCGCCGCAGCAAGGAAATCGGCGTCCTTCCGGCCGTTCGGCCCAGCGGTGGCCACAGGGGCTTTCAGAATGCGGCGTTAGCCGCATGCGGTGTGGGACTCAGCTCGCACCGCCGCGGGTTCTCAGGCGTCGTCTGGCGAGGACAGCCCCGATGCCGCGTATTGGGCATACGTAAGTCGGGGCTCCCACAGTCCAGGCGGCGTCTGAGGTTCCGCCACCCGCACCGCCATGCAAGCCCATTCTGAAATCTCTCTACGGAACCAGCGCGCTGAGCAGGGCCGCCATCGCGAAGCCCACCACCGACAGGATGGTCTCCAGCACCGTCCAGCTCTTCAGCATGTCCTTGACCGGGATGCCGAAGTAGCGGCTGATGATCCAGAAGCCGCCGTCGTTGACGTGCGAGGCGATGATCGAACCGGCCGCGATGGCCACCGCGATCAGTGCCAGCTGCGCCTGCGAGTAGTCGCCGGCGTGCAGCAGCGGGGCGATGATGCCGCCGGTGGTCACGATCGCGACCGTCGCCGAGCCCTGCGCGATGCGCAGGCCGCTGCTGATCACGTACGCCGACACCAGCACCGGCAGCCCGGTGGACTGCAACGACCCGGCCAGCGCCTCGCCGACGCCGGTTTCGGCCAGCACCTTGCCGAAGAACCCGCCCGCGCCGATCACCAGCAGGATCATCCCCAGCGGGCGCAGCGCGGAGCCGGTCAGCTCGGAGATCTCCTTGCCGGTCATCCCGCGCCGCGTGCCCAGCAGCCAGAACGACAGCAGCACCGCGATGGTCAGCGCCACCGTGGGATTGCCGAAGAAGGTCAGCACGTTCAGCGCGGTGCTGCCCTTGGGCAGCGTGATGCTGCCGAAGGTGGCGCCGAGGATCAGCACCATCGGCAGGCCGATGATGAACGCGACCGTGCCCAGGCCCGGGTCGCGGCGGCCCTCGGCGGCGTTCTTCTCGGCGACCGCGTCGGCCGCGGCCAGCATGTCCTCCGGCACCGGCAGGTAGATGCGGTTGCCGATCCAGACCGGGTAGAGCAGACCGCTGGCGATGAAGGCCGGGATGCCGCAGGCGAAGCCCATCAGGATCACCCAGCCCAGGTCCACCCCGAGCAGCCCGGCGGCCACCACCGGGCCGGGGTGCGGCGGCAGGAACGCGTGCGTCATGGACAGCCCGGCCACCAGCGGCAGGCAGTACAGCAGGATGGACCGCTTGCCCTGCCGGGCCACCACGTACACCAGCGGCGCCAGCACGAAGATGCCGATGTCGAAGAACACCGGGATGCCGAACACCAGGCCGGACAGGCCCATCGCCAGCGGCGCGCGGCGCTCGCCGAAGGCGGCGAGCAGTTTGCGGGTCAGCAGCTGCGCGCCGCCGGAGGCCTCCAGCATCGAGCCGAGGATCGTGCCGAGGCCGACGATCGCGGTGATGTGCCCGAGGATTCCGGCGAAACCGCCTTCCAGCAGCGATTCGCTGCTCTTCTGCGCGGTGCCGACGATCTCCTGGACCGACAGGCCGGCGGCCAGCGCGATCAGCAGCCCGGAGACGATCAGGGCGATGAACGGTTCGATGCGGAACTTGATGATCATCAGCAGCAGCACCGCGATGCCGACCGCGCACAACGTGAGCAGGCCGGAGGTCTCGTGCTGCAGCCAGTGGAGGAAGGTGTCCACTGCGGGGCTCCTAGGGAGGGGGAGGGGCCGAGCTTCGGGGGTCAGCTCGGAGTTCTGGTGGGCTTGCGCAGGGCGCGGCCCGGTAGGGCGTCGGTGCGGTGGCCTTCGTCGATCACCGGCACGCCGTTGACCAGGACGTAGGGGATGCCGACCGCCTGCTGGCGGGGCTCGTCGAAGGTCGCCGTGTCGGAGACGGTTTCCGGGTCGAACAGCACCAGGTCCGCCGCGAATCCCTCGCGAACCCGGCCCCGGTCGGTCAGGCCGAGCCGGTCGGCCGCGCGGGCGGTCAGGTGCTGGACGCATTCCTCCAGCCCCAGCACCCCGAGCTCGCGCACGTAGTGCCCCAGGTAGCGGGGGAAGGTGCCCCACGCGCGCGGATGCGGTCGGGCCCCGACCAGCAGCCCGTCGCTGCCGCCGGTGTGCACCCGGTGGCGCATGATGGCCTGCACGTTCTCCTCGTGGCCGACGTGCATCAGGCACGAACTGCCGAGTTCCTCCGACACCAGCACGTCGAAGTAGAACTCGGTCGGCTGCTGCCCGGCCGCGCGGGCGGCTTCGGCGACGGTGCGCCCCACCAGGTGCGCGTTGTCGGCCCGCCGGACGCCGTTGATCTCGATGGTGTCCCACTCGACCGGCACGCCGTGGCAGCCGTCGGAACCCTCCTCTTCCAGGACGACGCGAATCCTGGCCCGCTGCGCCGGATCCCGCAGCCGCTCCAGGGTCGCCGCCACGCCGCCCTCCATCGCCCAGCTGGGCAGCAGCGCGTGCAGCGAGGTGCTGCCCGGCAGGTAGGGGTAGGTGTCGAGGCTGATGTCGCAGCCCCCGGCGAGCGCTTCGTCCAACATGGACAGCAGGTCGGCGGCCCTGCCCTTGTTGACGCTGAAGTTCATGGTGGCGTGCGCGAGGTGCAGCGGGCAGCCGGTGATCCTGCTGATCTCGATCATCTCGGCGTATGCGGCCAGCGCGCCGGCGCCGTAGCTGCGGTGGTGCGGGCTGTAGAACCCGCCGCGGGCCGCGACCACCTCGCAGAGCGCGGCGAGCTCGCCGGTGTCGGCGTACATCCCGGGCGTGTAGGTCAGCCCCGAGGACATGCCGAAGGCGCCCTCGTCCAGCGATCGCGCCAGGACCTCGCGCATCCGGTCGAGTTCGGCGTCGGTGGCCGCGCGGTCGTCGTAGCCGACGCACAGCAGCCGCAGCGTGCCCTGCGGCACCAGGTACGCGGCGTTGGCGGCGATGCCGGTGTCGAGCCGGTCGAGGTATTCGGCGACGCTGCGCCAGTTCCAGTCGAAACCCGGCGGGTCGTCGTTCCAGCCCGCGATCTGGGCGCGCACCGTGGCCAGCGTGGCCTCGTCCACGGGCGCGTAGGACAACCCGTCCTGCCCGATGACCTCCAGGGTCACGCCCTGCGACACCTTCGCGGTGTGGTCGGGCGCGGCCAGGATCTGCAGGTCCGAGTGCGCGTGCATGTCGATGAAGCCGGGCGCGAGCACCAGGCCGTCGGCGTCGATCGAGCGCTTGCCGCTCAACCGTCCCGGCCCGGCGATCTCGGTGATCCGCCCGCGTTCGATCCCGACGTCGGCGAGGTAGCCCGGGCCGCCGCCTCCGTCGACGACCCGGGCCTCGTGGACCACGATGTCCATAGTGGAACCTTTCAGAATCAGGAATTCCTTCCAGCGGCTTGCGCAGCGGTGCAGGTTGCGGAACCTCAGAAGCCTTCTCGACTCCGGGATCCCCGGCTTATGTATGGACCAATACGCGGCGCCGGGGCTGTCCTCGCGAGAAGACTTCTGAGAACCCGCGGCGGTGCAAGCTGAGTCCCACACTGCAAGCGGCTGCCGCCGCTTCTTGAAAGAAACGTCCTGGTTCGGTCCTCGTCGCACCCGGAGGCGCGCGCGTTCGCGCGGTCGTCCTAGAAGAACGTGCGCACCAGGTCGATCACGGTGTCGCCGTCGACGACCGGGATCAGCGCCCACTTGTCGAACACCGTGCACGGGTGCGACAACCCGAAGCCCATCCAGTCGCCGATCTGCAGATCGGCGCCGCGCACGGTCAGGAACGCGTGCTGGTCGGCCAGCGAGGTCACCTCGCACGAACCGGCGGCCAGCTCCCGGATCTCGCCGTCCGCGCCGCGGATCACCTGCGGTTCCGGCAGGTCCTGGTCGAAGGACACGTCCCGGCGGCCCATGGTCAGCAGCGCCAGGCCCTCCTCCGGCCGCGAGGTGACCTGCGCCCACACCCGCATCGCGGGGTGGAACGGCCGCTCCTCGCCGGTCAGCCGGTGCTCGCGGCTGAACGGCGAGCGGACTCGGTAGAAACCGTCGTCGTGCAGCAGGTATCCGCCGCTGCGCAGCACCGGCACCACCGGCAGCCCGGCGGGCCACGGCTCGGTGAACGCCTGGGCGACCTGGTCGAAGTAGGCGCTGCCGCCGCAGGTGACGATCACCTCGTCCAGCCCCGAGAAGTGGCCCGCCTCGGCCAGTTCCGCGACGAGCTCCCGCATCCGGCCCATGTATCCGTCTACTACGGATAGCGCCCCCTCGCTGACGTCGTGGCCGAGCGCTCCTTCGTAGCCGCCGACGCCGACCAGCCGCAGCATCGGGTTCTCCAGCACGCGGTCGGCGATCTCGCGCGCCTCGGCGATCGTGCGCGCGCCGGTCCGGGCGCCGTCGCTGCCCAGCTCGACCAGCACGTCGACCTGCCGCGACGCGCCGTGCCGGGCCAGCGCCTCGCTCATCAGCTGCACGCCGCGCACCGAGTCCACGAAGCAGCTGAACTCGAACTCGGGGTGGGCGTCCAGCTCGTCGGCCAGCCACGCCAGGCCGCTGGGATCCAGCAGCTGGTTGGCGAGCAGGATCCGGTCCACGCCGAACGCCCGGTAGACCCGCAGCTGGCTGAGGGTCGCCGCGGTGATGCCCCACGAGCCGTTCGCCAGCTGCAGTTCGAAGAGCTGCGGGGCCATCGTCGTCTTGCCGTGCGGCGCGAGCTGCAGGCCGTGCTGGGCGCACCAGTCCGCCATGGTCTGCAGGTTGTGCCGCAAGGCCGCATCATCGAGCACCAGCAGCGGGCCGACGAAGCCCGCCTCGTGCAACTTCGGGCGCTGCGCGAGGAACTCGCCGACGGTGCTGCCGAAGGCTTCGGACGGCATGCCCTTGAAGCGCCAGTCGATGCGCTCGTCGTGCAGCGCGCGCACCGCTGCGGTGTTGATCCCCCGTGTCGACACGAAGGCCTCCTATTGCTATTGCGTAGATCGCAACGCCGGTTGCGTAAAATGCCGGGTAGGTATGTACCATCAGCGGCGCAGCACGTCAACGGACGGAGTGGTCGGTGAGCCAGAGCCTGGAACGCGGTCTGACCGTGCTGACCGCACTCGCCGCCGGCCCGCAAACGCTCGACCAGCTCGCGCAGCGCCTCGGCGTGCACAAATCCACCGCCATGCGCCTGCTGCGCACCCTCGAATCGGGCCGCTTCGTGCGCCGCGAGGACGTGCACCACTACCGCCTCGGCAGCGCCCTGTTCGACCTGGCCCACCAAGCGCTGGAAGACCTCGACGTGCGCGGCGTCGCCCGCCGCCACCTGGTCGAGCTGGGCGAGATCAGCGGGCACACGGTACACCTGGCGACCCTCGAAGACGACCAGGTCGTCTACATCGACAAGGTGGACAGCCGGCACCCGGTCAGGATGTACTCCCGCATCGGCCGCCGCGCGCCGGTGCACTGCACGGCCGTGGGCAAGGCCCTGCTGGCCGACTGGCCGACGCAGCAGCGCCGCCGGTTCGCCGAGCAGCTCAAGTACCCGAAGATGACCGCCAACACGATCGACTCGGCCGACCGGTTCCTGACCGAGCTGGACCGGGTGCGAGCCCAGGGCTACGCGGTCGACCGCAGCGAGCACGAGGACTTCATCCACTGCGTCGGGGCGCCGATCCGCAACCACCGCGGCGAGGCCGTCGCCGCCGTGTCGCTCTCGGTTCCCAAGGTATTGCTGGACTTCGACGGACTGCTCGGTCTCGTCGACGACGTGCTGCGCGCCGCCGGCGAGGTTTCCGCCGAGCTGGGGTGGCAGCGCGAGAACCCGAAAGGAAAGGAAGTCTGATGGCCAGGACCGTGGTCAGCACCGACAAAGCCCCCAAGCCGCCGGCGAACATCCCGCTGTCGCAGGGCGTCCGCAAGGGCAACATCCTGCAGGTCTCCGGTCAGACCGCCGTGAACCCGGCGACCGGCAAGCTGGTCGAGGGCGGCGTCCCCGAGCAGACCGAGCAGTGCCTGCGCAACGTCATCGCGATCCTGGAGGCCGAGGGCGGCTCCCTGGCGGACGTGCTGATGCTGCGGGTGTACCTGACGGACGTCTCGCAGTTCGCGGAGATGAACGAGACCTACGCCCGGGTCGTCGGCGAGCCGTTCCCGGCCCGCACCACGGTCTACGTAGGGCTTCCCGCCGGGCTCCTCGTCGAGATCGACGCCTTGGCCGTCCTCGGCTGATCGCCTCGCGATGAAGGGCGCCTCCGAGCGGGAGGCGCCTTTCGTTCATTCCTTGCGGCCGGTGACGGCGACGGAGAGACCGAGGCCGATCATGGCGAAGCCGCCCGCCTTCTGAACCATCGCAAGGCGGCGCGGGGCGCTGGCGAGCCAGTTGCGGGCCGTGGCCGCGAACAGGCCCCACGCGCTGTCCGAGATCAGCGCGATGGCGATCGGGATCAGGGCGAGCAGCAGCATCTGCACCGGGACGTGGCCCAGCGCGGGATCTACGAACTGCGGAACCACCGCCGTGAAGAAGATGAACGTCTTCGGGTTCGCCACCCCCACCACCACGCCCTCCCGCAGCGTTCGCAGGCCGCCGAAGGCGGGCGTCTGCTCGGGCAGCTGCGCCGCCAGTGGGCGACTGCTGCGCAGCGCCTTGATCCCCAGGTAGATCAGGTACACCGCGCCCGCGACCTTGATCGCGGTGAACACCGCGATCGACTGCGCCACCACCGCGCCGACGCCGAGCGCGACCGCGATGGCGACCAGGTAGCACCCGATGGCGTTGCCCACGACGCTGGTAAGCGCGGTGCGCTTGCCGTGCGCGAGGGCGCGGCCGACGACGAACAGAACACTCGGCCCCGGTACCGCGATGATCACCAAGGACATCGCCGCGAACACCAACAACCGATCGACGGAAACCATTCGACACACCTCCTCGGACAGCCTGGCAAGCCGCCGCGCCGGACGCCAGCGAGTTCCTCCGTTCCGAGCGGAGCCGGATCTACTGTGGACACATGTGGCTGCGTTCGATGTTGTCCTGGAACGTGCTGGTACCGGTGCTCGCGATCATCGCGCTGGCCATCGCCTGGCCCGGCAAGGGACTCGGCATAGGCATGGTGATCGTCCTCGCGCTCCTGCTAGCGGGCGCCGTGCTCACCGCCGTGCACCACGCCGAGGTCATCGCGCACAAGGTGGGCGAACCGTTCGGCTCGCTGGTCCTCGCGGTCGCCGTCACGGTCATCGAGGTGGGCCTGATCGTCACGCTGATGGTCTCCGGCGGGCCGGAGACCGCGACGCTGGCCCGGGACACGATCTTCGCCGCGATCATGATCACCACCAACGGCATCGTCGGGCTTTCCCTGCTGGTGGGCGCCCTGCGCTACGGCGTGACGAGCTTCAATGCCGAAGGCACCGGCGCGGAGCTGGCGACGGTCGCGACGTTGGGCGCGCTGAGCCTGGTGTTCCCGACCTTCACCACCACGGTTCCGGGGCCGGAGTACTCGTCGTCGCAGCTGGCCTTCGCCGCGGTCGCGTCGGTCGTGCTGTACGCCACCTTCGTGTTCACCCAGACCGTCCGGCACCGCGACTTCTTCCTGCCGGTCACCGACGAGGGGACCATCGCTGCGGAGGACGACCACGCGCCGCCGCCGACCGGCCGCCAGACCGCGGTGAGCATCGTGCTGCTGCTGATCGCGCTGGTCGCCGTAGTCGGGCTGTCGAAGCTGGAATCCCCGGCGATCGAAGCCGCGGTCGACGCGATCGGTTTCCCGCAGTCCTTCGTCGGCGTGGTGATCGCGATGCTGGTGCTGTTGCCGGAGACGATCGCGGCGGTGCGCGCCGCCCGCCGCCGGCGGATGCAGATCAGCCTCAACCTCGGTTACGGCTCGGCGATCGCCAGCATCGGCCTGACCATCCCGGTGATCGCGCTCGCCACGATCTGGCTGGGCGGCCCGCTGCACCTCGGCCTGGGCGGAACCCAGCTGGTGCTGTTCACCCTGACCGTCATCGTCAGCGTCCTCACGGTCGTCCCGGGCCGCGCCACCCGACTCCAGGGCTGCGTCCACCTGGCGCTGCTGGCGGCGTTCCTCTTCCTGGCCGTCAACCCGTAGCGACGACCGGCGAACAGCAGGAGGACCGGCCCGATGATGGTGATCGCGCCCGCCACCACGAACACCCCGCCCCAGCCCCACGCCTTCACCCCTGGAGTCTTTTGTTGTGTGGAGCGAACAAACGCTAAGTCAGCTTCGACAAGTGGTCAAGATCTTGCGGCATGACAAGGGTTTCGGGTATTTACCGTCCACTGTGCATTGAGCTGAGCGCAATGTGGTCCACTGTGCATTGCGCTCGGTGCAACACGCGCTGTCGCGCGGGCCTTTCGGCCGTGCCGAAGGGGATGCGGATCACGGATGCTGGCGGCGGACTACCACCGACGCGCCTCGGGGGATCGACATGAACGCGCCCGGAGTTGCGCAATGGCACCTGACGGGCGTCTGGTTCGACGCCTGCAAGTGCGCCATCCCGTGCCCCTGCTCGTTCGCCCAACCGCCCACCTACGGCGATTGCGACGGCGTCCTCCTGTGGCACATCCGCGCCGGCAACTACGGCGACCTGGAACTCGATGGCCTCAACGTCGCGATGCTCGCGTCCTTCACCGGCAACATCTGGACCCGGGAACACCACGACGCCCGCGCGGCGGTGTTCTTCGACGAACGCGCCGGCGAGGCGCAGTGCGCCGCGCTCCGGGCGATCTTCACCGGGCGGGCCGGCGGCTGGCCGCAGCAGTTCGGCGAGCTGTTCGGGCCGGAGATCGTGGCCGCGGAGACGAGCCCGATCGAGGTCGCCATCGCCGACGACCTGTCCGCCTGGCGGGTGCGGATCCCCGGCTGCGCGGAGGCCGACATCACCGCGCTCACCGGCCCCACCAGTGCCGAAGGCGCCCGCGTCCAGGTGCACAACCTGCCCGGCGCGGAGGTCGGCCCCGGTCAGCCGCCGGCGACCTGGGGGAGAGTGACGTCCGATCGGGCCGATGCGTACGGCTTCAGCTGGGAGCGCGTGGGCAACTCCAGCAAGCTCATCCCGTTCGACTGGACGGGACCGGACGCGGCATGACCCGCGCCGCCGCCCGGCGCGGCATTCCGGCCCCGCGCGCCTGGTCGCGCGCGGAGCTCGCGCTGGCGGCCGCGCTGCTCGCGCTCGCCGGGGCGGCCTGGCTGATCACCGGCCTCGCGGCGATGCCCGACATGGGCGTGGGAATCCTCACCGGCGCGCCGGCGATGTCCGCCATGCCGCTGTTCCTGCTGATCTGGCCGGTGATGATGGCGGCGATGATGCTGCCCGCCAGCACGCCGTTCACCATCGGCGTGCGTCGGCTGGCCGCGGCACGCCACGCCCGCCGTGGCACCGTCGCCGCCCTGACGGCGGGCTACCTGGTCGTCTGGAGCGCCACCGGGGTGCCCGCCTACGCCGTCCTGCGGGGGTTCGACGCGATCGCGATGCGGGGAGAGGCGGTGTCGGCGCGGGTCGGTGCGGTCGTGCTCATCTGCGCGGGCGCGTACCAGTTCACGCCGCTGAAGCGCTGGTGCCTGGCCCGCTGCCGCTCGCCGCTGGCCCTGCTGGTGCGCCACGGCGACACCGCCCTGCGCAGCCGTGCGGGTGCGCTGCGAGTGGGCATGCACCACGGCGGGTACTGCCTCGGCTGCTGCTGGGCGCTGACCGTCGTGCTGCTCGCCGCGGGCGCGATGAACCTCGTGTGGATGGCGGTCCTGGCCGCGCCGATCGCGTTGGAGAAGGCGGCCCCGCGCGGCGAGGCCATCGGCTTCGCGCTGGGCGTGGCCGCGATCGGCCTCGGCGTCTTCCTGCTCGTCCGGTGAGCTCAGTACACCGGGCCGGTGTACTTCTCGCCCGGGCCCTGGCCCGGGGCGTCCGGGTGGGTGGATGCCTCGCGGAACGCGCGCTGCAGCGTCTGCAGCCCGTCGCGGACCGGGCCCGCGTGCGGCCCCAGGTACTCGACGGAAGCGGTGACCAGACCGGCCAGCGCGGTGATCAGCCGGCGCGCCTCGTCCAGGTCGCGCTCTGCGGCGGTGTCCGGGTCCTCGGCGGCCAGCCCGAGCTTCTCCGCGGCCGCGGACATCAGCATGACCGCGGCCCGGCTGATCACCTCGACGCTGGGAACATCGGCGAGCTCGCGGACGTTGAGTTCCATGTCCGCGTCGGGTACCGGCTCACCAAGCAGGTCGGACGCGTTCGGGGATGGGGTTGGCTGCGGTTCGGTCACGCCTGCTACCCTGACACGCACGACCAGCCCCCGCGTCGGCGGGGGCGGCAAAGTGGAGTCCCGCTCCCACCCGAGTAGCCGCCACAGGCTTCCGGGTTCCGGTCCTGTCGATGGTGCAAGCCATCGGTGGCACGAACGGTATTGCGGTACCGGTTCGATCGGTTTGGAGTCAGGGTCCCGCGGCCCGCGGAAGCGGCAGCCGGCGGGACCTCTGCATTCCGGGGTGAGCTCTACGCGCCGCGGTGCAGTTACTAAGCCATCGAACCGAGGAGGGCCCATCAGCTCCGAGACGCGCATCAACGACCGCATCCGGGTTCCGGAGGTCCGCTTGGTCGGACCCAACGGTGAACAGGTCGGGATCGTCCGCATCGAGGACGCGCTCCGGCTTGCCCAGGAAGCGGATCTGGACCTTGTCGAGGTCGCCCCGCAGGCGCGCCCGCCGGTCTGCAAGCTCATGGACTACGGCAAGTTCAAGTACGAGAGCGCGCAGAAGGCTCGCGAATCGCGTCGCAACCAGCAGCAGACCGTCATCAAGGAGCAGAAGCTCCGGCCGAAGATCGACCCGCACGACTACGAGACGAAGAAGGGCCACGTGACCCGCTTCCTCAACCAGGGTCACAAGGTCAAGGTGACGATCATGTTCCGTGGTCGTGAGCAGTCGCGTCCCGAGTTGGGCTTCCGCCTGCTGCAGCGACTGGCCGACGACGTTTCCGAACTCGGATTCATCGAGGCCAACCCGAAGCAGGACGGCCGAAACATGATCATGGTTCTCGCGCCGCACAAGACGAACAAGACCAAGCCCAAGGCGAACGCTTAAGTCCGCAGGGCTCGTGATGTGACGCCGGGCCGGGACGCAGTCCGCGCCCCCGCCCGGCATCAGTACGAAACGAGGACGAGAAGATGCCGAAGAACAAGACCCACAAGGGCACCTCGAAGCGCTTCAAGGTGACCGGCACGGGCAAGCTGCGGCGCGAGCAGGCCGGTCGTCGGCACATCCTGGAGAAGAAGTCCAGCCGTGTCACCCGCCGGCTCGAGGGCACCGAAGCGGTGGCCAAGGCCGACGTCAAGCGCATCAACCGACTGCTGGGTCGCTGAACCCCGACCCGCTGCTCCCGGGCAGCAGGTCAGCAACGCAGTTCCAGCACCCCGCACGGGCGGTTCCCCGCCGCCCCCGATGAGATAACAGGACGGACCCCGTGGCACGCGTCAAGCGGGCAGTCAACGCCCAGAAGAAGCGCCGCACCATTCTCGAGTCGGCCCGTGGTTACCGCGGTCAGCGCTCGCGGCTGTACCGCAAGGCCAAGGAGCAGATGCTCCACTCGATGACCTACGCCTACCGCGACCGGCGGGCCCGCAAGGGTGACTTCCGGAAGCTGTGGATCACCCGCATCAACGCCGCGACCCGGCAGCACGGCCTGAGCTACAACCGGTTCGTGCAGGGCCTGAAGGCCGCCGAGGTCGAGGTCGACCGGAAGATCCTGGCCGAGCTCGCGGTCAACGACCCGCAGGCGTTCGCCGCGCTGGTCGAGGTTGCGCGCAAGAACCTGCCGGAGAGTGCGGCCTGATCACCGAAGGCCCCTCCGCTGCACCGCGACCCGGGACGACGACTCCGCTGACGGAGCGCTCGACCCGGGTCGCGGTCGCTCGCAAGCTCACCCGCCGCGCCGGCCGGGAGAAGGCCGGCGCGTTCCTCGCAGAAGGCGCCCAGGCGGTCGGCGAGGCGCTGACCGCGCACGCCGCCGGGGTGTCGCGGGTGCGCGACGTCTTCGCCACCGAGCAGCCCCGGCACGCCGAGTTCCTCGATCGGGCGCGCGCCGAGTCGGTGCCGGTGCACCTGGTCACCGAGCGGGCCGCGGCGTCGCTGTCGGAGACCGTGACCCCGCAAGGCCTGATCGCGGTCTGCGACCTGCCGGACACCACGTTGTCCGACGCGCTCGCCGACCGCCCGAAGCTGGTCGCGGTGCTGGTCGGCGTGGCCGACCCGGGCAACGCCGGCACGGTGGTGCGGGTCGCGGACGCGGCCGGTGCCGGTGCCGTGCTGTTCGCCGGCGACTCCGTCGACGCCTACAACGGCAAGGCGGTGCGGGCGTCCACCGGCAGCCTCTTCCACCTGCCGGTCGCGCGGAACCGCGACGTCTCCGCCGTGCTCGCCGCCTGCCGCGCGGCCGGGCTCCGGCTGGTCGGCGCCGACGGCTACGCCGCGGGCGACCTCGACACGGCAGACCGCGACGGCGAGCTCGCCGAGCCCACGGCGTGGGTGTTCGGCAGCGAGGCCCACGGCCTGTCGGACGAGGTGAAGCCGGAGCTGGACACCACGCTTCGGGTGCCGCTGTACGGGCGCGCCGAAAGCCTGAACCTGGCCACCGCCGCGGCGGTCTGCCTCTACGCCTCTGCCCGCGCCCAGCGTCGCTGAGCCCGGCGATTTTCCGCGCGAGCTTCGGGGAAGTTGACGATTTCGCGTGAATTCGCGAACCGGCCGGGTCCGGGACCGCGTGTCGGCACCGGATCTCCGCGAAAAGCGGTTGGGGCCGTCGCATAGAATTCAGGGGTCAGCTTGCGGCTTGAGTCGTATGCCAACGAGCAGGTTCGCCGCCCCGGGTCACCGGCCTGGGAACCGGGTACTGATGCCTGTCGGATCAACGGGAGTCACGCACTAACGATGTCTGGAGCCAACGACCCGTACGACCCGAAAGAGGTCGCCGCGCTGTCGCCGGAGACGCTGGACCGCGCGGTGGTCGAGGCCAGCAAAGCCTTCGCCGCGGCCGCCGACCTCGAAGCGCTGGCGGCGGTCAAGCCCGCGCACCTCGGGGACCGTTCGCCGCTGCTGACCGCGCGCCGGGAGATCGGCGCGCTGCCGCCGAAGGCGCGATCGGAAGCCGGCAAGCGCGTCAACCAGGCCCGCGAGGGGATCCAGAGCGCCTTCGACGAGCGCCGCGCCGCCCTGCAGGCCGAGCGCGACGAGCGGGTGCTGCGCGAGGAGACGGTCGACGTCACGCTGCCCTGGGACCGCGTCCCGGCCGGCGCGCGGCACCCGATCACGCAGCTCGCCGAGCAGGTCGAGGACACCTTCGTGGCGATGGGCTGGGAGGTCGCCGAGGGTCCCGAGCTGGAGACCGAGTGGTTCAACTTCGACGCGTTGAACTTCGGCAAGGACCACCCGGCCCGCAGCATGCAGGACACCTTCTACGTCGGGCCGGAGAACTCCGGGCTGGTGCTGCGCACCCACACCTCGCCGTCGCAGATCCGCTCGCTGCTGGAGCGGGACCTGCCGGTGTACGTGGTGTGCCCCGGCCGCACCTTCCGCACCGACGAGCTGGACACCACCCACACCCCGGTGTTCTCGCAGGTCGAGGGCCTGGCGGTGGACAAGGGCCTGACGATGGCGCACCTCAAGGGCACCTTGGACGCGTTCGCCCGGGCGATGTTCGGCCCGGACTCCAAGACCCGGTTGCGGCCGTCGTTCTTCCCGTTCACCGAGCCGTCGGCCGAGATGGACGTGTGGTTCCCGGAGAAGAAGGGCGGCGCCGGCTGGGTCGAGTGGGGCGGCTGCGGCATGGTCAACCCGAACGTGCTGCGCGCCTGCGGCGTCGACCCCGACGTCTACACCGGCTTCGCGTTCGGCATGGGGCTGGAGCGCACGCTGCAGTTCCGCAACGGCATCCCGGACATGCGCGACATCGTCGAGGGCGACGTCCGGTTCACCCAGCCGTTCGGCATCTGATGCCCACCGACACCACCCACCTGAACGAGAGAAAGGCCTGACCAAGTGCGGATTCCGGTTTCCTGGCTGGCCGAGCACCTTGAGCTGCCCGAGGAGACGACCGCGGAGACGCTGGCCGAAGCGTTCATCCGGATCGGGTTGGAGGTCGAGGAGGTCGTCCACCTGACCCAGGTGCGCGGGCCGCTCGTGGCCGGTCGCGTCGCCGCGATCGAGGAACTCACCGAGTTCAAGAAGCCGATCCGGTTCTGCCAGGTCGAGGTCGGCGCGGACGACTCCGGCGAGCAGCAGGTGCAGGGCGTCATCTGCGGTGCCCGCAACTTCCAGGAGGGCGACCTGGTCGTGGTCGCGCTGCCCGGTGCGGTGCTGCCCGGCGACTTCGAGATCACCTCCCGCAAGACCTACGGCAAGGTCAGCGAGGGCATGATCTGCTCGGCCAAGGAGCTGGGCATCGGCGAGGACCACGACGGCATCCTGGTGCTGCCGCCCGGTTCGGCCGACCCCGGCGACGACGCGGTCGAGCTGGTGGGGCTGGACGACTCGATCATCGAGCTGGCCATCACCCCGGACCGCGGCTACTGCTTCTCGGTGCGCGGCCTGGCCCGCGAGCTGTCCAACGCGCTCGACGTGCCGTTCGGCGACCCGGGCACCCGCCCGGTCCCGGCCGACGACCGGTCCTCGCGCGAGGTGGAGCTGCGCGACCCGAGCGCCTGCTCGCGGTTCGTGCTGCGCCGGGTCACCGGCGTCGACCCGACCGCGCCGAGCCCGTGGTGGCTCCGCCGCCGCCTGGCGCTGGCCGGGATGCGGTCCATCTCGCTGGCCGTCGACGTCACCAACTACGTGATGCTGGAGCTCGGCCAGCCGCTGCACGCCTTCGACACCACGAAGGTGGCCGGTGCCCTGGTGGTGCGCCGCGCCGAGCAGGGCGAGAAGCTGACCACCCTGGACGGGCTGAGCCGCGAGCTGGACCCGGACGACATCGTGATCTGCGACGACAGCGGCCCGGTGTCGCTGGCCGGCGTGATGGGCGGCGAGTCCACCGAGATCGGCCACAACACGCACGACGTGCTGCTGGAGGCGGCGAACTGGGATCCGGCCAGCATCGCCCGTACCATCCGCCGGCACAAGCTGCCCAGCGAGGCGGGCAAGCGCTTCGAGCGGACGGTGGACCCGGCGATCGCCGCGGTGGCCACCGAGCTGGCCGCGCAGCTGCTCGTCCGCTACGGCGACGGCACCATCGCGCCCGGCCGCACCGACGTGGGCGCGCCGAAGCAGCCCGAGCCGGTGACCATGCCGCTGGCACTGCCGGACAAGATCGCCGGGGTGTACTACGACCGCGGCGTGACCGCCCGGCGGCTGAGCCAGATCGGTTGCCGCATCGAGGTCAGCACCTCCGACGAGGGCGTCGGCCTGGTCACCGCGACCCCGCCGACATGGCGTCCGGACCTGAAGCAGCCGTACGACCTGGTCGAGGAAGTGCTGCGCCTGGAGGGCTACCACACGATCCCCTCGGTGCTGCCCGCCGCGCCGCCCGGGCGCGGGCTCACCGCGGAGCAGCGCCGCCAGCGCGCGGTCTCCCGGGCGCTGGCCAGTGAGGGCTACGTCGAGGTCCTGCCGTTCCCGTTCGTCGGCAAGGCGACGCTGGACGACTTCGGCCTCGCCGAGGACGACCCGCGGCGGCGCACCATGACGGTGCTCAACGCGTTGGAGAGCGACCGGTCGCTGCTGACCACGACGCTGCTGACCGGGCTGGCGGAAACCTTGCAGCGCAACGTTTCCCGCGGGCAGCGCGATCTCGCGCTGTTCCACATCGGACAGGTCGTGCAGCCCGCGGAGAACCAGCCCCCGGTGCCTTCGGTGGGCGTGGCGTCGCGGCCCAGCGACGAGGAGATCGCCGCGCTGCACGCAGCGCTGCCGGCGCAGCCGACGCACGTCGCCGTGATGCTGGGTGGCAACCGCGAGCAGGCCGGCTGGTGGGGCAAGGGTCGCGAGGCGAACTGGGCGGACGCGGTGCAGGCCGCGCGCGTCGTCGCCGAGGCCGCCGGCGTGGAGCTGACCGTGAGCGCGGGCGAGCTCGCGCCGTGGCACCCGGGCCGGTGCGCGCAGCTGAAGGCCGGTGACGTCGTCGTCGGCCACGCGGGCGAGCTGCACCCGAAGGTCGTGGAGGCGCTGGGCCTGCCGAAGCGGACCTGCGCGATGGAGCTCGACCTGGACGCCCTGCCGCTGACCGACCACCGCCCGGCGCCGCAGATCTCGGCGTACCCGCCGGTGCTGATGGACATCGCCCTCGTGGTGGACGACGGCGTGGCCGGAGCCGACGTGATCGACGCGGTCCGCGCCGGCGGCGGCGAGCTGCTGGAGGACGTGCGGCTGTTCGACGTCTACGCCGGCGAGCAGCTGGACGAAGGGAAGAAGTCGCTGGCCCTGGCGCTGCGCTTCCGCGCCTCGGACCGGACGCTCAAGCAGGAGGAGGCCACCGAGGCCCGCGACGCGGCGGTGCGAGCCGCCACCGAGCGCCTCGGAGCCAGCCTCCGCGCCTGATTTGACGGGGCCCGGATTCAGGTGATCCGGGCCCCGGGTTCGAGGAGCGGCCGTGGTCAAGCTGGATCGGTTGATCAACGTCCTCGGCGGCCTCGGGGCCCGGCTGGGCAACGCCCCGCGATCCAGGTCGACGGAGCTGCGGTCGGTGGCGCTGCACGACCCGGCCGATCCCGCCCCGGGCGGTGAGGACGTCCTGCTCGCCGTAGGTGTCGATGCCGACGGCGCGGCGGATCTGCTCTCGGGCACTCGCGCCGAAGTGGTCGTGCTGCGCTGCACCGAACTCGGCGAGCGGGCGCTCGCGGTGGCCCGCGACCGGGATGTGACGGTCGTGCTCGTCGACCCGGCCGTGTCGTGGGGCCAGCTGGCGGCCGTGATCTACGGGCTGGTGCTGGAGGGCCGCGAAACCGAGGCTGGCCGGGGCCCGACGGACCTGTTCGCACTGGCCGACGCGCTCGCGGACTCGGTCGGCGGCCCGGTGACGATCGAGGACCACCGCTCTGGTGTGCTCGCGTACTCCAGCCGGCAGCACAGCGCCGACCGGGCCCGGCTGGCCACGATCCTGGGGCGGCGGGTGCCCGCGGAGATCCGGCGGGAGCTGACGGAGCGCGGCGTGTTCCGGCACCTGGAGACCTCCGACGAACCGATCTTCGTGGCTCCGCTGGGGCCGGAATCCCTGCACGGCAGGGCCGTTGTGGCGGTCCGCGCGGGCAAGGAGCTGCTGGGCTCGATCTGGGTGGTGACGGAGCACGCGCTCACGGCCGCGCACCAGGCCGCGCTGGTCAACGGGGCGCGCACCGCGGCGCTGCACCTGCTCCGCGCCCGGGCCAGCGCGGATCTGGAGCGGCAGGTCGAATCCGATCTGGTCATCGGGCTGCTGGAGGGGCACGAGGACCCCGCCGCGGCGTTGAGCCGCCTCGGCCTCCGCAGCACGAGGTACCGCGTGGTGGCGGTGCAGATGCACACCGGTGGCGCGCCGGAGGCCGCGCCGCTGCTCGCCTTCGAGCGGGCGACGACCGGTTTCGGCTGGTCGCGCCCCGGGCGAAGCGCGCTGTTCGCGAACACCGTCTACACGATCCTGCCGCACGAGGACGCCGAGCCGGCGTGCGAGTGGGCGCGGGCCCTGGTCCGGGAACTCGCCGGCGATGCGACGGTCCTCGTCGGGGTGGGCGGCCCGGCCGAGGCCGCGCAGCTGGTGGACAGCAGGCAGGAGGCGGACGAGAGCCTGGCGATCCACGCGACGCGGGCGGACCGGCTCGCGGCCGTGGTCTACGACGAGGCGTGGCACGAGATCCTGTTGCGGCGGCTGCGGCATGTCGCGTCGACCGGGCGGGCGCCGGATCGCGGCCCCGTTGTCGAGCTCCGCCGCCACGACCGGGAGCACGGCACGAGCTACGTCGAGACGCTGCGGGCGTGGCTGGAATGCCAGGGCGATCTGGGTGCCGCGGCGGCGCGGCTGGAGGTCCACCCGAACACCGTCCGGTACCGGATGCGGAAGATGGCCGAGCTGACGCCGCTGGACCTGGACGACCCGGACGCCCGGCTGGCGATGATCATCGCGCTCGCCGTGTAGTCGGTTCCGGCCAATCGGGGCGCCGCGATTTGTGCGATTCCGACACTGGCTCGGCGCCGCCGCCAGGGCAGGCTCCACCTCAAGACGTTTCGAGGAGGAAGCATGCGCGAGGACGGGATCGACGGGGTTCCGCGCCGGGCCGTGGTGATCGGTGCGGGTGTGGTCGGCTTGTCGACCGCTTGGTTCTTGCAGGAACACGGCGTCGAGGTCACGGTGCTCGACCGCGACGACGTCGCGGCCGGTGCGTCCTGGGGCAACGCCGGCTACCTCTCGCCGGGGTTCTCGATCCCGCTGCCGGAACCGAGCGTGCTGCGCTACGGGTTGCGGTCGTTGTTCGACCGGGACGCGCCGCTCTACGTGCCGACCTCGGTGGATCCCGGATTGTGGTCCTTCCTCACGGGTTTCGCCCTGCGGTGCACGCCGTGGGCCTGGCAGCGGTCGATGCGCGCGTTCGTCCCGATGAACGCCGAGTGCCTGGACGCCTTCGATTCGCTGACCGCGGGCGGCGTGTCCGCGCCGACGGTGCCCGCGCCGATCACGGCGGCGTTCGAGAAGCCCGAGCAGGTCGCCGAGCTGCGGCACGAGTTCGAGCAGATCCGCCGCTGCGGCCAGGACGTCGAGGTCCGCGAACTGTCCACTTCGGACGTCGACGTGCCGCAGCTGTCGTCGCGCATCGCGGCCGTGCTGCGGGTCGAGGGGCAGCGCTACGTGGACCCCGGCGAGTTCACCCGCAGCCTGGCGAAGTCGGTGGTGGAGCGCGGCGGCAAGCTGCGCACCGGGTTCCGCGTGCGGGAGGTGCTGCGCGGTTCCGGCCAGGTCGTCGTCAAGTCGGAGCAGGACGAGCGGGTGTCGGCCGAGGTGGTCGTGCTGGCCACCGGCGCGTGGCTGAGCCGGCTGGCGAAGCCGCTGGGCGTCCGCACCGCGGTGCGGGCCGGGCGCGGCTACTCGTTCACGGTGCCGACCGAGCAGCCCGTGCCGGGCCCGATCTACCTGCCCGCGGCGCGCGTGGCGTGCACGCCCTACCAGGGCGGCCTCCGGGTGGCGGGAACGATGGAGTTCCGCTCGCCGGACGATCCGCTGGACCGCAACCGAATCGAAGCGATCGTGCGCTCCGCGCGCCCGCTGCTGAAGGGCGTCGGCTGGAACGAGCGCCGCGACGAGTGGGTCGGCGGCCGCCCGGTGACGCCCGACGGCCTGCCGCTGATCGGCGCGACGAAGATGCCCGGCGCCTACGTCGCGGGCGGCCACGGCATGTGGGGCCTGACCCTGGGCCCGCTCACCGGGCGCCTGCTGGCGGAGCAGATCACCACCGGAAAGCGCCCGGCGCTCCTGCAACCGTTCGACCCGTTGCGATGAGCACGGACCTGACGACGGCGGAACGGGCGGAGCTCGACCGGCTCCGCCGCGAGAACCAACTGCTGCGAGTGGAGAAGGAGATGCTGCTGCGCATCGCCACGGAATACGCCCTGGAGCGGCGCATCCGAGCCGAACCCAGTTGACGCGCGCGGTACGAGCGGATCTTCCCCGAACCGGCACTCGGTAGATCGACTTCCTGGCAGTATGTCCGGGTGGTCGGAGCAGGGGGTGCGCGGAGCCTGCAGGAGATCCTGCGGCAACGGCAGGGCAGCGAGTTCGTTGGCCGCAGCCTGCAGTGCAGCGTCTTCCGCACGAATCTGCAATTGCCGCCGGTGGACCGCAAGTTCGTGTTCGGCCTGCACGGGCAGGCGGGTATCGGTAAGACGTTCCTGCTGCGCCAGCTCCGGGAGATCTCGCTGCAGCACGAGGCGCTGGTCGCGGTCACCGACGACAACGAGTCCAACCTGGTGGCGGCGATGGGCGCGATCGCCCGCCAGCTGGCCGGCCAGGGCGGCGAGACCCGCGGCTTCGCCCAGCGCCTCGCCGAATACGAACGCAGGCACGACGACGTGCTGTCCGATCCGCAGGCGCCGTCGGAGGCCCGGGAACTGGTGATGTCGACGGCGATCCGGTTCGGCCTCGGTGTGGTGCGCATGGCCGCACCGGGGCTCGGACCGGTCGCCGACGCCGTCCCGCCGGAGAGGCTCCAGGCGTGGATGGAGCAGTGCCGGGGCTACTTCGCGCGGAAGTTCGGTAGCCAGGCCGATGTCCGGTTGCTGCTGTCGCCAGTCGAGGAACTCACCCCGTTCCTGGTCGAAGACTTGCGGAAGCTCGCCCAGCACCGCCAGCTGGTGATGCTGTTCGACAACTACGAGCGCACCTCCGAGGTCATCGAGCAGTGGCTGCTGCGCATGCTGCAGGGGCACTACGGCGAACTTCCCGTCGCCCTGATCCTTGGCATCGCCGGGCAGCACCCGCTGGATCCCAACAGCTGGGGCGAGTACTCCTCGATCACGGTGACCTGGCGGCTCGATCCGTTCACGTCAGAGGAAGCCCGAACCCTGCTGAACCGCAGGGGAGTCCGCGATCCGGGCCTGGTGGACGTCGTGCTCGAACTGTCAGGTGGGCTTCCGCTGCTGGTCGCGACCTTGGCCGAGTCGGGGCACGATGCGCACGACCCGACGGCAATGGCGGTCGCGCGGTTCCTGAACTGGGTACCCGACCAGCAGCGCCGCGAGGATGCCGTGTTGGCCGCGCTGCCCCGGGGCCTCGACGAGGACATTCTGATCGCGTTGGGAGCGGAGGAAGGCACAGCCGATCTGTTCCGTTGGCTTCGCGACCGCCCGTTCGTCCACGAAAACCAGGGCCGTCTCCAGTACCACCAGGTGGTTCGGGAGACGATGGTGCGCTACGAACGCGGTCGCGCGCCGCGGCGTTTCCGGCTACGCCATCAAACGCTGGCCGAGCACTTCCACCGGAGTCGTCAGGAACTCGCGTTGCCGGGTGAATCAGCCTGGTACGACTGGGAATGGCGGGCGCTGCTGGTTGAAGAGTTCTACCACCGGCTGTGCTGGGCCGCGCACCGCTGGTTGCCAGACGCCATGGAGCACTGCGCGGCGGCGTGCGGCGTCGACGCCGGGACCGCGCAGTCCTGGTTCGACATGTTCGCCGAAGCCGCCCGGGATTCGGCGGTGTCGATAGTCGTCACGTTCGTGCGCGACCTGCAGCGCTTCGTGCGCCCCAGCGGGGAACTGGATCTCAACGGCCTGCAGAAGTACCTCATCGGCAGGCTGGAACAGGACAGCACCGGGCGGGCGGCGAGTACCAGGGCGCGAACCTGGGTTGCTACCGATGCCGGGGCAGCCACCTCGGGTGGTGGCGCCTGGTCGTTCGGCGAGCAGGAAGGCCGGGGCTCCAACTACCGGGGAAAGCAGGACCATTTCGGCACGGACCTGTCGGAGTCGGTGCCACCGGTCATCGGGGAGTGAAGTTGCGGGCGGCGAACTCGGTGGCGGTGATGCCCATCAGCACGAGGCACTGCGCTCCGCCGCACAGGAATTCCGGGTCGCGCAGACGGCCTTCCTCGCGGAAGCCGAGTTTGCCGTGCAGCGCGAGGGAAGCGGCGTTGCCGTCGTAGATCCCGACCTGGCACTTGCGGTAGCGCAGCCGCCCGAACATGAACGCGAGCAGGGCGGCGATCGCGTCGTCGGCGTAGCCGCGGCGGCGGTGCTGCGGGCCGATCCCGATGCCGTAGCTGAACCGGCCGGAACCGGGCTCGGCCTGGCTGGCGGACAAGGAACCGACCAGCGTCCGGTCCAGCAGCGTTTCGATGGCCAGCTGGACGTCGTCGCCGGAGTCGGCGTGGTGCGCCCGGTGCGCTCCCCAGTGCCGGTAGCCGTCGAACTTCGGGTAGTGGGTGTCGGAAGATTCCCGGTCGAACCGCATCAGCGCGCGCCGGTCGGCCGGCTCGACGCGCCGCAACCGCACCCGCTGCCCGACCGGGTCCGACGTCGTGATCGACATCGAACGGCGGGCACCCGTGCCGGGGCGGGGTGGGGTCATCGTCATCGGCAACGATGATGCCCGGAGAGCCGCGCCGAAGTCGAATCGGGGTGCCCCCGGTAGCTGGCCGCGCACGGTGCGCAGGGCGAGCTGAGTCCGGTTCTCGCGGCCGAGCACCGCCATGACCCGAGAGACGTGGCCCTTGACCGTGCCTTCGCTGAGGTAGAGCCGGGCGGCGATGTCCGCGTTCGGCAAGCCCTCCGCGACCAGCGCCAGCACTTCCCGCTCCCGTTCGCCGAGCGCCGCCGGCTCGGGCGCGGGGCCAGGACACCGGTCGCGGCGCAGGTCCGGACTTTCGTCGCCCGACAGGCGAGTTCCGGCCGAACTCTTCCGGAGCGGCCTGGAACGCGATGGCGGCTAGATCAGTGCGGGGTCGTCCAGGATCGCGGGCGCTCGCGGATCGACCGGCCGACCGTGAGCGCGGCACCGATCAGCACCGCGAAGCACGTGAGCGCGATCGAGGCTTTGAACTCGGAAGGCACCGCTACGACCGGATTCCCGTGCTCGTCGATGAAGCCGTAGGCGGCGAAGTCGAGCAGCACCGCCAGATCGACGGCCGCGCGGATCGCCAGCGCGGCCGTCCAGGCGGCCAGGATGCGGATGCCGGTGGCGCGCGGCGTCGCGACGATGGCGAAGACCGAGATCGCGAAGCCGGGCACGAACAACGCAGCCGTTGCCAGGTTCGGCCAGCCGTGGGTGAAAGCACCGAGCGCCAGGCACCCGATCCCGGCGATGCCGGCGGTGATCGCGAGCCCTCGCTGCCGCGGGCCGAGTCGCACGGCCGCCCGCGGCGCGCGGATCAGTGCGAGGAGCGATGCGACCGCCGGCGGGCCCCAGAACAGCAGGTGGGCGAGGTAGAGCCGCTCGTCAATCGGGCGCGTGAGCCCGACGAAGAAGTAGCCGGCGCTCCACAACCAGAACGGCGAACTGCCCGCGAGGACGGCCGCGACAGGAACCTGGTAGCGCCGGACGAACAGCAGCAGTCCGGCGACCGGCAGCGTCACGACCAGCGCCCCGAGCAGGGCGAGCACGATCAGCCCGGCGAGCCCGAGGCCGCCGTCGGCGAGCGTTCCGGCGTAGCCGGCTCGGGGCACGTCGGTCGCCCAGGACACCACGCCGGCGAACCTGCTGCCGGGTGCGTCGGCCTGCCGCGCCGCGAGATCCGGGAACCGGGCCGGAAGGGCGGCCGCGTCCATGACGTTGCTCAGGGTGAAAACGCCGGGTAGGAGCTTCTGCTGAACGTCGAAGAGCAGCAGGGCGAAGCCGACGCAGCTGGACAGGCAGATCACCCCGGCGACGACCAGCCACGGATCGCGTTGCGGGCGGCCGAGGTCGACGGTCGGCTGGTCGCCGTTCTCCGCTCCGATGGTGTTCAGCTGGGCGCGGATGCGCTCGATCGTCGGCCGGTCGTCGACCGGCTTGGCCATCAGCCCGCCCAGCAGTCGTGCCAACGCCTCGCCCGCGCGGACCGGCGCGGGCGGCTCCTCGGAAAGCACCGCGGCCAGCGAATCCCCGGCGGTGCTTCGCAGGTATGGCGACTTGCCCTCGACCGCGAAGTACAGGGTGACGCCCAGCGCCCACAGATCGGAGGCGGCCACGGCGCGGCCCCGGACGTGTTCGGGGGCCATGTAGGCGGGGGAGCCGACCATGATGCTGGACGCCGTCGCGGTGGAGCCGTCGTCGAGCCGTGCGATGCCGAAGTCGGTCAGCTTCACCGAACCGTCGGCGGCCACCATGATGTTGCTGGGCTTCACATCGCGGTGCACGATGCCGAGCCGATGCGCGGCCTGGAGCACGTCCAGCACGCGCGAGGCGATCTCGACGGTGCGGGCCGGCGGCAACGGCCCTTCGGATTCGACGAGGTCCTGCAGGGTGGCGGCCTCGACCAGCTCCATGACGATGTATATCCGGTCGTCGGCCTCGATGGCGTCGAAGACGGTGACCGCGCCGGGATGGTTGAGCTTCCCGGCGAGCCGGGCCTCCCGCAGCACCCGCGCCCGCAGCTCCGGATGATCGGCCCCGGGAGGCAGGTGGATCTCCTTGACGGCGACGGGCCGGTCGAGCAGGGCGTCCCAGGCCCGCCAAACGGTCCCCATTCCGCCCCGGCCGATCACGGTTTCAAGCGCGAAACGCCCCGCCAACAAGCGTTCCTCGCTCACCGGCGCCCCTTTCTCCCGCTCCGAAGGGAACGTTAGCGCCGAGATGATCAGTTTGTCCCGCCTTTGCCCGAGCCGGCGGGCTCCCCGTGGCTCGTGAGCGTTTTGGGCTGCGGTAGCGACTTGTCATGTCTCAAGACCTCACGGACAGTTTTGTCTCATGACGTCGTGGACAGTTTTGGTGTGAGTCGTTGGTAGCGGACGCTGCGGTCCAGTGTCAGCGTCCGCACGACCGTGTCGCCGATCATGATGCTGACGCGGTCGCCTTGCCAGTAGACGGTAGCGGTCTGTGCGGCCCAGCAGCGGCCGATGATGATCGAGCAGCCGGAGAAGGCGACCACGCCGGTGCTGGTGACCGGCCGCTGGGTGACACCGGCGTGCTGCTGCACGGGCCCGGATGGTGTCGCTTTGGTGGCCGCG
>NZ_FNOK01000132.1 GCF_900106995.1 Saccharopolyspora shandongensis
GGGGTGTCCCTATGTGGTTGTCAAGCCGCAGCGGGCGCGGCGTCTGGATGGGGGTGCCGGTAGTAGGTCTTGTTGCGGAGCATGGCGAACAGGACGTCGCAGCGGCGCCGGGCCAGGCAGATCAGCGCGGCGTTGTGTTTCTTCCCTTCATCGCGTTTCCGCTGGTAGTAGGTCCTGCTGGTGGGATCGGACAAGGCCGCGAACGCAGCCAGGAAGAACGCTCGTTTGAGTTTGCGGTTGCCGGTTCTGGCCGGGTGTTCGCCCTTGATGGAGGAGCCCGAACTGCGGGTGACTGGGGCGATTCCGGCGTAGGCGGCGAGGTGGGCGGAGGACTTGAAGCTGGAGGCGTCGCCGATCTCCAGGAGGATGCGGGCGGCGGTCCTGACCCCGATGCCGGGCATCGAGGTCAGGACCCCGGCAAGAGGGTGCGCATCGAGTATCTCCTCGACCTCGGTGGCGACCTGGTTACGTTGCTGGACAACGGTTTTCAGGCTGTCGGCCAGGCGCGGCAGCACAGTGTCGGCCGCGGCCGTGCCCGGGACGGTCACGGTCTGCTCGTCCAACGCCGCCAGGATGGCGGTGACCAGCTTGTCGCCCATGCGGGGTGCGTGCACAGCCGCGATCGAGGTGAGTTTGCGCCGCCCAGCGGTGCGGATGCCGGCCGGACCACCGCAGCGGGACAGGATTTCCAGTACCGCCGGGTGCGTGATCCTCGGACCGATGGCTCGTTCCAGGGCCGGGTGGATGCCGGTGAGCAGACCGCGGATGCGGTTGCTGATTCGGGTGGCCTCGCCGGCCAGGTCGTCGTCGAACCCCACCAACACGTCCAGCTCTGCCAGCGCCTCGTCGCCCACGTCGACCGGGCGCAGGGTGTGCGGCAGCGATCGTGCGGCGTCAGCGATGACGAACGCATCCCGGGCGTCGGTCTTTGCGCGGCCTGGATAGAGGTCGGCGATCCGCCGCATAGCCAAACCGGGCAGATAGGCCACTTGGTGCCCGCAAGCCCGAGCGACCGCGACCGGCAACGCGCCGATCGTGGCGGGTTGATCGACCACCACGAGCAGCGGCCCATGCCCGGCGAGTTTGTCGAACAGCGCTCGCAGTTTAGGTTCGCTGTTGGGCAATGGGCCGTCATGCAGCCGCCTGCCGTCCGGAGCCACGCCCACTGCGTGATGCTCGCCTTTCCCTACGTCCAGGCCGAGGAACACACCGAAATCGCTGCTCATCCACC
>NZ_FNOK01000090.1 GCF_900106995.1 Saccharopolyspora shandongensis
GCCTACCTGGTGGCCATGAACGGCGACCCGAATAAGCCCCAAGTTGCAGCGGCGCAGTCCTACTTCGCCGAGCGCACCCGTCAGGCCGAGACGACCGAGACCAGCTTGGCCAGTTTGCCCGAGTGGGTGCAGCAGCAGATGGCCACGCTCGTGCAGGTCGGCAGGCTCGAAGTCGAGCAGCAGCGCCAGGCCGGGCAGTTGCGTGAGGTGTCAGCGCGTGTCGAGGCGCTGGAAGGAGCCCACGACTGGTTTTCCGCGCTCGGCTACGCCAAGCTCCACGACCTGCCGACCGCGCAGGGCTACTTACGGCGGGTAGGAATCGCCGCGGGGCGCGTCCTCCGCGAAACCGGTAGCGCACCGGGCAAGACGCAGCACCCCGCATACGGAACGGTGAACACCTACCCCGCATGGGTGCTGGAACGCGCATTCGCAGATGTCGCCGTTGCGGCAGGACACAGCGCCTGATCAGCAGCAACCCACACGGGCACCGCAACCGCGGTGCCCGTGTGGGTTGCACCAGGAGGAAACCCGTGTCCGACCAGCTCACCGCGTGGCTGCGCACCATCGTGCCCGCCGCGTGGTCCGCGCTCGTCGCGTACCTGGTCACGCTCGGCGCACCGGACTGGCTCGTCAACGCACTCGGCGACGCCGGGCCGACTCTTGCAGTCCCGATGATCCTTGGAGCCGTGTACGCCGGACTCCGCGCGCTCGAACCACGCATGCCCGCGTGGCTGACGCGCATCGTCCTCGGAAGCAACACGCCACCCGTCTACAGCTCAGCTGGCGACGGAAAGTAGGAGAGGCGCCGCGCCCTGCTGTGGGGCGCGGCGCCCCCGGCCGTCGCTACCGGAGTGGCAACACCTCGAGTGCTCCTGCGACAAGGCCGGCCACGCTCACGGAACCGGCCGCCCACGCGAGGTTGCTACGGAAGTGCCGGAACGCCTCGCCTCGGCGGCGCTTACTCGGACTCATCAACGCCTGCACACCGGGAGTAACCACAAGGCACACGGCCGCTAACACCCATCCCAGCAGGAAAAACGTGGACATCTACACCCTTCCATCGTGACCAAATGCGGCTAGGAAGGGGAGGAGCGACTACGGAACGCTACGCATAAAAGGGCGACCCCGAAAGTTCCCTGCCCTCAATCCTGCCAGGCGCGCGTCACGCCACGATCTTGGGCTTGACGAAGAGGTACCGCCGACCCGACAGCAAACGCCCCGCGTACAACGGTGCAGGTCTTGACACGAGGGCCTGAAATTTGTTGTCGTCTTCGCAGTGGGGTGGTTCGTGCACCAAGGACGTAGCCCGGCTAGAGCTCATTGACCGCTATGCCGAACCAGGGCTCTCTGGGCGCACGGAAGCCACGAACTCCTGGAAGTCCCCGATGACGGCCTTGAAATTGTCCTCCGCGGCAGTGAGAGACAGCCTGATCACCGCTCGCTCCTGCGGGCGGTCGACATCGGACATTGAGAGGTAGACCTGGCACTGGATCAGCTCGGTGTGCTCTCTCTCGACAAGAGTGGTGACTCGCAGTACTTGGGTCAGACCTGGTGCGTCAGCGGACCCGAATTCGGTCCGCTGTGACAGCGATACTGTCGTGGCCGCTTGGTGAAGTCGGTTGATCGACTCGTCGGCGATTTCGGCCAGCGAGGCAGCATCCGGGCGATGTTCACCGTCGATCGTGATGTTGGTCGTGAAGCCGGGGCGATTCGTGGCCGGATGGATCGCGACGAACGCCGCGCCGGGCGCTCCCGCAGCGTCGGGTGGAACCGCCTGCCAGCCCTTCGGTAGACGGAATTCGATCGGGATCGGCAAGGACGTAGCCACTGGTCACTCACTCCGTTTCTGGGATAGGACGCTACTGCGGCGCATATCAGTCCAGCCATCCGGAGATGGTTCGTTGAGCGTCCCCATACACGTCGCCTGCGGCCTCCCCGATCTTTCCGACCGTCTCGGCGGCATCGGTGACCGTCTTGGTCACCTTGGCAGGGTCGACGGTGAGCTCGAAACCGAGCTTGCCGCCAAGACCGTATGCGCCACCGGCATTTGCACCGACGTGCCATTTGCCGTCATCGCCTTGGCCGACGGTGACGCCAGCCTCGGCACCAACGCCTGCCCACCCTTCTGCGACGACGTTGACACCGATACCACCAATGTCGCCACCGCCTTTGACTGTTCCTTTCGCGCCTGCGAACGCGTCGGCGGTCGCGCTTACTCCCTTCGGCCCTACCGTGACTTGGGCGCCGGCCTGAGCACCCCCGAACACCTCTGCTTTGCCGTTCGCGCCAAGGGGCCCAACGTCAACACGCCCTTCTGCCGACGCTTTCCCGCCGAGCCCGGCCTCTACTCGTCCTTTGAGACCCTCATCGGTGATCGACGCGGCTGCGGTGAGTGCCGCCTCCGCGCCGGCCTCAGCCTTGCCGGACAGCTTGAGGAACTCGTTGCCTGTCGACCCCTCTGCGCTGGCCTTGCCCAGCTGGGCGAACGCCTTGAGCTCACCGAGCTTGCCGTCCGCCGGGCCTTTTGCTTCGAACCCGGCGCCGAGACCGCTCGCCTCGGCCTTCCCAGAGGTCTTCCAGTCATGCGTCACCGCATCGACCAGTTCGTCAAGGAGACCACGCTCCCGCGAATCTTGCCGACCGATTCGTTCGGCGACGCGCCGCCCGAAGTCTTCTAGCTGTTCGCGAGCGCGGGCGAGGAGCTCGATTGCTTCCTTCCGAGCTCGCTCACCAGGATCCGAAAATGGCGCGAGAGAAACAACGTTGGCACTCCCAGCGGCGGCATTGGCCTGGTTCTGTGCATTGGCTTGCGCGACGGCCTCGTTGTACTCTGCTGCGGCCTTCTCCGTCGCGGCCTCGCCCTCTTCCCAACGGGCGATGGCTTCTGTCGCTTGGCCCTGAGCCCAACGCAGTGTGAATGCGTATTCAGTCAACGAAGTCGAAGCAGCGTCCAGCAGGTCGCAGACCTTGAACCACTTCGGTGGTTCTTTCGTGAACAGGTCCATGAATGCGGTGCTTGACTCGCCAGTCCAGCCAACGACGTCAACACGCTTGAGGTCGTCTCCCACCGTGCCGAACTTCTCGCTCTGCTGACGCAGTTTGGCGACGGTGTCCTCAATGGAGCTCGGTTCGCCTGGGATCAATGCTTTGGGGTCGGTAGTCTGCCCGAGTTCCGCCATCATCGACCCCCATCCGCAGGTCCGTTCGGCGAAGCAATCTCGCCAACCACCTTCTGGACCGCGGCTTGGGCCTCGAGGTCCCGGTCGATGTACGAGCGGGCAGTGTCGTGCAGTGCAGTGCTTGCCGACTCGGAAGTCTGCGCGAGGATCTGGGCGGACAACTCCACACCAGAGCAAAAATCGATCAAAGCTTGGTGCACACCGTCATGGCCGAAGTCGCCGGCAGGAGCGGCAAGATTCGCCAACTGACTGGCTGCCATGCCGACCACCGCATCGGTGATTCGTGACGCCGCGTCCCGCAATGCAGCCGGATCGACTTCGAATCCATCCCCCATGCTTTGCCCTTTCCTCCATACCTCGAACTGCGCAGCCAGGTTCGGGCACGTCACAGCTGAGGACAGCACCGCACCGTCACGCGTTTGACGCGTAAGCCGTCGTCGCTGAACACACCGGCATGCTTCAGAGTTTCCCGATCACCAGGCCACGCCAGGTCCATCCGGCGCCGGTGACAGCCTCTTCCATTGGGGGCTTCAACTCGCCTGTCGAGAACGTGCGCTGGGATTCCTTGACCAGCTTTCCCTGTTCGTCTCGCGTGAAGGTGGCGCTGTAGGACTTCTTGTTGATCTGACCGCGCGCGTACCTGGTCGCCAATGTCAGCCGCGGAGTTCCGCCCGCCCACGTGACCGACCATTCCTGGTCCAGAGATCGGACCTCGTGCTTCGACGGATCAAGCCGCATCAACGTCCTGTTGATCGTCGTCACGTTGCCGAAGTAGCCGTACCAGTGCGCATCGGCGATCTTCCACTCGGCGACCAAGTCGACGCCATCTGGCCGCCCGTCACGAACCATGAACGGCCTGTCCGGACTATTGACCCCAAGAAGTGCTGCGCGAACAACTTCTACAGACTGCGGCGGAACCCCGCCCGAAGGCCGTTTGGTCCCGGTGAACCAGTCAAACAGCCCCACCACACCACCCCATGGACCTCGACTGCGGATTGCGACGTCGAACGGCTCGCACCTCACGAGAGGGCCGCGAGCCGTTCGAGCACGCCGCAAGCGGGCACGTTACTTGGGAAGCCGGGGCTCGACCTGTCGGGCGATCTTCTCGGCCTCGCCGCACTTGTCGGACACTGAATCGGGCTTGGACTCGGTGACGTCGACGAGAACGACGCCGCCGCCCGCGTCGAGGACGATCGAGCAACCAGCGTCGACCGTGCCCCCGCCGCCTTCAACGGCACGAGCAGCGTTGCGGCCGTTGATGCTGAACTTTTCGTACTTGTCCCAGTTGCCGCCGGTCTCGTACTTGTCGACGGTTTCTTCCTCGTTCTTGTAGAGGGTGAGCAGGATTTTTTCGCCCATGTAGCTGCAGCCCGGTTCAAAGCTCAGCTGCTCTGCCTTCTCGCCCGGGCCCTCGACGCCGGCGGCGCTCAGATCTTCCTGCGTGAAGAACGCGCATGTGTCGAAGTTCTTCAAACCCGACCCTGCCGCACTCGATGTTGGTGGCTGCTCTGTGGTGGTCTTACCGTTGCCACCAGCTGTACCACCAGAGCACCCGGCGAGGCCGATCAACACCAAGCCGGCGGTCGCGGAGATCAGGGTCCGAGAAAGTGCGGTCACTGGATACCTCGCTGAAAATCCTGGGCGATCTGGTCGTCGGTGGCACGATAGTCCCTTGCAGCCGCACGGAAGGCATCCGCCTGTTCCTGCAAGACTTTCTGCATCTCCTTGATCAACGGCAGGGCGCCGGCTGTTTCGTGTTCAGCCTTGTCAACGAACCGTTGCGCCAGTTGCTGACCATCGGGGTAGTTGCCCAGGCCCATCACGCGGCCAAGCTGCCTGGCATCACGCATCAGGACAGCCAGTTCCTGGATCTCTTCTTCCACGCGCTTGGCGGCCTTCTCCGCAACCTCTGGGTCCAAGGCCAGCTTGCCGGCGCTGACCTGCTGGTTGATCCATTGGGTCTTGCCGCGGACGGCCTGCAGGCCTTCCCGCGCCGCCTCGAAACCGCCCTGAGTCACAGCTCTTCTCCCCCTGGCTTGTCGATCAACCAAGGGGATGCTATCGACCATGCCTTACTTGTGGGGATGTTTCCGACACGCCAAGTCGAGCCCCGTTGCAATTGCCAACGGCGCCCGACCGGCTGACCTCGATATTCAATGCGCGGCCGAAGCCGCGCTACTGCCTTACCTTGCCCGCTTCTGTATCACCCCTTGAGAACTCGTCGAAGTCGTAGAAATCACCAGCATCAGCTCGACGGCCTGCAGCTTCAGCTAGGCAACACGGCCGCGATTGCGGCGCCGTTGAGGTCGAGGCCGCGGGCTGGCATCGGCCACTGGATACGGAATCCCCGGGTTGACGATCACCCACGCTGTTCGTCGGCACTCCGGGCACGTGTCGTCGAACCATTCGCGCTCGGACGCTTTCCGGACCACCAACTCGTCCCCGCACAGAGCCGCCGTCTCGCCTGGCCGGTACGCGTGCCGCTGCCCTTCGTGCGGCTGCCATCGGATGACCGGTCCGGCGGGCTCAAGTCCGAACATTGCCATCCCCCAGGTCCGCAGAGTCACTACTGGAACATCTGGAAACTTCGGAACAACTGTAACATCAGGAAAGACGGCGTGGCCCGAAGTTCGTAGGTTCGGGTCATGTCTGGTCAACCGCGCCTTGTGAGCAGCTCGGAGCTAGCGCGCGAACTTGGCGTCACTCGCCAAACCGTCGCGCGCTGGGTCCGGCGCGGCGTTATCACGCCCGTAACCGTCACAGCGGGCGGTCAGGCGCGGTTCGACATGGAGCAGGCGAAAAGAGAGCTCCGCGAGCACACGCAGCGCGACGGCGCCAGCGACTGAGCGTATGCACACCTCACCAGCGGCCGGTTCGACCGCTGACCCTGGACTAACGAGTGCGGCCCCCGATCGGAGTGGGATCGGGGGCCGCTTTGTTCGTTGAACGCCCGTCAGGCGTCGCCAAGGAACACAGCCTTCTCGGATGCGAACGTGGGCTGCAGCGCTAGCTGGAGCTCGCCTGGCTGCACCGCGACCGCGAGCGCCTGCTCGTAGGTGTATGTCTTGCCAGGCATAACCGTCGCCGAAGACATGCCACCTCGGAAGCCGTGCCCGCGTTGGACGGCGGTGTCCCGCACTCGGTGAGGAGCCCAGGCCACGGTGACGGCGGATGCCAGATCGGGTGCACGTGTGATCGCGCCACCGGGGCTCATCGGACATCCCCGAACCGCCGAAGCAGCAGGAGTCCGCTGGTGCCCATGCTGACGGCCAGGCTCCACCCGGCCACTGCCGAGATCACCCGCGCTTGGTCGGCAGCCACGACGACGAGTAGCGCGGCACTCAGATGCGAGCCGAAGCTCAGCATCAGCGCGGCCACCATGATCACGACGACGGCGGCGCAGTAGATGAAGGAGAAGGCCAGGCACGCGATCGGGCGCTTTCCTGGTGTCTGGTGAAGCATGTCTGCCCCAAATCTGCCCCAAACTCAGGGGCTTTCGGGGCAGGTCAAGGCCTTGACCGCTGTAACACCAACGGTGTAACACTAGTTGCGTCGCGATGCGTGTGGTGCGCGACACAGGCTGCGGAGAGGTGTGGCGTGACGGGAACAGGCGGGCCGCTGGCCGGGGTCAAGGTAGTCGAGCTGGCCGGGATCGGACCGGCTCCGTTCTGCGCGATGCTGCTGGCCGATCTCGGTGCCGACGTGGTGAGAGTGGACCGGCCCACTGCCGCCGGAGGCAATAACGACCTGCTCAACCGCGGCAAGCGATCGGTGCAGGTGGACCTCAAGCACGAACGCGGCGCGGAGGCGGTGCTGGCGCTGGCCGAGCGGGCGGACGTGCTGCTGGAAGGACTGCGCCCCGGCGTCACCGAACGCCTGGGCGTGGGGCCGGAACAGTGCTGGGCGGTCAACCCGAAGCTCGTCTACGGGCGGATGACCGGCTGGGGCCAGCACGGGCCGCTGGCGCCGACCGCCGGGCACGACATCGACTACATCTCCCTCGGCGGCATGCTGCACGCCATCGGCCGCGAAGGCGGGCCACCGCAGGTTCCCGCGAACCTGCTCGGCGACTTCGGCGGCGGCTCGATGTACCTGGCGGTCGGCGTGCTGGCGGCGCTGCTCGAAGCGCGCACCAGCGGCCGCGGGCAGGTCGTCGACGCGGCCATTGTGGACGGTGCCGCGCACCTGGGCACCATGCTGTTCAGCTTCCTGTCGACCGGCGGCTGGAAGACCGAGCGCGGCACCAACCTGCTGGACACCGGCGCGCCCTACTACGACGTCTACGAAACCTCCGACGGCGAATACGTCTCGGTCGGCGCGCTGGAGCCGCAGTTCTACGCCGAACTGCTGGACCGGCTCGGGCTGGCGGGCGAGGTCCCCGACCGCGACGACCCCGCGAACTGGCCGGCGCTGCGCGAACGGTTCGCCGCAACCTTCCGGCAGCGCACCAGGCAGGAGTGGGCCGAACTGTTCGCCGGCTCCGACGCGTGCGTCGCGCCCGTGCTGTCCATGGCAGAAGCCGAAACCCATCCGCACATCGCGGCCCGGGAGACCCTGGTGCGACGCGACGGTGTCCTGCAGCCGGCACCGGCACCGCGCTTCAGCCGGACCCCGAACCCGCCGCCCGGACCGGTCGCCGAAGCGGGCGCGGACACCGAGGAGGTGCTGCGGGACTGGAAGGTCCCGCCGGAACTTCTCGAATCCGGCGCGTTCGGTTCGAGGGACCGATGAGCGGCGCCGCCGCGACCGCTCGCCGCGCAGGCTGGGGATGGCAGAAAGGTTCCCATCCTCGCAGCCGCCGGCAACCAACGCCCGGGCCCGAAACCGCGACCCGCTCCCGCCGGTCGGTGACAGGAAGGTTCCCATCCTGCCGTCCGGCTGGGGCGGTGGTGACAGGAAAGTTCCCATGCTGTCGTCCCGCCAGGGCCGTGGTGACAGGAAAGTTCCCTTCCTCTCACGCCCGGCGTGACCACCGAAAGGAGGCGTGAACCGATGCGCAGGGAGTTGTTCGAGCCCGAGCACGAGGCGTTCCGCGAGACGGTGCGCACCTTCGTCAACAAGGAGCTCGTGCCGCACGTCGAGGAGTGGGAGGCCGCCGGGGTCGTCAGCCGCGAGTCCTGGCTGGCCGCCGGAGCGCAGGGGCTGCTCGGCTTCGCCGTCGACGAGCAGTACGGCGGCGGTGGCGTCGACGACTTCCGGTTCAACGTGGTGTTCGACGAGGAACTCGTCAACGCGGGCATTTCCGGCTTCGGTTCCCCGCTGCACAACGACATCATCGCGCCGTACCTGATCAAGCTGGCCAACGACGAGCAGAAGCAGCGCTGGCTGCCCGGGTTCTGCAGCGGCGAGCTCATCACCGCCATCGCCATGACGGAGCCGGGCGCGGGCAGCGACCTGCAGGGCATTCGCACCACCGCGGTGCGCGACGTTGGGGGAGACTTCGTCCTCAACGGGCAGAAGACATTCATCAGCAACGGCATCCTCGCCGACCTGGTGATCGTGGTGGCCCGCACCGACCCGGACGCCGGGCACGAGGGCATCAGCCTGCTGGTCGTGGAGCGCGGCATGCCCGGCTTCGAACGCGGCCGCAACCTCGACAAGATCGGCCAGAAGTCGCAGGACACCGCGGAGCTGTTCTTCAACGACGTGCGGGTGCCGGCGCGCAACCTGCTCGGCGAGGAAGGGCAGGGCTTCATCTACCTGATGCAGAACCTGCCGCAGGAGCGGCTGTCGATCGCGGTCGCCTCGGCCGCCACCGCCGAGAAGGTCCTGGCCATCACCAAGGACTACTGCCGCGACCGCACCGCGTTCGGCCGCCCGATCGGCAAGTTCCAGCACATCCGCTTCGAGCTGGCGGAGATGGCCACCGAGGTCGAGATCGGCCGGGTGTTCACGGATCGTTGCGTCGCGGACCACGTTCGCGGTGAACTGGACATCGAGCACGCCGCGATGGCCAAGTGGTGGCTCAGCGAGCTGAACAAGCGGGTCGTGGACCGCTGCCTGCAACTGCACGGCGGCTACGGATACATGACGGAATACCCGGTCGCCAAGGCGTACCTGGACTCCCGGATCCAGACGATCTACGGCGGCACCACCGAGATCATGAAGGAGATCATCGGGCGGTCAATGGGATTCTGACGACAGTGGGCGCATGCGCCCACGAGAGAGGCAGGACGCCATGGACTGGATCGTCGCTCCCGACGACGACGGGCGCGCACTGCCCGACGTCCTCCCGTCGCTGCTCGGTGCGATGAACGTGGCCGGGTTCTCCGACACCATCGGGTTCCCGGCCTGCCGCACCGCCGGCGTGCTGCTGATCGACGGGCTCGGCCGGGACCTGCTGCGCGAGCACGCGGAAGACGCGCCGTTCATGGCGAGCCTGCTGACGTCGCCGCCGCTGAAGGCCGGTTTCCCGACGACGACGGTCACCAGCATCACCTCGCTGGGCACCGGCCGGTGCGCGGGCGAGCACGGTCTCGTCGGCTACAGCTTCGCCGAGCCCTCGGGCGGCCTGCTGCACCCGCTGAGCTGGGGAACCCACGGCACGGCAAGTGATTCCGCCGGAGGCCGTCGGAGCCTGCTCGACCAGTGGCCGCCGGAACAGGCCCAACCGACGCCGACGGTGCTGGAACGGGCCGCCGCAGCGGGCGTCGACGTCCGCACCATTGTGCCCGCGGAGTTCGCGAACACCGGGCTGACCAGGGCCGCGTTTCGCGGCGCGGACTTCCGGGGACTGCGCGCCCTGGGCGACCTCGCTGCCGAACTGCTCGCCGCGCTGAGCGCCGGCGGCCCGGCGCTGTGCTACGGCTACCACGGTCACCTCGACTTCCTCGGACACATCCACGGCCCCGGCTCGTTGCCGTGGCGCCTGCAGCTGACGGTCATCGATCGGCTGGTGGCGATGCTGGCCGAACGTCTCCCGCGCGACTCGGTGCTGACCGTGATCGCCGATCACGGCATGGTCGAGATCGACCCCGGCGAGGCGGTCGACGCCGACACCGACCCGGCATTGCGAGCCGGTGTCCGGCTCCTCGGCGGCGAGGTCCGCGCCCGCCACATCTACGTCGAACCCGGTGCGCTGGCCGATGTGCACGCCGCCTGGCGGGAGACGATCGGCGACCGCGGCGTGGTGCTCACCGGCGAGCAGGCGATCGACGAAGGCTGGTTCGGCCCGGTGGTCGCCGATTCGGTGCGGCCGCGCATCGGCGACGTGCTGGCGATCATGCGTGACTCCGGGGTGATCCGATCGGTGATCGAGCCGGGGGAGTCTGCGCTGCGCGGTCACCACGGCTCGCTCACCTCGGCCGAACAACTGGTTCCGGTGCTGATGTTGGGCGGGTGAAGGGCGGATGCGCGACGAGGGGTTGTTCGGGCCGCAAACCGTGACCTGGCAGCTGCACGCCGATCCGGCGATGTGGATCGCCGGGATCTGCAGCCTCTACCTGCAGGCGTTGCACCCGCGCGCGGTGGCGGCCGTCGTGCAGAACTCCCGGTTCCGGGAAGACCCGCTGGGACGCCTGATGCGCACCGGGAACTTCGTCGCCACGACGACCTACGGCACCACGGCCGAAGCCGAATCCGCCGGCGAACGGGTCCGCCGGGTGCACCGCATGCTCAGTGCGACGGACCCGGGAACCGGCGCCGAGATCCGCTTGGACGACCCGGACCTGCTGCGCTGGGTGCATTGCGCCGAGGTCGCATCGTTCGCCGGTGTCGTGCGGCGCGCGGGATTCCCGCTCACCGATGCGCAGCTCGACCGGTACTTCGACGAACAGCGCCGGGCGGTCGCGCTCGTCGGGCTCGACCCGGCTGAGGTGCCCGGATCGACCCGCGCGATGGCGGAGTACTTCGAGCGGATCCGGCCCGAACTGCAGCGGACGGCCGACTCCGACCTGGTCTATGACTTCCTGCACCGGCCGTTCGCGCCGTGGTGGCTGCTGCCGGTGAACCTCGGCTACCTGCCGCTCGGGCACCTCGCGTACTCGGTACTGCCGGGGTGGGCGCGGAAGCTGCACGGCCGCCCGGCGTACCCGCCCCCGGTGGTCGCGGCCGGGCTGTGCGGGTTCCGGACGACCGGCCTGGCGGTGCCGGACCAACTGCGCTTCCGCTACCCGGGCGATCACGTCCAGCGCGCGGTGGACCGCCTGGGCAAGACGGCCATGCCGTCGATCAAAACCCTCGCCCAGCTGTGACACGGCGAAAGCATGGGAACCTTCCTGTCACCACGGCGGCGGTCGGAGGGCAGCACGGGAACCTTCCTGTCACACCGCCCGCAAAGCGGCACAGGATGGGAACCTTCCTGTCACCGCGGCCAGAGTGAGGCCGCAGCATGGGAACCTTCCTGTCATCCGCGACGCCTGCGGAGAGGGGTCACTGCCGGAGCAGGAGGTTGGAGCCGTCGGCGAAGTCGATGGAGGCGAACGGTGCTCCGACGAACGTCCGCCCCAGCAGCACGTCGCGGATGCCGCGCACCGCGTTCGGCGGCTGTTCCCACCACGTGATCAGGGACGTGTCCAGCCCCGGCAGCGGCGCGGGAGACGGGGCCCGGGAGGCGGGCAGGTCGACGAACCGGTCCGGGATGACCACGGCGATGCGCTGGTTGGTGGCGACCAACCAGGCGTACCCGTTGCCCGCGGCCAGCACGTCGGCGCTCCGGATCGCGAGTTGGCCGCTGTCCGCCGCAGTGGCCCAGCCGCGGATTCCCGCGTCGTGCACCCACTCGTCGCCGAGGTAGTCGCCGCGCACGGTCAGGTCGGCCGGCTTCAGGTACGTCTCCGACACTTCCTGCTTGCACTTCGGCACGGGATTGGCCGGTGCGTGCGGCACGGCGTTCCGGCCGGCCACCGTGGACGCCAGGAACCCGGGGGCGCGGTGGAAGATGCGGTGGAACGCCTCGCCCGGCCGGAGCCAGCCGTGTTCGGCGGCCTTCGCGACGTCCTTCGGGGTGGCTACCAACTACCGCTCCTGGTGTTGACCAGACCGAGCACCCGGTCCGGTTGGGCTTTCGCGGGCACCTGGAGATCGAGCCGCGAGCCGTCGGTGAACGTGATCCGCAGGTACGCCGCCGCCCGGTCTTCCCGTTCGCGCCCGAGCCCGCCGAATCGGCGCTGCACGATCTCGTAGCCGCTGATCTGGTCGGTGCCGGTGCTCGCGCGCTCGATCACGTGCGGCACCTGGGTCTGGCCGCCGTGGTCGAAGTACCGGCCCTTGTTGTTGACCGTGCTGCCCATGGTGCCCGCGAAGTCGTCGGCGAGCCGGTAGACGGGGCCGGTGGCCTTCTTGATCGTCTCCATGCCCTTGTCGAACCAGTCCTGCGAGCCTTCCGGGAGTTCCGGCAGCTCCAGCAGCGCCAACCGGTCGGGCGTGGCCACGAGGACCCCGGGGAGTTCTCCCGGGGCGGCCTCGCCTTGCGTGCCGGTCATCTGCACGGCGGTCGCCGACGCGCTCCGGGCCGAAACCACCGCCGTCGGCAGGTTGCGTTCGTCGGATGGCTCGTCGCCACCGGTGAACAGGGAGTTGACGCGGAACGGCATTGCGCCCACCTGGAACGCGGCGCGGGTGAGGATGCCGCGCCGCTTCTTGCCGTGCTCGTCGAGCCCGCCCACTTCGAACAGCGGGACGTGGTACGGGTCGGGGAAGGCCCAGGCGATCGGCTCTCCCGGCCGGCACCACGACGAACGTGCGCTGAGGATCAGGTGTTGCAGGGTCATTCAGCTCGCCGCTCCCACGGGGTCACGAGAAACCCTTCTCCTGGGCCGCCTTGCTCTCCTCCGGCGAGAGCTGTCCGCTGAGCCGCTGGTTGGCCTGGTCGTACATGGCCTTCGGGATCTCCTTGACCGCCTGTCCTTCGAGGGTCTCCGTCACGCCACTAATACCAGCACCCACCAGCGACGCCTTGCCGCCGAGCGCCCCGCCGATGACCTTGCCCGCGAGGTTCGCGGCCAGCGCTTCCTCGCCGGTCTTGTGCAGGCCCTGGCCCTTCATGAAGACGTTGCTGGTCTTCGAGGTGGCGAACTCGCGCAGCACCTCGCCGGTGTTGGGGTCCTTCACCTGCTCGATCTTGCCCTTGGAGATCCCCCGGGTGAGCAGCCTGCCGAGCTTGCCCGACTCGCGGATCTTGTTGAGCAGCTCTTCCAGCCTCTTCAGCCATTTGTAGAGCTGGGCCTGGATCTTGGCGACCTGCGTGGCGATCCGGCCGCCGGTGATGCCGACCGACGCGGTGGTGGTCGCACTGGCCGCGCCCACCGAGGCGCCCGCGGTGATCCAGGACGCGGCGAGCGCGGCGAGCCACTGGATGATCAGGCTGATGATCAGCTCGGTGAGGATGTTGATGACCATCTCGACGAACATGTCGAACATGTCCGCAATGCCGTCCAGGGTCTCCTTGAGCCCGCGGACGTCCTGAGCCAGGGCCTTGGTTCCGTCGCCGAACTCGGTCATCTGCTTGCGGAAGGCGTCGCCGTCCTGACCGACCCACGTCCCGCTGGTCGCCTCGGCGCGCTGGGGCTCCTGCTCGGCGACCGAGTCGAGCCACTTGGCGACGTCTTCCCAACCATTGCCGGTGGCACGCATCTGCTCGGGGTCGCCGATGGCCTGTTCGGCGATCTCGATCAGCGGCGTCATCACGATCGACACCAGGAAGCCGAGGCCGTTGTCCAGCAGAGCCGCGCCGGGATTGGACAGCAGGTCCATCTGCTCCTGGCGCGCGGCGATGACCGCGGAGGTCCACTCGGGCGCGGCGGAGCCGTCGGCGAGGCTGCCGCCGTTGGTGTTGGCCGCCGCGTCCTTCAGGTCGGAGGCGGCGCCGGCGATGGAGGAACCGCGGGTCAGGGTCTGCTCGGCCCAGTTCTTGCGGGTGGAGTCGCCCTGGTTGAGCTCGGTGAAAGTTCCCGGGCCGGTCATCCTGCGAGCCCCTCTCCGGCCTTGTTCAGCATCTCGATGATCTGCTGCTCGGTCTCGTCGTAGTCCTTGACAGTGTCTTCGAGGGCCTGCTTGGTCTCGGTGAGGAACTGCTGGGCCTTCTGCGCCATCTCCTGACAGCCCTGCAGGGTTTCGAAGTACTTGTCGCTGATGCCGACGGCGTTGCCGATCGGACCGAAGCACTGGTCGTCGGTGCGCGCCTGCTCCAGAAGCTGAGCGAGCTGCCCGAACTTGTCGGCGAGGCTCTCGCAGCCGGAGCCGTGCTCGGTCAGCGTCCCGGGCGTCATCTGCAGATTGCCACCCACCGCAGCACTTCCCCTCAGCGTGATTTGACTGGTTGTCGACCCTACGTCGGGTTCGACGTTGATGAGAAGTATTCGGTTCCGCTCGTTTTGAGACGTCTTCCGCTTTCGTCCGGTTGGCCGCGGCGCTCGCCTCCGGGCCTCGGCGTTCGCGGCGGTGCGAGCATGGGAACTTTCCTGTCACCCGGCGGCCCGGAGGGCGTGAGGATGGGAACCTTCCTGTCATTTCCCGCCCGCCGGCGGCCCGTCTTGCGGTGGAAGTGGCAGGAAGGTTCCCTTGCTCTGGTCACGGCGGGAGCCGGGGGTGATCCTGGTGCTGTGCGCGCCGGCGGAACATCTTGTCCACCACTTGTATCTATGTTGTGAACAACCTATGGTTCCCGAAGACCGGAAGGGTCATTCCGTAAAACGGAAGTAACCGGGAGGCTGAGCATGCAGTCGACCAGCACCGCGACCGAGCCGGCGCTCGACCAGGTCGTGCAGCGGTTCCACGCGGCACTGCCGCCCAACGCGGTGATCACCGACCCGCAGCGGCTGCGCACCTACGAGTGCGACGGGCTGGCGAGCTACCGGGTCGTGCCGGCCGTGGTGGTGCTGCCGGAAACCGCCGAGCAGGTCCAGGAGATCGTCCGGATCTGCGCCGAGCACCAGATCCCGTTCGTCGCCCGCGGCTCCGGCACCGGACTGTCGGGCGGGGCGCTCCCGCACGCCTCCGGCGTGCTCGTGGTGACCTCGAAGATGCGGCGGATCCTGGAGATCGACCTGGCCAACGAGCGGGCCGTCGTCGAACCGGGCGTGATCAACCTCGACGTCACCAAGGCCGTCGCCGCGCAGGGTTACTACTTCGCGCCGGACCCGTCCAGCCAGCAGGTCTGCTCGGTGGGCGGCAACGTCGCGGAGAACTCCGGCGGCGCGCACTGCCTGAAGTACGGCTTCACCACCAACCACATCCTCGCCCTCGAGGTCGTCACCCCGGACGGTGACATCGTCGAACTCGGCGGCAATGCACGGGAAACCCCGGGCTACGACCTGCTGGGCGCGTTCATCGGCAGCGAAGGCACGCTCGGCGTGGTCACCAAGATCACCGTGCGGCTGCTGCGCAAACCCGAGGCGGTGCAGACCCTGCTGGCCGGGTTCCCGTCCACCGACGAGGCGGGCGCGGCGGTATCGGCGATCATCGCCGACGGCGTCACGCCGGCGGCGATCGAGATGATGGACGCGCTGGCCATCGAAGCCGCCGAACAGGCCGTGCAGTGCGGCTACCCGGAAGGCGCCGGCGCGGTGCTGGTCGTCGAACTCGACGGCCCCGCGGCCGAGGTCGAGCACACCTTCACCGAGGTGAAGCGGCACTGCGAGGCGCACGGCGCGTTCGAGATCCGCGTCGCCGCCGACGATCACGAGCGCGCGATGATCTGGAAGGGCCGGAAGTCCGCGTTCGCCGCGGTGGGCCGCATCAGCCCCGACTACATCGTGCAGGACGGCGTGATCCCCCGGACCGCGCTGCCCGAGGTGCTCGGCCGGATCTCCAGGCTGTCCGCCGAATCAGGCGTGCGGGTCGCCAACGTCTTCCACGCCGGAGACGGCAACCTGCACCCGCTGGTGCTCTTCGACGACGCCGAGCCGGGCGCGAACGAGCGCGCCGAAGCGGTCTCCGGCGCGATCCTCGACCTGTGCATCGAGCACGGCGGCTCCATCACCGGCGAGCACGGGGTCGGCGCGGACAAGGTCAAGTACATGGGCCGGATGTTCACCGCCGACGACCTGGACACCATGCAACGAGTGCGCTGCGCCTTCGACCCGGTCGGAATCTGCAATCCGGGCAAGGTCTTCCCGACGCCGAGGCTCTGCGGCGAAGTGCCCGGGCCCCGGCGCGGCGTGCACCCACTGACCGAAGCGGGATTGGCGGACCAGTTCTGATGCCCACTACGACCAAGGACGCCGCGCACGGAGCACTGGTGGCCGCGCTGGGTGCCGAATGCGTGCGGGAAGCGACGGAGGCCGACGCCGTGTCCGGCGTCCGCCCGCACTGGGTGGCCACTGTGGACGGAACGGAGCGGGCGTCGGTGGCGGTGAAGATCGCCGCCGAGCACGGCCTGCGGGTGGTGCCCAGGGGATCGGGCAGCAAGCTCGACTGGGGCGGCGCGCCGGATGCCGTGGACCTGCTGCTCGACGTGTCGGCCGCGAGCGGCATCGTCGACCACGCCGCGGGCGACCTCGTGGTGCACGCCCTGGCCGGAACGCCGATCGCCGAGGTCAACAGCGCTGCCCGCGCCGCCGGGCAACAGCTGGCGATCGACCAGCCGCTGCCGACGGCGACGCTGGGCGGGATCATCGCGACCGGAACCGCCGGGCCGTCCCGGCACCTCTTCGGCGGAGTGCGCGACCTGCTGATCGGCATCACGGTCGTGCGGGCCGATGGCACGGTGACCACGGCGGGCGGCAAGGTCGTCAAGAACGTCGCGGGCTACGACCTGGGCAAGCTATACACCGGCTCCTTCGGCACGCTCGGGGTGATCACCGAAGCCGTGTTCCGGCTGCACCCGGTCGCCGCCGAGCACCGCTGGATCGCGGTCACCGCCGGCGACCCGGAAAGCGCCGCAGCCGCCGCCGACATCGTCCGGCACTCCCAGGCGATGCCCACCGCGATCGAACTCGACCGGGCCGAACCCGACGGGCCGATCACGGTCTGCGCGCAGCTCGAAGGCAGGCCCGCCGCCACGCACGACCGCGCGGTCGAGCTGGCCGCCGCCATCGGGCATGGCGCGGAAGTGCTGGAACAAGCCCCTTCGTGGTGGGGTCAATACCCGTTCGAGCCGGCTGGCGGGATCGGCCTGCGCTTCGGCGCGGAGCCGACAGCGCTGCCACGACTGCTCAGCGCCGCGCAAGACGCCGCCGCGGCGAACGGCCTGCCGCTGGCGATCCGCGGCGCCGCCGGGCTCGGCGTGCTGAACGCCGGGCTGCCCGGCGACGCGGACGCCGCTGCCGTCGCCGAGTTCGTGAAGGCGCTGCGCGCCAGCTGCGACTACGCGGTACTGCTCCGCGCGCCGCAGGACGCCGCGATCGACCCGTGGGGGCCGATCGCGCCCGGACTGCTGGCGCTGATGCGTCGCACCAAGCACCAGTTCGATCCGGAACACCGGCTCGCCCCCGGCCGGTTCGTGGGAGGAATCTGATGACCGAGACCCCTGCCCGCCCGGGCGCCTTCGACGCGCTGCACCCGCCGCAGCGCGAGCTCGTCGACGACTGCGTCCACTGTGGATTCTGCCTGCCCACCTGCCCCACCTACGACCTGTGGGGCGAGGAGATGGACTCGCCGCGTGGGCGCATCTACCTGATGAAGGAAGGGCTCGAGGGCGAGCCCATGACCGACACGATGGTCGGTCACTTCGACGCATGCCTCGGCTGCATGGCCTGCGTCAGCGCCTGCCCGTCCGGAGTGCAGTACGGCACGCTCATCACCGAGACGCGGGCCCAGGTCGAACGAAACCACCAGCGCGGCCGCTGGGAACGACTCCTGCGCACGGCGATCTTCACGCTGTTCCCGTACCCGCGACGCCTCAAAGCGATGCGGGGACCGCTCGCGCTGTACCAGCGGCTCGGCATCGGCAAACTGCTCAAGCGGTCCGGGCTGCTGGCGAAGCTGCCGGACGGCCTGCAGGTGATGGAGTCGCTGGCGCCGCCGATCAGCCGCGCGCCGAAGCTGGGGAACCGGATACCGGCGCGCGGCAAGCGACGCGCGACAGTCGGCATGATCACCGGCTGCGTGCAGAGCGCGTTCTTCCCCGACGTCAACGCGGCAACGGCACGCATCCTCTCCGCCGAAGGCTGCGACGTCATCATCCCGCCGGCGCAGGGCTGCTGCGGCGCGCTCAGCGAGCACTCCGGACGCGAACCCGAAGCGGTGAAGTTCGCCCGCCAGCTGCTGGACACCTTCGAAGAATCCGGCGTGGACTACGTCGTCATCAACTCGGCAGGCTGCGGCTCCACGCTGAAGGAATACCCGCGACTGCTGCAGGACGACTCGGAATACGCCGAGCGCGCGGAACGCTTCTCCGCGCGGGTGCGCGACATCTCCGAGCTGCTCGCCGAGCTGGGCCCGGTCGCCGAGCGCCACCCGCTGCCGGTGCAGATCGCCTACCACGATGCCTGCCACCTGGCGCACGGCCAGGGCATCCGGTCGCAACCACGCGAACTCCTGCGCGCGATCCCCGGCCTGGAGCTCAAGGAGATCAACCGGGGCGAACTGTGCTGCGGTTCCGCAGGCGTCTACAACCTGCTCCAGCCGGAGGCCGCGCGCGAACTGGGCGACCGCAAGGCCGAGAACGTCCTCGCCGCCGGCGCGAAGCTGCTGGTGACGGCGAACCCGGGATGCTCGATGCAGATCCGCACGGCGCTGGAGCGCCGCAGCGAGCGCCTGGCGATGGCGCACACCGTGCAGGTGCTCGACGCATCCATCCGCGGCCAGGGCGTCGAAACGCTGCTGCGCGACTGACCCGAAGCCCTGCGAGGCCGAAGCCCCGGCCTCGCAGGGCTCTTGCCGCTCTCGGCCGCGAGAACCCTCGCCACCGGCAACATCCGATCTGCAGTCCGCGCTGCGCCGGTTGCAAGCATGGGAACTTTCCTGTCACCACACGTGGAGCATGGGAACCTTCCTGTCATTCCTGAGGCGCGGACGCGAGCATGGGAACCTTCCTGTCACCGGCACGCAGTGATCGGCCGCGAGGGTGGTCGATCCGGCAGGGAGGGGCAGAGCTGTGGATGCGCGGCGTGAAGCATCGGGCGAGTGCCTGGCCTGCGACCTCGCCAGCGGCGCCGCCCGGCTCCCGGGCGGCCGAGTGCACCAGACCGAATCCTGGGTGGTGGAGCACTGCATCGGCCCGCTGGGCGTTGGAACGCTGCTGGTCAAGCCGTTCCGCCACGTCGTGCACATCGCCGAGCTGACCGATGCGGAGAGCGCGGAGATCGGCCCGCTCCTGCGCCGCGTCGCTGCGGCGGTCGAGGAGGTCGTGCGCCCGGAGCAGGTCTACGTCTGCTTGTGGTCGCATTCCGGCGGCACGCCGGGCCACCTCCATTTCGTCGTGCAGCCTGCGACCCGCGACCTGATGGAACGGTTCGACGGCTACGGCCCGAAGCTGCAGATGGCGATGTTCACCGATGGTGCGATGCCCGACGAAGCCGCGGTGGAAGCGATCTGCGCCCGATTCCGCGCGCAGCTGAACACCGCGGGACCGACTTCCTGATCGGTTTCCCTCCGGCGCCGATCGGGCCGGGATGACAGGAAGGTTCCCATGCTCGCACCACCCCAACCCCCATCCGGGCGCAACTGATCGTTCGACAAGCGCCACACCCATTGACTGGAACAGTGCTGGTGTCGCTTGAGTGCTCTGACCTGTGGGTTTACGGCTTGCGGTGGTTGAAGGTGGATTGCGGCGTCTGACTGCGAACTAGCAGGTCAGCCTGCGTTTTGGTCGGGTTCGACAACGTCGCGGTAGTTCCGCAGGTGCTCGCCCATCTTCTCGGCGTTGTCCCGTGCGAGATAGGGCTTTGCCCGTTTGGTCTTCTTGGGCAGCTTGATTCCAACGCAAGGTGAGGCCGTCAGGATGCCCTTGTCCTTCGCTGTCGTCATCGATGCTTGGAACACCGCGTAGATCCGCCGGACGTAGGCGGGGGAGGGCTGCCGTTCGTACTTCCAGGCGTCAACACGGCCGGCCGTCAGGTCGTCGACCCATTCCTGAACGCCGGTGTCAGCACTGCCCTTGCTGGTGATCTTGTTGAGGTGAACGTCGCCCCATTTTGGACGGATGTACTTCTCAACAAGGCAGTGTTCGGTGACGTAGGTGTCGGACGGCCGTGCGTCCCGAGCGCCGGAGATGCGGTCCCACAATTCGCCCCACGGGATCCTTGCGGATTGCTTTCCGGTGTCGACCGCGGCCTGTCGGCTGGCGCTGACTTCTTCCTCGGTCGCGGCGTCGTGCGCGTCTTTCTTCCGTGTGACCTTCCGCGTCCGGCCTGTTGCCGCGTCCTTGACGTACTTCTTCGTGCCGGCTGAGTCGCGGTATCCACCGCGGAAACCGCCACCCGGTAACGGGTCAGCCCATGCCATATCGCCTCCCTAGATCGTTGCTTGCAACACCTCACCTACAGCGGACAGGCAGGCGTGCGGGTCTACTCCGAGGTGTGGTCGCACCCGTAGACAGCGGTCCTTGTCGTGTGGTTTGCCCTGGTCGTGCGGCGTGGCTGGCGACATCGTCCTCACCCGGCTGCCGGTGTCGCTGCCGCCGTCGGCGGTCTGCCGTTGGCGTTCATCGGGCTCGGCGCCGTCACCCTGCGGGAAAACGCCGCAGTGCGCGACAGTTTCGATGATCTCTCCGAGACTGTCCGAACCGGGCTGATGGCGGATGCGGCGCCGCTGGAGTCTGCGTTCGTCGGCGCGGCTGAGGACATGGGCACGGCATATCAGGAGCTGCGCCCGCTGCTGCGGGACGCGTTCGCCGCCTCGGTGCCCTACGTGGAGACGCTGACTGGTGGCGTGATCGATTTCTCCCGCAACGCCATGCCGGGCATGGTCACATCGGTTGAACGAGCCGGGCCGGTCATAGACGGGCTCGCGGCAGCGATGGCCGACGCAGGTGTCGGCGTCGGCGACTTTTTCGAGATCGTGGCTGGCGGCTCGGAAGACGCCGGGCTCGGCGTCGAGCACCTCGGCCAGCTCGTCGCCGGCGTGCTGCCGGAAGTCGGCGGCGTGCTGGTCGGTCTCACCGGGGTGTGGGCCGAGCACGGCGATGAGGTCGCCGACGTCGTTACCCGGATCATCGGCGTCATAGGCGACATGTCCGGCGGTGCGCTGCCGGTGATGTCCTCGGCCGTGGGTGTCGCGCTCGACGTGCTCTCGGGCGTGCTCAACGTCATCGAGCCGCTGTCGGGCGCGCTGGGGCCGCTGATCGGCATGTGGCTGTCGCTGGCGACCGCGATGCGCGGGATCCGCGCCGTGCGGGAAGTCGTCGCGGGGGCCGCCACGTCGATGATTCAGTTCAGCGACAACACACGTCGCGCCGCCGGCAGTGGCAGTCTGATGCAGACCGCCGGCCGCGGCATGCTCGGCGTGCTGGGCGGCCCGTTCGGCGTCGCGCTGGCCGCCGCAACGATCGGGCTCGCCCTGTTCGGGTCGGCCAGCCAGAGCGCGGAGGGCGACCAGCGGTCGTTGTCGTCGGCGCTGCGGGATTCCGCCGGGGCGTTCGACTCCAATGCCCGCTCGGCCATCATGCAGTCCGAGCAGTACCAGTCCATTGCCGGATCGGTCGAGGCGGCCGGGCTGTCCCACCAGGAGTACATCGACGCTCTGATCAGCGGCGGCCCCGCGCTCGATGGTGTGCGTGCCAAGCTGCAAGGGCAGGTGCAAGCGGCCTACGAGGCACAGGGCAGTTTCACCGGGGTGTCCGGGTCCTTGCGGGAGCAGTCCGACGCGTCAACGGATTTGCTGCTGGCCACCGACGGACTGCGCGGCACCATCGTGGGCGCGATCGACGATCAGCGGCAGTACACCGATGCGGTGTACGGCGCGGACTCGGCGATGAGCCGAGCGGTTCCCGGCGCGGACTCGCTACGCGAGGCGATCAACACGCTGAAGAACTCGACTGCGGACACCGCCGACCGCGTCGACGCGCTCAACGCCGCCTGGCAACAACTGTTCGGCGTGCAAATCTCGATGGACGAGGCCACCGCCCGGTTCGAAGAGGGCCTTGACAACCTGCGGGAATCCCTCGACAGCGTCCGCGGTGGCACAGCCGGCTGGCAGGCGGCACTGTTCGCCGCCGACGGACAGATCAATCTGACCACCGAGGAAGGTCGGGAGCTGCACGACAACCTTGTGCAGCAGGGCGACCAGTACCGGACGTTGGCGCAGACCGCCTACGACACGGCATTGCGCCAGGGGCAGTCGCAGCAGCAGGCCGCCGCAGCGGCGGTGTCCGCCTCGGAGCAGCGCCGCGGGCAGTTCATCGCCGAGGCGATGCAGATGGGGTTCACCGCCGATCAGGCGCGTGCGCTCGCAGACCGGTATTTCGG
>NZ_FNOK01000005.1 GCF_900106995.1 Saccharopolyspora shandongensis
GTTCTGTGATCGTGGCGGGGGCTCGTACTCCGATGGGGCGGTTGCTGGGCTCGCTGAAGGGGTTTTCGGGTGCGGAGTTGGGTGGGTTCGCGATTCGGGCTGCGTTGGAGCGGGCTGGGGTGCGGCCTGATCAGGTCGAGTACACGATCATGGGTCAGGTGCTGACGGCGGGTGCGGGGCAGATTCCGGCGCGGCAGGCTGCGGTGGCGGCGGGCATTCCGATGGATGTGCCGGCGTTGACGATCAACAAGGTGTGTTTGTCGGGGCTGGATGCGATCGCGTTGGCGGATCAGTTGATCCGGGCGGGTGAGTTCGATGTGGTGGTCGCGGGTGGTCAGGAGTCGATGACGCAGGCGCCGCATTTGCTGACGGGGTCGCGTGAGGGTTTCAAGTTCGGTGATGTGTCGATGTTGGATCACATGTCGCATGATGGTTTGTTCTGTGCGTTCGATCAGGTCGCGATGGGGTTGTCGACGGAGAAGCACAACGCGCGGTATGGGTTGACCCGCGAGGAGCAGGACGCGTTCGCGGCGCGGTCTCATCGGCGTGCGGCGGCTGCCGCCCAGCGGGGTGTGTTCGCGGAGGAGATCGCGCCGGTGGAGGTGCCGCGGCGCAAGGGCGCCCCGCTGGTCGTGGACGCCGATGAGGGCATTCGCGCGGACACCACGGTGGAGGGGCTGGCGAGGCTGCGTCCGGCGTTCGCATCGGATGGGACGATCACGGCGGGGTCGGCGTCGCAGATTTCCGATGGTGCGGCGGCGGTCGTGGTGATGAGCAAGGCCAGGGCTGAGGAGCTGGGGTTGTCGTGGCTTGCCGAGGTCGGTGCGCATGGTGTGGTCGCGGGGCCGGATGCGAGTTTGCATGAGCAGCCGTCGAATGCGATCCGGGCCGCGTGTGCGCGGGAGCGGGTCGAGGTCGCGGATCTGGATCTGGTGGAGATCAATGAGGCGTTCGCGGCGGTGGGGATCGCGTCGATGCGTGCGTTGGGTGTTGATGAGGAGCGGGTGAACGTCAACGGTGGTGCGATCGCGTTGGGGCATCCGATCGGGATGTCGGGTGCGCGGTTGGTGTTGCACTTGGCGTTGGAGCTCAGGCGTCGTGGTGGCGGTGTTGGTGCGGCGGCGTTGTGCGGTGGTGGCGGGCAGGGCGACGCCCTGATCCTCCGCACCCCGAAAGCCTGACCACTACCAACCCTGAAATCGACCCGGAGATCCCGCACCGTCGGTGATCGACCGGCTCCGGCGTGGCTACCCTGGACGGCATGAAGTGGCTTCCAGGGGGATGGCAACGGGCTGATCGGGTCGAGCAGGAGAGGGCGACCGTCCCGGCAGGCCCCCGCAACACCGCCCGTTACACCTCGAACCCCGCCGGAGCTGCCGAGCCCGCCACCCGTGTGCAGCCCGGCGGCGGACACCGCCCGACCCTGCTGAGCGCGGACGCGCACGACGTCGACGTCAGCGCCAGCAGCTTCAAGGCGCTGCTCATCGGTGGCGGCATCAGCGGTCTGCTCACCGTGCTCGTCGCCGCGGCACTGGTCAACAACGGCAACAGCGTCGGCTTGTGGATCTGGCAGCTCGTCTTCGGCGTGATCTTCCTCTGGTTCCTCACCGCATCCCGGGGCATGCTCAACAGCCGCGGCTTCCTGCTCGACCGCAGCGGCTTCTACGCCCGCACCCGCGGCGAGGTGTTCGGCGTCACGTGGGACGAGATCAAGGCCGTCGGGGTCGGCACGCTGCCATGGATCCAGCACCGCCGCCCGGTCGCGCCGGAGCGCCGCCACGCGCTGGAGATCTACCCCGCGGATCCGGGCTTCGCGTCGCGGCACCCGGAGCTGGACCGCTGGCGGGTGGAGGAGCAGCCGTCGATGCCGGGGCTGCCCGGCGAGCGCTACCGGTTCCACCTGCCGCCGTTCAGCAGGCTGCCGAAGGAGCTGGAAGACGCGGTGCAGACGGTCGCCCCGCAGAAGTGGATCGGCCGGTACAAGCGGGAACTCCCGCCGCCGCAGGCCTGACGGCTACCAGCCGAGGCTGTCGATCGGGTCCGACGAGGTCAGCTCCGGCGCGTCGATGGCGAAGGTGCGGGCCACCCCGCGGCCGCTGGTGGCGGTCTCGAACCGGACGGTGACGCGACCGTGCCCGGCGCCCTGAACCCAGCCGTGCCCGAACTCGCTGTGCCGCACGTCGTCGCCCGCCCGCCAGTGCCGGGTCGCCGGCGCCGGGCTCGGTTCGGGGACGGGCTGGGCGGCGGGCGCCGGAGATTCCTGCTGGTCGGCTGGGTTGCCGAACAACGGCTCCTGCTCCGAGGTCGCCAATCCCGAGTAGGAGACGCCGACCAGCCGGACCGGCGTGCCCGGCGGGACAGCAACGGGCAGCAACCGCCGCGCCGCAGCGGCGAGCGCTCCGAGATCGCTGGTCGCCGACGCGAACGTCTCCGCGCGGCTGATCGTGGTGAAGTCGGAGTCCCGGACCTTGATCGTCACGGTGCGCGCGGCGCGCCCCGAGGACACCAACCGGCGGTGCGCCGACTCGGCCATCCCTGCCACCTCGGCCTGCAGCTTCGCCTGGTCGGTGATGTCGAAGTCGAACGTCGTCTCGGCGCTGACCTGCTTCGCCTCGGCGCGCTCGGCCACCGGGTGCTCGTCGATGCCGTGCGCGAGGCGGTGCAGCTCGGTGCCGTGCGCCTGCCCGAGCAGCGACGTCACGTCGTTGGGGCGCAGCGCGGCGAGCTCGCCGATCGTCTGGACGCCGATGCGGTGCAGCTTCGACTCCGTCACCGGCCCGATGCCCCACATCTTGCGCACCGGCAGCCCCGACAGCAGTTCCAGCTGCTGCTCCGGCGGCACCACGAGCATGCCGTCCGGCTTGGCCAGGCCCGAGGCGATCTTGGCGAGCTGCTTGCCGGCGCCGGCGCCGATCGACGCCGTCACCCCGACCTCGCGGTGCACCCGCGCGCGCAGCCGCGTGGAGAAGTCCTCGACCTGCGCCGTGGTGGCCCCGGCGAGCTCGGTGGGCTCCAGGAACGCCTCGTCGACTGAGACCTGCTCGACGACGTCCGAAACCTCCCGGACGATGCCGAGCACCCGCTTGCTCACCGCCTGGTAGACGCGGAACCGGGGCGGGAGCACCACCGCGACGGGACAGCGGCGGCGCGCCTCCGCCATCGACATTGCCGACCGCGCGCCGTACTCCCGGGCCTCGTAGCTGGCGCCGGCGACGGTGCCGCGCGGGCCGAGCCCGCCGACGAGCACCGGGCGCCCGCCGACGGTGGGGCGGGTCAGCTGCTCCACGGACGCGAAGAACGCATCCATGTCCATGTGCAGCACCCACCTCGGCATGACCGCCATTCAACGGGATGCCTCTGACAGCCGCCGCCGCGGCCGGGCGAGGTGAGAGCAAGGGAACCTTCCTGTCACCGCAGGCCGCTGACCTCCGCGGCGGGGCGCGAGGATGGGAACCTTCCTGTCACTCCCGGCCGTGCGGGAACGAGCAAGGGAACCTTCCTGTCACCCCGAGCCGGGGTGTGTGCATGGGAACTTTCCTGTCACCGCGCCGCCCGGCGGCCGGTCAGCGCAGCTTCGCCCAGGCGTAGGTGATCATCGCGTCGCGCATGTAGTCGGCCATGCCCTTCGGCTTGCGGCGCTCGATGCGGCGGCGGAACTTCGGCTGGTTCACGTACATCTCCGCCAGCCGCAGGTAGGAGGACCGGTCCGGGGTCCAGAAGTGGCAGAGCCAGCGGTAGTGCTCGTGGATCACCTGCTGGGTGCGGGGGTCGTTCTCGGGGACGCCGGTGGCGAACAGCTCGGCGACGGCCGAGCTGATCCGGTTCCAGTCGGCGCCGATGCGCTGCGCGAGCGCTTTGCGCTGCTCCGGGGAGATGGGGCCGTTGGCTCCGGCGGGGGTGAGGTTTCCGATCAGGGCGGTGCCGTCCTCGACGGCTTCGGCCTGATCGAGACCGGGGCTCCCAAACGGCTGCACGGCGTCCCTTCCTCCCCTGACGTGCGGGCACGGCGCATGACGATCAAGCACGGATCGTGATCGACATTGCGGGCGATCACGGCCCTGATCACCTGCCCGTGGCACATTAACTGAGCGAAGTGGACGCTGCGCGTGATTGCGGCGATCCGCTACCAGCCTGTGATGCCCCGGTCGAGTGCGATGGCGCTCAGCCGGCTTCCGGACCAGCGGTGTCGTCCTGCTCGTCGGCCGCGGACCGTTCGGGCGGCGCGAGGAACACCACACCGCTTTCCAGGTCCAGCGGCCCGTCGGGGTCGTGCCCTCGCGAGATGCCGGTCTGGTCGCCTTCGTGCTGGAGCTTCCGGCCGGGGAAGAGTTCGCCGTATTTGCCCATGCACTCAAGGTAGCCCCGGCGCCGGCGGCCGGGGCCGGTGCGATGACGCCGGCCCCGGCACGGGCGATCAGCAGTGGGCCTTGTAGAAGTACTGCGCCTGCTGGTCGATGTTGTCCTTGGTGATGGCGATCATCTCGGTCTTGGTCTCCCGTTCGACCGGCTGGCCCTTGATCGCCGCGATGGCGCGCTTGACGCCTTCCTGCCCGATCTTGCCGGGGTTCTGCGCGATGAGCGCCTGGACCCGGCCGTTGCGCAGGTCGTCGACCTGCTTCGGACTGGCGTCGAACCCGACCAGCTGCACCTGCCCGGACTTGCTGGCGTTGAACAGCGCGGTGGCGGCGCCTTCGCCGGTGTTGAGGTTGGTGCCGAACACGCCGACGAGGTCTGGGTTCGCGGCCAGCGTCGCCGACACGATCTGCGCGGCGGTCGCCGCCTCGTTCTCGGTGTACTGGGTGGGCAGCAGCTTCAGGTTCGGGTGCTTGGCGATCTCCTCCTCGAAGCCCTTGGCCCGCGCGTCGGTGGTCGAGGTGCCCGCCTTCGTGTTCAGCGCCAGCACCGACCCCGGCTTGTCGCCGACCAGCTGCGCCAGCGTTTGCGCGGCCAGCTGGCCGCCCGCGTAGTTGTCCGACGACAGCGAGGTGACCGAGATGGACCGGTCCTCCAGCGCGGTGTCGACCTCGACGACCTGGATGCCGTTGCTCTTGGCCTGCTGCAACGGCGCGGCCAGCGCCTTGTCGTCGGTGGGCGCGATGATCACCGCGCCGGGCTTGGTGCTGACGATGCCGCCCAGGATCTGCGACTGCTCGGCCTGCTCGAACTTCTCCGGGGCCTGCGCGTTGAGCTGGTAGCCCTGCGCGCTCGCCTCCTGCTGCGCCGCGCATTCCATGGACACGTAGAACGGTTCGCCGCGCATCCCGGTGATCAGGGCCAGGTTCTTGTTGTTGGGATCGGTCTGCCCGTTGCCGGTGTCACCGATCTGGCCGGACCCGCAGCCGGCCAGCAGCAGCGCCGCACCCAGCGCCAGCGCGGTTTTGTGCGTTCTCATCAGCGATTTACCTCCACACGCCGTTGTGCCGAAGATCGAGTGTCAGCGGTTGTTGCGCGCCCGCCGCCTGCGCTGGTCCAGCCAGACCGCGGCGACCAGGACCGCGCCGACCGCGATCGGTTGCCAGAACGGCCGCACCCCGGTCATCACGAATCCGGCGTCGAGCACCGCGGGGATGAACACGCCGATGACGCTGCCGAGCACCGTGCCGATGCCGCCGAACAGGCTGGTCCCGCCCAGCACCACGGCCGCGATCGCGTTCAGGTTGTCGTTGCTGTGGCCGCTGATCGTGGTGGTGCCGAAGTAGGCCAGTGACATGAACCCGGCCAGCCCGGCCAGCACCCCGGTGAGGGCGTAGACGGTGACCAGGTGCCGGGTGACCTTGATGCCGCTGCGGCGGGCGGCTTCGGCGTTCGAGCCGATCGCGTAGGTGTAGCGGCCGAAGGCCGTGGTGTGCAGCAGCCACAGCGCCAGCAGCGTGATCACCGCCGCGAGGATCACCAGGTTCGGGACCACCACGAACGACGTCCCGGTGCCGAGGGTCTTGCGCAGCGCGTTGGGCACCGTCCGCACGTCGACACCGTTGGTGAGCAGCTGCGCGGCACCGAGTGCCGCGCCGAACGAGCCGAGCGTGACGATCAGCGCCGGGACCCGGGCGACGGCGACGAGCAACCCGTTCAGCAGGCCCCACAGCGCGCCGCCGACGAGCGCGACCAGCAGACCGATCGCGATCACGCCCCAGCCGGCGTTCGTCGCGTCGCCGCCGCTGAGCCATTCCATGGTCATCGCGGACACGACGCCGGAGAACACCAGCACCGATCCCACCGACAGGTCGATGCCGGAGGTGATGATCACGAAGGTCATGCCGACCGCGAGCATCAGCAGCGGCGCCGCCTGCACCAGCAGGTTCTGGGTGTTGAACAGGGTGGGGAAGGCGTCCGGGCGGAGCACGCTGAACAGCACGCACAGGACGACGAGCACCAGGCCGGTCCACAGCGTGTTCGAGGAAGCCAGCCGCGCGCCGATTCCCTTGGCCGGGGCCGGCGCCTTCTCTTCCACAGTGGACTCGGGTGTTTCCTGCTGGGTGGCCATCAGCTCGCGTCCTCCTGCGACAGTGCGCCGGTCATGGCGCCGACCAGGTCCTCCAGGGTCGCCTCGGCGGCGCTGAACCGCGCCACCCGGCTGCCGAGGCGCAACACCTCGACCCGATCCGCGACCGACAGCACCTCCGGCATGTTGTGGCTGATCAGCACCACCGAGATGCCGGTGTCGCGAACCCGCCGGATCACCTCCAGCACGCGTTCACGCTGCACGACGCCCAGAGCGGCGGTGGGCTCGTCCATGAACACGAGCTTGTCCGCCCAGGTGACCGAGCGCGCGACCGCGACGCTTTGCCGCTGCCCGCCGGACAGCGAGCCGATCGGCACCGACAGGTCTGGCAGCGACACCCCGAACTTCGCGAACTGCTCGGCGGCCTGCTCGCGCATCTTCGCCTTGTCCAGCATGCCGAGCCGGCCGAGCAGCCCGGGCCGCCGGATCTCCCGCCCCAGGAACAGGTTCGCGGCCGGGTCGAGATCCGGCGCCACCGCGAGGTCCTGGTAGGCGGTCTCGATGCCGTGCGACCGGGCGACGGTGGGGGAGTCGAGCGTCACCGGCTTGCCGCCGACCAGGATCTGCCCCGAATCCGGCTGCTCGACGCCCGAAAGGCATTTCACCAGCGTCGACTTGCCGGCGCCGTTGTCGCCGATGAGCGCGACGACCTCACCCGGGTGCACGGTGAACGACGCGCCGCGCAGCGCTTCCACGCTGCCGTAGCGCTTGACCAGGTTGCGGGCTTCCAGGAGCGGTTCGGTCATCTCGGGCTCCCAGCAGTCGGCGGGCGGCAGTGCACCACGGTGACGTCCCCGTCGAGCTGTGCAGCCCCGGCGGAATGCGGGATCACGGCGGTGCTGCCGCGGTGCAGCGGCAGTTCGGTGCCGCCGTCCGTGCGCAGATTCCCGCTGCCGTCCAGCGCGATGAGCACGCCGAACGACGGCTCGAGTTCGACGCCGCCGTGCAGGCGCTCGGCGCGGAAGAAGGGCGCAGCGTCGTCGGCCAGCAGCGGGACGCGGGGCTCGGACCGGTCCGCGGTGCGCTTGATCAGCGAGTCCAGCACCGCATCGCCGAAACCGTCGCGATTGACCGTTTCGAGCGCGGTCTGCCGGTCCATGCCCAGGAACGCGCCTTCGGCATCGGCCAGGAAACCCTGCCATTCCAACGTGATCGAGAAGTCCGTCGGCTGCTGCAGTTCGACGATGAACACGCCCGCACCGATGGCGTGCGGGGTGCCCGCCGGGACGTGCACGGTGTCGCCGGGCCGGACGGGGATCTCGTTGAGCGAACCGAGCATCGCCGACGAATCCTGCGTGGCCACCCACCGGGCGACCGTCTCCGGCGCGACGTCTTCGCGGAAACCCAGGTACACCACCGGGTTCGCGCCGGACGTGCCGACCACGATCCACGCCTCGGTCTTGCCGAACCGGGAACCGAGGTGCCGCTGGGCGAAGGCGTCCGAGGGATGGCAGTGCACCGGCAGCCGCTGCCCCGCGTCCAGGAGCTTGACCAGCAGCGCGGTGCTGTCGCCGAAGGCGGCCACGTGCTCGGCGCCCAGCCATCGCTCGGGTTCGGCGGTCACCGCGTCGCGCAGCAAACGCCCGTCCGGCAGGCGGGACAGGCCCGACTCGTCCTGGCCGAACCGCGTCGTGGTGGACGCGACCCAGTCCTCCGGGCCGAATTCGCGGTCGTCCGAGCCGCGCAGCGCGGCGATCGACGCACCGCCCCGGTAGAACTGCCGGGGCTGGTTGGCCGGCAGGGCGATCGGAACCGCCGGGCCGGACTGATCATTGTGGACAGAGCTCAACGTGATACCTCTCCGGAACCTCTGGCGAGCAGCCGAGTGGGAACGACCAGGCGACGTGGCGGCGTGCGGTCGCCGTCCAGCCGTGCGAACAGCAGTTCTGCCGCCGACCGGCCCAGCGCCCAGGTGTCGTGGGTGATCACGCTGATCGGCGGGTCGAGGAGGTCGGCGAGCTCGAAGTCGTCGAAGCCGACGAGCGCCGGCCGACGTGGTCGACCGGCCAGCGCGCGCAGTGCCTGCACGGTGATCCGGTTGTTGCCGGTCACCAGCGCGGTCGCGCGCTGCAGCGTGGCGCGCAGCGCCTGCGCCACCGACTCGTCGGTGTGCGGCCCCATCAGGACCAGGTCGGGGGAGAACGGGACACCGGCCTGCGCGCAGCCTTCCCGGAAGCCGCGCAGTCGCTCGGCGGCCGTGTGGATCTCCGGTGCGTCGCCGAGGAAAGCGATGTCGCGGTGCCCGTGCTCGGCCAGGTGGCGGGCGGCGAGCGCGGTGCCGCCGGCGTTGTCGATCAGCACGGTGTCGGCGTCGAGGTTGCCCGGCGGCCGGTCCACGAACACCACCGGCGTCCCGGCGTTGATCTCGTGCGCGATGTACCCGTGCTGGTGACCGGCGGGAACCACGATCAGCCCGTCGACGCGGCGCGCGCAGAACTCCAGCACCAGCTCGCGTTCCCGCGCCGGGTCCTCATCGGACGAACCGGTCAGCACCTGCTTGCCCTGCATCCGCGCGACTTCCTCGACCGCGCGGGTCAGCACCGAGTAGAACGGGTTGGCCAGGTCTTCCAGGACCAGGCCCAGCGTGCCGGTTCCGGTGCCGCGGCGGAGGTTGCGGGCGCTGAGGTTGCGGCGGAACCCGAGCTGGTCGATGGCGGCCAGCACCCGCTCCGCGGTCGCCGGGTGGACGCCGCTCTCGGCGTTGACGACCCGCGAAACGGTCTTGATGCTCACGCCCGCCAGCCGCGCCACGTCGTTCATCGTGGCGCGCCGGACGTTCCCGGACTCAGACAACGTTGTCATGATGGGCGGCATTGGATCGCAGCCCCTCGTCGCCTGTCAATGCAACCGCCCGGATCTGACTACACCTGGCCCCGCGACATCCGCTGATCGGCCCAACCCCATCCCCGGCGTTCCGGGGGTGGGATGACAGGAAGGTTCCCATGCTCGCGCCCGCCGATCCCGGCCCGCGCGACCCGCCGACCCGGCCGATCGGTGACAGGAAGGTTCCCATCCTGCGGTTTTCCGGCCCGGGGTGACAGGAAGGTTCCCATGCTCGCGCCGGAACCCGGGGCCGGCGGGTCGTTGTCGCGGCCGCGCGGGTCAAGTCGTCGGGCGGCGGTATTCGGCGCGGCCGAACGCCGCCCCACGGTGTCGAAAACGGACAAGAACGGCGATCCGCATTGACCTCCGCGGCGTCTCCGACGACGGTGAACCGGCCCGGCTTGACAAGGTTGTCCAGTGAGGAGGCGGCGATGCCCCGAAGCATCCCCAGGAGATCCGCGCTGCGTTTGTTCGGTGGCGCGGCCGTTGCCGGCGGGCTGCTCGCCGCGTCGCCGGCGGTGGCGTCGGGGGCGCCGGCCCGGCGGAACTGGAAGCCGGTTGCCGAGGCCGTCCGCCGCGAATTCCTGTGGGCATGGCAGCACTACGTCGAGCGGGCCATGGGCGCCGACCACATCAAGCCGATCTCCGGCGGCCGGGAGGACTTCTTCGTCGAGGGCCACTCCATCGGGCTGAGCCTCGTCGAGGCGATCGACACGTTGTGGCTGATGGAAGCCGACTCGGAAGTCGAGCGCGCCGTGCAGTGGATCAAGGGGAACCTGCGCTTCGACGTCGATGCGCCGTTTCAGGTGTTCGAGACCAACATCCGGATGGTCGGCGGGCTCGCCGCCGCGTACCACTGCACCGGTGAGCAGCGGCTGCTCGAGCTGGCCGTCGACGTGGCGGACCGGCTGCTCCCGGCCTTCACCGAATCCCCGACCGGCCTGCCCTACCGCTACGTGAACCTGGCGACCGGGGCGGTCAGCCGGCCGGAGACCAACATCGTCGAGGTCGGCACCTACATCGCCGAGTTCGGGATCCTCTCGGAGTGGACCGGCGACCGGCGCTACTTCGACCTCGCCAAGCAGGCCATGCGGGTCGTCTACGACAAGCGCACCGAACTCGGCCTGCTGCCGCACGACATCCACGCCGAATCCGGCGAGTGGCGGAACCGCCAGGCCACCGTCGGCCCGCCGGGCGACTCCTACTACGAGTACCTGTGGGACGGCTACGCGCTGTTCGGCGACGAAGAACTCCGGCAGTGGTACGACGCGCTCACCGACGCGATCCTCGCCCACCAGGCCGAACGCCACCAGAACATGCTGTGGTTCCCGCAAGTCGACGCGTTCACGGGAGAAGTCCTCAGCCACGAGCAGAGCGTGCTCGCCGCGTTCTACGCCGGTCTGCTCGGCGAATCCGGCCGCGTCGCAGAGGGTCGCGCCTACCACGACGCGTTCAACACCGTGCAGGACGAGTTCGGGGTGATCCCGACCTCTGTGGACTGCTCGACGATGTCGGCGAGCGACCGGAGCAACGCGTTGCGCCCCGAGTTCGCGGACTCGGCGCTCGTGCTCTGGCTGGAAACCGGCGACGAGATCTTCCGCGAACGCGCGAACGTCCACTTCGATCACATGGTGAAGACGTCGAAGGCGAAGTACGGCTTCGCCGCCCTCGCCGACGTCACGGCGAAGCCGCCGTCGCAGGAGGACACCTGTCCGGGCTACTGGTGGTCCGAGCAGATGAAGTACTACTGGCTGCTCTTCTCAGACACCCCGCGCTTCGACTACCGGAACAACTACCTGAGCACCGAAGCGAACCTCCTCCGCGGAGCCCGCCGCTGACGCAGGGATGACAGGAAGGTTCCCATGCTCCCGGCCGGTGGAGCATGGGAACCTTCCTGTCACCAGCCGCTGGCTACGCTGGGCGGATGGCTGATCATGTGCAGGTCGTGACCACCACCGACTCCGAGCAGGCGGCCGCCGAGCTGGCCCGCGGCATCGTCGAGGCGCGGCTGGGGGCGTGCGTTCAGGTCGTGCCGATCCGCAGCTTCTACGTGTGGGAGGGCGCCGCCCAGGACGATGCCGAGTGGCAGCTGCAGATCAAGACCTCGGCCGGGCGGCTCCCGGAACTCGTCGAGCACCTCAGGGCGAACCACGGCTACGACGTGCCGGAGATCATCGCCACCCCGATCGTCGGCGGCAACCCCGCCTACCTGGCCTGGGTCGACGACCAGACCGTTCGTAGCGGACCGGGATCGGTGTGATCGGCGACACCCGGCACACTCGCAGAGGAGTGCCGTTGGAACGGAAGTGGGTTTGACGTGCCGCGTACGTATGCCGGGTGGTTCCGGGTGGTTGCGATCGCCGAGGCGTTCTCGTGGGTCGGACTGCTGGTGGCGATGGCGTTCAAGTACGGCTTTCAGCAGCCGCTGGGCGTGACGGTCATGGGCTGGGTCCACGGGCTGGTCTTCACCGCCTACGTGGTGACCTGTCTCGTCGTGTTCAGCCCGCTGCGCTGGCGGTTCGGGGTGCTGGTGCTGGCGCTGGTGGCGTCGATCCCGCCGCTGGCGTCGGTGTGGTTCGAGCGCTGGGCGAACCGGCGCGGGCTGCTGGCCGAATCGGACTCCGACGAGCCGACGTTCTGGGGCCGCGTCCGCTACGCGCTGCGCGAGCTGAACTGACTTAGAAGTCCCCGGCGGCGTGCCGCACCTTGCCCAGCAGCTCGGTGAGCTGCTGGGTCTGCCGCTCGGTGATGCCGCGCAGCCCGAAGTCGATCTCCGTGACCGACTCGGTCGCCTTCTTCATCAGGTCCCGGCCGTCCTCGGTGATCTCCACCAGGGTGGTGCGCCGGTCCGTGGGGTGCGGCACCCGCCGGACCAGGCCGTCCTGCTCCAGCCGGTCGACGATGTTGGTGACGCTGGTCGGGTGCAGTTGCAGCCGGTCGCCCATGACGCGCATCGGGAGGCTGCCGCGCCGCGAGAAGCTCAGCAGCACGAGCGCCTCGTACCGGGCGAACGTCAGGTTGTGCGGTCGCAGTGCGCCGTCGACCGCCGATTGCAGGATCTGCTGGACCCGCATCACGCTCGTCACCGCGGCCATCGTCGTCGACGGGCCTACCCGGTCGGCCCAGATCTCGGCCGCGCGAGCGATTGGGTCGAAGGGCAGTGGACTACGGGTGCTCATGGTGTTCGACGCTAGCAGCGGTTACCGACGAGTTGGTGGCTGTGGTGCAGGTCGGGCGAAATCAGGAGGACCGCGCCGCTGCCCGAGCATGATCGTGGTGACCGGTGGACCACGCCGCCGGTCTGGAATGGAGGAGCAGACGTGCTAGTTGCGTTCAGCGTCGCGCCGAGCGGGGCCGGGGACAGCGACAGTGTCAGCGAGGCGGTCGCCGCCGCGGTGAAGGTGGTGCGGGAGTCCGGGCTGCCGCACGAGACGACCTCGATGTTCACCACGATCGAAGGCGAGTGGGACGAGGTGATGGACGTCGTGAAGCGGGCCACCGAGGCCGCTTCGGCGAACGCGCCGCGCACCAGCCTCGTGCTCAAGGCGGACATCCGGCCGGGGCACAGTGACCAGCTGCACTCGAAGGTGCGGCGGGTCGAGGAGCACTTGCGCGGGGAGTAGGCGCAGCAAAAGACCGGGGGCGGCGTGCAGCCGCCCCCGGTCCGGCGCTTTGAATGCGTCAGCCCTTGGGGTGGTCCACGATCGGCGCGTTGACGCAGTTGTTGGCCTGCGGAGACAGGACCGGCACGACAACACCGATGGCGGCACCGACGTTGTTGCCGCACGCCTGCACCGGAGCGATGCTGATGTTGTTGTCGTCGACCGCGTTGATGCCGTCGTTCTCGGCGCTGTCCGCGAACGCGGCGGTGCCGAGGGTCAGGACACCGAGGGTGGCGGCACCGGCGACGCCGGCAACACGGGTAGTAATACGCACTGATTCGTACCTCTCGTTGAACTACTGGCTGAGGGTCCCCCATATGGGGCCCCGCAGACCCGTGAGAAAACAACCGTCACTCGCGGGCTCCGTTTCCGCTTCGGTGATCAAAGCCGCCGAGCCTTAGGGGTGAACCCGCTTTGCCACCTGTTCGAGCGACATTTCCTCACTACTTCGGTTTGATCTCGGGCGCTATCGGCGTGTCGGTTCTGGACGTGCGGTTTCGCGGGCCGCGGAAGATCTGCCGCCCAGCGACCACGCGACCGGCAGGACGTGTCAGGATGGAGGCGTGACGAGGCCGGATCCACGCCAGCAAGCAGCAGCGATGTCCGCCGCGATGGCGGGCGCAGTCGACCTGTCGGCCCTGAAGAACCGGGCCGACGCCACCGCCCGGGCGGCCAGCCAGGCACCCGCCAACGGCGATGCCCCCGCAGCGCCGGCCGGCGCTGCGGTCATCGAAGTCACCGAGGCCACCTTCCAGGCCGAGGTCGTCGAGCGGTCGCTGCAGGTGCCCGTGGTCGTCGACCTGTGGGCGACGTGGTGCGGACCGTGCAAGCAGCTGTCGCCGGTGCTGGAGCGGCTCGCCCAGGAGAGCAACGGCGCCTGGGTCCTGGCCAAGGTCGACGTCGACGCGAACCCGCGCATCGCGCAGCTCTTCCAGGTGCAGTCGGTGCCCACGGTGATCGCCATCGCCGGCGGTCAGCCCGTGGACGCCTTCGCCGGGGCCCAGCCGGAACCGCAGATCCGGCAGTGGATCGACTCGCTGCTGAACGCCCTGCGCGACCAGCTGCCCGGCATCCGCGCGGCAGAGGAGGGCGTCGAGCCCGACGCCGAGGAGGAGCCCGAGGACCTGCGGTTCACCGCCGCCGAGGACGCGCTGGAGCGCGGCGACTACGCCGCCGCCGAAGACGCCTACCAGAAGATCCTCGACAGCGAGCCGAACAACGAGCAGGCCAAGGCCGCGCTGACGCAGGTCCGCTTCATCGCCCGTGCCGAACAGGCCGACCCGGCCGCGATCGAGCGGGCCGACGCGGCCCCCGACGACATCGACGCGCAGCTCGCCGCCGCCGACGCGGAGGTCGCCATCGGCCGGGTGGCCGAGGGGTTCGACCGGCTGGTCCGCGCGATCAAGCGCACCTCCGGCGACGACCGGGACCGGATCCGCCGGCACCTGATCGAGATGTTCGAGGTCTTCCCCGAGGGCGACGACCGGGTCGTCGCGGCTCGCCGGGCGCTGGCCAGCGCCCTGTTCTGAGCGTTCCCGGGCGCCGATTTCGTGCGAAATCGGCGCCCGGTCTTCGCTCCCTAGGCGAGGAGCCTGTCGCGCAAGGCGGTCACGTCCGCGTCGGGAAGGCCGCCGGAACGCAGGTATGCCGCCATGTCCCGCGAGGTCACGGCCTCGTCGATGAGGCTGCCTGCCGTCGTGCCGTGCTCGCCGATGATTTCTTCGATCTTCGGCGTGTCGTCGCCCAGGCCGACCCTGGCGCACAGCTCGGCGCGGCGGACGTGGCTGAGGGCGTAGTCATCTGCGATATCCGCTGGCTCGGCGCCGACCAGGGCGAGCAGCACGAGCACGATCAGGCCGGTGCGGTCCCGCCCGCCGCCGCAATGCACCAGCACGCCGCCCGGCTCTGCGCGGGCGATCGCTCCGCACACCTCCGCGGTGCGCTGCGGGAACCGGTCCAGGAACGCCCGGTAGTACAGCGGCGTGCAGGAGATTCCGCCGCCCCACCGGTCCCAGAACTCGGTATCGGAGTAATCGTCCAGCGGCAGGTGCACCGTCGTCAGCTCGGGCGGACGCGGTGCGGCGTCCGGATCCTGCTCGTCGTCCCCGGTCAGGTCGATGATCGTGCGGATGCCGTGCTGTTGAAGCGCCGACCACCCGGCCGCGGTCAGGGCCGCCGGGTCTTCCGAGCGGACTACCGCTCCCCAGCGGGTTGCCCGGTCCTCGCCGGCGCGGAGGCCGCCGAGATCCCGCGCGTTCAACAGGCCTTCCCAATCGAGAATCCGTTCCGTCATACCCGTGGGACGTGCGCGGCCGGTTCGGGTTGTGCGCAAGGAAAAAGCGGTGCCGCCCCGATCCGGGACGACACCGCCGCTTCCGTCAGCTCACGCGCCGTACTTGGTGCTGCACGGGGCGAATCCTTCCTGGACGCCGACCCGGAAGGCCTCCACCCGGGCGAACCCGACGGGTACCTGATCGCCGTTGACGTTCGCCGCGATCAGGCTGTCCTCGCCGAGCAGCGCGGACACGCCCTCATCGATGTCGTCCGGCGCGATCCGCAGGCTGCCGACCGGGTTTCGCTGCCCGAACGGGTCCTCGACCAGCAGCCCGCTCCACGAACCGACCATGCAGGCGGTGCGCAGGCCGGCGGCCTCGTCGTCCAGCGGCAGCCCCGTGGCCTTCTGCACCGACAGCGCATACCTGGACGCGACCTGGGCGTATGCGGCGAAATCGCCGTAGCCGGTGGAGTCCGCGTTCTTGCTCGGCGGTTGGCCGATCTTCTGCAACGCCGCCATGTCAAGCGAGATCGTGTTCGTGCTGGGGCAGTACGACGCAGGTGACGTGGCCTCCTGGCTGCCGCACGGCTTCAGCCCCGCGACGATCTTGGGCGGCTCGGCGCCGGTGTCGCGGAACACCGTGCGCAGGCTCTTCTCCACCGCGTCGAGGCTCTGCTGGTCCACCGGGAGGTTGGCGTTCTCCTTCTGGATGGGCTTCCACGCCTGGAAGAGCGTCGTGCGCCGCTGGACGTCGTTGAAGTCCATCTTGGCGCAGCGCTGCGGGCCCTCGCTGAACCCGAACTGGAACGCCGTGACGCGGTCGAACGCGGAGCCGTGCGCGTTGCCGTCGCGGAAGTCGGCATCGCCCGGCGCGTCGCGGATGAAGTTCAGCACGCCCATGACCTCGTTGAGGCCCTGCCCGGTGGAAACCTGGAAGTACTTCGAGGAACCCTCGGCGACGTGCCGGAAGTACGCGCCGGTGAAGCAGTCCGCCTGCTGCTCCAGCACGATCACCTGGTCGTTCGAGGTCGCCGTGCTCGCGCGGTGCTGCACGGCGTGCCCGATCTCGTGCGCGAGCACCGTCACCACTGCCATCGGCCCGAAGCTGTTGTTCAGCTCGGGGAGCAGGGTGCCCCGGTCCCACGCGATGGAGTCCTCCGGCGGGCAGTAGAAGGCGTTGACCACGCCCGCGGTGTTCTGCCCGCACAGCTGGAGGCCGGGACCGCCCGAGTCGTAGGACACCAGCCGCTTGACCGGCTCGAAGCGCTTGCCGGGGAAGGCCTTCGGGAACGTCTTGGTCCAGAACTCGTCGATGTCGGCGACCGCGTCGCGCGCGAGCTTGTCCATCGCGCCGTTGTCGGTGCCCTCGACCGGCAAGGACGAACTCGGCGCGTCTTCCTTCGGTCCGCTCGGGCCGTTGGTGGCGGGCAGACCGGCGACCTCGGTGGTCGAGTAGCCGCCGAGCGTCGTGGGGGTGCCGCTGATCGGCCGCGAGCACCCGCCGATCAGGGCCGCGCACGCGAGCGCGGAGACCGCGGTGGCGAGGATCCGCTTCCGCCGTCGGCTTCTTGTCGATACCGGTACCACTGACGCGCCCCATCCTGCTGGCCGAAGTCCTCCTGCGCCGGGCCGGCGGCAGTGCCACCCGGTGCCGGAGCAGCCTATCGGTTACCTGATCGACCTCACGTGCGATCTCGTCGGATCGCGAGGGGCGGGGTGACAGGAAGGTTCCCATGCTCACGCCCGGTCGTCGGCGGTGACAGGAAGGTTCCCGTGCTCTCGGGCGGCGGAAGCTGGAGCGCGACGGCCTGCTCGTGCGGACCGTCCCTCCGACGGTGCCGCCGAAGGTCGAGTACGAGCTCACGTCGATGGCGCCCGAGCTGCACGAGACGCTGGTCGGCCTGGTGGGCAGGGCGGAGCGCCACCGGCCCGGGATCATCCGGGCGCGCGCCGACTACGACGCCCGGCCCTGATCAGCAGGCCGTCGCGCCGCCGAGCGCGCCGGTGCGGAAGGCTTCGAGCCGGGCGAATCCGGTCAGCGTGTTGGTGCCTTGCGCGTCGCGGGCGACGTCGTCGGATTCGAGCACGATCGTTACGGCCTCGTCGAGGTCGCCTTGCGACAGCCCCGGCTGCACGGCGGTGTACGCGCCGGTGAGGCACGTGATCTGCGTGCTCGCGGCGGCTCCGGTGGTGGGGCGGCCGAGTTCGGTGAGCGCGGCGAGCGCGAAGCGGGAAGCGAGCAGCGTCGTGGCTGCTTGGCCGCCGATCCTGCGGTGCGGTTCGGTGATCGCCGCGCGATCGATGACGATCGCGGGCGGCTGCGCGCAGAACGTGGCGGGGCCGGTCGTTCCGGGGCAGGCAGGCGTCGAGCGGACGTCCGGCGCGGTCCAGCGTCCGCCGCGCTGGGTGACGAGATCACCGAAGTAGCCGGAAATCCGGTCGGCGCGCAGTGCTTCGTCCAGCGGTTTGTTCGCATCGTCCGGAACCGGCGCGGCCAGCGACGTTTCCGTCACGTCGGCGCAGCGCCGCGCGCCGTCGCGAAAGCCGCTCTGGAAAGCCGAAACGCGGTCGAAGGCGGTGCCGTGCGCCGCGGTGGTGCTCGTGTTCACCGGGTCGCGGAAGACGACGATCGCGCGCATCGCCCGGTCCAGCTGCTCCGGGTCGATGCGCAGGTGCTCGGCGTGGCCGTCGACGACCCAGCGGACGAACGAACCCGAGTAGCAGTCGGCCATCGCTTCTAGGCGCACCGAGGCGTCGTCGACGTCCATCCCGGCGCGCTGCTGCACCGCGTGGCCGATCTCGTGCGCGAGAACCACCACGACCGACGCGTCGCCGTAGTGCTCCCGCAGCACCGGGAGCAGCGCTGCGCGATCCCAGGCGATCGCATCGACGGTGGCGCAGTAGTACGCGTTGCCTTCGATGTCCTTCACATCGGTCGCACACGGTGGCGGGACACCAGTGCTGTTGGTGTCGACCGAGAAGAACCCGCCGTCCAGGTCCCGCCACGGCTTGCCGAACACCGCCGGGTACTGCGCGGCCCAGAAGCGCTGCACGTCGGTGACCACCGTGGCCGCGACCCGGTCGGCGTCGCCTTGGTCGGTGCCGTGCACGAACGCCGGATCGACCGTGTGATCGACCACACGGGCCGGTTCGGGCGGTGCAGCCGTGCAGCCGCCGGCGATCACCAAGATCACCAGCGCCACCAGTCCAATCGCACGCACGACGTCAAGCTTCCCACCGGTCGCGGGTTCGGGCGGCGCTGGCACGTCCGCGGACGCGCCGCGGCGCGCCGAGATATTGTCCGCTGCTGTGAGAGCAGTCCACCGCTTCACCGTGCGAGCCCACCTGCCCGAGCAGCTGAGTGCGCTCGGCACGCTGGCGACCAACCTCCGCTGGGCCTGGCACCCGCCGACCCAGGACCTGTTCGCCGCGGTCGATCCGCAGGTGTGGTCGGCGGTGGGGGCGGACCCGCTGCGGCTGCTCGCCGAGGTGCCCGCCGAGCGGCTGCGGCAGCTGGCCGGCGACCAGGACTTCCTGGCGCGCACCCGGGCCGTCGACGACGACCTGCGCCGCTACCTGGCGGTGCCCCGCTGGTACCAGCAGCGGCAGGACGAGGATGCCGGGCTGCCTACCTCGATCGCCTACTTCTCGATGGAGTTCGGCCTCACCGAGGCGCTGCCGAACTACTCCGGCGGCCTCGGGGTGCTGGCGGGCGACCACCTGAAGTCGGCCTCCGACCTCGGCGTGCCGATGATCGGCGTCGGGTTGCTGTACCGGTCCGGGTACTTCCGGCAGTCGCTGTCGGCGGAGGGCTGGCAGGTCGAGCACTACCCGGTGCTGGATCCGCGCGGGCTGCCGCTGGAGATGCTGACCGAGCCGTCCGGGAAGCCGGTCCAGGTGCGGGTCGCGATGCCCGCCGGGCGCACCCTGCACGCGCGGATCTGGAAGGCGCAGGTCGGCCGGGTGCCGCTGCTGCTGCTGGACAGCGACCTGCCGGAGAACGACGACGACCTGCGCAAGACCACCGACCGGCTCTACGGCGGCGACGCGGCGCACCGGATCCGCCAGGAGATCCTGGCCGGCATCGGCGGCATGCGCGCGGTCCGCGCCTACTGCGAGCTGACCGGCCACCCGCAGCCCGAGGTGTTCCACACCAACGAGGGCCACGCCGGGTTCCTGGGCCTGGAGCGGGCCCGCGAGCTGCAGGAGGACCCGGGGCTGCAGTTCGACCAGGCGGTGGCCGCGGTGCGGGCCGGGACGGTGTTCACCACCCACACCCCGGTCCCGGCCGGGATCGACCGCTTCCCGGTGGATCTGGTCCGGCACTACTTCGGCGACGGCTCGGAGCAGGCCCTGGTGCCCGGCGTGCCCACGGATCGGGTGCTCGCGCTGGGCGCCGAGGACAACCCGGGCATGTTCAACATGGCCCACATGGGGCTGCGGCTCGCGCAGCGCGCCAACGGCGTCTCCGAGCTGCACGGCGAGGTCATCCGCGAGATGTTCCGCAACCTGTGGCCGGGCTTCGGCGTCGCGGAGGTCCCGATCCGCTCGGTCACCAACGGGGTGCACGGCCCGACCTGGTCGGCGCGGGAACTCGGCAAGCTGATCGGCGAGTCCGAAATGGACAGCGGTGCCGGGTTGCGCGGCATCGAGCCGGTCAGCGACTCGCTGCTGTGGGAGCTGCGCTGCTCGCTGCGCCAGCGGCTGGTCGACGAGGTGCGCAGGCGGCTGCGCACCGCGTGGCTGCGGCGCGGCGCCTCGGACCTGGAACTCGGTTGGTGCGACACGGTTTTCGACCCGGACGTGCTGACCATCGGCTTCGCCCGCCGGGTGCCGACCTACAAGCGGGCCACGCTGATGCTGCGCGACACCGAGCGGCTGCGGGAGCTGCTGCTCGACGCGGACCGCCCGGTGCAGATCGTCGTCGCGGGCAAGTCGCACCCGGCGGACGAGGGCGGGAAGGCGATGATTCAGCGGATCGTGCGCTTCGCCGACCAGGCCGACGTGCGGCACCGCATCGTGTTCCTGCCGGACTACGACATGTCGCTGGCCAAGTACCTGGTGTCGGGCTGCGACGTGTGGCTGAACAACCCCGTGCGGCCGCTGGAGGCGTGCGGCACCTCGGGGATGAAGGCGGCGCTCAACGGTGGCCTGAACCTGTCGGTGCGGGACGGCTGGTGGGACGAGATGTTCGACGGCCACAACGGCTGGGCGATCCCGAACGCCGACGGCGTCAGCGACCCGAACCGGCGCGACGACCTGGAGTCCGCCGCCCTGTACGAGCTGATCTCCGACCACGTGGCCCCGATGTTCTACGAGCGCAACACCGACGGGGTGCCGGGCAAGTGGATGTCGATGGTGCGGCACACCCTGGCGACGCTGGGCCCGCGCGTGCAGGCGTCCCGGATGATCCGCGAGTACGTCGACAACCACTACACCCCGGCCGCCCGGTCGGTGCGGGCCGTGTCGGCGGACGACTACCGCGGGGCGCGGGAGATCGCGGACTACCGCGCCCGGCTGCAGGCGGCCTGGACCTGGGTGCGGATCAGCGACACCGAGATGTCCGTCGACGACGGCGGCACGCCGCTGCTCGGCGGGCAGGTCACGGTGCGGGCGCGGGTCGACCTGGCCGGGCTCGATCCGTCCGATGTGGATGTCGAAGTCGTCGTGGGGCGGGTGGACGACTCCGACGTGCTGCACGACTTCGTCACCGCGTCGATGCAACCGGCGGAGGCCGGGCGCTACGCGGCGGCGGTGACCCTGCCGCACGCGGGCCCGGCCGGCTACACCGTCCGGGTCCTGCCCCGGCACCCGCTGCTGTCCGGCCCGGCCGAGCTGGGCAAGGTCGTCCTCGCCGGCTGACCCCGGTCAGGCGGGCACCGGGGCCTCCGTGCGCGGCGCGTGCTGGGGCCGGCGCTGCAGGTAGCCGGCCCACGCCGCGGCGAGCAGGCCCGTCGCGCCGATCGCGGCGCCCACCCAGGCCACCGAGGCGAAGCCGAACCCGGCGCTGATGGCCATGCCGCCCAGCATCGGCGCGAGCGTGTTGCCGATGTTGAACGCCGAGGTATTGACGGCTCCCACGAGCGTCGGAGCCCCGGGCGCGAGGGTGAAGGCCCGCGACTGCAGGGCCGGGTTGGTGACGAACCCGCCGACGCCCAGGACGAAGACGAGGACCGTGGTGATGATCGCGTTGCCCGCCGTGACGGCGAGGAGCGCGGAGGCGATCACCAGCGTGCCGAGGCCGACGAGGAGCGTGCCGACCGGGCGCGCCTGCGCGGTGCGCCCGCCGATCGTCATGCCGATCAGGCCGCCCAGCCCGAACAAGGCCAGCTCGGCGGGTACCCACGCCTCGGGTAGCCCGGTCACATCGGTCAGCACCGGGGCGAGGTAGCTGAAGGTGACGATGACCGCGCCGAAGGCGAAGGTCGTGATCGCGTACGACAGCCACAGCTGGGGCCGGGCCATCGCGCGCAGTTCGGCTGCGGCGCTGCTGGGCTGCGCGGGCGAGGCCGCGTTGTCGTGGATGGTGAACAGCGAGCACACCAGGCTCACCGCCGTGAGGGCGGCGACGGCCCAGAACACCGCTCGCCAGCCGGCGAGCTGGCTGAGCACGGTGCCCGCCGGAACCCCGACGATGGTGGCGAGGGTCAGGCCGCCCGCGATGATCGCGACGGCCCGGCTCCTGGCGCCGGGCGGCACGAGGCTGACGCCGGCGGCCACGGCGACTGCCCAGAACCCCGCGTAGGACAGGGCGCTCACGATGCGGGTGGCCATCAGCACCCCGTAGCCGGGCGCCAGCGCCCCGACGAGGTGCGCGGCGATGAAGACGCCTTGCAGCGCTACCAGCGCTTTCCGGCGCGGCCAGCGGATGGTGGCGATGGCCAGCAGCGGGGCGCCGACGACCATGCCGACGGCGAACGCGGAGATCAGCAGGCCCGCGTCCGGGATGGACACGCCGAGATCTGCGGCCATGCCGGGCAGCAGTCCCGAGAGCATGAACTCCGAGGTTCCCTGGGTGAAGATGCCCAGGCCGAGGATGTAGACGGCAAGGGGCATGGACGGTCCTCCAACGAGTCGGTGATCACTGCCGGGCCGACGCTAGCAACGTTTTGAAGCAGTCGATTCAAAATGTGACCGAGGTTTCGTTGCAATCGCTTCAAAACTGCTACGGTGGGGACATGGCCCGGCCGAGGAAGTTCGACGACGCCCGCGTTCTCGACGCCGCGATGGACACGTTCTGGCGCAACGGGTACGAGGCGACGTCGACCCGGGACCTGAGCGACCGCACCGAACTGGGGCCGTCGAGCCTCTACAACGCGTTCGGCGACAAGCGCCAGCTGTACCTGAAGTCGTTGCGCAAGTACTACGAGACCGCCACCGCGGAACAGGTCGCGGTGCTGCAAGGCCCGGGACCGGTCAAGGACGGGGTGCGGGAACTGCTGGCCGACGCGATCGACGCCGACCTCTCCGGCGCCGACCGGCCGGGCTGCTTCGCGATCAACGCGGCCATCGAGCGCGCGAGCTCGGATCCGGACGTCCGAGCCGAGGTGCGGCGGACCTTCGCGGCGGTCGAGGAAGCGCTGCGCGAAACCCTCGCGCGAGGACAGCGCTCCGGCGAGATCGACCCGACGCGCGATGCGGAAACCCTGGCGCGCCAAGTGCTCAGCACGTACTACGGGCTGCGCGTGCTGGCCCGGGTCCAAGACGACCGCCAGGTGCTGATGAGCATCGTGGAGAACCTGCTGGACGGACTGTGACCGACAGCGCGTCGCTGCGGCGCATGATGACCACGTGGACGATCAACGGCGGATCGAGCCGCCGCGGGCGGGTGACGAGCGGGCGACCTTGACCGGCGTCCTCCAGTTCCAGCGCGAAACCCTGGCCGTGAAGTGCGCGGGGCTGACCGCGGAGCAGCTCAAGGAACGGGCGGTTGCGCCCTCGGGTCTCTCACTGCTCGGGCTGGTCCGGCACATGGCCGAGGTCGAACGCAGCTGGTTCCGGAACGCGTTCCGCGGCGAGAACAGCAATAGTCCCTGGACTCCGCCGGGGGCCGACGAGTTCGCCGATTTCGACGTGGACGCCGCCGATCCCGACGAAGCGTTCGCGATCTGGCACCGGGAGTGCGCGCGATCCCGGGAGATCGTGTCCGCCGCCGAATCCCTCGATGCCACTGGTGAATACCGCGCGAGGTCTTCTCGCTCCGCTACGTCCTGGCGCACATGATCGAGGAATACGCGCGGCACAACGGGCACGCCGATCCGCTGCGTGAACGCATCGACGGAACCACCGGCGAATAGCGGTTCCGGTTCGTTCGCAACCAGCCGGTCGGCTGCGGGAGTACTGTTCGAATTGTGTCCCGCAACGCGGAATCCACCAGAGCCCGGATCTTTGAGGCGGCGGTCACCGAATTCGCCGCCCACGGCATCGCCGGTGCCCGCGTCGACCGGATCGCCAAGCGGGCGCGGGCCAACAAGCAGCTGATCTACGCCTACTTCGGCGGCAAGGACGCGCTGTTCTCGGCGGTGCTGCAACGAACGATGGACGAACTGGCCGCCGAAGTCCCGATCGAGGGCGACGATCTGCCCGGCTACGCCGACCGGCTCGCCGCCTACCACCTCGCGAATCCCCACGTGCTGCGCCTGCTGCTGTGGGAATCCCTGGAGCGCGGCGATTCCGGCGTCGTCACCGGCTCCGAACGTTGGGCGCACTACCGCGAGAAGGTGGCCAGCGTCCGCCGAGCCCAGGAAAGCGGAACGGCCACCGGCGAATTCGATGCGGGAATGCTCGGACTGCTCTCGATCGGCATGGTGGGCTGGCCGCTGGCCGTGCCGCAGCTGCGCCGCATGATGCTCGGCGACGCGGAGCCGGCGGATCTCCGGGCGGCCGCCCGGAAAGCCGTCGAGCGACTCGCCGAACCGCGCTGATCCGGCCGGTTTCAGGCGCCGGCGCGGAAGGTGCGGCGGTAGGCCAGCGGGGCGACGCCGATCGCGGTGTGCAGGTGCTGGCGCAGGGACGCGGCCGTGGCGAAACCGACCTGAGCGGCGATCTCCTCGATCGGCAGGTCGGTGGATTCGAGCAGGTGGCGGGCCCTGGCGATGCGCTGCTGGATGAGCCACCGGCCGGGGCTGAGCCCCACCTCGTTGCGGAACCGGCGGGCGAACGTGCGGCCGCTCATCCGGGCGTGCTCGGCGAGATCGGCCAGCGTCAGCGGTAGGTGCAGGTTCGCGGCCGCCCAATCCCGGGTCGGCGCGGTGCCCAGCTCGGACGGTTCGGGGACCGGCTGCTCGATGTACTGCGCCTGGCCGCCATCCCGCCATGGCGGCACGACGCACCTCCGCGCCACCTGGTTGGCCACCTCGCTGCCGTGGTCGGAGCGCACGATGTGCAGGCACACGTCGACGCCGGAGGCTGCGCCCGCGGAGGTCAGCACGTCGCCGTCGTCGACGAAGAGCACGTCCGGGTCGAGGAGCACGTTCGGGAACATCCGCCGGAACGGCTCGACCAGGCACCAGTGCGTGGTCGCCGGACGGCCGTCGAGCAGCCCGGCCGCGGCCAGCACGAACGCGCCGGTGCAGATCGACACGATTCGGGTGCCGGGGCGGATGAGCGCCAGCGCATCGGCCACCGGCTGCGGCAGCTCGGTGGTCACCTCCGTGAGGTCGTACGGCGGGATCACGACGGTGTCGGCGGTGCTCAGCGCCTCCGGGCCGTGCTCGACCGAGATCGTGAAGTCGGCGTCGCTGCGCACCGGGCCGCCGTCGGCGGTGCAGGTCAGCACCTCGTACCGGCGGCCGGCGCTGCCGAAGATCCGCTTGGGGATGCCCAGCTCGAACGGGTACACGCCGTCGAGCGCCAGGACCACGACCCGATGCATGGCACGATCCTATCGAATGTTGGCAATCAAGCCATTTCGCCGGGCTCGGCCGGGCGGCAGGCTGGCAGGCATGAGTGAAGCCAGCAAGATGCGCGCCATCAGCCAGGACGTCCTCGGCGGACCCGAGGTGCTCCGGGAGGTGCGGCTCGACCGACCGGTTCCGGGCCCGAGCGAGGTGCTGATCCGGGTGCGCGCTGCCGGGCTCAACCCGACCGACTGGAAGCACCGGGCCCACAAGGTGTTCCTCGGCGAACCGCCGCTCGTCCTCGGCTGGGACGTCTCCGGTGTCGTCGAGGCCGTCGGGGTCGGCGTCACCCTGCACAAGGCGGGTGACGAGGTCTTCGGGATGCTGCCCTACCCGCACGGCGTCGGCTCCCACGCCGAGTACGTGACCGGCCCGGCCCGGGCCTTCGTCCCCAAGCCGTCCAATGTGGACCACGTGCAGGCGGGTGCCATCCCGCTCGCCGCGTTGACGGCCTGGCAGGCCCTGGTGGACACGGCCCGCCTGCAGCCGGGGCAGCGCGTCCTGATCCACGCGGCCGCGGGCGGGGTCGGGCACTTCGCCGTGCAGATCGCCAAGGCGCGCGGGGCGCACGTGATCGGGACGGCCAGCGCGGGCAAGCACGAGTTCCTGCGCGGCCTCGGCGCCGACGAGCTGATCGACTACCAGAATGTCGATTTCGCGGACGTCGTCAGCGATGTCGACGTCGTGCTGGACCCGCTCGCGGGCGACACCCGCACCCGCTCGCTGCGCACGCTCCGGCGCGGCGGTGTACTCGTGTCGATCCTGCCGTTCGGGCGGGAAGAAGACGCTGCCGAGGCGGAGCGCCGCGGCGTGCGGGTGGAGCTGTTGCTGGTCGAGGCCGATCAGGAGGGCATGCGCGCCATCGCCGAACTCGTCGAGTCGGGCCGGCTGCGCCCGGAAATCGCCGAAGTGTTCCCGCTGGCGGACGCGGCCAAGGCCCACGCTGTCGGCGAAACCGGCCGCACCACCGGGAAACTGGTGCTCGCGGTGGAGTGATCCAGCGCCGTTCTGGACGGGATCACGCCACCGAAAGCCGCTGGCGGGTCTCGGAGACCCGGGGCGACCACGGGGCCAGCTCCTCGGCCTTGGCCAACGCCGCGCGCGCGGCGGCGTTGTCGTGGCACGCCATGTGCGCGCGGGCGAGCGTGGCGAGGTCGTCGGCGCGGGAGAGCGGGGAGTGGTTGAACTCGGCGCCGGTCGTGGCGAGGCGGACGGCGCGGTCCGCATCGCCCTCGATCAGCGCGAGGAGTCCATTGGCGCCGCTCAGCTCGAACTCCGGGTAGCCGAGCTTGATCGAGTCTTCGAGCGCCTTCTTGGCGGTCGGCAGCAGGGTTTCCGCGGGCAGCTGGCCGGCTTCCACCGCCTTGAACCCGAGCCCCGCCAGGCCCGCCAACAGGTAGGGCATCTTGCGCGGCGGGATTTCGTCGCTGTTCGCCAGCAGCTTCAGCATCAGCATGACGCCCGTCGCGTAATCGCCGCGCGACTCCAGCACGGAGATCTGGCACGTGACGGTTCCGCTCAGTCCCGGATACCGCGCGGCGAGTTCATCGGCCTGCTCCTGCGCGCGATCGATGTCTCCCTTGCGCAGGGCCTCGTACACCCGAGCGGCCAGCGGCGCCGACAGGAAGTCGGCGCGTTCGGGATCCTTCAGGCGAGGCAGCGAGAAGAGCAACCAGCCGGTCGACGTGGTCAGCGGAACCCGCATCGGCCACAACTTGTAGAGCATCAACGGCGTTGCGGCGAGCACGAAGCCGCGCCAGAACGGACCGTCGGCGAGCAGCCAGCCCATCACGACGGCCGCGACACCCACCAGCGCCGACAGCAGGCCGGCCAGCCAGCAGCGCAAGATCACCGGGGAACGCCACGGGCCGATCTGAGCCCGCAGCGTGATGGGCAGGGACCGGATCGTGAAGGTCACGTGGCCGAGCCGCCACGACGCGACCTCCCGCATCGCGCCGAAGATCACCTGCCGGACCCGCAGCCCGAAAACCACCGAACCCAAGAGCAAACCCAGCTGCGTCGCCATCGGCAGCAAGATCACCCCGACCAAGGCGCCGAGCCAACCGATGGCCGCCCCGGCCGGTCCGCTGCCGGCGATCAGCTCCACGGCCACCACGGCGACCGCACCCGCCACGCCGGCTATGACCCAAGGGCGGAACAAAAGACTCTGAGCTCGCACAAGGACGAAAGCGTACGGGACCGGGCGGCGGCCGATACCCGCTTTCGACCAGGCCCCCGACCACCGACGGTGCCGACACCCGCCGCAAGCATGGGAACTTTCCTGTCACCGACCGCAGGCGCGGTGTGAGCATGGGAACTTTCCTGTCACCGACCGCAGGCGCGGTGTGAGCATGGGAACTTTCCTGTCACGGATGGCAGAGCCTGGCCGTGAGGATGGGAACTTTCCTGTCACCGAGCATGAGGCGGCGCGAAGGATGGGAACTTTCCTGTCAGCGGGGGCGCCTTCGGGCTGGGCAGGTCGCGGCGTGAGCAAGGGAACCTTCCTGCCACAGGTGGCAGGAAGGTTCCCTTGCTCGCAGTTGGTCGGGGTGTCAGGCGTTGGTGGTGACGGGGAGGCCGGCCGCCTTCCAGGCCCGGAAACCGCCCGCCAGGTCCGTGGCCTTCGTCAGGCCAAGACCCTTCGCCTGGGCGGCCGCGAGGCTGGAGGCGTAGCCCTCGTTGCACACCAGGACTACCGGGCGGTCGGGGTGCAGGCCGTCCAGCCGGTGGCCGCCGGCCGGGTCCAGCCGCCACTCCAGCACGATCCGCTCCACCGTCAGCGAGCCCGGGATCTCGCCTTCGGTGAGGCGGTCGGACTGGGGCCGGATGTCGATGATCAGGCCGCCGTCCTGCTGCAACGCGAACGCCTCCCGCGGGGAGACGCGGGTGAGCTTCGCGCGCGACTCGGCCAGCAGGTGGTCGATGCCGTACGGGCCGGTCGCGATGCTGGCCTGGCGCTGGAACGGGATCTCGCTCATCCGAGCTCCTTCGGCTGCGGTGCGGACGGTTGCGGTGCGTGGATCCGCTGCGGCGGAACCGGCGGAACTTCGGCGAGATCCGAGTAGTAGCGGACCGGCAGCAGCGGCGGCGAGTACGCGTGCACGCTCGCCGAGTTCACCGAGCTGACGTTGCGGACCTGGTGGGCGCGCCCGCTGCCGAAGCCGACGCCCGAACCGACGTCGTGGTGCACGGTGCGCACCGGGCCCGCGGGATACCGGTAGTCCTCCCGGAGCGCGCCGAACAGTACGGAGAACGAGCCGGACGCGCCACCGTGGTCGTGCGGCTTCGTGCCTTGCTCCGGCGCCCACGACAGCAGCCACAGCTCGACGCCTCCGGTCAGGCCGAGCTTGGCCCACCAGCGTTGCTGGTCGTCGACCCGGACGATGTCGAGCAGCGGGCCGGTCAGCTCGGACGTGACCAGGCTGGTGAGGTCGCGCAGTTCGCGCGGGCTCCACAGCAGGTGGTCGGGGCGGATCAGATCGTGCAGCAGCGGCAGGTCGAGGCCGGGGTGCATTTCGACCGCGCCGGGCGCGGGAACCGGTTCGGTCGGGGTGTATTCGGAAACGGGGGTGGTCGGGTTGCCGTTGGACGGGTGCTGTCGCACAGCGCTCATGCGTGTCTCCAAGTTCGTGTCTTGCAAATGAGCACGGCACGACACGCACACCCCGAGATGGGGGCGTGATTCGGTGGATTGATTCGTCGGGCCGCGCGATGAGCCTGGAAGGGCGGTAGCAGAACCGCTTCAGCGACAGGCGGAGGTGACGACCAGGAAGAGGTCGGTCACGCGATCGCGGGTGAGAAACGAATCGGACACGCCTGCGATCGTGGCACGGTCGTGGGGATCGTGCCAGCACGCTCGCGGTCGTCCCGGTATCTGGGCACCCGGCGTGCGCTCGTGCGGCCGGGATCAGCCGGGCGGGCGAGCACAGGATGCGCCCGGCCGCAACTGCTGACGGAGCAGACGGAACAATGGGGCTCCGGAGGGACCGGCCGGAATCTGCGGCGGTCCGGACGGAGATGAACCGCCTGCGCGTCGCCCGCGGCGCCGCGGTCAGTCACGGCTGGGAGGTAGACGTGGACGACCTGGTCATCCGGATGGATGGCGTCGGTGTTCGGCGGGGCACGACGACGCTGGTGGCCGACGTGAACTGGTCGGTTGAGCTCGACGAGCGCTGGGTGGTGCTGGGCCCCAACGGGGCGGGCAAGACGACGCTGCTGAAGATGGCCAGCACCGAGATGCACCCGAGCGAGGGCAGCGTCGACGTGCTCGGCGAACGGCTCGGCAAGACCAACGTGTTCGACCTCCGTCCCCGCATCGGCCTGTGCTCGGCCGCGCTGGCGGCCCGCATCCCCGGTGACGAGCTGGTCCGCGACGTCGTGGTCAGCGCCGGATATTCGGTCGTCGGCCGGTGGCGCGAGGAATACGACGCGATGGACACCGACCGGGCGGCCGAGCTGCTCGACCTGCTCGGCGTGGCGCACCTCGCCGACCGCGAGTTCGCGACGTTGTCCGAAGGGGAGCGCAAGCGCACCACCATCGCGCGTGCTCTGATGACCGACCCCGAGCTGCTGCTGCTCGACGAACCGGCCGCGGGGCTGGACCTGGGCGGCCGGGAGGACCTGGTGGCGCGGCTGTCCGCGCTGGCCATGGACCCGGACGCGCCCGCATCCGTGCTGGTCACCCACCACGTCGAAGAGATCCCGCCGGGCTTCACGCACGGCATGCTGCTGCGCGAGGGCGGCATCGTCGCGCAGGGCCTGCTGGAAGACGTGCTCACCGAGGACAACCTGTCGAAGACCTTCGACCAGGACCTGGAGCTGCAGCGCAGCGGCGCCCGTTACTTCGCCCGGCGGCGCGGCTGAACTCAGGACCGGAGGCTCCGCCACGGGACCGAAGAACGTTCCGGGCCGAGCGGCCGTTGAGATCCGTGACACAGCAGCGGTGGGGCGGTGCGCGATAGCCTGCCCGGCGAGGTGGCGGTTCGACGAGGAGGTTGCTGCGTGGGCGAGTTCGTCAGGCTTGAGGTGGACGGCGCGATCGGGACGATCCGGTTGGATCGGCCGCCGATGAACGCCTTGAACCGGCAGATCGAGGTCGAGCTGCGGGAAACGGCGATCGAGGCCGCCGAGCGCTCCGACGTTCGCGCCGTGATCGTCTACGGCGGCGAGAAGGTCTTCGCGGCGGGCGCGGACATCAAGGAAATGGCCGAGATGTCCTACACCGACATGGCGCGCAAGGAGGAGCGCGGCCTGTCGGACGCGATGCGCCAGGTCGCCGCCATCCCGAAGCCGACCGTGGCAGCCCTCACCGGTTACGCCCTCGGCGGCGGCTTCGAGCTGGCGCTGAGCTGCGACCGGCGCATCGCCGGGGAGAACGTCAAGGTCGGCCAGCCCGAGATCCTGCTGGGCGTCATCCCCGGCGCCGGCGGCACGCAGCGGCTCGCCCGCCTGATCGGGCCCAGCAAGGCCAAGGACATCATCTACACCGGACGTTTCGTCGACGCCCAGGAAGCGCTTTCGCTGGGCATGATCGACGAGGTCGTCGCGCCCGATGAGGTGTACGCGGCGGCGCGCCGCTGGGCCGAGCAGTTCACCGGCGGTGCGGCCCGCGCGCTGGCCGCGGCGAAGGCGGCGATCGACGGCGGACTGGACGTCGACCTGGACAACGGGCTGAAGCTGGAGACCCACCTGTTCGCGGGCACCTTCGCCACCGAGGACCAGAAGATCGGCATGCGCTCGTTCATCGAGAACGGGCCCGGCAAGGCGAAGTTCACCGGTAACTAGGCCCGGACGGAACGAATCGTGACAGCCCGCCCCACCAGTCCGCCCTGCGCTTCCGTTGCCGGAGCGCGGTTCCGGCAACGGCGTTGAGGAGTTCTGGTGGGGTACGGCTTCGACCTCGAGGATGTCGCGTTCCTGCGCTCGGCGGCCGGGCGGGACGCCGTCGCCGAGCTTTCCGGGCTCGCGCTGACCAATTCGACGCGGCTCAACGACGTCGCCGCCGCTCGCAAGCTCGTCGGTGCGCGGTTCGCGGCGGCCGCGCTGGAGACGGCCGTGCTGCGGCGCAAGGCCGAGTCCAAATTGGACGACCCCGTCGGCTGGTTGTTCACCGATCCGGCGCTGCAGCAGGCGACGGCGAGCGTGGTGGCGCGGCATCGCGCGCAACGGTTGGCCGGGCGCGACGTGCACGATGTGACCTGCTCCATCGGCGCGGATCTGGCCGCCCTGGCCGCCGTCGCCCGCCGTTGCGTGGGCTCCGACCTCGATCGAGTCCGGTTGTCCATGGCCCAGCACAACCTCGCGGTTGCCGGGCGGTCGGTGGCGCTCGTGGAAGCCGACGCACTGCGCCCGGTGACCCGCGGCACGGCCGTGGTCGCGGACCCGGCGCGCCGGGACGACGCCGGTCGGCGTCGCTGGAACCCAGCGGATCTCGTCCCACCGCTGGACGACCTGCTCGACGTCTACGCAGGGCGCGATCTCGTGGTGAAGTGCGCCCCGGGGCTGGACTTCGCGGCGGTCCCGGACACCGCCGAGGCCGAGGTGGTGTCGCTGGCCGGGCAGGTTCGGGAAGCCGCGCTGTGGTTCGGCGGGCTGGCGGACCCGCAGGTTCGGCGCCGGGCGACGGTGCTGCGGCCAGACGGCACCGGTTGGACGATCACCGACGCAGAGCCGGACGACTGCCCGGCCGTCGAGGTCCGGCAGTGGATCGTGGACCCGGACGGAGCCGTGGTGCGCGCCGGGCTCGTCCGGCACTACGCCGCGCGGCACGGGCTCGCCCAGCTCGACCCGCACATCGCCTACCTGACCGGCGACGAGCCGCCCCCGGGCGTCCGCGCCTTCCGGGTCTTCGAGTACTGCCGCTACCACGAGAAGTCGTTGCGCGCCCTGCTGCGCAGGCACGAGGTGGGCAGGCTGGAAATCCTGGTCCGCGGCGTCGACGTGGATCCGGATGCGCTGCGCCGCCGCCTCAAGCTCAAGGGTTCGCGGGAAGCCTCCGTGGTGTTGACCAGGGTCGGCGACACCGCGATGGCGTACCTGTGCCGCGCCGAGCGCACATGAGTGCCCTGGGCCACTCGATTTCCCATTCCGGGCGGCCGCGCTGTGAGCGTGCCGAAAACCAGAGGCAGCCCGTGCGGCGCCTTCTCTATGCTTGGACGAAGTATGGGTACGTCGTCTGTTGAATCTCCGCTCGTCGATCTGCGCGAACGGTTGTCCGAGCTGATGCTGCACGACCAGCGTCGGCTGCGCCGTCGTATCGAGGGAGCCCGCAAGATCCGCGACCCGCAGGCGCTGGCGGCCGCGACTGCGGAGATCACCGGCGACATCGAGGCCGCGGAGCGGCGGATCGAGCAGCGCCGCGCGAACGTGCCCGAGATCAGCTATCCGGAGGCACTGCCGGTCAGCCAGCGCCGGGACGACCTGCTCGCGGCCATCCGCGACAACCAGGTCGTCATCGTCGCAGGTGAGACCGGTTCCGGTAAGACGACGCAGCTGCCGAAGATGTGCATGGAGCTGGGCCGCGGCGTCCAGGGCCTGATCGGGCACACCCAGCCCCGGCGGCTGGCCGCCCGCACCGTCGCCGAACGCGTCGCCGAGGAACTCGACACCGAACTCGGCGACGCCATCGGCTACCAGGTGCGCTTCACCGAGCGGGCCGGCACCGACACCCTGGTCAAGCTGATGACCGACGGCATCCTGCTGGCCGAGATCCAGCACGACCGGCTGCTGCGGCGCTACGACACGCTGATCATCGACGAGGCGCACGAGCGCAGCCTGAACATCGACTTCATCCTCGGCTACCTCAAGCAGCTGCTGCCGCGCCGCCCCGACCTGAAGGTGATCATCACCTCGGCCACCATCGACCCGGAGCGCTTCTCGCGGCACTTCGACGACGCGCCGGTGATCGAGGTCTCCGGGCGCACCTATCCCGTCGAGGTCCGATACCGCCCACTGCTGGACGACTCCGACGAGAACGAGGACGTCGTCCGCGACCAGACGCAGGCCATCTGCGACGCGGTGGACGAGCTCTGCGCGGAAGGGCCCGGCGACATCCTGGTCTTCCTCAGCGGTGAACGGGAGATCCGGGACGCCACTGACGCGCTGAAGCAGCAGAACCTGCGCAACACCGAGGTGCTGCCGCTGTACGCGCGGTTGACGGCAGCCGAGCAGCACCGCGTGTTCCAGCCGCACTCCGGTCGGCGGATCGTGCTGTCCACCAACGTGGCCGAGACCTCGCTGACCGTGCCGGGCATCAAGTACGTCATCGACCCCGGCACCGCGCGCATCTCCCGGTACAGCTTCCGGACGAAGGTGCAGCGGCTGCCCATCGAACCGATCTCGCAGGCCTCGGCGAACCAGCGCAAGGGCCGCTGCGGCCGGGTTTCCGAGGGCATCTGCGTCCGGCTGTACTCCGAAGAGGACTTCGAGTCCCGCCCGGAGTTCACCGACCCGGAGATCCTGCGCACCCACCTGGCCTCGGTCATCCTGCAGATGACCTCGCTGGGTCTGGGCGAGATCGAGTCGTTCCCGTTCCTGGAGCCGCCGGACCGCCGCCAGATCACCGACGGCGTCAACCTGCTCCACGAGCTGGGCGCCCTGGACCGATCGAAGACCGAGCTGCAGAAGCGGCTGACCCCCGTCGGCCGCAAGCTCGCCCAGCTGCCGATCGACCCGCGCATCGCGCGGATGGTGCTCGAAGCGGAGCGCAACGGCTGCGTGCGCGACGTGCTGGTCATCGCCGCCGCACTGTCCATCCAGGACCCCCGCGAGCGGCCCGCGGACAAGCAGCAGGCCGCCGACCAGAAGCACGCGCGCTTCGTCGACAAGGACGCCGAGTCCGACTTCGTCACCTACCTCAACATGTGGCGGTACCTGCGCACCCAGCAGAAGGAGCTGTCCTCCAACCAGTTCCGGAAGCTGTGCCGGACCGACTTCCTCAACTACCTGCGCGTCCGCGAGTGGCAGGACCTCTACGGCCAGCTGCGGCAGATGGTCAAGTCGATGGGCATGACGCTCGGCGACGAGCAGGCCGAGGCATCGCGGATCCACCAGTCGGTGCTGGCCGGCCTGCTGTCGCACATCGGCCTCAAGGACGTCGAGAAGAAGACCGAGAAGAAGCCGGGGCAGTCCGGGCGCGGATCGAACGAGTACCAGGGCGCGCGCAACGCCAGGTTCGCCGTGTTCCCCGGCTCGTCGCTGTTCAAGAAGCCGCCGCGCTGGGTGATGGCGGCGGAGCTGGTGGAGACCTCCCGCCTCTGGGCGCGCATCGCCGCCCGCATCGAACCGGACTGGGTCGAGCAGCTCGCGCAGCACCTGGTCAAGCGCAGCTACAGCGAACCGCACTGGGAGAAGGACCGCGCCGCGGTGGTCGCCGTCGAGCGCGTCACCCTCTACGGCGTTCCGCTGGTGGTCGGCCGCAAGGTCAACTACGGGCGCATCGACCCGGAGCTGAGCCGGGAGCTGTTCATCCGGCACGCGCTCGTGGAGGGCGACTGGGACACCCGGCACGCGTTCTTCCACGAGAACCGGGCGATGCTCGACGAGGTCGAGGACCTCGAGGAACGGGCCCGGCGGCGCGACATCCTGGTCGACGACGAGACGCTGTTCGAGTTCTACGACCAGCGCATCGGCGCCGACGTCGCCTCCGGCAGGCACTTCGACGCGTGGTGGAAGAAGGCCGGCCGGGAGCAGCCGGACCTTCTCAACTTCGAGAAGTCGATGTTGATCAACCAGGAATCGGCGGCGGTCAGCGACCAGGACTACCCCGACTTCTGGACGCAGGGCGGGCATCGGTTGCCGCTGTCGTACCAGTTCGAGCCGGGTGCCGACGCGGACGGCGTGACCGTGCACATCCCGCTGGCGGTGCTCAACCAGATCGAACCGGATGGTTTCGACTGGCAGATCCCGGGCCTGCGCGAGGAAGTCGTGACGGCCCTGCTGAAGTCGTTGCCGAAGAACGTGCGCCGGAACTTCGTGCCGGCCCCGGACTTCGCCAAGGCGGCGCTGTCCCGGATGGCCTCGCCGGACGGCCCGCTGCTGGACGCCCTGCAACGACAGCTCCAGAGCATGACCGGCGTCGCCGTATTGCGCTCCGAATGGGATCTCGAGCGGGTGCCGGAGCACCTGAAGATGACCTTCCGCGTGGTCGACGGCAAGGGCCGCAAGCTCTCCGAGTCCAAGGACCTGGAGTCGCTCAAGCAGCGGCTGAAACCCAAGCTCCGCGCCGAGATCTCCGCCGCCGCCGACGACGTCGAGCAAGGCGGCCTGCGCTCCTGGAGCTTCGGCTCGTTGCCTCGCACGTTCGAGCAGCAGCGCTCGGGCCACGCCGTGAAGGCGTACCCGGCGCTGGTGGACGAGCAGGACAGCGTCGCGGTGCGGATGTTCGATACCGAGGAGGAGCAGCGGCAGGCGCTGTGGGACGGCACCCGGCGAATGCTCCTGCTGAACCTCCCGTCGCCGGTGAAGTCCATCCAGCGCGGGATGACCAGCACCGCCCGGCTCGTGCTGGGCAGCAGCCGGTACGGTGACCTCGCCGCCGTGCTCGACGACTGCGTGAGCTGCGCCGTCGACAAGCTGATGGCGGATTGCGGCGGCCCGGTATGGGACCAGGCGGCCTACGATTCCCTGCAGGCCAAGGTCCGGGCACGGCTGGGCGAGGTCACCGTCGACGCCGTGTCCAAAGTGGAGCAAGTGCTGATGGCGGCGCAACGGGTGGAGACGCTGCTGGCCGACCAGTCCCGGAACCTGAACCCGGCCGCGCTCGCCGACATCCAGGACCAGCTGGACGGGCTGCTCTACCCCGGGTTCGTGACCGGGACCGGTTTCGCGCGGCTGTCCGATCTGACGCGCTACCTGCGCGGGATCGAGCAGCGGCTGGACAAGCTGCAGCACCACCCGCAGCGCGACCGGGACTGGATGCAGCAGGTGGACGAGGTCGAGCAGCGCTACCGGGACATGATCGAGGGCCTTCCGCCGGGGCGCGCCCCGGGCGAATCCCTGCGGCAGATCGGGTGGCTGATCGAGGAGCTGCGGGTGAGCCTCTTCGCGCAGACGCTCGGCACGTCGCAGCCGGTGTCGGTGAAGCGCATCCACCGCGCGATGGACAAGTTGGAGCGCTGAACCGGCGCTCGTCGCGACTGTCGACGAGCCGGACAACTTCTTGAACACGGTCGTGACGTGCATGGCTGTTCCCTCCGGGTGCGAACTGGTGCGTCGGGCGGGCACCGCGGCCGGTCGGCCTGGTCCGGTGCGTCCGCAGCGCCAGCCGTTCGAGCTCGCGTGATTTTGCGTGCTCGAACTGCCGTGATCCCCGAAAAGCCGTCCCCCGCAAGGTCATGTGCGGCAAAGGGCGCATGCCTGTCTAGCGGTGTGCCCGCAGGCCGTGTGCTTCGCGAAGCCGTGTTCGGCGAAGCGTGTGCCCTGCAGAACCTGAGTTTCGGGAGAATGGCGCCTCAGGCCGCCCAACATCGAGTATTCGCGCTCGAACTGTCGTTCGCATCACTCGACGGGGTGGAACTCGCTGGGAGATCACGATTCCGGCTCCTCGCGCGTGGCCGCGGCCGGAAAACCGTTGGGAATGAGCAAGATCTGCGTTCGCCGCGTGCTCGGCGGCGAACGCGGCGGAGCGCTGCCGTGCCGCTCAGGTAGCGGGGGAGACGGTCACGCCCAATGCACCAGGCCCCGCGTGGGCGCCCAGGACCGCGCTCGTCTCCTCCAGGGTGACGCGGCGGATCTGGGGCAGCTGGGACCGCAGGTCGTCCAGCACGCGCTGGGCCCGGTCGGCGAACTGGAAGTGCTCGACCCCGACGTCGACCGGTCCGCTGCCGGCTCGCTGGACCGCGTTCGAGACCGCTTTCTTGAGCGCCCGGTCCGGCCCGATGCCCTTCGTCAGCTGGTCGATGACGCCTTCCTTGAGGACGAGCACCGGCTTGATCGACAGGGCCTGGCCGAGCCACGCCTGCGCGCGCCCGATCCGGCCGCCGCGCTGCAGGTATTCCAGGGTGTCCACGTAGAGCAGCTGCGTGGTGGTGCGCAGGCGCCGGTCCAGCACGCCCATCACGCCCTGCGGGGTCGCGCCGGAGACGGCGGCTTCGGCCGCGGCCATCACCGGGAAACCGAGGCCGAGCCCGACCAGCCGGGAGTCGACCACGTAGACCGGGATGCCGATCTCCGCCGCGGCGATGCGGGCCGACTGGCAGGTCTGGGACAGGCCTTCGGAGATGTGGATGGAGATGATCGCCTCGGCGCCGGAGGCCGCGGCGTCCGTGTAGTTCCAGAAGAAGGCGGGCGGTGGCGGTTCGCCGGTCGCCACCGGGATTCCGTCGCGCATCGCCTGGGCCAGCGTCGGGTGCGGCACCCGGCGCTCGTCGTTGTACTCGTCGCCGACCTTGAGCTCCAGTTGGACGATGGAGATGCCCAGCTGTTCGGCGACGTCGTGCGGTATGGAAGCCGTCGAGTCGGTCACGATGGCGACGCGTTGCCTCATGCGGGCCAGGCTACTAACTGGTAGCCGGTCTGCGTGCGTGCCCCGGCAGAAATACCGTCACCGAGACCCGGCGGTTCGGGGCGCGGCGAGGTGAGTACCGTCACGTCAGGGGCCTGGTTGCACCGGTGCTACCGGCTAGTAACATTCTGGGTGGTTGGCGTCACTGTGCTTTTCGAACAGGGACGTGGCAAGGTCAACCTACCCGGACCTAACAGCGCCGGGTCCACAAGCAAAGCCGCTGGAGGACCAGCGAGCGTCGTCTGTCCGCAGGAGGTCGAAGAGGGCCCATGAACATCGTCGTCCTGGTCAAGCAGGTGCCCGACACGTATTCCGAGCGGAAGTTGTCTGCGGCGGATCACACCCTGGATCGCGAGTCGGCCGATGCGGTGTTGGATGAGATCAACGAGCGCGCCGTCGAGGAAGCGCTGTTGATCAAGGAGGCTCAGGGCGGCGAAGTGACCGTCGTCTGCATGGGCCCGGATCGCGCCACGGATGCGATTCGCAAGGCGTTGTCGATGGGTGCGGACAAGGCGGTGCACCTCTCGGACGAGGCGTTGCACGGCACGGACGCGCCGTCGACCGCGCGTGCGCTGGCGAAGGCGATCGGCACCGTCGAGGGTGTGGATCTGGTGATCGCCGGTAACGAGGCCACGGACGGCCGCACGGGTGCGGTGCCGGCGATGTTGGCCGAGGTGCTGGGCTGGCCGCAGCTGACCTTCGCGCGCAAGGTCGAGACCGACGGTTCGAGCGTGAAGATCGAGCGGGAGACCGACGCGGGCATCCTGAACGTCGAAGCCGCGCTGCCTGCGGTGGTGTCGGTGACCGAGAAGATCAACGAGCCGCGGTACCCGTCGTTCAAGGGCATCATGGCCGCGAAGAAGAAGCCGGTCAGCGTGTTGTCGCTGGCGGATGCCGGGATCGACGCCGCCGAGGTGGGCCTGGCCAACGCCGGATCGGCCGTGGTGGAGTCCGCGCCGAAGCCGCCGAAGTCCGGTGGCGTGAAGGTCACCGACGAGGGCGAGGGCGGCGTCGCCGTGGCCGAGTTCCTGGCCGGCGAGAAGCTGCTCTGAAGTCGTTCACGGATTTTCGAGGAGGCATTGATTCATGGCTGAGGTTCTGGTCCTCGTCGATCACGTGGACGGCGAGGTCAAGAAGGTCACGCACGAGCTGCTGACCGCGGCGCGCCGGCTGGGCGAGCCGTCGGCGGTGGTGGTCGGCGAGCCGGGCACCGCTGGGAAGCTCACCGATGCGCTGGCCGCCTACGGTGCGGCGAAGGTGTACGCGGCGGAGTCCGCGGAGGCCGCGCAGTACCTGGTGACCCCGCAGGTCGACGTGCTCGCCGCGTTGGTGGGCAGCGCGTCCCCGGCGGCGGTGCTGGTACCGGCGTCGATCGACGGCAAGGAGATCGCCGGTCGGCTGGCGATCCGCATCGGTTCCGGTCTGCTGTCGGAGGTCGTGGACCTCGACGGCGAGGGCGTGGCGTCGCACTCGCTGTTCGGTGGCACCTACGACGCCAAGGCGAAGGTCACCAAGGGCACGCCGGTGATCACCGTGCTGCCGGGCGCGATCGAGCCCGAGCAGGCCGCCGGTGCGGCGGCGGTCGAGTCCGTGGAGGTTCCGGCCGCCTCGGGCGCGAAGATCACCGGCCGGCAGCCCGCCGAGGCCGGCGACCGCCCCGAGCTCACCGAGGCCAGCATCGTGGTCTCCGGTGGTCGGGGTGTCGGTTCCGCCGAGTCCTTCGAGGTCGTGGAGAAGCTCGCCGACTCCCTGGGTGCCGCGGTGGGCGCCTCGCGTGCGGCGGTGGACTCCGGTTACTACCCGCACCAGTTCCAGGTCGGGCAGACCGGTAAGACCGTGTCGCCGCAGCTGTACATCGCCCTCGGCATTTCGGGCGCGATCCAGCACCGGGCCGGCATGCAGACGTCGAAGACGATCGTCGCGGTGAACAAGGACCCCGAAGCCCCGATCTTCGAGATCGCCGACTTCGGCGTCGTCGGCGACCTGTTCAAGGTCGCCCCGCAGCTCACCGAGGAGATCACCAAGCGCAAGGGCTGAGCCCCGAGCTGATCTGACGCAGGAGGCGGGTCGCACCCAGGTGCGGCCCGCCTCCTGCGTGTCAGCCCGCGCGAGCCTCGTCGCGGCCCTGGCAGGCGAGCCGGTCGGCGCGTTCGTTCTCCGGGTGGCCGTTGTGCCCCTTGACCCATTCCCACTGCACGTCGCCGTGGCGCGCGCATTCCGCGTCCAGGCGCTGCCACAGATCCGCGTTCTTGACCGGCTGCTTGGCCGACGTGAGCCAGCCGTTGCGCTTCCAGCCGTGCATCCACTGCGTGATGCCCTTGAGCACGTACGTGCTGTCCGTGAAGACGCGCACGGCGGGCATCGGCCGGGTCAGCGCGGCCAGGCCTTCGATGACCGCCATCAGCTCCATCTTGTTGTTCGTCGTCGCCGCGTCCTTGCCGTAGAGCTCCCGCTCGTGGTCGCCGTACCGCAGCACGACGCCCCAGCCGCCAGGGCCGGGATTTCCGCTGCATGCGCCGTCGGTGTAGAGGTCGACGCGGTCCGTCGTTCGCTGCATACCCCGGAATCTAATCGTCGGCGCCGTTGCGCCGGTCCGGCGGTAGGTGACAGGAAGGTTCCCATGCTCGCGCCCGGACGCTCGGGGAATGGCAGGAAGGTTCCCCTGCTCCGCATTCAAGCGGTCTGCGGGTGACAGGAAAGTTCCCTTGCTCGCACTTGTGACAGGAAGGTTCCCCTGCTCGTATTCGGCCGCGCTTGTGGCAGAAAGGTTCCCTTGCTCGCATCCGGGCGTGCTGTGACAGGAAAGTTCCCCTGCTTTCGGGGGTTCGAAAATCGGGTGCGGGGGTTGGTGGGGAGTGGCATGCTCGGCGGACGTGCGAATACTGTTCTCCGTCGGGCCCGGTTATGGGCTTATGCTGCCGATCGTCCCGTTGATCTGGGCTGCTCGGATCGCCGGGCACGAAGTGCTGGTCGCCACCACTGCCGAAATGCCCGATGTCGGTGCGCGGGCCGGGCTTCCCGTAGTGGACGTCTTCCCGGAGCACGACGTGTGGGATGCGCTGCTGCGCGGGATCACGTCGGAGGGCGATTCGCCCGAGATCGAGCGGGTGGCCGCTGCCACGGGTTTGTCCGAGGCCTACGAGAAGGTGTCCCAGGCGGGCAATCCGTTCGGGCTGTTCACCCTGACCATGACAGAAGGCACCATCGACGCGGGGCGGGCGTTCGGTGCGGACCTCGTCGTGCACACCACCGATCACGTCGCCGGGCGGTTGGCCGCGGCCGCGCTCGGGGTGCCGGTGCTGGAGGTCGGCAACCGGATTTCCTGGTCGTCGCGCGATGAGAAGTTCCGCAACGGGCGCAACCTCTACGATGATGACGACGTCACCCTTGCCCTGCGGGACAAACTCGGCATTCCCGGCGGTCCGCCGCGGGTGATCGCGCGGATCGATCCGCGCGCGCCCAGCATGGGCGGGCTCGTCGCGGACGAGCCGGATCCGCTGGACGGCATCCCGTGGTGGTCGATGCGGTTCGTGCCGTTCAACGGCGGGGTCGTGGTTCCCGAGTGGGCGTTGCGGCGGCCGGAGCGGCCGCGGGTCGGCGTCACCCTCGGCACCGTGGTGCCGATCATGAGCGGCACCAGCAACCTCTCGGCCGTGATCGAGGCGCTCGGCGGGATGGACGTGGAGGTGGTGCTGGCCGCGGGCAAGGCGGATCTCGCCGATCTCGGGACGCTGCCCGAGAACGTGCGCTCCGCCGGCTTCCTGCCGTTGTCGACGTTCCTGCCGACCGCTTCGCTGATGGTGCACCACGGCGGCTCCGGCACCACGGCCGCGCCGCTGCATTACGGCGTTCCGCAGCTCGTCCTGCCCGCTTTCGCGGACAACCCGATGTCCGCGGAGCGCGTGGTGGCCCGGGGCGTGGGGCTCTCCCACGATCCGGCCACTGTGGACGCCGCCACGGTCCGGGCCATGGCCGAGCGGTTGCTCACCGAGCCCGCGTTCCGCGCGGCGGCGCGCGAGGTGAGCGAGGAGATGGCCACCCAGCCCAGTCCGTCGTCGATCATCGAGCGTGTCGTTCCGCTCGTCGGCGCCTGAGCCCGTCCCGAGGAGCCGAACCCCGCGCCGGGTTCGGCTCCTCGGGTGACGCCGTCGGATATCTGCTGTTCGGGCGGGGTTTCAGGGGACCGTTCGGGGCAATGGCCGGGCGCTGCACCGGGGATTCACCGAAAGTTCCTGCTCCGTGTCATCGACTGGTGTGTTGGGTGTTCGCCGCGCGGAGATACACCTGCGGCATGTCCGAGACGCAGCTGCTGGCCAGCGCCGCACCGAGTGCGGCGGCCGACGCCCACTACTCGCTGCTGGTCGCCAGAGACTCCGATGAAGTGCACGCCGCGCAACGCCTGCGCTACCAGGTGTTCGCCGAGGAGATGGGGGCCACGGTCACCGGTCGCGAGTTCGGCGTCGACCGGGATTCCTTCGACGAGCACTGCGACCACCTGATCGTCCGGGACGACCGTTCCGGCACGGTGGTCGGAACCTACCGGATGCTGCCGCCGGGTCGGGCGAAGGCAGCCGGAATGCTGTATTCGGAAACCGAATTCGACCTCTCCGCGCTCGACGAGCTGCGCCCCTCGCTGGTGGAGACCGGCCGGTCGTGCGTGCACCCTGACCACCGCAACGGCGCCGTCGTCAGCCTCGTGTGGACGGGGATCGCGCGGTACATGCTGTTGCACGGCCACACGATGCTCGCCGGCTGCGCGTCGGTGGCGTTGGACGACGGGGGCGTTCAGGCCTCGCACGTCTGGAACGCCGTGTCGGCGAAGCACTACGCGCCAGAGGAACAGCGCGTGCACCCCTACCGGCCTTGGGAGCCCTTCGAGGTCACCGGGCGCGCGCCGCTGCCGCCGCTGCTCAAGGGTTACCTGCGGCTGGGCGCCCAGGTGTGCGGCCGCCCGGCGCACGATCCGGACTTCGGGGTGGCCGACTACTTCGTGCTCCTGGACCTCAAGCGCGCCGACCAGCGCTACATGCGGTTCTTCCTGGGCGAATCGGCATGAGCCAGTGGATGCCCACCTCGCCGTGCGGGCCGGGTTGCCTTCCGCCGCGGGACAAGCAGGCGGAAGTCGGGCTGCCCCGGGTGATGCTGCGGCTGGGCGGGACCGCCGGGCTGCTGCTGGTCGGGTGCTTCCTCGTGCTGGCGCTGTCGGTGTTGCGGGCGGCGTGGCGCGATCGGGCGCTGGCGTTGTGGTTCCGGATGTTGTTGCGCACCTTGGGGATCGACCTCGTGTTCGGGGACCGGATCCCGCCGGGCGGTGCGCTGGTCGTCAGCAACCACGTCTCCTGGCTGGACGTCGTCGCGCTCCAGGCGCTTCGCCCGATGCGGATGCTGGCCAAGGTCGAGGTCCGGTCGTGGCCGTTCCTGGGGCCGCTCGCCGGTCGGATGGGCACCGTGTACATCGATCGCGACCGGCTCTCGGCGTTGCCCGGCGCGGTTCGGACCATCGCCGACGAGTTGCGCGCCGGGGCCGTGATCGGTGCCTTCCCGGAAGGGACGACCTGGTGCGGGCGGGCGTCCGGGCGGTTCCGGCCCGCCGTCTTCCAGGCCGCCATCGACGCGGGCGTGCGGATGCAGCCGGTTGCGCTGCGGTTCCGGACCGTCGCCGGGGAACCGACCAGCGCTGCGGCGTTCCTGGGCGATGCCACGCTGGTCGATTCGGTCCTCGCGGTGGCGAGGATGCGGGACCTGGTCGTGGAGCTGGTGGTGCTGCCCGAGCTGGTCGGCACCGACCGCCGCGAACTGGCCAGGCAGGCGCAGGACGCGATCGCCGCGGCCACCGGTTCCGCGCCGGGCCACCAGACGCCCGCGGAGCACCGCGTCGCCCAGCGCATCGCCGCCTGACCGCCCCGTGCGTGCTTTCGGGCGTCATGACACCCGAAAGCACGCACGGGCCTGGATTCGTTTACGCAGAACGAGTGTGGAAATCGCCGGTTTGGCGACAAGAGCTGGACCTCGACCGGGGTGCAGGTTGCAGGCTGGTCGGGTGGCCACTGTCGAGAAGTCCCCGAGCGCCCTGTGGAATCCCCAACGACGGACCTTCACCGCCGGACTGATTCTGGTCATCACCCTCGTCGCATTCGAGGCCATGGGGTTGGGCACCGCGTTGCCCACGATCGTCGCCGAGCTCGATGCGCAGCACTGGTATTCCTGGCCGTTCACCGTCTTCCTGGCGGCCGCCGCCATCGGCACGGTGATCGGCGGGAGGCTGTCGGACCAGCGCGGGCCCGCGCTTCCGCTGCTGCTCGCCCTGCCGACGTTCGCGGTCGGGCTGGTCGTCGCCGCCGCTGCGCCGAACATCCTGGTCCTGCTCGTCGCGCGGGTGCTGCAGGGCCTCGGCGGCGGGGTGCAGATCGTCGCGCTCTACGTGATGATCGGCAGGGTCTTCCCCGAGGAGGACCGGCCCGCGGCGTTCGGCGCGCTGTCGTCGGCGTGGGTGGTGCCCGCGCTGGTGGGGCCGTTGATCGCGGGATTGCTCACCGAACAAGCGAGCTGGCGCTGGGTGTTCCTCGGCCTCGCTCCGCTGGTGTGCATCGGCACGCTGATGCTGATCCCGACGGTGCGGCGCTTCGGCGCCCGCTCGGGCGAACCGTCGCCGCAGCGGCGCGGGCTGCCGCTCGCGGCGGTGGGTGCCGCGACCGGGGTGGTGGCGTTGAACTTCGCCGCGCAGAACCCCTCGCTGCCGTCGTTGTTCGTTGGCCTGGCCGGGATCGTGGTGATAGCGCCGTCGATCCGCCTGCTGCTCCCCAAGGGCACGCTCCTCGCGCGGCCCGGGCTTCCGGTGATGGTGCTCGCGCGCGGGTTCCTCGCCGGGTTGTTCTTCACCGCGCAGGCGTTCGTGCCGCTGGCGCTGTCGGCGGTGCACCACTATTCGCCGACCACCGCGGGTATGCCGCTGACCGTCGGTTCGATCGGCTGGACCGTCGGCGCCCTGTGGCAGAGCAGGCAGCGCCACCTGCGCCGGGAGTACGTGGTCGCGACCGGATTCCTGCTGGTCGGCTTCGGGATCGCCGGGCTGGCGCTGACCTTGCCTGCGTGGGGGCCGCACTGGCTGCTGTTCGCCTTCTGGTTCGTCGCCGGTGGGGGCATGGGCATCGCGGTGGCCAGCACCGCCGTGCGGGTGCTCGCGCTGTCTCCGGAGGGCGAGCGCGGGTTCAACTCGGCCGCGCTGCAGATCTCCGACATGCTGGGGCAGGCTTCGCTGGTGGGCCTCGGTGGTGTCGTGGTCGGTGCGCTGGCCACCGCGACCGCGCCGACCTGGGGCGTCGTGCCGCTGGATCTGGTGCTGGTGGTGGGCGCCGTGCTGGGGGCCCTGCTGCTCGTCCGTTCGGCCCGCGACCAAACGTCCTGACCTGCGCCTTCCGCCGGACCGCGAGGTGGGCTCGGGTTCGCCCTGCATTACCCTGGACAGCGCGATGACTTACCTCGACCACGCAGCCACGACACCGATGCGGCCTGGGGCGGTCGCAGCGATGAGCGAGGCGTTGACCAGGATCGGCAACGCCTCGTCCCTGCACACCTCGGGTCGCCGGGCGCGCCGTGCGGTGGAGGAGTCGCGCGAGGACATCGCCGACGCGCTGGGCGCGCGGCCGTCGGAGGTGCTGTTCACCGCGGGCGGCACCGAGAGCGACAACCTGGCGGTCAAGGGGATCTTCTGGGCGCGGCGGGCCGCGGACCCGGCCCGGCGGCGCGTGCTGGCCTCGACCGTTGAGCACCACGCGGTGCTGGACGCCGTCGAATGGCTGGCCGAGCACGAGGGCGCCGAGGTGACCTGGCTGGCGGCCGACTCGCACGGCCGGGTGCGCCCGGAGGCGTTCGAGGCGGCCCTCGCCGAGAACCCGGACGACGTGGCCGTGGCCACCGTCATGTGGGCCAACAACGAGGTCGGCACCGTCAACGAGATCGCGCAGCTGGCCGCGATCGCCGATCGATACGGGGTGCCGCTGCACACCGATGCCGTGCAGGCCGTCGAGACGCTGCCGGTGGACTTCACCGCCTCCGGTGTGGCGGCGCTGACCATGACCGGGCACAAGGTCGGCGGACCGTACGGCGTCGGCGTGCTGCTGCTGTCGCGGGACGTCAAGTGCACCCCGGTGCTGCACGGCGGCGGCCAGGAGCGCGAGGTGCGGTCCGGCACCCTGGACACGCCCGGCGTGCTGGGCTTGGCGTCGGCCGTGCGCGAGGCGGTCGACGCGCGCGAATCGCATGCGCCGCAGCTGATCAAGCTGCGCGACGAGCTGGTCGCCGGAGTGCGCGCCGTGGTGCCGGACGTGGTGCTCAACGGCGATCCGGGGCACGACGTCGTGGGCGGCGGGCCGTCGCGGCTGCCCGGCAACGCGCACTTCACGTTCCCCGGCTGCGAAGGCGACAGCCTGCTGATGTTGCTGGACGCCAAGGGGATCGAGTGCTCCACCGGCTCCGCCTGCACCGCGGGGGTCTCGGAGCCCAGCCACGTGCTGCTGGCGATGGGGGCGGACCCGAAGGCCGCGCGCGGGTCGCTGCGCTTCTCGCTGGGGCACACCTCGACCGCGGCCGATGTACAGGCACTCACCGAGGCCATCGGGCCGGTGGTGCAACGAGCGCGTAGCGCCGGTCTGGCCGGGTTGCGCCGATCTTCGGCGGGGCCGACGAGCACCGCCACGGAGGTGTGAGGCGTGCGAGTACTGGCAGCCATGAGCGGCGGCGTGGATTCCGCCGTCGCCGCCGCCCGGGCGGTCGCCGCGGGCCACGACGTGGTCGGCGTGCACCTTGCGCTGTCGGCGAAGCCCGGCACGCTGCGCACCGGCGCCCGCGGGTGCTGCACCATCGAGGACTCCCGGGACGCGCGCCGCGCCGCGGACCTGCTGGGCATCCCGTTCTACGTGTGGGACTTCGCGGAGCGGTTCACCGAGGAGGTCATCGAGACCTTCGTCGGCGAGTACGCCGCGGGCCGCACCCCGAACCCGTGCCTGACCTGCAACGAGAAGATCAAGTTCGAGGCGTTGCTGGACAAGGCGATGGCGCTGGGCTTCGACGCGGTCTGCACCGGCCACTACGCCCGGCTGTCCATCGTGGACGGCGCGCCGGAGCTGCGGCGCAGCCGGGACGACGGCAAGGACCAGTCCTACGTGCTGGCCTCGCTGACCGCCGAGCAGCTGCGGCACTCGATGTTCCCGCTCGGCGACTCGCTGAAGTCCGAGGTGCGGGTGGAGGCCGCGGAGCAGGACCTGGCGGTGGCCAAGAAGCCGGACAGCCACGACATCTGCTTCATCCCGGACGGCGACACCAAGAAGTTCCTGGAGAACAAGCTCGGCCAGGCGCCGGGCAAGCTGGTCGACGCCGAGACCGGCGCGGTGCTCGGCGAGCACACCGGGGTGCACGGGTTCACGGTGGGCCAGCGCAAGGGGCTCGGCATCGACGCGCCGGCCGCGGACGGCCGGCCGCGCTACGTGCTTTCCCTGGAGCCGGTGTCGGGCACCGTCAAGGTGGGCTCGGCGGACCAGCTGTCGGTCACCGAGATCGACGCGAAGCGGCCGATCTGGCCGTCCGAGCGGCCGCTGGACGGGCCCACGGAGTGCGTGATCCAGGTGCGCGCCCACGGCGGCACGGCCGAGGCGGTGGCCGAGGCCGACGAGGACGGCATCCGCGTCCAGCTCCGCCAGCCGCTGCGCGGCGTGGCGCCGGGGCAGGCGATCGTCCTGTACCGCCCGGACGCGGCGGGCGACCTCGTCCTCGGCAGCGCCATCATCTCCGCCACCCGCTGACGCGGAACGTCCCGGTGAGAACCGGGACGTTCGCTCACGAGGTGGCGAGCGCGGCGATGTGGCCCGGCTGTTCGTCGACGCTCAGGTGCCCGGCGGACGGGATCACGCCGAGCTCCAGCCCAAGTGAGCGCTGGACCGCGGGAGCCAGTGCGCGAGCCGGGAAGTACCTGTCGTGCGCCCCGGAGACGACCACGCGGTCCACGCGACGATCCGCCACCACGGCGCGGCCGGGATCCAAGCTCGACCGGACGTGGCGGGCGATCAGCGTCATCCAGTCGACCAGTTCCCGGCGCGGGCGGTTTTCCGGCGCGTGCATGGTTTCGAGGAGGCGCGCGCTGGCCGCCGGGCTGCGGCGGAGGAGCCACGACGTGGCCGGAACGAGGATGCCGGGCCCGGTTCGCGCCCGCACCAGGCCGCCGGGCGACACGAGAACCTGCCGGACGACCAGGGGCGAGCTGCTGGACAGCGCGATCGCCGCGCCCAGGGAGTGGCCGACGAGCACGGCCGGGCCTTCGGCGGTCTGGGCGATCACGTCGGTCAGCCATCGTCCGTACCAGGCCAGGCGTTCTCCTGCGGGGACTCGCATCGGGCTGCTGAGGCCGGGCTGGCCGGGAACGTCCGGCAGCACCACCCGGGACTGCGGGGCCAGGGCGGTGGCCAGCGGCAGGCAGCCGGCCGCGTTGAAGTTCGTCCCGGGCACGAACACCACGGTTCGCGGACCCGCGCCGGCCACGACCGCGTGGGTGGCGACGCCGTTGGCGATGATCGTCAGGCGTTGGTGCGGTACCGGCCATGCGTCGAGCCGTTCGGTGCACCACCGCGCAACGGCTTCTCGTCCACGGGCGCTTCGGTAGATGTCGCTGTTCACGAGGTCGGTGCGTAGTCGCGGAGGTCGATCGCGTTGGCGGCGTTCCGGATTCCCTTGGACAGGCCGTTCAGCTGCGGGAAGTGGCTCATCAGGCGGAACATCTGGTTGCGCAGCCACAGGCCGGTGGCCGTCTTCGGGATCAGCGCCTTCGCGCCTTCCGTCGCCGTGTTCTGGTTCTGCGTCACGAAGTCGCGCATTTCCGCCTCGTAGCGGCGGAACGCGATCCGGTGGTCGCCGTCGGCGGCGAGCAGTTCGCCGGCCAGCACGTAGGCGCCGACCAGCGCGAGGCTGGAGCCCTGGCCGGACAGCGGCGACGGGCAGTAGCCCGCGTCGCCGAGCAGCACCACCCGGCCTCGTGCCCAGTCGTCGAGGCGGATCTGGGAGATCGAGTCGAAGTAGAAGTCCGGTGCCCGGCGGGCCTCTTCGAGCAGCCTGGGCACCTCCCAGCCGCCGGTGAAGGCCTTGTCCAGCAACGTGATCTGGGTTTGCGGGTCGCGGGGGTCGAAGCGCAGTTCCGGCGATGCGAAGCCGAGGATCGCCTTCGCGCCGTCGTCGGTGCGCGCCCGGTACAGCCCAGCCAGCCTGCCCGGCGTGTTGTAGACCTCGGTCCAGCGGTCCAGGCCCAGGAAGTTGTCGACGCTGAAGATCGAGATGTGGTAGCCGAGGTAGCGGCGGAAGCCGGCTTCCGGGCCGAACGCCAGCTGCCGGACGGTGGAGTGCATCCCGTCGGCGCCGACCACGAGGTCGAATTCGCGCGGCGGGTGGCGCTCGAACGTCACGCGGACCGCGTCGGCGCGCTGCTCGATGGCGGTGATGGAGTCGCCCAGCAGGTACTCGGTGTCGTCGGTGCGTTCGTAGAGGATCCGGCTGAGCGTGCCGCGCATGAGTTCGACGTCGCCGTCGTCGCCCATCAGCTCTTCCATTCGCACCTCGACCAGCGGCCGGCGCGCGCTGTCGGCGATGGTCATGCCGCGATTCCCGGTGCGGGCCGCCTGCAGGTCCGCCAGGATGCCCATCCGCTCGGCGACCTCGACCGCCGCTCCGCGGACGTCGATGGCGTAGCCGCCGTGGCGGATCGCGGGTGCCCGTTCCACCACGGTCGGGTTGAAACCGTACTTGTGCAGCCAGAACGCGAGTGCCGGGCCGGCGATGCCGGCGCCGGAGATCAGGATGTCCATGCGCCCCAAGCTAGCGCGCTTACTTACCGGTCGGCAAGTAAATTACCGGGCGGCAAGTTGTAGGATTCGCGGTGAGGAGGACGCCGATGCCGAGGACACGGGTCGACACCCGCGCCGAGATCCGCGTGGTCGCCGCGGAGCTGTTCGCCCGCCAGGGGTTCGAGAAGACCAGCCTGCGGGAGGTCGCCGAGCGGCTCGGCATCACCAAAGCCGCGCTGTACTACCACTTCCCGTCCAAGGCGGACCTGGTGCGCGGCATCGTCCAGCCGTTCGTCGACGAGGTCGAGGACCTGCTGGCCGACCGCGAGGCGGCCGCCGACGTCGACGCGCGGCAGTTCCTCGCCGACTACTTCGACGTGGTCCTGCGGTACCGGCAGGTGTTCGAGATGGTCCTGCGGGACGTTTCGGCGCTGGCGCAGCTCGACCTGATGCGGCAGATGCTCGCCTGGCGCGAACGGACCTACGCCCTGCTGGTCGGTCCCGGCGCGTCGCCGGCCCGGATCGCCCGGGCGACCGTCGCGATCGGTGGCCTGCAGGACTGCGCGACCACCGACGGCCCGGTGGACGAGTTCCGCGACGCCGCGCTGGAAGCGGCCGTCGCCGCGCTGGGCTCCTGATCTTGTCCGTCGCAGTCGCGCTGCGACAGAATGTGCGCATGACTGCACTGCACGTGACGGAGCTGGGCGACGGTGCTCGCGCGGTTTTCGTGCACGGCTCCGGCACCTGGGCCGTGCACGAGGCATTCGGGTTCGGCGCCCAGCTCCCGCTGGCCGAGGAATTCCGCCTGGTGCTGCCGGATCGGCGGGGTTACGGGCGCAGCCCGGACGTCGAGCGCAGCGACTACGCCCAGGACGCCGACGACATCGCGGGACTGCTCGACGGCGGCGCGCACCTGGTCGGGCACTCCTCGGGTGCCGTGGTCGCGATGCTGGCCGCCGCGCGGAATCCGGAGTCGGTGCGCTCCCTGACGCTCATCGAGCCGGCCTGCTTCCAGATCGCCGCCGATGCTCCGCTGGTGGCCGCGGCGCTGGAGCGCAATCGGGACGCCCTCGAGTCGGTGCCGCCCGATCTGTCCGATGAGGACCTGGTTCGGCTCAACTTCGAATCCGTGGGCTTCGAGGCGCCGCCGGTGACTCCGGAGCTCGTGCGGGCGACGCGCAGCGCGCTGCACGAGATCCCGTCCTGGGGCGCGGAAATCCCGGTCGAGCCGCTCGCCGCGGCGGCCTGGCCCGCGCTGGTCGTCAACGGCGGCTGGGACGAGGCCCCGCAGGCGTACCGCGAGCACGGCGGGGAACCGATCATGGAGTGCGCGCGCGTGACGGCGGAGCGCATCGGCGCCGATCGCCTCCAGGTGCCGGGCGCGTCGCACTGGCCGCACAGCCAGCGACCCGCTGCCGTCAACGCCGCGCTGCGCGAGTTGTGGCGTCGCTGACGGTCTAGTGCGGGGCCGGTTTCGCGGTTAGTGTCTGGCATCACGCCGCGAACAGGGAGGCCCTGTGCTCGATCTTCGTGCCAGCACGGTCGCAGACGTCTTGCGGCGCAGCGCCGCGCGAGTCCCGGAGCGCGAGGCGTTGCGATTCGTCGACAGCGCCGGGCAGGAGCGGGCCTGGACCTACGCCGAGCTCGACGCCGCCGTCACCCGCGCCGCCGCCGCGCTGCTGGCCGCCGGGGCGCGCCAAGGCGACCGGATCGCGGCCTACGGCAAGAACTCCGACGCCTACCTGATCGGATTCCTCGCCTGCGCCAGGGCCGGGCTGGTGCACGTGCCGATCAACTACAACCTGACCTCGGGCGAACTCGCCTACCTGCTGGAGCAGTCCGGCAGCAGCACCGCGCTGGTGGACCCGGCCCTCGCGGACCGGCTCGGCGAAATCCGCGCGCAGGCGTCGGTCCTGCGCGTGATCCCGCTGCGGGACAGCCCGGATTCGCTGCTGGCGCAGTGCATCGACGGCCCGGTGCCGGAGCTGGACGTCGCCGTCACCGACGACGCGCTGGTCCAGCTGCTCTACACCTCGGGCACGACCTCGCAGCCCAAGGGCGCGATGATGACGCATCGCGCGCTGCTGCACGAGTACGTGTCCTGCGTGGTGGCGCTGGACTTCCGCGAGGACGACCGGCCGCTGCACGTGATGCCGCTGTACCACTCGGCGCAGATGCACGTGTTCCTGTTGCCGCAGCTGATGATCGGATCCACCAGCCGGTTGGTGGAGACGCCCGATCCGGGCGACGTGCTGCGGCGCATCGAGGACGAGGGGATCAGCGCGTTCTTCGCCGCACCAACGGTTTGGGTGGCGCTGGCCAACCACGCCGACTTCGCCACCCGCGACCTGACGACCCTGCGCAAGGCCTACTACGGCGCCTCGATCATGCCCGGGCCAGTGCTGCAGCGGCTGCGCGAACGGCTGCCGGAGCTCGGTTTCTACAACTGCTTCGGGCAATCCGAGATCGCTCCACTCGCGACGGTGCTGCGGCCCGAGGAACACGACGAGCGGCCGGATTCCGCCGGTCGGCCGGTGCTCTTCGTGGAAGCGAAGGTCGTCGACGAGCAGGGCGACGAGGTCGCACCGGGGGAGCTGGGCGAGATCGTCTACCGCTCGCCGCAGCTGTGCACCGGGTACTGGAACAAGCCCGAGGAGACCGCCGAGGCGTTCCGCGGCGGCTGGTTCCACTCCGGCGACCTCGTCCGGCGAGACTCGGCGGGCTACTGCTTCGTCGTCGACCGGATCAAGGACGTCATCAACACCGGCGGAGTGCTGGTCGCCTCCCGCGAGGTGGAGGACGCGCTGTACACCCACCCGGCGGTGGCCGAGGTGGCGGTGATCGCGGTGCCCGACCCGAAGTGGATCGAGCGCATCGCGGCCGTGGTGGTCACCAAGGCCGACGTGTCGGAGGCGGAGCTGCTGGAACACGCACGCGGCGGCCTGGCCGGTTTCAAGGTGCCGAAGGAGATCCGCTTCGTCGACGACCTGCCGCGCAACAGCTCGGGCAAGCTCCTCAAGCGCGTCCTCCGCGACCACTTCACCGGCTGACCCGGCGCGGTGGCCGGTCGGCCAGGTGCCGGCGGGCCGTCGATAATGGCGGGGTGAGTGACGCAGCTTGGGGCCCCGGGATCGCCACCGCCATCGGCTCGATGCCCGGGTCCGATCCGGTCGAGGTGGCACGCACGGTCGTCGGCGAACTGCCGGGCCTGATGCCCTTCCCAGAGTTGCCGGGGCGTGGGGTCGGCGCCGACATCCTCGGCCGCACCGCCGGCCTGCTGGTCGACCTCGCCGTCGAAGTGGTGCCCTCCGGCTACCGGGTCGCCGCCCGGCCCGGCCGGGACCAGCGCCGCGCCGTCGACCTGCTGCGCTGGGACCTGGACGCCGTCGAGCAGGCGGCGTCCGAAGCGGGCGCGCCGCGCGCGGTGAAGGTGCAGGCTGCGGGCCCGTGGACGCTGTCGGCCGGGATCGAGCTGCACCGCGGGCACCGGGTGCTGACCGACCAGGGCGCGCTGCGCGACTTCGCGGAGTCGCTGACCGAGGGCCTGATCGCGCATGCCGAGCAGGTCGCCGCCCGCACCGGCTCCCGGGTCGTCGTGCAGCTCGACGAGCCCGCCCTGCCCGCGGTGCTGGCCGGGGCGCTGCCCACGCCCTCCGGCTACGGCAAGGTGCCCGCCGTCCCGGAGCCTGACGCGCAGCGCTTGCTGGCCGAGGTGATCGAGAAGCTCGCGGCCGCAACGGAATCGCCCGTGGTCGTGCACTGCTGCGCCGCCCGCCCGCCGGTGGCGTTGCTGCGCCGTGCCGGGGCCGGGGCGATCGCGCTGGACGCGACGAAGCTCGGCGACGTGACCGGTTCCTTCGCCGATGAGCTCGGCGAGGCGTGGGAAGAGGGCACGACCCTGTTCCTCGGCCTGGTCCCGAGCACCCAACCGGCGGGCGAAGCGCGGCTGCGCCAGATCGCCCAGCCGGCCCTCGGCCTGGCCTCCCGCCTCGGCTTCGGCCGCAAGGCGCTGGCCGAGCGCAGCGTCCCGACGCCGACCTGCGGCCTCGCGGGCGCGACACCGGCCTGGTCCCGCCGGGCGATCAGCCTCACCCGGGATCTCGCGAAGCTCTTCGCCGACGAAGCCGAGCAGTAGCGAACCGTCCTCCGCAGCGTGATCGATCGGCTACCGTGAGGAAGATCGAGATGCCTAGCTGCGGAGGTTGGCGAAATGGCCCGCTGGCTGGTCGGTTTCGACCTGTCCGAGGACACCCCGGAGCGCCTGGAGAACCTGACGCAACGGCTGCTCGCCGAGCTGCGTGAGCTGGGCGCGGTCCGGGTGGACCGGGTGCGCGGCCGGGGCCCGGATGGCGCGAAATCCGGGGCGGCGCTGGAAATCGGGCAACTCGTGCTGAGCGGCATCTTCTCCGCGGCCACGGCGGCGGCGTGCGCGAAGGTGCTGGTCGCGCGCTTCGACCAGGCCAAGGCCCGCCGGGTGAGCATCGAAAGGGACGGCGAGAAGGTCGAATTCGACGGCCTGACCGCGAAGGACCAGCACCTGCTGGTCGAAGCCATCGCGGCGAAGCTCCTCGACGAGGACCCCGACGGCGGCGCCTCGGACCAGCGGTAGGCGGCGTGGTGGGCCGCCGGACCGCGTTGCTGATCGCGACCTCGATGTACGGCGACCCGGGGCTGCGCAGGCTTCGCGCGCCTGCGGGGGAAGCCGAGGAGCTGCAACAGGTCCTGCTGTCGCAGGGTGCCTTCGACCAGGTCGAGGTGCTGCGCAACGAGTCCAAGCGCCAGATCGAGCGCGGCATCGAGGAAGCGTTCCAGGAAGCCGGGCCGGACGACCTGGTGCTGCTCTACCTGTCGTGCCACGGGATCAAGAACGACCATGGCCAGCTGCTGTTCGCCGCCTGCAACACCGAGCTGGACCGGATCGAGTCCTCCGCGGTCGGTTCGGTGTTCGTCCAGCACCAGCTGAGCGCTTCCCAGGCCGGGACGAAGGTGGTGCTGCTGGACTGCTGCTACAGCGGAGCCTTCTCGCACGGCCTGGTGCCCAAGTCGGCCGAGGGGATCGACCTGCGCCAGCTGGTCGGCCGGGGCACCTACATCATGACCGCGACCAGCGCGGTCGAGTACGCCTACGAGGGCGACGAGCTCACCTCCAGCGACCCGGTGCCCTCGTCGCTGTTTACCCGCGCGGTGCTGAAGGGCATCCGCACCGGCGCCGCCGACATCGACGGCGACGGCCTGATCACCGGTGACGAGCTCTACAACTACGTGTTCCGCGAGCTCGAAGGGCAGCGGCAGACCCCGTCCCGCGAGACCCGGATGGCCGGCGACTTCTTCATCGCCCGGACCGCCTCGGCGCCTGTTGCGGAATTTCCCCTTCCCTTCCCGGCGAAGTCCGTACCGGCAGCCCTTGGGCCCCTGCTCGTGAAGGCCATCCCGACCATGCCTCCGGCGGGCAGCACACTGAACGTCGTGGTGGGCACCCTCGGTGCCGATGCGGCCCAGGAGCCGTTCATGCTGAGCCTGGCCGAACCCGACAGCCATCTCGCGGTTGTCGGCCCAACGCAGTCAGGCAAGAGCCAGTTCCTGCGAACCCTGCTGCTGAGTCTGGCAGCCGACTCGGAACCCGAGGAAGTCGAGATCATCATCATCGACTCCGAGAGCAGGTTCGGGGCTTTCGGGAAGCTTCCGCACGTCAGTTGGGTTCTCGGGCCTGATGAAAGCACCAAGGTCCGGCAGTTGTTGGACGAGATCGAGCGGAGCATCTCCGCGCGACGCGCGACGTTCAGGCAGCACTCGTTCGATTCGCTGAGCGAATTCCGCGCCGCGCGGCGCAATCGCGATCTGCGAGCAGACGGCCCGCAGCAGGACGTGATCCTGGTGATAGATCGCTGGGAAGCCTTCGCCGCCGAGAACCCGGCACTGGTCAGGCAGGCGGAGAAGATCGCGGACACGGGCGCCAGCTTCGGCGTGCACGTCGTCGTGGCCACGCGTTCGTGGTCGCGGATCTCCGGCGACATGCTGCCCAACCTGCGCGGCAAGGTCGACCTGGCGGCAAGCGCGGGGCCGGATCGGCCAGTGGAGGCGACCACTGCCGCCGGGACCTTCCAAGTTGCCGTCCCGAACTCGTCGACCGGGGCTGAGCCGCGGCACCAGGAGATGGTGTCGATGATCGAAGGCATCGCGCAGCAGAAGCAGCACCGCCACCACGACCGAAAGTTCAATCCGGAACGGATCCTGGGCGTCGGCCCGCCGTTCGACCCGCCGAAGGCTTGGCGCGATGCGAACCATCCCGATTGGCTGCGAGTTCCGATCGGTGTGGACGAGTTCGGCAGGACCGTCCACCTCGACCTGAGATCCGCTGCTTTCGGAGGTGTGGGGCCGCACGGGATGATCGTCGGGCCACCGGGGTCCGGGGCCGTCCAGACCTTGGGGTCGCTGCTGTTCCTGCTGATGCTGGCCCACTCGCCAGCCGACCTGAACGTCGTACTCCTGCAGGCATCGCCGATTTCGAGCCCTGTCGTCCAGGGGCTTTCCGAGATGCCGCACGTGGTCGCGCACATGGCCGTGTCGTACGCGGAGAAGAGCGAACTGGCCAACCGCCTCAGGGACATCCACCGTGAGATAACTCGTCGTCGAAGTCCTGCTTGGGCTGGCCGCGGGACTACGCCCCGACTCGTCGTCGCCATCCAAGACTTCACCGAGGCGCTGGTGCGCGTACCCGAGTTGGTGCCGCAACTGCGCGAAGTCATGGAACTCGGACCGGATGTGGGCGTGCACGTGATCGTGATGGCATCCAGCATCGCGGACACCCGGTTCCTGGAGATAGCGGAACTCTGCCGGTTCTGGATCGTGCATCGAACCGCTGCCGAGCGTGATTCGCTGGAGCTGTTGGGAATCCCGGCGGCCGCCGAGCTGGACGAGGACGAACCTGGACAGGGGTTCTTCAAGGCTGAGGCCAGGCCGCCGATCAAGTTCCGCGCCTGGGCGCCCGGCATGAGGTCCTGGGCCGAGCTGATCGCCCGGGTCAACCGAGCAGTGCCGGTGCGGCCCGCCGAACTGCGCGCACCGCTTGCAGCTCCGATCGCGCTCGGCGATGTGCTGGGCACGTTGGTGCAGGGCGAACGAGGCTTGTCCGCGGTGGCGTTTGAGCGCGCCACCGAAGTTCCCATCGGGCTGGTGGACTCCCCCGAGACCGGCGAAGCGGAGCCGCTGGTGGTGCCGTTCGGCAGCATCGCGATCCAGGGCCGCCCGTTCAGCGGGAAGGCCGATCTCACCCGTGCCGTCATACTCGCCGTAGCCCTGACGCACACCCCCGAGGAGGCGCAGTTCTACTTCATAGGCGCGGGTGGCGGGTACTCCTGCGAAGCCGTGCTGTCCGAGCTGCCACATGTCGTCGGGGTTGCGGCGATCGGAGACGGGGAAATCGCCGCTGCGGTCGTGGACTTCCTGGTCGATCTGCTCAGTGAGCGGAAGGCGCGGCGAGAAGGCGCTCACGTGCGGTCATTCCTCGTGATCGAGCAGTGGCATCAATTGGCGGACGCGTTCGCCGAGCTGGTCCCGAACGTTCGCACGTTGCTGCAGGACGGCTCGGATCACGGTATCCACGTGATCATCTCCGGGGATTGCGAGGGCGATGAGGACCTGGGCTGGGGATTCCAGCACCAGGTTCGGCTGGAACTCGGTGGTGCGGACAGCGGGCGCGGGACCGTGAACGGGAGGGAGTTCCGCGCCGCCTTGCCGCAGCTGGACGCAGATGACCAACTGGACCCGCAGTACGAGAACACCCGCGCTCTGTCGCGACGCATCGCGAGCGCCTGGCCGGGCGAGTCCGTGCAGGACCAGGTCCTGCTCGCGTCGCCGCGCATCACCTATTCGCAGGTCGAGGACCGCGAGAACCCGCATATCTTGCTGGGCCGAGCAGTGGGTATCGGCAGAATGGCCGAGCTCGATCTCGAGGAGCATCCGCACCTGTTGTGCTTGGGGGAGCGGGGCTCCGGCAAGACGAACCTGGTGCGGTTGGTGATCGCCGAGATCAAGCGGCTGCACGCGGCGGACGAGTGCGACATCATCGTGCTGGATCCCAAGCGCGGCCTGCTCGGCGAGGCGGACGGCCCGCAGTTCGGTTACGCCGCGGTGCGCGGGGAGTTCGAGCGCATCCTCGCGGAGACGGCGTTCCGGATCGAGCAACGCCTGTCCCGGCCCCGCAGCGGAGCCGAGCGGCCGCGCGAGGTCTTCCTGATCATCGAGGACTGCGGGCTGATCTCGTCGGACCCGCGATCGGGCCGTCCCGACCCGCTGCAGCGCTACGCGGACCACCTGGTGCGCGGCGGCGAAGTCGGGGTGCACCTGATCGTCAGCCGGAACTCCGTCAACATCGGCGACGCCCTGACCACGCGATTCCTCGGCAAGCTGCGTGCGGCCGGTTGCGCGACGGTGGTGCTCGGCGGCGATCCGCGGGACGGGGAGCTGCTGCCGGGCGTGGCGTCGGTGCCGCGGCCGCCGGGGCGGGGACGCTTCGTCCGCGGACGGAGGAACGACATGATTCAGGTGGCCGAGATGCCGCCGTCCGCCTAGTCCTCAGTGGACGACGGCGACCCGTGCCATGTGCCGGTGGTGCGAGTTCGCGCGGTTCAGGCGGGGCGGTACGTCAGCAGGACGTTGCCGGAGCGGAACGTCGTGGTCCGCCACAGTTCGAGGTGGATGCGCCTGTTCAGCGTCGAGAACAGGGAGCGGCCTTCGCCCAGGATGAGCGGGTTGACGAGCACGCGCAGCTCGTCGATCAGGCCGAGTTCGAGCAGGCTCGCCGTCAGCTGCACGCTGCCGAAGAGCGCGATCTCCTTGCCCGGCTGCTGTTTCAGCGCCTTGACGGTTTCGGCGAGGTCGTCGCTACCGACGAGGGTCGTGTTGTTCCACTCCGCCTTCTCGAGGGTGGCGGAGACCACGACCTTCGGCACGCTGTTCATGAACTCGACGATCTCGGGGTCGGGCCCGGTGGCGTCCGGCCAGTGCGCGGCCATGTGCTCGTATCCCGTCCGGCCGAACAGCAGCGTGTCGATGTAGGCGTCGCTCTGGTTGGCGAACTCGAAGTACTCCGCGTCGACGTTCGGCCAGTCGAACTCGCCGTTCGGGCCTTCGTAGTAGCCGTCGAGGCTGATCGCCACGTAGGAGAAGAGTTTGCGCACGGATTCGATCTCCGATCTCGTCTGCGTGCCGGCGCGCGTAGTCCTGTCGCGGCCGGTGAACTCCGGGAGGGCAGGTGCGGTCCGCCGAAGCCGAGTGGTTGCAAATTGCAAGCACTCGAAGGGTAACAGGGAGTGCTTGTGGACTGCTACCGGTTTCGGGGGGATCGACGACGCTGCGGCTCGCATAGTCCTCAGTGGACTGGATGCGGCCCGCGGTCGCCGTGGCGATTTCTTGCCTGGACGTCTTTTTCGGAATCGGGCGTGCGGAAGTCCTTGCGCTGGTAGGAAGAACGCGTGGGCAGTCATTGCGTCAGCGAGCTCGAGCAGGCCGGGTGGATTCGGCGGAGCACCATTCAGGAGGCGGCTTGCCTGACCTTCGTCCGGGGCGCCGACGTCGACCAGGTGGCCACGGACTTCGGTGCGGTCGCCGGGCTCGGCCGGGTGCTGGACATCGATGACTTCTGCGAGGAGGCCTTCGCCCACCAGGAGAAACACCCCATGATCGCGCTCCGGCGGATCGACGACTGGGTGCTGGTGGTCGAGGACAACGGCCGGCAGGGGCAGCGGCCGGAGGTGCTGCGGAATGTCGCGCGGCAGGCCGCCGTGTCGGTGTTCTGGGACGCGAGCACCCTCACGCGCTTCTCCCACGCGGTTCGCGGCGACGTCCGGACGTCGTTCGAGGCCGTGCTTCCGGAGTACCGGGAGGGCAGCCGACCGGACGAACTGGAAGCCGCCCGCGCCGACCTGCCCTGGTCCCAGGCCGACCCGGTGGCGCTGATGCTGGCGTTGTCGGGGCGGCTGACCGGGCTGTCGCCGAGCCCGGTCTGGCTCGCCGGCGACTTCCAGACCTTCCCGGTCGCGCCGTGGCCCGACGACCTGGTGACCGTGCCCGATCCGCTGGACAGGATCCCCGGCTTCCCGCCCGAACTGATCGCGGCGCTGGGCACCGCCACCCACCCCGACCTGCGGCGGGCCGTCGCCGCGGTGGCGCGGCACGCCGTCGGCGTCGCCGATTGCGCGGACGCCCCCGTCGTGCGGGAGGCCTTGTCCTCGCTGAGCGGCGGGCCCGCGATCGACCGCGGCGTGCTCTGCTCGGTGGTCCGGGAATGGGCCTGGCAGAGCACCTGGGCCCGCCCGAACAGCAAGATCCGCAACCAGCTGCGCGCCGCGGAAGCGCTGCGCCAGGCGACCCACGAAGATCCGCTGAACGCGCTCGCCGGCACGCTGGCCGAGGCCCGGCAGGTACGCGGCGTCGGTGACCTCGTCCGCATCGTCGCCGCCGAGCTGGGTGGCCCGCCGGCCAGGTGAGTCCGCGGGATCGGACCCGGAGACAGCACCTCGCCCGGCACAATGGTGGGCATGTTCAGGTTCCTCCGTCGTCGCGACGCCGAAGCCACGGGCACCGCCGAGGCTCCCGAGGCCGATGTCCACGCCCAGGCCGCCGAGCGGTTCTGGCAGCGGTGGGACGACCTGCTGCCGGAGATCGCCTCCGCGCTCGGCGACAGCGTGCCGCATCGGATCGAGAGCCTGGTCGCCGAGGCGCTCGCCGAGGTGCACCCGAACCTGACCTTCGCCATCGAGCACGGCGAGAAGGCCGTGTACGCGCTGGTCGTCAGCGGCCAGGCCGACCCGGAGCTGCGCCCCCACACCGACGCCTGGATGGCCGCCGCACCGCCGGCCGACACGCTGTGGGAGTACCACGACTCGGTGCCGCCGGTGCCCGATCCGACCGAGGTCACCGTGAACCTGCGGGGCGAGAAGTACCCGCTGGCCGACGTCCGCGTCGTCGCCCAGGTCGACGAGGCGGAGAGGCTCGTCGACGTCGCCGTCTACCACCCCGGCTTCAGCGGCCTGGAGGAGAACGCGCGTCGGGCCCTGACGTTCCTGCCGCTGGACGCCACCCTCGGCGAGCGGCTGGCCGCCGACCGGCTGGGCCGGGTGGAGACCGCGGAACTCGAACCGGAGGGCGCGATCGGCCTGCTGGAACTCCGCGAACTGGTCCGCGAACTGGACCGCACCGCGGCCGCGCCGCCCGAGTCGTGAGCGCTGAGTCCGGTTCTTACCGGATTCGTCACTCACGACGCGTCGTGCGTGCCGTTGTCGGGGGCGCTCGCTAGTCTCGGGGCGTGACCAGCAAGGACGTGGATCTCGCCCCGAACGACGCAGTGGCCGGAGCCGAGGAGGTCGTGCCCGACGACCCGGCCGCCGGCAGCTCCGCGGAAGGCGTCGAAGACGTGCCCGCCGAGGTGCGCGAGCGCTACGCGGAACTGGCCGAGGAAGTCCGCGGCCACCAGTTCCGCTACTACGTGCTCGATTCGCCGACGGTCTCCGACGGCGAGTTCGACGTGCTGTTCGCACAGCTCCAGCAGATGGAGGAAGAGCACCCGGCGCTGCAGGCGCCGGACTCGCCGACGCAGGTGGTGGGCGGCACCTTCTCCACCGAGTTCACCCCGGTCGCGCACCTGGAGCGGATGCTGAGCCTGGACAACGCGTTCAGCGCCGAGGAGCTGCAGACCTGGGTCGACCGGGTGGAGCGCGAGGTGGGCACCGACGTGCACTACCTGTGCGAGCTGAAGATCGACGGCCTGGCGATCAACCTGCTCTACCGCGACGGGCGCCTGGAGCGCGCCCTGACCCGTGGCGACGGCCGGACCGGCGAGGACGTGACGCTCAACGTCCGCACCATGGGCGACGTGCCGGAGCAGCTGACCGGGACCGACGAGTACCCGGTGCCCGCGCTGGTCGAGGTGCGCGGCGAGGTGTTCTTCCGGGTGGACGAGTTCGCCGAGCTCAACGCCAGCCTGGTGGAGGCGGGCAAGCCGCCGTTCGCCAACCCCCGCAACTCCGCTGCCGGGTCGCTGCGGCAGAAGGACCCGCGGGTCAGCCGCAGCCGGCCGCTGCGGCTGATCTGCCACGGCCTGGGCAGGCGGGACGGCTTCGAGCCGAACCTCCAGTCCGAGTCCTACGCGGCGCTGAAGGCGTGGGGCCTGCCGGTTTCCCGGCACACCGTCGTCCTGTCCACTGTGGATGAGCTGGTCGCGCACATCGACTACTGGGGCAAGCACCGCGACTCCGCGGAGCACGAGATCGACGGCATCGTGATCAAGGTCGACGAGGTGCCGCTGCAGCGCAGGCTCGGCACCACCTCCCGCGCGCCGCGCTGGGCGATCGCCTACAAGTACCCGCCGGAGCAGGCCACCACGAGGCTGCTGGACATCCAGGTCAACGTCGGCCGCACCGGCCGGGTCACGCCGTTCGCCGTGATGGAACCGGTGAAGGTGGCCGGCTCCACGGTGTCGATGGCGACCCTGCACAACGCCGACGAGGTCCGCCGCAAGGGCGTGCTGATCGGCGACCGCGTGGTGATCCGCAAGGCCGGCGACGTGATCCCCGAGGTGCTCGGCCCGGTGGTCGACGTGCGCACCGGCGACGAGCGCGAGTTCGTCATGCCCGCCGTGTGCCCGGAGTGCGGATGGCCGCTGGCGCAGCAGAAGGAGGGCGACGTCGACCTGCGCTGCCCGAACGCCCAGGGCTGCCCGGGACAGCGCCGCGAGCGGCTGTTCTACCTGGCCAGCCGGAAGGTGCTGGACATCGACGCGCTCGGCTACGAGGCCGCGGGCGCCCTGCTGACGGCCGGCGTGATCGAGGACGAGGGCGACATCTTCGACCTCGACGAGCCGAAGCTGCTCAAGACGCCGCTGTTCACGACCAAGGAAGGCAACCTGTCGGCCAACGGTGCCAAGCTGCTCTTGAACCTGGACACGGCCAAGGAGAAGCCGCTGTGGCGGGTGCTGGTGGGGCTGTCGATCCGGCACGTCGGGCCGACCGCCGGGCAGGCGCTGGCCCGCGAGTTCGGCTCGCTGGACCGGATCGAGGCGGCGTCGGAGGAGGAGCTCGCGGCCGCCGACGGCGTCGGGCCGACCATCGCCACGGCCGTGCGCGAGTGGTTCGAGATCGACTGGCACCGCGAGGTGGTGCGCAAGTGGCGGGACGCCGGGGTGCGGATGGCCGACGAGCGCGACGAGTCGATCCCGCGCACCCTCGAAGGCCTGTCCATCGTGGTCACCGGCACGCTGCAGACGTTCTCCCGGGACGAGGCCAAGGAACTGATCATGGCCCGCGGCGGCCGGGCGGCGGGATCGGTGTCGAAGAAGACGGCGTTCGTCGTGGTCGGCGACTCGCCGGGCTCGAAGTACGACAAGGCCGTGCAGCTCAAGGTCCCGGTGCTCGACGAGAACGGGTTCCGGGTGCTGCTCGACGACGGCCCGGAGGCCGCCGCCGGGGTCGCGCTGCCGACCGAGGAGGAGTGATCTGTCCGCCGGAGGTGGCACGATCTGCGGCATGACGACGATCCGCGCGGCCCGGCCGGCCGAGTACGAAGCCATCGGTGAGATCTCGGCCCGGGCCTACACGGAGAGCGGGAATCTGTCGGACGACATCGACTACACCGTGGTGCTGCGCGATGCCGCCGGGCGGGCGGAGCACGCCGAACTGCTGGTCGCCGTCAAGGGCGACGAAGTGCTGGGCACGGTCACGCTGGTGCGGCACGACAGCTCGTACGCCGACCTCGCGCGGCCCGGCGAGCTGGAGTTCCGGATGCTGGCCGTGGCGCCGGAGGCGGCGGGCAACGGAGTCGGCCAGGCGCTGGTGGAGGCGGTGATCGACCGGGCGCGCGCGGAGGGGATGGAGCGCGTCGTGCTGTGCGTGCGGGACTCCGTGAAGCCCGCCCGGCGCCTCTACGAGCGGCTGGGCTTCGAGCGCCGTCCCGGCCGCGACTGGCACCCGGCAGTGGACGTCCACCTGCTCGGCTACGCCCTGGAGCTCTGACCGATCCGGCCATCTCAACAGGTCGGGTGCTCGTGAGTGTTTTGGACCGCGATAGCAGCCCGAAGCGCTCACGAGTGCTGCGGAACCGCCGCCGCGACGCCATGCAGAACGAGCCTGGAAACGGATCTTCTCAGCTGTCGAGGACGACCGAGACGATGCCCGCGAGGTGGGCCAGGCGGGCCAGCTCCGCGGTGCGGAACATCGGGCCGCCCGGGCGGCCCGCCAGCAGCACGCGGTCCGGCTTGCCGATCGGCGTCGCCGCCAGCTCGGTGCCCAGTTCCTTCCAGGTGTCCGGCACCCACGGCTCGTCGCCGTCGAGGATCGCCGCCCGCGCCAGCGGCAGCCACGGCAGCTCCAGGTAGCCCTCCTGCGGGGCCGAGGTGCTGGCCGCCAGCTGCTCCGCGCCGCCCGAGCGGTGCCCGAAGACGACCGCCCAACCGGATCGGATGATCTTCGGGACGCCCTCGGCGAGGATCTGCAACCCGTTCGCCGGCTCGGCCGCGATCTCCTCGACGAGCTCCAGCTCGCGGTGCGTGTCCAGCACGCCCGCGTACGGCCGGACCGCGTCGACCTCCACGCCGTCGACCGACTCGGCGGCGGTGATCAGCACGTCCGGCAGCCGGCCCGACGGCAGCTCCACGACCAGGTCGTCGATCGCCACGCCGTTGCCGCGCTCGACGACGTCGACGCTGAGGATGTCGGCACCGATCTCGCCGAGCGCGCTCGCCACCGACCCGAGGTTGCCGGGCCGGTCCGGTATCTGCACCCGGATGAGGAAGGACACCGGACTCAACGCCTCCAGCTTCGTGCGCGACACCTCGCCGGCCGCGCTCTCGCTACCGCACGAGGCCGCACTGCAGCGGCTCCTCGTGCGAGGAACTGGCAATTGAAATTGTGTCAGACGCGACGCCCCCGCGGTGCGCCCGGCGTCCACGGAGTGGAAGTACCTGCGGTTTTCCGTCGTGTCACGGGCGTTTTCGCGGGCGGGCGGCCCGGTGATCCGCAGTGGAACCGCCGCGGGCCCGGGCGGCCCCGGCGGCGCCCGCGCCCCCTCCAGGAGCGGGTCCGGGCATCGCCATAGACTGAGCTGTACCCGTGAAACCGGACATGACCAGGGAGCCTTCGCAGTGTCCAAGATCTCCCGCGACGAGGTCGCACACCTCGCCGGCCTGGCGCGGCTGGCCGTCACCGAGGCCGAGCTCGACACCTTCGCCGGCCAGCTCGACCAGATCCTCGATGCGGTGGCCAAGGTGGGCGAGGTCGCTGCGGACGACATCCCGCCGACCTCCCACGCCGTGCCGGTGACCAACGTTTTCCGCGATGACGAGGTGCGGCCGGGCCTGTCGCGCGAGCAGGCGCTCGCCGCGGCGCCGGCCGCCGAAGAGGACCGGTTCCGCGTGCCGCGGATCCTGACCGAGGAGGCCTGATGACGACCGCATCCGGCGGCAGCCTGACCGGGCTGACCGCATCCGAGCTCGCCGCCAAGCTGCAGGCGGGCGAGGTCACGTCGGTCGAGGTGACGCAGGCGCACTTGGACCGGATCGCCGCCGTGGACCAGGAGGTGCACGCGTTCCTGCACGTCGACGCCGACGGGGCGCTGGCCGCCGCGCGGCGGGTCGACGAGGAGCGCGCCGCGGGGAACACCACGTCGCCGCTGGCCGGCGTGCCGCTGGCGCTCAAGGACGTGCTGACCACCACCGACATGCCCACCACCTGCGGCTCCAAGATGCTGGAGGGCTGGGTTCCGCCTTACGACGCGACCGTGACGCGCCGGCTGCGCGAGGCGGGCGTGGTCATCCTCGGCAAGACGAACATGGACGAGTTCGCGATGGGCTCGTCGACCGAGAACTCCGCGTACGGCCCGACCCGCAACCCGTGGGACCTGGAGCGCATCCCCGGCGGTTCCGGCGGCGGTTCGTCGGCGGCGCTGGCCGCGTTCGAGGCGCCGCTGGCCATCGGCACCGACACCGGCGGCTCGATCCGCCAGCCCGGCGCGGTGACCGGCACGGTCGGCGTCAAGCCGACCTACGGCGGCGTTTCCCGCTACGGCCTCGTCGCGTTCTCCTCGTCGCTGGACCAGCCCGGCCCGTGCGCGCGCACGGTGCTGGACGCCGCGCTGCTGCACGAGGTGATCGCCGGGCACGACCCGATGGACTCCACCTCGATCAACCAGCCCGTGCCGCAGGTCGTCGCCGCGGCCGAGCAGGGCGCTTCGGGCGGCCTGCAGGGCGTGCGCGTCGGCGTGGTCCGCGAGCTCTCCGGCGACGGCTACCAGCCGGGCGTGCAGCGGGCCTTCGACGCCGCCGTCAAGCAGCTGTCCGCGCTGGGCGCGGAGGTCATCGAGGTCTCCTGCCCGCACTTCACCTACGCGCTGCCGGCCTACTACCTGATCGCGCCGAGCGAGTGCTCCTCCAACCTCGCCCGCTTCGACGCGATGCGCTACGGCCTGCGCGTCGGCGACGACGGCGCGCGCAGCGCCGAAGAGGTCATGTCGCTGACCCGCGAGGCCGGGTTCGGCCCCGAGGTGAAGCGGCGCATCATGCTCGGCACCTACGCGCTGTCCTCGGGCTACTACGACGCCTACTACGGCCAGGCGCAGAAGGTGCGGACGCTGATCACCCGCGACTTCACCGCCGCGTTCGAGCAGGTCGACGTGCTGGTGTCGCCCACGACGCCGACCACCGCCTTCAAGATCGGCGAGCGGGTCGACGACCCGATGGCGATGTACCTGGCGGACCTGTGCACCATCCCGTCCAACCTGGCCGGCAACGCCGCCATGAGCGTCCCGTGTGGACTGTCCGATGAGGATGGCCTGCCGGTCGGGCTGCAGATCATGGCCCCGGCGATGGCCGACGAGTGGCTCTACCGGGTCGGCGCGGCCTACGAGGCGGCGCGCAACGCCACCCAGGACGGCCCGCTGATCAACCGTGTTCCGCAGCTGGAGGTCGCGCGATGAACCCGAAGATCAAAGCAGCGTTCCAGCTCGCCTCGGTGCTCTCGGCGGCCCTCGGGCTGCGGTCGAGCTTCCGCGCAGCGCGGGAGGAGAAGGACAAGCTCGCGCTGGCGGACGTGGTCATCACCGCGCTCGGCCTGATCACCGGCACCGCGCTGGCCGTGCGGGCCCTGCGCAAGGGGGAGGACGACAAGTGACCGCCGTCGCCGAGATCATGGACTACGACGAGGTCCTCGCGCGGTTCGACCCGGTGCTCGGGCTCGAAGTGCACGTGGAGCTGTCCACCAAGACGAAGATGTTCTGCGGCTGCGCCAACGCCTTCGGCGCCGAGCCGAACACCCAGGTGTGCCCGGTGTGCCTGGGCCTGCCTGGTGCGCTGCCGGCGCTCAACGGCAAGGCCGTGGAAGCCGCCATCCGGATCGGGCTGGCGCTGAACTGCCAGGTCGCCGAGTGGTGCCGGTTCGCCCGGAAGAACTACTTCTACCCGGACATGCCGAAGAACTTCCAGACCTCGCAGTACGACGAGCCGATCGTCCACGACGGCTACCTGGACGTGCTGCTGGACGACGGCGAGACCTTCCGGGTCGACATCGAGCGGGCGCACATGGAAGAGGACACCGGCAAGTCCTCGCACATGGGCGGCAGCACCGGCCGGATCCACGGCGCGGACTACTCGCTGCTGGACTACAACCGGGCAGGCGTGCCGCTGATCGAGATCGTCACCAAGCCGATCGTCGGTGCCGGGGAGCGGGCTCCCGAGGTCGCGCGCGCCTACGTCTCGGCGCTGAGGGACCTGCTGCGCGCGCTGGACGTCTCCGACGTGCGGATGGACCAGGGCTCGCTGCGCTGCGACGCGAACGTGTCGCTGATGCCGAAGGGCACGACGGAGTTCGGCACCCGCACCGAGACGAAGAACGTCAACTCGCTGCGCAGCGTGGAACGCGCGGTGCGCTTCGAGATGCAGCGGCACGCCGCGGTGCTGACCGCGGGCGGCTCGATCCTGCAGGAGACGCGGCACTTCGACGAGTCCACGGGCGGCACGTCGGCGGGCCGCCGCAAGGAGACCTCCGAGGACTACCGCTACTTCCCGGAGCCCGACCTGGTGCCGATCGCGCCGTCCCGGGCGTGGGTCGAGGAGCTGTCCAAGACCCTGCCGGAGATGCCGTGGGAGCGGCGCAAGCGCGCGCAGGAGGACTGGGGCCTGTCCGACGAGGAGCTGCGCGACCTGGTCAACGCCGGGGCGCTGGAGCTGGTGGCGCAGACCGTCGACGCGGGCGCGCCCTCCGGCGACGCCCGCTCCTGGTGGGTTTCGTACCTGGCGCAGCAGGCCAACACCCGCGGCGTCGAGCTCGCCGACCTGGAGATCGCGCCGAAGCAGCTGGCACGGGTGATCGCGCTGGTCGCCGAGGGCAAGCTGACCAACAAGCTGGCCCGGCAGGTCGTCGACGGGGTGCTCGCCGGTGAGGGCGAGCCGGACGACGTGGTGGCGGCCCGCGGCCTGGAGGTCGTGTCCGACGACTCGGCGCTGCAGGCGGCGATCGACGAGGCGCTGGCGGCGCAGCCGGACATCGCGGACAAGATCCGCGGCGGCAAGGTGCAGGCGGCGGGCGCGATCGTCGGCGCGGTCATGAAGGCCACCAAGGGCCAGGCGGACGCCAAGCGGGTCCGCGAGCTCGTCCTCGCGGCCTGCGGCCAGTAACGGGCGCCGGAACGGCCGAGAACCGAAGCGGGGAACCGGAACTTCCGGTTCCCCGCTTCGCATCTCCCCAGTTTCAATGAGGGTTTTTCATCCTGGTGAGCCCGCAGTCGCGGGTCGCAAAGGTGCACGTCGATGGGGTGTCGCATGCGCCGCAGGCGCATAGCCCACCTACGACACTTGCACCGCCGCGGGTTCACGGTGCCCACCCCTTCGGGGTTCCCTCGGCGAGGACGGCCCCTCCGCCGTGTATTGGACATACATCAGGAGGGGCATCCACAGACCAGGGAGCCTCTGAGGTTCCGCTACCCGCACCGCCACGCAAACTGAGGTTGGAAAAACCTCAATTGAAACTGCGGGTTGGGGTCAGCGGGCGAGGTAGCCGCCGTCGACGTAGAGCTCGGAGCCCGTGGTGAAGGACGCGTCGTCGCTGGCGAGGTAGGCGACCGCCGCCGCGACCTCGGCCGGGCGGCCGAGGCGGCCCAGCGGCGTCACCGCGAGGATCGCCGCCTCCCGGTCGGTGCCGCGGGCGCCGGCCAGGATCGCGGTGTCGATGAAGCCGGGATGCACCGAGTTCACCCGGATCCCCGTATCGGCCCACTGCAGCGCGGCGTTCTTGGTGAGCAGCCGGACCGCGCCCTTCGCCGCGTGGTAGGCCGGGCTCGTGCCGAAGCCGCCGCTGGCGCCGAAGATCGAACTGATGTTGATCACCGACGCGTGCTCGGAGGCGCGCAGCGCCTCGGCCGCGGCCCGCATGCCCAGGAACACGCTGGTCTGGGTGACCGCGATGGTGCGTTCGTAGCTCTCCGCCGTGGTGTCCTCGATGGTGCCGTGGTCGGCGATCCCGGCGTTGTTGACCAGGATGTCCAGGCCCCCGAACTCGTCGACGGCGGACCGGACCGCGGCCGCCCACGCGGCCTCGTCGGCGACGTCGTGGTGCAAGAAAAGCGACCTTCCGCCGTCGTCGCGGATCTCGGCGGCGACGGCGGCCCCGGCCTCGTCCTGGATGTCGGTGACCACGACCGCCGCGCCTTCCGCGGCCAGCCTGAGGGCGGTCTGCCGGCCGATTCCGCCCGCACCGCCGGTGACCAGCGCGACCCTGTCCCGCAACCGCAACATCGATCCACCCTTCGCCGAACGATCTTGCAACGAAGGGTGGCACGGCGCGGCGGAATCCGTCACCGGCCGGATGGGCGAGCGCCCGCGGTCTCGGTGATCCGGCCGATGTGGCCGTCCGGTCGCACCAGCACGAGCGTCCCGGCGGCCACGTCGTAGGCCCGCCAAGCGAGCCGGGTCAGTCTTTGCCCGCGGAACCGGCGGACGGGGACTCGATCCGCAGGACGCGGTCGTCGCTGGAGATCGGTTGGCCGCCGTCTTTGTTCGCGGTGCCCAGCCACACCAGGCCGTCCGGGCCGAGCGCGGCGGCGGAGAAGCGCCCGTAGGTCTTCTCCATGACCTTCGTCGGCTGACCGGTGAAGCTGCCGTCCGGCGCCGGGTGCAGGGTGTACAGCGCCGCGGCGTCGGTCAGCGCCACCACGACCTGCCCCGGGTCGGCGGCGCAACCCGCCACCCCGGGCCGCTCCGCCCAGGTCCACGCCGGCGACCCCAGCGGCTCGCCCAGCTGCACCCGGTACAGGGCGTCCTGGCCGCCGCTGCGGTCGGTCACCCAGTACATGCCCAGCGCGGGCGTGCCGCACAGCCCTCCCGGCGAGGTCAGCCCGGCGGCGACCACCGGCGACGTGGGGTTCGGGTTGCCCGCCACGGGCTTGCCGGAACTGTCGATGCGCAGCACCTTGCCCGCCAGCGACTGCGGATTCGCGGCGTTGGCCGGGCTGCCCGCGTTGCCGGTGGCGATCAGCAGCGAGCCCTGGCCGTCGTCGAGCATCGCCCCCGCGTTGCCCGTCGAGCCCTTCGGGATGCCGGTCAGCACCGGCTTGGGCCGGTCCCCGGCCGCGACCCGGACGACCTGGTTGTCGCTGCGGGTCGTGACGTAGGCGTAGAACAGCTCGTCCTCGTGGTACGTGGGGGAGAGGGCGAGCCCGGTGAGCCCGCCGCCACCGCTGGGATCGACCGGAATCCGGGCCAGCTCAACGGGTTTCGTGCCGCGCTGCACGCGCAGCACCCGCCCGGTGGCGCGCTCGCCGACGAGCGCGGCCTGGCCGCCGGGCAGCACCGCGATCGCGCCGACCGGATCCAGGCAGGTGGCCACCACCGCCGGATCGGGGTCCTCGCAACCGACCGGCGCGTTCGGTTGCTGCGGCGACGTGCCGGATTCGGGCGGCGGCGAGGACTCGTTCTCGAAGGACGGCTGCGGGCCGGCCTGCGGCTCCAGCGAGGGCGGGTCGCCCCACGGCCGGGGGTGCTCGTCGGGGAACTGCGCGCAGCCGGCCAGCAGCGTGCCGAGCACGGCTGTCATGCCCAGCAGAAGACGACGCATGCGAAACGAGGCGGCCACGACGCCCGACCCTATCGGCCGACGGGTGAACCCAGGGTGAGCCGGTGCTCGCCGGCCCCGTCGCCGCGGTTCGGTCCGCGATCTCGATGGAAATCGGGCCTTCGATCTGCGGCGAACGGACCTCGGTTTCCGGGATGCGGAAGGTTCAGCGCTCTGGGCGTTCGGCGCGGCGGCGCGGGCCCGGCTCCGGGAGGCGCAGGCGGATCCGCGGGACCGGCGGCGGTGGCGGGTCGATGCCGAGCCGGGCGCACTCGACCGCTTCCACCCGGCGCAGCAGCAGGGCCAGCTCCTCGCGCACCACGTCGGGGGCCTCGAACGGGATGAAGTGCGACGTCGCCAGCTGCCGCACCCTCGCCTGTGGCAGCGCCGCGACCGCCCGGACGGTGCCGGCGAAGTCCGCCAGCACGTCGTGCCGTCCAGTGAGGACGGTCAGCGGGCAGCTCAGCCCCGTCACCTGGGTCCGGGCCGATGCGCTCCACGCGAGGCCCATCGCCAGGTGCCACTGCCAGTCCCGGTGCAGCAGCTGCCGGAGCACCGCCGCGGCGACCTCGCGGTCCACCTCGGGGCGCAGCAGGCCGCTGCACCGCACGAGCTGCGCCGCGAGTTCCGTGACCGGCAGCCGGGACGTGATCGACGTCAGCAGGCCGCCGAAGATCTGCAACGAGGCGGAGCCGCTCGCGGCGAGCAGCCGCCGGGCGAGCTCCGGCACGCCGAGCGCCGCGAGCAGCGCGTCCGCGGCGGCCGTCGGCGGCCCGGCGAGGAGCATCAGGCCGCGCACCCGATCGGGGAACCGCCGGGCGAGCTCGACCGCCACCACCGTGCCCGCCGACCAACCGACGACGGTGCAATCCTTCACACCCGCGTCGTCGAGCACGGCCAATGCGTCGTCCACTTGATCACCGAGCGTGCCTGAATGATTGTTCTCCGGTGTCCAACCCAGCATTCGGGCCGACGAATCCATCGGAAGAATTTCGGGCGCGGCACCGAGCTCCGGGCACACCAGGACCGCCTGTGGCGCCGCGGTCTCCGGCGTCCAATGCGTGGACGCCCATTCCCGGGGCCGCGCGCCACCTGCGGAAACGTCGAACTCACGGAACAGCTGATCGGCCATCGAACCATTTTCCCCCAGCCGGGTGTGCGCAGTATCGAACAAATCACTTGTCAGAAAGCTTTTGCCGGAAAGACTCGCACGTTGGGGTGACCATGCCCTAGCCTCGTCCGGCGTGAGCATTCACGACGATCGCCCCGGCGGTGCGGGCGGCAACCCCGACGATCGAAACTACGGCGCGCACGCCCAACAACCCGGAGCGGGTTCGAAGGGCGCACCGAGTGCCGCGCAAGGCGCACCGAGTGCGCGGAGCACGCAGAGCCTCAGCGCGCAGAAGTACAACTACTACGACGACGATGACGGCTACAGCGACGGCGAAGCCACGTCCGTGGTCGACCGCAGAAGTTCGGCGGGCGACTACTACGACGAGATCGGCGACCCGCGCAAGCCCTTCGGCTGGAACGCGGGCGCCGACCTCGGTCTGCTGATCCTGCGGCTGGCGCTGGGCGGGATATTCCTCGCCCACGGCGCGCAGAAGCTCTTCGGCATCCTCGGCGGTCCCGGCCCGGACGGCTTCGCCGCGGCGCTGGGCAAGATGGGCTTCGAGAACAGCGCCGTGCTGGCCCTGGTCACCGGCGGCACCGAGCTCGGCGCGGGCGCGCTGCTGGTGCTGGGCCTGTTCACGCCGCTGGCCGCCGCCGGCATCGTCGGCGTGATGGGCAACGCGATATTCCTCAAGCTCGGCGCCGGGTTCTTCGCCGCCTCCGGTGGTTTCGAGCTCGAGGCGACGCTCGGCGCGCTGGGCCTCGGCCTGATGTTCACCGGCCCCGGCCGGGTGGCGCTGGACTACGGGCGCGTGTGGTTCCGCCGCCCGCTGGCCTTCGGGTTCATCGCCCTGATCATCGCGGTCGCCGCGTCCGCAGCGGTCCTGATCCTGTTCCACGGCCTCTGACCTCGGAACGACCCGGAAAGCGGGGGCGCGCACAACGAGTGCGCGCCCCCGCTTCGTCTTTCGCGAGGAGCTACCGGACCCGGGTCCTCAGCATCCGGTAGCAGTGCACCCGGAGTTCCCGGCGGTAGCGGCCGGTGGACTCGCCGAACGCCCGCTCCGGGCAAAGCGAAAGGGGCACCCGGTGACGGGTGCCCCTCGCGTTCGGCAGGTCGATCACCTGTTGACGTCGCGGACCGCTCCGTAGGAGGCGGAGGTGGCGAGGCGGGCGTAGGCGCGCAGCGCCGCCGTGACCTTGCGTTCGCGGCCCACCGGCTGCCACGGGTGCTCGCTGGCGTCCATCTTGGCGCGGCGCTCGGCCAGGACCTCCTCGGAGACCAGCAGTTCCAGCTTGCGCTCGCGGACGTCGATCAGGATCTGGTCGCCGTTCTCCACCAGACCGATCGTGCCGCCGCTGGCCGCCTCCGGGGAGATGTGGCCGATCGACAGGCCCGACGAACCGCCGGAGAACCGGCCGTCGGTGATCAGCGCGCACTTCTTGCCCAGCCCCGAGCCCTTCAGGAAGGCCGTCGGGTGCAGCATCTCCTGCATGCCCGGCCCGCCGGACGGACCCTCGTAGCGGACCACCAGCACCTCGCCCGGCTGGATCTCCTTGTTCAGGATCACCGACACGGCCTGCTCCTGGCTCTCCACCACGCGTGCCGGGCCCTGGAAGTGCCAGAGCTCCTCCTCGACACCGGCGGTCTTGATCACCGCGCCTTCCTCGGCGAGGTTGCCCTTGAGCACCGCCAGGCCGCCGTCGGCGGTGTAGGCGTGCGCGACATCGCGGATGCAGCCGTTCGCGGCATCGGTGTCCAAAGAGGACCAGCGGTTCTCCGTGGAGAACGCCTTCGTGGTGCGGACCCCGCCCGGCGCCGCGTGGAACAGCTCGATGGCCTCCGCCGACGGCGACTCGCCGCGGATGTCCCATTTGGACAGCCACTCGGTCAGGTCCGCGCTGTGCACCGACGAGACGTCGCGGTGCAGCAGGCCCGCCCGGTCGAGCTCGCCCATGATCGCGCTGATGCCACCGGCCCGGTGCACGTCCTCCATGTGGTAGTCGGAGTTCGGGCTCACCTTCGACAGGCACGGCACCCGGCGGCTGGTCTCCGCGATGTCGTCCAGCGAGAAGTCGATCTCGCCTTCGAGCGCCGCCGCCAGCGTGTGCAGCACCGTGTTCGTGGAACCGCCCATGGCCATGTCCAGCGCCATCGCGTTCTCGAACGCATTCTTGTTCGCGACCGAGCGCGGCAGCACCGACTCGTCGTCCTCGCCGTAGTAGCGCTTCGCGATGCGCACCACCGTGCGACCGGCCTCCTCGAAGAGGGCGCGGCGCGCGGCGTGGGTCGCCAGCGTGGACCCGTTGCCGGGCAGCGCCAGGCCGAGTGCCTCGGTGAGGCAGTTCATCGAGTTCGCGGTGAACATGCCCGAGCACGAGCCGCACGTCGGGCAGGCCGACCGCTCGACCTCCGAGAGCCCCTCCTCGTCCACCGCCGGGCTCGCGGACGCCGAGATCGCCGTGATCAGGTCGGTCGGCGCCTGCGCCACGCCATCCACCACGACGGCCTTGCCGGCCTCCATCGGCCCGCCGGAGACGAACACCGCCGGGATGTTCAGCCGCATCGCGGCGTTGAGCATGCCGGGCGTGATCTTGTCGCAGTTGGAGATGCACACCAGCGCGTCGGCCTGGTGCGCGTTGACCATGTACTCCACCGAGTCGGCGATCAGCTCGCGCGAGGGCAGCGAGTAGAGCATGCCGCTGTGGCCCATGGCGATGCCGTCGTCCACCGCGATGGTGTGGAACTCGCGCGGCACGCCCCCGGCCTCGCGGATGGTGGCGGCGACCACGTCGCCGAGGTCGCGCAGGTGCACGTGGCCTGGCACGAACTGGGTGTAGGAGTTGGCGATCGCCACGATGGGCTTGCCGAAGTCGTCGTCGGTCATGCCGGTGGCACGCCACAGCGAGCGGGCGCCGGCGGCATTCCGTCCGTGTGTCGTGGTGCGGGAGCGCAGCTGAGGCATTTTGAAGGTTTCCAAACTCGTTTTGCGTGGCGGTGCAGGTAGCGGCCCCCCTGCGGGAGTTACAGAAGCCTTCTCGGCTCCGGGATCCCCGACTTGCGCATGACCAATACGCGGCGTCGGGGCTGTCCTCGCGAGAAGACTTCTGAGAACCCGCGGCGGTGCAAGTTGCTCAGGTGGGCTAAGCGGCTTCGCCGCTTGCGGCCGCTTTCGGCCTTGCGAGTCGGGCGTCGCGGCGGTCTACCACCGGAAGTGGCTTCGCCACTTGCCTGACGGCGAGGCGTTGCGAGCCCGCCCCCGGACCGCGCCTTGTGGGCGCGGGAAGTTGCGGTGCGGCCGACATTACTCCTGCGTGGTCGGGTCGGGCAGCCGCCCACCGCTGATCGCCGCCACTTGAGGCAGGTCGCGTACCCGCACCGCCGGGAGCTGGACCTCCTTGCCGGAGCGCAGCACGGCCTTGAGCCAGCGCTTCTCGTCCAGCCGCAGCGACACCACGTCGTCCCAGCCGAACTTGGTGCGGCCGAGCATGGTGCGCGCCACCACCTGCTGCGCGTCGAACGTGGTGCGGGTGCGCAGGATCCACACCGCCAACCCGAGCGGGATCAGGTAGATCAGCAGCGCCCAGGTGCCCGCGGTGGTGGCCAGCGGGGTGGCGCAGATGATGACCGCCAGCACGCCCAGCAGCGCCACCGGTGTGATCCGGAACGTCAAGGACTTCGGGCCCTCGGGCTCCGCCGGGGCGGCCTGCTCCGCGTCGGCGGACTCCGCGGTCCGCTCGTCGGTGGACTCGGCGGCCTGCTCCGCGTCGGAGGGCTGCGTGTCGGACGGCTCCGGGGCGGGCTGCTTGGCGTCGGGCTGCTCGGGCTCCTGCGGGGTCTCGCTCACGCCTCCGATGGTCTCACCTGCGATTCCCGGCGCAGTGGGCGGCCGAACGCCCCGGGCGACCAGCCGCCCACGCGACCGCCGAGACGCGTTCGGCCCACGCGTCGCATGTCACATCTCACGGCGCGGACCACCTCTGATGGCACCGCTGACCTGGGCTTATCCCCGATGAGGAGGCCGCGTCGGGCGATCTCAGGCGTCCACCATGCGGGAAGATCTTCCCGCATGGTTTGACGTCGCGGGTCGCTTTGATTAACGTCCTTGCCATGCTGCGACTGCACGACATTCTCGTACTTCCCCGGCGCGTCGACGCCTAGGAAGTTCGCAGCGTCGACGCGCCAACCCTCGTCAGGCCTATTTGGGGTCTGCGGGGGTTTTTTCGTGTCCGGTCCAACTCCCGACCCCGAGGCAGACCCGATGACCAGCGCCAATACTCGGCAGAATCCGGTCCCGGCGCCCCCGCCAGGACGCCGTCCCAAGCCCGCGCCGCCCAGCGGTGCCCCAGTGAAGCTGACCGGTGCTCAGGCACTGGTGCGCTCGCTGGAGGCCGTCGGCTGCGAGATCGTCTTCGGGATTCCGGGCGGCACGATCCTCCCCTCCTACGACCCGCTCCTCGACTCGAAGAAGGTCCGGCACATCCTGGTGCGCCACGAGCAGGGCGCCGGGCACGCGGCCACCGGCTACGCGCAGGCCACCGGCAAGGTCGGCGTGTGCATGGCGACGTCCGGCCCCGGGGCGACGAACCTGGTCACCGCGCTCGCCGACGCCAACATGGACTCGGTCCCGCTCGTCGCGATCACCGGTCAGCAGAGCACCGGCCTGATCGGCACCGACGCCTTCCAGGAAGCCGACATCTGCGGCATCACGCTGCCGATCACCAAGCACAACTTCCTGGTCACCGACCCCGAGGACCTGCCGCGGATCATCGCCGAGGCGTTCTACATCGCCGCCAGCGGCCGGCCCGGCCCGGTGCTGGTGGACATCCCCAAGGACGTCCAGCAGGCGACCATGTCGTTCTCCTGGCCGCCGGAGATGAAGCTGCCCGGCTACCGGCCGACCAGCAAGCCGCACGGCAAGCAGGTCCGGGAGGCCGCCAAGCTGATCACCGAGGCGCGCCGCCCGGTGCTCTACGTCGGCGGCGGGGTCATCAAGGCCGAGGCGCACGCCGAGCTGCGGCAGCTGGCCGAGCGCACCGGCATCCCGGTGGTCACCACGCTGATGGCGCGCGGCGCGTTCCCCGACTCGCACCCGCAGCACATGGGCATGCCCGGCATGCACGGCACGGTCGCCGCGGTCGCCGCGATGCAGCGCGCCGACCTGCTGATCGCGCTGGGCACCCGCTTCGACGACCGGGTCACCGGCCAGCTGTCGTCGTTCGCGCCGGAGGCCAAGGTCGTGCACGCCGACATCGACCCGGCGGAGATCTCCAAGAACCGCTACGCGGACGTGCCGATCGTCGGCGACTGCAAGGAGGTCATAGCCGAGCTGATCGACGCGGTCGCCGCCGCCACCGAGCAGCACGGCACCGCGGACCTGACGGCCTGGCGGGCGGACCTCGACGACCTGCGCGAGCGCTTCCCGCTGGGCTACCAGTGGCCGTCCGACGGCAGCCTGTCGCCGGAGTACGTCATCGAGCGCCTCGGCAAGCTGGTCGGGCCGGAGGCGATCTACGCCGCCGGCGTCGGCCAGCACCAGATGTGGGCCGCGCAGTTCGTCGGCTACGAGAACCCGCGCACCTGGCTGAACTCCGGCGGCCTCGGCACGATGGGCTACGCGGTGCCCGCCGCGATGGGCGCCAAGGTCGGCATGCCGGACAAGGCCGTGTGGGCCATCGACGGCGACGGCTGCTTCCAGATGACCAACCAGGAGCTCGCCACCTGCGCCATCGAGGACATCCCCATCAAGGTGGCCGTCATCAACAACGGCAACCTCGGTATGGTCCGGCAGTGGCAGAACCTGTTTTACGCCGAGCGCTACTCACACAGTGACCTCGGCACCCACAAGCACCGCATCCCGGACTTCAAACTGCTGGCCGAGGCCTACGGCTGCGCGGGCCTGCGGTGCGAGTCCAAAGAGGACGTCGACAGCGTCATCCAGCGGGCGATGGAGATCAACGACCGACCCGTCGTGATCGACTTCGTGGTGGGCAAGGACGCCCAGGTGTGGCCGATGGTCGCCGCGGGCACCGGAAACGACGAGATCATGGCGGCGCGCGGCATCCGCCCGCTGTTCGAGGAGGATGAATGAGCAGCCCTATGTCAACTCTGGTGCTGCTCAACCGCACCTCAGGGGACCGTGACGTAAACCAGCCACAAGAAACCTCGAAACGAGCGATTGAGCTGGACGCAACCACAACTGCAAATCTCGGAGAGGCGGGACTGCGCCCATGACCCGACACACGCTGAGCGTGCTGGTGGAGAACGTCCCCGGGGTGCTCGCCCGGGTGTCCGGCCTGTTCTCCCGGCGCAGCTTCAACATCGAGTCGCTCGCGGTCGGCCCGACCGAGCACCCGGAGATCTCCCGGATGACGATCGTGGTCGCCGTCTCCGACCAGCCGCTGGAGCAGGTCACCAAGCAGCTCAACAAGCTGGTCAACGTGATCAAGATCGTGGAGCTGGAGACCGATGCCGCGGTGCAGCGGGAGCTGCTGCTGGTCAAGGTCCGCGCCGACGCGTCGGTGCGCAGCCAGGTGCTGGAGACGGTGCAGCTGTTCCGCGCGAAAGTGGTGGACGTCTCGCCGGAGGCGCTGACCATCGAGGCCACCGGTACCGCCGATAAGCTCGACGCGCTGCTGCGAATGCTGGAACCTTACGGCGTCCGCGAGATGGTGCAGTCGGGAACGATCGCGATCGGCCGTGGCCCGCGTTCCATCACGGCCACTGCAGTGCGCTGATCCGGCGCCCCCGCCACAGGGCCGAAAACCGAAGAACCTGTCGCCGAATTCGTCCGCGGAGCCGTCCTGGCGGGTACCCCGGGCGAGAAGACCACCGCATTCGGCGGCGGGTACGAAGAAGTCCCGAAAGGAAACGCTGAATCACCATGGCAGTTGAAATCTTCTACGACGCGGACGCCGACCTGGGCATCGTCCAGGGTCGCAAGGTCGCGGTCATCGGCTACGGCAGCCAGGGCCACGCCCACGCGCTGAGCCTGCGGGACTCGGGCGTCGACGTGCGGGTCGGCCTCCCGGAGGGTTCCAAGTCGCGCGCCAAGGCGGAGGAAGAGGGCCTGCGGGTGCTCACCCCGGCCGAGGCCTCCGCGGAAGCCGACCTGATCATGATCCTCGCGCCCGACACCAAGCAGCGCGAGATCTACGCCAACGACATCGCGCCGAACCTGAAGCAGGGCGACGCGCTGTTCTTCGGCCACGGCTTCAACATCCGCTACGGCCTGATCCAGCCGCCGGCGGACGTCGACGTCGCCATGGTCGCCCCGAAGGGCCCGGGCCACCTGGTGCGCCGCCAGTTCGTCGACGGCAAGGGCGTGCCCTGCCTGATCGCGGTCGAGCAGGACGCCTCCGGCAACGCCCAGGCGCTGGCGCTGTCCTACGCCGCCGCCATCGGTGGCGCGCGGGCCGGCGTCATCAAGACCACCTTCAAGGAGGAGACCGAGACCGACCTGTTCGGTGAGCAGGCGGTCCTCTGCGGTGGCGCGAGCGCCCTGGTGCAGACCGGCTTCGAGGTGCTGGTCGAGGCCGGCTACCAGCCGGAGATCGCCTACTTCGAGGTCCTGCACGAGCTCAAGCTGATCGTGGACCTGATGTGGGAGGGCGGCATCGCCGGCCAGCGGTACTCGATCAGCGACACCGCCGAGTACGGCGACCTCAGCCGCGGCCCGCGCGTGATCGACGCCCACGTCAAGGAGTCGATGCGCAAGATCCTGAGCGAGGTCCAGGACGGCACCTTCGCCAAGGAGTGGGTGGCCGAGGACGAGGCCGGGCGCCCGAACTTCACCAAGCTGCAGGCCGAGGGCAACGCCCACCAGATCGAAGAGGTCGGCAAGAAGCTGCGTTCGCTGATGTCCTGGACCAACAAGTAAGGACCCGCGATCCTCGGCGGCGCGCCGACCGCGCGTCCGGCCGATGCGAAAAGGCCCGGTGAGCCCCACGAGGGATCACCGGGCCTCGGCCTTCCCGGTAGGTTCCCGGACCGGCTTTCCCAGTTGCCAAAGGGGGAAACCGGTCGCTGCGGGTGAGGGATAAGGTACGCATCGTGAGTGCAGACAACGAGATCGTCGACAACAAGGCGCACATCCGCCACAAGCTGGACTTCACCGACGCGGAGTGGATCACCAGCACGGACGACCCGGACGAGCCGGGCGTCGAGATCGCCTTCGTGGACGGCTACATCGGCATGCGCAACGGCGCCGAACCGGAGGGCCCGGTCCTGGTCTTCACGCCGGAGGAGTGGGACGCGTTCGTCGCCGGCGCCAAGGACGGCGAATTCGACGAGCCGTGATGGTGAAGGTGAACGGCTCGTTTTGCGTAGCGGTGCAGGTGGCGGCCCCCCTGCGGGAGTTACAGAAGCCTTCTCGGCTGTGGGATCCCCGACTTGTGTATGACCAATACGCGGCGTCGGGGCTGTCCTCGCTGGGAGAACTCCGGAGGGGTGGGCGCCGTGAACCCGCGGCGGTGCGAGTTGCGAGGGTGGGCTAAGCGGCTGCGCCGCTTGCGGTGGCTCCCGAGTGTGTGGAGTTCGGTGTCGCGGTGGCGGATGCGTTCCAGGTGGAAGGTGAATCTTGCTCGTGTTGGCGCCAGGAGCAATACGGTGTTCCGTCGGGTGACGGAGACCGTCACGTGTACCAGAGTCCTTGTGCAGGCGGGTGGCCGCCACCTGGGTGACGCCGTGTCCCCATGGCGTTGCGCGTTGTGTCCGCAGCCTGGTTGATCTGCGACAATGCCGAAGAATCGGGTTTAACGGGCGGGCAATTCCGGACCGGTGATCCGGGCAACACCCTTGTGAACGCTTTCTCAAACTCCCGTTAAACTTCGACCCCGTCCGGGCACATCGCCGTGCCGACCGTGATCTTCAAAAATGGAGTTCGCCCGTGACCAACGCAAGCCGTCCTGTCGTCCTGATCGCCGAGAAGCTGGCACCGTCCGTGATCGACGCCCTCGGGGACGAGGTCGAGATCCGCAACGTGGACGGCACCGACCGGCCGGCGTTGCTCGACGCCGTCGCCGACGCCGATGCGCTGCTGGTCCGCTCCGCCACCAAGGTCGACGCCGAGGTGCTTTCGGCGGCGAAGAAGCTCAAGGTCGTCGCCCGCGCCGGGGTCGGTCTGGACAACGTCGAGGTGCCCGCCGCCACCGAGCGCGGCGTGATGGTGGTCAACGCCCCCACCTCCAACATCGTCTCGGCCGCCGAGCACGCGATGGCGCTGCTGCTCGCGGTCGCGCGCAACGTCGCGCAGGCCGACGCCAGCCTCAAGGCCGGCGAGTGGAAGCGCAGCTCCTACACCGGCGTGGAGCTCAACGGCAAGACCGTCGGCGTGGTCGGCCTGGGCAAGATCGGCCAGCTGTTCGCGCAGCGCGTCGCCGCCTTCGGCACCAAGCTGATCGCCTACGACCCCTACGTGTCGGCGGGTCGCGCCGCGCAGCTGGGCATCGAGCTGGTCTCGCTCGACGAGCTGCTGGCCCGCGCCGACGCGATCTCCATCCACCTGCCGAAGACCGCCGAGACCCTCGGCCTCATCGGCGCCGAGGAGCTGAAGAAGGCCAAGCCGGGCCTGCTGGTCGTCAACGCCGCCCGCGGCGGCCTGATCGACGAGGACGCGCTGGTCGACGCGCTGCGCAACGGCCAGATCGGCGGCGCGGGCATCGACGTCTTCAAGACCGAGCCGACCACCGAGAGCCCGCTGTTCGAGCTGTCCAACGTGGTCGTCACCCCGCACCTGGGCGCGTCCACCGTCGAGGCGCAGGACCGCGCGGGCACCGACGTCGCCCGCTCGGTGCGGCTGGCGCTGCGCGGCGACTTCGTGCCGGACGCCGTCAACGTGCAGGGCGGCGTGGTCGGCGAGGAGGTCCGCCCGTACCTGTCGCTGACCCAGAAGCTGGGCCAGGTGCTGGCCGCGCTGGTCGGCAGCACGCCGAGCTCGGTGACCATCGAGGCCCGCGGTGAGCTGGCCGACGAGGATGTCTCGGTGCTGCAGCTGGCGGCGCTGCGCGGCGTTTTCGCCGGCGCCGTGGAGAACCAGGTGACCTTCGTCAACGCGCCGCAGCTGGCCGAGGACCTGGGCGTGCAGGTGGAGGTCAAGACCTCCTCGGAGAGCCCGAACCACCGCAGCGTGGTGTCGGTGCGCGCGGGCTTGCCGGACGGCCGCACCGCCGTGGTCTCGGGCGCGCTGTCCGGGTCGAACCAGGTGGAGAAGCTGGTCGAGGTCAACGGCCGGCACTTCGACCTGCGGGCCGAGGGCAACGTGCTGCTGCTGGAGTACCCGGACCGGCCGGGCGTGATGGGCCGGGTCGGCACCCTGCTCGGCGAGGTGGGCGTGAACATCGAGGCGGCGATGGTCAGCCAGACCACGGAGCGCTCGGACGCGATCATGTTGCTGCGCGTGGACCGTCCGGTCGAGCCGGGCGTGCTGGAGCCGATCGGCGCCGCGGTCGGTGCGCGCATCGTGCGCACCGTCAGCTTCGAGTAACTCGAACGAGTGACACGGGGGCCGTTCCATGATGTGGGACGGCCCCCGTGTCGTGCCAGGGATCGATGGTCATCTCACTCCAATGGGTGTCCCACGTTCTGGGACATATCATCCAATTGGTGGGCCCGGCATGCCGCTGCCCGCAGTCGTGCCGGTAGCCTTCGGCTCAACAGTTCGAGCCCCGCGGGTCGGGGTGGTTCTCGGGAGGTGTGTAGATGCGGCTCGCTGTGATCCCCGGCGACGGGATCGGGCCGGAGGTTATTGCCGAGGCACTCAAGGTCCTCGGCGAGGTGGTGCCGGATACCGAGATCACTCGTTACGACCTGGGAGCGGCGCGCTGGCACGCGACCGGGGAGCTGCTGCCCGAGTCCGTGCTGGGTGAACTCCGCCAGCACGACGCGATCCTGCTCGGCGCCGTCGGCGACCCGACGGTGCCCAGCGGCATCCTGGAGCGCGGCCTGCTGCTGCGGCTGCGCTTCGAGCTCGACCACCACGTGAACCTGCGGCCGGCCCGGCTCTACCCGGGCGTGAAGAGTCCGGTGGTCGACCCCGGCGAGATCGACATGGTCGTGGTTCGCGAGGGTACCGAGGGTCCGTACGCGGGCAACGGCGGTCTGCTCCGCAAGGACACCACGCACGAGATCGCGACCGAGGTCAGCATCAACACCGCGTTCGGCGTGGAGCGGGTGGTGCGCGACGCGTTCGCCCGCGCCGCCTCCCGGCCGCGCAGGCACCTGACGCTGGTGCACAAGACCAACGTGCTCACCCACGCCGGATCGTTGTGGTCGCGCGTGGTGGAAGAGGTCTCGCTGCAGTACCCGGACGTGACCGTCGCCTACCAGCACGTGGACGCCACCATGATCCACCTGGTCACCGACCCGTCCCGGTTCGACGTGATCGTCACCGACAACCTCTTCGGCGACATCATCACGGACCTGGCGGGTGCCGTCACCGGTGGCATCGGCCTGGCGGCCAGCGGCAACATCGATGCCACCCGCCGTAACCCGAGCATGTTCGAGCCGGTGCACGGCAGCGCGCCGGACATCGCCGGGCAGGGCGTGGCGGACCCGACCGCGGCGGTGCTGTCGGTCGCGATGCTGCTCGACCACGTCGGCCTGACCGAGGCCGCCAGGCGGGTCGAGGCGTCGGTGGCGTTCGACCTGGCCACCCGCGACCACTCGGCGCCGGGCGCGACCTTCGCGATCGGCGACCGCCTCGCGGCGCTGGTCTCCTCCCGCGAGGTCGCCCCGCAGTCCTGATCTCGTCCATCGCGTTGAGGGCGTCCCGGAAGGGGCGCCCTCTTCGTTGCCCTCATGTGCAACTCGTGAGTTGCACATGAGGCGATGGGGTGCAACCCTGGGGTTGCACAACCGTTGGATTGGAGTGGGCATGGTTTCCGACCGGATCGAACGCGAGATCGTCATCGAGGCGCCTGCGGAGCAGGTGTGGGCGGCACTGCTGGAACCCGAGTTCTGGCTCGGCGAGGCGGATCCGACCGGCGTCGAGGTAGGGGAGGGCAGCAGGCTGGTCTCGGAGCACACCGAGTACGGCACCTTCCCGCAGCTGATCGAGAAGCTGGATCCGCACCGCTACCTCGCCTACCGCTGGGCGAGCGCCTTCCCCGGCGAGGAGCCCGCGGCGGGCAACTCGACACTGGTCGAGTTCACCCTCACCGAGGAGAGTGGAACGACCCGGCTGCGCGTGGTCGAGAGCGGGTTCGCCGCACTCGCCGCGTCGGAGGAGACGCGGCGCGGCGCGGTCGACGACAACACCGGCGGCTGGGAACAGGTGCTGGACGAGGTCAAGCAGAAGGTGGAGAAGCGGCAGGCGTGACGGAGCACGGTGAGGTCGACGAGGTGCTGGCGGCGCTGGCCGATCCGACCAGGCGGCAGCTCGTGGACCTGCTCGGCGAGCGCGGTGAGGCCAGCGCGACGGCGCTGGCCGCCGCGCTACCGGTGTCGCGGCAGGCGGTCGTCAAGCACCTGGCGGTGCTGGAGAACGCGGGCCTGGTGACGTCGAACCGGGTGGGGCGGGAGGTCCGCTTCGCGATCCGGTCGGAGCCGCTGGCGGCGACGGCGCGCTGGCTGGAGTCCCGCGCCGCCAGGTGGGATCGGCGCCTGGCGGCGCTCAAGCGCCGCGCCGAATCCGGGCAGTAGGCCGGCGTGCCCGGATGGTGGGACGACGTGGTCGTCTGGTGGTCCGGTGCCGGGTTGTGGCAGCATGGGTTCGTGGCTTTCCGCAGTGTGATCATTATTGGCGAGCGCGCCGGGTAGACGATTCCGCACCCCGGCGCGCTGACCTCTCGCATCTGCGGGGGGTCTTTTTTGTTGCCTGCGCCGCCGCTTCCACCCCATCTCCGACGCCGACAGGAGAAATCCAGTGACCCGCACCAACCCGGCCGGAACGCCGCTGGGCGACGACTTCCACGTCTACGACACGACCCTGCGGGACGGCGCGCAGCGCGAGGGCATTTCCTACTCCGTCACCGACAAGCTCGCCGTCGCGCGGCTGCTGGATTCGCTGGGCGTCGGCTTCATCGAAGGCGGCTGGCCCGGCGCGCTGCCCAAGGACACGGAGTTCTTCCACCGCGCCGCCGAAGGCGAACTCGACCTCCGGCACGCCGCCCTCGTCGCCTTCGGCTCCACCCGGCGGGCCGGGACCAAAGTGGACGAAGATCCGCAGGTGCGGGCACTGCTGGAGTCGCGCGCCCCGGTGGTGACGCTGGTGGCCAAATCGGACCGACGGCACATCGAGCGGGCGCTGCGCACCGATGTGGCCGAGAACTGCGCGATGGTCGCCGACACGGTGCGCTACCTGGTCGGGGAGGGCCGCCGGGTGTTCCTCGACGCCGAGCACTTCTTCGACGGCTACGCCTTCGATCCCGACACCTCGCTGCGCGTGCTGGACGCCGCCGCCGGCGCGGGCGCGGATGTCGTCGTGCTGTGCGACACCAACGGCGGGCAGCTGCCGCTGCAACTGGCCGAGACGGTCCGCGAAGTCGTGTCGCGCACGGGATTCCGCGTCGGCATCCACTGCCAGGACGACACCGGCTGCGCGGTGGCCAACAGCGTCGCCGCCGTGCAGGCCGGCGCGACTCACGTGCAGTGCACCGCCAACGGCTACGGGGAGCGGGCGGGCAACGCGGATCTGTTCGCCGTGATCGGCAATCTCGCCGTGAAACTGGAGATGCCGGTGTTGCCGGTGGGAAAGCTGCGCGAGCTGACCAGGGTTTCGCACGCGCTGGCCGAGATCGCCAACCTCGCGCCGGACACGCACCAGGCCTACGTCGGCCAGTCGGCCTTCGCGCACAAGGCGGGGCTGCACGCGAGCGCGATCAAAGTGGACCCCGAGCTGTACAACCACATCGATCCGGCGCTGGTGGGCAACGGGATGCGGGTGCTGGTCACCGAGATGGCCGGGCGCGCCAGCCTGGAGCTCAAGGGCGCCGAGCTCGGCCTCGACCTCGCGGAGTCGCCGGCCGCCGTCACCGGCGCGGTGCGCCGGGTGAAGGAACTGGAAGCGCGCGGCTGGTCCTTCGAAGCGGCCGACGCGTCGCTGGAACTGCTGCTGCGCGGCGAAATGGCCGCCGTGGCAGACGGCGATCCGGTCGAGGCGCCGTTCGAGCTGGAGTCCTATCGCGTCGTGCTCGACCACCGATCGGACGGCGAGACGGTTTCCGAAGCGACGGTCAAGGTGCACGTCGCGGGGGAGCGCGTGATCGCCACGACAGAAGGGAACGGGCCCGTCAACGCCCTCGACGCGGCGCTGCGCAAGGCGCTGGTCCCGCACCTGCCCTGGCTGGAATCCGTTGAGCTGGCCGACTACAAGGTGCGCATCCTCATCGACGCGCCAGGCACCGACGCGGTCACCCGCGTGCTCGTCGAATCCCGCGACGGCGAGGAGGAGTGGACCACGGTGGGCGTGCACGGCAACATCGTCGAGGCGAGCTGGCTCGCGCTCTGCGACGCGCTGGTGTACAAGGCCCTGCGGCGCAACACGATCAGCACCCGCTGAGCCGGGAAGCAGCGAGACAGGTCCGTCCTCGTCGGATCGCAGTTTCAATTGGAACTGCGATCCGACGAGGACGGACCGCGGCAGGTCAGGGTGTGCGTGCCCAAGTATGTTGGTCGTGGGTGCCATCCACCCGAGTCCACTTTCGATTCCGGAGGTTCGTCTTGCGCTTGGCACGTGTCGCCCACTCCGACGGGGTGTCGTTCGTCGCACTGGAGCCGGATCCGGCCGCACCGCAGGAGAAGGTGCTGGCGGTCGAGATCGACCAGCACCCGTTCGGCGACCCGACGTTCACCGGTCGCAAGTGGCCGATGGCCGATGTCCGGCTGCTGGCCCCGATCCTGCCCACCAAGGTCATCTGCGTGGGCAAGAACTACGCCGAGCACGCCCGCGAGATGGGCTCGGAACCGCCGGAGAACCCGGTGATCTTCATGAAGCCGTCGACCTCGGTGATCGGCCCCAACGCCGCCATCAAGCTGCCGCCGAACTCCGAGCGGGTGGACTTCGAGGGCGAGCTCGCCGCCGTCGTCGGGCAGCCGTGCAAGGACGTGCCGGAGGCGCGGGGCACCGAAGTGCTGCTGGGCTACACGATCGCCAACGACGTGACCGCGCGCGACCAGCAGCAGGCCGACGGGCAGTGGACGCGGGCCAAGGGCTACGACACGTTCTGCCCGCTGGGCCCGTGGATCGACACCTCGTTGGACCCGTCGGACCTGGCGATCCGCACCGATCTGGACGGCGAGCTCAAGCAGAACTCGCGCACGTCGCTGCAGATCCACGACATCGCGGCGCTCGTGTCGTGGATCTCGCGGGTGATGACGCTGCTGCCGGGAGACGTGATCCTCACCGGAACCCCGGCGGGCGTGGGCCCGATGCAGGCGGGCCAGAAGGTCTCGGTCTCCATCGACGGCCTGGGCACCCTGACCAACCCGGTCCAGCAGGGCTGACGGCCTCCGAGGTCCGCGATTCCCATTGAGGTTTCTCATTCTCGTTGTGCGTGGCGGTGCGGGTGGCGGAACCTCAGCGTCCGCCTGGGCTGTGGGTGCCCAACCCCGATACACGGCGGTTGGGCCGTCCTCGCCAGGCGAACGTTGAGAACCTGCGGCGGTGCGAGCTGCGTGGGTGGGCTATGCGCCTGCGGCGCATGCGACTGCTTTCGGGATTCGGTCCGTTGGCTGTCGCGGCTGCGGTCACCAACCACGATAAAAAACGCTCATCGGCACCTCCAATGGGGATTGCGGACGCCCGGTCGTCAGCGGAGGGCCGCCTTGGGCGGGCGTTCGCGGACCGCGCCGTAGGCGAGGACGTACGCGGGGATCCGGCGCAGCCACGGGGCGTTCGAGACCGCCCGCAGGGGCAGCGGCAGGCGCGCGGTGTTGCCGAAGTCGATTTCCCCGCGCAGCGCCGGGGAGATCACGTTCTCGTGGATTACCCGCTGCAGCCGCTGGATCAGCACCGTCGTCGGCCAGCGCCGCCGCTGCACCGCTGCGACGTGCCTGCGCTCCAAACGACCTTCGCGCAGCGGCTCGGCCAGGTGGCGGGCCGCCGCGACGGCGTCCTGCACCGCCAGGTTGATCCCGATGCCGCCGACCGGTGACATCGCGTGCGCCGCGTCGCCGATGCACAGCAGGCCCGGCACGTGCCACTTGCGCAACCGGTCCAGGGTCACGTGCAGCACCTTGACCTCGTCCCAGCTGCGCACCAGATTCCGCCCGGCCAGCCAGGGGAAGAAGCGGACCAGGCGCTCGTCGAGCTCCTCGACGGGCCGGTTGCGGCCCTCCGGGTCGGTGCCCTTGCCGATGATCGACGCGACCTGGAAGTAGTCGCCGCGGTCGAACATGGCGGTGAAGGTGCGTTCCCGGATCAGGCCGATGCCGCCCGCGGGATCGCCGGTCTGCCGCGGGATCCGGAACCACCGGACGTCCATCGGCGTCGGGAAGTCCTGCAGGCCGAGTTCGGGCATGCCGCGGACGAAGGACTTCCGGCCGTCGCAGGCCACCGTGATGGTGGCGCGCAGCTCGCCGGTCTCGCCGTCGGCGGTGCGGTAGCGCACCCCGTTGACGCGGCCGCGTTCCCGGATCAGCTCCGTCGCCTCGGTGTTCATCCGCAGGGTGAACGTCGGTTCCTGCTTGCCCGCGTCGGCCAGCATGGCCAGGAAGTCCCACTGCGGGACCATCGCGATGTAGTTGTACTTCACCTTGAGCGCCTTGAAGTCGCCGAAGGTGAACAGCTCGCCGGCCGGGCCGATCGGCAGCCGCACCTGGTTCAGGCGGCGCTGCGGGAGTTCGGCGAACCGCTCGGCCAGCCCCAGGTCGTCGAGGAGTTGCAGCGTGGTGGGGTGCACCGTGTCGCCCCGGAAGTCCCGCAGGAAGTCGCCGTGCTTCTCCAGCACGGTCACCTCGACGCCGGCCCTGGCGAGCAGCAGCCCCAGCACCATGCCCGCCGGTCCGCCGCCGATCACGCAGCAGGTGGTCCGCTCCATCGCGATCCCCTCCAGTATTTCAACGGGTGTTGAATAAGTTCAGGATGCCTCGCCCGGATGCCCCCGTCAACCGCCGACGGCGGGTGACTACGCTGGATGTGTTATGAGCACGCCAGAAGCCGCAGCACACGCCGACGCCAGGCCCGTTCGCGCCCGGTTCTGCCCCTCGCCGACCGGGACACCGCACGTCGGCCTCATCCGCACCGCCCTCTACAACTGGGCGTTCGCCCGGCACAACAAGGGCACCCTGGTGTTCCGCATCGAGGACACCGACGCCAACCGGGACTCCGAGGAGTCCTACCAGGCGATCCTCGACGCGCTGCGCTGGTTGGGCCTCGACTGGGACGAAGGCCCCGAGGTCGGCGGCCCCTGCGGCCCCTACCGGCAGAGCGAGCGGCGCGACATCTACGCCGACGTCGCCCAGCGACTGCTGGCCGCCGGCGAGCTCTACGAGTCCTACTCCAGCCCGGAAGAGATCGAAGCCCGCCACAAGGCCAAGGGCCGCGACCCCAAGCTGGGCTACGACAACTTCGACCGCGACCTCACCGACGAGCAGATCGCCGGCTACCGCGCCGAAGGGCGCAAGCCCGTGCTGCGCCTGCGGATGCCCGATCGCGACATCGCCTTCACCGACCTGGTGCGCGGCGAGATCACCTTCCCCGCGGGCAGTGTCCCGGACCCCGTGCTGGTGCGCGGCAACGGCGACCCGCTCTACACCCTCACCAACCCGGTCGACGACGCGCTGATGCACATCACGCACGTGCTGCGCGGCGAAGACCTGCTGTCCTCCACGCCCCGCCAGATCGCGCTCTACGAGGCGCTGCAGCGCATCGGGGTCACCGACTTCACCCCCGAGTTCGGCCACCTGCCGTTCGTCATGGGCGAAGGCAACAAGAAGCTCTCCAAGCGCGACCCGCAGTCCAACCTGTTCCACCATCGCGACCGGGGTTTCCTGCCGGAAGGCCTGCTGAACTACCTCGCGCTGCTCGGCTGGTCCATCTCCGACGACCGCGACGTGTTCAGCCTCGACGAGATGGTGGACGCCTTCGAGATCGGTCGCGTCAGCGCCAACCCGGCGCGCTTCGACCAGAAGAAGGCCGACGCGATCAACTCCGCGCACCTGCGCGCCCTCGCGCCCGACGACTTCGTCGACCGCGTGGTGCCCTACCTCGTCCAGGGCGGTGTGCTCCCGGCCGAGCCGACGGAGCAGCAGCTCGCCATCGTGCGCGCCGCCGCGCCGCTGGTGCAGGAGCGGCTGATCGTGCTCTCCGACGCCGTCGGCATGATGGCCTTCCTGTTCGCCGGCGACGACTTCGCGCCTGAACCCGCCTCCGCGGAGAAGGCCCTCGGTGAAGACGCCAAGCCGGTCCTGGAAGCCGCCATCAACGCCCTCGACGCGCTGCCCGAGTGGACCACGGCGGCCATCGAGCAGGCGCTGAAGGACTCCGTCGTCGACGGCCTCGGCATCAAGCCCCGCAAGGCCTTCGCGCCGGTCCGCGTGGCGATCACCGGCCGCACGGTGTCGCCGCCGCTGTACGAGTCGATGGAACTCCTCGGCCGCGACATCTCCCTCGAACGGCTGCGCAAGGTCCTCGGCTGAGAAGCGGGTTTCCAGGCTGAGCGGCTGCGCCGCTTCAAGGACGACAACCCGCCCTACCGGGCTCTGACGGGCCGGTCGTGAGTGCGAGAACACACCTCGCACTCACGACCGCCGCCGCCAACCGGACTCAACGGAAACAGGCCGACAGGATCACCGTGTTGGCCGAGTCGGACGCAGCGGGTGAGCGCCTAGCCTCTCGGGGTGACATCCGCGCCTGAAACACCGACCACCCACGAACTCGGACAGATCAAAGCGGTCTGCCTCGACTTCGACGACACCCTGCTCGACAGCGGGCGAGCGGCGCGGCACAGCCTGCGGGAACTCGTCGGCAGCGACCGCGCCTGGCCGGTGTGGCAGCGCACCACGGACCAGCACTACGCGCGGTACGTCACCAACGAGGTCGACTTCGACGTGATGTGCGTCGAACGCACCCAAGCGTTCTTCGCGGCCTTCGGTGAGAAGCTCGACACCGCCGAAGCGGCGCGCCGCGAAACGCTGCGGATGGCCGCCATGCAGCGCGCCTGGGCCCTCTACGACGACGCCTGGCCGTGCCTCGACTGGCTCCGCGCCAGCGGCCTCCGGCTCGCCGTGATCACCAACGCGCCCAGCGCGTACCAGCGCAAGAAGATCGCCGCCGTCGGCCTCGCCGACGCCTTCGACGAACTGATCATCTCCGCCGAGGCCGGCGTCGCCAAACCGGACCCGCGCATCTTCCACGCCGCCTGCGACGCGCTCGGCCTGCGCCCCGAAGAAGTCGCCCACGTCGGTGACAAGCTCGACATCGACGCCCTCGGCGCCGCCCGCGCCGGCCTGCACGGCATCTGGCTCAACCGCGGCGGGAACCAGGGCCCGGCCGCGAACGTGCCGACCATCACGGGCCTCCACCAGCTGCCCGAATTCCTCGTCGCCGACCTGCCCGCCGTCCCGGCCCCCGCGCAACCGCCGCGCCGGACCGCCGAGCTGGTCGGCCGCTGACCCCGCTCCGGGCCGCTGCGACCGTCTCCACCTGCGACGATCCTGGAAAGAGGGGGGTGATTTCCGGGCGTCGGAAGGGATGGTCTAATATTCTTATCAACACGGAGGGCAGCGGCCCGGAGCCCGAACTTCTCTCAGAGGAGGTCGGAAAACCGAGTCGGCCGTCCGACACCATGGGGTATGGTGTAATTGGCAGCACGACTGATTCTGGTTCAGTTAGTCTAGGTTCGAGTCCTGGTACCCCAGCGAGCTGGTCACATCGTGATCACTCAACAACGCGGTCCCGTCGTCTAGCGGCCTAGGACGCCGCCCTCTCAAGGCGGTAGCGCGGGTTCAAATCCCGTCGGGACTACAAGGGTGGGAGGGCTCTGTCTACGCTTTGCGTAGACGGGGCCCTTTCCGCTTTTTCATTGGGGGGCCGAGCCCCCCATACCCCCCACGGTGCGGGGGTTGCTTTTTGTGGGCTCCATCGCCTTTTCGGGCGTACCCGGCCTGGGTTGCCGACCAGCCATCCTCATCTGGGCCGATGGAGCCGGATTGCCCTTATCCAGGCCCTTCGGCGTTGGGCCTGCGCTTCGCTTGGCCGACTTGGGTTCGCCCTGCGCTTCGCTTGGCCGACTTGGGTTCGCCCTGTGCTTCGCTTGGGCTTCGGCTTGGGTTGGCTTCTTGGCTTCTTGGCTTCTTGGCTTCTTGGGCTTTGGGTTTGTTGGGCTTCTTTTGTTGGGGTTGTTGCTCTTTGGTGTTCTTCTTGGGGTTGGGGCGCTTCCGTTGCTTTGGGGTTCGGGGCTTTGGGGTTTTGGGTTGGGTTCCTTTTTGTTGGGGTAGCTTTTTCTTGTGGGGCTTGGTGGGGGGCTTGGGCGTCGGTTTGTCGTTGTTGCTTATGACGGGGCTCAGATCCTTGATGTGGCTTGTCCTTGCGGGGCTTTGGAGGTTGCCAACTCTCATGGGGCCTCTCCTCCTTACGTCGTCGAGTTGGCCACCGTTTCCGGGGCCGGGGCACGTAGTTCTTCCGGGATCGTTGTTGGGGGCGCTCGGCGCTTGGCCTCCTTGACCGGGGCGATCGACACCTTGCTCGTCGTTGGCGGGGCCGGGACTCGGGCCGCCGCTACCGATCAGCAGCTGTTGGGGCAGGTTCGGCGGTTGGCGCAGCGGAGCCGGCGGATCGCTTCCGTTTGCACCGGTACCTTCGTCCTCGCCGCCGCCGGGTTGCTCGACGATCGGCGGGTCACCACGCACTGGGGGTACGGGGCGTCCCTCGCCGCCGAGTTTCCTTCCGTGACCGTGGATCCCGCTCCGCTGTACATCCGGGACGGCAACGTTTACACGTCCGCCGGGGTCACCAGTGCCTTGGACCTCACGCTTGCTCTGATCGAGGACGACCACGGCCCCACCTTGGCTCGTGAGGTTGCTCGCGAACTCGTGACCTACCTGCACCGTCCGGCCGATCAGGCGCAGATCAGCACCTTCCTGGCCGCTCCGCCGCCCAGCAACCGGTTGGTGCGGGACCTGCTTGCGCACATCACCGCCAACCTCGCCGGCGACCTGAGTCCGCCCGCGCTCGCCGCGCGCGCCAGGGTCACCACCAGGCACCTCAACCGGCTGTTCGCCACGCACCTGGGCACCACCCCTGCTCGTGCGGTGCGGGTTGCGCGGACCGAGGCCGCAGCGCACCTGGTGCGCGCCAGCGAGCTGTCGCTGGCCGCTGTCGCGCGCCGGTGCGGGTTCCGGTCGGCGACGACGCTGCGCCAAGCTTTCCTCGACCACTACGGGGTCTCCGGGGACAAGATTCGCAAGATGGCGGACATGCCGCGTCCGCTCGAACCGGAAAACGCCAAGACTCCTCTGGCATGAGGAGTCAACCAACGACCCGCCGGACAGTTCTCGCCGGCATGGCTGCCGTCGCCGCGTTCGGCATTACGGCCGGCGCCGCCGTTGCGGAAGGCAGCGGCCCGCGGATCGGAATCCTGCTGTACGACGGCTTCAGCCTGCTGGACCCCACCGGCCCCGCCGAGCTGCTGTCCCGGCTGCCGGGCGCGACCGTGACGATGCTCGCCGAGCGCCGCGGCCCGGTGCGCACCGACACGCGCCAGGTCTCGGTCGTGGCCGAGCGGTCGATCGCCGAGGTGGACCGGCTGGACGTGCTGCTCGTCCCGGGCGCCGGTGAGCGCGGCACGGTCGCCGTGATGGAGAACCCGGTTCTGATCGACTGGATCCGCCGCGTGGACCGGCGCACCACGTGGACCACGTCGGTCTGCACCGGCTCGCTGATCCTCGGCGCGGCCGGTCTGCTCCGCGACCGCGCGACCACTTACTGGGCCTCGGCGGGCTACCTGGAGAGCACGTTCGGCGTGAAGTACGTGCCGGAGCGGTACGTCCAGGTCGGCAAGGTCATCACCGCCGCGGGCGTTTCGGCGGGCATCGACATGGCGCTCTTCCTCGCCGCCCGCCTCGCCGGCGACGAGATCGCCCGCGGCGTCCAGCTCGCCGTCGAGTACGACCCGCACCCGCCGTTCGATTCCGGCAACGCCGCCACCGCGAGCCCGGAGCTCAAGGAACTCGCGCTCCGGCTGATCGCCGAATCGCAGAAGTAGCTCGTCAACGCCCCGGAAGCGACGCCTCCGGGGCGCCGGAACGCGCGCGTGGGGGGTGGGTGTTCGACGCGATTCCGGGGTGCTGTAAAGTTCTTCTCGTTACGCGGTCCCGTCGTCTAGCGGCCTAGGACGCCGCCCTCTCAAGGCGGTAGCGCGGGTTCAAATCCCGTCGGGACTACAAGGGTGGGAGGGCCCTGTCTGCGGAAGGCGCAGATGGGGCCCTTTCCGTTTTTCGATTGGGGGGCCGAGCCCCCCATGCCCCCCACGGTGCGGGGGTTGCTTTTTTGTGGGCTCCATCGCTTTTCTGGCGTACCCGGCCTGGGTTGCCGACCAGCCAGATGGCTCAGCCTCAGCTGGGCCTTAGGAGCCGGATTGCCCTTATCCGGGCCTTCGGAGGTGGCTGGCCCTGCGCTTCGCTTGGGCCTTCGGGGTTGGCTGGCTTGGGTCGGTTCGTCGGCCTCTTTCTATTTCATCGGGGCGTAGTTGGGTGTGGCTTCAGTGGCCTTCGGTGGCTTTCAGCGGTTGTTGCTGGGCGTTGTTGGTTCTGCTCGGGGCCGACAGCGGATGGGAACCGTGCTGCGCGGGCACCTTCGCGTTCGCCGAGGCGGGGACGCCTTTGCCGGGATTCTCCGCTAGGCCGGTGGATGTCGCGCCGCCCGGCTGGTGGGGCGCATGGGTTTTGGCGATGCGGGCCGACAGCCCGCATCGCTCGGCGTTCACAGGCGGTTCTGGAGGGCGTCCGCCGCAGCCAGCAGGTCCGCCGCCCAGCGGGCTCCCGGGCGCCTTCCCATTCGGTCGATCGGGCCCGAAACCGATATGGCCGCCACGACGTTGCCCTGGGTGTCCCGGACCGGCGCGGAGACGCTCGCCACTCCCGACTCCCGTTCCGCGACGCTCTGGGCCCAGCCCCTCCGCCTGACCTCCATCAGCGTTCGCTCCCCGTAGACCGCTTCCGCCAGGACCGCGCGTTGGGTCGCCGGGTCGGACCAGGCCGCCAGGACCTTCGCCCCAGATCCCGCCGTCATCGACAGCGCCGTTCCCACCGGGACCGTGTCCCGCAGGCCGCTCGGCGGTTCCGCCGCCGCTATGCACAGGCGTTGCATTCCGTCCCGCCGGTAGAGCTGGACGCTTTCGCCCGTGACGTCTCTGAGCTTCGGTAGGACCGTCGCCGCCGCCTCCAGGAGCGGATCCACCGCTCCGCCCGCTAGTTCCGCCAGCGCCGCTCCCGGGCGCCAGCGACCGTCCGAGCCCCTCCGCAGGAGGCGGTGGACCTCCAGACCCACCGCCAGGCGGTGCGCCGTTGCCCTTGGCAGCCCCGTGCGGCTGCACAGTTCGGCCAGGCCGCAAGGTTCGGCCGCTACCGCCTGGAGGACGGCCACTGCCTTGTCCAGTACTCCGATGCCGCTATGCTGTCCCACGTACCGATACTAGCTTCCCGATATCTGGGAAGTCCACTCTGTGGGAGAGGCCCGATCCGGGTCTCGGCAGGCTCGACTGGGAGCAGCGATGGGAAAAACGCTCGCGGAAAAGGTTTGGGAAGCGCACATCGTGCGCCGTGGTGAAGGGCACGAGCCAGACCTGCTCTACATCGATCTCCACCTGGTGCACGAGGTCACCAGTCCGCAGGCATTCGAAGGGCTCCGGCTGGCCGGGCGGCCCGTCCGGCGGCCCGACCTGACGCTGGCCACCGAGGACCACAACGTGCCCACCACCGGCATCGACCTCCCGATCGCCGACCCGGTGTCGCGCACCCAGGTCGACACCTTGCGGAAGAACTGCGAGGAATTCGGCATCCGGCTGCACCCGATGGGCGACGCCGAGCAGGGCATCGTGCACGTCGTCGGGCCGCAGCTCGGGCTGACACAGCCTGGCACGACCGTGGTCTGCGGCGACAGCCACACCTCGACGCACGGCGCGTTCGGCGCTTTGGCGTTCGGCATCGGCACTTCCGAGGTCGAGCACGTGCTGGCCACCCAGACCCTGCCGCTGAAGCCGTTCAAGACCATGGCCATCAACATCGAGGGCACGCTGCGGCCGGGAGTCACCAGCAAGGACGTGATTCTCGCCGTCATCGCGAAGATCGGCACCGGCGGCGGCCAGGGCTACGTCCTGGAGTACCGCGGCGAGGCGATCCGCAAGCTGTCCATGGAAGCCCGCATGACGGTCTGCAACATGTCGATCGAGGCGGGCGCGCGGGCCGGCATGATCGCGCCCGACGAAACGACTTTCGCCTACCTGAAGGGGCGGCCGCACGCCCCCGAGGGCGCGGACTGGGACGCCGCCGTCGAGTACTGGCAGACACTGCGCACCGACGACGACGCCACATTCGACGCAGAAGTCACGCTGGACGCCGACGAACTGACCCCGTTCGTCACCTGGGGCACCAACCCGGGCCAGGGCCTGCCGTTGGGCGAGCGGGTGCCGGACCCGGCGGAGATCGCCGACGAGGGCGAGCGGTTCGCCGCCGAGAAGGCCTTGGCGTACATGGGCTTGACGCCCGGGACGCCGCTGCGCGAGGTGTCCGTGGACACCGTCTTCCTCGGTTCGTGCACCAACGGCCGGATCGAGGACCTGCGCGCCGCCGCCGAGGTTCTCAAGGGCCGCAAGGTCGCCGCGGACGTGCGGATGCTCGTCGTCCCGGGCTCGATGAAGGTCCGGAAGCAGGCGGAGTCCGAGGGGCTGCACGAGGTTTTCACCGCGGCCGGGGCGGAATGGCGTTCGGCCGGTTGTTCGATGTGCCTGGGCATGAACCCGGACCAGCTGACGCCGGGCGAGCGCAGCGCGTCGACCTCCAACCGCAACTTCGAGGGCAGGCAAGGCAAGGGCGGCCGCACGCACCTGGTCTCCCCGCTGGTCGCGGCGGCCACGGCCGTGCGCGGAACCCTGTCCTCCCCCGAAGACCTGAGCTGAACCACATCCCACCAGGAGCAGTGACGATGGAACCGTTCAAGACGCACACCGGGGTCGGCGTCCCGCTGCGCCGGTCCAACGTGGACACCGACCAGATCATCCCGGCCGTCTACCTCAAGCGGGTTTCCCGGACCGGGTTCGAGGACGCCCTGTTCGCCGCCTGGCGCGGGGACGAGGACTTCATCCTCAACCAGGAGCCCTTCCGCGCCGGCAGCGTGCTGGTCGCCGGGCCCGACTTCGGCACCGGGTCATCGCGCGAGCACGCCGTGTGGGCGTTGAAGGACTACGGCTTCCGGGTGGTCATCTCCAGCCGTTTCGCGGACATCTTCCGCGGCAATTCGGGCAAGCAGGGGCTGCTGGCCGCCCAGTGCGAGCAGTCCGATGTGGAGCTGCTGTGGAAGCTGCTGGAGAACGAGCCCGGTACCGCCGTGACGGTGGATCTGGAGCAGCGGACGGTGCATGCGAAGGACCTCACGGTGCCCTTCGGCATCGACGACTACACGCGCTGGCGGCTGCTGGAAGGGCTCGACGACATCGGTCTGACCCTTCGGCACGCCGAGACGATCGACACTTTTGAGCAGGCCCGGCCGAGCTTCAAACCGGTGACCCTGCCCGCTCGCCAGGGCTGATAGAGATGCCTTTCGGGGGCGAGTTTTTCCTGTAGTGAAAGGAAAAACTCGCCCGCCGGGGGACAACTGAACAGTTGCTCCAGGAGCTCTGCGGACCCCGTTGCCCGGACGCGAATGCCCACGCCCCAACGAAAAAATGAGGCGTGGCGAATGGCATTTGCTTGTCCGGGGCTTTACCGTTGACATTGAGTCGGCCCAACGGGGCCGTTGTTGTGTCCTGGGAGGGACTGAAGTGAACAAGGCCCAACTCATCGAGGCTCTGGCAGAACGCCTCGGAGACAAGAAGACCGCCAGCCAGGCTGTGGAAAGCGTTGTGGACATCATCGTTCGCAACGTCAACAAGGGCGAAAAGGTCAACATCACCGGCTTCGGGGTTTTCGAGAAGCGGGCCCGCGCCGCACGCACTGCTCGCAACCCGCGCACCGGTGAGAGCGTGAAGGTCAAGAAGACCAACGTCCCCGCCTTCCGCGCCGGCACCCAGTTCAAGGAAGTCGTGGGCGGACAGCGGAAACTGCCGCGCGTCTCCGCGGCCAAGGCGGCCACCACCCGTGGTGCCACCACGAAGACCGCCGGCGTCGCCAAGGCCCCGGCCGGTACTCGCGCCAAGGCCACCACCACGCGTGCCGCCGCGACGAAGACCACGACCCGTGCCACCACGGCAAAGGCGACCGCCACCAAGGCCGCTCCGAAGCGGGCCGCCGCCACCAAGGCGACCGCCACCAAGGCGACCACGGCCAAGGCCGCCCCGGCGAAGGCCGCCGCCAAGGCGACCCCGGCCAAGCCCGCCGCGAAGCGGGCGACGACGGCGAAGGCCGCCGCCACGAAGTCGACGGCCAAGACGACCCGTCCGGCGACCAAGAAGGCGACGACCACGCGCAAGTCCACGAAGAAGTGACTGCTCGCTACTGCAGCGAGCAACAGTGGACCGAGCGGGCGGCGAGATGACCCGGCAAGGGGTCACCAGCCGCCCGCTCACGGCGTTCCCCGGTCGTCCGGTCATCGCCCCGACGTCAGGTGATGCCCGGAAAACCGCTTGAGAAGGCCGTGACCGCCGGGGCGCCGGCGGTCGCTCAGATTCACCCGTGGACGGCGCGCAACGTCCACACGGCGCGATCAGCGCCGGACAGCGCCCGCGCAGCACACCGCCGGACAAGCCGGTTCGGTGCTGGTGCGGTCGCGGTCGTCAGTTGGAGCCGGGGCGTCGGCGGATCATTCGCCGGCACCGAGTTCGCCGACGCATCCGTCCTCCTGCACAGCTCGGTTTTGTTCTTGAAGCGGCGCAGCCGCTTGGCCCACCTCGCAGCTTGCGCTGCCGCGGGTTCTCAGGCTGCGCCCGCCCTCTGGGCTGCTGGGCGAGGCCAGGCCCCAGCGCTGTGCACTGGGCATGCATAAGTCGGGGATCCCGGAGTCCAGGCGGCGACCGCAACTCCCGTAGGGGTGCCGCCACTGGCACTGCCACGCAAGAGGAGTAAGACCGGTTCTCAGGCCAGCGGGTCCGCGAGGTAGTCCGCCGCGGCCAGCCGCAGCGCCGGGGCGCTGCCGTTCCCGGAAGACCGGTCCCGGGCGAACGTGAGCGTCCAGACGCTGCCCTTCCGGCTGGCCACCTCGCCGAGCCGCAGGTCGGTGGAATCGGCCAGCCGCGCCACCAGGTCCGGGATCACGCCGCCCTGGCTGCACACCACCGCCGTGCCGGGGCCGTCGGCCACCCCGCGGAGCGCGTCGGCGGCCGCGTCCGGATCGCCGAGATAGCCCTCTTCGGAAAAGAGCGGCTCGGTCGCAATCCCGATTCCGAGGTCCGCCGCGATCGGCGCCACCGTTTGTTCGCAGCGCAGTCGCGGTGCGGAATAGATGCGGGCGGGGCCGAACAACGACAACAGCGAATGCAATGCGTCGCGCTGCCGCTGTCCGGCTTCGGTGAGCGGGCGCAGGTCGTCGTCTCCGGCCCATTCGGACCTTTTGCCTGCTTTCGCGTGCCGCACCAGCAACACGGTCGCGGATTGGGCGGGCGACTTCTCGAATGCGTCGAGCACCCCGGCGTCGTGCGGATAGCTCAGCAGGTCACGCGCGCGGCCAGTGGGTAGCCAGCGCAGCTCGTCCACTTCGTCGTTCGGCGCGAACGCCCCTTCGCCGGCCCGGGCGGTGAAGTAGTCGACGACCTTCGGGGCCCGACCGCCGCCGGCCACCGGCACCGAGTAGTCCACCCGGGTCAGGAATCGCGACAGCACGCAGGAAAACCCGGTCTCCTCGGCCACCTCGCGGACCGCCGCGTGCGCGGGCAGCTCGCCCGGGTCGAGCTTGCCCTTCGGCAGCGACCAGTCGTCATAACGGGGCCGGTGCACCAGCGCCACCTCGGTGCCGGTGGCGCCCGCGCGCCAGAGCACGGCACCGGCCGCCCGGACCGGTGCTGACGTTGCTTCGTCGATTCCGCCGGGCACCGGCTGGTTCTCGGTCGTGCTCATCTTCCTCAGGACACCTTCGCACCGTGCATGCGCAGCATTTCCACCTGGTGATCGCGGACTTGCTCCCCGCTGCGCGGCGACGCTTCCCAGTCGCCCTTCGCATTGAGCACCCAGCAGCGGGTGTCCGGGTGCAGCGCCGAATCCAGCATCGCGTCGAGCTGGTGGGTGAGCTTCACGTCGGTCACCCGCACCTGGGTCTCGATCCGCCGGTCCAGGTTCCGGTGCATCATGTCAGCGCTGCCGAGCCAGTGCTCGTCGATGCCGACGAAGTGGAACACCCGGGAATGCTCCAGGAAGCGGCCCAGGATCGAGCGCACCTCGATGTTCTCGCTGAGGCCCTCCACGCCGGCCTTCAGCGAGCAGATCCCGCGCACCACGACGCGCACCGGCACGCCGGCCAGCGAAGCCCGGTAGAGGGTGTCGATGATCTGCTCGTCGACCAGCGAGTTCACCTTCATCCTGATGCCGCACGGCAAACCCTGGCGGGCCCGCTCGATCTCGTCCTCGACGCGCTCCACGATGCCGTTGCGGATGCCCTGCGGCGACACCAGGATCCGGCGGTACTGGCCGTGCCGGGCGTAGCCGGTGAGCACGTTGAACAGGTCGGTGAGGTCCGCGCCGATCTCCGGCGAGGCGGTCAGCAGGCCCAGATCCTCGTAGATCCGCGCGGTCTTCGGGTTGTAGTTGCCGGTGCCCAGGTGGCAGTAGCGGCGGATCGTGGAACCCTCCTGGCGCACCACGAGCGCCGTCTTGCAGTGCGTCTTCAACCCCACCAGGCCGTAGACGACGTGCACCCCGGCACGCTCCAGGGTTCGCGCCCACTGGATGTTGGCCTGCTCGTCGAACCGCGCCTTCAGCTCCACCAGCGCCACCACCTGCTTGCCCGCCTCGGCGGCGTCGATGAGCGCGTTGACGATGGGGGAGTCGCCGGAGGTCCGGTACAGGGTCTGCTTGATGGCCAGCACGTGCGGATCCGCCGCGGCCTGCTCTATGAACCGCTGCACCGACGTGGAGAACGAGTCGTAGGGGTGGTGCACCAGCACGTCGCCCTCGCGCAGCGTGGAGAAGATGCTCTTCGGCGTCTGCCCCTCGGCGAACGCCGGGTGCGTCGCGGGCACGAACGGCGAGGCCTTGAGGTCCGGGCGGTGCAGCCGGTCCAGCTGGAACAGGCAGGACAGGTCCAGGAGTCCCTTGACCTCCACCACGTCGTGCTGGTCGACCTCCAGCTCGCGCAGCAGGAGTTCGAGCATGTTCTCGCTCATCGTCTCGGTCACTTCCAGCCGCACCGGCGGCCCGAAGCGACGGCGTGCGAGTTCCCGCTCCATGGCCTGCAGGAGGTCCTCGTCGCGGTCCTCCTCGACCTCCAGGTCGGCGTTGCGGGTGACGCGGAAGATGTGGTGCTCGGCGACCCGCATCCCGGGGAACAGCTTCCCGAGGTGCGCCGCGATGAGTTCCTCCAGCGGCAGGAAGGTGGCGTGCTCGTTCTCCCGGTCGGTTTCGACGCGGATCAGCCGCGGCACGTTGTCCGGCACCTTGACCCGCGCGAAGCGGCGCAGCCCGGCGTCCGGGTCGGCGACGGTGACCGCGAGGTTCAGCGACAGCCCCGAGATGTAGGGGAACGGGTGCGCCGGGTCGACCGCCAACGGGGTGAGCACCGGGAAGATGTGGTCCTCGAAGTAGCGGGCCAGCCTGTCCTGGTCGGCGGTTTCCAGCTCGGCCCAGCGCAGGATCCGGACGCCGTGCGCCGCCAGTTCCGGCAGCAGCTCGTCGGTGAAGACCCGGCTCAGCTTCTCCATCAGGTCCTGGTTGCGGGCGGAGATCCGCACCAGCTGCTCGTGCGGGGTGAGCCCATCGGCGCTGCGCACCGAGAGGCCGGTCTCCTCGCGGCGCTTCAGCCCGGCGACCCGGACCATGTAGAACTCGTCCAGGTTGGACGCGAAGATCGCGAGGAACTTGGCGCGCTCCAGCACCGGCTGCGACTGGTCCTCGGCGATCGCCAGCACCCGCGCGTTGAAGTCGAGCCACGACAGTTCGCGGTTGAGGTACCGGTCTTCGGGCAGGTCGGTGGTCGCGGCCGCGCGGGTCACCGCGGGCGGGGCGGAGGGCACCCGGGCACCGTCGGGAGCGTTGCCGGTGGTGTCGGCGGTCGCCGGCGCCTGGGCAGCGACCGGGTTTCCGGTGCGGCCGGCCGCGCGAGGCGTGCGACGTGTCCGGCCGCTGGAGGTGCGCTTGGCTGGCTGCTTCGGGATCCGGTCGCTGCTGTCGGTGCTCACCCGACCATTGTCGCTCATCCGGGCGGTTCTCTTCGACTTCTGACGTGTGCGTGTGATGTTCACGGTTGTGGATGAACATTCACGTACGAGCCCCTTAACGCCGTGTCGTACGCGGCCGCTCGGAGGGTGTGGTCACGACACCCGGCGAGCGGTGTGCGGGCCGAGGCCGAGCGCCGCCGCGGCGGCCAGGTCGGCCTCGGTGTCCACGTCGCAGCGCAGCGAGTCCCACTGACCCAGGAGCGTTTTCGCCCCGGAATCGGCGTGCGCGTCCGCCGAGCCGGGCCCGAACAGGGGCGCGAGCGGTCCGCCGCGCTCCGCCAGCAGCAGCGTGGTGCCGGTGCCGTGCCGGTCCGGGCAGAACGAGCGGTCGTCACCGGCGGCGGCGATCGCGGCCGCGAGCTCGGCGGGCCGCAGGGCGGGCAGATCCGCCTGCAGCGCGCCGATCCGCGTCGCGATCCCGCGCCGCCGCAACTGGGCGTCGCCGTGCCGCAACGCGGCGTTCAGCCCGGCCGCCGGGGTGTCCGGGAGCACCTCGACGCCCTCGGCGGCGAATGTCTCGGTGAGCGTCGGGTCGGAGGTCACCACGACGACTCCGGCGACGCCGGCCGCCCGGCGCGCGGCCGTCACTGTGTCCAAGGCCACGGCCGTGACCAGGTCGGCGTGCGCCGCGCCCCGCCCGGCGGCGCCGAGCAGCCGCGACTTCGCCAGGTGCAGCGGCTTGATCGGCACTATGAGGTACAAACCTGCGGTCACGTCTGCCATCTTGCCGTCGCGCGGCCCCGGACCGGCACTGCTCCGGCGGCATTCGGGTTCCGCCGTGCGGGATGTCCGGCGGCCCGGCCCGGCAGGTAACTTGTCGGGGCGCTTGCGACCAGTTGAAGGAGATGCCGTGGCGGAACCGAAGAGCCTCCGGCGCCAGCGGAGGCAGACCAGCGAAAAGGCGCAGGGCATGGGCAAGTTCTGGCTCGGCCTCGCCCGCGGTGTCTTCTACCCGTTGACCGCCGCGCTGGCCCGCACCAAGGTGACCGGGCTGGAGCGCATCCCCGCCGAGGGCCCGGCGCTGCTGGTGTTCAACCACGTCTCGCACCTGGACCCGATCTTCGACGCCGTCACCGTGCACAGGGCGGGCCGGGTGCCGCGGTTCCTCGCGAAGAACACGCTCTGGAACGTGCCGGTGCTCAAGAGCGTCCTGGTGGGTGTCGACCAGATCCCCGTCTACCGCGGCACCGCCGACGCGCAGAAGAGCCTGCAGGACGCGCACAACGCGCTGGAGCGCGGCAAGACGATCGTGATCTACCCCGACGGCACCATCACCAAGGACCCGGACGGCTGGCCGATGACGCCGAAGGTCGGGGTGGCGCGGTTGGCGCTGGCGCACGACATCCCGGTGATCCCGGCTGCCCGGTGGGGCACCCGCGACATCTACGACCACTACAAGAAGCGGTTCCGGCCGTTCCCGCGCAAGACCGTGGAGATCGCCTTCGGCGAGCCGCTGGACCTGTCCGCCTACCGCGGCATGGAGCACGACACGCAGGCGCTGCGCGAGGTCACGCAGCTGGCGATGACCCGGGTGCGGGAACTGCTCGGCGAGATCCGCGGCGAGCAGCCGCCCGCCGAGTTCTACAGCAGCGCCCGCAAGACCCGGGGCGACGATGGCGCGGCCTGAGCGGATCACCGTCCTCGGCGCGGGTTCCTGGGGCACCACGTTCGCGAAGGTCCTCGCCGACGCGGGCAACGACGTCGTCCTGTGGGCGCGGCGCGCGGAGGTCGCCGCGGCGATCAACGAAACCCGCTGCAACGCCGCGTACCTGCCGGACATCCGGCTGCCGTCGACGTTGCGCGCCACCGATGACGCCGCCGAGGCGGTGCACGGCGCCGGCGCGGTGGTGCTCGCGGTGCCCAGCCAGACGTTGCGCGAGAACCTCGCCGGCTGGCAGCCGCTGCTGCCGCCGGAGGCGACGCTGGTGAGCCTGGCCAAGGGCGTCGAGCTGAGCACGCTGAAGCGGATGAGCGAGGTGATCGGCGAGGTCGCGGACGTGCCGATGGAGCACGTCGCGGTCGTCTCCGGGCCCAACCTGGCCAAGGAGATCGCCGCCGAGCAGCCGACCGCGACCGTGGTGGCCTGCCCGGACCACGACCGGGCCGTCGCGCTGCAGCACGCCTGCTCGACGCCGTACTTCCGGCCCTACACCAACACGGATCTCGTCGGCATCGAGATCGCCGGGGCGTGCAAGAACGTGATCGCGCTGGCCTGCGGGATGGCCGCTGGGCTGGGCTTCGGGCACAACACGATGTCCTCGCTGATCACCCGCGGCCTGGCCGAGACGACCCGGCTGGGCGCCGCGCTGGGCGCCGACCCGATGACGTTCGCGGGCCTGGCCGGGCTGGGCGACCTGGTCGCCACCGCCATGTCGCCGCTGTCGCGCAACCGGACCTTCGGCGAGCGGCTGGGGCGCGGCGAAACCCTGGCGCAGGCGCAGGAGGCCGCGCACGGGCAGGTTTCCGAGGGCGTGAAGTCGTGCTCGTCGATCCGCCAGCTGGCGGCGCGGCACGGCGTCGAGATGCCGATCACGGACGTGGTGCACCGGGTGTGCCACGAGGGCCTCGCGCCCGCACCCGCGGCCGCCGAGCTGCTCGGCCGCGAGCGCAAACCGGAATGACCCGGGCGGCTTCCCGGGGTCGTGAGGGGCTGTGGTCGCCGGAGCGGCCAGCACCGCTCACGATGGCGGGAAGCCGCTCGAAGGAGTCCGCGGTTTCCGCCGGGAACCGACACCGCGAGGGGGCACCGAACTCGCGATGGGAGAACTTGTGAGCACATCGGATCTCGGCGACGGCACGCGCTGCGTGCGCGGCGGGCACCCGGAGCCGGCCGGCGGGACGCCGCTGCTGCCGGGCCCGGTCTTCGCCGCGCCGTTCCACCTGGGCGAGGACGTCCAGGCCGCCGATTTCTACGGCCGGGCGGGCAATCCCACCTGGCGGGCGCTGGAGTCGGCCATCGGCGACCTGGACGGCGGGCAGTGCGTTCTGCTGCCGTCGGGCATGGCGGCGATCAGCACGCTGCTGCGCGCGGTGCTCCGCCCCGGCGATGCGCTGATCCTGCCCAGCGACGGGTACTACGCGACGCGCCAGTTCGTCCGCGACGAGCTCGCCGAACTGGAGCTGGACGTCCGGGAGATCGACACGCCCGGTCCCTGGCACGACGACGTCTTCGCCGGGGTTCGCCTGGTGCTGCTGGAAACCCCGTCGAACCCGGGGCTGGACGTGTGCGACATCGCCGAGCTCGCGGAGCGCGCGCACGCGGTGGGCGCGCTGCTGGCGGTGGACAACACGACGGCGACGCCGCTCGGGCAGCGGCCGCTGGAGCTGGGCGCGGACATCGTGGTGGCCAGCGACACCAAGGCCCTGTCCGGGCACAGCGACATCCTGATGGGGCACGTGTCGGTCCGCGACGAGGAACTGGCGCAGCGGCTGGTGCGGGCGCGGACCCTCTCCGGCTCGATCCCCGGCCCCTTCGAGACCTGGCTGGCGCACCGCAGCATGGGCACGCTGGACCTGCGCCTGGCGCGGCAGGCCGAGAACGCGGCGGCGCTCGTCGAGGCGCTGCGCGAGCACCCGGCGGTTTCCGGGCTGCGCTGGCCGGGATTGCCCGGCGACCCGTCGCACGAGCTCGCCCGGCGGCAGATGCGCCGCTGGGGCGGGGTGTTCCGGTTCGAGCTGGCCGATGCGCGGGCGGTCGAGGAGTTCGTCCGGCGCAGTGAGCTGGTGGTGGCGGCGACGAGCTTCGGCGGCCTGCACAGCACGGTCGACCGCCGCGCCCAGTGGGGCGACCCGGTGCCGGAGGGCTTCGTCCGGTTCTCGGCTGGCTGCGAAGACCCGGCCGACCTGGTCGCCGACGTCCTCCAAGCCCTGTAGAGCGTTTTCCAGTCACACCTTGCGTGGCGGTGCCGGTGGCGGAACCTCAGGCGTCTTCTCGCTGTGGGATCCCCGGCATGATGAATACCAGTCGGGGCTGTCCTCGTGAGAAGAAGCCTGAGAACCCGCGGCGGTGCGAGTTGCTTAGGTGGGCTAAGCGGTTGCGCCGCTTCAAAGGCCACAACACGCCCTACCGGACTCCCGAATAACGGCCTCTAGAACTCCAGAAGTGATCAACGGCGGGCGGGATCCGCCACCGTGGTGTGAGATCTTGCGGCTTCGAGTTGACGCGGGTCCCCTCCGGCTGGTTCAGTTCTTCCCGTGTTGCTGCGTGCTATGACTGATCGACGGGGTCACATCGACCTGCGCCGCGTCGCCAGCGCGCTCTGTCTGTGTTCTTCGTGTTGATCGTTCTCCCGTAATTCCCGGGCGTTTCCGGGCGCGCACGCACGCGCGCCGACGGCCCGGGGCTCATCACGATCCCGAAGGACATCCGCCGTGTTCGCCGTTCCGCCGAATACCCTTGCCGCACCTGCCGATCTCTCCATCGCGCACCCGGTCCGCATCGCCCGGGAACTCGCCGCCGACCGCGGCTCGTGGACGCACCTGCTGCGCTACGACCCGGACCAGCGCTGGTCGGGCCTGCTCGCGCGCACCGAGAGCTACGAGGCGTGGCTGCTGAGCTGGTTGCCCGGCCAGCACACCGAACTGCACGACCACGGCGGCGCCACCGGCGCCTTCACCGTGATCGCCGGCAACCTGACCGAGCGCGTCGTCCAACCCCGGGGCACCGAGGTGCTGCACCCGCTGACCGCGGGCCAGTCCCGCGTCTTCGGCCCGAACTACGTGCACCAGGTGCACAACGACGGGCCGGACCCGGCGGTGAGCGTCCACGTCTACCGCCCGGCCCGGGCCCGGATGACCCTCTACACCCACGACCCGGTCGCCGGCCTCCGCCAGGCGCGGTGACGCGCGCGGGGCATCCGGGGGACCGGGCGCCCCGCGCCGCAACGACTTTCGCGCCGTGTCCACAATCGACCCGGCCGCGCGGGCTCAGGCTCCGGGCGTGGGTTTCGAGAAGTGGAAGGACGGGATCGCGAATCCGGTCCCGAGGTAGCGGCGGTGCGCGTCGTGGCGTTGCGTGCCCGAATCCAGGTGGATTTCCCGGATTCCGAGCCTGCGGGCCTCCGCGTCGATCCAGTCGAGCAGTGCCTTCGCGTGCCCCCGCTTCCGGGCTGCCGGCAGGGTGACGAGGTCGTCGACGTACAGGTAGTGGCCCCACGCGAACGACCGCCCGGCGCGGAACCCCGCGACGGCGGCGACCTCGCCGGCGCCGTCGAGCGACGCGATCAGCCGGTAACCCGCCGCCCGCTGCTGCTCCGCCTGCGCCCGGAACTCCTCCGGCGAAGCCAGATCCGGCCGCAGCTCGCGGAGCACCGGGTAGGCGGGCGCGATGTCGTCCAGTTCCACGACGCTCATCGCTGGTACTGCCGCTCGCCGACGTGCCGCGGCACCTCGAATCCAGCAGGCAGGTCCGGCGCGGATTCCGGTGCGCCCCAGTGCATGCGCAGCGGCAGCACCCCGGCCCACGCCTCGCCCGCCTCGACGTCCTCGGCGTCGTCGTTGGGGCCGCCGCTGCGGACCTTCACCGCGGCTTCGGCGAGGTCGACGGCGAGGACCGCCGTCGCGGCCAGCTCCCGCTTGTTCGGCTGCCGCGCGTGGTCCCACGAACCGGGCGCGAGCTGTTCGGTGATCACCCGCAGCGCCTGCAGCTTCTCGTCGTCGTCGACGACGTTCCGGGCGCGCCCGTGGATCATTGCGGAGCGGAAGTTCACGGAGTGGTGGAACAGCGAGCGCGCGTAGACGATCCCGTCGAGGTGGGTCACCGTGACGCAGACCTCGACTCCCTCGGCGGCCTCCCGCAGGCTGCGCGCGCCGGTCGAGCCGTGCACGTAGAGCGTGTCGCCGCTGCGTCCGTAGCCTGTGGGCAGCACCCGGGGAGCGCCGTCGACCAGCAGGCCGAGGTGGCAGATCAGGCCGGTGTCCAGGGCGGCGTGCAGGTCGCTGCGCTCGGTGCGGGCCCGGTCGCTGCCGCGGCGGATGGTGGTCCGTTCTGTGGTGGAGAGCTGTCGGGTCACGAGGAACAGGATCTTTCAGCAAGTGGCATTATCGAAGTGCCAATCAGGGAGAATTTCGAAATGCCACATGCCGTGCCCGCTGCCAGCTCCCCGCTGCTGGAGCTGGCCATCGACCTGCGCCGCGACGATCCCCGTCCGCTCGCCGTTCAGCTCGCCGACGCGCTGCGGCACGCCGCCACCCTCGGCCAGCTCCGCGGCGGCGACCGCCTGCCGTCCACGCGCGCGCTCGCGCGGCACCTCGAAGTGAGCCGCACGGTGACCGCCGCGGCCTACGAGCAGCTGCACGCCGAGGGCTGGATCGCCGGGCGGCACGGCTCGGGCACCTACGTCACGACCAGCCCGCCCGGATCGCGGGCCGGAGCGACCACCGGCGCGGACCGCGGCGCGCGGCAGGCGGACGAGCCGATGGTGGTGCTGACGCCCGGCGTGCCGTGGGCGGGCGGAGTCGACCGGGCGGCGTGGCGGCGGGCCTGGCGCGCGGCGGCGGACACCCCGCCCGACTCGAAGCCGCATCGCGGCGGGTCGATCGAATACCGCGAGGCCATCACCGAACACCTGCTGCGCCACCGCGGCCTGGTCGTCGGCGGGCTGACGGTGGACAACGTGCTGGCCACCGGTGGCACCACGTCGGCTGTCGTCGAGCTGGCCGGCTCGGTGCTCCGCCGCGGCGCGGCGGTCGCCGTGGAGGAGCCCGGGTATCAGCGGGCGGTGGGCGCGCTGCGGTCGGTGGGCGTGCGGGTCGTGGCGGCGCCGGTCGATCACGCGGGCATCGTGGTCGATGCCATTCCGCGCGGCGTGCAAGCGGTCTACTGCTCGCCCGCGCACCAGTACCCGATCGGCGGCCGGTTGCCGGCGGAGCGCCGGATCGCGCTGGTGGAGCGGGCGCGCGCCGAGGGCTGGCTGATCATCGAGGACGACTACGACGGCGAGCTCCGCTACGACGTGGCGCCGCTGCCGGTGCTCGCGTCGATGGCCCCGGACGTCGTCGTGCACCTCGGCACGACGAGCAAGATCCTCACCCCGACCCTGGGCGTGGGCTGGATGCTGGCGCCCGACGACGTCGCGGCTTGCGTGCTGCAGCACCGCGATCGCACGGGGACCAGCCCGGCTCCGGCGGGACAGCGCGTGCTGGTGGAGCTTGCCCGCCACGGCGACCTCGGACGGCACCTGCGACGCCTGCGGCGGGAACTCTCGCAGCGCCGGGCGTTCGTGGTGGAGAAGCTCGCGGCAGAAGGCGTCGAGGTGTTCGGCGACCGAGCCGGGGCGCACGTGGTGCTTCCGCTGCCGGACGCGGAGACCGAGCAGCGCGTGGTCGCGATGGCCGCGGAGCGCGGACTGGTGCTCGACGGGCTGCGGCGGCACCACTGCGGTCCGCAGCAGTGGTTCGGGTTGGCGCTCGGCTACGCCGCGTGTTCGCGCGACGAACTGGAACGCGCGCTGCCGATTCTGGCTCGGTTGTGCGGGAACGCGTGAAATAGCTCGCTCGCGGCGGGGAAGCGATCGGTTCCGCTGTGCACCCGGTCAACCTTTGTGAAACGGGCCTTCGGCACGGCAGGTATGGTCCGGCGCATGACACAGCGCAAGACCCGGGTGGCCGTCGTCTTCGGCGGGCGCAGCACCGAGCACGGCATTTCCTGCGTGTCCGCCGGTAGCGTGCTCTCGCACCTGGACCCGGACCGCTTCGAGATCCTGCCGGTCGGCATCACCCGCGAGGGCGCCTGGGTGCTCGGCACCGACGACCCGAAGCAGCTGGAGATCCGGGACCGGCAGGCACCCGAGGTCGTGCAGAACACCGCGCTCGCGCTGCCCGGTGACCCCACCCGCCGCGAGCTGGTGCTGCTGGAGCCGGGCCGCGGCGGCGAGGTGCTGTCGTCGGTCGACGTGGTGTTCCCGGTGCTGCACGGCGCGTTCGGCGAGGACGGCACCATCCAGGGCCTGCTGGAGATGGCCGACGTGCCCTACGTCGGGGCGGGCGTGCTCTCCAGCGCCGTGTCGATGGACAAGGAGTACACCAAGAAGCTGCTCGCCGCGGAGGGCCTGGGCGTGGGGCGCTTCGAGGTGCTGCGCCGCGATCAGGCCACGCTGGACGAGCGGCAGCGCGAACGGCTCGGGCTGCCGGTGTTCGTCAAGCCCACGCGGGCCGGATCGTCGCTGGGCATCACCAAGGTCACCGACTGGGCGGACCTGGACGCCGCGATCGCGGAGGCGCGGCGCACCGACCCGAAGGTGATCATCGAGTCGGCGGTGGTGGGCCGCGAGATCGAATGCGGCGTGCTGGAGTTCCCGGACGGCCGGATCGAGGCGTCGCTGCCCGCCGAGCTGCGGGTCACCGGCGAATCCGACTGGTACGACTACGAGTCCAAGTACCTCGACGATGTCACCGAGTTCGACATCCCGGCCAAGATCGGCGACGACGCGATCGAGGAGCTGCGCGCCGCGGCGGTGCGGGCCTTCCGCGCGCTGGACTGCCAGGGCCTGGCGCGGGTCGACTTCTTCCTCGCCGAGAACGGCGAGCTGATCGTCAACGAGGTCAACACGATGCCGGGCTTCACGGCGATCTCGCTGTACCCGCGGATGTGGGCGGACACGGGCGTCGACTACCGGACGCTGCTGACCACCCTCGTCGAAACGGCGATCTCCCGGGGCACCGGCCTCCGCTGAGCCGGCGGTTTCCACAGCTCAAGGCCCGTGCGCGTTTTGTGTCGCTAGAGCAGCACAAAACGTGCACGGGCCTTTTGGTGCGTCAGGGGAAGACCGGCTGCTTGGGGAGGGTGTTGCGGAGGATCTCGGAGAGGTCCTGGATGGGGCCGGTTCCGGTGCCCTCGGGAGCGGTGAGCGCGACGTACACGGGGCGGTCGACCGCCAGCCACGAGGTGTCGCCGCCCTGGTTGATCTCCAGCCAGCTGACGCCGGAGACGTCCAGCAGCTGCGCCGTCGGCGTCAGCTCCTGCGGGGCGTCGATGCCGCACCGCACCGTCAGCGGGTCGTGCTTCGCATCTCCCCACGCGACGGTTCCCGCCGGCGCCGGCTCCGCCAGCGCGCGGCGCGGCACGAGCGCGTCGCCCACGGCGAGCTCGCGCGGCAGGGCTTGGAGCACCGCCGCGCACTCCGGCGACGACGCCTTCGGCGCCGGGACGGGCGCGAGCGGAAGTGGCCCGGTCCGCCGGGCCGCCTCTGCTTCCGCTTGGGCCTGCTGTGCCTGGTGTTCGCCGTACCAGCCGTATGCGCCGACGCCGGCGACCGCCAGGGCGAGGAGTGCGCCGAGCGTGATCGCCACGATCAACACCGGCCGGGGCAATCCGGTCGCTGATTGGTGAACCACGTCGTCCACTACAGCACGGCCGCCGCCGGGTGCGGTCACCGGCCCGGCCGTGCTCCACTCTGGTGCGGGCTGCCCACCCGCGCTTTCAGCGACGGATCGTCACAGGTGCACCACGGGGCAGGTCAGGGTGCGGGTGATGCCGTCGACGTTCTGGATCTTCGCCACGACCATCTTGCCGAGCTGGTCGACGTTCTCTGCCTCGGCGCGCACGATCACGTCGTACGGGCCGGTGACGTCTTCGGCGCTGATGATGCCGGCGAAGTCCTTGATCTCGCCGGCGACCGCGGCGGCCTTGCCGACTTCGGTCTGGATGAGGATGTATGCCTGAACCACGGCGTGCCCCTTCGTGTGGCCGATGTGCTCGGGGTAGGAAACTGGCAGAAAGTTACCCCATCGGACCGAGCGGATGCTCAAGGAAGGAAGGTCCCAGTTGGGTCCTGATTCATCGCAGGACGCACAGACCGTTTCCCAGTTGGGTGAGTTCGGTCTCATCGATCGGGTTACGGCCGGGCGGCCTCAGTCACCAGGCACGTTGATCGGGCCGGGTGACGACGCCGCGGTCCTGGCAGCCCCGGACGGCCGGGTGGTGGCCGCCACCGACGTGCTCGTCGAAGGGGTGCACTTCCGTTTCGACTGGTCGACACCGGAGCAGGTGGGGCGCAAGGCCGTCGCGGTGAACCTCTCGGACATCGCCGCGATGGGCGCGGTGCCGACCGGCCTGCTCGTGGGCCTGGCGTGCTCCCCGGACCTGCCGACGAACGTGGCCGACGAGCTGTCCGCGGGCATGTGGGAAGAAGCACAGCGGGTCGGCATCGGCATCGTCGGCGGCGACATGGTGTCGGCGACCTCACTGACGATCTCGATCACAGCGCTGGGCGACCTGCAGGGCCGGGAGCCGGTGACGCGGTCGGGCGCGCGGCCGGGGGACGTGGTCGCGGTGGCCGGCCGACTGGGCTGGTCGGCGGCCGGGTTGGCCGTCCTGGGGCGGGGTTTCCGCTCGCCGGTCGCGGTCGTCGGCGCGCACCGCGTGCCGGAGCCGCCGTACGCGGCGGGGCCGCAGGCGGCCGTCGCGGGCGCGACGTCCATGGTGGACACCTCGGACGGGCTGCTGGCCGATCTCGGGCACATCGCCGAGGCGTCGCAGGTGGCCATCGACGTCCGCACCGAGCAGGTCGAGGTGCCGCAGCGGCTGATCGAGGTCGCCTCGGCGCTGGGCGCGGACGCCCGGCACTGGGTGCTCACCGGCGGCGAGGACCAGGCGCTGGCCGCGACGTTCCCGCCGGGGCGTCCGCTGCCGGAGGGCTGGCGCGCGATCGGCGTCGTCGCCGAGGGCGCGGGTGTCACGGTGGACGGCGGCGAGTACGAGGGCCCGGCGGGCTGGGAGCACTGGCGTTGACGCAGGACCGCCGAGGACTTCCCGAAACGCGGAGAACCCCGATGCGCCACCGGCACATCGGGGTTCTCCGCGTTCGGGGCGACTAGCCCGCCGAGGAGCCCGCCGGGGCAGGCGCGTCCTGCATCAGCGGCTTCTTCGCCGTCTCCTTCATCAGCAGGATCGGCACCAGCGCCACCAGGGCCGCGGCCATCAGGTAGAACGCCGGGAACAAGGTGTTGCCGGTCGAGGTCACGACGGCGTCGTTGACCAGCGGCGCGGTCCCGCCGAAGACCGCCGTGGAGATGTTGTACCCGATGCAGAAGGCCGCGTAGCGGACCTTCGTCGGGAACATCGCCGGCAGCGTCGCCGCCAGCGGCCCGATCAGCTGCACGTGCCCGATCGCCAGCAGGCCCAGCCCCAGGATCGTGGTCAGCACGGTGCCCTGGGAGATCAGCATGAACGCCGGGATCGGCAGCACGATGAAGCAGATCGCCGCGGACAGGAACAGCGGTTTGCGGCCGACCCGGTCCGACAGCGCGCCCACCGGCGTGATGATCACCATCATGAACAGCACCGTCAGCAACAGCGGGACCAGGACCTGGTACTCCTGGCCGTCCTCCACGTGGAGCGTGTTCTTGAGGTACGTCTCCATGTAGGTCAGGATCGTGTAGTTGGCGATGTTGATCAGCACCACGATGCCCATCAGGATCAGCAGCTGCCGCCACCATTCCTTGATCAGGTCCTTCAGCGGCGACTTGGCCACCTGGTGCGTCGCTTCGAGCTTCTTGAACGCCGGCGTGTCTTCCAGCTTGCTCCGCAGGTAGAGACCGACGCCGCCGAGCGGACCGGCGATCAGGAACGGAATGCGCCAGCCCCAGCTTTCCATCGAGGCGGTGTCCAGATTCAAGATCAGGATCGTGGGCACCAGCGCGCCGAATCCGAATCCGACGAGCGTGCCGAATTCCAGCCAGCTCCCCCAGAAGCCGCGGCGCCGGTCGGGCGCGAACTCGGCGATGTAGGTCGCCGCGCCGCCGTATTCGCCGCCGGTCGAGAAGCCTTGCAGCAACCGGCACAGCAGCAGGAGCATCGGCGCGAAGATGCCGATGGTCTCGTAGGTGGGCAGCAGGCCGATGACGAACGTCGATCCGGACATCAGCAGGATCGTCACCGCCAGCACCTTCTGCCGGCCGATCCGGTCGCCCAGCGGGCCGAAGAACAGGCTGCCCAGCGGCCGGAACAGGAAGGAGATGGCGAAGACGCCGAAGGCCGAGATGGTCTCGAGCGGGCCGGGGAAGAACTGGTGGCCCACGTATGCGGCCACATATGCATATACGCCGAAGTCGTACCACTCCGTGCAGTTGCCGATTGCCGCTGCGCCAACTGCGCGACGGAGCAGGGAGCGCTGCTCGGCTGATGTTTCGGCTGATTCCTGCGAAGTCATGAGTTTGCGGCCCACCTCCGGGTCATGCCATCCACCCTTGCGGTCTTCAGAACTCCGGTGAACCTAGCTGAGCGGCCTTGAGGAGGCCACCAAAAGACGTGGATTGCGTTATTCCGATGTTATTTCCTATATGCAAAAGGTCACCGAACGAACGGTCCGCGCGTTGTGTCGGAGTGTCGTCGATTTGACAGCCGAATTCGGCGGGTGACTAGCGGAAATGGTGCTTTCGTGTGGCAGTCGGATACGGGTGTGCGCCATATCGCCCGCTATGTTACTTCGATCGAGTGTGACGTGCGACACATTGATCGGTTTGAAGTCGATCTCGGGGCTGTCCGTAGGGCGATCTTGGTCTCTCGCTAGGGTGCTCGCATGGTCGCACGTCCGTTGCAAGAGCTCGTGGAAGCCGGATGGGCGCAAGCCCTGGAGCCGGTCGCCGATCAGATCAAGAAGATGGGCGAGTTCCTGCGCACCGAGGTAGCCGAGGGCCGGACGTACCTGCCCGCGCCGGAGCACGTGCTGCGCGCCTTCCAACAGCCGTTCCACGACGTGCGGGTGCTGATCGTGGGCCAGGACCCGTACCCGACGCCCGGGCACGCGGTCGGCCTCAGCTTCTCCGTCGCGCCCGGCGTCGCGCCGCCGCGCAGCCTGGTCAACATCTACCGCGAGTACACCGAGGACCTCGGCCACCCCAAGCCCACCAGCGGCGACCTCACGCCGTGGACCGAGCGCGGGGTGCTGCTGCTCAACAGGGCGCTGACGGTCCGGCCCCGCAACTCCGGTTCGCACCGGGGCAAGGGCTGGGAGGAGATCACCGCGCAGGCCATCCGCGCGCTGGCCGCGCGGGAGGAGCCGCTGGTGGCGATCCTCTGGGGCCGCGACGCCCGCGATCTGCGCCCGCTGATGCCCGGCGTGGAGTGCGTCGAATCGCCGCACCCGAGCCCGATGTCGGCCGACCGCGGCTTCTTCGGCTCCCGCCCGTTCAGCCGGGTGAACGAGATCCTCGAGCGCCGCGGCATGGAGCCCATCGACTGGAAGCTGCCGTAGAGGGGTTTCTGCTCGCCTTGCTCTGCGGTGCGGGTGGCGGCCCCCTGCTGGAGTTGCGGACGCCGCCTGGACTGTGGGATCCCCGACTTACGTGTGCCTAGCGGCATCGGGGACTGGCCTCGCCCAGTAGCCTAGAAGGCGGGCACAGTCTGAGAACCCGCGGCGGTGCAAGTTGCGTGCGTGGCGAAAGAGGAAGCGGCTGCGCCGCTTGCCTGACCACCCGGTGCCGCCGGGCAAGCCCCGGCGCAGGCGCGTTTTGCCTGTTCGCGGCGTATGGATTTCGGTTCCGCCCGGTCGTACATTGGCCTTTGCCGGATGATGCGTTCGGGGCGGAAGAAGGCCCGTCATGAGAGCCGGCCGGAATGGCAGCGACCTGCGGTGCCTGATCCGCAGGATATTTCCGGGGGCGAACCCGCTGCGGCGGCGCACCGACTACTTCGAGCCCGTCGCGCTGCTGCTGGTCGCGCTGATCGCGGTCGCCACCGTGGTGGCGGCCCTGTTCGTCGCGCAGTCCGAGCTGCGCGGCCGGCTCGCCGACGTGGATCGCGAGCAGGCGGCCAAGCACCAGGTGGTGGCGACGGTCGTCGCCGAGCTCGGCGATGCCGCCGGGACCGCCCACCGGCCGGTCGCGGTGCGCTGGGGACAGGCGCCGGACGAGCACTTCGCCGTCATCCAGCTACCGGCCCGCGCCCCGGCGGCCGGAACCGTTCCGGTGTGGCTGGACCAGCAGGGCCAGCCGACCTCGCCGCCGCTGACCCGAGCTGAGGCGACCCAGGCCGCCGGCATGGCCGGGGCGAGCGTGCTGCTCGGATCCGCGCTGTTCACCACGGTCGCCCTGATGGGAGCCCGGTTGATCGTGACCCGCAGGCGACTCGCGGCTTGGGCCGCGGAGTGGGAGAAGGTCGGCCCCCAGTGGCGCAACCACGCCTCATGAGCCGGTGAACGCAGAAAACCCCGAGGCGCTGGGCCTCGGGGTTTTGCGCGCAGTCGAGTTCAGCCGCGGACGACCTTGCCGGCCTTCAGGCAAGAGGTGCACACGTTCATGCGCTTGCGCTGCGAAAGGCCGATCTTGGCGTGCACGGTCTGAATGTTCGGGTTCCACCGGCGCTTGGTCTTCCGGTGGGAGTGCGAGACCGAGTTGCCGAAGCCTGGTCCCTTACCGCAGACGTCGCAGACGGCAGCCACGTCAGACACCCCTTAACTTTGCTTGACGGTTACAGCGATGAGAGCCGCAAGCGCACCACGGCCGCATCAGCCTCGCGTGAGCGCTCACTGTCCACCGCCGTGACCGGCGGTCTCAGCCCGGAGAACCCGGTTGCCCGGGGTCATCGCCACCCTGGGACCGGATCAGTGTAGCCCACCCGATGGCGGCGCTCCCGGCGGTGGGGGCGAGTGCCGATGCGTGCCGAACCCGGCGCGGACAGCGACTAGTCTCGGACAATCCGATCGTAGGTGGCTGCGTGGGAGGTCGCGGGTGTTGCGGACGCTGACTGCGGCGGCTGCCCGCCGGTGGGCCGACCTGGCGCTGGCCGGGCTGGCGGCAGAGCGCGAGGCGATCGACCGGATCAACGTCTACCCGGTCGCCGACGGCGACACCGGTACCAACCTGCTGCACACGATGCGCGCGGCGGTGGAAGCGCTCGACGCGGTCGAGCCGGACACGCTCGGCGGCGTGCTCGCCGCGTTGTCGAAGGGCGCGCTCGGCGGCGCGTGCGGCAACTCCGGCGTGCTGCTCTCGCAGGCCCTGCGCGGTATCGCCGAGTCACTGCGCGACGTCGCCGAAGCCGACGGCCGGGCCTTGGGTGCGGCGTTGGCCCGTGCGGACGAACTGGCCAGGCAGGCCGTCGCCGAGCCCGCCGAGGGCACGGTGCTGTCGGTGTTGCGCGCTGCGGCGCTCGCGGCCGGTTCCGGCGAGCTCGACGCGGTCGTGCACCGCGCGACCCGGGCCGCCGTCGACGCGTTGGCCGCCACTCCGGGCCAGCTCTCGGTGCTCTTCGACGCAGGTGTCGTCGATGCCGGCGGGCGGGGCCTGGTGATCATGCTCGACGCGTTGCACGCGGTGGTGCGCGATGGCGAGCGGCTCGCGCCCGAGGCGCCCGTGCCGGGCGACTCGGGAGTGCTGGAGCACGAGTCGCAGCACGAGTACGAGGTCATGTACCTGCTGGCCGACACCGATCAGGGCCGGGTCGCGGCGCTGCGCGATGCGTTGTGCGCGCTCGGCGACTGCGTGTCGGTGGTCGGTGACGGTGCGGATTCCTGGGCCGTGCACGTGCACTGCGACGACATCGGGGCGGCGATCGAGTCGGGCATCGGGACCGGGCGCGTGCACAAGATCAAGGTCACCCGGTTCGCCGACCAGCAGGCCGCGTTCGCGCGGGACGTCGCCGTGCTCGCCTGCGTCACCGACGACGTCCTGGGCGAGCTGTTCGCCGCCGAGGGCGCGGATGTGCTGGTCGGCGGCGCGGAGTTGACCGAGGAGCGGCTCCGCGAGGCGTTCGTCGCGACCGGCGCCGCGCACGTCGTCGTGCTGCCCAACGGCGCGGCCACGGCCGCCGCGGTGGAGCGGGTCGGCGCGATCGGCGAGGGGCAGGACGTGGTCGTGGTGCCGATGGCGTCGCCGGTGCAGGGGCTGGCCGCGCTCGCGGTGCACGATCCGACCCGGCGCCGGGCCGCCGACCAGGTGGCGATGGCCGAGGCGGCGGCCGCGACGCGGCGCGGCGAGCTGCGCATCGCCGATGCCGAGGCGCTGACCTGGGTCGGCCGCTGCCTGCCTGGCGACGTGCTCGGGCTGATCGACGGCGAGGTCGTGCTCATCGGCGACGACGTGCCCGCCGCCGCCCGCGAGCTCGCCACCAGGATGCTCGCCACCGGTGGCGAGCTGCTCACGGCGCTGGTCCGGGCCGATGCGCCGGCGGGCCTGCCGGAGGCGCTGGCCGGACACCTCCGCCACGCCCATCCCGAGGTCGAGTTCGCCCACTACCCGGGCGGGAACCTCGACGCCCTGCTCCTCATCGGCGTCGAGTAGCACCTCTGCCGCGTTCGCCAGCACCAGCATCGCTCCGATGTGGTCGCATTTTGCCTGGTCAGACCCGTGTGTACTTCTTGCTGCTATGGCGACAAAAAGTACGCACGGGTCCTGGCCTGCGCGAACGGTGAGGCTGCTGGCAGATAAGAAGTGAATGGTGCTAGTGTCATTAGCATCATGTTGCTTTCGTTGGATTTGCACGATCAGCGGCCGCTGCACGAGCAGGCCGCCGACGCCATCCGGCGCGCCATCACCGACGGCGAGGTCGAGCCGGGCGATCGGTTGCCGCCCGCTCGGGACCTGGCGGTCGCGCTGCAGATCAACCCCAACACCGTGCTGCGCGCGCTGCGCGAGCTGCGCGAAGAGGGGTTGCTGGAGTTCCGCCGCGGGCGCGGCGTCACGGTGCTGCGCCGCCCGGATGCGAAGGCGGCGCTGCAGCGGAAGCTCGGCGAGCTGCTGGCCGAGGCCGAGCGCCACGGCTATCGGCCGGACGACGTCATCGAGTGGATCAGGCAGGGGGAGAGATGAGGGATTCATCCAGGCCGGAGTCGGGCGGCCCATCGGACGCAGGAGGCGAAATGACCTACCGCACCCGGTTCCTGGCCGTTTGGGGCCTCTGGGTCGTGGCCGTGACGGCGGTGCTCTTCTTCGGCATCCGGGCCTTCCGCGACCGGCTGCCCGATCCGATCGCGTCGCACTGGGGCTTCTCCGGCGCGCCGGACGACTCGACGCCGGTCGCGGTATTCCTGATCTTCGTGTCGGTCGGCTGGCTGGTGCTCGGGTCGGCCGTCGCCGGGTACGCCGCGCGCGGCTGGCGGCGACGCCGCACCCGCGCCGCCGCGGGCGCCATCCTCACCGCCGGCGCGGTGTTCATGATCGGCCTGGCGGCGCTGACGGTGTGGTCGAACCTCGACGTCGCCGAGTGGCGGCAGGCGCGGTCGATGAACTGGCAGATGATCCCGGTGCTGCTGATCGCAGCGCTCGCCGGCCGGCTCGGCTGGTTCGCCTACCACCGGGGGCCGGACGAGGCCGCGCAAGACGCAGCCGAGGGGCCGGAGCTGGCGCTGAAGCCGGGCCAGCGGGCGGTGTGGCTGGCGTCGGTGTCGAGCCGGGCGCTCAGCGCGGGCGGCTGGCTCTTGCTGCTGGTCGCGGCCGCGACCGCCGTCTTCCAGCCCTGGCCGATCGTGCTGGCCCCGCTGCTGGCGGGTGCGGCCTGCCTGGCCCTGTCCTCGGCGCGGGTGCAGATCGACGAGCGCGGGGTCCGGGTCGCGTTCGGGCCGCAGCGCTGGCCGGCCCGGCTGATCCCGCTGGCGAAGATCGACGGCGTGCGGGTCGAGACCCGGCGGCCGCTGGAGGTCGGCGGCTGGGGTTACCGGGTCCTGCCGAGCAGCACCGCGATCATGCTGCGCGGCGGCGAGTGCCTAGTCCTGCGGCTGACGTCCGGCCGCGACTTCTACATCAGCGTCGACCACGCCGAACGCGGCGCGGAACTGGTCAACGCGCTCATCACCGAACGCTCGGCGCTGTGAGGGGAAACATCGTGGGACGTCGTGATCTGTGGGTGTTCTTACTGGTGGCGCTGGGCGGCGCGTGGCTGGTGGCGCTGCCGCTGTGGCTCGCGGGCGGCCTCGGCAGCGGTTTCCCGTGGCTCGCCGGAGTCATGATGTTCACGCCGACGCTGGGCGTGCTCGCGGTGCGGCTGCTGGACCGCCGCGTGCCGGCCCGCGAATGGGCCCGCGCGACCAGCTTGACCTTCGGGCCGGACAAAGGGCGCACGGTCGTGCTGCTGCTGGCCGCCTGGTTCGGCACGCCGCTGCTCAGCGCGGCGGCCGTCGCGCTGAGCGCGGCCATCGGAGTCCTCGCGGTGGACTTCGACTTCAGCCTGATGCGCGAGGCGATGGGCGGCGCCCCGCCGATCGGCGTCGGGACCGTCGTGCTGATCCAGCTGGTGTCGATGGTCCTGCTGGCGCCGCTGATCAACTCGGTGCCGGCCTTCGGCGAGGAGTGGGGCTGGCGGGGCTGGCTGCTGCCGCGGCTGCAGGGGTTCGGCACCTGGCCCGCGCTGCTGCTCTCCGGCCTGATCTGGGGTGTCTGGCACGCACCGCTGACGCTGCTCGGCTACAACTACCCGCAGCTCGGCCCCTGGTCTGCGCTCCTGTTCACCGGGTTCTGCGTGATCTACGGGGTGCTGATGGGCTGGCTGCGGCTGTACTCGGGCAGCGTCTGGCCCGCGGTGCTGTGCCACGGCTCGTTCAACGCGTCCGCCGGGCTGCCGATGATCCTGGGTTCCGCGGCCGAGCCGCCGAACGTGGTCGTCGCCGGGATCACCGGCCTGGTCGGCTGGGTGCCGATGGCCGCGCTGGCGCTGTTCGTGATGCGCCGGTGGCCCCTCGACCGGGCCCCGCAGCCGGTCGCGGCCGCCTGACCAGCCCCGGCCCGGTCGGCGATGCCCGGCCGGGCCGACCGGTGGCGGCGACCTGGCGCTACTGTCGTTACTGGTCGTCGACTGTCCCGGGAGCGTCCAAGTGAGTGTCCGAAGCCGGTATCTGTGGTTCGTCGGTGGCTGGACCGTGCTCATCGCGCTGCTGATGATCGCCGTCCCGCTGCTGCTGCGCACCCGGTTGCCGGAGCCCATCGCGATCGAGTGGACGTCGTCGGGCGCGCCGAAGAGTTCCAGCTCGCTGCGCGACTTCCTGTTCGACAAGCTCGTCTGGTGGCTGGCGGTCGCCGCGGTGTGGAGCGTGTTCGGGGTCCGCGGGGTGCTGCGGCGGCGCGGCCTGGCCTGGGCCGGGGCGGCGCTGGGCGTATTCGGCTCGCTGATGCTCGGCACCGTCGTGCTGACTACGCTCACCAACCTGAACGCCCCGGACTTCCGGGACACCGTCGACCTCCACGCGCAGGGCTGGCTGCTGCTGGGCGGTGCGCTCGCGGGCTGGCTCGGCTGGCGGCTGGGCAGCCAGAGCGCGCGGGTCGCCGCCACCGACTGATCGACTCGTCGGTGCCGTCCGATAGCTTGCGGGTGCCTGCCCGGCGGGACGACCGGTGACGATGCGCACGGCGGAGGACATGCAGTGACCACATTGGACGCGAAGCTCGACCGGGTGCTCGGCGCCAAGACCGGCAAGGCGCTCGATTCGGCGCTGGGCCTCGCCACGGTGGGGGATCTGCTGCGCCACTACCCGCGCCGCTACGCCGAGCGCGGCGAGCTGACCGCGATCGCCGGGCTGGAGCTCGGCGAGCACGCCACGGTGCTGGCGCAGGTCGAGCGGGTCAGCAAGCGCACCATGAAGTCCCGCCGCGGCACCATCGTCGAGGCCCGGATCACCGACGGCCACCGCTCGCTGAGCTGCACGTTCTTCAACCAGGCGTGGCGGGAGCGCGAGCTGCTGCCGGGGCGGCGCGGCATGTTCGCGGGCAAGGTCACCGCCTTCCGCGACCAGCTGCAGCTGGCGCACCCCGAGTACCAGCTCTTCGACGCGGACAAGACCGATCTCGGTTCGGCGGCCGAGGAATTCGCCGCCGCGGTGCTCCCGGTCTACCCGGCCGCGCAGGGCCTGCCGTCGTGGTCCATCGCGCAGTGCGTGAGCCAGGTGCTGGACGTCTGGGACGGCGCCGAAGACCCGCTGCCGGTGGAGCTGCGCGACCGGATGGGGCTGGCCGATCTCGAGTCGGCGCTGCGCAAGATCCACCGCCCGCAGAACTTCGGCGACGTCCAGGCCGCGCAGGACCGGCTGAAGTGGGACGAGGCGCTGGCGGTGCAGCTGGCGCTCGCACAGCTGCGCGGCGCGGCGAAGTCGCACCCGGCGCCGGTGTGCCGGATGCGCGACGACGGCGTCCTGGTGGCGTTCGACCAGCGGATGCCGTTCGAGCTGACCAAGGGGCAGCAGGAGATCGGCGAGCAGATCGCCGCCGACCTGACCACCGAGCACCCGATGAACCGCCTGGTGCAGGGCGAGGTCGGCAGCGGCAAGACGGTGGTGGCGCTGCGCGCGATGCTGCAGGTGGTGGACTCCGGCCGGCAGGCGGCGATGCTCGCGCCGACCGAGGTGCTCGCCGCGCAGCACGCCCGCTCGCTGCGCGAACTGCTCGGCGACCTGGCGATGGCCGGCGAGCTCGGCGGCGCGGACAACGCCACCCGCGTGACGCTGCTGACCGGCTCGCTGAACGCGGCGCAGCGCAAGAAGGCCTTGCTGGAGGCGGCTTCCGGCGAAGCCGGGATCGTCGTCGGCACGCACGCGCTGATCCAGGACCGGGTGTCGTTCGCCGATCTCGGCCTGGTCGTGGTGGACGAGCAGCACCGCTTCGGCGTCGAACAGCGCGATGCGCTGCGGGCGCGCGGCGGAGACGACGTGTCGCCGCACGTGCTCGTCATGACCGCGACGCCGATCCCGCGCACGGTGGCGATGACGGTCTACGGCGACCTGGAAACCTCGGCGCTGCGGGAACTTCCGCGCGGCCGCTCGCCGATCAGCACGAGCGTCGTTCCGGTGGCGGAGAAACCGGCCTGGCTGGATCGCGCCTGGGCACGCATCCACGAGGAGGTCGCGGCCGGGCACCAGGTCTACGTGGTATGCCCGCGGATCGGCGACGACGAGGAGAACCCGGGCAAGGGCAAGAAGAAAGCGGCGAAGTCCGCTGTGGACGACAGCGACGGCGGCGGCGAGGAGCCGCCGCCGGAGGACGGCGAGGAGCGGCGGCCGCCGCTGGCGGTGCTCGACGTCGCGGAGCAGCTCGCGGCCGGGCCGCTGGCGGGCCTGCGGCTGGGCATCCTGCACGGCAGGCTGGCCGCCGACGACAAGGACGCGGTGATGCGCGCCTTCGCCGCGGGCGAGCTCGACGTGCTGGTCGCCACCACCGTCATCGAGGTCGGCGTCAACGTCCCGAACGCGACCGTCATGGTGATCATGGACGCCGACCGGTTCGGCGTCAGCCAGCTGCACCAGCTGCGCGGCCGCGTCGGCCGGGGCAGCGCGCCGGGCCTGTGCCTGCTGGTCAGCGAGGCGATGGCGGGTACCACGACGCGGGACCGGCTGGACGCGGTCGCCTCCACCACGGACGGCTTCGAGCTGGCCCGCCTCGACCTGGAACTGCGTCGCGAGGGCGACATCCTCGGCGCGGCGCAGTCCGGGCGGAAGTCGGGGCTGAAGATGCTGTCGCTGCTGCGCGACGAGGACGTGATCGCCCAGGCCCGCGAGGAGGCGGACCGGGTGGTCGGCGAGGACCCGCAGCTCCGGAACCACCCGGGCCTGGCCCGGATGGTCGCGGAGGTCGTCGACGCCGAACGCGCGGAGTACCTGGAGAAGAGCTGAGCGAACGGCCCGTTCGCCTCGGTCGGTGAGGTGAACGGGCCGTTCGCTTCGGGGGAGCGATGCGGGCCGTGCCGGTGTCAGCGCCCAGGGATAGGTGCGGGGCTTAGGGCGTCAGGTGGCCGGTAGTTCTCGGTGGTCGGTGGAGAGGAACGAGGCCACCGGGCGCAGCCCTGCCCGGGAGTTCGGCCGGACCCGCAGGTCCCGCAGGGCGGCGGCCTCGGCGTGGACGTCGGCGGCCCCGGTGTCGAGGGCGTGAGGGCGCGGTGGCATCGGTGGCTCCCCGGTGCGGCGTCGCGGTCGGGTTTTCAGCGCCATCCACGGTCTTGTGGTCTTCTGGGGCCGTCGGCCGCCGATCGGGCGGCAGTCCGGAGCGGGCGCCACGCCTGAGCGCCAGTAAGAGATCGAAAATTCGGCATAAGAAAAATTAGCGCTGATTTCTTTTGGTCCAGACCTTGTCTCGTTCCGGCATTTGGGCAGGTCATAAAGGTAACGAGGTGTCCATCACCTGAGAGGTTCTCCCGGTTAAGGGAATTTTCGCGGTACGGTGCTCACACCGACCGACACCTGCCCAGGAGGAGCCGGCATGTTCCGCAAGGTCCTTGTCGCGAACCGCGGCGAGATTGCGATCCGCGCGTTCCGCGCCGCGTACGAGCTAGGCGCGGGCACGGTCGCGGTGTTCCCGCACGAAGACCGCAACTCGCTGCACCGCCTGAAAGCCGATGAGTCGTACGAGATCGGCGAGCCTGGGCATCCGGTCCGCGCTTACCTGTCCGTCGAGGAGATCGTCAAAGCCGCGCGCGAGGCCGGCGCCGACGCCGTCTACCCCGGCTACGGGTTCCTCTCCGAGAACCCCGAACTGGCGCGCGCCTGCCGGGAAGCCGGGATCACCTTCGTCGGCCCCAGCCACGAGATCCTGCAGATGACCGGCAACAAGGCGACCGCGGTCGCCGCCGCCCGCGAGGCCGGCGTGCCGGTGCTGGACTCCTCGGCGCCGTCCCGCGAGATCGACGAGCTGCTCACGGCCGCCGAGAGCATGACGTTCCCGGTGTTCGTCAAGGCCGTCGCCGGTGGCGGCGGGCGCGGCATGCGCCGCGTCGACGCCCCCGCCGGGCTGCGCGAGGCGCTGGAAGCCGCGATGCGCGAGGCCGAATCGGCCTTCGGCGACCCGACGGTCTTCCTGGAGCAGGCGGTCATCAACCCGCGGCACATCGAGGTGCAGATCCTCGCCGACGCCGCGGGCAACGTGATCCACCTCTTCGAGCGCGACTGCTCCGTGCAGCGCCGCCACCAGAAGGTCATCGAGATCGCCCCGGCGCCGAACCTGGACCCGCAGCTGCGGGAGCGGATCTGCGCCGACGCCGTCGCCTTCGCCCGCAAGATCGGCTACGTCAACGCGGGCACCGTGGAGTTCCTGGTCGACGAGCAGGGCCGCCACGTGTTCATCGAGATGAACCCGCGCATCCAGGTGGAGCACACGGTCACCGAGGAGGTCACCGACGCCGACCTGGTGCAGTCGCAGCTGCGCATCGCCGCCGGCGAGACGCTCGAAGACCTCGGCATGACGCAGGACGCGATCCGGTTGCGCGGCGCGGCCCTGCAGTGCCGCATCACCACCGAGGACCCGGCCAACGGGTTCCGCCCGGACACCGGCATGATCAGCGCCTACCGCTCGCCGGGCGGCGCGGGCATCCGGCTCGACGGCGGCACCGCGTTCGCCGGCACCAGCGTCAGCGCGCACTTCGACTCGATGCTGGTGAAGCTGTCCTGCCGGGGCCGCGACTTCGCCACCGCCGTCGCCCGCGCCCGCCGCGCGGTCGCCGAGTTCCGCATCCGCGGCGTGTCCACGAACATCCCGTTCCTGCAGGCGGTGCTGGACGATCCGGACTTCGCCGCGGGCAAGGTCACCACGTCGTTCATCGGCGAGCGGCCGCACCTGCTCACCGCGCGCCACTCGGCCGACCGCGGTACCCGGCTGCTGAACTACCTCGCCGACGTCACCGTCAACCGGCCCAACGGCGAGCGCCCGACCACCCCGGACCCGGTGCACAAGCTGCCGAAGATCGACCTGTCGGTGCCGCCGGCGGCCGGCTCCAAGCAGCGGCTCACCGAGCTCGGCCCGGAGGGATTCGCCCGCTGGCTGCGGGAATCCAAGGCCGTCGGCGTCACCGACACCACCTTCCGGGACGCCCACCAGTCGCTGCTGGCGACCCGAGTACGCACCCGCGACCTGCTCGCGGTCGCGCCGCACGTGGCGCGGCTGACGCCGGAGCTGCTGTCCCTGGAGTGCTGGGGCGGCGCGACCTACGACGTGGCGCTGCGGTTCCTCGCCGAGGACCCGTGGGAGCGGCTGGCGAAGCTGCGCGAGGCGGTGCCCAACATCTGCCTGCAGATGCTGCTGCGCGGCCGGAACACGGTCGGCTACACGCCCTACCCGACCGAGGTGACCGAGCACTTCGTGCAGGAAGCCACCGACACCGGCATCGACATCTTCCGCATCTTCGACGCCCTCAACGACGTCGAGCAGATGCGCCCGGCCATCGAGGCGGTGCGGGCCACCGGGAAGTCGGTCGCCGAGGTCGCGCTGTGCTACACGGCCGATCTGTCCAACCCGGACGAGAAGCTGTACACGCTGGACTACTACCTGCGGCTGGCCGAGCAGATCGTCGACGCCGGGGCGCACGTGCTGGCGGTCAAGGACATGGCCGGGCTGCTGCGCCCGCCGGCGGCGGCGAAGCTGATCTCCGCGCTGCGCAAGGAGTTCGACCTGCCGGTGCACGTGCACACCCACGACACGCCGGGCGGCCAGCTGGCCACCTACCTGGCGGCCGTGCAGGCCGGGGCGGACGCGGTGGACGCGGCGACGGCGTCGCTGGCCGGCACCACCTCGCAGCCCGCGCTGTCGTCGGTGGTGGCCGCCACCGACTACACCGAGCAGGCCACCGGGCTGGACCTGCAGGCGGTGTGCGACCTGGAGCCGTACTGGGAGTCGGTGCGCAAGGTCTACCAGCCCTTCGAGGCGGGCCTGGCGTCGCCGACCGGGCGCGTGTACAAGCACGAGATCCCCGGCGGTCAGCTGTCGAACCTGCGCACCCAGGCGGTCGCGCTCGGGCTGGGCGACAAGTTCGAGGAGATCGAGGCGATGTACGCCGCGGCCGACCGGATCCTCGGCCGGCTGGTCAAGGTGACCCCGTCCTCGAAGGTGGTCGGCGACCTGGCGCTGCACCTGGTGGGCGCCGGCGTGGACCCGGCCGACTTCGAGGCCGACCCGCGCAAGTTCGACATCCCGGACTCGGTGATCGGGTTCCTGCAGGGCGAGCTCGGCGAGCCGCCGGCGGGCTGGCCGGAGCCGTTCCGCACCCGCGCGCTGGCGGGCCGCACCGCGGTGCGCAAGCTCGCGGAACTGTCCGATGAGGACCACGCGGGGCTCGCCTCGGACCGCCGGAGCACCCTGAACCGGCTGATGTTCGCCAAGCCCACCAAGGAGTTCACCGAGCACCGCGAGGCGTACGGCGACACCTCCCTGCTGCGCAGCAAGGACTTCTTCTACGGGCTGCGGCCGGGGGAGGAGTACTCGGTGGACCTGGAGCCGGGCGTGCGGCTGCTGATCGGCCTGGAAGCGATCAGCGAGCCCGACGAGCGCGGCATCCGCACCGTGATGGCCACCCTGAACGGGCAGCTGCGGCCGATCCAGGTCCGCGACCGCTCGGTGGCCACGAACCTGCCGGTCGCGGAGAAGGCCGACCGGTCCAACCCCGGCCACGTGCCGGCGCCGTTCGCGGGCGTGGTGACGCTGTCGGTCGGCGAAGGCGACGCCGTGGAGGCGGGCCAGACGATCGCCACCATCGAGGCGATGAAGATGGAGGCGGCGATCACGGCCCCGCAGGGCGGCCGGGTGAAGCGCCTGGCGATCGGCGCGGTCCAGCAGGTCGAGGGCGGCGACCTGATCATCGAACTCGGCTGATCGGAACCACGAAAGCGGGCCGTTTCCCCAGAAGGCGGCCCGCTTTCGGCGTGTCAGGGGCGGAACGGGTTCTCGATCAGGAGATTCCCGAAGCGCCGACCGTGCTGCATGTCCTCGGTGAGCAGCTTCGTCGCCCCGGCTCTCAGCGCTGCTTCGACGATGAGCGCGTCGTGGAACGCGACCGTGTGGTCCTCTTCCAGCTTGCTGGCCAAGACGATCAACAGCGGGTCGATGCGAACCGGGTCCCACTCGGCGTACTTCGCCACCACCTGGCGGGCGGTTCCGCGGGGCAGCTTCGTCTTTCGGGTGGCTACGGAGTAGAACTCCTGGAGCACCTGGGTGCTCAGCACACCGGTTTCCGTTGCCCAGAGCTCTTTCAGCAGTTGGCGCGACTGGCTGGCGCGCAGGTCGCCGTCGTGCACGATGTGGGCGTAGACAAGGATGTTCGTGTCGATGAATGTGAGTTCAGCGGTCACCTGTCGTAAAGCTCCTCACGGGTCCATGATGGTGCGCTTTCGGTCGACCGCGCGGCCTCGTCCATAAGTGCGAGGGCTTCGTGCTTGGCGCGTTCGTAGCGCTCATCGGAGTCGGCGATCTTGGTGATCTGCTGGGCCAGAAGTCCGCTTAGCGACGTGTGCCTTCGCGCTGCTGCGATTTTCGCGCGCCGAATTACTGCTTCGTCCAGCTGGACTGTCACATTTCTGCTACCCATGGCCACGTGATATCACGTGCGCCACGTGACTTTGACGTGGAAAGTGAGTTGAGGTGCAATTTTGCGCCCGTTCGAGTGTTGCGGCGCGGTCACTGGTCGGACTGGACGAGGCCGTGTTCGTAGGCGTAGATCACCGCGTGCACTCGGGTTCGCAGGCCGAGCTTCGCCAGGATCCGGTTCACGTGGGTCTTCACGGTGCCTTCTTCGATCGTGCAGGCGGCGGCGATTTCGGCGTTGCTCATCCCGCGCGCCACCAGGCGCAGCACGTCGTGCTCGCGGGGCGTGAGGCGGTCCAGCTCCGGCGGCGCCGGGTTCGGCGAGAGCGCCGCGAAGCGGCTGATCAGGCGCCCGGTGACCTGTGGGTCGATGAGCCCCCGGCCCTGGTGCAGCTCGCGGACCGCGGCCACCAGCACGTCGGGTTCGTTGTCCTTGAGGAGGAAACCGGCCGCGCCCGCCTGCAGCGCGCCGAAGAGGTACTCGTCGAGGTCGAAGGTCGTCAGCGCCAGCACCCTCGGGGCGGGTTGCGCGCCCGCGAGCTCGCGGATCGCCGCGATCCCGTCCAGGTGCGGCATCCGCAGGTCCATCACCACGACGTCGGGCCGTCGCCACCGCGCGAGCCGGACCGCTTCGGCCCCGTTGGCCGCCACGTCGAGGACCTCGATGTCCGGCTCGCCGTCCAGGATCGAGCGGAGCGCGTCGCGCACCGCCTCCTGGTCGTCGGCCACCAGCACCCGGATCGTCACCGAACCGCCCTCCCCACCGGCAGTTCGGCAGCCACCCGCCAGCCGTTCGGACGAGCCGGGCCCACCGACAGCGTCCCGCAGAGCAGGTGCACGCGTTCCCGCATGCCGCGGATGCCCTGGCCCTCGGCCTCCGCGGCGGTCGGCGGGCCGTCGTCGGTGACCTCGATGTGCAGGCTCCGCTCGTCCTGCCGCAGGCGGACGACGACCTCCGCCGCACCGGAATGGCGCGCGGCGTTCGTCAGGGCCTCCTGCACCACCCGGTACGCGGTTCGGTCGACGGCCGGCGGCAGCCCGGCCGCGATGCCGGTGCGGTGCAGGCTGACCTTGCGCTCCTGGGACGAGAGCCGGTCGGCGAGCCGGTCCAGGTCGGCCAGGCCCGGCTGGGTGGCGGCCGGTTCCTCCCGAAGTTCCCGAAGCAGGTTCCGCACCTCGCCGAGCGCGGTCCGCGAGAGCTCCGAGATCGTGCCCAGCGCTCGGTCGGCGGCAGGCGAAGCCCCGTCGAGCGCCCGGCGGGTCGCGGTGGCCTGCAACCGGATCGCGGTCAGGTGGTGGCCGACGCTGTCGTGCACGTTCCTGGTGAGCCAGGCCCGTTCCTCGGCCAGCAGGCGATCCGACTCGGCGCGCTGCAGCCGGAGCGCCTGGCCCGCCCGCTCGCGGTGCAGCCGCAACGCGTAGCCCGTGGCGACCGGGGCGATGGCCATGACGACCAGGTCGGTCGCGGTGAAGACCTGCACCGGCCCGCCGGCCACCAGGAGCGTGCCCACCGACCAGCAGGTGGCGATCGCCAGCACCAGCAACGGGTTCCGCGGCCGGTGGTAGACGGCGGCGCAGAACGCCCCCATCGCGACGAGCATTCCGGGCCAGTTCGGCAGGAAAGCCATGCCCAGCAGCGCGATCACCGCGGACGCCACCGCGACGGTCAGCGGCAGCGCCCGCCGGGCCGGCAGCGGGAGGCAGACGCCGATGCTGAAGGCGGCCAGCAGCGGCAGGTCCACGGGGACCCGCCGCTCCAAGCACGCCACCAGCATCAGCGCGGTCGAAACGCCCGCGATGAGCAGGATTTCCCGCACGTAGCGCATATCAAGAGGATGCAGCACCGCACGCGGTGCCTTCCGGCGGCAGCTCGCCGCTCGTCAGGTACCGGTGCACCCGGTCCCGCACGCAGGGGTGCCCGCTGAGGTAGAGCGCATGGGCGCCCTTCGCGGGGAGGTAGCGGGCGCCTTCGAGTTGCGCGGTCACCCGGCGCGCGTCCTGCGGCGGGGTGGTGCTGTCGTACTCGCCGCTCGCGACGAGGATCGGCGGGAGGCCCTGCGGGCGGATCGGGTGCGGCCGGAAGTTCACCGTCCCGGGAAGACCCGCGCAGTGGTAGGACATCTGCCACGCGGTGGCCCAGCCGATTCGCGGCGTTCGGCTCCGCAGCGCGGTTTCCAGCCCCTCGACCTCGTCGTACTCGGTCGGATACGGGAAGTCGGCGCAGAACATGATCCGGCTCAGCGCGGGATCCATCCCGCCGCTGGGCGTTCTGGCGAACCGGGTGGCGTCACCGGCGTGCGCCTCCAGCAGGGATGCGGCCAGCTCCGGCCACCGCCCCTCGTAGCCGGGATTGGCGCGCGAGACGATCAGCGCCGCTCCCGCCGTGGCGCCCGGCCCGGCGCCGGGAGCGGGGATCGGGTCGCGCTCGGCGCGCGCCAGCACCTCGTCCCACACTTCGAGCGCGTTCCGGTCGTGCAGCGCGCATCCCGGTTCTCCGGCGCACCATGACGCGAATCGTTCGAGGTTCGCCTCCATGGTCTTCGCGCGCGGCAGCAGCCAGCCGAGCCAGGACCGGTTGGTGTGGTCCATGACGCTGTCCAGGTACATCCGGCCGATGCGGTCCGGGAAGAACTCGGCGTAGGCCTGCCCGAACACCGTCCCGTACGAGTTGCCGTAGTAGTTCAGCTTCGCCTCGCCCAACGCGGTCCGGATCGCATCCATGTCGCGGGCGACCTGCCACGTGTTCAGCCTGCCCGCCAGCGGCCCGGCCGCTTCGGCGCAGCCGGTGCCGAAACGGCGGTTCTCGGCGGCGTAGGCGTCATAGGTGGCCCGGTCCGGGAACACCCACTGCGCGTTCTCCGGCATGGGCATCGGATCCGGGCACTGCACGCCCGAGCTCGCTTCGAAGCCGCGCGGGTCGGAGACGACGACGTCGAACCACCGGGTGAGGTCGGCGAAGGCGGCCTTCGACCCGCGCAGCACCGAGATCTGCTGGGCCGGACCGCCGATGTTGACCAGGAGGGTGCCCTTGCGGTTGGCCGGATCCTGCGCGGGCAGCCTGGCCAGGCCGAGCTCGATCCGGCCGCCGCCGGGGTCGGCCCAGTCGACCGGCACCTCGATCCGGCCGCACTGCAGGCCGTCCCCGCAGTCCTGCCAGGACGGTCCGGGCCCGGCGGATGCGACGGGCACCGTCCCCGTCGCGAGCAGCCCGGCGCCGAGCAACGCGGCGATGATTTTCCTCATGCGCCCAGGCTTTCGCGAGCCGCCCCGCCAGGCGTCCAACTTTCGATAGATCTTCGCGGACTACGGCGTCTTGAGGACCGTCAGCAGCTGGGTCGCGCGGCTGAGGGCGACGTAGAGGGCTCGGCGGCCGGTGCTGGATTCCGCGGCCAGGCCGTCCGGGTCGACGACCACCACTGCGTCGTACTCCATGCCCTTGGCCTCCAGGCTGCCGACCACGCGGAGCCGGTCCGAGTCGGACCCATCCACAGTGGACAGCCACTCGCGGACCTCGTCGCGGCGCGCCATCGTGGTGATCACGCCCACCGTGCCCTCGGCCGCCGCCACCAGCTCCACCGCGGCCGACCGCGCCGCCTGCGGCAGCTCGTCGGCGGCCATCTCGCGCACCGCCGGCTCGATGCCGGTCGTGCGCACCGCGACCGGCAAGTCGTCGGCCGGGACCAGGTCGCGGACCGCGTCGGCGGCGACCGCGAAGATCTCCGCCGAGTTCCGGTAGTTGGTGCGCAGCGTGAACCGGCGGTGCGTGCGCTGAGCGCTCAACGCCTCCTGCCGCGCCGCGGCGGCCTCCGCCGGATCGGGCCACGACGACTGGACCGGGTCGCCCACGATCGTCCAGCTCGCGTGCCGCCCGCGGCGGCCCACCATGCGCCATTGCATCGGCGAGAGGTCCTGCGACTCGTCGACCACCACGTGCGCGTACTCGTCGTAGTTGACCGCGCGGCGCGCCTGCTCCGCCTCCGGGGCGGTGCGGCGGCGCTTCGGCGGCGGCCCGGCCAGCACCCGCAGCTCGTCGATCAACGCGATGTCGGCGACCGTCCACTCGGTCACCTCGGACCACGACTTCGCCAGCAGGTCGACCTCCTCGGCCGACAGCAACCGGCGGGCTGCCTGGGACAGCCGCGCCGGATCGGACAGCCAGCGCAGCACCTGCATCGGGTACAGCGGCGGCCACCACGCGACCAGGAACCGGTGGAACTCGATGCGCTCGCCGATCTCGGTGATCAGCCGGTCCCGGTCGGGCTGGAAGTTCTCGTCGGCGGCCTGCTTCGCCTGCTGCCACAGGGCTTCCAGCAGCGCGTCGGCCGCGCGCATCCGGTACCGGTTGGGCTGCCCGCCCTTGTTGTGCAGCGAGCGGCGGATCCGCTTCAGCTCGTCGGCCTGCAGCTTCAGCACCGTGCCGCGGTAGAACATCTGCAGGTGGTCCGGGGCGTCCGGCGGCGGCAGCCGTAGCGCCCGCCGGAGCACCTTGACCATCCGCGAGGAGCCTTTGATCTCCGCCGTGCGCGGGTCGTCGATCTTGGCCGTGCCGATGCCGTCCAGCACCTCGCCGAGGGCCCGCAGCTCGACGTTGTGCTCGCCCATCGACGGCAGCACGCGGGAGATGTAGGACATGAACACCGGGGACGGGCCGACCACCAGCACCCCGGGGCCGCCGAGCCGGCGCTGCTCGCGGTAGAGCAGGTAGGCGGCGCGGTGCAGCGCCACCGCGGTCTTGCCGGTGCCCGGGCCGCCGGTGATCTCGGTGACCCCGCCCTCCGGCGCCCGGATCGCGTCGTCCTGCTCCTTCTGGATGGTGGCGACGATGTTGCGCATCGAGTCGCCGCGCGACCGGGTCAGCGCCGCCATCAGCGCGCCGTCGCCGATCACCCGCATGTCCGCCGGTGCCCGGTCCGGGTCCAGCAGGTCGTCGGAGAGGTCGACGACCCGCTCGCGGGAGGAGCGGATCACCCGGCGCCGCACGACGTCCAGCGGCTGTTCGGGAGTGGCCTGGTAGAACGCCGCCGCCAGCGGGGCCCGCCAGTCCACCAGCAGGTTGTCGAACTGCGGGTCGCGGATGCCCAGCCGGCCGATGTGCACGGCGTCGCCGCCGGCGAAGTCCAGGCGGCCGAACACCAGCCCCTCGGACTCCGCGTTCAGCGCCTGCAGCGTCCGGTTCGCGTGGTACAGCATCACGTCGCGCTCGTTCAGCGCTTCGGGAGTGGCCTCCAGGCCGTACTCGTAGCTCTTGTCGCGCATCGCCTCGGCTTCGGCGCGCAGTTCGTCGAGCCGGGCGTAAACCCGGTCGACGTGCTGCTGCTCGACCGCGATCTCGGCCTGCTTGGTGGACGCTTCGGACACCTGTGTCGTTCTCCCCGTGTGGTGCAGTGGGCAGACCAATCAGCCTACGGCCCGCCGCGGCAACGGCTTGCTGCTCCCAGGAGCTAAGAACGTGCATACCCAGGCGTAAACTGCGGCGAACACCGGAACCCGCCGCGCGGGAGCGCTTGGCGGGCCCGCGGGGCACCGGACGAACGCGGGTGCGCGACGATGGTCGGGTGACTCGGATCGTGGCCGGAAGCGTGGGCGGGCGGCGCATCGACGTGCCCCCGCGAGGCACCAGACCCACCTCGGAGCGGGTGCGGGAAGCCCTGTTCAGCGCGCTCGAGTCGGCCATCGAGCTGACCGGCGCGCGGGTGCTCGACCTCTACGGCGGCTCCGGGGCGCTCGGTCTCGAAGCCCTCTCCCGCGGCGCCGCGCACGCCACGTTCGTCGAATCCGACCGGCGCGCCGCCCAGCTGCTGCGCCGCAACGCCGCGTCGCTCGGCTTCCGCGACGTCCGGGTGGAGCAGGCGAAGGCCGAAACCCTGATCGGCACCCCGACGGCGCAGCCGTTCAACGTGGTGCTGGCCGACCCGCCCTACGACCTCGCGCCGGAGCTGCTGCAGCGCGTGCTGGCCGGGCTGGCCCCCAACGGCTGGACCGCGCCGGGCAGCCTCGTGATCGTCGAGCGCGCGGTGCGCAGCGGCGAACCGGACTGGCCGCCGCCGCTGCGGGCCTTCCGCACCAAGCGCTACGGCGACACCGCCGTCCACTGGGCCACGCACGAGGAGTTGTGAAAGCCCTTTGCCCGCGCCGGTGACCCGCGCCACGTCGTCCTGGGGGCAGCCCCGGCCTGCTGCTAACGTGCCAGCTCATGAGGCGTGCCGTGTGTCCTGGCTCCTACGACCCGGTGACGAACGGTCATCTGGACATCATCGAGCGAGCGTCGAAGCTGTTCGACGAGGTCGTCGTCGCGGTACTCATCAACAAGAACAAGAAGAGCCTGTTCAGCGTCGAAGAGCGGCTGGAGATGCTGCGCGAGGTCACCGCCCAGTGGCCGAACGTGCGCATCGACGCCTGGCACGGCCTGCTCGTGGACTACTGCAAGGCGCACGACATCGGCGCGATCGTCAAGGGCCTGCGCGCGGTCAGCGACTTCGACTACGAGCTGCAGATGGCGCAGATGAACCAGCAGCTGTCCGGGGTGGAGACGATGTTCATGTCCACCAACCCGCTGTACAGCTTCCTGGCCAGCTCGCTGGTCAAGGAGGTCGCCACCTACGGCGGCGACGTGTCGAACCTGCTGCCGCCGACGATCGAGCGGCGGCTCCTCGACCGGCTGGCCGAGCAGAACTGACCGCGATTGGGCCGATCGGCTCAACTCGTGTCCCACGATGGTGCCACGTGACGTTTCGGGTTCACGTCAGCTTCAGTACGTGATCAGGTCATCGACGTAGCGTGCTCGACCATGAAGCGGATCACGTCGAAGACACTCCAGGTCCTGTTGGCCGGTCTGATCGCCGTGGTGGGACTGGTCGGGTTCCAGGCGAGCGCCCTGCCCGCCGCGCCGACGGCTGCCGTCGCGCAGGCGCCGTGCGGGGACACCTCGGGCTTCCAGAAGGTCAACCTGTCGGCGCTGCCGAAGGAGGCGACCGACACGGTCAACCTCATCAAGAAGGGCGGCCCCTACCCGTACCCGCAGGACGGCACGGTCTTCCAGAACCGGGAAGGGATCCTGCCGGAGTGCGCCAGCGGCTACTACCACGAGTACACCGTCAAGACCCCCGGCAGCGACGACCGCGGCGCCCGCCGCTTCGTGGTCGGCGACGGCGGCGAGTACTTCTACACCCAGGACCACTACGACAGCTTCCAGCTGACCAACATCAACGCGTAGTCCACTGCGAGCCGTGCGCGTTCCGGGCCGTCCGGGACGCGCACGAGCGCGTTCGGGGGCTTGACACGCGGAACTGGATTTCCCCCGTCGCACTGCCCTGCCCGGGCAGACTGATAGCAGGACAAACCCATGATCGGCGGTTGTGGGTGTTCTGAGATGCTTGCCGCTGCGGCGGCTACGACGGCAGGGAGATCAAGGTGTACCGGGTGTTCGAGGCGCTCGACGAGCTGGTCACGATCGTCGAAGAAGCGCGTGGCGTGCCCATGACGTCGGGGTGCGTGGTGCCCCGCGGCGACGTGCTGGAGCTGCTCGACGACGTGCGGGACGCGATCCCGCAGGAACTCGACGACGCCCAGGACGTGCTCGACCACCGCGACGAGGTGGTGTCCACCGCGGAGGCGCAGGCCGACAAGTCGGTCACCGACGCCCGCAACGAGGCCGACCGCACTGTCGGCTCGGCGCGCGCCGAGGCGGAGCAGCTGCTCGCCGACGCCCGGGAGCAGGCCGACGAGCTGCTGGCCGAGGCGCGGGCGCAGGCCGAGCAGGCGGTGACCGCGGGCCGCCGCGAGTACGAGGAGTACGTCGGCCGCGCCCAGAGCGAGGCGGACCGCATGGTGCAGGCCGGTCGCGCCGCCTACGAGCAGTCGGTGCACGAGGGCAAGGCGGAGCAGGCCCGGCTGGTGGCCGACACCGAGGTGGTGCAGGCGGCGAACACCGAGGCCAAGCGCATCGTCGACGAGGCGAACGAGGACGGCGAGCGGCTGCGCAGCGAGTGCGACGCCTACGTCGACTCCCGGCTCGCGGACTTCGAGGACCTGCTCAGCCGCACGCTGCGCACGGTCGGCAAGGGCCGCCAGCAGCTGCGCAGCCCGATGGGCGCCCCCTTCGACTACGAGGAGTGGCACGCCGGCAACAAGCCCGGCGCCAACTGATCCCCGCGCCGGGGATCGCGCCGGACGCAGTCCTGTTCGTGGAGGGCCTGGTGTCGCGGCTGGAAGGGGGTCGCGTACGCTGGGAAAGCTGGCTGGGGATGATGCGCAGTTTCTCATCCGCCTATGCCGCACCGCCCTGTCGAATTGACCACCGAAACTTGTGATGTCTCAGAACCATGCAGCGCACACCGCGCACGTCGGCCCCTGGGTGATCGACACCCGGGAGATCGGCCACCGGGCCGGCAGCAGCCGTGCCTACACGCGCAGCGCCCCGGCGCCGACCGGGTTCGGGCTGGACATGATCAAAGTGCCGGAGGGCGATCCGGTGCAGCTCGACCTGCTGGCCGAGTCGGTGGTGGAGGGCGTGCTGGTGTCCGGCACCGCCGTGGCCACCCTGGCAGGCGAGTGCGTCCGATGCCTGGACTCGATCTCCGACGAGGTCGAGGTGGAGGTGCGGGAGCTGTTCGCCTACCCGGACAGCGCCACGGACGTCAGCACGGATGACGACGAGGTGGAGCGGGTCGTGCACGACCTGATCGACCTCGAACCGGTGGTGCGGGACGCGATGTTGCTGTCGCTGCCCTCGGCGCCGTTGTGCTCGCCGGACTGCCAGGGGCTGTGCTCCGGGTGCGGCGTGAAGTGGGCCGAACTCGCCCCGGATCACACGCATGAGACCATTGATCCTCGCTGGGCTGCGCTGCAAGAGCAGCTCGGCGGGACCGAGGAGGAGAAGTAGTCGTGGCCGTCCCGAAGCGCAAGATGTCCCGGGCCAACACCCGTCACCGCCGGTCGCAGTGGAAGACCTCTGCGCCGACGCTGGTGCAGTGCTCCAACCGCTCCTGCCGCGAGCAGAAGCTGCCGCACGTCGTCTGCCCGGCCTGCGGCCAGTACGACGGCCGCCAGATCGTCCAGCCCGCCTGATCGGCGGTCGCGCAGTGGGGGGAAAGCAGTCGCGGGTCCGGAAGGTCGATCGGGCTCCGCTGTTGGCAGCGCTCGGCGTCGAGCTCGACGCCGAGCTGCTCACCCTTGCCCTCACCCACCGCTCGTACGCCTACGAGAACGGTGGCCTGCCGCCGAACGAGCGGCTGGAGTTCCTCGGCGACGCGGTGCTCGGCCTGGTGATCACCGATCACCTGTACACCGAGCACCCGGACCTGCCCGAGGGGCAGCTCGCGAAGCTGCGCGCCAGCGTGGTCAACATGCACGCGCTGGCCGGCGTCGCCCGCGAGCTCGGTGAGGGCGGTCTGGGCGAGTACCTGCTGCTGGGCAGGGGCGAGGAGCTCACGGGGGGCCGGGACAAGGCGAGCATCCTCGCCGACGGCCTCGAAGCCGTGCTCGGCGCGGTGTACCTGGCCGAGGGCATCGACGTCGCCCGCGGCGTCGTCCACCGGCTGTTCGAGCCGCTGCTGGCCGAGGCGCCGCAGCGCGGGGCCGGGTTGGACTGGAAGACGAGTCTGCAGGAGCTGACCGCGTCGGCGGGGCTCGGCGTGCCCGAGTACCGGGTCGAGGAGCAGGGCCCGGACCACCGCAAGGAGTTCAGCGCCTACGTGGCGGTCGGCGGGCAGACCTACGGTCGCGGCGATGGCCGCACCAAGAAGGAAGCCGAGCAGAAGGCCGCCGAAGCGGCCTGGCGCCAGCTCTCCGAGCAGACCACCGAAGACGCCGAGACCCCTTCCACGTAGCGGAATCCGGGGCCGCGCGCCGGGGTCCGGCGCGGGTGGTCGAAGATGTTTTCGTGCCCGAGTTGCCTGAGGTCGAGGTCGTCCGGCGCGGTGTCGCCGAACATGCTGTCGGCCGGACGTTGTCCGGCGTCGAGGTCCTGCATCCGCGCGCTGTCCGCCGACACGTGCCCGGTCCCGATGATTTCGCCGGTCGGCTCGCCGGTCGCTGTGTGAGCGCGGCGCGGCGGCGCGGCAAGTACCTGTGGCTGGAGCTCGGCGACGAGGCCGGTGCGCCCGAGTCCGGCGGCGAAGCGCTCGTCGTGCACCTGGGGATGAGCGGTCAGCTGCTCGTGCAGCCCGGCGACGCCCCGGACGAGAAGCACCTGCGGGTCCGGATGATGTTCGCCGACGGCCGTTCGGAGCTGCGGTTCGTGGACCAGCGCACCTTCGGCGGCCTGCACCTGGCCGATCTGGTCGAGGTGGACGGGATCGCGCTGCCGAAGCCGGTGGCGCACATCGCGCCCGACCCGCTGGAGCAGGTGTTCGACCTCGATGCGGTGGCCGACCGGCTGCGGGCCCGGCGCACCGGGATCAAGCGGGCGCTGCTGGACCAGAGCCTGGTTTCCGGCGTCGGCAACATCTACGCGGACGAGGCGCTGTGGCGGGCGAAGCTGCACTGGGCCCGGCCCACGGGGACGCTGACGCGGCCCAAGATCCGCGAGCTCTTCGGCGCCGTCACCGATGTCATGCAGCAGGCGTTGCACGCCGGTGGCACCTCGTTCGACGCCTTGTACGTCAACGTGAACGGCGAATCCGGCTACTTCGACCGGTCGCTGGCGGTCTACGGGCAGGCGGGGCACCCGTGCCCGCGGTGCGGGGCGTCGGTGCGACGTGATCCGTTCATGAACCGCTCGTCCTACACCTGCCCGGTGTGCCAGCCCAAGCCCCGGAACGCCCACCTCTGACGTTCATCCTTCCGGGTAGTTCTGGCGTTTTCGCGCGAAAACGGCGTCCGTCAGGCGTGGCGAGCGCCGTTTTCGCGCGAAAACGGCGTCAACGAGGGCTCACTGCTCCGTTCCCAGGGCTGTTGTCACGGCGGTCATCGTGCTCCGCCAGTGGTCTCGTTGGCGGGCGCGCTCGTCCGCGTCGGCCAGCCACTCCTGGTGGAAGCGCAGTTGCGTGCGGTCGCCCTTGCCCACGATCGCGAGCTGCACCGTCGTGTCGTGGTCCCAGTCGGCCGGTCGCCAGGTGAGCCGGACCCGGTCGAGCTCGCGGTGGCTGCGGATCTCGCCGGTCGTGCCGTCCGCCGTCCGGTAGGTGTCGCCCTTCTCCAGGGTGGCGCCCGCGCCGAGCCACAGCGCGATGCCCGCCGGGCTGGTGAGGAAGCCCCAGACCTCGTCCGGCGGGTGGGGCACGGTCTTGGAGACCCCGATCTGGAAGCCGGCGTCCTTGGTCTGGCCGATCATGTCCGCGCCCCGTCCTCGGTGTAACCGGTTAAAGTGGAAGAGAAACCGAATATAGTGGTTACATGCGGGTGGGAACAAGGCTGCTGACCGCGGCGACCGGCGAACGGTTCCGGTTCGACGCCGGGTGCTTCTGCCTGGAGCTGCTGATCACCGGCGGGCCGGGGCCGTACCAGCGCTACGAGATCCTGCACGAGCCGGCGGATCTGGCGCGCTGGCTGGAGGGCTCGCGGCTGGCGGAAGTCGCGCCGCTGAGCGGCGACGACATCCGCATCCAGCCCGCCGAACTCCGCCGCATCAAGCGGTTCCGGGACACGATGTGGTCGGTCGCGAAGGCCGTGGCGCACGGCGAGCGCCCATCGAGCGCCGACCTGGAGGTGCTCAACGACAGCGCGGAGCCGCCGCCCCGGCCGCGGCTGGACCCGGCGACGGGCGTCCGGCAGTGGGCCTCGCCCGTCACCGGCGGCCAGATCCTCGGCGCCGCGGCTCGCGAAGCCATCGAGCTGCTCGGCGGCGAGCGAGTCGAGCGGCTCCGGGAATGCGCGGCGGACGACTGCTCGCTGCTCTTCCTCGACACCTCCCGGCCGGGCTCCCGCCGGTGGTGCTCGATGCAGCGCTGCGGGAACCGCCACAAGGTGAACGCCCACCGGGCCCGCCAGACCTGACGTCCGCGGGTAGGCCTCCCGACCTCGCCCGGGAGTTCGTTCAGCCTGGCTCGCCCCGAAGGCGTCCGGCGCCTGACGCCGGCGGCGATTTCGCGCGAAATCGCCGCCCTGCGCCTCGGGTGGCCACGTCCCACAGGCGCCCGCATCCGAGCTTGGCGACCCCTGGAATCGGGAGTCCGAGCCGCTTGTAGGGGTTCCCGGCGAAATCGGGGACTTCCCGGCCTTCCGCATCGTCGTCCACAGTGGTCGTTGGCGGATTCTGCGGTGAGAAGCCGTTTCTGGGAAATGCTCGGGAAATTGCCGGAAGTCCGCTGATCACGGGCGGAACGGTGCTGGCTGAGCTGCGGAAATGCGATCGGGCCCGGTCGTGGCCGCCGATTCCCAGGGTTTTCCCAGCCGGTTTCCACGGCCCTCGCACGTCGTCCCGGCTTGATTGACGCCGGAAGCGAGGTGGTGGGAGATGAATGCTGTGCCGCAGCTCGGCGTCGCCGCGCATCGCGTGGTTCGCCGGACCGCGACGATCGACGTGGTGATCCCGGTTTTCAACGAGGAACGAACGCTCCCAGGATGCCTGGAGGTGTTGCGCGAGCACCTGTCGGAAGGCTTTCCGTTCGCCTGGACCATCACGGTGGTCGACAACGCGAGCACGGACGGCACGCTGGGCGTCGCCCGCGAGCTGGCCGGCTCGATGGACGGCGTGCGGGTGCTGCACCTGGACCGCAAGGGGCGCGGCCTGGCGTTGCGCACCGCGTGGGGTTACAGCGACGCGGATGTCGTGGTCTACATGGACGTCGACCTGTCGACGGGCCTGGACGCGCTGCTCCCGCTGGTCGCCCCGCTGGTCAACGGGCATTCGGACCTGGCGATCGGTTCCCGGCTGGCGACCGGCGCCCGCACGGTCCGCGGCGGCAAGCGGGAGCTGATCTCGCGCTGCTACAACAAGATGGTCCGCTGGACGCACGGTGCGCGGTTCACCGACGCGCAGTGCGGCTTCAAGGCGGCGCGCACAGACGTGGTGAAGCCGCTGCTGAAGCACGTGAGCGACGATTCCTGGTTCTTCGACACCGAACTCCTGCTGCTGGCCGAGCACAACGGGCTGCGGGTGCACGAGGTGCCGGTGGACTGGGTCGAGGACGTCGACACCCGGGTCAACGTGGTGCGGACCGCCGTCGACGACGTCGCGGGCCTGGTCCGGGTGGCCCGGGCCAAGATCACCGGCGCGGCGAGGGTTCCCGGCCTGCCGCAGCGGCCCGCGCCGCGCGCCGCGCACCCGCAGGCGGTGCTGGCGAAGCGGGAGAACGGCCTGCTGTGGCAGCTGGTTTCGTTCGGCGTGATCGGCCTGGTGTCCACAGTGCTCACCTCGGTCCTGTACGCCGTGCTGCGCTCCTGGTGGCCGCCGCTGCTGGCGAACCTGGTGGCGCTGACCGTCACGACGTTGTGGAACACCGAGGCCAATCGCCGGTTCACCTTCCTCGGCCGGCCGGGCTCGTCCGGCCGCGTGCACCTGCAGGGCCTGGTCGTGTTCGCCCTCTACTACGTCGTCACCTCCGGCGCGCTGCTCGGGTTGGACGCCTGGCAGCCGGATTCGTCGCGGTGGCTGGAAGTTCTCGTGCTCGTGGTGTCTTCGATGATCGGAACCGGGTTGCGGTTCGTGCTGCTGAGGTCGTGGGTCTTCCGGCCCGCGGCACCGCCTGAGGAAGAGGAACAGGGATGACGTCGGTTGATGCGACGAACGCGCAGCGCGCGGCCGCGCCGTTGCAGCGGCTTTCGCTGGCCGCGATCTGCGTGCTGTCCGGGGTGCTGTACTGCTGGGGGATCGGCGGTTCCTGGGGGAACTCGTACTACTCGGCGGCCGTGAAGTCGATGTCGCAGAGCTTCGAGAACTTCTTCTTCGGCTCCTTCGACCCGGCCGGCGTGGTCACCGTGGACAAGCCGCCGATGGCCCTGTGGTTGCAGGTGCTTTCGGTGAAGGTGTTCGGGTTCAACCAGTTCGCCGTGCTGTTCCCGCAGGTGGTGGCGGGCGTCGCCGCGGTCTTCCTGCTGCACCGCGCGGTCCGGCGGTGGGCGGGGGAGCACGCCGCGCTGATCGCCGCGCTGGTGCTGGCGCTGACCCCGATCACGGTGCTGATCAACCGGGACAACAACCCGGACACGCTGCTCGTGCTGCTGGTCGTGGCGGCCGCGTACGCGATGACGCGATCGTTCGAGTCCCGCAGGGCCACCTGGTGGGTCGCGTTGGCGGCGTTCCTGGTCGGCTGCGGCTTCCTGACGAAGATGTTGCAGGCGTGGATGGTGCTGCCCGCCTTCATCGCGGCCTACCTGGTCGGCAGCCGTGCCGGTTGGGGGCGGCGCCTGCTGGACCTGGGCGTGGCGGCCGTGGTGGTCTTGGTCGGCTCGTTCTGGTGGGTCGCCGCGACCGCGCTGTGGCCTTCGCCGAAGCCGTACATCGGGGGCAGCTCGGACGGTTCCGCCTGGGATCTCGTGTTCGGCTACAACGGCTTCGGGCGGATCTTCGGCAACGGCGGGAACCCCGGCGGCAACCCGGGAGGCGGCTTCCAGCCGCCGGGCGGCACCGGTGGCGGTTTCCAAGCGCCGAGTGGTGGCGGCGGTTTCTCCGGCTCGTCAGGAATCCTGCGGATGTTCAACGAGCAGCTCGCCGGTCAGATCAGCTGGCTGCTGCCGCTGTGCGCGTTGGTGCTGGTCGCGATGCTCGTCGCCGGGGTGCGGCGGTGGCGCGGCGGCCGGCCGCTGGACCGGGAGCAGACCGGGGGCTGGGTGCTCTGGGGCGGCTGGCTGGTGGTCGTCGGCGTCATGCTCAGCTTCGCGCAGGGCATCATGCACCCCTACTACACGACGATGCTCGCGCCCGCGGTCGGCGCCGTCGTCGGGGCCGGTGTCGTCCGGTTCTGGCGCTGGTACCGCGAGCCGCACGGCAAGGCGTGGCTGCTGCTTCCGGTCGGCGTCGCGATCACGGTGGCGTGGGCGATGGCCATCGTCGCGCGCGACCTGAGCTGGCACGCGTGGGCCGGGTACGCGGCCGTCGGGTTGGGCGTGCTCGCGCTGGTCGTGCTGCTGGTCGGTCGGCGCGGCAAGGCGGCGCTGGCCAGGACCGGCCTGGTGCTGGGCTTGGCCGCGGCCCTGGCGGTGCCGACGGCGTGGTCGGCGATCGGCGCGGTCAGCACCCAGAACGGCATGGGCGGTGCGAACCCGATGGCCGGGCCGGAGACGAGCATGCGCCCACCGGGCGGGGTCATGCGGTTCCCGGCGGCGGGCGACGACGGCATGCCCCCGGACGGGCCGGGTCAGGACGGCGGGCAGAACTCGGTCGAGCAGGGCGCCCCCGAGCAAGGGCCGATCTTCTCCACCGGCGGCATGGGCGGCGGCGAGTCGTTGAGCGCGGAGCAGCGCAAAATGCTCGACTACGTGCAGGCCAACGCGGGTGATCTCGACGTGCCGCTGGCGGTGGAGGGCGGCTCGATGGGCGCCTCGTCCTACATCATCAACTCGGACGTGACGGTGGTCGGCATGGGCGGGTTCAGCAGCAGCGACGAAGCCCCGTCGGTGGCGCAGCTGGCCGAGCGGAAGCGGGCCGGTCAGCTCGGCTTCGTCCAGCTCGGCGGCATGGGTGGCCCGGGCGGCCCGGGCGGCATGCAGCGCCGCGACGGCATGGGCGATCGGGACGGCATGGGCGAGGCACCGGATGGCGTGCAGCTTCCCGGCGGCATGCCGGGCCGGGGTGGCCAGATCGCGCAGGAGCGCGACGCGTGGGTGAAGCAGAACTGCACCCTCGTCGACCCGGCCGCCTGGGGAGGCTCGGCGGACACGTCGGCGCAGCTCTACCGGTGCAGCTGACGCTCGGGTGAGTGCGCGGCCTCGGCCGCGCACTCACCCGGGTGCTGTTCTGCCTGGTCAGGGCTCGCGAGTGGGTTGGGGCGCCACAGCACCCCGACCCACTCGCGGCACCGGAACACCGGCCCATCCGGTTCCCAGGCCTCTTCCAGGCTTTTCCCAGGGAGGTGGGCGATGCTTGACGGCGTGGCGGATACCAACAGCGCGCGCGTCCTGGTCGTCGACGACGAGCCCAACATCCTGGAGCTGCTGACCGCGGCGCTGCGGCTCAGCGGCTTCGAGGTGCACGGCGCGGGCACCGGCGCCGACGCGCTGCGGGCCGCCGTGGAGTTCCGGCCGGACATCGTGGTGCTCGACGTGATGCTCCCGGACCGGGACGGGTTCTCGGTCGCCTCCGAGCTGCGCGCCAACGGCAACGCCGTGCCGGTGCTGTTCCTGACCGCCCGGGACGCCGTCGAGGACCGCATCGCCGGGCTGACCGCGGGCGGCGACGACTACGTCACCAAGCCGTTCAGCCTCGACGAGGTGGTGCTGCGGCTTCGCGCGATACTGCGCCGGGTGCAGCCCGCGCAGGCCAACGACTCGCGGCTGCGCTACCACGACCTGGAGCTGGACGAGGAGACCTACGAGGTCCGCCGCGGCGGCAGCCTGGTGAACCTGTCGCCGACCGAGTTCAAGCTGCTGCGCTACCTGCTCATCAACGCGGAGAAGGTGGTCAGCAAGGTGCAGATCCTGGACCGGGTGTGGAACTACGAGTTCGGCGGGGACAGCAGGATCGTCGAGTCCTACATCAGCTACCTGCGGCGCAAGGTCGACTCCGCCGCGCCGCCGCTGATCCACACCATCCGCGGCGTCGGTTACGTGCTGCGCCTGCCGCCGGAGCAGCGATGACGGTGCTGCGGACGCTGCGCGGGCGGCTGGTGCTCGTGCTGGTCGGCGCACTGGTGGTCGGCCTGTTCCTGGTGGGGGTGACCAGCACCGCGCTGCTGAACAGGTCGCTGGTCGAGCGCACCGACGACCGGCTGGCGGCGCTGTCCGGGCCGTGGGAGCACGGGCTGCTCGAACCACCGGACCCGACGCGGCCGCCACCGGGCCCGGCCCTCGAACGCGGCGAGCTGCCCACCGAGTTCCGGGTGCTGATCTTCGATCCCGGCGGCAGCCAGATCGGCGCCGTGATCGGGCAGCCCCAGAGCGACCAGGGCGGTCCGGTGCTGCGGGATCCGCAGCACGGGCAGGCGATCAAGACCGTGCCCGACCGGGCGGGCGGCTCGGACTGGCGGATACGGACTGTCGCCCTGCCCAACGGGCGGTACGTGGTGCTCGCGCTGTCGCTGGCGAACGTCGAGGCGACCGTGCGCCAGCTGATCGTCATCGAGCTGGTCGTCGGCGCCGCGGTGCTGCTAGTGCTGGCCGTCGCGGCGGCGCTGACGGTGCGGCTGAGCCTGCGGCCGCTGAATCGCATCGAGCACACCGCCGATGCCATCGCGGCCGGGCAACTCGACCGGCGCGTGCCGGACCAGGATCCGCGCACCGAGACGGGCCGGCTCGGCGCGGCGCTGAACACGATGCTCGGGCGACTGGTGGACGCGCTGCAGCAGCGGGAGCACTCCGAGCTCCGGTTGCGGCGGTTCGTCGCGGACGCCGGGCACGAGCTGCGGACGCCGTTGACGTCGATCCGGGGCTTCGCGGAGCTGTACCGGCGCAGCGATCAGCACCGCGAGGAGGACGTGCGGATGATGATGCGGCGCATCGAATCCGAGGCGGTGCGCATGGGCGGCCTCGTCGACGACCTGCTGCTGCTGGCCCGGCTGGACCGGGAGCGCACCATCGACCTGGTCGGCGTCGATGTGGTGCCGCTGGTGCAGGACGTCGTGCAGGACGGGCGGGCGCGCGACCCCGAGCGGCAGATCGAGCTGCGGGACGGGGGGCGCCCGCTGCGGGTGCTCGCCGACAGCCCCCGGCTCCGCCAGGTGCTGACGAACCTGGTGAACAACGCCCTGATGCACACGCCGCCGGGCTCGCCGGTCACCGTCGAGGTCGCGCGGGGTTCGGCCGGGGGATGGGCGCTCGCGGCGGCCGGCGCGGAGCTGCCGGCGGGCACCCCGGTGGCGTTGATCTCGGTCACCGACACCGGCCCGGGCATCCCGCCGGAGCACGCCCCGCGGATCTTCGACCGCTTCTACCGGGTCGACGACGGCCGGCACCGCGACGTCGGCGGAACGGGCCTCGGCCTGGCGATCACGACGGCGATCGCCGAGGCCCACAACGGCCGGGTGGAACTGCACGCCGGCCCCGGCGGCGGCAGCACCTTCCGCCTCCTCCTGCCCCTGACCTGACCCACAGCGCGGAACCCGGGTTCCGTTCGCCGCAATTTCAATGAGGTTTTTCATTCTCGTTTTGCGTGGCGGTGCGGGTGGCGGAACCTCAGCGCCCGCCTGGACTGTGGGTGCCCAACCTGATGTATGTCCAATACACGGCGGTTGGGCCGTCCTCGCCAGGCGAACGCTGAGAACCCGCGGCGGTGCAAGCTGCGTAGGTGGGCTATGCGCCTGCGGCGCATGCGACTGCTTTCGGGATACGGTCCGTTGGCTGTCGCGGCTGCGGTCACCAGCCAAGACGAAAAACGCTCAATGGAAGTCGGACCTTCGATTTCCATTAAAATTGCGGTCCTCCGCGGCTCGGCCGCGGCGTCAGAGCTTGATCGTCGGGTTGTGGATGTCGAACCACGTCGACAGGTCGAGGGCTCTTTCGAAGGTGAAGCGCGCCAGCTGGTCGATCCGTGCCGGGTCCTGCGCCAGCGCTCCGGCCAGCCACCGCTCGTCGAGCAGCGCCAGCGCCGGGTCTCCCGCGGCGACGAGGTCCGCCACCTGGCGCTGCAGCACCGCCGCGTACTTCGGGTCCTGTGTGGACGGATACGGGCTCTTCACCCGCTCCACCACCGACTTCGGCAGCACGTCGGCGGCGGCGTGCCGCAGCAGGCTCTTCTCCCGGCCGTCGAAGGTCTTCAGCGACCACGGGGCGTTGAAGACGTACTCCACCAGCCGGTGGTCGCAGAACGGCACCCGCACCTCCAGACCGACCGCCATGCTCATCCGGTCCTTGCGGTCCAGCAGGATGCGGACGAACCGGGTCAGGTGCAGGTAGCAGATCTCCCGCATCCGGCGCTCGAAGTCGCCCTCCCCGTCGAGCACCGGGACCGAGCCGATGGCGTCGCGGTAGCTGTCGGCCACGTAGGACTCCAGGTCCAGCGCCGCAGCCACGTCCGGGCTGAGGATCTCCGCCCGCTCGGTGGAGTGCGTGCGTACCGCGGCGATCCACGGGAAGGTCTCGGCCTGCCGCACCTGCGGGTCGTGGAACCACTTGTAGCCGCCGAAGACCTCGTCCGCGGACTCGCCGGACAGCGCCACGGTCGAGTGGCCGCGGATCGCCTTGAACAGCAGGTAGAGCGACTGGTCGAGGTCGCCCATCCCCAGCGGGACGTCCCGGGCCTGCACGGTGGCGCGGCGCACGGCGGGATCGGCGAGCGCGTCGGGGTCCAGCACGATGTCCTGGTGCAGCGACCCGACGTGCTCGGCGACGTCGTGGACGTACGGCGTGTCGGGCGTGCCACGCATCTCGTCGGGCACGAAGTTCTCGGTCTGGCCGACGAAGTCGACCGCGAAGCTGCGGACCTGCTCGCCGCTGCGCGCCAGCTGGCGGCCGGCCAGCGCGGTGATGGCGCTGGAGTCCAGGCCGCCGGAGAGCAGCACGCAGCGCGGCACGTCGGAGATCAGCTGCCGCGCGACGATGTCGTCGAGCAGTTCGCGGACGTGCGCGACGGAGGCCTGCTGGTCGTCGTCGTGCGCCGCGGCCCGCAGCCGCCAGTAGGTGTGCTCGCGCAGGCCCTTGCGGTCGACGGTGACGACGGTGCCCGGCTCCACCTCGCGCATGCCGGACCACATCGCCTGCCGCGGCGTCTTGACCATCGCGAACATCTCGCGCAGCCCGTCGACGTCGATGACCTTCTCGGCCAGCGGGTTGGCCAGGATCGCCTTCGGCTCGGAACCGAAGAGCACGCCTTGCTCGGTCGGGTAGTAGTACAGCGGCTTGATGCCCATCCGGTCGCGGATCAGCAGCAGCTGTTCGCTGCGGGTGTCCCAGACGGCGAAGGCGAACATCCCGTTCAGGTGTTCGGCGACCTGCGCGCCCCACTCCAGGTAGCCGTGCAGCACGACCTCGGTGTCGCTGTCGGTGTCGAAGCGGTGGCCGCGGCGCCGCAGTTCGTCGCGCAGCTCGGTGAAGTTGTAGGCCTCGCCGCTGTAGACGATGGCGACCTCGCCGTCGGGCGTCGCGGCCGCCATCGGCTGCGCCCCGCCGGGCAGGTCGATGATGGCCAGCCGCCGGTGGCCGAGGGCGGCGTGCGGGCGCACCCAGGTGCCGCCGGCGTCCGGGCCGCGGCAGGTCATGGTGGCGCACATGGCGTCGATGGCGGGTTGTTCGCGGGTCAGGTCGCGCTGGAAGTCGATCCAGCCGGAGATGCCGCACATTTCGGGTTCTCCTCCGTGTCGGTTTGACCTCGCGGTGGGTCGCGGGCACCGGGTTCCGGGTGCTCCGCGCCACGCGCGCTTTCATTAGCCATGTTAACTAGATCGTTGCATCGACGAAACCAACTTGCGGAGTGAAGTCACCCACTCACAAAGCGTGCGGATCAGTGAAACCGCCCGAAAACCGGCGCCGCCAGTTCACTCGATCGGGCGCATCAAGAACGCATCAATGCGTTCGGGGGCGGGCATCAAGGAGCCGTCATGGGCCTTGGCCGCGCCCGTCGCGGGGATTTCGCTGGACATAGGCGGTCACCACGAGCCGGTGGCCCGATTTCGAGTGAAGGAGTGCGCAGCGGTGGCTGATCTCGCCTACGCCGTGCTGCTGATCGGCGGGTTCCTCGTCCTGGCGTTGACCCTCCGCGGTTTGGAGCGCTTGTGAGCACCTTGCTAGCCAACGTCGCCGGAGGCGTGTTGGCGCTGCTGTTGATCGGTTACCTGTTCGTCGCGCTTATCCGGCCGGAGAAGTTCTGATGAGTTCCCCCATGGTCGGCCTGGTGCAGGTCGGCCTCCTGATCCTGGCCATCGGAGTGGTCTACCGGCCCCTCGGTGACTATCTGGCCCACGTCTACACCAGCGAGAAGCACTGGCGCGTCGAGAAGGCGGTGTACCGCCTGGTGCGCATCGACGGCGACGCCCAGCAGCGCTGGACCACCTACGCCGCCGGCGTCCTCGGCTTCTCGGTCATGTCCGTCGCGCTGCTCTACCTGATGCAGCGGTTGCAGCCGCTGCTGCCGCTGAGCTTCGGCCGCGGCGCGGTCGACCCGGCGACGGCGTTCAACACCGCGGTCAGCTTCGTGACCAACACGAACTGGCAGTCCTACGTGCCGGAGACGACGCTCGGGCACTCCGTGCAGATGGCCGGGCTGACCGTGCAGAACTTCGTCTCGGCGGCCGTCGGCATGGCCGTGGCGATCGCGCTGGTGCGCGGCTTCACCGCCGCCGGAACCGGCCGCCTCGGCAACGTCTGGGTGGACATCACCCGCGGCTGCACCCGCGTGCTGCTGCCGATCGCGGTTGTCGCGGCGGTGCTGCTGGTGGCGCTCGGCGGGGCGATGAGCCTCGCCTCGGGCATCCACGTCATCGGCCTGGACGGCCAGGCGCACACGATCGCCACCGCGCCGATCGCCAGCCAGGAGGTCATCAAGGAGCTCGGCACCAACGGCGGCGGCGTGCTCAACGCCAACTCGGCGCACCCGTTCTCCAACCCCGGTGGCATCAGCAACCTGCTGGAGATCTTCCTGATCCTGGTCATCCCGCTGGCCCTGACCCGCACCTTCGGCACCATGGTCGGCGACCGCCGCCAGGGCCGGGTGCTGCTGACGGTGATGGTCGCGATCATGGCCGTGATGACCGCGGTCGTCTGGTGGGCCGAAAGCCACCCCAACGGCCCGGCGACACTGGCCGCCGGCGGTGCCCTGGAAGGCAAGGAAACCCGTTTCGGGCTGTTCCTGTCCGGCCTGTTCGCGGTCGCCACGACCGGCACCTCCACCGGCGCCGTCAACTCGATGCACGACAGCTTCACCGGGCTCGGCGGCCTGGTGCCGCTGCTGAACATGCTGCTCGGCGAGGTCGCACCCGGCGGTGTCGGCGCGGGCCTGTACGGGATCCTGGTGCTGGCCGTGATCGCGGTGTTCCTGGCCGGGCTGATGGTCGGCCGCACGCCGGAGTACCTGGGCAAGAAGCTCGGGCGGCGCGAAGTTACTGCGGCGGCGCTGTCGATCCTCGTGATGCCCACGATGGTGCTGCTCGGGGCCGGCACCGCGCTCGCGCTGCCGTCCACTGGGGACGCCCTGAACAACACCGGGGCGCACGGCCTGTCGGAGGTCCTCTACGCCTTCGCCTCGGCGGGCAACAACAACGGCAGCGCCTTCGCCGGGCTGACCGTGACCAGCGACTTCTTCCAGGTCGCGCTCGGCCTCGCGATGCTCTTCGGCCGGTTCATGCCGATCCTCGCGGTGCTGATGCTGGCCGGCGCGGTGGCCCAGCAGCAGCGCGTCCCCGCCACCGCGGGCACGCTGCCCACCACCGGTCCGCTGTTCGCCGGGCTGCTCGGCGGCACCGTCATCCTCGTCGCGGCGCTGACCTTCCTGCCCGCGCTCGCCCTCGGACCGATCGCGGAGGCCCTCGCATGACCACCACGCTGGAGAAACCCCAGGAATCGCAGCGGGAAACCGGGCCGCGGAAGATGTCCGCGGGCGCGTTCAGCCCGCGCCAGCTGTGGACGTCGCTGCCGGAGGCGCTGCGCAAGCTGAACCCGAAGCACCAGCTGGCCAACCCGGTCATGTTCGTGGTGTGGGCCGGTTCGGTGCTGACCACCGTGCTCGCCGTGGCCGAACCGAACGCGTTCAGCATCTCGGTGGCCGCCTGGCTGTGGTTCACCGTGCTGTTTGCCAACCTCGCCGAAGCCGTCGCCGAAGGCCGCGGCCGGGCGCAGGCGGAATCGTTGCGGCGCACCAAGACCGAGGCGGTCGCGCGGCGGCTGGTCGACGGCGTCGAGGAGCAGGTGCCGGGCACGGCGCTGCGCATCGGCGACCGGGTCGTGGTCGAGGCCGGCGAGGTCATCCCCGGCGACGGCGACGTGGTCGAGGGCATCGCGACCGTCGACGAGTCGGCGATCACCGGCGAATCCGCCCCGGTGATCCGGGAATCCGGCGGCGACCGCTCGGCGGTCACGGCCGGCACGACGGTGCTCTCCGACCGGATCGTCGTGGAGATCACCACCAAGCCGGGCGAGACGTTCGTCGACCGGATGATCGCGCTGGTCGAGGGCGCGCAGCGGCAGAAGACGCCGAACGAGATCGCGCTGACGATCCTGCTGTCCACGCTGACGATCATCTTCCTGCTCGCGGTGGTCGCCCTGCAGCCGATGGCCAGCTACTCCGGCTCGCTGCTGTCGGTGATCACCCTGACCGCGCTGCTGGTGTGCCTGATCCCGACGACGATCGGCGCGCTGCTGTCGGCGATCGGCATCGCGGGCATGGACCGGCTGGTGCAGCGCAACGTGCTCGCGAAGTCCGGCCGCGCCGTGGAGGCCGCGGGCGACGTGGACACGCTGCTGCTGGACAAGACCGGCACGATCACCTTCGGCAACCGGCGCTGCACCGAGCTGCTGCCCGTCGGCGGCGCGACGCTCGGCGAGCTGGCCGAGGTCGCGCGGCTGTCCAGCCTCGCCGACCAGACTCCGGAGGGCACCAGCATCGTGGCGTACTGCGCCGAGCAGTACGGCCTGCCCACCCGGCCGCAGGGCTCGGAGCTGCACGCCGAAGAGGTCGCTTTCACCGCGCAGACCAGGATGAGCGGCATCGACATCGAGGGCCGCGAGATCCGCAAGGGCGCGACCAGCGCGGTGCGCGCATGGGCCGGCGGCATCTCGTCCGAAGTGGAGGGAATCACCGAGGCGATCGCCTCGGAGGGCGGCACGCCGCTGGTGGTCGCCGAGCGCAGCGGCGCCGAAACCCGCGTGGTCGGCGTGATCCGGCTGTCCGATGTGGTCAAACCCGGCATGAAGGAGCGGTTCGCCGAGCTGCGCGCGATGGGCATCCGCACCGTGATGGTCACCGGCGACAACGAGCTGACCGCCAAGGCCATCGCCGCCGAGGCCGGCGTCGACGACTACCTCGCCGAGGCCAAGCCCGAGGACAAGATGGCCCTGATCAAGGCCGAGCAGGAAGGTGGCCGCCTGGTCGCGATGACCGGCGACGGCACCAACGACGCGCCCGCGCTCGCGCAGGCCGACGTCGGCGTGGCGATGAACACCGGCACGGCGGCGGCCAAAGAGGCCGGCAACATGGTCGACCTCGACTCCGACCCGACGAAGCTGATCGAGATCGTCGAGATCGGCAAGCAGCTGCTGATCACCCGCGGCGCGCTGACAACCTTCAGCATCGCCAACGACCTGGCCAAGTACTTCGCGATCCTGCCCGCGATGTTCGTGGCGATCTACCCGCAGCTGGACGCGCTGAACATCATGCGGCTGGCCACCCCGACGTCGGCGATCCTGTCGGCCGTCGTCTTCAACGCGCTGGTCATCATCGCGCTGATCCCGCTGGCGCTGCGCGGGGTCCGCTACCGGCCGACCACGGCGAGCGCGCTGCTGCGGCGCAACCTGCTGGTCTACGGGCTCGGCGGCATCGTCACGCCGTTCCTCGGGATCTGGCTGATCGACCTGGTCATCCGCTTCATCCCGGGCATCGGCTGAACCCGTCGTGAGCGCTTTGGAGCGCCCCGGCGATCCAAAGCGCTCACGACCCCCAACGGCAACACTGCCATTCGAGGAAGGCACTGATGAAAAGCACACTGCTGCGCCAGACGCTGGCGGGGTTGCGGCTGTTGCTGGTGGCGACCGTCGTGCTCGGCGTGGCGTATCCGCTGGCGATCTGGGGCATCAGCCGGATCCCCGGCCTGCAGGCCAACGCCGAGGGATCGCAGATCGTGGTGGACGGCCGGGTCGTCGGCTCATCGCTGATCGGCATCGACCCGGTCCCGGTCGACCCGGCCCACGACCCCTACTTCCACACCCGCCCCGCGGCCTCCGCGGAGGGCGCCCTGGGACCGGGCGACCCAGCGAGCACCGGCGGCTCCAACTACGGCGGAGCCAGCGAGGATCTGCTCAAGGCCGTGCAGGAGCGGCGCGACGGCATCGCCGCCCGCGAGGGCGTGCGGCCCGAGCAGGTGCCGACGGACGCCGTCACGGCGTCGGGCAGCGGCGTCGACCCGGACATCAGCCCGGCCTACGCGGAGCTGCAGGCGGCCCGGGTGGCTCGCGTCACCGGCATCCCGCTGGAGGAGGTCCGGCGCCTGATCGCCGAGAACACCAGCGGTGGGATCGTCGCCGAGCGCGTGGTGAACGTGACGACCCTCAACGTCGCCGTCCACCAGGCAAGGTGATGCCGACGGGGTAAGTTGCCTGGTCAGGGACCGTGCGTACTTTTGGTTGCCAGAGCGGCACAAAGTACGCACGGGCCAGAGGCGGTATTCGATGAAGGCAACCGCTAATAACATCGGGTCGTAGGAGACTGGAAGCGTGGCGGAGAAGGGGCGACGGCGCGGCGAGCTGCGGATCTACCTCGGCGCGGCGCCCGGGGTCGGCAAGACGTACGCGATGCTCAACGAGGCGCGGCGCCGCACGGAACGCGGCACCGACGTGGTCGTCGGCTTCGTGGAGGACCACGGCCGCGCCAAGACCGCCGCGCTGCTCGACGGCCTGGACGTCCTGCCGCGTCGGCGCGTCAGCCACCGCGGCGTCGAGCTCACCGAGATGGACCTCGATGCGCTGCTGGCCCGGAAGCCGGAGGTCGCCATCGTCGACGAGCTCGCGCACACCAACGTTCCCGGCTCCCGCAACGAGAAGCGCTGGCAGGACATCGATGAACTCCTCGACGCCGGGATCAACGTGCTGTCCACGGTCAACGTGCAGCACCTGGAGACCCTCAACGACGTGGTGGAGACGATCACCGGCGTCCGGCAACAGGAAACCGTGCCCGACGAGGTGGTGCGCCGCGCCGAGCAGATCGAACTCGCCGACATCACCCCGGAAGCGCTGCGCCGCCGGATGGCGCACGGCAACGTCTACGCGGCGGACCGGGTGGATGCCGCGCTGGGCAACTACTTCCGCACCGGCAACCTGACGGCGCTGCGCGAGCTCGCGCTGCTGTGGCTGGCCGACCAGGTCGACGTGGCGCTGCGCCGCTACCGCGCGGAGAAGAAGATCACCGACACCTGGGAGGCCCGCGAACGCGTCGTGGTCGCGGTCACCGGCGGCCGCGAGAGCGAGACGCTGATCCGCAGGGCCCGCCGGATCGCGGCCCGCGCGGGCGCGGAGCTCCAGGTGGTGCACGTGCTGCGCGGCGACGGGCTCGCCGGGGCGTCGCCGACCGGCATAGCGCGAGCCCGCAAACTCGCCGACGCCGTGGGCGCCAGCTTCCACAGCGTCGTCGGCGACGACGTGCCCGAGGCGCTGCTGGAATTCGCCCGGGCGGCCGACGCCACGCAACTGGTGGTCGGTACCTCGCGGCGGTCCCGCTGGGCGCGGCTGTTCGACGAGGGCATCGGCGCCGCCACGGTGCAGAAGTCCGGGCCGATCGACGTGCACATGGTCACCCACGCCGAGGCCGGCGGGCGGCGATTCCTCCGGAAGATCACCAGGAATCCGCTGTCGTCGGCCCGCCAGCTGTGGGGCTGGGCGCTGTCGGTGCTGGTGCCCAGCGCGGTCACCGCGGTGGCCTACTTCTTCGGCGACGTCGCGCTGTCCACGGACGTCGTCGGCTACTTCCTGGCCACCGTCATCGTCGCGCTGGTCGGCGGGATGGCCCCGGCGATAGTCGCCGCACTGCTCTCCGGCGGGCTGCTGAACTTCTTCCTGACGCCGCCGCTGTACACGCTGACCGTGTCCGAGCCGCAGAACCTCGTGACGCTGGTCGCCATGATGATCGTCGGCATGCTGGTGGCGATCATGGTCGACCGGGCCGCGCGGCTGGCGGAGCAGGCCACCAACGCCCGCACCGAAGCCGCGCTGCTCACGTCCTACGCCCGCACCGTGCTCACCCATCCCGATCCGCTGGCGCGGCTGCTGGAGAAGGTGGTGGAGAACTTCGGCCTCACCTCGGCGGCGCTGCTGGAACGCACCAAGGACGGCTGGCACGTGGCGGCCTCCACCGGGGCGCCGCCCTGCACCAAACCCGAGCAGTCCGATGTGGACATCGAGGTCAACCCGGACGTCCACCTGGTGCTCAAGCGCCCGGGCAACAGGCCGCTGCCTGCCGCGGAGCGCGCCGTCCTGGAAGGCGCGGCGGGGCAGGCGCTGGTCGCGCTGCGCCAGCAGCGGATGGCCGCGGAAGCGCAGGAGGCCCAGCGGCGAGCGGACGCCACCCAGCTGCGCACCGCGTTGCTGTCGGCGGTCGGCCACGACCTGCGCACCCCGCTGGCGTCCATCAAGGCCTCGGTGAGCAGCCTCCGCGCCGCCGACCTGCAGCTGTCCGAAGAGGACACCGCCGACCTGCTCGCCGGCGTCGAGGAATCCTCGGACCGGCTGACCGAGTTGGTGGACAACCTGCTCGATTCCTCCCGGCTCGCGACCGGCGCGATCGCCCCGCGGCTGCGCCCGGTGAGCTACGACGAGGTCGTCGCGGGCGCGCTGGCCGGGCTGGACGGGCAGCAGCACATCGACGTCGACATCGACGAGAGCCTGCCGCCGGTGCTCGCCGACGTCGGGCTGCTGGAGCGCGTGGTGGCCAACGTGGTGCAGAACGCGCTGAAGTACGGGCGCACGAACGGCGACCGGATCAGGGTGCGGGCGAGCGAGCACGCGGCGCGGGTCGAGCTGCGCGTGGTCGACCACGGGCCGGGCCTGCCGGAAGACGCGGCCGAGTCCGCGTTCGCGCCGTTCGAGCGGCTCGGCGAGCACGGCGAGCGCGGCGACACCGGGGTGGCCGGGGTCGGGCTCGGCCTGAGCGTGGCGCAGGGTTTCATGACGGCGATGCACGGCACGATCCGGGCCGAGGACACCCCCGGCGGCGGGTTGACGATCGTGCTCTCACTCCCGGTGGTCGCCGCTGACGGACAGGGGAAGCGATGACGAGGGTCCTGGTTGTCGACGACGAGCCGCAGCTGCTGCGCGCCTTGCGGATCAACCTGACCGCGCGCGGCTACGAGGTGCTGACGGCCACGGACGGGTCGTCCGCGCTGCGCGCGGCCATCGACGGCAAGCCCGACGTGGTGATCCTCGACCTCGGCCTGCCGGACATGGACGGCAACGAGGTGATCGCGGGCCTGCGCGGCTGGACGACGGTGCCGATCATCGTGCTGTCGGCGCGCACGGACTCCACGGACAAGGTGCACGCCCTGGACGCCGGGGCGGACGACTACGTGACGAAACCGTTCGGCATGGACGAGCTGCTGGCGCGCCTGCGCGCGGCGGTCCGGCGCGCGAGCGCCGGCGAGGCGGCCGACGAACCGGTGGTGGAGACCGCGACGTTCACCGTGGACCTGTCGGCGAAGAAGGTGCTGCGCGAAGGCGTCGAGGTGCACCTGACGCCGACCGAGTGGGGCATGCTGGAGGTCCTGGCCCGGAACCGGGGCCGCCTGGTGGGCCAGAAGCAGCTCCTCAAGGAGGTCTGGGGCCCCCAGTACGCGAACGAAACCCACTACCTCCGCGTCTACCTGGCCCAACTCCGCCGGAAGCTGGAGCTGGACCCCAGCCACCCCCGCCACCTGATCACGGAAGCAGGCATGGGCTACCGCTTCGAACCCTGACCTCCGGACCTCAGGCGCGGAACCAAGCCTGAGGTCCGATCACCAACCTCGCTCGATGGAGCTAGGCGCCGACGGTCTGGCTGTGGTACTTCATCTGCTCGTCGGAGCGGACGACCTTGTTGGAGTCGTGCATCGACGGCGCGAGCAGGTCCACGGTCTCGACGACGCCCCGCCCAGGAACTTCGATCACGCCCCGATCTCCGGGGAAGTACCGGGGATCGAGGGCGTTCGGGGACCAGACGTCGTAGCGGCACCCCTGGGTGAGCAGCATGATCCAGTTCGGTTCCAGGTGGTTGAGCCGAACCATGAACAGCGCGTAGAACAGGTTCGCGCTCGTCTCCGTGTAGGTGTTGGCGCCCACGGTCACCCACACCTGCACGTCGTCGCCGATCACCTGCCAGGTCACCCGCGCGTCCAGCGCGCCTGGCTCGCCGGTCTCGGGATGCTTGGCCCACACCCGGACCAACCGGGACACCGGAGCTCCCCCCTGCGGTGTCGGTTGCATGTTTCCTCCTCCTGGACGTTCGGTTGGTCAGAGCCTGCTGCGAAGCAGGTTTTCACGTTCGACGAGCCGCGATAGCTCGCTGCGGATCTCAGCCGCCCTCGCGGGCGGTGGCCCCTGGTCCAGGGCTTGGGAGAGCTTTTCCTTGACCCCTTCGATGGACCGCAGTTCTTGCAGAAGATCGGCCTCGGTGCGAGGTAGCGGCTCGGATGGCGGTTCTGGGCGTTGTGGCGCCTCCGGCTCGTGCGGATGGGGATCCGGCGCGTCGTGCGGATCGGGCCGGTGGCCGTCGTCCATCCAGCTGTCGGGCATGTCGTCGTCCCAGTCCGGCCTCGGGCGGCCCGGCGTGTCCGTGCCGGGGCTGTATGACGGTTCCGGCGGTGGTTCGGGTTGGCTGCCCTGCGGGCCGAAGGGCTTGTCGTGTTCCGGGGCGTGGTTGTCGTACGGATTCGACGGCGCGTCCGGGAAGGGGCGGTCCGTGGGCAGCGAGTCGTAGTCGCCCCACGGGGTCGTGGGCGTTTCCGGGGCGTGGCGGGCGGTGTCGCCGAGGCGGTCCGCCGTTTTGGCCACGTCGGTGGCTTTGCCCATGTCACCGAGGCCTTCGCCGATCTTGCCGGCGATCTTGGTCGCCCTGGTGGCCACGCCGGCGCCGCCGAAGGCCGAGGCGACCGCGTCCGGGGCCATCGAGCCGAGGGCCTTCGCCGGGTTCTGCTTCCAGCCGTCCACGTCGACGACCGTTTTGACCGCCTGGTAGGGGTTCTCGACCACCGACATCAACGTGGTCGAGGCGGCCTTGTCGAACGCCGCCTTGCCTTCGGGGTCGATGCCCCACATGCCGGGCTGGCTGTAGAGGAATGCCTCCCCGAGGCCCCAGAGGCCCGTGCCCACGCCCACGACGCCCTCGACGGCGCCCGCGCCGAAGTCGTAGAGCAGATCTCCCGCTCCTTGGAAACCGTCGACGAGGTTCGCGCCGATCTGCGCGAGTTTGCTCGGCTTCGCCGGCGCGGCCTGGACCGCTTCCAGGACGATCCGGGTGGCCTGCTCGTCCGCCGCCTGCACGGCAGCCTTGGCCGCGGCGATCTGGGCTTCGGCCCGGGCCCGAACCTCGGCGTTGGGATCGGCGAACGCGCCCGGCGCGACGTCCGAGCTCCCGGATTCGTACGCCTTGACCGCCGCGTTGTGCTGCTTCGCCGCGGCCAGGGACGCCTCGTTCGCGCGGTCGAGTTCCTCCTTGGCGCGCGCGGCCTTCTCCTTCTCCTCGGCGAGGACCTTCTGGTAGTCGAGGACGGCCTTGCCCGCGTCGCCGAACGCGTCGGCCGCCGCCAACCACTCCGCCGGGGCCTTGTCTAGGTAGCTCTCCCGGAAAGCGTCGCCCGCCTGGCCGGTCCAGCCGCCGGAGTCGATCGACTTGATGCCCTGACCGGCGCGGTCGAACGCGCCGCCGAGCTTGGTCAGGTGTTCGCCGACTTCGGCGACCGTAGCCGGATCACCCGGGATGACGTCCTGTGCGACCAGTCCGGCCAGCTGGCCGAGCTTGTGCAGTTCGTGCCCGGCCTCGGCGACGTCCTGTTCGAAGGTGGTGCTGTTGCTGACCATCAGCCCTCTCGCAACGTCTCGACGAGCTTCTGCTGCGCCTCGGCATCCATCTGCTGGTAGGCGGCGCGCGCCTCGCCGAGCGCGTCGACGGCGGCGTTGCCGTCTTCGACCAGGTACCGGATGCCGAATTCCCAGGCGTCGCCGAAAGCCAGCAGCGCGGCGCCGAGCGAGCCGGGCCCGATGTGCGGGGCGGAGTCCAGCATCTTCTCCCGCACGCCCATGCCCTGCGCGCCACCGGATGCGAATCCCCACCCGGCCATCTCGCCGAGCTCGGCCACGGCGTCCCGGATGCCCGATTCGGCGCTCTCCAGGGCGCCCACGTTTACGGTGAAACCGTTGTGCGCCATCACCTTCCGCTTTCAGTCAGTGCGATTTCGTCGGGCACGAGCCCGCGAACCGGCGCGAGCGCCGTGCCGTGCTCGCTCCCCGGATCGAGGACCAGTCCGGTGCCCCTGGGCAGCGCGGGAAGGCACTGGTCGATGAGTTCGGCGCCGGTCAGCTCGCCATAGCGCACGGTGTCGGCGCCGCGGCCGGCGGCGCGGTAGAACTCGGCCATCCGGCTCAGCGAGGTGAACACCCCGAGCCAGGACAGCCCGCCGTCACGACCGGTCGGCAGCGCGAAGCCACCGTCCTCATCGGACACCGCCACGTAGACCGTCGTGCCGCGCAGGGCAGCGGCGAGCTGCGGGATGGTCGCCTGGTCGGTGCGGAACAGGCGCAGGGCGTCGAGCAACTCGGCGGCAGGTCCAGGCTCCGGCTCGTCGAAGATCGAACCGGTCAGCCGGAGTACGCCCTGGCTGGGAAAACCCGTGCCAGGACGGCATTGTGCAAGCGTCATGGAGCCACGCCTCCCCAGCGCGGATCATGGAATCAACGGGGCGGAACAGTACCCAAGCGGACAGGTGTCGATGCCCATTTGATCATCACTCACCGTGCCGAGAAGATCACGGTCCGAGTTGCTCCGTTCGGCGGTAAGTGACCCGTGCGTACTTGGTGTCGCTATAGCGACACCAAGTACGCACGGGTGGTGATGCGCCTGGTCAGCGGGCCGCGAGGTCGGCCTCGACCTGGGCGATGGCCTCGTCGAAGGCGCGCCGGAACGCCGCTACTTCCCACGGGTGCAGGCGGAAGGACTCGGTGTCGTCCGGCCCGCACACCCCCAGCTCGCCCGCCCCGACGCCGATCGAGCACACCGCGAGCTCCCCGCGCGAATCCCGGCACCGCAACAACCACTCCCGCCGCGGCTGCGACTCCTGGACCGGAGACTCCCCAGCGCTGCTGGCCATCTCAACCTCCCGATGTTGAATCCGGTGGACACTAGAAATAATCGGTTGCGTGCATTTCTTCTCTCAAGTACACGATTCGGTGATGGATCATCGGAGGTCGCGGCGATACCGTTTTCCATCGATGCAAGGAGGTTTCAATGGCGCGTCGTGCAGGCCCTTCGGTTCGCTCTCGGCGGTTGGCGCATGTGCTGCGCAAGCAGCGCATCGCTGCGGGGTTGACTGCGGCTGAGCTCGCGAGGGCGATCGGAATGTCGGCGAGCAAGGTCAGTCGCTTCGAGAGCGGCGAGAGTGGGATCTACCTGGACGACCTGGAGAAACTGCTCGACTTCTACCGGCTGTCGAAGAAACGTCGCGTCGAGCTCCTGGACATAGCCCGTCATGCCGAGGAACGCGGCTGGCTGCGGCTGAGTAATGCGAATCTACCGGAGGACTGGCAGACCTGGGTTGATTTCGAAGACGAAGCAAACGCGCTCTTGAACTACGAGCCCCTGGTTGTTCCTGGTTTGCTGCAAACGCCGGAGTACACCAGGGCGATCATCGACGCGACTGGCCAGTTGAGTCCTCGGGAAGTTGATTCGCTGGTATCTGCGCGGATGGCTCGGCAAGGCCTCCTCGACAAGGAGGAGCCGGTTCACTTGCACGCGATCATCGAAGAGACCGCCCTGACCCGTCCGGTCGGTCCAGGTGGCGCGCTCGAGCGACAGCTTCGGCATCTGGTTGATGCGGCATCGCGGCCGCACATCACGATCCAGGTGATGCCCCACGACGTTGGGTTGCATCCGGGGTTGAACGGCCCCTTCGCGATCTTGGAGTACGGCTCTGAAGCGAGCTTGGTGCTGCTCGAGCACAAGACGGTCAACTTGTTCATGGACGAGGAAGACCAGTTGGCCGTGTACTCGTCAGCGTGGGATCAGCTTGTCAGCAAGGCGAGAGAACCGGATGACTCGATCAAGTTCGTTCAAGCCCTCATGGGGTGATCGCCGCGTGCCATCATGCAGACATGAGTCCTCGTGGCCTATCTGCTGCAGTCTGGCGCAAGTCGAGCCGCAGTACTGCAAGTTCGAATTGCGTGGAAGTCGCATTTGTCGGGGACGTGTGGCAGAAGTCCAACCGCAGCTCAGCCAACTCCAACTGCGTGGAAGTCGCCTGGCAGAAGTCGAGTCGTAGCGCGAACACCGCCAACTGGGTCGAGGTCGCCCGGCGGGACGCTGTCGTCGGGGTTCGGGACTCGAAGGATCGAGGTGGCGGTGTGCTGGTCTTTTCCGCTGCTCGGTGGGCCGACTTCGTCGGTGGGCTCATGCGGGTCCGCGCATAGGCCCGTTGGGTTGGTGTGAAGTTTTTGAGAGTTGGTGCGTGGCGGGAAGTCGCGCTGCTAGGGTCGGCCTTCGACCGGGTGATCAGACGCCGCGACCTGGGGGTTTCCCGCGATGACGACGCCAGCACCACCTTCGCCGCCGGTTCCCGGTGGCGCCGGTCAGACCATCACCGTCAACAAGGACAACGTCCTCGAGGTCCGCAAGGCCATCCTGATGGCAGCGGAGGACGCCAAGTTCAAGTTGATGGAGCTTGCACCCAGCCTGCGGGTGTCATCGCCTGCTGCGGATGACATCAGCAAGACTGCTTCGTCGGTTTGGACCGCGAATCTCATCGGCAATCCGGATTCCCACTTCCAGCGGCTGGTGCAGTACGTGGAGAACGTCATCGACCTGGGAGACCAAGTCGGCGAGGCGGCCAAGCAGTACGGCTTCACCGACGATGAGATCAAGGCGTCGTTCCAAATGCAGCAGAGGCAGATGTGAGGGGTCTGGTGCGGGCGCGTCTTGGGTACGGATTGATCGCGGTGGCTGCGGTCGCAGCGCTGACCAGTTGCACGGTGAACGGCCCGGACCCGGACTCCGAGCCGCCTGCCACTTCGGCTCCGACGACGAAGAGCTCTTCACTGGATCTGCCGCAACGGCCGCGAGATCTGGCGATCGCCGGCAAGCAGGACGCCGAGATCTGCGCCTGGCTGAAGTCGGAGCAGAAGCAGTCGCTGCAGATCGGTGGCTCCGGTAGGCCGGTGCAGAGGAACGGGAACAACTACAACGGCTGCGCTTTCCTCGGCGAAGCCGGAAATGCCCAGTTCGGATTTGCTCTCCGGGTGGTGCCCGAGGGAATCCAGTCGTTCATGTCGGAGGTCAACTCGTCGCCGGAATCCGAGAAGGCGTTCGAGATCAACGGCTTCGGCGCCGTGCAGGGACAGATCGCTGGTGGCGAAAGCCTTGGCTGCGATGTGTTCGTCGACGCGGCCGAAGGCCAGACGCTCTGGATCAACATGATGCTCCAAACCCCCGGCGGCATGGACAACGACCAGATGTGCGAGCGGGCGAAGCAGGCCGCCGAGGCGGCCGTGACGACCTTGCAGGGTAGCTAGGGGGAGTCGTGACCAGCATCGATCCGATCCGGGACATCCGGTTCGAGGGGATGGACATCCCCCAGCTCCAGGAATGGATCACGCAGATCAAGCAGGGGCGCGGCGCGGAGTCGATGCAGGGCGCGGTGCGCGCGCTGGACGAGTGCGTGAAGGTGGTCGTCGATCTCGACGACACGCTGCGGCGCGAGCTCGGCAAGCTGCAGATCGCGTGGGAGGGCAACGCCGGCAGCCTCGCGGCGGCGGCGACCCAGCAGCAGTCCGTCTTCATGGCCGATGCCCCGGATCCCCTGAAGGCATCCGCGGACAGCGTCGACGCGCAGGGCCGGGGCTACGAGTCCGCCCGCAACGGGCTGCCGAACAACGACGAGCTCAAGCACAAGCAGTCGGAGAACGCGCTCGAATGGGCCGGTGGTGCCTTCGGCTACGAGAGCGACTACGACAAAGAAGCCAAGAACATCGAGGGCCAGAAGCAGGCCGCGCAGGCCGCGCTCAGCTCGTACCGCAACACCTCGGTCAGCCAGGCCGATTCCTACCAGCCGCTGCCCGAGATGCCGCCCGCGACGGTGTCCGCGCAGTCGGCGTCCGGGACGAGCATGCCGACCGTCGGCGTGGGTTCGGTCGGCGGCTACTACGGCGGCTCGGCGGTCGACCCGGGCACGTCCGGTGTCGTCGTCGGCGGCGGTAACATCGGCGGCGGAATCAAGCGCGGCGACGGCGTGGGTGCGCAGGATCCCGCCGACCGCAGCAGCACGGGTCGGCACCCGGACGAGCGCGAGACCGGCGGCGAGGCGGACCAGACTCCGGAGGCCGCCGCGACGAGCAGCGGCATCAACCCCGGCACGGTGCTCGGCATCGCCGCAGGTGGTGCGGCGGTCGCGGGTATCGGCGCCTACGCCGCGAGCAGGATGCTCGGCGGCCGGGGCCCGGCCGCGGCATCGGCCGGCGGTGGCTCGGCTTCCGGGCTGAGCCGGGGCGGTTCGTCCGGCATCGGCGGCGGGCCCGGCGACACGGTGGCCGGGCGGTCCGCGGGCAACACGCCGGGCAGCCGCCCGGCGGCCGGTTCGATGATGGGACCGGCGGCGACCCGCGGCGACAAGCGCAGCGAAGACGCGGAGCACGAGAACAAGTACGTCGCCGACGAAACCCCGTTCGACGACGAGCGGCTGGTCGCACCGCCGGTGCTCGGGCACTTCGAGCCCGACGACGAAGCCGACGAGGATTCCCCCGACGACGAGCCGAAGAAGCGGGACTGACGTTGCGCCCTGGAGCAGAAGCCGATCCGATCGTGCTGTCCGCATTGGAATTCGATGTGGTCTGCGAGGCGGAGAAGCTCACCGAGCGCCGGCACATCATCCTCAACGTGCCGAGCCCGGGAGCGACCTACTCGGAGCGCGCGCAGCTCGTCGCGGACGTGTGGGCCGGGCTCCGCAAGCGCCGCCTGGCGGAGCCGCACCGCGACCGCGTCGACGTCGACTTCGCGGACCTGCTGGGCCTGCTGGACCGGCCGCAGCGCAGCATCGACGTGCGGATCTGGGCGGACCGCTCGATTCGTGCCCTGGCGTCGGCGAACGGCGGCACCGGCCTGCTGGCCATTGTGGATGGTGACATCGTCGAGCTGACCCCGATCCGGGCGAGTTCGCTGGTGGAGGCGGCGGTGTCGGTGGCGGGCGACATGGCGCCGGGGCCGGGCCGAGCGGTGAGCCTGCCCAACGAGATCCTCCGCGAAGCCAGCGACTACGCGGGCCCGAACAACCCGCTGCTGTTCACCGACGAACTCCGGTCCCTGGGCATCGCCCCGGACGACGCGGCGGACGTGGCGAACATGGCGGACGGAATGGGAATCCGGGGCCAGTTCGGCGTGGAGGTCTGCCCGAACCGAGGCGGAAGGCCGGAGCGGGCGAACAGGGTGGTGGCGTTCCACGACACGGGCAAGGGCCGCTACAGCCACGTGGTCCGCCCCAGCGGAGACGGCCGCCGCTGGAGCACGATAGCCCCGGCGGACAACGCGAGAATCGCGGAGTACACCCGAGAACTCCTGGCCGAGATCTGGGACGACTGAGTCGTCGCCGCCGCTTGGCACATCCTGTTCCGCCGCGCAGAGCCATCTCTTAGCCTGGGCGGGACTCGGTGGAGGTGTGGTGTGGTCGGGTATTCGGAGTTGGTCGAGCGGGCTCGGGCGCTGGCCGGCAGCGGGCAGCGGCGGATCTTGGGGATCGCCGGGGCTCCCGCGGCCGGGAAGGGGTTCGTCGCCCGGCGGGTCGTCCGAGAGCTCGGCGGCGCCGCCGTTCTCGTGCCGATGGACGGCTTCCACCTGGCCAACGGCCAGCTGCGGCGGCTCGGGCGGGCCGACCGGAAAGGCGCTCCCGACACCTTCGACGCCGCCGGGTACGTCGCGCTGCTCCGGCGGATCCGGGAATGCGGGCCCGGCACCGTTTACGCCCCCGAGTTCCACCGGGAGATCGAGGAGTCCTACGCCGGGGCCATCGCCGTCGATCCCGATGTGCCGCTGGTGATCACCGAGGGCAATTACCTGCTGCTGGATTCGCCGCCGTGGTCGGCGGTCCGGGAACTGCTCGACGAGGCGTGGTTCCTCGCGCCCGACGACGATGTCCGGGTGCGGCGGCTCATCGATCGGCACATCGGTTACGGGCGGACTCCGGAGGAAGCCGAGGAATGGGTTCACCGCAGCGACGAGCGCAACGCCGCCATCATCTCGGCGAGTCGAGACCGGGCCGATCTGGTCGTCGCCGGCGACCCCGAATGATTTCACGAATCGTATCTGAATGAGGTTTTTCCAACCTCAGTTTGCGTGGCGGTGCGGGTGGCGGAACCTCAGAGGCTCCCTGGTCTGTGGGTGCCCCTCCTGATGTATGTCCAATACACGGCGGAGGGGCCGTCCTCGCCAGGAAGCCTCTGAGAACCCGCGGCGGTGCAGGTGTCGTAGGTGGGCTATGCGCCTGCGGCGCATGCGGCACCCCATCGATGTGCACCTTTGTGGCCCGCGGCTGCGGGTTGACCAGGATGAAAAACCCTCAATAAATTTCAAAAATGGGGTAGTATGTTGTCGGCGGGCCTGTGGAGTGGCTCGTCGTCAATGTCCAGGTGATCTATTGGACAACTTGCTGAGCTGCGAAAACATTGATGATTGGCCGCTGGTCAATTGGTTCGTTCATTCGCTCATTGTTGGCTGGAAAGTCCGCCGGAATGCTGGCTATGTTGGCCCCAGTCCGGTTCCGGACGGCATTTCCAAAGCCCGGAGAAGCGATTGCGTTCGGCGGAGATGCCGAATCGCGAAGCTCCCGGGTGAACGGTCTCAGCGAGGAGTGAACAATCATGACCAGCAAGCTGGCTCGCGTTTTCGCAATCGGCGCTTCGGGTGCTGTGCTGTTGGGTGGGATGCTCGTCGTCGCGCCGGTTGCTTCGGCGAGTGCGCAGGGATGCACGGGCACCAATCTGCGCACCGATCCGGCTCTCCTGTGCACCACCGTCGACGGTGAGAGCACGACGGTCAAGAACATCCAGGCCTCGATCGACATCAAGAACTACACCTGCAACGCCGACTTCAAGGTCTGGGGCACCTACGCGGACGGCCGGAAGTACTCCGACACCGGGCACGCCAAGTGCGGCCTCGGCCGGGTCTGGGTCGATTTCAAGCCCGGCGGCGGCAAGTTCAAGAACGGCACCAAGGTGTGCGGCGCGCTGGTCGAGAACGGCAAGGTCCGGGCGGAACACGCCTGCATCGAGATCAAGAAGTGACCGGGCGTGCCGTGAGCCCGGGCGGCGGGCTCACGGCACCACCGCCACGTCGAAGTAGATCGGGCGCAGGGCGCTCGCCGGGTAGAACAGCACCCCGTTCTCGTCCACCATCTTCCACGCGATCTTGCACCGCCCCGGCACGCTGCCCGCCGCCACCGGCACGCTCAGCCGCACCGCCTGCCCCGGCTCGACCACGGCGATCGACACCCGGTGCGGCGCGGTGCACTGCGATCCGCCTTCGCGGCCGGCCTGCTCGAGGTAGCGGCCGGTCCAGCGGACCTGGCCGATGTTGCGCAGTTCCCAGGTCTTGACGAAGTTCCCGCCGGCCTTGACCTCGATCCCGTCCGGCGGGTCTTCGCCCAGCATGAACGAGGCGTCGCCGGGGATCGGGCGCTGCGGCGGCGACAGCCAGAAGAACACGCCCGAACCAGCCGCCAGCACGACCAGGACCGCGAGCACGATCAGCGGCCAGCGCCGCTTCGGTGCAGGAGCAGGAGTCGGAGCAGGATCGGGAACCACTTCGGCAGCACCACTCGCCCGGGCCTCCTCCCAGTGGCGAGTCCACTCGCGACGGACGGACTCGGCTTCCTGGCCGAGCGCGTTCACCGCGAGGCTGCGGACGAATTCCCAGGTCGTCTCCCACGACGGCAGATCCCGGCCCCGGGCCGCCGCCGACAGCGCCGACTTCGACGCCGCCGCGCCGAACTCGGCGCGCATCCGGTCGTAGGACGGATCGCCCGCGGCCTCCTTCAGCTCGCACAGCCGGAACGCGAATTCGGCGACCGGGCCGTCCGCCGGGTCGGGGCGCTGCTGCTTCCGGCCGCGTTTGCCGGTGCTCGCCGCCGCCTCGTCCATCGTTCGACCTCGCCCGTGCGCTGGTGTTCTGACCGCCACGCGACATTTACTAGCACGGTTCCGTGACGATGGGTGCACGGGTGGGCGCGTAGCGTCAGCGCTCGGCGAGTTCCGCCCGCACGTCGTCGGGGATCCGGCCGGTGTGGTCGATCGGCGTCCACGGCTCGCTGCGGATCCACTGGGAGCCGCAGCCGCGGCAGGCCAGCAGCGGAAACCCGCTGAGCTCCTTGGGTGTCCGATGCCACGAGCACAGCGACCGGCACGCGTGGACGGCCAGCGTCACGCGTCGTCCCCGGTCGGTTCCCACCCGGTGGTGTCCGTCGGCACCGGGTCCTCGGTGGTGGTCGTCGGGGTCGGCTTGCTCGTCGTCGGCGGCTTGGTGGGGGTGACCGTCGGCCGCGTCGGCGGCGCGGGCTGCTCCGGCGGCGACGGCGGAACCGGGAAGTCGCTGGAGACTTCGGTGCTCGTCAGCGTGGTCGACGACGTGGTCCGGCTGGCGGTCGTGGACGTCTCCGAAGTCGCGCTGCCGCTCAACGTCGCCGGGGGCATCAGCGGCGGCGTGGTCCACGTCTCCGCCGGCCGCGACGTGGCGGTCGGCTTCAGCGTGAAGTCCGGCGTCGCCTCGTCGTGCTGCTGCGCACCGGCGACCATCGCGGCGGTCGTCGCGAAGACGGTGGCCACCGCGATGCCGGCCGCGGCCAGCATCACCAGCTGCTTTGGCCGGGCGTCCGGGTCGTCCGGCAACATCGGGTCCATTGCGTGCCCCACTCGTCGGGCGGCCTGCGCCGGGTGCCCCGAAACCCCAGGCTCCCAGCCGAATCGGGCGGATCATACCGACAGCCCGAGCAACCGCGGTCGTCGACGCGAGCCAACGCCGCGCGCGCGGTGATCGTGCGGCATCATGCCGGGCGTGACCGATTCGCAACAGGCACGACTGACCGCTTGGGTGCACGGGCGGGTGCAGGGCGTGGGTTTCCGCTGGTGGACGCGTTCCCGGGCGCTGGAGCTCGGCCTGGTGGGCAGCGCGACCAACCGGCCGGGGAGCCGGGTCGAGGTGGTCGCCGAAGGGTCCCGCGAGGCCTGCGCGAAGCTCCTGGCGGCGCTGCGCTCCGGTGAAACCCCGGGGTACGTCGACCACGTCGCCGAGCAGTGGTCCGAGCCCAAGGGCGGGCTGACCGGTTTCGTCGAGCGCTAACAGCGGTTTCGCCTGGTCGGAAGCCGTGCGTACTTTGTGTCGCTATAACAACCAAAAGTACGCACGGGTCCGGGGCGCACCCGGCGTTGATCTTCCGGTGCCCGGTGCGCGGGGAAAATCGCCGCAACCAGCGGTTCTGCGCAGTCGCGAGGGGCTGCAGCGGTAGGCTTCACCGGACGTGACCGCCGGTGAACCGGACGAAACACGGGAAGGCCGATCGCAGCCGTGCACCTGAAGAGCCTGACGCTGAAGGGGTTCAAGTCCTTCGCCTCGGCCACCACGCTGCGCTTCGAACCCGGCATCACCTGCGTCGTCGGCCCCAACGGCTCGGGCAAGTCCAACGTGCTCGACGCGCTGCGCTGGGTGATGGGCGAGCAGGGCGCCAAGGACCTGCGCGGCGGCAAGATGGAGGACGTGATCTTCGCGGGCACCGCGGGCCGCGCCCCGCTGGGCCGCGCCGAGGTCACGCTGACCATCGACAACTCCGACGGCGCGCTGCCGATCGAGTACACCGAGGTCTCCATCACCCGCCGGATGTTCCGCGACGGCGCCAGCGAGTACGAGATCAACGGCAACACCTGCCGGCTGATGGACGTGCAGGAACTGCTGTCGGACTCCGGCATCGGCCGCGAGATGCACGTCATCGTCGGGCAGGGCCAGCTGGCCAGCATCCTGCAGGCCAAGCCGGACGAGAACCGCAGGCTCATCGAAGAGGCCGCGGGCGTGCTCAAACACCGCAAGCGCAAAGAGAAGGCGCTGCGCAAGCTCGACGCGATGCAGGCCAACCTGACCCGGTTGACCGACCTGACCAGCGAGCTGCGCCGCCAGCTCAAACCGCTCGGCAAGCAGGCCGAGATCGCCCGCAAGGCGCAGACCGTGCAGGCCGACCTGCGGGATTCCCGGCTGCGCCTCATCGCCGACGACCTGATCACCGCGCGCGCCGACCTGGCCCGCGACGAAGCGGACCAGGAAACCGCGCGCGCCAAGCGCACCGAGGTCGAGCGCGCCCTGCAGTTCTCGCAGTCCGAGGAGAAGACCCTCGAAGAGCAGGTCGCCGCGGACGCGCCGAGGCTGACCCGCGCGCAGGAGACCTGGTACCGGTTGTCGGCGCTGGAAGAGCGGCTGCACGGCACGCTGCGGCTGGCCGCCGAGCGCCACCGGCATCTGACGGCGCAGACCGAGGAGCACCGCCCCGGCCGCGACCCGGATCAGCTCGACGCCGAGGCGGAAGAGGCCGCGGAGCAGGAGATCGAGCTCCGCGAGCAGGTCGAAGAGGCCCGCGAGGTGCTCAACGAGGTCGTGCTGCGCCGCTCGGAGCTGGAATCCGCGCTGAAGCAGGCCGAACAGGCGCACCTCGCCGCGGTGCGGGCGATCGCCGACCGCCGAGAGGGCGCTGCCCGGCTGTCCGGCCAGGTCGAATCGCTGCGCAGCAAGGTCAGCGACACGGCCGACGAGATCGAGCGGCTGTCCGATTCGCTGGAAGAAGCCACCGGGCGGGCCGAGGAAGCGGAACGCGCGCAGGCCGACGCGGAAGAGGAGAGCGGCGGCTACGACTCCGACGACGCCGGGCTGCAGGAACGCCGCGAAGGCGCAGCCGAAGCGCGCGACGCGGCGCGCGCCCGCGTCGAGGAGCTCGTGAAGGCCGAGCGGACCGCGGAGCGGGAGATCGCGTCCTGGAAGGCGCGGGTCGAAGCGCTGTCGATGGGCCTGCAGCGCAAGGACGGCGCCGGCGCGCTGATGTCGTCGGGCGACCGCGTGCCGGGCCTGCTCGGCACGGTTGCGGCGCTGCTCAGCGTCGAACCGGGTGCGGAGGCCGCGCTCGCCGCGGCGCTGGGCGCGGTCGCCGACGCCGTCGCCGTTCGCGGTGTCACAGACGCGGTGGCGGCCCTGGAACTGCTCAAGGCGGACGAGGCGGGCCGGGCCGGGCTGCTCATCAGTTCCGCCGTGGACGTCGACCGATCTGGATGGCCGCAGCTGACCGGCTCCGCGCGCTGGGCGGTTGACCTGGTCACCGCGCCAGACGGGATGCGCGGGGCTGTGGCCAGGGCGCTCGACAAGGTCGCGGTCGTCGGCGAGTTGGCCGACGCGCAGGAACTCGTGCAGCGCCACCCCGAAGTCCGCGCCGTGACGGCGAACGGCGACGTGCTCGGCGCGCACTGGGCGATCGGCGGTTCCGAAGACCGGCAGAGCACCATCGAGGTGCAGGCCGCTGTCGACGAAGCCGAGCGCGAACTCGCCGCCGCCGGGCGCCGCCTGGAACAGCACTCCGCCGCATTGGAAGGCGCGCGGGCCGAAGAAGAAGCGCGGCGCGCCGAAGTGCGGGCCGTGCAGGAGCAGATCAACGACGCCAAGGTGCGGCGAGCCCGCAGCACCGAACGGCTTTCCAGCCTGCAACGCGCCGCCCGCGCCGCCGTCGCCGACGTCGACCGGATCCGGCAGCAGCGGGTGAAGGTCGAGCAATCCCGCGAACAAGCCCTGGTCAAGCTCACCGAACTCGAAGAGCGGCTGAGCATCGTCAAGTCCGAACAGGACGAAGCGGCGGAGCCGGACACCGGCGAACGCGACCGGCTGGGCACCGAGCTCAACGCCGTGCGGCAGCAGGAAATGGACGCCCGCCTCGGACAGCGCACCGCCGAGGAGCGCGCCCGGGCCGTGCAAGGACGCGCCGACCAGCTGCGTCGCGCAGCGCGCCACGAGCGCGAAGCGCGCGCCCGCGCGGAAGCGGCGCGCAAGGCTCGGGAACGCGCAGCGCGCGTGACCCAGGCCGTGGTCACCGGGGCCGAGACGGCGCTGCAGCGCATCGCGCGGTCGCTGAGCGCCGCGACGGAGGAGCGGGACGTCGCGCAGGCGAAGCAGAGCGAGCACGAGCAGGCGCTCGGCGCCGTGCGAGCGCGCGTGCGCGAGCTCAGCGGGGAGCTGGAGAAGCTGACCGATGCGGTGCACCGCGACGAAGTCGTGCGTGCGGAGCAGCGGTTGCGCATCGAGCAGCTGGAAACCAAGATCATCGAGGATTTCGGGATCGGCCTGGACGACCTGGTCGACGAGTACGGGCCGACCGTGCCGATCCCGCCCGGCCCCGCCGAAATCGCCGAGTACGAGGCGGCCAAGGAGCGCGGCGAGGACGTCAGCCCGCCGCCGCCGATGCCGTTCGACCGGGCCACCCAGGAGCGCCGCGCCAAGCGCGCCGAGAAGGACCTCTCCTTGCTGGGCAAGGTGAATCCGCTGGCGCTGGAGGAGTTCGCCGCGCTGGAGGAGCGCTACAAGTTCCTCTCCACGCAGCTGGAAGACCTCAAGGACAGCCGTCGCGACCTGCTCAGCGTGGTCAAGGAGGTCGACGACAAGATCCTGGAGGTGTTCGCCTCCGCCTTCCACGACGTGGCCGAGGAGTTCGAGACCGTCTTCAAGGTCCTGTTCCCCGGCGGCGACGGGCGGCTGACGCTCACCGACTCCGAGGACATGCTGACCACCGGCGTCGAGGTCGAGGCTCGGCCCCCGGGCAAGAAGGTCAAGCGGCTGTCGCTGCTCTCCGGCGGCGAGAAGTCGCTGACCGCGGTGGCCATGCTGGTGTCCATCTTCCGCGCCCGGCCGTCGCCGTTCTACGTGATGGACGAGGTCGAGGCGGCGCTGGACGACACCAACCTGCGGCGCCTGATCACGCTGCTGGACCAGCTCCGCGAGACCTCGCAGCTGATCATCATCACGCACCAGAAGCCGACCATGGAGATCGCCGACGCCCTGTACGGCGTGACGATGCGCGGCGACGGCATCACGCAGGTGATTTCCCAGCGCCTGCGCGGCGATTCCGGCAAACGGCGCAAGGACGACGCGCCCGACGCGCCGCCCGAGGGCGACGTCGCCGCGGTGCTGGACGGAGCGGCGGCGCCGGAAAGCGTTGCGGGAGAACCGGATCCGGCGCCCGAAGATCAGGCCGACGTGCCGAGGGCGTAGCCGACGCCGAAGGCGACGAGCGCCGCCACCAGCGCGAAGCCGAACACCACCGACCAGCCCGGCCGGGTCGGCGCCCAGCGGGCCGGCTTCGAATCCGGCGGCGAAATCCGCTGCGGTGCAGCACGATGCCACAACTCAGGCCGCCCCAGCTCGGCCCGGCATTCAGCGCACTCCGACAGGTGGGTGCGCACCGTCAGCCATTCGACGTCGCTGAGCACGCCCGCCGAATAAGCGTTGAGCTTCGCCCGCAGATCCGCATGATCCTGCACCGCAGTCCCCATCCGAGCCTCGGTGATCGTTTGGGTAGATCATCGACCCGGTGGGACTTCCGCTGAAGCCCCGGGGGTCGGGCAATGGTGTCGTCGGCCACCTCGGTTCAACCTCAGCAGCGGCATGCGGGACGATGTTTCCGCGGTACGGCGTCGATCCTCGGGGGCAGATGCCGGCCGGACACCGGGCGCGGAGTTCCCGCATCACCCCGAGTGCGGGGTCCCACCAGGTACAGGAGGCTTTCCATGACCAACCCGTACGGCCCCCCGCCGGGGCAGCAGCCGTACCCGCAGCAGGGACCGCCGATGGCGCCGCCCGGCGGCTACGGCCCGCCGTCCGGCCCGATGCCCCAGCAACCGATGCCGCAGCAGCCGATGCAGCAGCCGGGAATGCCGCAGCAGCCGATGCAGCCGCAGATGCAGCCGGGAATGCCGCAGCAGGGCTACCCGCAGCCGCCGGCCCCGGCCGCGCCGCAGGGCCAGCCGATGGCGCCGCCCGCGCCCGGCATGGGACGCATCATGATCGACTGCTCGTACTTCTGGCTGGCGTTCATGCTGATGTTCTTCAAGCCGCAGGTCACCATCAACGGGCAGCCCGGCCCGATCCTGAACTGGGGCAAGACCCCGGTCGACCTGCCGCCCGGCCAGTACCAGATCGGCATCCACGTCAACTACCTGTGGCAGGTCGGCCTCGCGACCGCGGTGATCCCGGTCAACGCCGGTCAGCAGATCGACGTCCACTACGCGGCGCCGGTGATCGTCTTCTTGAACGGTGCCATCGGCCCGACCCCGCAGAAGGCGCCCGGCATGGGCCTGGCCATCGGGATCATGGCCGGCAGCGTCGCGCTGTGCGTCCTGCTCATCCTGCTGTCGATCATCTCGGCCGCCATGGGCTGAGCCGCCCGCCCGCGCCAGCCCGTCGTGACCGCAGTTTCAATTGAAACTGCGGTCACGTCAGCAAGAACCACGCCCTCTCAGGCGTTGTCGGCCTGCTCGACGGCGGCTTCGGGCGCCGGGCGCGGGTGGCGCAACGACAGCAGCCCGCCCACCAACAGCGTCACGATGACGCCGAGCGGCGTGTACCAGGGGAACGCGAGCGACTTCTCGCCGCCTTCGCCGTTCGGGAAGGTCACCCAGAACACGAAGAACAGCACCACCACGAGCGTCGCCACGAACGCGATCACCGCGTCCGCCTGGCGGGCCCGCTTCACCAGCAGCCCCAGCAGGAAAGCGCCCAGCAGCGCGCCGTAGGTGTAGCTGGCGATGCTCAGGCCGACCTCGACCACCGGGTTGTCGGTGCTGCTGAACATCGACGCGAACACCACGAACACCACGGCCCAGACCAGGGTCCAGCCCTTGCCCATCCGCAGGACGGTCGCGTCGTCGAGCTTGCGCTTCGAGATCCGCTGGTAGAGATCGCTCACCGTGGACGTGGACAGCGAGTTCAGCGACGACGCCAGGGTGCTCATCGCCGCGGCCAGGATGCCCGCGATCAGCAGGCCGGACAGCCCGGGCGGCAGGTCGTTGACGATGAACTGCGGGAACAACTCGTCCTTGCTGGCCATGCCCAGGTCCGCCGGCTGGGCGCCCTTGAAGAACGACCACAGCATAGAGCCGATGAACAGGAACAGCGCGAACTGCAGGAACACCACGACGCCGCTGGCGATCAGCGCCCGCTGGCTGTCCCGGAGATTCCGGCAGGCGAGCAGGCGCTGCACCATCAGCTGGTCCGCGCCGTGCGAGGCCATCGCGAACACCGCGCCGCCGATCACGGCGGTGAAGAACGCGTACTGGTCGGTGATGATCGACGACCCGAAGTCGAAGAGCTGGAACTTGCCCTCGGCGAGCGCGGTCGACATCCAGTCCCCGGGCAGCCTGCCGAGCAGCACCACCGCGGCGCAGATCGCGCCGCCGACGTAGACCGCCATCTGGATCGCGTCGACCCACACCACGGCCTTGATGCCGCCGAAGTAGGTGTAGATCACCGTCATGATCGACAGGATCAGCACGATCTGCCAGTACGACATGGTCACGCCGAAGGCCGCCAGCACCACCTTCACCGGGATCGCGGTGGCGAACAGCCGCAGGCCGTCGGCCAGCAGCCGGGTCACCAGGAACGTCACCGACGCGGTGCCCTGCAGGCCGGAACCGAACCGCTGGCCCAGGAACGCGTAGGCGCTGACCAGGTTCCCGGCGTAGTACTTGGGCAGCAGCACGAACGCCACCACGACCCGGCCGATCAGGTAGCCGATCGCGAGCTGGAGGTAGGTGAAGCTGCCGAGGTAGGCCACCGTCGGCACGCTGATCACCGTCAGCGTGGACGTCTCGGTGGCGACCACCGAGAAGCACACCGCCCACCAGGGCAGCTGACGGCTGCCGACGAAGTAGTCCTGCGAGCTGCGTTGCCGGCCGCTGAGCAGCATCCCGAGCACCGGCATCGCGATCAGGTACAACCCGATCACGACTAGGTCGAGAGATCGCATAGCGCCTCCTGTGCGGTGTTGCCGGGCTGCATTCGCAGCCGCCTCGGCTGCTGGTTGGCGGGCTCGGGCAACCGGAGCGGACCGGCTCCCGGGGTGATGCTGCCCAACAGGCGGGGCCCGGCGGCCCCGGTGGTGCCCGGCGCGTTGCCGCTGACGCCGTGCCAGGTGAGGAATCCGAGCAGCGCTGTCAGGTACGCCTCCTTGCCGTCCGCGGGCATGCCGAGGTCGTCGCTGACGACCAGCGGCGCGTCCAACAGGCGACGCAGGGCGGTGAGCAGGACAGGATTGCGCACCCCGCCACCGGACGCAACAACCTTCGCCGCCTGCTCGTTGCGGCAGGCGTCGGCGATGGTGCGCGCGGTGAGCTCGGTCAGCGTCGCCAGCAGGTCGCCGTCGCCGATCTCGGCGGGCAGCTTGTCCAGCGCCCGGGCCAGGTAGTCGGCGTTGAAGTGCTCCTTGCCGGTGGATTTCGGCGCCGGCCGCCGGTAGTAGCCGTCGGCGAGCAGCAGTTCGAGCAGTTCGGCGTGGATGGTGCCGCTCGCGGCGATGCGCCCGTCGGTGTCCTGCGGCGTGCCGGTGATCCGGCCCGCCGCGAGGTCGATCAGCGCGTTCCCGGGGCCGGTGTCGTAGGCCAGCGGCCGCCGCCCGCCGACCACGGTGATGTTGGCGATGCCGCCGATGTTCAGCGCGACGGTCGTGCCGGGCTCGTCGGCCAGCCACAGCGCGTCGAACACGCCCGCCAGCGGGGCGCCCTGGCCGCCGGCGGCGACGTCGCGGGCCCGCAGGTCGGCCACCACCGGCAGGCCGGTGGCCTCGGCGATCCACGCGGGCTGCCCGATCTGCAGGGTGCCGCGCGCCCGCCCGCTGCCCTGGACCCAGTGGTAGATCGTCTGCCCGAGCGACGCCACGAAGTCGGCATGGCCGCCCGCGAGCTCGATGCCGAGCCGGGCCGCGGCCGCGAACTGCTGCCCGATGTAGGTGTCGAGCCGGCACAGGTCTTCGGCGCTGCAACCGGCCGGCGGGAGCACGGCGCGGAGCTTCTCGTGCAGCGCGTCGGGGTAGGGGAGCACGGTGGCGCCGAGCGGGCGGAGTTGCACGGTGTCGCCGTCCAGCCGCAGCTCGGCCACGGCCACGTCGACGCCGTCCATCGACGTGCCGGAGAGCAGACCGATCACGCGCAACCAACCCACATGTGTGGTCTATTGCACAGCGCATGGTAAATGCAAGCGTCTCGCGCGCATTGTTGGTGATTTGCTCACTTGGTGTGCCGGGCGCGTTCCGAGGCCGGTATGACCAGGTGGGAGGATGGGCGAGTGACCACCGAGAACCTGATTCTGATCATCGTCGCCGTCGTGGTGGTGCTGGCGATCGCCGTGGTCGCCGGCGTCGTGCTGAACCGCCGACGGCGGATCAGCCTGAGCGAACGGGACGAGACCGAGGGCCAGGCCGAGTCCGTCAAGGGCGGCGGGTACCGCGCCGACGGCGGGATCAGCCTGTCCAGCGGCGGCACCACCACGGCGGCCCCGCCGGAGCATCCGGCGGGCGAGCGCACCGAGGTGGAGGGCCAGCCCGGCGTCGGCGACGACGCGGCGGTACCCCGCGACACCGAGCGACGCGGCATCGTGGACGTGCCCCTGCCGGACGGCGGCACGGTGACCGAGGAGCCGCCGGTCAAGGAGCCGCCGACCGAAGCGCCGGTCGAAGCGCCGGTCGAGGTTCCGGAGCAGGAGCGCGCCGAACCGGTGCCGGAGCCGGCGCCCGCGGTGCCGGAGGAGATCGAGGAGATCGAGCCGACCTCGGGCCGGCTGGAGCGGCTGCGCGGCCGGCTCTCCCGCTCCCGGTCGACGTTCGGCCAGGGCCTGCTGGGCCTGCTCGGCGCGGGCGACCTGGACGAGGACTCCTGGGAGGAGATCGAGGACACCCTCCTGCTGGCCGACCTGGGCGCGGCGACCACCACGGAGATCACCGAGCGGCTGCGCACCGAGATCGCCACGCGCGGCGTCCGCACCCCGGACGAGGCGCGCGCGCTGCTGCGCGAGGTGCTGGTGGACGCCCTCGGCCCGGACATGGAGCGCGCGGTGCGCGCGCTGCCGCACGGCAACCCGGCCGACGGCGGCAAGCCGGCCGTGGTGCTGGTCGTCGGCGTCAACGGCACCGGCAAGACCACGACCACCGGCAAGCTGGCGCGGGTGCTCGTCGCGGACGGCCGGACGGTCCTGCTCGGCGCGGCCGACACCTTCCGCGCCGCGGCCGTCGAGCAGCTCGCCACCTGGGGCCACCGGGTGGGCGCCGAGGTGGTGCGCGGCAAGGAGGGCGCCGACCCGGCGAGCGTGGCGTTCGAGGCGGTCAGCCGCGGCAGCGACACGGCCGTGGACGCGGTGCTGGTCGACACGGCCGGCCGCCTGCACACCAAGACCGGCCTGATGGACGAGCTGGGCAAGGTCAAGCGCGTCGTGGAGAAGAAGGCCCAGGTCGACGAGGTCCTGCTGGTGCTGGACGCGACGACGGGCCAGAACGGCATGACCCAGGCGCGGGTGTTCTCCGACGTGGTGGACGTGACGGGCATCGTGCTCACCAAGCTCGACGGCACGGCCAAGGGCGGCATCGTCTTCCAGGTCCAGCGGGAACTGGGTGTCCCGGTGAAGCTGGTGGGCCTCGGCGAAGGCCCGGACGACCTGGCCCCCTTCGAGCCGGGAGCCTTCGTGGACGCCCTCCTCGGCTGAGAAGTCCCGAGAGCAGCCCTCGCGCCAAAGCGCGGGGGCTGTTCGTTTTTCCGAAACCGGTCCGTCCCGGGAAAATTTGTCTGACGACTGATGTCTGGCCTATGGTTCACCCGGAGGTGTTGGCATGCGGGTTGTGGGGCACCGGTCCTCGGTGGACGAGGTCATCGCCGCGCTCAACGAGCAGCTCTCCGCCGGGGCCTGGGCTCCCGGCGAGCGGATTCCGACCGAGCTGGAGCTGGTCGCCGAGCTGGGCGTCAGCCGGACCGTCGTCCGGGAGGCCGTGCGCGCGCTCGTGCACCTCGAGCGGCTGGAATCCCGGCAGGGCGCCGGGACGTTCGTCGTGTCCACCGCCGATCCGGCGCCGATGCTGCGGCAGCTGCGGCTCGCCGAGGTCCGGGACGTCTTCGAGGTGCAGCTCGCCTACGACGTGCAGGCCGCCCGGTTGGCCGCGATGCGTCGCGACGACGCCGACATCCAGCGGCTGTGCGAGCTGCTCGACCTCCGCGACCGCGCGGACTCGCCCGAGACCTTCGCCGCCGCCGACGTCGACTTCCACGTCGCGGTTGTGGCGGCGGCGCGCAACCCGGTGCTCTCGGAGATGTACCGCTACCTCAGCGAACGCCTCCAGGAGAGCCTGGAAACGGTCCGCGCCGACGCCGCGTTGTCCGAAGGCGGACCGGTCACGCACCGGGCGCTGCTGGACGCCATCGTCGACGGCGACCCGGAGGCCGCCGCGGCGGCTGCGCATGCCGTGATCGAGCCGAGCCTGACGTCCCTCGGGGGCGTTCTCGAGGAGAGAGGAAACGCGCAGTGAGCACCCGAGTCCAGCAGGCACCGGCGTCCCCGGTGGGCACCGCCGCGGCCGCCACCCTGGTGCTGGTCGTGCTGGTGGCGCTGGCGCTTCGGCCGCCGTTCACCGCGGTCGCGCCGCTGCTGGAGCAGATCCAGCAAGACCTGGGCGTGTCGAACACCTTCGGCGGCGTGCTGACCACGCTGCCCGTGGTGTGCCTGGGGGTGTTCGCGTTCGTCGCGCCGAAGCTCCGGCAGCGCTTCGGCGACGAGAAGGTGCTCGTCGGCTGCCTGATCGTGCTGCTGGTCGGCAACTCGCTGCGCGCGCTGGGGTCGATCTGGACGCTGCTGGCCGGGACCGTCGTGGTCGGCGCCGGGATCGCGGTGGCGAACGTGGCGCTGCCGGGCCTGATCAAGCGGGACTTCCCGCACAAGGTGCCGGTGATCACGGCGGTCTACACGATGTGCCTGACGCTGGGCGGCGCGATCGCGGCGAGCGTGGTCGTGCCGATCGGCGGCGTGCTGGCGTCGGCCTGGCGCGCTCCGCTCGGGCTCCTCGCGCTGCCCGTCCTGCTGGCCCTGGTGATCAGCATCTTCGCGCTGCGGCGCAGCTCCGGCGCGCGGCCGCAGCCGTCCAGCGGCGGCCGGTTGTGGCGGAACCCGCTGGCCTGGCAGGTCACCGTCTTCATGGGCGTGCAGTCGGCGATGGCCTACGTCACGTTCGGCTGGCTGCCGACGATGCTGCAGAGCCGGGGCATGGGTGCCGGGCTCGCCGGCCTGGCGCTGGGCATCCAGGCCGCGGTGCAGGCCGTCGGCTCGATGAGCGTGCCCGTGCTGTGCCATCGGCTCCGCGACCAGCGGTTGATCGCCGTGGTGCTGGCGGTGCTGCTCATGCTCGGCTTCACCGGGATCCTCGTCGGCCCGACCGCCTGGCTGTGGCCGGCGGTGGTCGTGCTCGGCCTGGCGCAGGGCGCGTCGTTCGGCTTGGCGCTGACGCTGTTCGGGCTGCGCTCGCCGGACAGCGACACCACGACGGCGCTGTCCGGGATGGCGCAGGGCGGCGGGTACCTCATCGCCGCGGCCGGTCCGCTGCTGATCGGATTGCTGCACGACATGACCGGCGGCTGGATCGCGCCGCTCGTGCTGCTGCTGGGCTGCTCGACGATCTGGCTCATCGCGGGCCTGCTCGCCGGGCGGCCGGTCCAGGTGCCTTCGGTGCTCGACGGCGCAACGCGGCGGTGACCTCACAACGCCGCTGTTACCGGCGGTGAGCTGGATTTCACCGCCGCGTAACAGCGGAGCGGGCCGTCGGAAACAGGCATTCCCCAGGATGCGGGCCAACTCGGTCGTATCGGGGAGGCAATGTGAATTCAGGCGACACCGCATGGGTGCTCATGAGCGCGGCGCTGGTCCTGCTCATGACCCCGGGTCTGGCGTTCTTCTACGGCGGCATGGTGCGCTCCCGCGGCGTGCTCAACATGTTGATGATGAGCCTCGGCAGCATCGGCGTGGTGGGCGTGCTGTGGGTGCTCATCGGCTACTCGACCGCGTTCGGCTCCGACATCGGCGGGGTCGGCCTGCTCGGCAACCCGGCCGAGTTCTTCGGGCTGAGCTCGCTGCTCGGCGGGGACCACGTCTCTGGCAGCATCCCGACACTGGCGTTCGTCGGCTTCCAAGCAATGTTCGCGATCATCACCGTGGCGCTGATCTCCGGCGCGATCGCCGACCGGGCCCGCTTCGGCCCGTGGCTGCTGTTCGCCGGGCTGTGGGCCGTGGTGGTGTACTTCCCGGTCGCGCACTGGGTGTTCGCCTTCGACACCGAGGACGACGCGGGCAACGTGACCGCCGTCGGCGGCTGGATCGCCAACCGGCTGGCCGCGATCGACTTCGCCGGCGGCACCGCGGTGCACATCAACGCGGGCGCCGCCGCGCTGGCCCTGGTGCTGGTGCTCGGCAAGCGCAAGGGCTGGCCGAAGGATCCGGGCAAGCCGCACAACCTGCCGTTCGTTGTGCTCGGCGCGGGCCTGCTGTGGTTCGGCTGGTTCGGGTTCAACGCCGGTTCGGCGCTGGCGGCCAACACCACCGCCGCGGTCACGCTGGTGAACACCCTGGTGGCGACCAGCGCCGCGATGCTCGGCTGGCTGCTCGTCGAGCGCATCCGCGACGGCCACGCGACCACGCTCGGCGCCGCGTCCGGCATCGTCGCGGGCCTCGTGGCGATCACCCCGGCCTGCTCCTCGGTGACGCCGCTGGGCGCGATCGCGATCGGCGCGATCACCGGCGCGGTGTGCGCGCTCGCGGTGAGCCTGAAGTACCGGTTCGGCTACGACGACTCGCTGGACGTCGTCGGCGTGCACCTGGTCGGCGGCCTGCTGGGCACGCTGCTCATCGGCCTGTTCGCCTCGTCGGCCGCCCCGGCCGGGGTGGACGGCCTGTTCTACGGCGGCGGGCTCGACCAGTTGTGGCGGCAGGCGGTCGGCGCGATCGCGGTGCTCGCCTACTCCTTCGTGCTCAGCCTGGTGCTGGCGCTGCTGGTCAAGGCGGTCGTGGGGTTCCGGCTGAGCGCCGAGGACGAGGCCGTGGGCATCGACGAGACCGAGCACGCCGAGACCGCTTACCACTTCGGCGACGACCGTTCCGCGCGACGCCGGTCCGCGGCGCCCGCCGACGAGGTCGAACGCAAGCTGGAGGGCAGCCGCGCATGAAGTTGGTGACCGCGATCGTCCAACCGTCCAAGTTGGACGATCTGAAGGAGGCGCTGGGTCGGCTCGGGGTGCTGGGCATGACCGTCAGCGAGGCGCAGGGCTACGGGCGCCAGAAGGGCCACACGGAGGTCTACCGGGGCGCCGAGTACGCCGTGGACTTCATCGAGAAGCTGCGCGTCGAGGTCCTCGTCGACGACTCCGATGTGGACAAGGCCGTGGACGGGATCGTGACCGCTGTGCGCACCGGCCGGGTCGGCGACGGCAAGGTCTGGGTCACCTCGGTGGACACCGTGGTCCGGGTGCGCACCGGGGAGACCGGGGTCGAGGCGATCTGACCCGCTTCCCGACCGAGCAGGAGGGCGCCGCCGATCGTTCGATCGGCGGCGCCCTCCGCGTTCTGCCGCCTCCACCTGAGTGGATTTCGCCGGATCTCTCGGTGGCGAGTGCGTAACACTACGCAGCCGTACTCAGGGAGCTTCACGGTCTCGCCGGGCCCGCTCGGACGGCAGACTCCTAAGTGCGACGCGGCAACAAGGGGGAACCGGAGGGGGCCCCGCCTGTACTGGGGGTCGGGCGGGAAACACCGGGCTTCGCGTTCGCGACGGGGGAGCCGCGTGGGTGGCCGAAGGGACACGGTCGCCCACGCGGATCGGGTGCGATATCTCGTGGCGCCCCAGGGGGATGGTGAGGAAGGCGGTTCGTTCGGGGGGGAGCGAGCCGCCTTCCGCTCTTGTGTTCGGTGGCGTTGCGCACTCGGGCCATCCGCCAAGATCGATCACGCGTAACCTGGACGCCGTCGTGGACATATCGGACGTACTCCCCTCGGCCACCAGCCCGCCGCCGACGGTGCGCATCGGGCGGCGTTCGCTCGTCGTCCTGGCCGGCCTGCCGGGCGCGGGCAAGAGCACGGTGCTCGGAAAGCTCCGCGGTGGCGCGGACATCTCGACGCTGGACTCCGACCAGGTCCGCACCGTCCTGCGCAAGGTCCTGCCGAGCAGCCTGCCCTACCGCTACTACCGCCCGCTGGTGCACCTGGTGCACCGCAGCCGCATCGCCTGGCGGTGCGCGCGCACGCCTGGGCCGGTCGTCGCGCACGAGCCCGCGACCCGCGCCACCACCCGCGCGTTGCTGCTGACCTTCGCCTGGCTCACCGGGCGGCAGCGGGTGCTGGTGTGGCTGCACGTGGACCCGCGCGAGGCGCTGGCCGGGCAGCGGGCGCGCGGGCGGCTGATCAGGCCTGGATCGTTCCTCCGGCACGTGCACCGCGCCGACCGGATGCACCAGCAGCTGCGCGACGGCGCGACGCCGCGGGGCTGGCACCGGGTGCACCTGTTCACCCGGAACCAGGTCGCCGACGGCCTCCGGCTGGACGTCGGGGCGTGACTTGCGTCCCGTTGTGCCGGGCCACCGCCCCACGCCCCGATGGCGATCGCTAGGGTGGATGTTCGGCGCAACGGCAGGATGCCGCGGCGCCAGGCTGAGAATGATCGAGCTGCGGGTGACTGGCAACAGGGTGTGCGTCCAGCTGAGCGCGCGGTTCGAAATGCGCAAGCGGCGCCCCGCGGCGATCTAGGGCTTCCGAGCCGACGCCTCGCCGATCACCCCGGACCCCGGGCGGGTAGTTGCAGGGCCGTTTCCGCAGACCATCAGCCCCCTGCCGAGTCCACCGAGGAGATCCGCTTCCAGCATGTCGACATTCGACGAACTTGACCTTGACCCGCGCGTCCGCCAGACCCTCACCGAGATCGGCTACGAGACCCCGTCGCCGATCCAGGAGAAGACCATCCCGCTGCTGCTGGAGGGTCGCGACGTGCTGGGCCTGGCCCAGACCGGCACCGGCAAGACCGCCGCGTTCGCGCTGCCGATCCTGTCCCGCCTCGACCTCGACGCCACCGGCCCGCAGGCCCTGGTGCTCGCGCCCACCCGCGAGCTGGCGATCCAGGTCTCCGAGGCGTTCCAGCGCTACGCCGCGCACATCCCCGGCTTCCACGTGCTGCCGATCTACGGCGGCACCAGCTACGGCCCGCAGCTCGCCGGCCTGCGCCGCGGCGCGCACGTCATCGTCGGCACCCCCGGCCGGTTGATCGACCACCTGGAGAAGGGCTCGCTCGACCTGACCGGGCTCAAGAACCTGGTGCTCGACGAGGCCGACGAGATGCTGCGGATGGGCTTCATCGAGGACGTGGAGAAGATCCTGCAGTCCGTGCCGGCCAGCCGGCAGGTGGCGCTGTTCTCCGCGACCATGCCCGGCGCGATCCGCAAGATCAGCCAGAACTACCTCAACGAGCCGGTCGAGATCTCGGTCAAGACCAAGACCAGCACCGCGACCAACATCAACCAGCGGCACGTCCCGGTGCGCGCGGCGAGCAAGCTGGACGCGCTGACCCGGATCCTCGAGGTCGAGTCGTTCGACGCGATGATCGTGTTCGTCCGCACCAAGCAGCTCACCGAGGAACTCGCCGAGAAGCTGCAGGCCCGCGGCTTCAGCGCGGCGGCGATCAACGGCGACATCGCGCAGGCGCAGCGCGAGCGCACCATCGGTCACCTCCGGGACGGCAAGATCGACATCCTGGTGGCCACCGACGTCGCCGCGCGCGGCCTCGACGTCGAGCGCATCTCGCACGTGCTCAACTACGACATCCCGCACGACACCGAGTCCTACGTGCACCGCGTCGGCCGCACCGGCCGGGCCGGGCGCAGCGGGGAGGCGATCCTGTTCGTCTCGCCGCGCGAGCGGCACATGCTGCGGTCCATCGAGCGGGCCACCCGGCAGCAGATCCCGCAGATGGAGCTGCCCACCATCGACGCGGTCAACGACCGTCGGCTGGCCAAGTTCGCGCAGAGCATCACCGACACCCTCGCCAAGGGCGGCCTGGAGGTCTTCCAGGACCTGGTGGCGGAGTACGAGCGGACCCACGACGTGCCGGCCGCGGAGATCGCCGCGGCGCTGGCAGCCATGGCGCAGGGCGACCGGCCGCTGCTGCTGGACCCGGAGCCCGTCGAGCCGCCGGCCCGCCGCGACGGCCCGTCGTTCCACCCGGGCAACTCGGACACCGAGACCTACCGGGTCGAGGTCGGCCGCCGCAACCGGGTCACCCCGCGGGCCCTGGTCGGGGCGCTGGCCAACGAGGGCGGCCTGCCCAGCAAGCACATCGGGCACATCGACATCCGCAACGAGCACACCCTGATCGAACTGCCTGCCGACCTGCCGGAGGAGCTGCTCAGCAAGCTGCGCAACACCCAGGTGGCCGGGCGGGGCCTGCGGATCAGCCGCGCCGACGGCGAGTTCATCAACCGCCGCCCGCGCCGCCCCGGCCGGGACGGTGCCCGGGACCGCGACCGCGACAAGCCGCGCCCGCACCGCAAGGGCCAGCGCTCGCCGCAGTCCCGCGCGACGGGCGGCAAGCGCCGCGAGGACTACTCGCACAGCTGAGCGGACGGCCGGCCGATTTCCAGGTAAATCGGCCGGCCCCACCGGGTGACGGCGCCGCCGGGTTCGCGGCCCTCGATCACGCTGGGGTCACGCTCCTGGCGGCAGGTGACCCGGTGGCCACGTCATTTCTCGTGAAATTGCGCTTCCTAGCCCACGCCGGGCCGGTGACCCGGCCGGTTACCCTCGCATAGGTACCCAGGTACATCCCTCGACTCTGGAGCCCGTGAACCCGTGTTCGACACTCTCTCCGACCGGCTCACCTCGGTCCTGACGAACCTGCGCGGCAAGGGGCGGCTGTCCGACGCGGACATCGACGCCACCGCGCGGGAGATCCGCATCGCCCTGCTCGAAGCCGACGTGGCGCTTCCCGTGGTGCGCAACTTCATCACGGGTGTCAAGGAGCGCGCCAAGGGTGCCGAGGTCTCGCAGGCGCTGAACCCGGCGCAGCAGGTCATCAAGATCGTCAACGAGGAGCTCGTCACCATCCTCGGCGGCGAGACCCGGCGGCTGGAGTTCGCGAAGACGCCGCCGACCGTGATCATGCTGGCGGGTCTGCAGGGTTCCGGTAAGACGACGCTGGCAGGCAAGCTCGCCAAGTGGCTCGCCGGGCAGGGCCACACGCCGCTGCTGGTGGCCTGCGACCTGCAGCGCCCGAACGCGGTGAACCAGCTGCAGGTGGTCGGGGAGCGCGCCGGGGTGCCGGTGTACGCGCCGGAGCCCGGCAACGGCGTCGGCGACCCGGTCGAGGTGTCCCGCCGCAGCATCGACGAGGCCCGCCGGGCGCAGCACGACATCGTCATCGTCGACACCGCCGGCCGGCTGGGCATCGACGAAGAGATGATGAAGCAGGCCGCCGACATCCGGGACGCGATCACCCCGGACGAGACCCTGTTCGTGCTGGACGCGATGATCGGCCAGGACGCGGTGAACACCGCGCAGGCCTTCCGCGACGGCGTCGGGTTCTCCGGCGTGGTGCTGACCAAGCTCGACGGCGACGCCCGCGGTGGTGCCGCGCTGTCGGTCCGCGAGGTCACCGGCCAGCCGATCATGTTCGCCTCCAGCGGCGAGAAGCTGGAGGACTTCGACGTCTTCCACCCGGACCGGATGGCCAACCGGATCCTGGGCATGGGCGACCTGCTCACCCTCATCGAGCAGGCCGAGCAGGCATTCGACCAGGAGCAGGCCGAGCAGGCCGCGCAGAAGCTCGGCACCGGCCAGCTGACGCTGGAGGACTTCCTGGAGCAGATGCAGGCGGTCCGCCGGATGGGCCCGCTGCAGAACCTGCTGGGCATGCTGCCGGGCGCGGGCCAGATGAAGGAGCAGCTGGCCAACTTCGACGAGAAGAGCCTGGACCGCATTCAGGCGATCATCCGCGGTATGACGCCCGCCGAGCGGGCCGACCCGAAGATCATCAACGCGTCCCGCCGCCAGCGCATCGCGCGCGGTTCCGGCGTCGCCATCAGCGAGATCAACGACCTGGTCAACCGGTTCTTCGAAGCCCGCAAGATGATGCAGCAGATGGCGGGCGGCTTCGGCTTCGGCGGTGGCGGGGGCAGCAAGAACCGCAAGGGCAAGAAGGGGAAGAAGGGCAAGAAGGGGCGCGGCCCGACGCAGCCCAAGGGCATGCGCGGCCTGCCCGGTGGTTTCCCCGGCCTGCCGCCGGGCGGCATGGGCATGCCGGGCGCGGGCCCGGACCTGTCCAAGCTGGAGGGCGGCATGAACGACCTGCCCGCCGGTTTCGACCCGTCGAAGCTGAACTTCGGCAAGAAGAAGTGACCGCCCTGCACCTGCGCGCCGTCGTACTTCCAGACGGCGCGCAGCGGCAGCTGTGGGTGCAGGACGGCCGGATCAGCCTGGACCCGGTGCCCGGCGCCGAGACGGTGTTCGACGGCGGCTTCGTGCTGCCGGGCCTGGTCGACGCGCACTGCCACGTCGGCATCGGCCCCGAGGGGCCGGTGGAGCTCGACGAGGCGGTGGCGCAGGCGGAGGCCGACCGCGACGCCGGCACGCTGCTCATCCGCGACTGTGGCGCGCCGGTCGACACCCGGTCGCTGCAGGAACGCGAGGACCTGCCCAGGATCATCCGGGCCGGGAAGCACCTGGCGCGGCCCAAGCGCTACATCCCGTATCTGGCCGATCAGCTGGATCACGAGGAGCAGCTGCCCGCCGCGGTCGCCGAGCAGGTCGCGTACGGCGACGGGTGGATCAAGCTCGTCGGCGACTGGATCGACCGGTCGGTGGGCGACCTCGCGCCGCTGTGGAGCGACGAGGTGCTGGCCGAGGCGATCGCGACGGCGCACCGGCTGGGCGCGCGGGTCACCGCGCACGTGTTCGGCGAGGACGCGCTGCCCGGCCTGATCAACGCCGGGATCGACTGCATCGAGCACGGCACCGGGCTCACCGACGACACGATCGAGCTGATGGCCCGCAACGGCACGGCGCTCGTTCCGACGCTGATCAACATCGAGAACTTCCCGTCGTTCGCGTCGGCCGCGACCAAGTACCCGGCCTACGCGGCGCACATGACCGACCTCTACGAGCGGGCCGACCGGACGGTCGCGAAGGCGATCGAGGCGGGCATCCCGGTGTACGCGGGAACCGACGCCGGCGGCGGCATCGAGCACGGCCTGCTGGCCGACGAGGTGCGCGCGCTGCACCGGGTCGGGATGTCCACCGAGCAGGCGCTCGGCGCGGCGTCGTGGGCCGCGCGCGAGTGGCTGGGCTGGTCCGGGCTGCAGCACGGTGCCGCGGCCGACTTGGTCTGCTACGACGCGGACCCGCGCAAGGACCTGTCGGTCCTGGACCACCCGACGCGGATCGTCCTGCGCGGCAACGTCGTCGGCTGACTCCCGCCGCAGCTACCCGATGTGATCTTCCTCGCGCCAACCGCAGGTCGTGGAGGCGGTGCCGCTCCTGGTGGATGCTTAGGGTGAGCCCGGCAGAGGGGAGCGCAGCGTGGGCGAACAGCCCGAGCAGGAGCCGCGGGAGTTCCCGAAGAACCTCGGGGAACCGATGCGCCCGGTGGAGGACACCACCGACGCCGAGCTGCACCCCCGCTTCTGGGAGGCGCAGCGAGCCGCGGCGCGCCGCGGCTCGCTGGCGTGGGGGTTCGCAGCGTTCTTCATCGGCTACGGCGGCTACTACCTGACCGTGCTGATCCTCAACGCCGTCAGGCCGTCCCGGGCCGGCGGGTTCGATCCGACGACGCCGCCCAACACCGGCCCGCTGCTGTTGCTGGCCTTCGCCCCGAACATCCTGCTCGGCCTGGTGCCCGCGGTGTTCTCGTGGTGGCGCGGCAGGGGGCTGCGCTCGGATTTCGGCATCCTGCCGAAGCGCCGCGACTTCAAGGTGGGCCTGGCCTGCGGGGGCATCGCGCTGCTCGGCTCCTGGGCGTTGACGCTCGTGATCATCGCCATCGCCGGCCCGCCCCCGGAAACCGACCTGGCGCGGCTGATGCAGGGCGAGCGGACCGTCTGGCTGTTCCTGTTCGCGCTGTTCGCCTTCCTCGGCGCGCCGCTGACCGAGGAACTGCTGATGCGCGGCGCGCTCTGGGGCGCTCTGGAGCACTACCGCATCCCGCGGTACGCGATCCTGGTGCTGACCGCCTTGATCTTCGCCCTGATTCATCAGGAGGTGTGGCGCACGCCGGTGTTGTTCTTCGGCGGCCTCGCGATCGGCGCGGCGCGGATGATCACCGGCCGGGTGGCTGCGAGCATGATCGCGCACGCGACGAACAACTTCCTGCCCGCACTGCTGCTGTTCGCCATCGCCCGATGAATATCGCTGCCGTTGGCCGCACCGCCGGGGGTAACCTGGCGGCTCCGCCGGCGTCCGCACGCCGATACGGCCAGGAAGATGGCCGCCGACCGGCACCACGGAGGCGCCCATGAACACCCCGAACCAGTCGGATCCCGCCGCGAACGCACCGATCGAGCCCGCCCAGCCCGAGGCTGCACCGACCCGGACCCACCGCTGGGGGCTCGGCGCGTTCTTCTTCGCGCAGGCGATCTTCGTGCTGGTTTCGGTGACGCTCGCGGCCGCGCTGGGCAGCCCGGACGGCATGGCCCTGGTCCTGATGCTGGTGCTGCCGACTGTGCTCGCCGGGGCGGTGGCCGTCCTGATCACCGTCGTGCGCGGCAACGGCCCGAGGCTGGACTTCGGCCTCGAATGGCGCTGGTCGGACGTCACCACCGGGCTGGCCATCGGCGGCATCGGCCTGGTCACGACGACCATCGCCACGATGCTGTGGGCGAAGTGGATGGGGCCGGACGCGCAGTCCACGGTGAGCAGCCTGGTCGACGGCGTGCAGCTGCCCCCAGCGCTGGCGGTGGTGATCTTCCTGCACATCTGGCTGGTCGCGCCGCTGTGCGAGGAGCTGCTCTACCGCGGGCTGCTCTGGGGCGCGATGGAACGGCTGCGGTGGAGCCAGCTGAACGTGTTCGTGCTCAGCACGGCCGTCTTCGCCATCGGGCACCTGGAGCCGGAGCGCACCGCGTTGCTGCTGGTCATAGCGATCCCGATCGGCGTGGCCCGGATGGTCACCGGGAGGCTGACGGCGAGCGTGGTCGCGCACCAGGTGAACAACTTCCTGCCCGCACTCGGCCTCCTGCTGCTCTCGCTGGGTCTGCTCCCGGCCTAGCGCGACGGCCGCCGGACGGGTCCGCGGTCGTGGCGGCGGCGGTATCTGGCACAATGGGATGCTGTTCGCCGCGAGGGGTCCCTCTCACCGCTTGTGGCCGCTTTTGACTAAGAGCATTCCACTCCGCTGCCCCACGCGGCTTGGCATGCTCACCGGAGCACCAACGAGAGTCTGAGGAGCACCAGCACCCGTGGCTGTGAAGATCAAGCTCGCGCGGATCGGCAAGATCCGCGAGCCGCACTACCGCATCGTCGTTGCCGACGCCCGCACCCGCCGCAACGGCCGGGCCATCGAGACGATCGGGCAGTACCACCCGAAGCAGAACCCGAGCGGCATCATCGTCAACTCGGAGCGGGTGCAGTACTGGCTGGGTGTCGGCGCGCAGCCGACCGAGCCGGTGCAGAACATCCTGGAGATTACCGGCGACTGGCAGAAGTTCAAGGGCCTGCCGGGCGCCGAGGGCCGGCTGAAGGTCGCCGAGCCGAAGCCGAGCAAGCAGGAGCTGTTCGAGGCCGCGCTGGCCGCCGCCGGCGAGGAGCCCACCACCGAGGCCACCACCCCGAAGAAGAAGGGTGCGAAGAAGGCCGAGGACAAGGCTGAAGAGAAGAAGTCCGAGGAAGGTCAGGCGTGACGGTCCTCGCGGACGCGCTTGAACACCTGGTGCGCGGCATCGTCGACAACCCCGACGATGTCCGCGTCCAGCTGCTCACGACCCGACGCGGTCGCACCCTCGAGGTGCACGTGAACCCGGACGACCTGGGCAAGGTCATCGGTCGCGGTGGTCGCACCGCGACCGCGCTGCGGACCGTGATGTCCGGCATCGGCGGCCGCGGCATCCGGGTCGACGTGGTCGACACCGATCGCTGAGCACGAACATGAGCGAGCCCGAGCTGCAAACCCTGGCCGTTGGCCGCATCGTCCGGCCGCACGGCGTGCGGGGGGAGCTTGTCGTCGAGGTGCTCACCGACAGTCCGGAGCTGCGTTTCGCTCCTGGCTCGGTGCTCGGGATGCAGCGTCGCGGGGTGGTCCGCGCGCAGAACCTGACGGTGACAGCCGCCCGGCAGCACGCCGGGCGGCTGCTCGTGCGTGCGGAGGGCGTCGAGGGCCGGGAGGCCGCCGAGGACCTGCGCGGCGTGCTGCTGACCATCAGCTCCGACGCCCTCGAACCGACCGACGACCCGGACGAGTTCCACGACCACGAGCTGACCGGCCTGCGGGTCGAGCGGGTCTCCGGCGAAGAGGTGGGCGAGGTGCGGGACGTCCTGCACACTCCTGCCGGTGAGCTGCTGGCCGTGCGCACCGCGGACGGTCGCGAAGTCCTGGTGCCGTTCGTCGCCGAGATCGTCCCCGAGGTCGACCTCGCCGCCGGTCGCCTGGTCGTCGATCCGCCGGAGGGCCTGCTCGAAGCCGAGTGACGCCGGACCGGCAACAGCAAGATCAAACCGCCCTCGCCGCCGGAGCGGGGGTTTTTCCTTTTCCGAGGGCCACATGCGCATCGACGTCATCACGATCTTCCCCGACTACCTGGCGCCGCTGCGGGAAGCGCTGCTCGGCAAGGCCATCGAGCGCGAGCGGATCGCGGTCGGCGTGCACGACCTGCGGGACTGGACGCACGACGTGCACCGGGCGGTCGATGACAGCCCGTACGGCGGCGGCCCCGGCATGGTGATGAAGCCGGACGTCTGGGGCGAGGCGCTCGACGGCGTTTGCGGCGCCGCCGACTCCGCCGCCCCGGTTCCCCGGCTGATCGTGCCGACCCCGGCCGGGCGGCCGTTCGACCAGCGCACCGCGATCCGCTGGTCCGCCGAGCCGTGGCTGGTGTTCGCCTGCGGCCGCTACGAGGGAATCGACCAGCGGGTGATCGACGACGCCGCCACCCGGATGCCGGTGGAGGAGGTGTCCATCGGCGACTACGTGCTGGTCGGCGGCGAGGTCGCCGCGCTGGTCATGATCGAGGCCGTGGCCCGCCTGCTGCCCGGAGTGCTGGGCAACCCGCTGTCGGCCGAGCAGGACTCGTTCTCCGACGGGCTGCTGGAAGGCCCCTGCTACACCCGCCCCGAGGTGTGGCGCGGGCGCGCGGTGCCGGACGTGCTGCGCTCCGGGAACCACGCCGCGATCGACCGCTGGCGCCGCGATCAGGCGCTGGCCAGGACCTACCAGCGGCGCCCGGACCTGCTGGCCGAGCTGCCGGAGGGGACCCTGAACAAAGCCGACCGAGCGCAACTCGATAAACTGCGGGAGTCGGAGCATTCCGACGAGTCCCGGGATGCCGGAGACGCGCAGCGCTGACCCCGCGTCGGCGGGGGCGGTTCAGACGCCGAAGTGCGGATCTGGCACACTGGAACGGTTGATGCAGCCGAATGACGAGTTCGGCGGGCTCACAAGCAAGTTCACCCCGTGGCAGGCGGTGCCCACCAGTAGGTCGGGTCATCGACGTTGGAGAACACGGGTGCCTTCGACACGGATGAGGACGGACCACCGATGAACACCCTGGACGCGCTGGACGCCCAGTCGTTGCGTTCCGACATTCCGGCCTTCCGGCCTGGCGACACGCTGAAGGTCCACGTCCGCGTCATCGAGGGTTCGCGCGAGCGGATCCAGGTCTTCCAGGGCGTGGTCATCCGCCGCCACGGCGATGGCGTCCGGGAGACCTTCACCGTGCGCAAGATTTCCTTCGGTGTCGGTGTGGAGCGGACGTTCCCGGTGCACACCCCGAACATCGCGCAGATCGAGGTCGCGGCGCGCGGTGACGTTCGGCGGGCGAAGCTGTACTACCTGCGCGAGCTGCGCGGCAAGAAGGCGAAGATCAAGGAGAAGCGCGAGACCGCGCCGGCTTCCTGATCGACAGCCACTCGGAATCACGACAACGGCCCAGGTGCTCGCACCTGGGCCGTTTCGCGTGTCCGGACGTGCGCGTTTCGCCCGGTGGTGGCGGGAACCGGGTGTTCCACCTTCGAGTGATCGCCGGGGGTGCTGCGCCCCGCCGTGGTGCCGACCCGAATGGGATGTACCGGAAAAGAGCACGTCACAGCGGCACCGCGCGGCGGTGGAACGGGTCACCGGAGCCGGGGGAGCGCGACGGCGCCCACTGCGGTTCCAGTAGCCTGGCCAGGTGGCCGACGTCATGCGCAGCGGATCAGCGGAAGACCCCCAGGGTGCGGAGCACTCCAGCGGTGCCCCGGACGAGCCGGGCGGTACTCCCCGTCGCCGCAAGCCCAAGGACAAGAAGAAGGGCTCGTTCTGGCGCGAGCTGCCGATCCTGATCGTCACCGCACTCGTGCTGACGGTGCTCATCCAGGCCTTCCTGGCCAGGGTGTACGTGATCCCGTCGCAGTCGATGGAGCAGACCCTGCACGGGTGCACCGGCTGCAACAACGACCGGGTGCTGGTGGACAAGATCACCTACCGCTTCAGTGATCCGGAGCCGGGCGACGTGGTGGTGTTCCGCGGCCCGCAGCCCTGGGTGCAGAACGAGTTCGAGGCGGACGAGCCGTCCAACCCCGTCGCCGGCTTCTTCCAGGGCGCGGCTTCGCTGCTGGGCTTCGGCGCCCCGGACGAGAAGGACTTCGTCAAGCGGGTGATCGCCGTCGGCGGTCAGACCGTGGAGTGCTGCGACGCGCAGAACCGGGTGCTGGTCGACGGCAAGCCGCTCAACGAGCCGTACCTGTACTGGGAGCCCGGCCGTGGGGTCGGCCAGGACGAGTTCAAGGCCGTGACGGTCCCGCCGGGGCACCTGTGGGTGATGGGCGACAACCGCAACGACTCGGCGGACTCGCGGGTGCAGGGCGGTGGCGGCACCAACGGTGCGGTGCCGGTCGACAACGTGATCGGCAAGGCTCAGCTGATCGTCCTGCCGCCGACCCGCTGGCAGAGCATCCCGGAGCCGAACCCGCAGACCACCGCGCTGGGCGCGCCTGGCTGGCAGACCGGGGTGCCGTTGGGCGTCGGTTTCGCCGCGGCGTTCCCGACGCTCTGGCTGGGTCGTAGGCTCGTCGGTGTGGTGAAGCAGCGACGGTCGCCGGAGTGACGTCGACGTGACGGTGGCGGCGTTCCGGCCGCCGAGGTCGGTGATCCGGCGCAGCAGCGGTAATTGGGCTCTTCAGAGCGCGCTGGACCGCCGGGGCCTCGGCCCGGTGGCAGGTGTGGACGAGGCCGGGCGCGGTGCGTGCGCGGGCCCGCTCGTGGTGGCGGCGTGCGCGCTCCGCCCGGGCGACGCGCGGCGGTTCGACGGGCTGACGGACTCGAAGGTGCTTTCGGAGGCCGACCGGGAGCGCCTGTACGGCCGCATCACCGAGCGGGCCTTGAGCTGGTCGACCATCGTGATCTCGGCCGAGGACGTAGACGCGCTCGGCATCCACGTGGCGAACCTGGAGGGCATGCGGCGGGCGGTCGCGCAGCTGAACCCGCACCCCGGCTACGTGCTGACCGACGGCTTCCGGGTGTCGGGGCTCGCGACGCCCAGCGTGGCGGTGGTGAAGGGCGACCTGGTCGCGGCCTGCGTGGCCGCGGCGTCGGTGCTGGCGAAGGTGACCCGGGACCGGATGATGACCGCGCAGCTGCACGCCGAGTTCCCGGACTACGGGTTCGACGTGCACAAGGGGTACAGCACGCCGGTGCACTCGGCCCGGCTGAAGCAGTTCGGCCCCTGCGTCGAGCACCGGTGGTCGTACGCGAACGTGGTCGCTGCGGCGCAGCGGCACGGGATGCGCTCGCCGCGAACCGTGACGAGCAAGCCCGGGTTGTTCGATGCTTCCGACAGGGATGTGGTGGACAATGAGGCGTTGTAGTCCGAACGGCAATGCAGAAGGGCTCGCACAGCGATGAGCGCCGAGGATCTCGAGAAGTACGAGACCGAGATGGAGCTGCAGCTCTACAAGGAGTACCGCGACATCGTCGGGCAGTTCACCTATGTCGTGGAGACGGAACGGCGCTTCTACCTGGCCAACGCGGTGGACGTGCAGGTGCGCAACTCCGACTCGGAGGTCTACTTCGAGGTGGCGATGTCGGACGCGTGGGTGTGGGACATGTACCGCCCGGCGCGGTTCGTCAAGAACGTGCGGGTGATCACGTTCAAGGACGTCAATGTGGAGGAGCTGGACAAACCGGACTTGCGGCTGCCGGAGAGCGGCCCGTTCGGTTCCTGATCCCGGTCCAGAGGAAGCTCGGGTGGCCCGAAATCCGGCCGCCCGAGCTTTTTCATGCGCGCATGCCGACCGGTCGTGGCGACGCCGCGGTTTTGCAGAATGCGCAGTGCGCAAAGCATTTTTGATTCGGAAGTGGGTCGTCCCCACTCGTCGGGGTGAGCCGAGTTGTCCACAGGGGATTGATTAGTCCACAGATTCCGGAATATCACTGGATATCGGCTTTGCTTCCGGGCAAGTTGGATTCATCGACGTGCCCGGAACCGTTGGCGCAATTGGCGAAAATCGCTCGCATGCGTCCGGGATGCCGGCACGGAACCGAATCCCGAACCGAGGAGGAAGCCGTGCGCCGGAAGAAGGTTGTAGGCCAGCTGTCGGATGACGACACCAGAGGCCGCAGACACGCGTTGGGAATCGAGGGGGAGCGGCTGGCGGCCGTGCTCCTGGAACGTCGTGGTCTGACCGTGCTGGACCGGAATTGGCAGTGCCCGCAAGGAGAACTCGACATCGTCGCCACCGACGGCGACACGGTGGTGTGCTGCGAGGTCAAGGCCCGCTCCGGCGTCGACTACGGCGGACCGGAGTACGCGCTCGTCCCGGAGAAGATCAACCGGATCCGGAGCGTGGCCCGGTCTTGGCTGGCCGAGCGCCGATTGGTGGGTTGCCGGGTGCGGTTCGACGTCGTGTCGGTGCTGTGGCCGCCGGGCAAGCGCCCCCGCATCAAGCATCTCGAGGGGGTGTTCTAGATGGTGCTGCGGAAGACGTGGGCGGTCGCGCTCTTCGGAGTGGACGGCGCGCTCGTCGAGATCGAAGCCGACGTGCGGAAGGGAGGACTGCCATCGCTGCAGCTCCTCGGGCTGCCCGACACCGCCCTGCAGGAATCGAAGAACCGGGTGCGCGCGGCGATCCAGAACTGCAAGGAGGACTGGCCGGCGAGCTGCGTGACGCTGGCGTTGTCCCCGGCCGCGATGCCCAAGACCGGCACGTCGTACGACTTGGCGCTGGCCTGCGCGGTGCTGGCCGGGGCGGAACTGGTCCCACCGCACCGGCTGGCGGGCACGGTGCTGTTCGGCGAGCTCGCCCTGGACGGGCGGATTCGGCCGGTCCGAGGGCTGCTGCCGGCGTTGCTGACCGCTAGGCGGGAGGGCATGCGCCGGGCGGTGGTGCCGGCCGACGGGATGGCCGAGGCGCACCTCGTGGAAGGCATCGACGTGCTCGGCGCCGAACACCTGCGGGACGTCGTGGCCTGGCTGCGCGACCTCGGCGAGCTCGACCGCCGACCGCCACCGGACGCCGAGCCACCGGTCGAGCACGAAGCGCCGGACCTGTCCGACGTGCTCGGCCAGCCCGAGGCGAGGTGGGCACTGGAGGTCGCCGCGGCGGGCGGTCACCACCTGCTGATGGTCGGGCCGCCGGGCACCGGCAAGACGATGCTGGCCAAGCGCCTGAGCGGACTGCTGCCGAGCCTGACCGTGCCGGAGGCGCTTGAGGTCACCGCGATCCGCTCGATCGCCGGTGACCTGCCCGAGTCGGCGACGCTGATCCGGACGCCGCCGTTCGTCGCGCCGCACCCCTCGCTGTCGATCCCGGCCCTCATCGGCGGCGGTACCGGGTTGGCGAGGCCGGGCGCGGTCAGCAGAGCACATCGCGGGGTGCTGCTGCTGGACGAGGCATGCGAATTGGGTGCGAAGCGGTTGGAGGCGTTGCGCACGGCGCTGGAGGAAGGCGAGATCCGGCTGGCCCGGCGAGACGGCACGCTGCGCTACCCGGCGCGGTTCCAGCTGGTCCTGGCGACGAACCCGTGCCCGTGCGCGCCGGCTCGGGATCTCGACTGCCAGTGCCCGCCGCAGGTGCGGCGGCGCTACCTCGGCAAGCTGTCCGGGCCGTTGCTGGACCGGGTCGACCTGCGGGTCCGGATGCGCCCGATCACCGCGATGACCGTCCAGGCCGGTGCCGAGCCGGAGGGCAGCGCGGTGGTGCGCAAGCGGGTGGAGAACGCGCGAGCGGCGGCCCGGCAGCGGTGGTCCGCGCACGGGTGGCAGACCAACACGGAGGTGCCGGGGCCGGTGCTGCGGCGCGAATTCGCGCTGCCCGCGGCGGCAACGGCGTTGCTGGACCGCGGGCTGGAAGTCGGCGCGATCACCGCGCGCGGTGCAGATCGGTGCTTGCGCGTCGCCTGGACGCTGGCCGATCTGGACGGGCGGGATCAACCGGATGCGGAGCACGTGGCTGCGGCCCTGGAGTTCCGGGACAGGAGGGCGGCGTGATGGCTCGATGGGCTTCGATGGGGGAGCGGGCGAAGCGGGAACTGCTGGTAGCCAGGGCCTTCCTGGTCGCCGTCGCCGAACCACCCGCTCCGGCGCTGGCCAGGTTCGTCACGGAACACGGCCCTTGCCGCGCCGTCGGCCTGATCCAGCGGGAGACGGCGCCGGCGGATGTCACGGCGGAGGTCGAGGCACGGCGATGGCACGTTTCGGGCGAACAGCTGCTGGTGGCGGCCGAGGCCGCCGGTGTCCGGCTGGTCGTACCGGAGGATCCGGAGTGGCCGCGCGAGGCGTTCGACGGCCTGTTCGGGGCGAGATCGGTCGACCTGCCGGGGATCGCCGAGCCGATCGCGCTGTGGGTCCGCGGCAAGGCGGTGCTGGCCGAGGCGGCGGAGCAAGCGGTGGCCATCGTCGGTGCCAGAGCCGCTACCGGCTATGGCGAGCACGTAGCGGCGGAGTTCGGCCACGGGCTGGCGACGGCGGGGTTCACGGTCGCATCGGGGGCGGCGTACGGCATCGACGGCGCAGCGCACCGGGGCGCGCTCGCCGCGGGCGGCCTGACGGTGGCGTTCCTCGCCTGCGGCGTCGACGTCGACTACCCGGCGGGGCACGGCAGGCTGCTGCGCGCCATCGCCGACCAGGGCGCCGTCGTGAGCGAGTATCCGCTCGGTACGCCGCCGCGGAAGCACCGCTTCCTGGTGCGCAACAGGCTGATCGCGTCGTTCGGCAGCGCGACGGTGGTGGTCGAGGCGGGCGCGCGCAGCGGCGCCGCCAACACCGCGCACACCGCGGATGCCCTGGGAAGGCCGGTGTTGGCCGTGCCCGGGCCGGTGACCTCCAAGAATTCCGTTGGCTGCCACGGAATGGTGCGGTCCGGTCAGGCCGTGCTGGTCACCCGAACGCAGGAGGTCCTAGAAGCGCTGAGCCCGCTCGGCGCGCAACTGGAGGTGGAAATCCCTGCCCAGCCGCGCCGAACCGACGCGCTGCATCCGGACGCGCGGCGCCTGCACGATGCGCTGACCGGCATCGATTGCGCCAGCGCGGACGAGCTGGCGCGAGATTCTGGGCTGCCGCTGGGCAAAGTACGGGCGCTGCTGCCGGAACTGGAGCTGGCCGGGTTCGTGGCGCGGTCCGAGCGGGGGTGGTCGATGACGGGGTCATGACGTGGACGCAGATGAGCCCCCGTCGCGCAAGACGATTCGCGTATCGGTCAAGTGATCATGATTCGGCGTGGCGATGCTTGACCGACGCGGGTGGAACGGCCAGCTTCGATACATGGCCCGCACACGTTCCGCCGAACCGCGAAGACCGGATCTTCGCGCGGCTCGGGCAAAACTGCCCGAGCGACTCGGAACCGCGGTCGACGCGTTCGAACGACACCTCGCCGCAGAACGCGGGTTATCCGCGCACACCGTTCGCGGATACATCGGCGACATCGTCTCGTTGCTGGGGCACCTCGCCGGTTCGGCCGACGATGCAACCCTTGCTGCGCTGGACATTTCCGTCCTGCGGGAATGGCTTTCGGCGCAACACGCGCACGGCGTGAGCCGGGCGACGCTCGCCCGGCGGACCGCGTCGGCCCGCACGTTCACCGGGTGGGCGTTCCGCGCCGAGCTGCTGCCCGTCGATCCGGGCCCGCGGCTCTCGGTTCCGTCGAAGCAGCGGAAACTGCCCGCCGTGCTGCGCGTTGACCAGGCAGGTTCGGCGATGCAGGCTTCGGCGGTGGGCGCGGAGCAGGGGGATCCGGTGGCCTTGCGGGACCACGCTGTGCTCGAACTGCTGTATGCCACCGGAATCCGCGTCGCCGAGCTCTGCGGGCTGGATGTCGACGACGTCGATCGCGAGCGCCGGCTGGTCCGCGTGATCGGTAAAGGAGACAAAGAACGCGCTGTGCCGTTCGGTGTACCGGCGGATCAGGCGCTAGGACGCTGGCTTTCCGCTGGTCGGCCGATATTGGCTCGGGAATCGTCGGGCGCCGCGTTGTTCCTGGGTGTCCGAGGTGGACGGCTCGACCCGCGTGCGGTGCGCCGCACCGTTCACGACGCGGTCGGCGTGGTTTCCGGTGCCCCGGACGTCGGACCGCATGGGCTGCGCCACTCGGCTGCGACCCATTTGTTGGAGGGCGGTGCGGACCTCCGTAGCGTTCAGGAGTTGCTTGGTCACGCTACGCTCGCAACGACCCAGCTTTACACCCACGTGACCGTTGAACGGCTGAAGGCGATCCATGACCGAACCCACCCCCGTTCCTGACCACACCGGGGGCGGCGCCGACACGGTGGCCGCGAGATCGACCTCGGTACCGGTAACTGCCCGTGACCAAGGCGGTGGAACCAACGGCCACGTCGGCGACCGCCTCGCGCGCCGGCTGTCCGTGGCGACCGCCGAGCCTGCCAGGCCGGCCGCGGGCAGGGATCAGCGCAGCGGAGACGAGGTCGAGGCCGGGATAGTCGCGCTGTGGCAGGCGTTCGGGCAGCGGCGTGACCAGGAACTGCGCGACCGGCTGGTGCTGCACTACGCGCCGCTGGTCAAGTACGTGGCGGGTCGTGTCGGCACCGGGCTGCCGTCGCACGTCGAGGTCTCCGACCTGATCCAGTCCGGGATCTTCGGGCTGGTCGACGCGATCGAGAAGTTCGAACCGGAACGCGGCCTGAAGTTCGAGACGTACGCCATGCAGCGCATCCGCGGTGCCATCCTCGACGACCTGCGGGCCCAGGACTGGGTGCCGAGGTCGGTGCGCAGCCGCGCCCGCGACGTGGAGCGGGCGCTGGAGCGCCTGGAGGCGAAGCTGCAGCGCACTGCGACCGATGCGGAACTGGCCAGCGAGCTCGAACTGTCGCTCGACGAGCTGCGCGAGCTGTTCGCGCAGCTGCAGATGACCAGCGTGATCGCGCTCGACGACCTGATCGGCGCGGGGACGGCGCAGGCGTCGCTGGCCGAAACGCTGCCCGACGACCGGGCCGAAGACCCGGTCGCGGCCCTGGTGGACCAGGACAGCCGGCGCCAGCTGGCCGAGGCGGTGGAACGGCTCAGCGATCGGGACCGCGTGGTGGTGACCCTCTACTACTTCGAGAACCTGACGCTGGCCGAGATCGGGAAGGTGCTCGGCGTCACCGAATCGCGGGTCTGCCAGCTGCACACCCGCGCGGTCCTGCGCCTGCGCACCAAGCTCACCGAACAGGCCTGACCGGCGACTCGGCGGGAACCGACGCATCGGTCCCCGCCGAAGAACGCCACGGCGCCGGTGTCACTGCCACGGCTTGAGCCGGACGTGGCCGAACCCGAGCAGGCGCAGCGGGTCGAGGTAGTTCAGGCGTTGCCGGGCACCCCAGTGCAGGCAGGCCCGCGGCGGCTCGGCGGCGCACTCCGGATGGCCCGGCTCCAGGTGACCGATCGGTTGCCCACGGGTGACCTGGTCGCCGACCGAGACACCCGGGGCGACCGGCTCGTAGGTGGTGCGCAGGCCGCCGGTGTGCTCGATGGAGATCAGGTTCCGGTCCACCATCCAGCCCGCGTAGACGACCACGCCGTCCCCGGCCGCCAGCACCGGTTGGCCGGCCTCTCCCGCGAGATCGACGCCCCGGTGACCCGGGCCGAAGGCGTGCGCCGGAGCCTCGAAGGGGCGAACGACGGCTGGAGGCGGGGCCAGCGGCCAGCCGAACAACGCGTCCGCCGAAGGCGAGGCGCGCAGTGGTGTGCTGGTCATCGGCAGTGCCGGCTCCGCGGCAGGCAGCCCGCGGGGCGGTTCGAGTTCTGCGGTCAGGCCGAGGGATGCGGCGGCGCCGCAGCAGACGAGGGTGGAGATCAACAAGCGCATGGTCCAACGGTGGCCGCCGGCGGTCCAGGTGAACAGGGGGAAACCCAGATCTGTGGACAAACCAGGCCGCTGTGGACAACTCGCAGTCCACGATCGGGTCAGCCGGGGCGTCCAGTACACTGTCAACGCGGTTTCGTGTCCGCACGGACCGACTTCGCGTGCCCGCACGCCATGCCTGCGCAAGTGGCCCGACCTCACGGTCGGCCGCCGAGCGGAACAGTACCGAGTTCGAGATCTCGGTCGCTGTTGCTCCTCGCAGGGTGCCGGTGCTCCCGCGGTCCCGAGCTCGTCGAGCGAGGGTGGGGGCGACCGGGCGGGTACCAGGGCGACGGACCACCCGGTCCGCCGCGGCAACCGAATAGCGCGCCAACCGGCGCGCCCGACTCAAGAGGTGCGAACCAGGCCATGGCCGTCGTCACCATGAAGCAGCTGCTCGATAGCGGCGTGCACTTCGGGCATCAGACCCGGCGCTGGAACCCGAAGATGAAGCGCTACATCTTCACCGAGCGCAACGGCATCTACATCATCGACCTGCAGCAGACGCTGACCTACATCGACGGGGCGTTCGACTTCGTCAAGCAGACGGTCGCGCACGGCGGGACGATCCTGTTCGTCGGCACCAAGAAGCAGGCGCAGGAAGCGATCGCCGAGCAGGCTCTGCGGGTCGGCATGCCGTTCGTGAACCAGCGCTGGCTGGGTGGCATGCTCACCAACTTCCAGACCGTCCACAAGCGTCTGCAGCGTCTCAAGGAACTCGAGACCATGGAGCAGACCGGGGGCTTCGAGGGCCGCACCAAGAAGGAAATCTTGATGCTGACCCGCGAGAAGGACAAGCTCGAGAAGACCCTCGGCGGTATCCGCGACATGAGCAAGGTGCCCAGCGCCGTGTGGATCGTGGACACCAAGAAGGAGCACATCGCCGTCGGCGAGGCCCGGAAGCTGGGCATCCCGGTCGTCGCGATCCTGGACACCAACTGCGACCCGGACGAGGTCGACTACCCGATCCCGGGTAACGACGACGCGATCCGCTCGGCCGCTCTGCTGACCCGCGTGGTCGCCGACGGTGTCGCCCAGGGCCTGATGGCCCGCAGCGGCCGCACCAACGGTGCCCCGGAGGGCGAGGAGAAGCCGGCCGGTGGCGAGCCGCTGGCCGAGTGGGAGAAGGAGCTGCTGGCCGGCTCCGGCCAGGCCGCCGAAGCCACCCCTGAGGGCGGCGAGCAGGCCGCGCAGTCCTGAGTCCGCTTGCCGCGCGCCGGTCATGAGATCGGCGCGCGGCGCGGTCCGGCTACCCGTCAGACGACCTGGCGGGTGCCACCCGGGCCGGGTTCGCATCCCTGCTGAGCTGGTTGAACGCCACGGGACGCGGCCCGGCCGATGTCTGCAAGACCTTCGAAGCTGCGTACTAAGAGGGACGGATAACGCACGATGGCGAACTTCAGTGCGGCCGACGTCAAGCGTCTTCGCGAGCTGACCGGCGCCGGCATGATGGACTGCAAGAAGGCTCTTGAGCAGGCCGACGGCGACTTCGACAAGGCCGTCGAGAGCCTGCGCATCAAGGGCGCCAAGGACGTCGGCAAGCGCGCCGAGCGCGCCACCGCCGAGGGCCTGGTCGCCGCCGACGGCGGTGTGCTGATCGAGCTGAACAGCGAGACCGACTTCGTCGCCAAGAACGACGAGTTCATCGAGCTGGCCAACAAGATCGTCGCCGCGGTCAAGGCCGCCGGTGCCGGTGACCTGGAAGCCGCCCTGGCGGCCCCGCTGGACGGCAAGACCGTCTCCGAGGTCATCCAGGAGCTGTCGGCCAAGATCGGCGAGAAGATCGAGCTGCGCCGCGTCGCCAAGTTCGACGGCGAGGTGGCCACCTACCTGCACCGCCGCTCCGCAGACCTGCCCCCGGCGGTCGGCGTGCTGGTCGAGTTCACCGGTGGCAACGCGGACGCCGCGCGCGGCGCCGCGATGCAGGTCGCCGCGCTCAAGCCGAAGTACCTGAGCCGCGACGACGTCCCGGCGGACATCGTCGCCAACGAGCGGCGCATCGCCGAGGAGACCGCGAAGGCCGAGGGCAAGCCGGAGCAGGCGCTGCCGAAGATCGTCGAGGGTCGCCTGAACGGGTTCTTCAAGGAGAACGCGCTGCTGGACCAGTCGTCCGTGCAGGAGAGCAAGAAGACCGTCAAGGCCCTGCTCGACGAGGCCGGCGTCACCGTCACCGGTTTCGTCCGGTTCGAGGTCGGCCAGGCCTGACCGGTCGCTGTTCGGCGGCACGTCGGGCGGCACCCCGATCAGGTGGTGCGCCGCCGGTTCACCGGGTGCGGTGAAATCGGTGGCGGCCCGGCGGCCGCGACTCACGGCATCAGCGCCCCGCCTTCGTTCGCAAGGCGGGGCGCTTTCGCAAGATCACGGCGCCGGAACCCGGTGCCGTTGTCGGCGAGCGGAGCGATCCGCGCAAATTTAGAGCGAAACCGAACTTCGCGGGAGGAATCCAGTGACCGACGGCCCAGCGCACCGCGGCTACAGCCGGGTGCTGCTCAAATTGGGCGGCGAGATGTTCGGCGGAGGCAGCGTCGGGATCGACCCGAACGTGGTCGGCGCGGTGGCCCGGCAGATCGCCGAGATCGTCGCCGACGGCGTCGAGGTGGCCATCGTGATCGGCGGCGGCAACTTCTTCCGCGGTGCCGAACTGCAGCAGCGCGGCATGGAACGCGCGCGCGGTGACTACATGGCGATGCTGGGCACCGTGATGAACTGCCTGGCACTGCAGGACTTCCTGGAGCGCGAGCACGGCATCGACACCCGGGTGATGACCGCGATCACCATGGGGCAGGTCGCCGAGCCCTACATCCCGCGGCGCGCGATGCGGCACATGGAGAAGGGCCGCGTGGTCATCTTCGGCGCCGGCACCGGCATGCCGTACTTCTCCACCGACACCACCGCGGCGCAGCGGGCGCTGGAGATCGGCTGCGAGGTCGTGCTGATGGCCAAGGCGGTCGACGGCGTCTACACCGCCGACCCGAAGACCACCCCGGACGCGCAGCTGTTCGACCGCATCACGCACCGCGAGGTGCTGGAGCGCGGGCTGAAGGTCGCCGACGCGACCGCCTTCAGCCTGTGCATGGACAACCACATGCCGATCCTGGTGTTCAACCTGCTGGAAGAAGGCAACATCGCCCGCGCTGTCGGCGGTGAGAAGATCGGCACGCTGGTCAGCACCCCGGCCGAGCAGCAGGCCTGAGCGACGCGCATCCGAGGTCGTGCCGGGTGACCACCCGAGCGACCCGGCCCGTTGCCCCACCAGGGGTGCTGGAATCCTGATCTGGGGTGGCCCGCTCTGGGGCGGCGCTGCGCAGCAGGCGACACTAAGAATGTCCACCGGTCGGCAGACTTAAGGAGCAGCCGTGATCGACGAAGCTCTTCTCGAAGGCGAGGAGAAGATGCAAAAGGCGGTGGAGGTGGCCAAGGACGATCTGGCCACCGTCCGCACCGGCCGTGCGAACCCCGCGATGTTCTCCGGCATCGTCGTCGACTACTACGGTTCGCCGACGCCGTTGAACCAGCTCGCCAGCGTCTCCGTGCCGGAGGCGCGGCTGGTGGTCATCAAGCCTTACGACGCCAGCCAGCTGGCGGCGATGGAGAAGGCCATCCGCGACTCCGACCTCGGCGTGAACCCGTCCAACGACGGCCAGCTCATCCGGATCGCAGTTCCGCAGATGACGGAGGAGCGCCGCAAGGAGATGGTGAAGCTCGCCAAGCACAAGGGCGAGGAAGGCAAGATCACCATCCGTGGCATCCGCCGCAAGGTCAAGGAAGAGATCGACCGGATCGTCAAGGACGGCGAGGCCGGCGAGGACGAGGGCAACCGCGCCGAGAAGGAGCTGGACAACCTCACGCACCGCTTCACCGGCCAGATCGACGAGCTGGTCAAGCACAAGGAAGCAGAACTTCTCGAGGTCTGAGTGGTGACGGCCGGCCAATGCGAAGGTGAGTCCGGAATGTCCGCAGACAGCCCGGACCCGCCTTCGCGTCCTTCCCGGGCCGGACGCGATCTCCGTGCCGCCATCGGCGTCGGGGTAGTGCTCGGTGCCGCGATCATCCTTTCGCTGCTGATGGTGCGGTTCGTATTCATCGGCATCGTCGCCGCCGCGGTGGCGGTGTCCACCGTCGAGCTGGCGAACGCGCTCAAGCGCGGTGCCGACATCCGCATCTCGCTGATCCCCGTCCTGGTGGGCGGTCAGGCGATGTTGTGGCTGTCCTGGCCGTTCGGCCTGCGCGGGACGCTGGTGGCGTTCGTCATCACCGTGCTGGCATGCCTGGCGTGGCGGTTCCGGCACGGCGTCGACGGCTACGTGCGGGACGTGACCGCATCGGTGTTCACCGCGGCCTACGTGCCGTTGTTCGCCGCGTTCGCGGCGATGCTGGTGCGGCCGGAGGACGGTGCCTTCCGGGCGCTGTGCTTCATGATCGGCGTCGTCGCCTCGGACACCGGCGGCTACGCGTTCGGCGTGCTGTTCGGCAAGCACCCGATGGCGCCGAGCATCAGCCCGAAGAAGTCCTGGGAGGGCTTCGGCGGGTCGATGCTGGTCGGCGTGGTGGCCGGGGTCCTCTCGGTGACCCTGATGCTCGACGGCCAGTGGTGGCAGGGCGCGCTGTTCGGCGCGGCGCTGGTGTGCACCGCGACGCTGGGCGACCTGATGGAGTCGCTGATCAAGCGCGACCTCGGCATCAAGGACATGGGCAATCTGCTGCCCGGACACGGCGGCCTGATGGACCGGATGGATTCCCTGCTGCCGTCGGCCGCGGCCGCCTGGATGATGCTCTTCTGGCTCATCCCGGGCTGAGGAACCCGCTGCCCGGCTCGGGGGTGCGCGATTTCCATCGAGGTTTTTCCAACCTCGTTTTGCGTGGCGGTGCGGGTGGCGGAACTTCAGAGGCTTCCTGGTCTGTGGGTGCCCCTCCTGATGTATGTCCGATACACGGCGGAGGGGCCGTCCTGCGTCGGAGAGAGGACAGCGATGCGAACCTGGCGGAAGCCGGCGCGGCCGCAGGTGACGCCGAGCCCGAACATCTGGCACTGGCCCGAGCTCTTCGAACTGGAGAACCACGCGCAGGATTCCACCGGCGCGTTGTGGCAGGAGCTGCGAGAGCGCTGCGACTGGGCCGGGCTGGACGTCGTCGACATCGGCTGCGGCGACGGCTTCCACCTGCCGCTGTTCGCTGCCGCGGCCAGGACGGTCATCGGCATCGAGCCGCACCCGCCGCTGGCCGAGCGGGCCCGTGCCCGGATGGCGGGCACCCCGGGCGTGGACGTCCGCATCGCGCCCGCCCAGCAGTTGCCGCTCGCCGACGCCAGCGTCGACCTGGTGCACGCCCGCACGGCGTACTTCTTCGGTCCCGGCTGCGAACCGGGCCTGGCCGAGGCGGAGCGGGTGCTCCGCCCGGGCGGGATGATCGCGATCGTCGACCTGGACGCGTCGAGCTCGCCGTACGGGGACTGGATGCGGGCGGACGCGCCGCAGGTCGATCCGGCTGCGATCGAGTCGTTCTTCCAGCGCCACGGCTTCGACAGCGCCTCCGTGGACACGCTGTGGCGCTTCGACGACCGGGAAACCCTCGAGAAGGTGCTGGGCATCGAGTTCTCCGCGAAGGTCGCCGCCCGTGCGGCCCGTGAGGTGGCCGACCGCACGGTTCCGGTCGGCTATCGCGTCCGGACCCGCCGCAAGCCGGCCGGCCTGCTGCGCGCCTGAGCGATGTAATGGTTGAAGTGGACTAGTCCCTGACGTCAGGGTGAGACCCATGCCTGCTACCAGCACGAACGGGGTCTGTCCCGGAGACCGCGAGCGGTGGGCGGTGCTGTCCCGGCACCGGACGTCACAGGGCGAGGTCACCTACCGGATGTGCTTCTGCGGCCGGATCGGCGTTTTCCTCGACGGCCGAGAGGTGCGCCCGCCGACGAGATCTCCGGCGAGGTGACCGATGCGCTTCAACGACTACGGTGGCGAAGCGGCCTGCCTGGCGGCCGATCTCGTCAACGCGGTCGGTCCGCTTACCGCCGAAGCGCTGGAACCGGTCCTGTCCGCGCGCGGTGTCGCGGGCGGTGCGCTGGACTCCGAGCAGGTCCGCGACTTGGCGCTCTGGCGCGGTCGGCTCGGCCGCTGCTTCGATCCGCAGGACCTGGAGCAGCGGTGCGGCGAGATCAACCAGTTGCTTGCCGAGACCGCGAGCCAGCCGTACATCTCGCTGCACGACGGGCACCCGCACCTGCACTACAGCGCGCCGGGGGCGGACCGCGCGGCCCACATCCGTGCGGTCACGGCCGCCGGGCTCGCCTACGTGGTCTGCTTCGCAGGGGCGGATCGCCTCGGCCGGTGTGCGCGCGAGGTCTGCGACCAGGCCTTCGTCGACACTTCCCGGAACGGCCGGCGGGCCTACTGCTCCCTGCGCTGCGCGAACAACGACGCGGTGGCCCGCCACCGGGCCAGAGTCGCGGGCCGGGACGGCATCTGAGCCGGAGCTCAGCTCCGCTCGGGCAGGTGAGCAGCGGTGATCTCGGATTCGACGGCCCAGCCGAGGGTGCGGTAGAGGGCCAGGCCCTCCACGGTGGCCACGAGCACCGACCGGGTGGCCCCGCTTTACGCAGCCACGACGCCCAGCGATCGCATCACCCCGAGTCCGCGCCGACGGTGCTCGGCGTGCGTAGCTCGATGACTGCCGCCTCCCCGGCGATGGCGACGCGCCCGCTAGCCGCCACCGTTCCGTCCTCGGCGAGCACCGCCACGTCGTGGACGTCGCCGTCAGAGGTGATCGCGGCCGACTACCCCGGCTCGATCGCTCCGGCATCGTCGCTGCTCAGCGCCGCGCTCATCAGGTACTCCGGTGCCTCGACCCGCCAGGCCGCGCTCAGCGCCGACACCACCTCGGCCCGATCGCCGCAGACCTTCAGCCAGGTGCCGGGCGCGGTCAGCGTCGCGGCTCGGCGACCGGTCGAGGCAGGGCCGTTGAGCACGAACCGAACGCGGTGTCCCGGCGCGCCGACGTCGATCCGGTATCCGTCGTGCTCGGCGACCGGGCTCGGTGTCGCGCGGCAAAGCGCCCAACCGCGCTCCCAGTCCTGAACAAGCCCGTGCTTCGATCTCACGCCGCTGATCGTGTCAGCGCGGGCGGACATTTCCGGTGGCTCAGGGTGCCGTGATGCGCAGGTACAGCGTCGCGAGCGCGGCGACCGCGGCCGCCGCCGTGAAGATCGGGGCCGGGCCGAAGGCCAGCAGCGCGCCGCCGAGGAGGGTGCCCGCGCCGATGCCGAGGTAGATCGCCGACGCGTTCAGCGACACCACGATCGCCGCCTCTTGCGGCGCCGCGTCGATGAGCCGGGTTTGCTGCGGCGGCGTTTGGGTCCAGGTGCTCGCGCCCCAGGCGAACACCAGGATGGCGACCGCGACCTGCGGCGTGGTGCCGGTCCAGGCGAACCACGCCAGCAGTGCCAGCGCGAGCGTCATGCTCAGGTAACCGCAGGTCAGGACCCGGATCGGGCCCCAGTTGTCGGTCGCGTAGCCGGACAGGAGATTGCCCAGCACCGCCCCGAGCCCGTACAGGAACAGCATCAGCATGGTCGAGTTCTCCGGGACCCCGACGGCGTTCAGCGCGGGAACGCTGTAGGCGTAGACGGTGTAGCTGGCTCCCATGCCGAGCACCGTCAGCGGCAGGACCGCCATGACGCTGCGGCGGCGCAGCAGCGCGAGCCGGTCGCGCAGCGGGATGCGGGCGCTCCCCGCCAGGGCGGGCATGATCAGGTAGACGCCGACGCCGACGAGCAGGCACAGCGCGGCGACCAGACCCAGCGCGGCGCGCCAGCCGAACCACTCGCCGGCCAGATCGCCGAGCGGAACGCCCAGCGCCGTGGCCACGGTGAGGCCGCCGACGACCACGGCCAGCGCCCGGCCGCGGAACTCAACAGGCACCAGCGCCGCGCTGACCGCGCCCGCGCTGGGCGTGTACGCGGCGGCACCGGCCGCCGCGAGCACCCGGCTGACGATCAGCACCGCCAGGTTCGGGGCGAGCGCGGAGCCGATGTTGGCGATCCCGAGCAGGACGAGGGCGGCCACCAGCAGGGCCCGGCGCGGGATCCGGGCGGTCGCGGTCGCCAGGACCGGGGCGAGGACGGCGTAGGCCACCGCGAACGTGGTCACCGATTGCCCGGCTGCGGCCGTGGTCACCTCCAGCGAGTCCGCCATGGCCGGGAGGAATCCGGCGACGATGAAGGCGTCGGTGCCGACCGCGAAGGTTCCCAGCGCCAGCACCAGGGTGGCCGTCAGGCCTCGGCTCCGCGTCGGATTCGGGATATTTGACATCCAGGTTCTCCAGCTGAAGAGGCCCTGCTGAGCAGGCGGTTCGGAAGAAGTCAGTCCGTGGCGTGCCAGCGCCGTACTCGGTCGGCGGCGCGGGGCGGGGCGGTGTCCATCAGGTCGGCGATGGTCTGCGAGGCCAGTTCGCGGCGCCAGGCCAGCTCGGCCCGGCGCATGGCGGCGTCGATGCCGCAGCGCTTGCGGAACTCGCCGGCCGGGGTGCCCGTCCCGGCTCCGCGCTGCCGGATCTCGGCGCAGCGGAACGCGTCCTCGGGGCCTTCGATGGCGGCGACGACGTCCATCAGCGTGATCTTCGCCGGCGGCCTGGCCAGCCGGAAACCGCCGCGCGCCCCCGGTGTGGAGGTGAGGATCTCGGCCCGGACCAGCGCTTGCAGGCGCTTGTTCAGGTATGCCGGGGGCAGGTCGAACTGGGCGGCGAGCCGGGCCGCCGGCACGGGTTCGTCGCCCAGCCACGCCAGCGTGAGGCAGCAGTGCAGGCCCCACTCGACCCCTTCGCCCATCCGCATACCTGGATGCTAGACATCCAGGTATGCCGATGCGCGGCTGGGCTCGCCTGGGTGGGAGGCGCGGTTCCTGCCAGGGCATTCAGGCGCCGCGGATCATTCCCCGGTGCGCTGGGCGGTGTCGATGATGAAGAACGTGGCTCCGACGACGTCCCGGATCAGGGAGAGCCGGCCGTACGGGGAATCCGACGGTTCGCGCAGCACCTCGCCGCCCAGCTGGACCGCCTTCGCCGTCGCGTCGTCGGCGTTGCTGTCCGGGTTGACCTGGAAGTACAGCTGCCAGTGCGCGGGCACGTCCTCGGGCAGCGCCGAGCTGGTCTCGAACCGGCCCACCGTGGGCAGGTCGTCGACGTACCAGACGGTGTAGTCGAAGCCGTCGCCCGGCTCGCCGATCTGCTCCTGCCGGTAGCCCAGCAGTTCGGCGTAGAACGGATCGGCGGACGAGCCGTCGCGGGTGTGCAGTTCCGCCCAGCAGAGCATGCCCGCGTGGTCGCGGCCGAAGGTGCCGTTGGGCGGCGCCTCCCACAGGCCGATCGCCGCGCCGGAGGGATCCTCGGCGACCAGGAACGTCTCGTCGGCGGGCGTTTCCGTCGGTGGGACCAGCACTTTGCCGCCGAGCGCACGGATCCGTTCCACCGCGCGGCGGGCCGAGCCGCACTCCAGGTACAGCGTCCAGGCCGTCGGCGCGTCCGTCTCCGGCAGCAGCAGCCCGGCGACCGGTTTGTGCTCCTTCGTCGCGATGTTGTAGTCCGGGCGCTGGATCCAGTGCCAGCCGAACAGGCCGGCGTAGAAGTCCCGCGCGTTGGCGACGTCGTGGGTGGCCAAGTCCACCCAAGCTGGGGCGCCCACTGCGATGGCCATCGCTCCTCCTCCGAAACGCACTCCGACACGAGGTGAATCAAGGGGGTATCCCCAGGGTGACCGAGGTTTCGATCCGGAAAACACGCGTGGCGGATCAAGGGCGTACGGCCGCGTGGGGGCGTTACTGTTCGGTGCCTTTTCCGCAATGGGAACGCCCCCGAATGACGCCTTGATACTGGACGGCCCGCGTGATCGACTGTTAGCGGTCACTCAGTGTGCGTATCTGCATGCCGAGCAACCCGATCGAAGCACGCACCAGGGGTTACAGGAGCAGCCATGGCCAACCGCGCGGCGAAGCCGGTGACCGCGGGCTTGAGTCGGCTTGCTCAGCTGGACCGCCACGAGCGGGCCCGCATCATCCGGCAGCTGTGCCACCAGTACCCGGCGTTCCGGTCGATGCTGAGGCAGGTCACGATCGCCCGCGGGATCGCCTTCGTCTCCGGGCTGCTGCTCGCCCTCGCGGTGATGTTCCTGGCCCAGGGAGCATCGGTGTGGTGGGTATCCGGTCTCGTGTTCACCGGCCTCGCCGGGTTCTGCTACGTCGCCGTGACGCTCACCGACAGCCGGTTCGACCTGCTGCTCGCGGTGCTGGGCGCGCACCGCACCGACGAGTTGCACGGGCGGCTGGTGACCGAGCAGGTCTACGGCGACGACCCGCCGTCGGATCCGCTGGAGTGGCCGGCGTCGCGCGTGGTCGCGTCCCGCACGGTCGCCTCCCGGCTCACCGACGCGGCGGGTTCACCGGTGCACGCTGATCGATAGCGCGGCCGCGATCTCGTCGCCCACGAAGTGGGTTTCGTCCGCCGGCGGCTCGCCGACGCGCACCACCAGCGGCCCGCCGAAGGGCTTGCGCTCCACGACCTCGATCCGCGAGCCCAGCGTCATGCCGTGATCGGTCAGGTAGCGCAGCAGTTCCGAATCCGTGTCCCAGACCCGCGCGATGGTGCCGATCGTGCCCGGCTCGACCTGGTCCAGCAGCAGCGTCGCGGGCTTCTCGACGGTGCCCTCCGCGGTCGGGATCGGGTCGCCGTGCGGGTCGTGGGTGGGGTTGCCGAGCTTGGCGGCGATGTGCGCGACCAGCTCGTCGGACACCGCGTGCTCCAGCGCGTCGGCCTCCCGGTGCACCTCGTCCCAGCTGTAGTCGAGCTCCTCGACCAGGAACAGCTCGATCAGCCGGTGCCTGCGCAGCACGTCGAAGGCCAGCCGGCGGCCCTCCGGGGTCAGCTCGACGCTGCGGTACCGGACGTGCGTGACCAGGCCGAGCTGCGCCAGCTTGTTGATCATTCCGGAGACCGATGACGGGCTCAGGCCCAGCCGCTGGGTCAAGGTGGCGTTCGTGACGGGCACACCCCGTTCGCATAGCCCGTAGATCGCCCGGAGGTAGTCCTCGACGGACGACGAGGGGCGCTCGGCCATACTCGTCATACTTGCACGATACGGGCGCAACCCGGTCGGTGGACGCACCCACCACCCGCGTGGACGCTGTGCGGCGGCCGGAGCCGCGCCTCGTCCGGTGGTCGCCGTCAAGGTCGTTCCGGGGCATGGGACACTGGTCGGCGCTATGTCTGCGACTTCCCTTCCGCTCGTCTTCGACGCCCCGCGCCGTGGCATGCCGCCGCGGCACCTCGCCGATCTCTCCGCCGACGAACGGCGCGCCGCGGTGACCGAGCTGGGGGAGAAACCGTTCCGCGCCAAGCAGCTCGCGCACCACTACTTCGGCCGGCTCAACGCCGACGTGGAGTCGATGACCGACATCCCGGCGGCCAGCCGCGCGAAGCTCGCCGAACACCTGCTGCCGCCGCTGCTCAGCCCGGTCCGCCACCTGAACACCGACGACGGCACCACCCGCAAGACGCTCTGGCGCGCGCACGACGGCACGCTGCTGGAAAGCGTGCTGATGCGCTACCCGGACCGCGCCACGGTGTGCATCTCCAGCCAGGCGGGCTGCGGGATGGCCTGCCCGTTCTGCGCCACCGGCCAGGGCGGGCTGCAGCGCAACCTGTCGACCGCGGAGATCGTCGACCAGGTGCGCTCGGCCGCGGCCGCGATGCGCGACGGCGAGGTCATGGGCGGGCCCGGCCGGCTGTCGAACGTCGTGTTCATGGGCATGGGCGAGCCGCTGGCCAACTACCGGCGCGTGATCAACGCGGTGCACCGGATCTGCGACCCGGCCCCGGACGGGCTGGGCCTCTCGCAGCGGTCGGTCACCGTGTCGACGGTCGGCCTGGTGCCCGCGATCAAGAAGATGACCGCGGAGAACCTGCACGTCACGCTGGCGGTGTCGCTGCACACCCCGGACGACGAGCTGCGCGACACGCTGGTGCCGGTGAACAACCGCTGGAAGGTCGCCGAGGTGCTGGAGGCGGCTCGCGGCTACGCCGACCACACCGGGCGCCGGGTGTCGATCGAGTACGCGCTGATCCGCGACATCAACGACCAGCCGTGGCGCGCGGACCTGCTCGGCAAGCTGCTGCACCGGCACCTCGGGCAGTTCGCGCACGTCAACCTGATCCCGCTGAACCCGACGCCGGGCAGCAAGTGGGACGCGAGCCCGAAGCCGGTGGAGCGGGAGTTCGTCCGCCGGGTCCGCGAAGCGGGCGTGTCCTGCACGGTCCGGGACACCCGGGGCCAGGAGATCGCGGCGGCCTGCGGCCAACTCGCGGCCGAGGAATGAGCGGCTGATCCGGGGCTGCCGACCGCTCCGTATTGCGGGTCGAAATCCGTCGGATCCGGATGGGTCGAACGGGAGTGGTCGGCGAAGTACTAGGCGGAGGCCGTCGGCGGCAGCGTCGGCGTGACTGCGGTGCTGCTCGAGGACTGCGAAATTCCCACGCTCCTCCGCGTCAAGAAGTACGTCGACCTGCGGCATGACTACAGCGCCGGCCTCGAACAGATCCTGGATGCGTTCGTGTCCTGACCGGTGTTGGTCTGCCGGTGTGGTTTTCGTGAACGCAATGAACAGAATGGTGACGCCCGGGCCCTCGTGGTCCCATGATCCTCGCACCCGGACTCGATCGAGGTGGGAGGCAATGGTGCCTGGCAGTGCGAAGCGAGGTCTCGTCCGCGGATCTGCCCGATCGGTCCTGAGTGGACGGTTTTCGGCGGTGTTCGCCGCGGTGGGTCTGGCCGCGGTGCTCGGCGGCGCGCCGGCGCAGGCCGAAGCCCGTTTCGATCGCTCGCCGTCCGCCGGCTGCGGCGAGTCCGCGGTTCCCGGGACGTCCGAGACCCGCACGATCGTTTCGGGCGGTATCACCCGCAGCTACCTGCTGCACGTGCCGGCGAACTACCGGCAGGAAAAGCCGACCCCGGTGGTGCTGTCCTTCCACGGCCACTCGCGGACCTCGGAGTACCAGGAAGAGCTGTCCGGCTTCTCCGCCACCGACGCCATCGCGGTGTACCCGCAGGGCCTCGTCGGCACGGACGGCGAAACCGCCTGGCAGGGCGCGCCGTACTCCGCGGCGGCCGACGACGTGTTGTTCACCGGTGACCTGCTCGACCGGCTGGAGCGGGACTTCTGCGTCGATCGCGCGCGAATCTACGCCGCCGGGAAGTCCAACGGCGGCGGCTTCACCGGCGTGCTGGCCTGCCGGATGAGCGATCGCATCGCCGCCTTCGCGCCGGTGTCCGGCGCGTTCTACCCGCAGGGCGGCGAGTGCGAGCCGGAGCGCGCGGCGCCGATCCTGGACTTCCACGGCACCGCCGACCAGACGATCCCGTACCAGGGGAACCCGGAGAAGGGCCTGCCGCCGATCCCGGAATGGCTGGCGGGCTGGGCCGACCGCAACGACTGCGACGACACCCCGATCGTCCGCGACGAGGGCAACGGGGTGCAGGTCGCCAAGTGGGTCGGCTGCGACCGGAACAGCAGCGTCGTGCACTACCGGATCGAGGGCCTCGGGCACGACTGGCCGAGCACGCGGCCCAACCCTGACTCCGACCAGCCGTCGGTCGTCGACGCGACGCCGATCATCATGCGGTTCTTCGCCGAGCACCGGCTCCGCTGAGAAGACCCGGGCCGGAGCGGAAGCTTCGACCCGTGCCCGGCCGGTGCGCGCCGTCCAGCCCCCCGAACGGCGCGCACCGGCCGGTCCAAGATTCCGCGGTGTCAGCGCAGGAGCCGGATCGGAACGCGAACATCGATGTCCCGCCAAGCCTTGTCCGCTGTCATGACGGGCGCGTCCAAGCGGAGCGCCACCGCCAGGCAGGCCCGATCTCCCAGCGACAGCCCGAAGGACCGGGTGTGCGGCCACAATTCACCCGAGCACAGGGCATCCTCGGCGGTGAAGGGCTCCACCAGCACCCCGATCGTGCGGAGGCGATCGCAGGTGCGCCGGGCGTCCGCGCCGTGCTGGGTGAGCTTCTGCGCGAGTTCCGACCAGTTCACCGCTGACATCGTCGCGTCGCCGAGCACGGGATCCACGGTTTCGGCGCCGGTTTCATCACGGAGCCACGCGAGGATCGCGGAGGTGTCCAGCACCGTGGTCACGGGCGGCCTCCGCTGGACTCGTCCTCCTCCGCGGCCGCCGATGCCCGGCGGTCGCCGATCAGCTCGTCGACCACCGATCCGTCACCGCGCCAGACCGTTGCGACGTCGCGGCGGATGCGGGCGGCGAGCTGCGCACGCGTTTCTATGACGACTCGGCCGTCTTCCTCGTAGATCGCGAGCGGTGTGCCGGGCTCGATGCCGGCAGCCCTCCTGATCGGTGCGGGAATGGTCACCCGGCCTTGTCCGTTGGCCGTGATCTCGGTTCTCGCCCCACGCTCATCAGCCAGTGCCACGCCTCCAGCATGAATGACTGGTAGGTGCGCGGCAAGACTGAAGTACTCGCCCTGTGACACGAATCCAGGTTATCGGTCACTTCGATCAGCGGGCGTCACACGCGTGAGTGGATGTTCGGGCCGCGGTCGCGAGCGTCGGCGGACGACCGCGGCCCGCGGCGTCAGCTGGTGTGTTCGCGGATGACGTCTTCCAGGACCGTCAGGCCTTCTTCGAGGAGCGCCTCGTCGATGACCAGCGGCGGGAGGAGGCGGATCACGTTGCCGTAGGTGCCGCAGGTGAGGATCACGACGCCCTGGGCGTGGCAGGCCTTGGCGATCCGCGAGGTCACCTCGGGGTCCGGTTCCGCGGTGCCCGGCTTGACGAACTCGATGCCGATCATGGCGCCCCGGCCCCGCACGTCGAGGATCGCGTCGGTGGTCTCGGCGAGCGTGCGCAGGCGGGGGAACACCAGGTCACCGATGTCGCGTGCCGCGGTGGCCAGGTCGCGTTCGCGCATCGCGCGGATCGCGCCGAGCGCGGCCGCGCACGCCACCGGGTTGCCGCCGTAGGTGCCGCCCAGGCTGCTCGGCGGCATCGCGTCCATCAGCTCCGCGCGTCCCGTGACCGCGGCCAGCGGCAGTCCGCCCGCCATGCCCTTCGCCGTGGTGATCAGGTCGGGCACCACCTTCTCGTGGTCGCAGGCGAACCAGGCGCCGGTCCGGCAGAAGCCGGTCTGGATCTCGTCGGCGATGAACAGCACGCCGTTGTCGGTGCACCACCGCGAGATCGCGGGCAGGAATCCCGCCGCGGGCTCGATGAATCCGCCCTCGCCCTGGATCGGCTCGATCAGCACCGCCGCCACCGAGTCGGCGCCGAGCTGCTTCTCGATGCGGTCGATCGCCTCCCGCGCCACCTGCTCGCCGGTGCGCGGATCGCGCGCCGGGTAGGACATCGGCACCCGGTAGATCTCCGGCGCGAACGGGCCGAACCCGTGCTTGTACGGCACCGACTTCGCGGTCAGCGCCATGGTCAGGTTGGTGCGGCCGTGGTAGGCGTGGTCGAACACCACGATCGCCTGCCGCCCGGTGGCCCGGCGCGCGATCTTGACGGCGTTCTCCACCGCTTCCGCGCCCGAGTTGAACAGCGCGCTGCGCTTGTCGTGATCGCCCGGGGTGAGCGCGGCGAGTTCCTCGCAGACCTGCAGGTAGTTCTCGTACGGCGTCACCATGAAGCAGGTGTGCGTGAACTCGCCGACCTGGCGGCGCACGGGCTCGACGACCTCCGGCGCCGCGTTGCCGACGTTCGTGACCGCGATGCCCGAGCCCAGGTCGATCAGCGAGTTGCCGTCGACGTCGTGCAGCACGCCGCCGGCCGCCTCGGCGATGAAGACCGGCAGCACGCTGGACACGCCGGTCGACACCGTCGCCGCGCGCCGCCGCTGGAGTTCGCGGGAGTTCGGGCCGGGGATCTCGGTGCGCAGCACGCGCGCCTGAGGCAGTGCCGCCTGGGCCGGGGAAACCGTCACGGTGGTGACCTCCTAGGTACTGCTTCGTCTCGAAACGGGGCTCTGGTCGTGTTGTCCTGCGACCAGGTTCGCCCCGCCGCCCGCAACCGAACAGTGGACGATCTGGTTAACTCGGGTTTCAGGATTCGACACACTGTCAGGAGGTTCTCCGGTGCCGTTGACGGTGCGCGACCTGGTCGCCGACGCCGCGCTGGGGCTCGTCGCGCGGGCCGGTCAACGCTCCCTCGACCGCCCGATCGCGTGGGTGCACACCAGCGAACTGGCCGATCCGGCGCCGTTCCTGGAGGGCGGCGAGCTGCTGCTGACCACCGGCCTCGCGCTGCGCGCCGAGGACTGCGCGGGGCTGGTCGAGCGGCTGACCGCCGTCGGCGTCGCGGGCCTGGGGTTCGGCGTCGGGCTGAGCCACCGGCAGATCCCGGCCGAGCTCGTGGCGGCGGCGGAACGAGCCGGGCTGCCGCTGCTCGAAGTGCCCCGGCCGACGCCGTTCATCGCGATCAGCAAGGCGGTCTCGCGCGCAGTCGCGGCGGACGAGTACGCGAGCCTGCGGCGCACCAGCCGCGCCCAGCACGAACTCGCGCAGGCGGCCGGCACCACCAACGGCGTGGCCGCGCTGGTCCGAAAGCTCGCGCTGCTGCTGGATTCGTGGGTGCTGCTGCTCGACGCGGGCGGCCGGCTCCTGCACAGCGCGCCGGCGACGGCCGGTTCGCGGCTGCCGGACCTGGAGCCGGAGGTGGCGAAGGTGCGGGCGAAGCGGGGCCTGGCCGCGGCCGGGTTCTCGCTCGGCGACCAGGAGGTGAGCATGCAGGCGCTCGGCGGCCGGGCGCGCGGGTTCCTGGTGGTGGGTCGCGGCGAGCCGTTCGCCACCACCGACCACCACGTGATCAACTCGGCCGCCTCGCTGCTGACCCTGGCGCTGGAGCAGGTCGAGGCGCTCGCGTCCGCCCGGCGCCGGCTGCGCGCGGACTTCCTGGCGTTGATGCTGCGCGGCGAACAGGTGCAGGACGTCCTCGCCGACCTGCACGCCGAGTTGCCGCCCGAGCCGTTCCGGGTGGTGGTGCTGGCCGGTGCCCGAGACCGCGATGAGCTGCTGTCCCGGCTGTCGGCGGACCAGCCGAGCGCCCCGGCCTACCTGGCCGAACACGGCGACGTGGTGGTCGGCCTCGTCGGCGACGGCGCGCTCGACTGGCTGACCGGGCAGCCCGGCGTCGCCATCGGGGTGTCCGAGCCGTGCGAGCTGGCCGGGCTCGCCGAGGGGCTGCGGCAAGCTCAGCAGGCGGCGCGGGCGGCGAAGCGCAGCGACACGGTTGTGCACTTCGCCGACCTCGCCGGATACGGCCTGCTGAACCTGGTTCCCGGCGTCGACGCGCAGGCGTTCGCCGAGGCCGTTCTCGCGCCGCTGCGTGGGCAGAGCGTGCTCTTGGAGTCGCTGCAGACGTGGTTGGCGCACCATGGGCAGTGGGATCCGGCGGCGAACCGGCTGGGCGTGCACCGGCACACCCTGCGCAACCGGGTGCGCAAGGTGGAGGAGTTGCTCGGGCGCAGCCTCGACCAGCCCGGCGTGCGCGCGGAGCTGTGGCTGGCGCTGCAGGTCCTGGACCGGCCCGGCGAGTGACGGAGGTGGCGCGGTGCTCGTCGAAGATCTGCTGAACCGGCCGGAACTGGCCCTGCAGGTGCGGGTGCGCGGCCGGGTGGACCGGCCGATCCGCTGGGTGCACACCATTGAGATCAAGGCCCCCGGCCGATTCCTGCGCGGCGGCGAGGTGGTGCTCACCGCCGGGGTGTGGCGCACCGCCGGAACCACGCCGGAGGCATTCATCGCCGACCTGGTCGCCGCCGACGTCGCGGCGGTCGGATACGGCCTGGTGCCACCGGAAACCCAGGTCCCGGAGGCGTTCGTCGACGCGGCGCGCGAGCACGGCCTGACCTGCTTCGTGGTGCCCGTCGAGGTCGCGTTCCTGCAGATCGTCGAGGCCTTCGTGAACACCAAGCGGGCCGAGTGGGAGCGCCCGCTGCGCCGCCACCTGGCGCAGCACGACGCGATCGTCGCGGCGCTGCGCCTGCGGCGCGGCGTCGAGACGGTGCTGGACACGCTGGCCAAGCAGCTCGGCGAAGCCGTGGCGGTGCGGGTCGCCGGAGGCGTGGTGGCGGGCACCGCGCCGCAGCCGAACCACCCATTGCCGCTGGTGGGCGAGGGCCTCGCCGAGGCCGAGCTGCTGCTGCCGGGGCCGCTGGCGGACCTCGACGTGGAGCAGCACGCGGCGGTGGTGCAGGCGATGCCGTTCATCGCGCTGGAGATCGAACGCACTCGTGCGGTGCGGGCGACGGAACTGCGCTACGCGTGGGAACTCTTCGAATGGGTCCACAGTGGAACGGTCGGGATCGACACCGTGCGCACCCGGCTGCACGCGCTCGGCCTGCAGCCGGACGGGCCGCTCGCCGCCGTCGTGGTGCGCACGTCGAGCCCCGGCGCGGATTCCGCGCGGCTGGGCGATTTGCTGGGCACGGACGGGGTCGCGGCGCAGCGCGGCGGCGAGGTCGTCGCGTTCGCCCAGGTCCGCGACACCGTGGCGGAGCTCGCGCGGCGCATCACCGATGGGCTGGCCAGCGGTGTCGTCCACGTCGGCGTCGGCAAGCCGGGCACCGCGTCGGAGCTGCGCGTGAGCCTGCTGCAGGCCTCGCACGCCGCCGAGGCGGTGTCGTCGCGGGCGGAGCGCGGCTGGATGACGCACGAGCAGCTGTGCAGCCCGGCGCTGCTGCTCTCCGCGCAGGACCCGGAGCTGCTGGCCGCCACTTCCCGGGCGCTGCTCGGGCCGGTGCTCGACCACGACGAGCGGCGGGGCAGCGACCTGGTGCCGTCGCTGGCGGTGTTCCTCGATGCGGGCGGCCGCTGGCAGGAGGCGGCGCAGCGCCTCCACGTGCACATCAACACCCTGCGGCACCGGATGAACCGGGTCGAGGAGCTCACCGGCCGGAGCCTCTCCAGCACGGCGGACCGCGTCGACCTCTTCCTCGCGCTCCGCGCTCTCCAGGCCTGATCCCGGTTTTCGAGGGGCGCCGGTTTCGCGCGAAACCGCCACGCATGCCGCCGGGGGAGCCGCGGCATCGGGTTCGTGTGGAAAGGCCCGCAGCTGACGATCTTCGGGGTGGCGTTGTGCGAACGTCCAACGGTCGTTGTGGACTTCGGACGATCGGTGACTACCTCCGGCCGGTGACCTGGCCCACTCTTGGTCGGTGCCGCGCGGCTCAACGCTCCCGCCATCCGCCAAGGAGGTCAACGGATGACCCCAGAACCGTCACCGGCCGCGCGTCGGCATCGAGACGCACGGCGTCGACACCATCCCCGAGGGGGATCGCACCGGGCGGCCGCGCGATGTCGCCGGCATCCTGCTCGGCTCCAACATGTGCCTCGGCGTGGTCATCTTCGGCTGGTTGCCCGCCTCGTTCGGGCTGTCGTTCTGGCCCGCCGTCACCTCGATGATCGCCGGGACGCTGCTCGGCACGCTGCTGGTCGCGCCGCTGGCCCTGGTGTCGCTGAAGACCGGTACGAACCTGTCCACCAGCAGCGGCGGCACGTTCGGCGTGCGGGGCCGGCTGATCGGCTCGGTGATCGGCCTGCTGCTCTCGCTCGGCTACGCCGCGCTGACGGTGTGGACCGGCGGGGCCGCGGTGGTGGGCCCGCTGCACCGGCTGTTCGGGCTGCCCAACGACGGGATCAGCCACAGCGTCACGTACGCGGCGCTGGCGGTGCTCTCGGTGCTCGTGGCGATCTTCGGCTACCAGCTGATGACCCGGATGAGCAAGTGGGTCGCGGTCGGCACCGTGGTGCTGATGGCCGTCGGCCTGTTCGCCTACGGCGGCCAGTTCCGGACCGAGCCGGTCACCGACGCCGGTTATCTGCTCGGGGATTTCTGGACGACGTGGGCGCTGTCCACAGTGGCCGCCGGGCTGAGCGGGCCGATGGCGTTCATCACGCTGCTCGGCGACTACAGCCGCTACGTCTCGCCGAAGCGCTACTCGTCCCGGAAGGTGTTCGCCGCGACCTGCGCCGGCATGCTCCTCGGGCTGCTGATCCCGCAGCTGTTCGGCACCTTCACCGCGTTCGCGGCCCGCGCCGCGGACGACTACGTCGGGCCGCTGGTGGCCGCCGCGCCGCTGTGGTTCCTGCTGCCGCTGCTGCTCAACGGCGTGTTCGGCACGATCGGCAACGCCGGGGTGCTGATCTACAGCATGGGGCTCGACCTGGACGCGATCGTGCCGCCGCTGTCCCGCGTCAAGGCCACCGTCCTCACCTCGGTGCTGTCGACGGTGCTGGTGTTCCTCGGCTACTTCGTCTGGGACGCCCAGGACGCGGTCACCGCGTTCGTGCTGCTGCTGACCGCGATCGGCACGCCGTGGGCGGTGATCACGCTGATCGGCTTCGCGCGCTGCCGCGGCGTCTACGACCCCGACGCGCTGCAGGTCTACAACCGCCGGGCGCGCGGCGGCATCTACTGGTACAGCGGCGGCTGGAACCTGCGGGCGGCGGCCGCGTGGCTGACCGGCTCGGCGGTCGGCCTGCTGTCCGTGGACACCGCGCTGTACAAGGGGCCGCTGCTGGAGCTCACCGGCGGCATCGACCTGAGCTTCCTGCTGGCCGCCGCGACCACGGCCGCCACCTACCTGCTGCTGAGCATCGGCAGTCCGCAGCCGATGCCGCGGCAACTCGACGTTCGAGTCGCAGCGAGCGTCTGAATCCCGTTACGAGTCAAGGAAGTGCGAGCAATGGATCGTTACGACGTCGTCGTCATCGGCGCGGGTTTCGCCGGCCTGACCGCGGCCCGCGAGCTGCGGGAAGCGGGCAAGGACGTGCTGGTCCTGGAGGCCCGCGACCGCATCGGCGGCTCCACCTGGTACCAGCCGGAGGGTTTCGACGGCTTCGGGCTGGAGATGGGCGGCACCTGGATCGTCCCGCAGCAGACGCACGTGTGGGCCGAGGTGCAGCGCTACGACGTCCCGATCAAGGACAGCGAGCTGCCCGGCCGGATGACCTGGTCCGACCACGGCAAGGTGCCGGACACCCTGCTGCCCGTGCCGCCGCAGGAGTACGAGCAGCTGGAACACGCGGTGCGGGCGCTGATCGAGGCCGCCTCCCGGTTCGACCCGCTGCGCCCGCTGTCCGAACAGGACGTCGCCGACCTCGACGTGCCGATCCGCGAGTGGGCCGAGAACGTCGGGCTGACCGGCAACGCCAAGGAACTGATGATGTCCTGGTTCTGCGGCTGCGCGAACGCCAGCGAGGACACCGGTTCGGCGCTGGACATCCTCCGCTGGTGCTCCTCGATGGACAACTCGCTGTGGGGCATGGTGCAGGCCAGCGTGCTGGGCTTCACCTTCGTCAACGGCACCGCCTCGCTGGCGCGCGCGATCCAGTCCGACGGCGGCGCCGAGCTGCGGCTGTCCAGCCCGGTGCGCGAGGTCGAGGCCGACGACGGCGGCGTGACGGTCACCTACGACGGCGGCGTGGCGCGCGCCGACCGGGTGCTGATGACCACGCCGGTCGGGATCTGGCAGGACATCGAGTTCAGCCCGGCGCTGCCCGCCGACAAGCTCGCCATCTCGCGGGAGAACCACGCCGGGCAGGGCCAGAAGGTCTGGGCGCTGGCCCGCAACGTCCCCGAGGACATCAGCGGTTTCGGCTGGGGCACCAGCTTCGACTACGTCGGCGCGATGGAGAGCACCGAGCGCGGCGTGGTGCTGGTGTGCTTCGCCCCGGAGCACGACCGCGTCGACGCGAGCGACCTCGCCGACGTGCAGCGCGCGGTCCGCGAGTTCGCGCCGGACGCCGAGGTCGTCGACGCCCGCTCGCACGACTGGGTGCACGACGAGTTCTCCAAGGGAACCTGGGCGACGTTCGCCGCCGGGCAGTTCGCGAAGTACGAGCTGTGCGTGGGGCGTCCGGAGGGCCGGGTGAACTTCGGCGGCTCGCACACCGCCCGCCGCTGGCGCGCGTTCATCGACGGCGCGATCGAGTCCGGCAAGCGCTCCGCGGCGGAGATCCTGGCGGCCGAGAAGTGAGTGCGTGAACGGGCTCCGGCCCGCTTGCGCGCCCACGAAAAAGTGGAGGAATGCATGAACAACCCGATCGGTCCGGTGGACGCCACCAAGGTGCCGCGCTACGGCGGCGACACCACCTTCGCCCGGCTGCCCCGGCTGACCGACGTGCCCGACGCCGACGTGCTGATCTGGGGCGTGCCGTTCGACACCGGCGTCAGCTACCGGCCCGGCGCGCGCTTCGGCCCCAACCACGTCCGGCAGAGCTCGCGGCTGCTGCGGCCGTACAACCCGGCCAACGGTGTCGAACCGTTCGCGGCGCGGCAGGTGGCCGACGCCGGGGACATCGGCGTGAACCCGTTCGACATCGGGGAAGCCATCGGCACCATCGAGGCCGGTGCGCGGGAGCTGTCCGGGACGCGGCGCACCCTGCTCACCATCGGCGGCGACCACACCATCGCGCTGCCGCTGCTGCGCGTGCAGCACGAGCGGCACGGGCCGATCGCGGTGCTGCACTTCGACGCGCACCTCGACACCTGGGACACCTACTTCGGCGCGCCTTACACGCACGGCACCCCGTTCCGGCGCGCCGCCGACGAGGGCCTGATCGACTTCGAGCACTCGATGCACGTGGGCCTGCGCGGCCCGCTGTACTCGAAGCTCGACCTCGACGAGAGCGAGCGGATGGGCTTCGCGGCGGTGCACAGCCGCGAGTTCGCCCGGACGCCGCTGGACACCATCATCGACCGGATCCGCACCCGGCTCGGCTCGCGGCCGGTGTACCTGTCCATCGACATCGATGTGCTGGACCCGGCCTTCGCGCCGGGCACCGGAACCCCCGAAGCCGGCGGGCTGTCCAGCCGCGAGCTGCTCGAAGTGGTGCGCGGCCTGGCCGACCTGAACGTCGTCGGCGCGGACGTGGTGGAGGTCGCCCCGGCCTACGACCACGCCGAGATCACCGGCATCGCCGCCGCTCACGTGCTGTACGACCTGCTGTGCATCCTGCCGGGAGGACGCTGATGCGCCAGATCCGCAACATCATCGACGGCCGGCCGGTCGACGCGGCCGACGGCCGCACCACCGACCTGGTCGATCCCTGCAACGGCAAGGTGTTCGGCACCGCGCCGCTCTCGTCCGCCGCGGACGTCGAAGCGGCGTACGCCGCGGCGCAGCGGGCCTTCGAGCACTGGCGGACCACCACGCCCGCCGACCGGCAGCGGCTGCTCCTGCGGCTGGCCGACGAAATGGAGCGGCGCACCGAGGACTTCGTCGCGGCGGAGGTGGAGAACACCGGCAAACCGGTTGCCGCCACGCGCACCGAAGAAGTGGGCGCCGCCATCGACCAGATCCGGTTCTTCGCCGGGGCGGCCCGGGTCCTGGAGGGCACCGCGGCGGCGGAGTACACCCCGGGCCACACCTCCTACGTGCGGCGCGAACCGGTCGGCGTGATCGGCCAGGTCGCGCCGTGGAACTACCCGCTGCTGATGGCGGTGTGGAAGATCGCGCCGGCGATCGCCGCGGGAAACACCGTCGTGCTCAAGCCTTCCGACACGACGCCGGTGACCGTCGCGCTGCTCGGCGGGGTGGCCGCCGGGATCCTGCCGCCGGGCGTGCTCAACGTCGTGTGCGGCGACCGGGAAACCGGCCGCGCCGTGGTGGCGAACCCGGCGTCGGCGATGGTGTCGATCACCGGGTCCACCCGGGCGGGCCGGGAGGTGGCGGCAGCGGCGGCCGAGGACGTCAAGCGCGTCCACCTGGAGCTGGGCGGCAAGGCCCCGGCCCTGGTGTTCGCCGACGCCGACCTCGCCGCGGCCGCCGCGGGCATCGCCGCCGCCGGCACGTTCAACGCCGGGCAGGACTGCACCGCGGCGACCCGGGTCCTGGTGGCCGAGGCGGTCGCCGAGGAGTTCACGAGGCTGCTGGTGGCGGAGGTCGCGGCGCTGCGCTGCGGTCCACCGTCCGATGTGGACGCGGCCGTCGGCCCGCTGAACAACGCCGCGCAGCTGGCGCGGGTGCAGGACATCATCGGCCGGCTGCCCGCCCACGCGCAGGTGCTCACCGGCGGGCAGCGGGTCGGTGACGAGGGGTGCTTCTTCGCGCCGACCGTGCTCGGCGGCGTCCGGCAGGACGACGAGGTCGTGCAGGAGGAGATCTTCGGGCCGGTGCTCACGGTGCAGACCTTCCGCGACGATGCGGAAGCGCTGAGCATGGCCAACGGCGTCAACTACGCGCTCGCGTCGAGCGTGTGGACGCGCGACCACGGGCGGGCGCAGCGGCTCGTGGCGAGCCTGGACTTCGGCTGCGTGTGGGTGAACACCCACATGGTGCTGGTCGCGGAGATGCCGCACGGCGGCTTCAAGCACTCGGGCTACGGCAAAGACCTCTCCCGCTACGGCTTCGAGGACTACACCCGCATCAAGCACGTCATGCACAACCACGCCTGACCACCCGAACCGGCACCACCCCCGACGTGCCGGTTCGGCCAGGCCGAGGGGCGGCGGGTGGCCAGATTGGCACTCCTGGCCCCGACGGCGGGCTCGTAGCGTCACGGCGAGGACGAAAACGACAGGAGGCAGCCGATGGCATCGGTCACCGGGAACTGGATCGCAGGCGAGCTGGTCACCAGCGATGAGACCTTCGAGGTGCGGCACCCCTACGACGGCTCGGTGGTCGCCACCGCGAGCTACGCCACCGACGCCGATGTGGAGCGCGCCGTCGCGGCCGCGCACGCGGTCCGCCGCGAGTTCGCGACGCTGCCCGCGCACGCCCGCGCGGCGGCGCTGGACCACGTGAGCCGCCGCCTCACCGAGCGGGCCGAGGAGATCGCGCAGCTGATCACCGCCGAGAACGGCAAGCCGATCACCTGGGCGCGCGCCGAGGTCGCCCGCGCCGCCTCCACCTTCCGCTGGGGCGCGGAGGAGGCCCGCCGCTTCTCCGGCGAGCTGCAGCGGCTGGACACCGACGCGGGCGCGACGGGCCGGATGGCCCTGATCCGCCGGGTCCCGCGCGGGCCGGTGCTGGGCATCTCGCCGTTCAACTTCCCGCTCAACCTGGTGGCGCACAAGGTCGCCCCGGCGATCGCCGCCGGGACCCCGATCGTGCTCAAGCCCGCGCCGAAGACCCCGCTGTCCGCGCTGCTGCTCGGCGAGATCCTGGCCGAGACGGAGCTGCCCGCCGGGGCCTGGTCGGTGGTGACGACCACCAACGAGAAGGCGGCCGAGCTCGTCGCGGACCCGCGGCTGCCGGTGGTGTCGTTCACCGGCTCCGGGCCGGTCGGCTGGGGCATCCGCGACTCGGCGCCGCGCAAGCACGTCACCCTCGAACTCGGCGGCAACGCCGCGGTGATCGTCGACTCGGAATGGTCGGACCTCGACTACGCCGCCGACCGGATCGCCACCTTCGCGATGTACCAGGGCGGCCAGTCGTGCATCTCGGTGCAGCGCGTCTACGTGCACCGCGACAGCTACGACGACCTGACGGCCCGCGTGGTCAAGGCGGTCGAAGCGCAGGGCACCGGGGACCCGAAGGACCCGGCGACCAAGGTCGGGCCGCTGATCGACGTGGCGGCCGCGGAGCGGGTGGAGCAGTGGGTCGGCGAAGCCGTCGCGGCGGGCGCCCGGGTGCTCACCGGCGGCACCCGCGAGGGCGCGACGTACGCGCCGACGGTGCTGGCCGACGCGCCGGAGGACGCGAAGGTCTCGTGCGAGGAGATCTTCGGCCCGGTGCTGGTCATCTCGCCGGTCGACTCGGTGGACGAGGCGTTCGAGAAGGTCAACGCCTCCCGCTACGGCCTGCAGGCCGGCGTGTTCACCCGCGACCTGCAGCTGGCCTTCCGCGCCTCGTCCGAGCTGGAGGTGGGCGGCGTGGTCATCGGCGACGTGCCGAGCTTCCGCGCCGACCAGATGCCCTACGGCGGGGTGAAGGAGTCCGGCGTCGGCCGCGAAGGCGTCCGAGCGGCGATGACGGACCTCACCGAAGAGCACGTCACGGTCCTCACTGGCATCAACCCGTGAACCGGCGGCCGTGAGCGGTGGCCGCAGTTTCAATGAGGTTTTCCAACCTCGATTTGCGTGGCGGTGCGGGTGGCGGAACCTCAGAGGCTTCCTGGTCTGTGGGTGCCCCTCCTGATGTATGTCCGATACACGGCGGAGGGGCCGTCCTCGCCGAGGGAACCCCGAAGGGGTGGGCACCGTGAACCCGCGGCGGTGCAAGTGTCGTAGGTGGGCTATGCGCCTGCGGCGCATACGGCACCCCATCGACGTGCACCTTTGCGACCCGCGGCTGCGGGCTCACCAGGATGAAAAAGGTTCAATTGAAACTGCGGTCGACCACCCACGGCCGTCCGGAAGGCCCACGGTCGAACGCACGAAAAACGCCGCCCCGGTGACCGGGGCGGCGTTCTTCGTTGCTTCGGTGCTCAGCGGCGCCAGGCGGTCCGCTTCCGGCGCAGGTCGATCAGCAGGCCGATGACCAGGACCGCCGCGATCACGACCAGGAAGCCGTCTTCGATCTTGAAGTGCCCGCCACCGCTGAGGATGCCGCCGTGGTTGCCGATCAGCATGGCCAGGCACGCGATGACCGAGAACCAGCCCATGAACTGGGTGCCCTTCGGGAAACCGCCGTGCCAGCCCCACTCGACCGACGGTTCCTCGGCCGGGTCGATGGCCTGGCTGGGCTTCTTCTCCAGCTCGGTGCTCGCCACGTTCCCCTCCTGTGCCACGCCGGCCGCGCGGGCCGGAAGACAGTGCTCGGTGCGCGGATCGCCGACCGGCGATCCACATTGCCCTCATCCTCGCACACGCCCTCCGCGACCGAACGCGCGCCCACCCGGCACGAGCAGCGAAAAGGGGTGCCGCGGAAAGAGATTTCCGCAACACCCCGAAAATGCGTCCAGGTGCTACCGCTGCACCGCCTTGCGGCCGACGATCACCCGGTAGACGCCCAGCACGATGACCGAGCCGGCGATCGCCAGCAGCCAGGTGCTCAGCGACCAGAACCGGTCGATGCCGACGCCGAACACCCAGTTGCCGATCAGCCCGCCGATGAACGCGCCGACCACGCCCAACAGCATCGTGACCAGGATTCCGCCCGGGTCCTTGCCCGGCATGATCGCCTTCGCGATGGCGCCCACGATCAGGCCGAGAACGATCCATCCGATGATGCCCATGGCTGTTCTCCTCACGTCCTGCGCCGCACCCGCCTGGGCCGACCACCTGATCGTGGGCCCCGAAAGTGATTTGCGCACCGCGAGCGACGGGGGCCCACCTTCTTCGGGGACAATGGGCGACGATGCACGCCGACACCCCGAATCAGAGCGCACCCAGCGAACCGGGTCCCCGCACCGTCCTGGTGCTCGGCTCGACCGGTTCCATCGGAACCCAGGCCCTGGACGTGATCCGGCACAACCCCGACCGGTTCCGGGTCGCCGGGCTGGCCGCGGGCGGCAGCGACCCGCAGGCCCTGGCGGCGCAGGCGCTGGAGTTCGACGTCCCGGTCGTCGCGGTCGCCAAGGGCACCGCAGTCGAGGACGTCCAGCTCGCCCTCTACGCCGAGGCTCAGCAGCGCGGCTACGCGGCCGGCGAGTTCCGGCTGCCAAGGCTGCTAGCCGGCCCGGACGCCGTCACCGACCTCATCGAATCCGCCCCGGCCGACGTGGTGCTCAACGGCGTCGACGGCTCGCGCGGCCTCAAGCCGACGCTGGCCGCGCTGGCCACCGGCGCGACGCTGGCCCTGGCCAACAAGGAGTCGCTGATCGCCGGCGGCCCGCTGGTGCTCGACCGGGCCGCGCCCGGCCAGATCGTGCCGGTGGACTCCGAGCATTCGGCGCTGGCGCAGTGCCTGTTCGGCGGGCGCGCCGACGAGGTGGAGCGGCTGGTGCTGACGGCCTCCGGCGGGCCGTTCCGCGGCCGCAAGCGCGACGAGCTCGTCGACGTCACCGTGGAGCAGGCGCTGGCCCACCCGACCTGGTCGATGGGCAGCGTCGTCACGATCAACTCCGCCACGCTGGTGAACAAGGGCCTGGAGCTGATCGAGGCGCACCTGCTGTTCGGCATCGGCTTCGACCGCATCGACGTCGTCGTGCACCCGCAGTCGATCGTGCACTCGATGGTCACCTTCGTCGACGGTTCCACGATCGCGCAGGCCAGCCCGCCGAACATGCGGATCCCGATCGCGCTGAGCCTGGACTGGCCGCGCCGGGTGCCCAAGGCCGCCCCGGCGCTGACCTTCGAGAAGGCCCAGGAGTGGACCTTCGAGCCGGTCGACGACGAGGCGTTCCCGGCCGTCGAGCTGGCCCGCGCGGCGGGCTCCGGCGGCGGCTGCCTGCCCGCGATCTACAACGCGGCGAACGAGGAGGCGCTGGCGGCGTTCGTCGAGGGCCGCCTCGGGTTCACCGCGATCGTGCAAACTGTGGGTGACGTGCTCGCCGGCGCCGACCAGTGGCGCAGCGATCCGGCGGGCTTGGACGAGGTCTTCGCGGCCGAGGACTGGGCACGGACTCGGGCTCGCGAGCTCGTCGGGAAGGCGGAGTAGATGCTGGTCGTCGTTGGCATCCTGATCTTCTTCCTGGGGCTGTTGTTCTCCATCGCGTGGCACGAGCTGGGGCACCTGGCGGCCGCGAAGATGTTCGGGATCAAGGTCACCCAGTACATGGTCGGCTTCGGCCGCACCATCTGGTCCCGCAAGAAGGGCGACACCGAGTACGGCCTGAAGCTCATCCCGTTCGGCGGCTACATCCGGATGATCGGCATGTTCCCGCCGAAGAAGGACGAGAAGTACGGCCGCACCACGTCGACCGCGCCGTGGCGGGCGATGATCGAGGACGCCCGCCAGATGTCCGCCGAGGAGATCACCCCGGAGGACGCGCACAAGCAGTTCTACCAGCGCAGCCCGTGGAAGCGGGTCGTGGTGATGATGGCCGGGCCGTTCATGAACCTCATCCTGGCGGTCGGCATCTTCACAGCGATCCTGATGGGCCACGGCATCGCGACCCCGACGACCACGGTCGCCAACATCAGCGCGTGCGTGCTGCCCGCCACCGCGCCGAACACCGAGGTCTGCCCGGCCGACGCCCCGAAGTCGCCGGCCGCGGCGGCGGGGTTCCAGGTCGGCGACCGGATCGTGGAGTTCAACGGCAAGCCCTACGCCTCGTGGGACGAGCTGCAGCTGGCGATCCGCGCGTCCAGCGGTTCGGTGCCGGTGGTCGTCGACCGCGGCGGCCAGCGGGTTCCGCTCCAGGCTGACCTGATGCAGACCGACCGGCCGAAGCTGAACTCGACCAGCGAGTACGAGAAGGTCGGCTTCCTGGGCCTGACCCCGACATCGGTGCTGGTGAAGCAGGACATCGGCGGCGTGGCGAGCACCATCGGCGGTTTCGTGAGCCTCACCGCGCAGAAGGTCGTCGAGCTGCCGCAGCGGGTCCCCGACCTGGTCGCCGCGATCTTCGGCGGCGAACGGCACCAGGACTCGCCGGTGGGCATCGTCGGCGCGAGCCGGCTCGGCGGCGAGGTGCTGGCCTCGGACGACTTCGGCGTGGACGCCCGGATCATCATGATGTTCAACCTGCTCGCGGGCGTGAACCTGTCGCTGTTCGTGTTCAACATGCTGCCGATCCTGCCGCTGGACGGTGGCCACGCCGTGGGTGCGATCTGGGAGGGCATCCGCCGCAAGTTCGCCAAGCTGGTGCGCCGGCCCGACCCGGGTCCGTTCGACACGGCGCGGCTGATGCCGCTGGCGTACGGGGTGAGCCTGATCTTCATCGCGTACTCGCTGCTGGTCCTGGTCGCCGACGTGGTGAACCCGGTGAAGCTGTTCTGAGCGATTTCGCGCGAAATCGGCAGCGGCGAGGTGGGGTTTCACCCGCGCGGCCGAGCGGCTGCGGGGAAGCGGAACCCGCGTCGGCGTGGTCGAACGGACTTCGGCGTGCGTCGCGCCCGATATCCGGATCGAGTGGTGACGGGTATGCGACGCTCGCTCGAACGAGACGTGAACCGGCGCTGATGATCACCGAACGTGATTCGGTCGACCATGGCGACATCCAGCCGGATGAAGTGCCGCCGGTATCGTGGAACGCGGGCGGCGCAAGTCGTCCGAAGAACTCCAGAAGAGGTGGAGAGGAATCGATGACCGTCGATCTGGGCATGCCCGCGGCCCCGGCTCCGGTGCTCGCGGAACGGCGCAAGACCCGGCAGTTGCAGGTCGGGCCGGTCGGAGTGGGCAGTGAATCGCCCATCTCCGTGCAGAGCATGACCACGACCGTCACCGCGGACGTCAACGCCACGCTGCAGCAGATCGCCGAGCTGACCGCCGCGGGCTGCGACATCGTCCGGGTGGCCTGCCCCAGCGCGGACGATGCGGAGGCGCTGCCCGCCATCGCGAAGAAGTCGCAGATCCCGGTCATCGCCGACATCCACTTCCAGCCGAAGTACGTGTTCGCGGCGATCGAGGCCGGTTGCGCCGCGGTGCGCGTCAACCCGGGCAACATCAAGAAGTTCGACGACAAGGTCAAGGAGATCGCGCAGGCCGCCAGGGACCACGGCACGCCGATCCGGATCGGCGTCAACGCCGGTTCGCTGGACCCGCGGCTGATGCAGAAGTACGGCAAGGCGACCCCGGAGGCGCTGGCCGAGTCGGCGCTGTGGGAGGCGAGCCTGTTCGCCGAGCACGACTTCCACGACCTGAAGATCTCGGTGAAGCACAACGACCCGGTCGTGATGGTGCGCGCCTACGAGATCCTCGCCGAGCAGTGCGATTACCCGCTGCACCTCGGCGTCACCGAGGCGGGCCCGGCGTTCCAGGGCACGATCAAGTCCGCGGTCGCCTTCGGCGCGCTGCTGCGGCAGGGCATCGGCGACACCATCCGGGTGTCGCTGTCGGCGCCGCCGGTCGAGGAGATCAAGGTCGGCACCCAGATCCTGCAGTCGCTGAACCTGCGGCCGCGGAAGCTGGAGATCGTGTCCTGCCCGTCGTGCGGCCGGGCGCAGGTCGACGTGTACAAGCTGGCCGAGGAGGTCACCGCCGGGCTCGAGGGCATGGAGGTGCCGCTGCGGGTCGCCGTGATGGGCTGCGTGGTCAACGGGCCGGGCGAGGCCCGGGAGGCCGACCTCGGGGTGGCCTCGGGCAACGGCAAGGGCCAGATCTTCGTCAAGGGTGAGGTGATCAAGACGGTGCCGGAGCACCAGATCGTCGAGACCCTGATCGAGGAGGCCATGCGCATCGCCGAGGACATGGAGCCCGCCGACGACGCGGCCGGCACGCCGGTCGTCACCGTCAGCTGATCTTGCACACGGCCGGCCGTCCCCGGTTCGGGGGCGGCCGGTTTCGCTTTTCCGGCCGTTCACGTGCCGCGCCCGCGGTGAATCCGCCGCGATCCACCGACCGGGCTACTCCGAACGGGTGAGTGCCGGTTCGGGGCAGTGTGGTGTATACCGGCCGGTGGGGCTCACCGCCCTGGGTTTCTGGCAGTCTTGGCAGGTGCTGAAGCTCGCCGGTGCCCGGCTGTTGGAGGAACGCGACGCGGTGCTGGTCCGTTCCGTGCTGGATTCCGCCCCCGTCGCGGCCTGCATGGTGGCCGCGCGCGTCGAGGAGGCCGGCATCCACCCGTTGCGCCTCGGCGGTGAGCTCTGGGGGTACGGCGGCAAGCTCACCGGGATGTGCTTCTCGGGCGCGAACCTGATCCCGCTGCGCGGCGGACCGGCCGCGATGCGCGCCTTCGCCGACCGCGCGCTGCGCCGGCGCCGCGTCTGCTCGTCGCTGGTCGGCCCGGCCGAGCAGGTGCTCGCACTCTGGAGCGAGGTCACGGCGCAGTGGGGCCCGGCGCGCGAGGTGCGCGCCGATCAGCCGCTCATGGCGCTGTCCGAGCCGCCGCGGGTGGCCCCGGACCCGCTGGTGCGCCCGGTCCGGCCGGACGAGCTGGACCGCTACCTACCCGCGGCGATCGCGATGTTCACCGAGGAAGTCGGGGTCGACCCGTCCAGCGACGGCGGCGCGGCGAGCTACCGGGCGCGGGTCGCCGACCTGATCGCCGGCGGCCGGGCGTTCGCCCGCTTCGAGGGCGGCGAAGTGGTGTTCAAGGCCGAGATCGGCGCGCTGTCCCGCACGGTCGGGCAGATCCAGGGCGTTTGGGTGCACCCGGACCGGCGCAGCACCGGGCTGGGCACGGCGGGCACGGCGGCGGTCGCAGACCGGCTGGTGCGCGGCCTGGGCCGGACGGCGAGCCTGTACGTCAACGGCTACAACACGGCGGCCCGGGTGGCGTACCAGAAGGTCGGTTTCCGGCAGGTCGGCTCCTTCGGCACGGTCCTCCTCTGAGCGTCCACAGTGGATGATGATCGGCGGTTTCAATTGAAACTGCAGGCCACTCGCGGGTGCCGGACCCCGGTTTCAACCGAAACCGTGGTCTCCCCGTGCGGCGAGCGTTGACCGAACGGGCAACGGGCCGAAAAGGGGTGTGGACGTTTCGGGTCATTTCGGCATACTCGCGGACATGGTTTCCTCGCGGATCTTGGCCGGCGCGGCGGCACTCCTGCTGCTGCCGCTGGCCGCTTGCAGCACCGGACCGTCTGAAGAGGACGTCGCCGCATCCTTCGTGAACGCGGTGGCGGCAGGTGACGCGGCCGGTGCGGCGAATCAGACCGACGCCCCCGACCAGGCCCGGCAGGCGCTCGAAGCGACCCGGCGGAACCTGGCGCCCACGGCCGCGCACGCGACGGTTCGCGAGGTCACCGAGGACGCGCAGGGAACGCCGACCGCCCGGTTCGACATGTCCTGGGACTTCGGCGCGGGCAAGGTCTGGAACTACTCGAACGAGCTCAAGCTCGTCGAGCAGGAACAGGGCTGGAAGGTCCGCTGGGCACCGACGGTGCTCCACCCGCAACTGGCGCCCGGGCAGACCCTCGCCTACCGCGAGCAGCGGCCGGACCCGGCGCCGGTGCTGGACCGCGACGGCAAGCAGCTCATGGGGCCGGAGCAACTGGTCACGGTGAGCCTGAGCGCGCAGGAGGCCGGGGACGTGCCCGGCGTCGCGGCCTCGCTGGCGAACGCGCTGAAGACCATCGAACCCGAGATCACCCAGCAGTCCATCCTGGACGGCGTGGCGAAGACGCCGCAGGGCCAGCCCTACGCGGTGGTCACGCTCCGGCAGGCCGACTACGAGCAGGTCAAGTCCCGGATCTACGACCTCCCGGGCGTGCGCTTCCCGGCCCAGACGCGGCTGGTCACCACCGAGCGCGGGTACGGCACGCAGGTGCTCGCGGGCGTGGCGCGCGTCGTCGATCAGCAGGTCCAGGCGAACGCCGGGTGGCGCGTCGTGACGCTCGACGCGGCCGGTCAGGAGGCCGCGGAGCTGCACGGCGTCGCCGAGCGGCCGGTCGCGCCGACCAACGTGACCCTCGGCGACCGCGCGCAGCGGGCCGCCGAGCAGGCGGTGGACCCGATTCCGCAGGCCGCGATGCTGGTGGCCATGCAGCCGTCCACCGGCGAGGTGCTCGCCGTGGCGCAGAACGCGCCCGCCGACGCGCAGGGCCCGGTGGCGCTGTCCGGCCAGTACCCGCCGGGTTCGACGTTCAAGACGGTGACCGCGACCGCCGCGCTGGGATCCGGGAAGGTCGGCATCGACACCCCGGTGGAATGCCCGGGGGAGAAGGTGTTCGACGGTCGGCCGCTGCCGAACGACAAGAAGTTCGACCTCGGCGTGGTGCCGCTGCGCACGGCCTTCGCGCGCTCCTGCAACACGTCGTTCGCGCAGCTCGCGGTCGACATGCCCGGGGAGGCCCTGACCGACGCGGCGCACCAGCTCGGCCTCGGCGTGGACTTCGACATGGCCGGCGCGACCACCATCACCGGCAAGGTGCCGCCGGCCGGCAGCACGGTGCAGCGCGCGGAGAACGGCATCGGGCAGGGCACGGTGCTGGCCAGCCCGTTCGGCATGGCGCTGGTGACCTCGTCGATCGCCGAGGGGCGGATGCCGGTGCCGACGCTGGTCCGGGGCGCGCAGACCAAGGCGGACGCCACCCCGCAGCCGCCCGCGCCGCAGTCCCTCGACCAGCTCCGCGAGATGATGCGCGAGGTGGTCACCGGCGGGACGGCGACCGCGCTGAACGGCTCCGGCGACGTCCGGGGCAAGACCGGGACCGCGCAGTTCGGCGACGGCACCCACTCGCACGGCTGGTTCGTCGGCTACCGCGGCGACCTGGCCTTCGCGGTGCTGGTGACGGACGCGGGCTCGTCGGGGCCGGCCGTCGAGGCGGCGAAGCGCTTCCTGTCGGGCGTCTGATCGCTTCACGTGATCGGGTGATCACCTAGGGTCAGTGCGGTGCTACGTTGTAGCGCATGGAGCGGATCGGCGTCCGTGAGCTGCGGCAGTACGCCAGTCGATACCTGAAGCGGGTCACCGCCGGGGAATCGATCCTGGTGACCGATCGGGGTCGCACCGTCGCGGTGCTCAGTCCGCCCACGCGTGTCCAGGCCCTGTACGACGAACTCGTCGCCGCCGGGGAGCTCGTGCCCGGCGAAGGCGGTGAGCTCCCCGAACCGTTGCCGGCAGCACCGACCCCGAACGTCTCCGACCGGCTGCTGCGCAGGCGTGAACAGGAGCGGTTTTGATCTACTTCGATTCCTCCGCGCTGGTCAAGCTGATCGCCCCCGAGCCGGAGAGCAAGGCGCTGAGCCAGTGGGTCCGCGAGCGCTGGGAGCACCCCCGCGTCACCAGCGCGTTGTCGAAGGTGGACGTGCTGCGCACGTTCCGCGAGGTCGGTCCGGCCGCCGAAGACCTGGCGTCGATCATCGTGTCCAAGATCGACCAGCTGCCGGTGAAGCAGGACGTGCTGGACGTGGCCACCGAGCTGCGCTGCAACGTCGGCCCGGTGGACGCCATCCATCTGGCCTCCGCCTACAAGATCAAGGACGCCCTGCACGCCTACGTCTCCTACGACCCGGGGCTGCTGGCGGCGGCCGCCGAGGCAGGTATGACCACCGCCTCCCCGGGCGCGAGCTGACGCCGGTCCGCCGCGATCTCCGGTGAAATCGGAACGCCGATTTCACCGGAAATCGCGGCCCGGCGGGGCATGGTGCACTCGTGGCCGCCACCCGGAGTTCGGGCGGGCATCGCGGTTACAGTGGGGGGCATGCCGGTTCGAGCTCCGTTGAAGCCAGGCGTGCAGACGCCGCGTCGCCCAGTCCCAGCGCACATCGAGCGCCCCGAGTACGTTGACAAGCCGGCTCCCAAGCGCAGCACCGACCCGTACGTGCAGCCGCCCGAGGTCATCGAGGCGATGCGGGTGGCGGGCAAGCTCGCCGCGCAGGCGCTGGTCGAGGCGGGCAAGGCGGTGCAGCCGGGCGCGACCACCGACGAGGTCGACGCGGTGGTGCACGAGTTCTTCTGCGACCACGGCGTGTACCCGTCGACGCTGGGCTACCGGGGCTTCCCGAAGTCCTCCTGCACGTCGCTGAACGAGGTGATCTGCCACGGGATCCCGGACTCGACGGTGATCGAGGACGGCGACATCGTCAACGTCGACGTCACCGGCTTCATCGGCGGCGTCCACGGCGACACCAACGCGACGTTCCTGGCCGGCGAGGTCTCGGAGGAGGTGCGCTTGCTGGTGGAGCGCACCCACGAGGCGCTGATGCGCGGCATCAAGGCGGCCAAGCCGGGGCGGCAGCTCAACGTGATCGGCCGGGTCATCGAGTCCTACGCCAAGCGGTTCGGCTACGGCGTGGTCCGCGACTTCACCGGGCACGGCATCGGCCGCGCGTTCCACAGTGGACTGGTGATCCTGCACTACGACGAGCCGTCGGTGCAGACCGTCCTGGAGCCGGGCATGACCTTCACCATCGAGCCGATGATCACCCTCGGCACCCACGAGTACGACATGTGGAGCGATGGCTGGACGGTGACGACGAAGGACAAGAGCTGGACGGCCCAGTTCGAGCACACCATCCTGATCACCCAAGACGGCAACGAAATCCTGACCCTGCCCTGATTTGGGGTTCCAGGCTCGTTCTGCGTAGCGGTGCGAGTAGCGGAACCTCAGACGCCTTCTCGCTGTGGGATCCCCGACTTACGTATGACCAATACGCGGCGTCGGGGCTGTCCTCGCGAGAAGGCTTCTGAGAACCCGCGGCGGTGCGGGTTGCGAGGGTGGGCTAAGCGGCTGCGCCGCTTGCGGCGGCTATGAGTCGTGAGATTCGAGCGTCGCGGCGGCGGTTGTGCGTTCGCGATGCGCACCTTCGGCTGTCCGCATCGGCTTTTGGTTTGGTCTGGTTTGGTCGGCGATTTCGCGCGAAATCCCAGGCTGCCCTGTCTGCGTCAGGTGCCAGGCATCGACGCCGATGTGTCTTGGGCGGTGCCTGTGTTTGTGAAGGTGGGTGGTCGTGAGCAGTTTTGGTTGTCATAGCGACTAAAAGCACTCACGGGCACTCATCTGGGGAGACGTTCGGTCCGCTGGTTTTCGCCGGTGTTCGGTGGTGCCTTTGGGCGAGCTCGGGTGATGGGGTAGGAACTTCGTGTGAATGCGGTGCTGATCGCCGGGACCACTTCCGATGCCGGGAAGAGCGTGGTCACCGCCGGGATCTGTCGCTGGCTGGCTCGCGGCGGTGCTCGGGTCGCGCCCTTCAAAGCGCAGAACATGTCCAACAACTCCGTGGTCACGCCCGATGGCGGCGAGATCGGGCGGGCTCAGGCCGTGCAGGCCGCCGCCTGCGGCGTCGAGCCCTCGGTGCGGTTCAACCCCGTGCTGCTCAAGCCTGGCAGTGACCGCAGTTCGCAGGTCGTGGTGCTGGGGCGGGTCGCCGGCGAGGTGACCGCGATGTCCTACCGCGCCCGCAAGGCCGCCCTGCTGGACACCGTCGTGTCCACGCTGGAGGGGCTGCGCGCCGAGTACGACTACGTCGTGTGCGAGGGCGCCGGATCACCGGCCGAGATCAACCTGCGGGCCAACGACATCGCCAACATGGGGCTCGCACAGGCCGCCGGGCTGCCGGTGCTGGTGGTCGGCGACATCGACCGCGGCGGCGTGTTCGCGCAGCTCTTCGGCACCCTCGCGCTGCTGGACGCGGCGGATCAGGCGCTGGTCGCCGGATTCCTGATCAACAAGTTCCGCGGCGACCCGGCGTTGCTGGAACCGGGCCTGGACCAGTTGCGCGCGCTGACCGGCCGCCCGGTGCACGGCGTGCTGCCGTGGGCCGAGGAGCTGTGGCTCGACGCCGAGGACTCACTGTCCTATGTGGCCGATGGTGTGATCGGTCGGCCGGCGCCGCCGAAGGGCGCGCAGTGGTTGCGGGTCGCGGTGCCGAGGTTGCCGCGGATCTCCAACGCCACCGACGTGGAGGCGCTGGCGGCGGAACCCGGTGTCGCGGTCCGGTTCGTCACCGAGCCGTCGCGGCTGGCCGACGCGGATCTGGTCGTGCTGCCCGGCTCGAAGTCGACGGTCGCGGACCTGGACTGGCTGCGGCGCAGCGGCCTGGCCGAGGCGATCCGCGCGCACGCCCGAGCCGGGCTGCCGGTTGCCGGCATCTGCGGCGGTTTCCAGATGCTGACGCGGCGCATCGTCGACGAGGTCGAATCCGGCAGTGGCGCGGTCGACGGGCTGGGGCTGCTCGACCTGGAGATCGAGTTCGCGCCGCGCAAGACGCTGGCGCGGCCGCACGGCCAGGCCTTCGGCGAGCCCGTCCACGGTTACGAGATCCACCACGGCGTCGCGGTGCGCCGCGGCGAGCTCGCGCCGCTGGTGAGCTTGCCCGACGGGCAGGTCGAGGGCGGTGTGGTCGAGTCCGTGCTCGGCACCCACTGGCACGGACTGTTCGAGAACGACGCCTTTCGCCGGGCCTTCCTGAGCTGGGCCGCCCGGCACGCCGGACGGGACGGCTTCGAACCGGCCGATGGCACGGTCTTCGCCGAGGTCCGGGCCGGGCAGCTCGACCTGCTCGGCGACCTGGTGGAGAAGCACCTGGACACCGACGCCCTGCGCCGACTGCTCGACGACGGCGCACCCGCCGGGCTCCCGGTGGTGCACCACAGTTTCAATTGAAACTGGGTCATCGGTTGTGATCCGGGTAACGTCGTAGCCATGGCCGAGTTTTCCGTTGATGAAGCCCGCGAGCGGCTGGTGGAGCTGCTCGACCGCGCCGAATCGGGGGAGGCGATCGTGATCACCCGGTTCGGCGCGCCGTCGGTGTGGCTGCGGCCCGCGAGCGGCGGATCGACCGGCGGTGGTTTCGCCGCCGGGGTGATCGCGGCGTCGTGGGTGGCCCCGGCCGCCGGTGACGCGTTCGACGTCGGAACCGACTACTGGCCGGACTCCTCTGCCTGACCCGGATCGGAACCCACCTGGCTGAGCAGTTCGTCGAGGAAGCCGCCTGCCTCTTCGGCCGCCCGGCGCGGATCGCCGTCGCGCACCGCTGCCAACAGCTCGGTGTGCGAGACGTGCTGCTCCGGTGGGATCTCGGGATTGAAGGTGGTCGCCACGCTGGAGGCCACCGTCTCGCGGATCCCTTCGTAGAGCGAGATCAGCACCGGGTTGTGCGAGGCTGCCACTAATAGCCGGTGGAACTCGGCGTCGGTGACGATGACGTCCGCGCTGTCCAGGCGCTGCACCGCCGCGTCCCGGCTGTCCAGGCAGGCCGTGAGCTCGCGCAGGTCCTCGTCGGTGCGCGACCCGGCGGCCAGCCGGGCGCCCTCCACCTCCAGTGCGCGCCGGACCTCCAGTACCTGGCGCAGCTCGGGCCCGCACAGCTTGCGCACCGCCCCGGAGATCTCGTTGGTAGCGCGCACGAACGTGCCGTCGCCCTGCCGCACTTCCAGCAGCCCGGCGTGCGAGAGCGCGCGCACCGCCTCGCGGACGGTGTTGCGGCCGACGCCGAGGGCGTTCACGAGCTCGGTCTCGGGCGGGATCTTCTCGCCCAGCGGCCATTCCCCGGACGCCACGAGCTCGCGCATCTGGGCGATGACCTGATCGACCAGTCCGGTCCGCTTGGCAGTGACCAAAGGCACTGACAGGTCCTTTCGTCCAAACATCCTACGTTTGACATACTAGGCCGTGATGTCTACGAAGTCACGACCCCAGCATGTCCCCGACCAAGTGGCTGACCAGAATGCCACGCGACTCGCCGCCGAACGTCATCCGGATGCCTTCTCCGCCGAGAACCAGGGCGCCGCGGAGACGGTCTTCCCGAATCGGCACGTCGCCGTCGCCGGTGGGGGACTGCTGCTCGCCGGCGTGGCGCTCGCGGCGGCGAACATGCGCCCGGCGGTCACGAGCCTGGCGTCGGTGCTCGGTGAGGTCCGCGACTCGCTCGGCGCCTCCACGACCTGGGCGAGCGTGGTGACTTCGGTGCCGACGCTGTGCTTTGGGATCGCCGGCATCGGCGCTCCGCTGCTGGCGAGGCGGATGGGCATCAACAAGGTCATCGGCGCGTCGCTGGCGGTGCTGACGCTCGCGATGCTGCTGCGCGTCGTCGACGGCCCGTGGACGGTGCTGGGCGGGACCGTGCTGGTCTGCGCCGCGATCGCGATGTGCAACGTGCTGATCCCGGTCGTGGTCAAGGAGTCCTTCCCGACCCGCGTCGGGATGGCCACCGCGCTGTACACCACCGCGATGGCGGCGGGCGGCTCGACCGGCTCGGCGCTCACGCCGTACCTGAACTCCACCACCGGCAGCTGGCGCCTGTCGCTGGCGACCTGGGCGGTCGTGGCGCTGGCCGCGGTGTGCGTGTGGGTGCCGGCGACGGCTCGCCGTTCCTCGACGCGGCAGGTGTCGGGCACGTCGTCGACGAGCCCGCGGCGTTCGCTGATGCGCAGCCCGCTGGCGTGGGTGATCACGGTCTACTTCGCCCTGCAGTCGCTGGTCGCCTACGTCGTGATGGGCTGGATGCCCGAGGTGTTCAAGGGCGCCGGGATCGACGGCACGACCGCGGGCATGCTGCTCGGGTTGCTGCTGCTGGTCGGCGTGCCGATCAACATGATCCTGCCGCCGCTGGTGACCCGGACCCGCAGCCAGTCCTGGTGGGCCGTCGGGCTCGCGGTGCTGACCCTCACCGGACTGCTCGGGCTGCTGCTGTCGCCGCAGGCGCTGCCGGTGGTGTGGGCGCTCGCGATCGGCATCGGGATGAGCGCGTTCCCGCTGGCGCTGGTGCTGATCTCGCTGCGGACCGCCAACGCCGCCGACACCGGGTCGCTGTCCGCGATGTCGCAGAGCGTCGGCTACCTGATCGCGTCCTTCGGGCCGTTCCTGTTCGGCGTGCTGCACGACGTGACCGGCACCTGGTCGGCGTCGCTGCTGGCGATCGTGGTGATCGTCGCGATCCAGGCGGTGTTCGGCGTCATCGCGGGTCGTCCCCGCACCATCTGACACCCCGGGATTCCGCGAAGGGCGCCTTCGGCCGATCAGGTCGAAGGCGCCCTTCGCGTCTGGTGGACTGCGCCGATGGCGTGAACGGCGCCGAATCGGATCTGCGGGCAGGGCGGCCCTGACACCATCGATCGTCAGTGGGTGGTGTCGCGGGAACGCGGCGCCGCCGGGAGACCCGGCTCGCTGCCGTTGTTCCCCGGCCTTCGGCAACGGGTCGCGCGGCTGGCCGGTACATCGCCCCTCGGCGCGCCGGTCAGCCGCACCCGTTCGGTCAGACGAGGCCGAGCCGGAGCATCGCGTCGGCCACGTTGGTGAAACCCGCGATGTTCGCGCCCGCGACGTAGTTGCCCGGCATGCCGTACTCCGCCGCCGTGGCGTAGCAGCGGGCGTGCACGTCCTTCATGATCTCTTCGAGGCGCTTCTCGGTGAACTCGAAGCTCCAGCTGTCGCGGGACGCGTTCTGCTGCATCTCCAGCGCCGAGGTGGCCACACCGCCCGCGTTGGCGGCCTTGCCCGGGCCGAACGCGACGCCGGCTTCCTGGAAGCTGCGCACCGCCTCCGGCGTGGTGGGCATGTTCGCGCCCTCGCCGACCGCGATGCAGCCGTTGGCGATCAGGGCGGCCGCGTCGGCGTCGGTGAGCTCGTTCTGGGTCGCCGACGGCATCGCCACGTCGCACGGCACTTCCCAGACGCTGCGCTGCGCGACGAACTTCGCGCCCGGGCGGCGCTCGGCGTAGGTCGCGATGCGGCCGCGCTCGACCTCCTTGATCTGCTTGATCAGCTCGACGTCGATGCCCTTCTCGTCGACGACGTAGCCGGAGGAGTCCGAGCAGGCCACCACGGTGCCGCCGAGCTGGTGCACCTTCGCCATCGTGTAGATGGCCACGTTGCCCGATCCCGACACCACGACCTGCTTGCCGTCGAACGACTGGCCGCGGGCCGCCAGCATCTCCTGCACGAAGAACGCGCAGCCGTAGCCGGTGGCCTCGGTGCGGACGCGGGCGCCGCCGAAGGACAGGTGCTTGCCGGTCAGCACGCCGGATTCGTAGCGGTTGGTGATCCGCTTGTACTGGCCGAACAGGTAACCGATCTCGCGGCCGCCGACGCCGATGTCACCGGCCGGCACGTCGGTGTACTCGCCGATGTGCCGGTGCAGCTCGGTCATGAAGCTCTGGCAGAACCTCATGACCTCCCGGTCGGAGCGGCCCTTCGGGTCGAAGTCCGAGCCGCCCTTGCCGCCGCCGATGGGCTGCCCGGTCAGGGCGTTCTTGAAGATCTGCTCGAAGCCGAGGAACTTCACGATGCCCTGGTAGACCGACGGGTGGAAGCGCAGGCCGCCCTTGTACGGGCCGAGCGCGCTGTTGAACTCGACCCGGAAACCGCGGTTGATCTGCACCTCGCCGCGGTCGTCCTCCCACGGCACGCGGAAGACGATCTGCCGCTCGGGCTCGCAGATCCGCTCGATGATCTTCTGCTCGGCGTACTCGGGATGCTTGTCGATCACCGGACCGATGCTCTCCAGCACTTCTCGGACCGCCTGGTGGAACTCGTCTTCGCCGCGGTTGCGCTGGACCACGTTCTCGTAGACCGGTTCGAGGCGTTCGTGAAGCACAGTCAAACTCCTTTGTCCGATGACGTTCCGGGCCGCCCGGCCCGCTCCGCCATGGCGGGAGCGCTTCAGCGAGCAGCCCAAGCCTCCTAAGGTGACCCGTTAAACTGGAACTACTCAAGATGACGCCCGACACATTCGGGCGCAATCATCCCTTCAGCGGCAGGTTGAGCAGGGCGTTCTCGACGAGCTCCGGCATGCCGGGGTGGATCCAGTACTGGCCGCGGGCCATCGTCCGGGCGTCCAGGCCGAACTGCATCGCCTGGATCAGCGGCTGCAGCAGCGTCGGCGCCTGCGGGCCGATGATGTGCGCGCCGAGCAGCTGTCCGGTGTCCGGATCCGCCAGGAGCTTGGCGAAACCGGTCTTGTCCTCCATCGCCCAGCCGTAGGCGATGCCCGCGTAGTCCTGGATCGAGGTCACGTAGCCGACGCCGCGCTGCTGCGCCTCCTGCTCGGTGAGGCCGACCGAGGCGATCTGCGGCGCGGAGAACACCGCGTGCGGCACGAACCGGTGGTCGGACTCGATCGGCTCGTCCGGGTGCAGCAGGTTGTGCTGGACGACGCGCATCTCGTGGTTGGCGACGTGCTTGAGCTCGTACTCCGAGCTGATGTCGCCCATCGCCCACACGCCGTCCACCGAGGTCAGCTGGGTCGCGTCGGCCTTGATCTTGCCGTCGGCGGTGAGTTCCAGACCGCCCGCGGCGGCGTCCAGCAGGTCGGAGTTGGGCACCCGCCCGATCGCGATGAGCAGCGCCTCGGCCTCCACCACCTCGGCGCCCTCCGGGCCCTCCAGGTGCAGCCGGACGAGATCGCCGTCGCGCTCGACCGAGATCTCCTTGCGGTTCAGCCGCAGGTCCCAGCGCGCGGCCGCGAGTTCGGTGAACCGCTCGGAGATGTCGGTGTCCTCGCCGCGCAGCACCCGGCCGGAGCGGCCGATCATGGTCACGTCGACGCCCAGCGCGCTGAACACGTGCGCGAACTCCGCGCCCACGAAGCCGGTGCCCATGACGATCATCCGGGCGGGCAGCTCGTCGAGCCGCATCACCGTGTCGCTGGTGTAGTAGCCGACCTGGTCCAGGCCGGGGATGTCCGGGATCGCCGGGCGGCCGCCGGCGGCCACCACGAAGCGGTCCGCGGTGATCGTCTCCGGGCCGGTGGCGGTCTCCACGGTCAGCTGCTTGACCCCGGTGAACCGGGCGACGCCCTCGTAGAGGGTGACGTTCGGGCTGCCCTCGGCGCGGTACCGGCGGCCGCCGGTGGAGATCTCGTCGATCCGCCCGAAGATCCGGTCCCGGATGTCGCGCCAGCGCACGTCGCGCAGTTCGAGGTCGACGCCGAGCTTCGCGCCGTTCGCCGGGGCCTCGGCCACGTCGGCGGTGTGCACGAACATCTTCGTCGGGATGCAGCCGACGTTCAGGCAGGTGCCGCCGTAGGCGTCGTTGGGGCCGATGCCCTTCTCGACCACGGCGACGTCCCAGTCGGCGAACCGGTCGTCGAGGATCGAGTTTCCGGAGCCGGAACCGATGATGACTAGATCGAAATGCCGCACTGGTCCATCCTGCCTCAAATCGAGCGCGCCAGGTCCGGCGCGCCGTGGCTTCTTCGGGCGTCGATCATCTCCAACCCGGCGACCAGCCCGGTGATTCCGCGGTGATCTCGGGTTCTGGTCACACCCCAGGCGTGCGCGGCGCACCACAACACGCCGACCACGGCACCAGGTTCCCCGAACGTTCCCTCGGTCACGCCCTGCAGCACGGCCAGCCCGCCGATGCCGGCGGCCCACCGCAGCAGCGCGGCAGCCGGCGGAGGGCGGCCGTTGGGCGCCCTGGCGCGCAGCATCACCGCGTGCTGGCCGAGCGAGGTGCCGTGCCCGACCAACATCGTGCCCAGCAGCAACGCCGCCGGGGCGAACCACAGCGCGACCGCCTCCCACCACTGCGTCGGGGCGGTGCCGGTGAGCCGCAGCGCGATGTCCGCTGCCCGGGCGCAGGCCACGCCGAGCAGCCACAGCACCAGGACGTCGCAGCACATGCCCAGCAGCCGCCGGGCGGCGGTGACCGGGCGCGGCTGCTTCGCCGGGCGCCCGCTGGCGCCGGTCGGCAGCCGCTGCCGCAGCGGCGCGAGCAGGCCGCCGAGCAGCGCGCCCGCGGTGTTGGCGATGACGTCGTCCACGTCGAAAACCCGGTACGGGCAGGGGAAGACGAACCAGAACCCGGTCAGCTGGGTCAGCTCGACCAGCACCGATGTCGCCGCCCCGGTCAGCACCGCGGCCGACCGGCCGCCCCGCACGAGAGCGCCCAGCGGGACGAAGAGCGCGACGTTGCACGCGAACTGGGCCAGCATCGCGGGGCTGGCCAGTCCGGCGAGCGGTCGCCACTGAGGCGCGAAGCAGGCCGCGCCGGACGGGAACGGCAGGAACACGTAGGAGAGCAACCCGAAGGCGTAGAGCAGGACGGCGAAGCGCTGCAGCGCGATGCCCATGCGTAGCTCGCCGTGCCGCCGGTGCTCACCGGCGACGAACGGCGCGAACAGCAGCGCGGCCACCCCGGTGGCGGCCAGCGCGGCGAACGAACCCGGCAGCACGCTCATCTCGGCCTCCTGACTCCCGAAAACCTCCCGCATATAAAGAGGAGCGAGGTGCCGATTCAGATACATCTCGATCGGGCGATCCGGGCACGCGAAAGGGCCGCGCCTCCCGGGAGAGGCACGGCCCTTCACGAAGTCGGTCCGGCGGCTGTGCGGCCGCCTCGAACGCGCGTCAGTGCTGGTAGGTCGGGGTGAGGACGGCCCGCGCGACGGTGTGGAAGGCCAGGTTGAAGCTGACCACCGCCGGGCTCGCCTTCTCGTCAACGCCGAGCTTCTCGGTGTCGACCGCGTGCACCACGAAGTAGTAGCGGTGCGGGCGGTCGCCGGGCGGCGGGGCGGCGCCGGCGAACGCGTGCTCGCCGAGGTCGTTGGCGATGTGGAAGGCCCCGGCCGGGACGCCGTGGCCGTTGCGGTTGCCCGCGTCGGCGGCCAGCTCGGTCACGTCGGCGGGCACGTCCACCAGGGTCCAGTGCCAGAAGCCGCCGGGAATGGGCGCGTCGGGGTCGAAGCAGGTCACCACGAAGCTCTTGGTGGTCTCCGGGAAACCGGTCCAGCGCAGCTGGGGCGAGCGGTTCTCGCCGTCGGCGCCCATGCCGTCGTAGGCGTGGGCCTGCGCCATCGGCTGGCCGTCGGTCACGTCGTCGGAGGTGACGGTGAACGCCGGAACCGCGGGCAGCAGCGAGTACGGGTCCGGATCGATCGGGCGCTCCAAGCTCATTCGAGCATCCTCCCTTTCCTGGGGGTGTGCGTGATCACCGGATTCCCAGCCTAGTTGGCCGCCGTCGCGCGAGCCGGAACCAGTGCGTTGCAAGATATGCAACGGGGATGTGTATTTCGCAGCGCCGAGCGGCTAAGCTGTCCGGCGACGAGTGCCGCGGACCCGAGGAGGCGAAGGTGGCGGAGTCCGGCAGCGACCCCGAGGTGCTGTGCCTGGGGGAGACGATGTCGCTGGTCGCCCCGGCCGTCCCGGTTTCCCTGGAGCAGGCGCGGACGTTCACGCTCTCGGCCGGCGGCGCCGAGTCCAACGTGGCCATCCACCTGGCAGCGCTGGGCCACCGCGTCGGCTGGGCGAGCCGGGTCGGCGACGATCCCCTCGGCCGCCGGATGCTTGCGGTCATCGCCGCCGCCGGGGTGGACACCGGCCTGGTGGAGGTGCGCCCGGACGCGCCGACCGGCGTCTACTTCAAGGATCCGGGCCCCGGTGGCACCAAGGTCTACTACTACCGGGCGGGCTCGGCAGCGTCCACAATGGACGAGAACTTCCTGGCCGACGAGCGGCTCGACGCGCCCCGGCTGCTGCACATCAGCGGCATCACCCCGGCGCTGTCCGACGGCTGCGACCGGCTCGTCCGGCGGCTGCTGACCCGCGAGCGCCGCGCCCGGATCACCTTCGACGTCAACTACCGCCCGGCGCTGTGGCCGGTCGAGCAGGCCGGTCCGCGGCTGCGCGAGCTCGCCCAGCTGGCCGACGTGGTGTTTGTCGGCCTGGACGAGGCGGCCACCCTCTGGGGCGTGGAAACAGCCGAGGACGTGCGGAAACTCCTGGACGAGCCGGACGTCGTCGTGGTCAAGGACGGCGCCGACGCCGCCTACGCGCTGAGCACCGAGACGGTGGTCGTGCCCGCCCCGACGGTCGAGGTCGTCGAGCCGGTGGGCGCCGGTGACGCGTTCGCCGCCGGCTACCTCTCCGGCGTGCTGCGCGGCGAGGACGGCATCCGCTGCCTGCGGCTCGGGCACATCCTGGCCGCGCACAGCCTGCTCAGCACCGAGGACCACATGCCGCTGCCGGATCGCGGCGCGGTGGCGGAATGGCTGGGCTGCGACGAGGAGCAGTGGCGCAACCTCAGTTTCGGCGGCGGTGTTGCATCCAAAGAGGGGGAGTGATCGTGGGTTTCTTCGACGAGCTCTTCACCGGCCCGGTGATGGCGATCCTGCGCGGGATGGACCCGCAGCGGACCGTCGAGCTGGCCGAACGGGCCTGGGGCCTGGGCATCGAGGCGGTCGAGGTGCCGATCGAGACCTCCCGCGCCGAGCCGTCGCTGCGCGCGGCGGTGGAGGCCGGGACGCGGCGAGGCCGGCTGGTGGGCGCCGGGACCGTGGTGAGCACGGAGCAGGCGCACACCGCCAAGGAGCTGGGCGCGGCGTTCACCGTGGCGCCGGGACTGGACCCCGGTGTGGTGCGGCTGAGCGCGGAGCTCGGCGTGCCGCACCTGCCCGGCGTGGCCACGCCCAGCGAGATCCAGCACGCCCAGCGGCTCGGGTTGTCGTGGGTCAAGGCGTTCCCGGCGGCCGAGCTGGGCACCGGGTGGTTCAAGGCGATGCACGGCCCGTTCCCCGGGTTGCGGCTGGTGGCCACCGGCGGGATGAACGCGCGCAACGCGCCGGAATTCCTCGCCGCCGGGGCCGCCGTGGTGGCGGTCGGCTCGGCGCTGGAGGATGCCGAGCAGCTGCCCGCGTTGGCGAAGTTGCTCGAGAGCTCGTGAGCGATCGTTCCGGTTCTCGCCGGAACGACCCGATCCGCACCCGAGCCGGGATGGAGACGTCGTGAAGGTCCACATTGGTCCGATCGCCCCGCCGGATTTGACGGCGGCCGTCGTAGCGGCGGGCGCCGAGATCGGCCCGGCGGCGGAGGCGTCCGCGCTGGTCTGGTACGGCAGCGGCCCCGAGCGGTTCGCCGAGTTGGACCACCCCGGCCTGGAATGGGTGCAGCTCCCGTCGGCCGGCATCGAGACCTGGATGACCTCCGGCGCGCTGCGCGACGGGATCACCTTCACCTCCGCGGTGGGCACCTACGCCGAGACCGTCGCCGAGCACACGCTCGGGCTGATGCTGGCCGGGGCGCGGCAGCTGCACGCGGTGGCGCGCGCGGACCAGTGGGCGCGACCGGCCGGCATCCGCAGCCTCATCGGGGCCACGGTCGGCATCATCGGTGCGGGCGGCATCGGCCGGGCGCTGATGGAGCTGCTGCGGCCCTTCGGCGTCCGGGTGCTGGCGGTGAACCGCTCCGGGAAGCCGGTGGACGGGGCGGCCTGGACTTGCCCGGCCGACGACGCGTCCGGGGTGCGGCGGCTGCTGGCCGAGTCGGACTTCGTCGTGGTGGCCGCGCCCGCGACGGCCGAGACGGCGAAGCTGATCGACGCCGACGCGCTGTCCCGGATGAAGTCCGACGCGTGGCTGGTCAACGTCGCGCGCGGATCGCTGGTCGACACCGACGCGCTGGTCGCGGCGCTGGACGCGGAGAGCATCGGCGGCGCGGCGCTGGACGTGACCGACCCGGAACCGCTGCCCGCCGGGCATCCGCTGTTCCAGCACCCGCGCGCGCTCATCTCGCCGCACTCGGCCAACCCGAAGTCCTTGCTTATCCCGGCCCTGGCCCGGCGGGTGGAGGACAACGTCCGCCGGCGCCTCGCCGGCGAGCCGCTGCTCGGCGTCATCGACCTCACCGCGGGCTACTGAACTTCTCCGATTTCGCCTGGAATCGGGAGTTTCGCATTCCGGCGGCCGGTGCTCCCGCGTTTCCGGCTCGGCCGGCAATCGGGAACTTCTCCTCGCGCGCGGATGGTCGCTCCGGAACGCCCGGCTACCCGGCGGCTTTCGATTCGGCGGCCACAGTGGATTGATCCTGCGGTTGATCGGGTATTCGGATGCGTCGATGCTCTTCGCGCGATTTGCCCGGATCTGGAAATGCGGGTCGGGAACTGCATTTCGCGGAAGTGTGGAACTACTCGCTTCCCGGTACGGTCATCGCTTGCGTACCAGATGTCCTTTTAGGACAGTCCGGTTAAACCGTTCGGGTGGTAAATGGGCTGATTTTCCACCCGAACGGATTGCCTTGCTTAACTCAGGTGTATCCAAAAACGGGTTCTGATCCTCTTTCTCATGGACACTCTTGGTCGAGCCGGAGGTGGCAGGTCGAACGACGGCGTGCCGATGGCTCCGGGGGAGGAGGCAACGTGATGGCAGACATCAGGCGCCGGATGTGGTCGGTGGCCGGGCTGCTGGCGGCGGCGACGTTGTCGTCGGGCTTGCTGACGACGGCGGCGAACGCGTCGGACCGCGATGCATTGACGGCGAAGGTTCCGCCGATCGTCGGCGGCCAGCCCGCCAAGATCGCCGATCACCCGTGGGTGGTGTACCTGACGGACACCCAGGGCAACCAGTTCTGCGGCGGCACGCTCGCGAAGGCGAACAAGATCGTGACCGCGGCGCATTGCGTCTCCGGTGAGAAACCGGAGTTGGTCCAGGTCGTGGCCGGGCGGGAGGACAAGCAGACCAGCGAGGGCAAGGTCGCCAAGGTCACCGGCATCTGGGTGCACCCGAACTTCCAGAACGCCAACAGCGGCGCCGACGTCGCCGTGCTGACCCTGGACCAGGAGCTCCAGCAGCAGCCGCTCGCCGTGGCCGAAAAGGGGGACACCTCGCTCTACGAAACGGGCAAGACGTCCACAGTGCTCGGCTGGGGCGCCACCGCCGAAGGCGGCCAGGCATCGCAGACCCTGCAGAAGGCGGAGGTGCCACTGGTCAGCGACCAGGAATGCCAGAAGGCGTACCCGCAGTACAAGTCCGACGCGATGGTGTGCGCCGGACTCCCGCAGGGCGGCGTGGACAGCTGCCAAGGCGACTCCGGCGGACCACTGGTGGTCGAGAACAAGCTGATCGGAATCGTCTCCACGGGCAACGGCTGCGCCCGGCCCAACGCCCCGGGCATCTACACCCGCGTGGCGACCTACCACGACGACGTCCAGGCACAACTGGGTTCCTGACCCGAATCGACGCGGCCGGGGCGTAGCTGCAGCGCCCCGGCCGCGTCATGTCGAGCGTCAGGTGGCGGTCAGGCGGAGCCGGGGGCCGAGCTCCCTGGCCAGGCTGGCGGCCAGCGAGCGGAACGTGCGAACGGCCGGGTTGCGGTCGTCGGCTCGGGCGGCCAGGACGCTGTGCTCCGGCGGCGCGTCCAGCACCGGCACGCAGACCGTGCCAGGCCAGGGGTAGTAGCGCTGGAAGGATTCCAGCGCCGATCCGGCGCCGCGCCCGGCCGCCGCCGTGGTCAGGACCTCGTGCGGGGTCACGGCGTGCGAGGTGCTGCGGTGCGGCGACAGGCCGCCGCGCGCCTCGGCGAAGTAGAGGTAGTCGGAGAACTGGCGCGGGGTGTGGTCGGGCAGCGCGATGAACGGCAGGTCGAGCACGTCGGCCAGCCGTACCGAAGGCGCGTCGGCCAGCTCCCACGACGCGGGCACGACCACGATCCGCCGCTCGGTGGTCAGCACGTCCACCGCGACCCGCTCGTCGTCCGGCGCGGGCCGCACGAACGCCACGTCGACCTTGTGCCGCACCAGCGCGGAGACGTGCTCGGTGAAGTCCAGCGCCACGAACTCGACCCGGATCTCCGGGCGGGCGCGGTGGAAGGCCTGCACCACCGCGGGGGTGAGCTCGGCCGAGCCGTTGCTCATCACGCCGATCCGCAGCGTCGACTCGGCGGCGGCCTCGGCCACGTCCGCGACCGCGGCGTCCATCGCCGCCAGCAGCGATCGGGCGTGCCCGACGAACCGCTCGCCGGCCGGGGTGAGCCGCACCGGGGAGCGGTCGAACAGCCGCACCCCGAGTTCGCGCTCCAGTTGCTGGACGTGCGCCGTCACGGACGCGGGCGACCGGAACAACCGCGTCGCGGCCTTGCCGAAGTGGCCTTCTTCGGCGACCGCCAGGAACGACGCCAACCGCCGCAAATCCATGCCTGCAGCGTACGAAGCGCGGGAAGGGGCGGCACCGGCCAGTTTCGCCCCAGGGCGTGGTCGAAGCGCCGTGCGGAGCCCGCGGTTTCCGGCAAAACGGGCCAAAGAACGGCGGGTTTCCGCAGCGCGGAAGAAATGGCGAGGCGCAGATCACGGCCCCGTTCACGAATCCTGAACGGCCGGTGCGGTCGCGCGTTCGACCGGCATAGAACCGATGTCGTGCGGAACAAGTGGTTGCCTGCCGCGTTCCTGCTGACCGCGGCGGGCTGGGGCGCGAATCAGTTCTCCTCCCTGCTCGGCGGCTACCAGGCAGAGTTCGGGCTATCCGGGCAGGCCGTGACCGGTCTGCTCGTGCTCTACGTGGCGGGACTGCTGCCCGGGCTCCTGCTGGGCGGCCCGATGGGCGACCAGTACGGCCGACGACCCGTCGTGTTCGGCGCGATCGCCATCAGCGTGGCCGGGACGGCCGCGCTGATGGCCGGGGTGATCGCCACGCCGTGGCTGGTGGTGGGGCGGCTGCTGGCCGGGGTCAGCACCGGGGCGGTCCTGGCCGCGGGCAGCGCTTGGGTGCGGGACCTGTCGCACCCGCCGTTCGGCACCGCGGTCGAGGACGGCGTGGGGGCCCGTCGCGCCGGGGTGCTGCTGTCGCTGGGGTTCAGCGTGAGCGGGCTGGTGTCCGCGCTGATCGCGCAGTGGGGGCCGAATCCACTGGTCATCGCCTATGTTCCGCATCTGGTGCTGAGTGTCGCGGGACTGGCGCTGGCGCTGTCGTGCCCGGAGACGCGAACGCGCGACGTCCAGCGCAGCTCGCAGGCCAGCGGCATCCGGGACCCGCGGTTCAGGCGGTTGGTGCTGCCGGTCTCGCTGTGGGTGTTCGTCGGTCCGACGGTGGCATTCGGCGTGCTTCCCGCGCAGGTCGCCGCCGAGGTTCGCGGGTTCGAGCTGGTCTACGCCGGGGTGGCGGCGCTGCTCGCGCCGGGGTTCGGGGCGGTGGTGCAGCCCCTGGCCCGGCGCGTCGCGCGGCGAGGTGAGTGCGCACCGGCGATCGTCGGGCTGCTCGCGCTGACCGCCGGGCTCGCGTTCGCGGCCACCGCGGCGTGGCTGGTGCTGCCGTGGCTCGGGCTGTTCGCCGACCTCCTGCTGGGAGCCGGCTACGGATTCTGCGCGACCTTCTGCCTGACCGTGGTCGGCCGCATCGCGCCACCGGCCGCCCTGGCCAGGCTGACCGCGGCGTTCTGGGTGATCGCCTACCTCGGCTTCTGCACGCCGCTCGTGGTCAGCCTGCTGGAACCCGTCGTCGCGGCGCCGGTGGTGTTGGCGGTGCTGGGCAGCTTGGCGCTGGTGACCTGCGCCGTGGTGTCAGCCGGCGACCAGCCCGACCGAGATGGTCAGGAACGCCGCCGCGCTGACCACATCGAGCGACTTCGCGACGCGGGGGTGCTGTAGCCGGGTGGCGATCTTGGCGGCCCCGAGCACGATCGTGAGTTCCCAGATCGCCGCCAGCACCAGAAAGATCACGCCGAGCAGCACCAGCTGCAGCGCGGGCTGCGCGGCGGTGCCGACGAACTGCGGCAGGAACGCCAGGCTGAACAGCAGCATCTTCGGGTTGGTGAGGTTGCTGAACAGGCCGCGCAGGTAGGGGTTCGCGGAATCCGCCGGTGCCGTGGTGAGCGTGCCGGCGGCGGATTCCTTCCTGGTCAGCCACAGCCCGCGGATGATCGTCGCGGCCAGGTAGACCAGGTAGGCGGCGCCGATCCACTTCAGGACGGAGAGGACCGCCGGGTTGCTGGTGATCAGCGCGCCGAGCCCGGAGATCACCACTGCGACCTGGATGATGCTCGCGGTGTGGATGCCGGCGAGCGCGAACAGTCCCGCCCGGCGGCCGGAGTTCAGCGAGGTGCGCAGCAGCAGGAAGACGTCCACGCCGGGGGTGAGGACGACGACCATGCTGGCGAGCAGGAATGTGGGCATCGGGGTCAGGTCCAGGAGCACAGCGTTCCTCCTTCGCGGCGGCATGCGGCAGTGATCACTTGATCGGGCGTAGTTCCGTCGCCTGTTCAGGCGCAATTCGCGGGCCCGGCGCTGTGTGCGTTCCGGGCCCGTGACGGATCGGGAAGGATGAGTAGCCGTTCGTGACGGCTTGGTCCATAAAATTTCCCGATGTCATCCATCTTAACGAAATATTTTCCTGCTGACGTGTGAGTTGCGCCTCGCGATGTTCCGGTATCGGGGTGACTACGGTGTGCGCTCGGCAAGATCGGCGACGGCTGGAGGCACGACGTGGGGCGTGGCAGTGAGCGCAAGACCGGAGCGGCGCTGCGGCGCCTCGTGGTCACCGGCGCGGTGACGGCACTGGCCGGACTGCACCCGGTCGCGGCGAGCGCCGAAGAACGCCCCGAAGCGCGGGTGCTCGGCGGCGCCGATGTCGCGGCGGACGACGCGCCCTGGGCCGTGGCCCTCACCGACGAGCACGGCCGCCAGTTCTGCGGCGGCGCCCTGGTGAGCCCGATCAAGGTGATCACGGCCGCGCACTGCATGGTCTCGCCGATGACGGGTGCCAAGTGGACCCCGGAGAACCTGCGGGCGATCGCGGGACGCACCGACCTGCGGACGGAGCGCGGCACGGTCGGCGAGGTCGAGGGGATCTGGATCCACCCCGGCTTCCGGGACTACACCAGCGGCGACGACGTGGCGGTGCTGACCCTGCGGACGCCGATGCCGCAGCGCCCGCTGGAGATGGTGGGCGCGGGCGAAACGGAGCCGTACCGGCCGGGCGCGATGGCCCGGGTCTACGGCTGGGGCCGGACCAGCGAGTCGGGGTCGCCATCGGACACCCTGCGCTCGGTGGACGTGCCGGTCACCACCGAGGAAGCGTGCCGGAACACCTATCCGAACTACGACGGCCGAAGCATGTTCTGCGCGGGATACCCGGAGGGCGGCATGGACGCCTGCGCGGGCGACTCGGGAGGCCCGATCGTGGCGGACAACCGCCTGATCGGCGTGGTCTCCTACGGAACGGGCTGCGGCCGGCCGAACACGCCGGGCGTGTACACGAGGCTGTCGAGCTACCGCGGCGAGCTGTGATCGCGCGAATCTCGGTTGAGCGCTCCTGCGGTGTTGCCGCAGGATCCGGGATGTGAAAGATCAGGAAAACCCGTACCGCGCCGTCCGAGCACGGTATTCGGAGTCCATCGTGTCGATCACAGACATCACGTCGGCAATGCGGAAGGCGCACGAGCTCGTCGCTGCAGGAAACCTCGCAGCAGCGGAAGCGATGCTCCCGGCGGAGGCGCCGTACCCGCTTCCGGAACACATCGACATCCCCCTTGGTGCCATCCGGTAGTCGAGGTCAGCGGCGTTCTGGCCGGATGTTCCTCGGCATGACTTTTTCGGGCGCGGCCGTGCCGCTTGAAATGAGCAGGTCGACCACGAATTCATCGGTTATATCGACCTTGCTATGGAAGTTGTGGAAGAAGTTCGATCCAACGTGTGGCTTGGTTTGTCAGGTTGTCATCTCTGACGTGAGCGACAAGTGTGGTAAGCGGCCGAATCAGATTCTTTACCCGACGGAGTGATCGAATTGTATCAATTGACCTCTGCTGCCAATTGTGAGCTAGTTCTGCCGCCTGCTCGTAAGTGAGATCAATCAGGTCGAGACAACGGTGTATGAGACCGTTCGGTTCAAGGTTCTCATCAACGCTCGCTGGGTCGATGCCGTTGCTCAGCAGAACTGTGCTCAGGTTTGCAAGTCGTGTGGCTGACTCTTCTCGTGTGATTGCTCCGTCGGCTTCGGCGCACTCAACTGACGCTGTTGCAGCGCGTGCCCAGAGTATTCTTTCGTTGTCAGGTGTTTCGCTGAACGTCGCCCTTCCGGTTGCGTCTTGCACGAGGCCAAGCCACCAGTTCGTCGTTTTTCCTCCGGCTGGTTTGGAGTCGAGAATATCTTGCTTCTGCTGTTCTTTGTCGAGGTTGAGATCGAAATGATGTCTGTTCATAGGAACTCTATCCCGTGTTGCCTGAAGGCATCTCTGCCGACGTCAAGGCTACTGTCGCTTGGTCGGAAGTGCCCGCTGTGGTTGTTCACCTCGAGCCCGAAGTAACCTCCGTTTCCCCCTGCGATGTTGGCTTCCCCTGCGGCTTGTACGGGGTTTCCGTTGGTGAGAACTGAGTGAGATATTTCTTGTCCGTTCACATGCTTAGGTATGGCTCGCAGCTCCCCGTCCTCGGTCACAGCCCACTTGATCTGGCCGTCATTGATCATACTGTCGAACTCCGGTGTTCCTGGCGAGGTGGGGCTTACTCCCAGTTGCTCGGCCAGTGCGAGTTCTTGGTCCAGGGTGTCGGGCATTTGATTAGGGAACAAGCAGTTCTGGAGTCCGAGCGGGTCGATCTGGCGCGTAGGATTCCAGGCGTACCGATGAGGGTTTGGTCCTGCTTTGAGCCCGAGTGGATCGGTGCTGCCATATCGACCCGTGTTTGGGTCGTAGTAGCGTTGGTAGTTGTAGTTGAATCCGGTTTCAGGATCGTGGTACTGGCCGGGGAAACGCAACGGAGTGTATGCGCCGGTCCGGCTTTGATCGGTTGTCTTGCCCCAGATGGATGTCCTGTGGAACCAGGCAATGCCCCCTTGGTCATTTACAAGTTCCGAAGGCGATCCGACGATATCCGTGATAATTGAGTAGAAGTGTTCCTCGATCCATTGACGTGGCGCGTTGCGCAAAGGGGAGCGTTCGGTTTGCGTGACAGGGCGAAAAGTTCCAGGGGCGTAATTCCAAGTTGTTACTTTTGTGCCGCCGAAGCCTGCGTTGTTCTGGGTGCCAGCGGCATGAGATTGCTCTACCAGGATGGTGCCATCCCAGGAAAAGTCAATCTGTTCTATGACTCCTGAACCATCCGCGGTAAGGCGCTGCTTTGCTACGCGTCGTCCTAGTGCGTCGTACCGATAGCGCCATCGTGAGCCATCGGGTGTGAGCAACTCTATGAGACGGTCGTCGGGATCCCAGAAATATCGCCAAGTCTCAGGCTTTCGCGACAGTCTTCTCTGCTGCCGCAGTACGACACGGCCTTGTGCATCGTGTTCGTAGCGCACCTTTCCGGCGCGGCGAACCAATGTTCCGCTGTATTCGCGGTCGCCGAGAGTCTCGAAATCTGGCGAGTTGTCGGCGGCGGGCCATGAAGCCGAAGTGACATTTCCCGCTACGTCATACGCATAACGTTCTGTCCAGCCGGCTCCATGAACAACTGCTACTCGGCCGGACTGGTCGAGCTCGAAAATCCTATTGCCCGTAAGCTGATCATCCAGCCGGATCAGGAAGCCGTCTTCTCGATAATGATAAGATCGGTGCTGGATTTGACGATTTCCGGCTCCAGTGATCGTTTGGGCGAAAAGTTCGTGATTTGGCCCCCATGCCTGGTTCAGGACTGCCTCGTTGCCCAGCTTGCGGCTGGTTTCGTAACCCGCCACGTCATACTCGAACTCCAACGAGCGGCCGCCGGTTTGGAGTGTGACTGGCTGACCTTTTGCGTCGTATCGCCATGAACTTTCTAAGCCGGAGGGGGTGCGGAGTTGTACGCGGCGGCCCGCCGCGTCATACGTTGACGTTACAGTCCTGCCGTTGATTGTCTCTGACAGAACCCGACCGCAACGATCACGTTGGAAGGTAACCTGCGTATCCTCGTCGAGTGCTTCGGCAAGTCGTCCTAATGGATCAAATCTGAAGGTCGCAATAGTTGATTCGGTGCGTCGTTCAATTACGTTGCCGAGTGGGTCGCGTGTGAATAGAGTTCGTTGTCCGACGCCATTGGTGATTTCGGTCAACTGTCCTGCGTTATCGTGGCGATACATGATGGTGCGGCCGTTGAAGTCGAGTTCCCGTGCCAGGTTTCCTGCTGGATCGTATTCGTATCGCCAAACAAGTCCCTGTTCGTTAGTAACGCTGATCAGGCGTAACTCTGTGTCGTACCCGAAGGTCAGTTGGGTTCCATCCGGTCGGGTCTCCTTGATTGGAAGATCAAAAGTGGTGTACTCGGTCTCTGTCGTTTGTCCCAAGGCGTCGACATATGTTCGGACGTTGCCTTCGCCATCATGGATCCAACGTGCAGTCGAGCCGTTGGGCAGCGTTCGCCAAGCCGGGCGACCGTCGACTGTCCAGCCGAACTGGGTGGTCGAACCAGTGGCGTCGGTAGCTGTGCGCACTCGGCCAAAACCGTCTCGTTCTAGCAGTCGAGAATTGCCGATCGGATCCGTGATTTTGACAGGCATTCCTGCTTGATCCGTCTCGATGCGCCGTACGTTTCCCAGTGGATCGCGTATCGTGCTGACGTTGCCGCGTTCGTCGTGCGTGTAGCTGGTAACTGCACCCAATGGGTCGACAATCTTGATGAGGTTACCGTGTTCGTCGTACTCGCGACGTGTTGCTGCGCCATCGGCGGAAATTGTGATGATCGGCAAATTGGAGTTGTTGTACTCGAAACGAAATTGGCTTCCATCTGGGCGTGTGACCGCAATCAGGTTCCCCTGTTCGTCGTATTCGCGACGAACAGTGCGACCGAGCGGGTCTGTTCGGGACAGGAGCCTGTCGTAGGCGTCCCACTCGGACAGCGTTTCTCCGCCGAGCGGGTCGATTTCGCGGACCACTTGGCGCTTTTCGTTCAGGTGGAACGTCGTGACGTGGCCGAGGGAGTTGGTGAGGCGGGTGACGTCCTCTTCGTACTCGAACGTGCCCGTCAGGAAGCCGCCGGAGCCTTCCGTGCCGACGCAGCGGCCCTGGCGGTCGTAGGTGTAGCGGTACCAGTGGGCGTTTCGGTCCGTCCAGCTGGTTATTCGGCCCGCTTGGTCGTATTCGAACTTCAGCGGCAGCCCGGAGGCGTTGACCACGCCCGTCAGGCGCTGGTCCGCGTACTCGTAGCGCATCAGCAGGAGGTCTTCGCCGTTGTCCGCTTCGCGCAGGTAGAGCGCCGTGATCAGGTCGTTCTCCGACTCGACCCGGATTCGGTAGCCGCCCGTGTGGCGGATCTCCACCGGGGTACCGCTCGCGTCGTGGTCGAACTCGATCCGGTTGCCGTTGCGGTCGGTGATGCTGGTCAGCGGCAGGACGCGGTTTCCCGGCGCGAAGTGCAGGCGCCGGCCGGATGCCGTCTCGGTCAGCGTGTAGCCGTCGTCTTCGTGCCTGGTGAGCGTGTTGCGGGAGCCCTCGAACCGGACGGTCGAGCCCACCGCGGGTTCCGGGCCGAACAGCAGCTTTCCGTCCTCGGCCACGAACGACACACCCGCGCTGCCCACCTCCAGCCGCTGGTCCAGGGTGGACGTCCAGGACGGGCCGAAGTGCAGGCCCACCCGGTACGACGACAGGTGCGTCCGCTTCAGCACCAGCGGGAGCACGGCCGCGATCTCCACGTCGGTCTGCGGCAGGATCATCTCGCCGCTGGCGACGTCGATCGGGTCGTTCTCGCACTTCCGGTCGGTCGCGTCGCGGTTGGGAGTCTCCGGGTCGTCGGTCTTGCCCTGGAGGTTTCCGTCTTCGCTCTTGGACTTCGGGTTGTCCGGAGACGTGCCGTCCGGGCTTGAGGACGTGCTGTCGGGGGAGGTGCTCGACGGGGACGTGTCGGGGGAGTTGGGGGTGGCGTCCGGGGCGTCGGGTTTGGGGCTCGGGGCGTCCACACCGGACGGTTTGGTGCTCGCCGGGCCGTCCACCTTCCGGAGGCCCTTCAGGGCGTCCTTGATGCCTTCCCAGATCTCGTCGAGCTTCTTCAGCAGGGGTTGGAGCTTGTTCAGGGAGCGGGTCAGCTTCGTGATGACGTCCGAGATCTTGCTGACCCACTTGGCGATCATCCCCGCCGCCTCCGCGACCACCGCCGGGGTGCCGACGCCGAGGGTGCCGCCGATCTCCGCGATCCAGCGCGGAATCTTGGTGATCAGGGCCGCCACGCACTCGGCGACCAGGTCGCGCACCAGTTCGCGGACGATGCCGACCAGCACGCCGACGATCTCGACGACCGTGCTGATCGTGTTCGCCGCGCCGCCCGCCGCCTTGATCTGCTCGGCCTGCTTCGTCGTGGCGTTCTTGTAGGCGTCGGCCGCCTCACCGGTCCAGGTGCCGGTGATGTTGTTGACCTCGTTGGTGAAATCGGCCGCGACCTGCTCCACCGACTTCGCGACGTTGCCCCACGTCTGCGCGTAGGCGGAGATCTGGTCCGGGTCGCCGGCCAGCCAGTCCAGCGCGTCCGACAGCGGCTTGACGTGCTCCATCAGCCAGGACACCGCGTACGAGACCAGCGTGCCGACCGGGTCCATCACCATCGACAGCGCTTCCAGGCCCGCGCCGGCCGCGCCGAGCGCGATCTCCGACCAGGAGCCCATGTCGATGCCGGACTGGAGGTCGCCGACGGACTCGAGCATGCCGATGCCGCTCACCGCGGTGGTGGAGTCCTGGCGCTGCGCGACCAGCGGGTTGTCCGCCATCACACCTCCCAGCCGGAGAAGCTGTCGGCGTTCGCCTGGTCACCGGATTCGTACGTCTGCGCGGTGTCCTTGACGTTGCCGGCCTGATCGCTCATGGACTCCGACGCGGTGGACAGGGCGTCGACCCCCGGCTGCGAGACCGCCTGCACGATCGGCACGAAGAACGAGCAGATCACCCCGTAGGCCTCGGAGCCCATCGTGACCTGGTTCGCCGCGTCCAACGCGGTCTTCAGCTGGTCGGAAAGCGCGTCGAGCTTGCTGGCGTGCGCCCGGAGTTCCTCCGGCGACACGTCGAATGCGTTCGTCATCGTCATCCCCCAGGCGACGGTCAGCGCAGGTAGGTGCCGTCCTCGAAGTCTTCGTCGTCGGGCGGCCGGCGCTCCGCGCCGTCCTCGGCTTCGGTCTCGGGATCGGGGAATCGCTCGCGGTAGGCCGACACGACCGCGTTGACGGTCTCGGTGTCGTCGCCGACCGTGGCCGACATGACCTCGGCCACCTGGTCCCGGATGCCCGCCTGGGCCTGCCGCATGGTCGCGAGCACCGACTCCGCCAGGCCCGCGCCGGACATCCGGCGCGACTCGTCGGTGATCTGCAGGTCGGTGACCGCGCCGGCGCTGTCGACCGTCACCCGCACCACCCCGTCGCGGGACTCCGCGGTGGCCTTCACCGCCGTCACCTGCTGTTGCATCTGCTGGTAGCGGTCGGCCTTCTCCTGGACGCCTGCGGCCCAGCGCCTGATCTCCTCTTCGGTTCGCGCGCCGTCGACGCCGAACACCGGCTCGCTCACGAATCCCCCATGGCCGCTCGGTTCCCGATCTCGCGCAGGCTAACCGCGGCCTCGGCCGCGAGGCAGTGATTCGGGCCGAAACTGGCCCGATCAGAGCAGCGCCCGCCCGCCGCCGGCCGGAGTGGCGTTGACTACTCCCGGTGCTGGTGGATGCGGGTTTTGAGAGCTCGCTGTGATATCCAGGTAAGGGTGACCCTCCAGCCGCTCGCGACCGCCGTCCACCGCGCCTACACCGCGGATCTGGACGCCGAGGACTTCTACCGGATGCTGCGCCTGCGCGTCGACGTGTTCGTCGTCGAACAGGAATGCCCCTACCCGGAGCTGGACGGTCGCGACCTGGAGGAGACCACCCGCCACTTCTGGATCGACTCCGCCGACGGCTACGTGCTCGGCTACCTGCGGCTGCTGGAAGACCCCGACGGCACCTTCCGCATCGGCCGCGTCTGCACCGCCAAGAGCGCGCGCGGGCTGGGGCTGGGGCGCAAGCTGATGCGCGCCGCGGTCGCCGAGGTGCAGCACTCGTCTGCCGTGCTCGCCGCCCAGACCTCCGCCAAGGAGTTCTACCGCTCCTTCGGATTCGTCGAGGACGGCGAGGAATACCTCGAGGACGGCATCCCGCACGTCGACATGCGCCGGGAGCCCCGCCGGCGGCCGTGACCGCCGCGGCTCGGGACTTGGCCTCGGCCGGCCGCGCTCCCTGCGTTCAGCTGGAACGTGGCGGAGCGGCAATGGGTGCCCGGGACGGCGTGATCGCCGCGATGCGCTGCCCCGCTTCTGTCGCCCTGCTACCCGACCCGGTGCTCCGCGGCCGGGCGAATCGCGCGCATCCGTTCTGCCGGCCCCGCACCTGAGCCGGCTGAGCCGGTCCCGGCCCAGCGGCGCTCCCATCTCCGCGAGCACGCCATCGCACTCGCGCATTTCCACCGCACCGAGACGGCCTGATCCCGGCGTGCACCCGCGCACACCGCCGTGCGCGAGGAGGAAAACCGGTGACCGGCGGTGGCGCTTTCGCGCGAAACCGGCGTTCTTCGTGGGGCGGGGTGGCGCTTTCGCGCGAAAACGCCGCTGCTCGGGTCCCGGCCGCAGTGGTGCTGGTCTCGTCGCCGCCGCGGCCGGTTGGTCCGCCGGGCCGGTTCTGCGACGATGCACCTTGATCCGTATGCAAGGGGTGCGCCAGGAAGCCGGTGGGAATCCGGCACGGTCGGCGCCACTGTGACCGGGGAGCGGCCCTCCCTCGCGAGCCACCGGGGCGACCTGGGAAGGCCGGAGGGGCGCGGTGATCCGGGAGTCAGGACACTGCCGCCCCTTGTTCCCGCCACCGGGGCGTCCGAACCCCGAGGAAGGAACACCGGCATGACCGCTGCCCCGCGCTTCCCCTTCTCCGCCGTCGTCGGCCACGACGACCTCCGGCTGGCGCTGCTGCTCAACGCCGTGCACCCGGCCATCGGCGGCGTGCTCGTCCGAGGGGAGAAGGGCACGGCGAAGTCGACCGTGGTGCGTGCGTTGGCGTCGCTGCTGCCGCCGCTCGACGTGATCACCGGCTGTCGCTTCGGCTGCGCCCCGCAGGCCGCCGACCCGCAGTGCCCGGACGGTCCGCACGGCTCCGAGTCCGCGCAACGCCCCGCCCAGCTCGTCGAACTCCCCGTCGGCGCCACCGAAGACCGGTTGATCGGCTCGCTCGACCTGGAACGCGCCCTGACCGAAGGCGTCCGCGCCTTCCAGCCCGGCCTGCTCGCCGCCGCGCACCGGGGCGTGCTCTACGTCGACGAGGTGAACCTGCTGCACGACCACCTCGTGGACCTCCTGCTGGACGCCGCGGCGATGGGCCGCGCGCACGTCGAGCGGGAAGGCGTTTCGATCTCGCACGCGGCATCGTTCCTGCTGGTGGGCACCATGAACCCGGAGGAGGGCGAGCTGCGCCCGCAGCTGCTCGACCGGTTCGGTCTCACCGTGCACGTCGCCGCGTCGCGGGACGTGGCGATCCGGACCGAGGTGGTGCGCCGCCGCCTGGCGTTCGAGGCCGACCCGGCCGGGTTCGCCGCGCGGTGGGCCGACGCCGACGCCGAACTGGCCGAGCGGATCGCCGCCGCCCGCGCGCGGGTGGACTCGGTCGCCCTCCCCGACGCCGAGCTGCGCCGGATCTCCGCGCTGTGCGCGTCCTTCGACGTCGACGGCATGCGAGCCGACCTCGTGCTGGCGCGCACCGCCGTCGCGCACGCGGCCTGGCGCGGCGCCGAGGCGGTCGCCGAGGAGGACGTCGAGGCGGCGGCCCGGCTCGCGCTGCCGCACCGGCGCCGCCGCGACCCGTTCGACGAGCCCGGCATCGCCGAGGAGCAGCTCCAACAGGCCCTGTCCGAGGCGGCGGAGCACGCCGACGACGGCGACGACGAACCGCCGGAAGGCCCGGACGGCGGCGGTCAGCCGCCGGAAGGGCCCGAAGGACCCACCGGGCCGGACGGCGGAGCCGACGGCTCGGAGGAGCGCAGCGACGACCGGGTGCCCGCGGAGCGGCCGCCGGCGGCGCCGGCGCCGGCGTTCCAGGCGCGGCTGCTGGAGGTGCCGGGGCTCGGCGACGGCGCGCCGGGGCGGCGGTCGCGGTCCCGGGCGCGGAGCGGCCGGACGACGCGCTCGTCCACTGTGGAGGGTCACGGCATCCACCTGGCGGCCACGCTGGCCGCCGCGGCGCCCCACCAGGTCGCGCGCGGGCGCAGCGGCCCCGGGCTGGTGTTGCGCGGCGACGACCTGCGGCGCGCCATCCGGGAGGGGCGCGAGGGGAACCTCGTGCTGTTCGCGGTGGACGCGTCGGGGTCGATGGCCGCCCGGGAGCGGATGTCGGCGGTCAGCGGCGCCGTCCTGTCGCTGCTGCGGGACGCCTACCAGCGGCGCGACAAGGTCGGCGTGGTGACCTTCCGCGGCGACTCGGCGGAGCTCGCGCTGCCGCCGACGTCCTCTGTGGACATCGCGGCCGCGCGGATGCGCCGGCTGCGCACCGGTGGCCGCACGCCGCTGGCCGACGGGCTGCTGCGCGTGCACCGGGTGGTGCAGACCGAGCGGATGCGGGACCCGCAGCGGCGGGCCCTGGTCGTGCTGCTGACCGACGGGAAGGCCACTGTGCCGGTGGATTCCGGGCTCACCGGGCGGATTCGCACTCAGCGGGCGGTCGATGACGCGCTGCGCTCGGCGGGCCTGCTCGCCGAAGCGGGCGTCGCGTCCGTCGTGGTGGACTGCGAGAGCGGACCGGTCCGGCTCGGCCTGGCCGGCCGGATCGGGGCCGCGCTGGGTGGTCCCTGCCTGCGGCTGGAGGAGCTGTCCGCGGACAACGTCGCCGGAGTCGTGCGCGCGGTCCGAGGCGAGCGCGCCCGTGCCGCTTGATCTCGTTTTGGTTACGAGATCCTGCGTTCCGTCTTCTGACTCACCCGACCGATTGGTACGGTGACGCCGTCCACCTGACCCCCAGGGGTGGACCCGCAAGATGCCCCCGCGCTCCCGGTAACCCCCAGGCCGGTCGAGTGCGGGGGCTCTTTCAATCGCCCGTCACGCCGCCCGGCCGCTGACCGATGGCGGCCCGCCCCGCGCGACGACGCGGGTTTGGTAGCGGTGGCGACAGGCGGCCGCGACGATCAGCAGCGGAACCGCCGTGGCGGCGGCGACCCCGAAGATCAAGCCGTACGAGCCGCGCTCCGCGAAGTACGCGGCCGCCGCCGATGCGGCCGCGCTGCCCAGGAACAACGCCGACGCGAACAGCGCCACGGCGGTACCCCTGGCCTCCGGGACCACCGAGGTCACCCAGGTCTGCAACGACGAGTGCATGAACGACCAGCCGCCGCCGAGCAGCAACGCCGTGACCACCACGGTCGCGATGCTGGCGGTGGCGGTCACGACGAGGTAGCCGACGAACATCGATGCGCCGCCGATCGCGATCAGCTGCCAGACCGCCAAGCGCCGCCCCAACGCCTTCACCAGCCGGGAGAACACCCACACGCCGACGCCGTACGCGGCGGTGGCGAGCCCGGCCACCGCGACGTCCACGCCCTCGTGCACCAGCGCCGACGCCAAGAACGTCATGGTGCCCAGCAACACCGCGCCCTCGACGAACACCAACCCGAAGACCAGCAGCGCCCAGCGATTCGTCAACACCGCCATCAGGTGGCTGCGCACGCCCTGGGCCTGAGCCCGCTCCGGCTCCGGCAGCTTGCGGAGCAGGACGACGCACACCACGGCGCAGACGGCGGGAAGCGCGAAAACCGCGCGCCAGTCCAGAAAACCGGCCAGCAGTCCGCCGGCGGCGGTCGCCAGCGCGGTGCCCATCGCCGAGGCCGCCATCAGATCCGAAAGCGCGCCCTGCCGGTGCTCCTGCGGCACGGTGTCGCCGACGTAGGTCAGCGACGCGGGCACGACGGCCCCCATGCACGCACCGGTGACCACGCGCGCCACGACCAGCGCGGTCAGGCTCGGCGCCAGCGCGGAAACCACCCCGCCCACCGCTGCGGCGAGCATCGTGCCGCGCATGACCGGCAGCCGGCCGAAGCGGTCCGACAGCAAACCCCACAGCGGCTGGGAAAGGCCGTAGGCGAGGAAGTAGCCGCTGGCGACGGCGACCGCCCCGGCCAGCGGCTCGTCCAGCGCCAGCGCGATCAGCAGCAGCATCGGGGTGACCGCGAAGCGGTCGAAGTTGGAGGTCAGCGTGGCGAAGGACAGCACCAGCGGCGGCCTGGTCGGCATCGGGCGGCTCCTCGCTGACTGGGACGACCGTCCATGTTCGTCGCCTGCACCGTTCCAGAACCCCGTGACCTCGGCCACCGTCGACAAGGGCGGCATTAGGCCATTGGACGAAGTTCCTGGAGTTCGCCGAGCAGATCCGGCAGGCCGCGACGAAGACGGAGCACACCTGGGCGAGGCCGGTGACGCCATGCGGAAGCGCGTCACGCAGCCGGCCGACCACATGTCGCACTCCGGCAGCGCCGGCGAGCGCTGGAACACCTTCAGACCGGCGGACAAGCAGCGGCTGGCGCGGTACCTCGACGAGCAGGTCGGGGCCTTCCGGCCCGCTCGCTGAGACCGTTCGGGACGTGTCGGACGGTGCCGGGGCGGCCCGTTAGGGTCGGGGCATGCCTCAGGGACAGCCTTCGACAGTGCCGAACGACGGGTTGACCACTCGCCAGCGCCGCAACAGGCCGCTGCTCGTGGTGCACACCGGCGACATGAAGGGCAAGTCCACCGCCGCCTTCGGGCTCGCCCTCCGCGGGTGGAACCAGGGCTGGTCGATCGGGGTCTTCCAGTTCGTCAAGTCGGCGAAGTGGCGCGTCGGCGAGGAGTCGGCGTTCCGCGCACTGGGGCGGTTGCACGACGAGACCGGCGAGGGTGGGCCCGTCGAGTGGCACAAGATGGGCGAGGGCTGGTCGTGGGCCCGCAAACAGGGCAGCGAGGAGGACCACGCGGCCGCGGCCCTGGAGGGGTGGCGGGAGATCGCCCGCCGGATCGGCGAGCAGCGCCACGGGCTCTACGTGCTGGACGAGTTCACCTATCCGCTGCACTGGGGCTGGGTCGACGTCGCCGAGGTGGTCGAGACCCTGCGCGACCGGCCCGGGCACCAGCACGTCGTGATCACCGGCCGCCACGCCCCGCAGGCCCTGATCGACGCCGCCGACCTCGTCATGGAGGCCACCAAGGTCAAGCACCCGATGGACGCCGGCCAGAAGGGCCAGAGGGGCATCGAGTGGTGACCGATTCCTCGCTCGCCCGGGTGGTGGTGGCGGCACCGGCGTCCGGGCAGGGGAAGACCACCGTGGTGACCGGGCTGCTCGGCGCGCTGCGGCGGCGCGGGACCGGGGTCGCGCCGTTCAAGGTCGGCCCGGACTACATCGACCCCGGCTACCACCGGCTCGCCGCCGACCGCCCGGCCCGCAACCTCGATCCCGTGCTGGTCGGCGAGGAGCGGATCGCGCCGCTGTTCCGGCACGGCGCCGCCGGCGCCGAACTGTCCGTCGTGGAAGGCGTGATGGGCCTGTTCGACGGCCGCATCGGGCCGGGCGAGGGGATCGCCGCCGGATCCACCGCGCACGTCGCGCAGCTGCTGGACGCGCCCGTGGTGCTGGTCGTCGACGCGAGGGGCCAGAGCCACAGCCTCGCCGCGCTGCTGCACGGTTTCCGCAGCTATCGCCCGGAGGTGCGGATCGGCGGCGTGATCCTCAACCGGGTCGGCTCGCAGCGGCACGAGCAGGTGCTCCGCGACGCCGCCGACAACGCCGGCCTCCCGGTGCTCGGCGCGATCCCGCGCGCCGATGATCTCGCCGTCCCGTCGTGTCACCTCGGCCTCGTCACGGCCGCCGAACACGGCGGTGCGGCCGTCCGCGCGGTTGAGGCGATGACCGAAGTCGTTGCCCGGTCGGTGGATCTCGACGCGGTGTGCGCGCTCGCCGGCTCGGCTCCCGGATTGCCCGGCGCCGCCTGGAATCCGCGCGACGAGGTGCAGCCGCAGGCCGGGGCCGTGGTCGCGGTGGCCGGCGGGCGGGCGTTCACCTTCGGCTACGCCGAGCACGTCGAGCTGCTCGAAGCCGCCGGTGCCGAGGTCGCCGTCCTCGACCCGCTCCACGACGAGCGGCTGCCCGAACGCGCCGCGGGCCTGGTGCTGCCGGGCGGCTTCCCCGAACAGCACGTCGCCGAACTGTCGGCGAATACCTTGCTGCGCAAGGAAATCGCGGCTTTCGCCGCCACAGGGGCACCGATCCACGCGGAATGCGGCGGGCTGCTGTACCTGGCGGAGGAACTGGACGGCCACCCGCTGTGCGGCGTGCTCGACGCGCGGGCGCGGATGTCGCCGCGGCTGACGCTCGGTTACCGCGACGCCGTGGCCGCCGCTGATTCCGTCCTGTTCGGCGAAGGCGCACGGGTGAGCGGGCACGAGTTCCACCGCACCGTCCTGGAGCCCGGCAGCGGCTCGAAGCCTGCCTGGTTGTGGCGTGCCACGGGCGCGCAGCGGGAAGGGTTCGTCGACGGCGGGGTGCACGCTTCGTACTTGCACACCCATCCGGCCGGGCAGCCCGAAGCGGTGCAGCGGTTCGTGGCGCGGTGCGCGCGATGAGGCTCGCCCGTCCGGCGATCCGGGGATGCTGATTCCGGCCGCGCTGCGCGAATTCCGTGGAGCGGGAACAGTTTTCGTCCCGGGAGCCGCCCGGGTGCAGCGGCTGCGCGATCAGGACGGCACCGTGGCTTTGCTCACTCCAAAGGATCCCGCCGCGCATTCGGTTTCCAGCCGTTCGGCGGTGGGCGGCGCAGGGGCGGGGAGAGTCGTGTGACGCACCGTGATTCGGGTGATGCGGGACGTGACCGCGCTGCGGGTCGCTTCGCGGTCACGCGGTACGGTCGTTTCCTGCGAAGGCGGCCGGTGGCTCGGCGAGCTGCGCGCCGCGATCGCCGAATGCGGAGCCCCGGAGCGCTCGGTCCGCGCCGAGCACCTTGGCACGCCGGACGCGCGAGTGCTCCCGCCGTCCGGTGTGTCCGAAGTGGATGACGCGCCGTATCTGTCCACCGTGGTAGTACTTCCACCCCGAGGCGGAAGAGGAGAACAATGCTGACTGGCCGGATCTCGTTCATCGGTGCCGGGCCCGGCGCGGCCGACCTGATCACGGTCCGCGGCGCCCGGCGGATCGCCGAGGCCGACATCGTGGTGTGGACCGCGAGCCTCGTCGCGCCGGAATGCATCCAGGAGCACGCGCGCAGCGACGCTGAGCTGATCGACTCCTCCCGGCTGACCCACGAGCAGGCGCTGGAGATCTACCGCCGCGCCGAGCGGGACAAGCTCAGCGTCGCCCGGGTGCACTCCGGCGACCCGTCGCTGTGGGGAGCGGTCCAGGACCAGCACGACGCGTGCGCGCGGATGAACGTGGAAGTCGAGATCGTGCCGGGCGTTCCGGCGTTTTCCGCCGCCGCGGCCGCGGTCGGGCGGGAGCTCACCGTGCCGGAGGTCGCCCAGTCGCTGGTGCTGACCCGGCTGGAGGGCGGCAAGACGCCGATGCCGGAAGGCGAGAAGGTGCGCGAGTTCGCCAAGCACGGCACCACGATGGCGCTGTTCCTGTCGGCGTCGCGCGCCGCGCAGCTCGTCGAGGAACTGCGTGCCGGCGGCTACCCGGAAGACACCCCGGTGCTGGTGGCCTACAAGGTCTCCTGGCCCGACGAGCTCCTGCTGCGCACGAACCTCGCCGACCTGGAGAAGACCGTCAAGCAGCACAAGCTGTGGCGGAACACGCTGTTCATTGTCGGGAAGAGCCTCAACGGCAGCGGAACCCGCTCGCCGTACACCACTGGGCACTTCCACACGTACCGCCGCGCCGACCCGGTCACGCGCCGGGCGCTGCGGGCGGACCGGCCCATCCCGGTGCGCCAGCGCGCGGAGAACACCGCGCCGCGCGCCGAGGAACCCGGTGAGAACGGCCGGATGCGCGAGTCCGACGTCGCGTGGTGGGCGGTGCGCGACTGGCAGGAGAGCGCGCGTGGCGCGGCGCGGGTCGCGTCCGCCCGCACGGCCCGGCGGGTCGACGAGGCGCAGTCGCAGCTGTTCGCCGAGGAACCCGTTGCGGCCGTCGAACGGCCGGTCGACGCGGTGGCGCCGGTCCGGGCGGAAGCAGCTGGGCGCGAACAGCCCGTAGACGTGGATGAACAGCCCGTACGCGCCGAAGCAGCGGAGGCGCAGCCGAAGCGGACCTCCGCGGCGCGCACCACGACCACCCGGGCCACCGCGAAGGCCGCCACCGCGAAGCGGGGGACGAAGACCGCGGCGAAGCGGACGAAGTCCGCGACCACCACGACGGCGGCGAAGGCGAAGCCCGCCGCCAAGCGCAAGCCCCCGGCGAAGCCGGATGAGCAGGGCGAATAGCGAGGCGGAGCCGACGCTGCGGCGTGCCGTCGCCGGCGCGGTCGTGGCGTAGCCACGAGGTCCGAAGTAGACATCGGGTCGCCCGGACGGGCCCCGGTCGCCCACCGGTCATGCGAGATGTGGCAGCGGGGCGGGCCGTTCCCGGCGTGTGCGGTCCGGCTCCGCGCGCAGGTGGCAGCAGTATTGAAGCGGATCAGCCAGGAATGCGGTCGTCGGCCGCGCGTTCGGGTCGCGGTGGCGGACTCCGGGACGAACGCGCGGTGGCGGCCGCCGGAACGAGGTGGGTGACGTGGCAGTCACGGTGATCGGGGTCGATGGTGGCGACCTGCCGAGGGGCAGCGCCGAGGTGCTGGAGTCGGCGCGGCTCGTGGTGGGCGGCAGGCGGCACCTGGAGGAGCATGCGCCGGAACACGCGCGCAAGCTCGAACTCGGGCCGCTGGAACCGGCACTGAACGCGCTGTCGTCGCTGTCCGGCGACGAGAGCGGCGTGGTGCTGGCCTCGGGCGATCCCGGTTTCTTCGGCGCCGTCCGCGCGCTGCGCGACCGCGGCATCCGGTGCGCGGTGCTGCCGTCGACCTCCAGCGTCCAGCAGCTGATGGCGCGCGTCGGCCGGTCCTGGGACGACGTCGTCGTGGTCAGCGCGCTCGGCAGCGACCTCAGCCAGGCGATCAACGTCTGCCGCGCTCGACCGGCCGTGGTGGTGCTGACCGCGCCGAAGGCGGGCCCGGCCCAGATCGGCTCCGGCCTGGCCGGCTGGCGGCGCACCATGATCGTCGCCGAGGACCTCGGCGGGCCGAACGAGTCGGTGGTGACCCTCGAACCGGCGGAGGCCGCGAAGCGCAGCTGGCACGAGCCGAACATCGTGCTCTCCCTGGCGGATCTCGACGACGTGCCGCACCGGGGCTGGATCGTCGGCGGCGAGCCGGTGCCGCCGGCGACCGGTTGGGCACTGTCCGAGGACGAGTTCTCGCACCGTGACGGCATGATCACCAGTGCCGAGGTGCGGGCCGTCGCGCTGGCGAAGCTCGCGCCGCGGCCGGGCACGCTCGTCTGGGACGTCGGCGCGGGTTCGGGCTCGGTGGCGGTGGAGTGCGCCCGGATGGGCGCGGCGACGATCGCGGTGGAGTCCGACGAGACGCAGGCGGTGCGGCTGATCACCAACGCCGCGAGCCACGGCGTGGACGTCCGGGTCGAGGAGGGCTCCGCGCCGCAGGTGCTGCGCAACCTGCCGCGACCGGACGCGATCTTCGTCGGAGGCGGCGGCACCGAGGTCGTCACGGCGTGCGCGCACGCCGGGGCGTCCCGCGTCGTGGTGGCGCTGTCGGCGCTGGACCGGGTCGCGCCGACCCGCGACGCGCTGCGCTCGGCCGGCTACGAGGTCGAGGGCGTGCAGCTGTCGGCGGCCCGGCTGGCGGAACTGCCCGACGGCGCGTCCCGCCTGGAAGCGGCCGACCCGGTCGTCCTGATCTCGGGCTACCGGAAACAACGCTGACCCCATGCCGCCCAGCCGGACCGCCACGCAGCACGAGGATGAAAAACCTCGACGGAAATCGCGGCCGGGCGTGGTGCCCTGGTGGGTGGGAGAGGGTCACGTGGGTGGGACCATGCGGAGTCGGTGAAAGCAGTCGTCCAGGTTGAGGAGTGGCAGTGATCGGTCTGTTCGCGGTGACCGCGGCGGGACGGCGGTCTGCCGCCGAACTGGCCGGACGGCTGGGGCCGGACGCGGTCGTCGCCGACGGGCCGATCGCGCCCGCCGTGCGCCGCTTGTGGGACCACCTGGACGCGGCGGTGTTCTTCCTGGCCAGCGGTGCGGCGGTGCGACTGGTCGCGCCGCTGCTGCGGGACAAGCACAGCGATCCCGGCGTGGTCTGCGTCGACGACGACCGCCGCTTCGCCATCGCCCTGACCGGCGGCCACGCCGGGGGCGCGCTCGCCGAGCAGGTCGCCGACGTGCTCGGCTGCACCCCGGTGGTCACCGCCGCCTCCGACAGCACCGGCACCACCCCGCTGGACGAGCTCGTCGACCAGCTGGACGCCACTGTGGACGGTGACCTGGCGGCCTGCGGCGGCGCGATCCTCGACGGCTGGTCGGTCCGCCTCGTCAACCCGCACGGCTTCCCGTTGCCGGCGCTGCCGCCCAACGTTTCCGCCCATCCCGAGGCGCCGCTGTGGACGGTCGTGATCGACGATCGGCGGCCGACGGAGGACGAGGAGCGGACGCTGCGGCTCATCCCGCGCACGCTGGTCGTCGGCGTCGGGGCCGCCCGCGGCGTCTCGCGGACGGCGGTGACCGAGACGATCGCCCGGCTGGACCGCGAGCACGGCCTGGACCCGCGGGCGATCCGCGCCGTCGCCAGCGTCGACCTGAAGGCCGACGAGGACGGCATCCTGGAGGCGGTGCAGGACCTGGGCTTCTGGCACTCCGACGGCGGCGAGGAGCTGTCGCTGCTGACCTACCCGGCGGAGGCGCTGGCGGGCATCGAGGTGCCCAACCCCAGCGAGGTGGCGAGCGCGGCGGCGGGCACGCCCTCCGTCGCCGAGGCGTCGGCGCTGCACGCGGCCGCCGAGCTCGGCGGTGGGGCGCCCGTCGAGCTGGTCGTGCCGAAGATCAAGGGCGACGACGTGACCGCAGCCGCCGCGCGCATCCGGCCCCGCGGCCGGCTGGCGATCATCGGCATCGGCCCGGGCGCCCCTGACCTGCGCACCCCGCGCGCCGACGTCGAGCTGCGCCGCGCCTCCGTGGTCGTCGGGCCGGACGAGCACCTCGACCGGGTCCGGCACCTGCTGCGCCCCGGCACCGAGGTGCGCGCCACCGGCGCCGAGGCGGTCGCGCTGGCGCGGGAGGGGCGCGCGGTGGCGTTGGTCGGCGGGGCCGCGATGGCGGACCTGGTGCTGGAGGAGGCCGGTGCCGACATCGAGTTGGTCGGCGTGCCCGGCGTGACAGCGGCGCTGGCCGCGTCCGCGCTGCTGGGCGGGCCGCTCGGGCACGACCACGCGCTGATCGGCCTGTCCGACGCGCACACGCCGTGGGAGGTCATCGAGCGCCGCGTCCGCGCGGCTGCGGAGGCCGACCTCGTGGCGTGCTTCCACAACCCGAGTTCGGGGCCGCTCGGCCGCGTCCTGGAGATCCTGGCGGAGCACCGCCCGGTGACCACGCCGGTAGGCGCGGTCCGCGGGGCCGGTCGCACCGGGGAGCGGGTGTGGTGCGTGCCGATCGGCGACTTCGACCCGGCGGCGGTGGACGCGTCCACCACGGTGGTCGTGGGCACCTCGCGGTCCACAGTGGTCGATGGCCGGATGGTGACCCGGCGGACGCCCACCGGCGCCTGAGCGACCGTTTCAGCCTGGCTTCGCCTGGCTCGTCCGAAGGCGCCCGGCACCTGCCCCAGGCGGACAGGTCCCACGCGTGCCCGCCCAACGACCCTGGAGAGGTCGTTTCCGCTTGCGGCGGACTCGGCGGGCACCACGGTCCGTCTGGCGAGGACAGCTCAGGCATGCACGAGTCCGGGCGGTGATTCCCCGTAGGTGGCCATCGCTGCGGGAAGTCGTCTCCAAGGCCGCTGGTTTTGGTGGGGTGGGCGTGCGAAGCTGGCTGGGATGAGCGGGCACATGTCTCCCGAGGAGTTCCGGGAGTTCGGCAGGCAGGTCGTCGACTGGATCGCCGACTACTACTCCGGCGTCGAGCGGCATCCGGTTCGGTCCCCGGTCCGGCCCGGGGAGGTCCGGGCGCAGCTCCCGGCGCACCCGCCCGAGCGGGGCGAGCCGTTCGAGCGGGTGCTCAGCGACCTCGACGCCGTGCTGGTGCCGGGCGTCACGCACTGGCAGCACCCGAACTTCTTCGCCTACTTCCCGGCCAACGCAACCGGCCCGTCGATCCTCGGTGACCTGCTCTCCAGCGGGCTGGGCGTGCAGGGCATGGTGTGGGCGACCAGCCCGGCGTGCACCGAGCTGGAGACCGTCGTCGTGGACTGGATGGCCGAGCTGCTGGGCCTGCCTGAGCACTTCCGGACCGACGCCGTCGGCGGCGGGGTCATCCAGGACTCGGCGTCCAGCGCCGCGCTCGTCGCCTGCCTCGCCGCGCTGCAGCGGATCAGCGACGGGCAGGTGGCGAGCCGGGGCATCACCCGGCGCCACACGCTCTACGTCTCCGCGCACACCCATTCGTCCCTGGAGCGCGCGGCGCGGATGGTGGGCGTCGGCGGGGACAACGTCCGGATCGTCGACGTCGACCCGGACACGCTCGGCATGGATCCCGAGCACCTCGACGCGCTGATCGCCGAGGACCTCGCCGCCGGCGCGGTGCCCACGCTGGTGTGCGCGACGATCGGCACCACCTCGACGACGGCGATCGACCCGGTCCGCGCGGTCGGCGAGGTGTGCCGCGCGCGCGGGGTCTGGCTGCACGTGGACGCGGCGTACGCGGGCGTTGCCGCGGTGTGCCCGGAACTGCGCTGGATCAACGACGGCGTCGCCGAATTCGCCGATTCGTACTGCACCAACGCGCACAAGTGGCTACTGACGAACTTCGACTGCAGCCTGCTGTGGATGGCCGACCGGCGGCCGATGGTCGACGCGCTGTCGATCCTGCCGGAGTACCTGCGCAACCCGGCGACGGCGTCCGGTGAGGTGATCGACTACCGGGACTGGCAGGTGCCGCTGGGCCGCCGGTTCCGGGCTTTGAAGCTGTGGTCGGTGCTGCGCTGGTACGGCGCGGAGGGGCTGCGCGAGCACATCCGCACCAGCGTCGGCCTGGCCCAGGAGTTCGCCGACCGGGTCCGCGACGACCCGCGGTTCGAGCTGCTGGAGCCGCACCCGCTGGGCCTGGTCTGCTTCCGGCCGCTGTTCCCGGCGCTGTCCACAGAGGACGCCAACGACCGGGTCTACCGGCTGATGGAGTCGCTGAACGACTCCGGCGAGCTGTACCTGACCCACACCAAGGTGGACGGCCGGACGCTGCTGCGGCTCGCGGTCGGTTCGCCGCAGACCGAGCGACGTCACGTGCTCGCGGCCTGGAAGCGGATCCAGGAGGCGATGGGCTGACCTGGCCGCGATCAGCGCGTGCCCGATCAGCACGAGCACGTGCACCGGAGCCGGCCAGTCGCCGGCCGAGGCGGTTTGGAGGGCGTGGAGCGCGGCGCCCGGCGCGGTGAGGCCGCCGATCGGTTGCAGCGGGCCCGGAATCGCAGCCAGCGGCAGGCCGGGCAGCAGCAGTGCCGCAGCGAGCGCCGAACCGGTGCGGCGGGGCAGCGCCGCGGTCAGCAACCCGCAGCTGAGCAGCGCGAGCGCGGTGAGCGTGCATGCGACTAGGAGGGCCATGGCCTTCTGCGGCTGCATGATGGCCGTGGCGGCCAGCGACAGCCCGGCGAATGCCGCCAGGTGCGCGAGGAACGCCGCAACCGGGTCGGTGCACCGCCGCAGGTTGGCGGCCGCGATCGTCAGCGCGACGACGATGGCCGCGGGGAGCCCGATCGCGGGTGCGAGGAGGCAGGAGAGGATCGAGGCGATCGCCGGCGGTCGGCGGGGCAGCCTCGCCAGCTCCGCGCCGACGCGGTCGCCCAGATCATCCACAGTGGACGAGTCTTCGCTGATTGCCATGGCGTTGACGCTAGGAACGCCGCGTGCCTGCGGGTATGCGTCTTGCTGCCGTTCGAGGTGGGCTTTCGGCCCGTTCGGGAGTAGAGCTAGCTCTACCTCCACGCGGAAGGCACGGGCAGTGCATTTCCGCCGGTGCCGGAGAAGATGGACTTATGCGAAATCGGGCACGACAACGTGCGACAACCGCCGGGCGCGGGCTGGTGCTCCTGCTGCTGGCGCTGCCGGGGCCGCTGCTGTTCGTGCTGTACCTGTTCGGTCTGGGGGCGGCGTCGCTCGGCTTGCTGTGGCCGGGGGAGTGGCTCGTCGGACGCTGCCGGGCGGCCGCGAACCTCGGCCGGCGGCTGGCGCGGGACTGGGGCGGCGTCGAGGTGCCGGTGCCGTACCGGCCCGCCCCGCCGGAACCGCAGCCGGACGCCGAGGGCTGGTACCGGCACGACAAGGCGCTGTACCGGAAGCCGCGCATCCCGCGCTACCTCGCGCGCGTCGTGTGGTTGGCGGAGGACCCGGCGACGAACCGGGACCTGAACTGGATGCTGCTCAACACGGTCGCCGGCGCGGTGCTGGGCCTGCTGGCGGTGCTGGGCGGCCGGACTTTCCTGCGGGCGCACGGGCTTTGGACGCGGCTGCTGCTGAGCCCGGTTCGGCCGTGCCGCTGGTGGGAACGCGTCGTGCACGGGTTGCACGACCTCTGGCACCTGGCGGTTCTCGGCCTGCTGGCCGTGGTGAACCTGCTCGCGGGCGTACTCCTGGTCGTCCTCTTCGTCGTCACCCACGTGCTGGGCGCGTTCGTGTGGTGGCCCTGGTGCAACCGGGTCGCCCGGCTGCTCGCGGGTCTGGGCCGCAGCCTCGCCGGGAAGTGGTCCGGGGTGGCGGTGGACGAGGTCTACCTGCCCTTCGTCGCGCCACTGCCCACTTCCGACGGGCTCTACCGGGCCGGCCGGATGCTGCGGAAGTCGCCGCGACCCGCGATCAGGTGGGCCCGCTACCGCCAGGCGATGACCGATCCGGCGAGCGCGCGAGACCTGTTGTGGCTGCTCGGCGACGGCCCGGTCACCGCGGCGCTGCTGGCCCCGCTCGCGGCGTTGTGCTGGGTCTTCGGCTGGGGCTTCTGGATCCCGTTCTGGATCTGGATCGGCGGCCTGTTCTCCGACGTCGGGCAGCCGTGGGCGGAGCTGCCCGCCCCGGCGAAGTGGCTCGCGGAAACCCCGCTGGCCGGGTTCCCGCTCGGGCTGGCCGCCGGGGCGGCGGTGGTGGCGCTGGCGCCGCCGCTGGTGCGCCTGCACGGCCGATGGACTCGTGTGCTGCTGGCGCCGACCGGGAAAACCCTGCTGGCGCAACGGGTTCGGCGGCTCGCCGAGACCCGCGCCGACGCGACCGAAGCCGAGGACACCCAGCTGCGCCGCATCGAGCGGGACCTGCACGACGGCGCCCAGGCCCGGCTGATCGCGCTGGGGCTGAAGCTCGCGGCCGCGGAGCAGCTCCTGGACAGCGACCCGCAGCGGGCCAGGGAGCTGCTGGGCGAGAGCAAGGCCGAGTCCGGGCAGACCCTCGCCGAACTCCGCGCCCTGGTGCGGGGAATCCGCCCGCCGGTGCTCACCGAGCGCGGCCTCGTCGATGCCGTGCGCGCGCTGGCCCTCGACCTGAGCGTGCGGATCGAGGTGTCGGCGGACCTGCCCGGGCGATGCCCGTCCGCAGTGGAGTCCGCGGCCTATTTCGCGACCCGGGAGCTGGTCACGAACGCGCTCAAGCACGCCGGGGCGGAGGCGATCCGCGTCGAGCTGGATTACCAGCGGGGGTCGCTGCGGGTCGTCGTGACCGACGACGGTTCGGGCGGGGCCGACCCGGACCGCGGCAGCGGGCTGCGGGGAATCCGGCGCAGGCTCGGTACATTCGACGGAACATTGCACCTCAGCAGCCCGCTCGGCGGTCCGACCCGGGCGACGATGGAGATCCCGTGCGCGTTGTCCTCGCAGAAGACCTCTTCCTCCTCCGAGACGGCCTGACCACCCTGCTCGCCGCGCACGGCTGCGAGATCGTCGCAGCCGTGGAGACCGGTCCCGAGCTGGAGCGGGCGCTGTTGGAGCACCGGCCGGACGTGGCGGTGGTCGACGTGCGGCTGCCGCCCACCCAGACCGACGAGGGGCTGCGGGCCGCGCTGGTCGCCCGGCGCGAGATCCCGGGACTGCCGGTGCTGGTGCTGTCCCAGCACGTCGAGCAGCTGTACGCGCGCGAACTCCTGGCCGACGGCACCGGCGGGATCGGCTACCTGCTCAAGGACCGGGTGTTCAACGCCGAGCAGTTCATCGACGCGGTGCGCCGGGTCGCCGCCGGCGGCACCGCGATGGACCCGGAGGTGATCTCCGCGCTGGTCGCCCGGCGGACCACCCCGCTGGAGCGGTTGACGGAGCGGGAGCGCGAGGTGCTGTCGCTGATGGCCGAGGGGCGCTCGAACGCGGCGATCTCCCAGCAGCTGTTCATCAGCGAAGGCGCGGTGAGCAAGAACATCGCGAGCATCTTCGGGAAGCTGGGCCTGGAAACGTCCGACGACACCAACCGCAGGGTCCTGGCAGTGCTGGAATACCTCAAACAGTGAGGTTTTTTCATCCTCAATTTGCGTGGCGGTGCAAGTAGCGGCCCCCTGCGGGAGTTACTGCGGCCTTCTCGCTGTGGGATCCCCGACATCATGAATGCGAGGGTGGGCTAAGCGGCTGCGCCGCTTCAAAGCAAATGCCGACTCGAACAACACAGCCTCTATGTCGACCCAGAGCTTTCACGCCGCGGCCCGCGCCTCTGCGAGTCCTCGGGGCTTGGGGGCGCGGGCCGGATCGGGCCTGGTGCCGAGCACGCACGCCACGGCTCCGATGGCCATTCCCAGCACTGCGGTGACCGACGGCGTTTCGCCCAGGATCGGCCAGGACAGCAGGGCGGAAACGGGCGGGACGATGCAGAACAGGGCGCTGGCCCGGCTCGCGCCGCCGACCGCGATCGCCCGCAGGTAGAACGCGGTTCCGGCCACCGATCCCGCCAGGACCAGCCACAGCAGCACCGCGGTCGCCTGCCCCCAGTGCGTGACGTGGCCCTGTTCGAACACCGCGATCACGCCGACCGCCAGAGCCGCCGCGCCCGACTGCACGGCGCCACCGGCCCGGACGTCGACCCCGGTGCAGTACCGCTGCTGGTAGAGCCCGCCCGCGGAGAATCCGAGCAACCCCAGCAGGGTGAGCAGGATTCCAGGGTTCACCGCGCCGTCGGCGAGCACCTGGCCGCCGAGCGTGACGACGACGGCGAGCACGCCGAGGACGAGCCCGATCGCGCGGATCCGGCTCAGCCGCTCGCCCAGGAATCCGGCCGCGAGTGCCGCGGTGAGCACCGGGTTCATGGCGAGCACCAGCGCGGTCACCGATGCCGGGACCCCGACGGCCATCCCGCCGTAGCACCCGGCGAACTGCGCTCCGCTGGTGAGGATTCCGGCGACGGCGGTGTGCCCGAACCGCTTGCCGCCGGGCCAGGTCGCGCGGGAGCAGACCGCGATCGCCGCGAACACCAGCGCGGCCAGCGCGAGTCGCACGGACGTCAGGAGGAACGGGGGAGCGGCGCCGACACCCAGCTTCCCGGTGGGGAATCCGCTGGCCCAGATGACGACGATCGGCGCCGCCAGCGGCAGCGGGATCGAGCGGGTGCTCTGCATGATCCCAGCCTCGCCTGCCGGGTCCGGCCGCGTCCAACGACGATAAGTGATCGCGATCGATTTCAATCACTGATCGGTTATGGTGGTCGCATGAGTGCGGTGTTGGACATCGTGGCGTTGCGCAGCATGGTCGCGGTCGCCGACTGCGGCGGGTTCCACCGGGCCGCCGCCGCGCTGTCCCTGACCCAGTCCGCGGTCAGCCAGCACCTGCGCAAGCTGGAGCGGGTGCTGGACCGGAAGCTGGTGGTCCGGGAGGGGCGGCAGGCCAAGTTCACGGCGTCCGGCGAGCTCCTGCTGGCCGAGGCGCGGCGCATCCTCGATGCGCACGACGAGGCGCTGCGCCGGCTCGGCGCGGAGGAGCGCCGCACACTCGTCTTCGGCTCCACCGAACACGCCGCCGACCGGCTGCTCCCCGAGCTGGCGACCCGGATGCGAGCCGCCTTCCCGGCGCTCGAAGTGCGGTTCCGGCTGGACCGCACGGCGCGGCTCGCGGAAGCGGTGGACCGCGGCAGCATCGATATCGCCCTGCTGATCGACATGTCGGTCGGCGGGCGGAGCCGGGACGCGGGCCGGCTCCGGATGGACTGGTACGCGGCGCCGGACTGGGCGCCGCCGGGCCCCGGCGAGCCGCTGCCGATGGTCGTCTTCGACGAGCCGTGCATCATGCGGCGGCTCGCGGTCGATGCGGTGACCGGGATCGGCCGGCATCCGGACCTGGTGTGCGAAGCCGCCGATCTGGCCGGGGTGCTCGCGGCCGCGCGGTCCGGCCTCGGTGTCACGCTGCTGCCCTCGGCGAAGCCGCGCCTGGAAGGGCTGGTGGTGCGCGACGACCTCCCGCGGCTGGATTCGGCGCCGCTGCGGGTCCGGGCCCGCCCCGGACTCGACGACGACCTCGCGGACCTCGTCGCGAAGACGGCGCGCGAGGTGGTCGAAGCGCATACGTGAGCGCGCTTTCCACGTGGACGGGGCGCCCCCGACGGATCGGAGACGCCCCGTAGCTGCGTGTCAGGCGGGCAGGTGCACGCGGCGGTGCAGGCGCTCGCCGATGTCGTTGGCCGCGTTGTCCAGCAGCTTGTGCGCCAGTTCGAACAGGGCGCGGGCGATCGCGATCTCGTCGCCGATCTGCGGTACCTCCGGGTCGTCCGGGTGGCGGCGCGCGGTGCCGTGCCCGTGTAGCGCCTGACCGCCCGGAGTGGTGAACCCGACGTCGGCGGTGGTCTTCGCGCCCGCCTCCACGACCTGCAGGTTCAGCGTGATGGTGTGGGTCTCGTTCATGGTCGCCTCCTGTCCCCGTCGGCCCGCGTTCCCGCAGGCCCTTGAGGTCGCCGTAGCCCAAGCATGCGCCGGCCGACCGGAGCCGCGAAAGACCGGTGTTCACCCGTCCGGGTCGCCCCGTTCGGCCACGCAGACCGGTAGGCGCGACTTACCCAATCGGGCCTCGCCGCCAAACAGCGCTCCCGTCGTGATCGACTTCACCCGGGGTTTGACCTAGGGGCGCGGGGCAGGCCAGGATACGGCCGCCGACAGTGCAGGAACCCGGTGCGAATCCGGGACGGTCCCGCCACTGTGACCGGGGAGTGGGCCCCATCCGTTGCCACGGCTGCGTGCAGCTGGAAGGCCGGGGTGCCACGTCGATCCGGGAGTCAGGAGACTGCGCGCCGGCCCCGCGCCGCGCCGCGGCGTGCGGACACCGAGCCCCTCGGGCGGGAAACCCAGGAGGTCGGAGATCCCATGTCTTGGGATGCCGAAGCGAGTCGGCCGCAGGCCGGTTGGGGCGCCACCGAGCGCCGGAAAGCAGCGGTCGTGCTGGCCGCCGTCGGAGTGCTCCACCTGGCGGGTTGGGGCGCGTACCTGCTGCAACAGCAGGAATTCGGCGCCGTGGGCGGGCTGGCCGCCGCGGGGATGACCGCGTACCTGCTCGGATTGCGCCACGGGTTCGACGCCGACCACGTCGCGGTGATCGACGACGCCACGCGGCTGCTGATGCAGCGCGGCAGGCGACCGGTGTCGACCGGCATGTGGTTCGCCCTCGGGCACGCCAGCGTCGTGCTCTTCCTCGCCGTCGCGGTCGCTTTCATCGCCGGGCCCGCCGCGCAGCAGTGGGCCGAGGAAGCCGGCGTGCGGGTCGCCACGGCGGTCGACCTGGTCGTGATCGCGGTCCTGACCGCGTTGGCGGTGCTCAACGCGCTGGTGCTGCGCGATGCCCTGCGGCTGCTGCGCCGCGCCCGCCACGGCGCGGTCGACGAGGCCGAGGTCGAGCTGGTGCTCGGGCGGCGCGGCCTGCTCGCCCGGGTGCTGCGGGGACGGATGCGCACCGTGGCCCGCTCCTGGCACCTGTTCGGCATCGGGCTGCTGTTCGGGCTCGGCATGCAGACCGCCACCGAGATCACCGTGCTCGCCATGGTCTCCCCGACCGAGCACCTGTCCGCCGTCGCCGTGCTCAGCCTGCCGCTGCTGTTCGCCGCCGGAATGTGCACAGTGGACAGTGTGGACGGCATGCTGATGTCCCGCGCCTACACGTGGTCGCTGGCGCGGCCGTTGCGGCGGCTGTGGGTGAACGTGACGACCACGGCGCTGACGGTGGTGCTCGCCGCAGTCGTCGCGCTGGTCGTCCTCGCCGGACTGCTCCAGGAGCTCGGCGTGTCCTCCGCGGCGCCGATCGCGACCATCGGCGACCACTTCGAGCTGCTCGGCTATCTGACGCTGGCCGCTTTCATGGCAGTATGGGGCGGCGCCGCGCTCTGGTGGAAAGTCGCCGCCCGCGGCGACGACGCGGAGCGCGCGTGACCGGCGTCCACCGGCTGTGCCAGGTGGCGCCCCGAGGTCAGGCCGGTGATCGTGAGCCACGACGAGGTGGCCTACCGCGTGGCTGCGCCCCTGAGCACAAGGCCCCGGCGAGTTCGCCGGGGCGGAGCCGACATGGACTACGGACATGACCAAGCACACTGAACAGCACTACTTCGCCGGGCTCGACCTAACCGGGAAGCGGGTGGTCGTCGTCGGCGCGGGCACCGTCGCGCAGCGCCGGGTCCCGCGCCTGATCAACTCCGGTGCGCTGGTCGACGTGATCGCGCCGGAGGCGACCCCGGCCGTCGAGGCGATGGCCGAGGCGGGCGACCTGACGTGGCACCGGCGCCCCTACGCCGACGGCGACCTGGAAGGTGCTTGGTACGTCGTGGCGTGCGCGACCGGAGCCGAGGTGAACGCCGCGGTCGCGGCCGAAGCCGAGCAGCGCCGCATCTTCTGCGTCCGCGCCGACGACGCCTCGCAGGGAACCGCCGTCACGCCCGCGGTGGCCCAGCACGGCGGGCTGCTGCTCGGGGTGCTGGCGGGTGGCGATCACCGGCGCTCCGCCGCCGTGCGGGACGGGCTCGTGGAGGCGTTGCGCACCGGTGTGGTCGACGAGCGGTCCGAGCCGCCCGCGCCGGGCGTCGCGCTCGTCGGCGGCGGCCCGGGCGACCCGGACCTGATCACGGTCCGCGGGCGCCAGCTGCTGGGCCGCGCGGACGTCGTGATCACCGACCGTCTGGCGCCGCGCGAGCTGCTCGAAGAGCTCGGCCCGCACGTGGAGGTGGTGGACGCCTCGAAGATCCCCTACGGGCGGGCGGCCAACCAGGACGTCATCAACTCGCTGCTGATCGAGCATGCCAAGGCCGGCAAGTTCGTGGTCCGGCTCAAGGGCGGCGACCCGTACCTGTTCGGGCGCGGGTTCGAGGAGCTGCTGGCGTGCGTCGAGGCTGGGGTCGCGGTGACCGCGGTGCCCGGGATCACCAGCGCTTTCGCGGCTCCCGCCGCGGCCGACGTGCCGGTCACCCATCGCGGCGTCGCGCACGAGGTCGTGGTCGTGTCCGGGCACGTCGGGCCGCACGACGAGCAGTCGCTGGTGGACTGGCCGGCGCTGGGCCGGCTGCGCGGCACCCTCGTGCTGATGATGGGGGTCAAGCGGATCCGGGAGTTCGCGGCCATCCTGATCGAGCACGGCCGCGACCCGAAGTCGCCGGTCGCGGTGGTGCAGGAAGGCACCACCCGCAACCAGCAGACGCTCCGCACCACGCTCGGCGAGGTCGCCGACGCCGTGCGGGACGCGGAGATCAAGCCGCCCGCGGTGATCGTCGTCGGACCGGTGGCGGACCTCGCTCCGGAGTCGCGCCGGTAGCAGCGTCTCCAGGTCCTCCGCGAGCTTCGGGAGGTCGCTGCTGCTTTGGTTTGGGGAATGTTTCCGCTGATCAGGACCCGTGAGTGTTTTGTGGTGCTACAGCGACACAAAGTACTCACGGGCCCTCACCAGGCAAAACTGACCGCGCTGCACGACATGCCGAGGGCGTCGTGCAGCGCGGGAACGTGCCGAGCTCGTCAGCGCTGGCCGGGCCCGTCCTCCAGATCACCCTCGGTCTGCAGGTAGACGTCCTGCAGCGCCTGCAAGGTGTCCGGGTTCGGCTCCTGCCACATCTGCCGGTTGGCGGCCTCCAGCAGCCGCTCGGAGATGCCGTGCAGCGCCCACGGGTTGGACTCGGTGAGGAACCGCTGGTTCTCCTCGTCCAAGACGTAGGTCTCGGCGAGCTTCTCGTACATCCAGTCGGCCACGACGCCGGTCGTGGCGTCGTAGCCGAACAGGTAGTCCACCGTCGCCGCCAGCTCGAAAGCGCCCTTGTAGCCGTGGCGGCGCATCGCCGCCAGCCACCGCGGGTTGACGACGCGGGCCCGGAACACCCGCGACGTCTCCTCGGTCAGGGACCTGGTGCGGATCGAGTCGGGGCGCGTGCTGTCGCCGATGTAGGCCGCCGGCGCCTTGCCGGTCAGCGCCCGGACCGTGGCGATCATGCCGCCGTGGTACTGGAAGTAGTCGTCGGAGTCGGCGATGTCGTGCTCGCGCGTGTCGGTGTTCTTCGCCGCCACGGAGATCCGCTTGTAGGCGCTCTCCATGTCGGCGCGGGCCGGTTCGCCGTCCAGCTCGCGCCCGTAGGCGAAGCCGCCCCACACCGCGTACACCTCGGCCAGATCGGCGTCGTCGCGCCAGTTCCGGCTGTCGATCAGCGGCAGGATCCCCGCGCCGTACGCGCCCGGCTTGGAGCCGAAGATCCGCATCGTGGCGCGCCGCTCGTCGCCGTGCTCGGCGAGGTCGGCGCGCGCGTGCGCCCGCACGAAGTTCTGCTCGTCCGGTTCGTCGAGGGCGGCGACCAGGCGCACCGCGTCGTCGAGGAGCGCGACCACGTGCGGGAAGGCGTCCCGGAAGAAACCGCTGATGCGGACCGTGACGTCGATGCGGGGGCGGCCCAGCTCGTCGAGCGGGATCACCTCCAGCCCGTTGACCCGGCGCGACGCCTCGTCCCAGGTCGGCCGGACGCCGAGCAGCGCCAGCACCTCCGCGATGTCGTCGCCGGACGTGCGCATCGCGCTGGTGCCCCACACCGACAGGCCGACCGAGCGGGGCCAGTCGCCGGTGTCGGCGCGGTAGCGGTCGAGCAGCGATTCGGCGATCGCCCACCCCGTCTCCCAGGCCAGGCGGCTGGGCACGGCCTTGGGGTCGACCGAGTAGAAGTTGCGGCCGGTGGGCAGGACGTTGACCAGCCCGCGCAGCGGCGACCCGCTGGGACCCGCGGGAACGTACCCGCCTTCGAGGGCGTGCAGCGTCGCGGTCATCTCGTCGGTCGTCGCGGCGAGCCGCGGCACCACCTCGGTCGCGGCGAACTCCAGCACCCGCACGACCGCGTCTTCGGCGTCGCCGAGGACCTCCCGGCAGACCTCAGGCGCGGAATCCGGGCGCCAGCCGCGGTCTTCCATCGCCTGGACCAGGGCGTGCGCGCGGGTCTCGACGTCGTCGACCTGCTCGCGGGCCGCGCTGCCGTCCTCGGCGAGCCCGAGCGCTTCCCGCAGTCCGGGCAGCGCGGCGCTCTGCCCGCTCCACATCTGGCGCGCGCGCAGCATCGCGAGCACGAGGTTCACCCGGGCCTCGCCGGCCGGGGCGTCGCCGAGCACGTGCAGGCCGTCGCGGATCTGGGCGTCCTTGACCTCGCAGAGCCAGCCGTCGACGTGCAGCAGCATGTCGTCGAACTCCGCGTCGTGCGGCCGTTCGTCGAGCCCGAGGTCGTGGTCGAGCTTGGCGGCCTGCATCAGCGTCCAGATCTGGCTGCGGATCGCGGGCAGCTTCGCCGGGTCCATCGCGGAGATGTTGGCGTGCTCGTCGAGGAGCTGTTCCAGCCGGGCGATGTCGCCGTAGCTCTCCGCGCGGGCCATCGGCGGCACGAGGTGGTCGACCAGGGTGGCGTGCACCCGGCGCTTGGCCTGGGTGCCCTCGCCGGGGTCGTTGACCAGGAACGGGTAGATCAGCGGGAGGTCGGCGATCGCGGCGTCCGGGGCGCACGAGGCGGACATGCCCGCCGTCTTCCCCGGCAGCCACTCGAGGTTGCCGTGCTTGCCGAGGTGCACCATGGCGTGGGCGCCGAACTCGTCGATCAGCCAGCGGTAGGCCGCCAGGTAGTGGTGGCTCGGCGGCAGGTCCGGGTCGTGGTAGATCGCGATCGGGTTCTCGCCGAAACCGCGGGGCGGCTGCACCATGAGCACAACGTTGCCCGCGCGGACGGCGGCGAGCACGATCTCGCCCTCCGGGTCCTGGGAGCGGTCGACGAACAGCTCGCCCGGCGGCGGTCCCCAGTGCTGCTCGATCGCGGTGCGCAGGTCCTCGGGCAGCGTCGCGAACCAGCTGGCGTACCGGCGCGCGGGGATGCGGACCGGGTTGCCGCTGAGCTGCTCCTCGGACAGCCAGTCGCGGTCTTGGCCACCGGCGGCGATCAGCGCGTGGATCAGCGCATCGCCGTCCTGGTCCGCGACGCCGGGCAGTGCGTCGGGGCCGTCCTCGGGGCCGATGTCGTAGCCCTGCTCGCGCAGCGCCCGCAGCAGGCGGACAGCGCTGACCGGCGTGTCCAGGCCGACCGCGTTGCCGATCCGGGAGTGCTTGGTCGGGTAGGCCGACAGCATCAGCGCCAGGCGCTTGTCCTGCGGCGGCACGTGCCGCAGCGTCGCGTGCCGGACCGCGATGCCGGCGACCCGGGCCGCCCGTTCGCGGTCGGCCACGTAGACCGGCAGTCCCTCGGCGTCGTTCTCCTTGAAGGAGAACGGCACGGTGATCAGGCGGCCGTCGAACTCGGGCACGGCGACCTGCGTGGCCATGTCCAGCGGCGACAGGCCTTCGTCGTTGTCCTCCCAGGCTTCGCGGGAGCTGGTCAGGCACAGCCCCTGCAGGATCGGGATGTCGAGTTCGGCGAGCGCGCCGACGTCCCAGGCCTCGTCGTCACCGCCGGCGGAGGCGGTGGCCGGCTTCGTGCCGCCCGCGGCGAGCACGGTGACGACCAGCGCGTCCGCCCGGCCGAGCTGCTCCAGCAGCTGCGGGTCGGGCGCGCGCAGGGAGGCGCAGAACAGCGGCAGGGCCTGGCCGCCGACGTCTTCGATGGCCTCGCACAGCGCGTTCGCGAACGCGGTGTTGCCCGCCATGTGGTGCGCGCGGTAGTAGAGCACGGCGACGGTCGGGCCCTCGGTGCGCCGCGGGGTCCGCTCCAGCACGCCCCAGGTCGGCGTCTCCGCCGGCGGCTCGAAGCCGTGCCCGGTGAGCAGGATCGTGTCGGACAGGAATCGGTGCAGCTGAGCCAGGTTGTCCGGGCCGCCGTGGGCGAGGTAGCGGTGCGCTTCGGCGCACACCCCGCTCGGCACGGTCGAGCATTCCATCAGTTCCGCGTCCGGGGCCTGCTCGCCGCCGAGCACGATCACCGGGCGCGGGCCCGCGAGCAGCGCGTCCAGGCCCTCTTCCCAGGCCCGGCGGCCGCCGAGCAGCCGCACGACGACGAGGTCGACGTCCGCCAGCAGCGGGGGCAGGTCGTCCACGCCCAGCCGCGCCGGGTTGCCGAGCCGGTAGTCGGCGTCGGCGGCCCGCGCGCTGAGCAGATCGGTGTCCGAAGTGGACAGAAGTAGGATCATGCGGATCGCTCCTCGGCGTGGCGACCGGCGTCGCTGGGCCTGGGCACGCGTGCGCAGCGCATGGCGGCACCTCCCTCGGGGTCCTCGCCCCGGTTCGTAGGTCGCGGCGACCGGAGTCTCCTGGCTCCCGGATCAGCGCTCGCTCCGTCTTCCCGTCCAGTTAGGACAGTGACTTCCCTGGAGTCCGCTCCCCGGTGACAGTGGCGGGACCGCGCCGGATTCGCACCGGCTTCCTCCACCGTCGCCGCTGAATGCTGCGACCACTCTTCGCAACGGGGCGATCTTACGTCAAGCGGCGCGGGCATGATGCGCGTCGCACCGCGCTTGTTTTGCGGCCGCAACTACCTGGGTCCGTAGTATCAGCCGCGTGTTGCACAGAGCCAGACCAGAGCGGGACGCCTGTCCCGGCGCGCTGCGGGTGCACGAGGCAGCCGACGGCGGACTGGCCCGGATCCGCGTCCCGGGCGGCGTGCTCGCGCCGCCCCAGGTCCGGGCGATCGCGGCGGCCGCGGCGCTCGGCGACGGCGGCGCAGAGCTCACCTCGCGGGCGAACGTGCAGGTGCGCGGACTGCCCGCGGGAGCGGAGGAGGAACTCGCCGCCGGGCTCCGGGCCGCCGGGTTGCTGCCGTCGGCAACGCACGAGCGGGTCCGCAACATCATCGGCTCGCCCTCTGCGGACGGCCGCGAGCTGGTCAACGTGCGGGCGGTGGCCCGGGAACTCGACGCGGCGCTCTGCGCGACGCCGTCGCTGGCGGACCTGCCCGGACGTTTCCTGTTCGCCGTCGACGACGGCAGCACGGACGTCATCTCGCTCGGCGCCGACGTCGGGCTGCTCGCGCAGCGCGCCGACACCCTGGCGCTGGTGCTCGCCGGCGTGGATTCCGGAGTGCGATCGACCCCGGACCAGGCCGCCGGCGTCGCCATCGCCGCGGCGGAGGCGTTCCTGGCGGAGAAGGCCGCGCAGGGACGCTCGGCTTGGCGGCTCGCCGAGCTCGACGATGGTGCGCGCCGGGTCGCCGATCGCCTCGGCGCCGTCCCGGCCGCGCCGCTGCCGTCGACCCAGCCGGCGACGCATGCGCAGGTCGGCGGGGTGCAACGGCCCGGCGGAACGGTCGCGGTGGTGGCGGGGGCACCACTGGGCCGCCTGTCCCGGGAACAGCTGGATATCATCACCGCCGCGTCCGACGCCGCGGGTGAGCTTCGTCTGACGCCGTGGCGGACCGTCGTCCTGCCCGGCTTGCGGCCGGACGAAGCCGGTCGGTGGCTCTCGGACCTCGGCGCGCACGGCCTGCTCGTCGATCCGTCCTCGGCCGGTGCCGGGGTGACCGCGTGCGCCGGTCGTCCCGGGTGCGCGAAGGCGCGGGCCGACGTCCGCGACGACGCCCGGCGCGCATCGCGAGCCGCGGACGGCAGTGCTCTGCCGGTGCACTGGTCGGGTTGCGAACGGCGCTGCGGCCGGCCGCAGGGACGCGTCGTGGAAGTGCTGGCGACCGGTGCCGGCTACGAGGTCGGTCTCGACGGCGAGACGCGGGCATCCGGCGCCGATGTCGACCAGGTATCCGCCGCGCTCGTCGCGGCACGGAGGACAGTGTGAACGAGAACAACGGGGCGACCCGCTACCGCGGGGTGCCCGATTACGTCCGGGAAGGGGCGGAGATCTACCGCCGCTCCTTCGCCACGATCCGCGCCGAAACCGCCCTGGGCGGCCTGCCGCCGGAGGTGGCCGGGGTAGCGGTGCGGATGATCCACGCCTGCGGCATGGTCGACCTGGTCGACGACCTGGCGTACTCGGCGAACGCGGTGATCAACGCGCGCGCGGCCCTCCGCGCCGGTGCGCCGGTGCTGTGCGACGCCGCGATGGTCGCCGCCGGCGTGACCCGGCGCCGCCTGCCCGCGGACAACGACGTGATCTGCACGCTGTCCGACGAGCGGGTCCCGGGCCTGGCCCGCGAGCTGGGCACGACCCGCAGCGCGGCGGCGCTGGAGCTGTGGCGCGACCGGCTGGCGGGTTCGGTCGTCGCGATCGGCAACGCCCCGACGGCGCTGTTCCGGCTGCTGGAGATGATCGAGGACGGCGCCCCGAAGCCCGCCGCGGTGCTGGGGCTGCCCGTCGGCTTCATCGGCGCCGCGGAATCGAAGGAGGCGTTGGCGGCGCATCCCGCCGGGCTGGACCACCTGGTGGTGCACGGCCGCCGCGGCGGCAGCGCCATGGCGGTGGCCGCCATCAACGCGATCGCGAGCGAGGAAGAGTGAGCAGCAACGGCAAGGGCACGCTTTTCGGCGTGGGTCTCGGCCCCGGCGACCCGGAGCTGGTGACGGTCAAGGCCGCCCGGCTGATCGAGCGGGCCGAGGTGATCGCGTACCACAGCGCCCGGCACGGCAGGAGCATCGCGAGGTCCGTCGCCGAGCCGTACCTGCGGCCGGGGCAGGTCGAGGAGGCCCTCGTCTACCCGGTGACCACCGAGACCACCGACCATCCGGGCGGCTACCAGGGCGCCATCGACGAGTTCTACGCGGACTGCGCGGCCCGGCTCGCGGCGCACCTCGACGCCGGGCGCGACGTCGTCCTGCTCGCCGAGGGCGACCCGCTCTTCTACGGCTCCTACATGCACATGCACAAGCGGTTGGCCGGCCGCTTCCGCGCCGAGGTCGTTCCCGGCATCACCTCGGTCAGCGGCGCGTCGGCGGCGCTCGGGCGCCCGCTGGCCGAACGCGACGAGATCTTCACCGTGCTGCCGGGCACCCTCCCGCCGGACGTCCTCGCCGAACGGCTCGCCACGACCGATGCCGCCGCGGTGCTCAAGCTGGGGCGCACCTTCGAAGGCGTGCGGCAGGCGTTCGAGAAGGCGGGCCGCCTGGACGAGGCCTGGTACGCCGAGCGCGCGACCACGGATCGGCAGCGCCTGCAGCCGCTCGCGGACGTCGACCCGGAAACCGTCCCGTACTTCTCGCTGGCGCTGCTGCCCGGACCGGCGAATTCGGACGCCGCGGTCCACGCGACCGCCGTGGCCGCCGACCGCGGCGCGGAGCGCGGTGAGGTCGTGGTGGTCGGGCTCGGGCCCGGCGGCCGCGAGTGGGTGACGCCGGAGGCGCAGGCGGCGCTCGCCGCGGCCGACGACCTGGTCGGCTACGCCCCGTACCTCGCCCGGATCCCGGACAACCCGCGGCAGCGCAAGCACGCGTCCGACAACCGGGTGGAGGCCGAACGCGCGGAGTTCGCGCTGGAGCTGGCCCGGCGCGGGTCGCGGGTCGCGGTGATCTCCTCCGGCGATCCCGGCGTGTTCGCGATGGCCAGCGCGGTGCTGGAGGTCGCGGCGGAGCGCTCGGACGTGCCGGTGCGGGTCCTGCCCGGCATGACGGCGGCGCAGGCGGTGGCCAGCCGCGTCGGCGCGCCGCTGGGCCACGACTTCTGCGTGCTGTCGCTTTCCGACCGGCTCAAGCCGTGGGAGGTGATCGTCGAGCGGCTGCGCGCCGCGGCGTCGGCGGACCTCGTCATGGCGATCTACAACCCCGCCTCGCGCAGCCGCACCTGGCAGGTCGCGGCCGCCCGGGACGCGGTCCTGGAGCACCGCTCGCCCGACACGCCGGTGGTCATCGGCCGGGACGTCGGCGGCCCGGCGGAGAGCATCAAGGTGGTGCGCCTGGCCGACCTCGATCCGTCCGATGTGGACATGCGGTGCCTGCTGCTGATCGGCTCGTCGACGACGCGGCTCGTCGGCGGCGCGGACGGGCGCGACGTCGTGTTCACGCCGCGGCGCTACCCGGCGTGATCTCGTTGGCGCAGCGCGGAATCGAGCCAGGCGGCGGCGTCCTCGACCGTCTCGGCCGAGGGCGCGGCGGGCTGGGGCGGCCGCTGGACCACCACCACCGGCAGCCCGAGTTCGCGGGCCGCGGTGAGCTTCGCGCTGGTCATCGAACCGCCGCTGTTCTTGGTGACGACGACGTCGATGCTGTGCTCCCGAAGCAGGGCGAGCTCGTCGTGGACCGTGAACGGCCCGCGGGCGAGCAGCACCGTGGTGTGCGGCGGCAGCGGCGGTTCGGGCGGATCGACGGTCCGCACCAGGAACCGGAGGCCGAGCGCGGCGAAGTGCGCGAGGCCCTGCCGGCCGGTGGTGAGGAAGATCCGTTCGCCCAGCTCGGGCAGCAGCGCCGCGGCCGCGGCCAAAGAGGGCGCTGGACGCCAGTCGTCCCCGGGGCCCGGCCGCCACGCGGGACGGCGCAACACCAGGATCGGGCACCCGGCGCGTTCCGCCGCCGCTACGGCGTTTTCGGTGATCGTGCCGGCGAACGGATGGGTGGCGTCGACGACCGCGTCGACCTGCTCGCGCTGGAGCCAGTCGGCCAGCCCGTCGACACCGCCGAAGCCGCCGACGCGCACCTCGCCCGGCGGCAGCTGCGGCTCTCGGACCCGGCCGGCGAGGGACGACGTGACGCGCAGGTCCGGCCGCTCGGCGAGCCGTTCGGCGAGCTTCCTGGCCTCGCCGGTGCCACCGAGGACGAGCACGCGGGTCATCAGACCCGCCCCGTTGTCGCTGCGCGCATGAGGAGCATTCTCCCGGTATGAGCGGGCGAGGGGAGGGATCGGGCCTCCGGTACGGCTGGACGACGGGTGCCTGCGCCACGGCGTCGACGGCCGCTGCCTACACGGCGCTGCTGACCGGGGCGTTCCCCGATCCCGTCGAGATCGTCCTGCCGAAGGGGCACCGGCCGGCGTTCGCGCTCGCGCGCGAGCGGCTGGGCGACGGCTTCGCGACGGCGGGCGTGATCAAGGACGCCGGCGACGATCCCGATGTCACGCACGGCGCTCTCGTGTCGGTCACGGTCCGCCCCGCGGAACCGGGGCAGGGCGTGGTGTTCCGGGCCGGGGAAGGCGTGGGCACGATCACCAAGCCCGGCCTGCCGCTGCCCGTCGGCGAACCGGCGATCAACCCCGTGCCGAGGCAGCTGATCCGCGACGTCGTCGCGCGCGTCGCCGCGGAGCACGGCGGCAGCGGCGACGTCGTCGTCGAGGTGTCCGTCGACGACGGGGCGGAACTCGCCCGGCACACCTGGAATCCGCGGCTGGGGATCCTGGGCGGACTGTCCATCTTGGGCACCACGGGTGTCGTCGTGCCGTACTCGTGCTCGGCGTGGATCGACAGCATCCGCCGCGGCGTCGACGTCGCCCGGGCGGCGGGGCACGAACACGTCGCCGGATGCACGGGGAGCACCTCGGAGAAGGTCGCCGCGGAACTCCACTCGCTGCCCGGCGAGGCGCTGCTCGACATGGGCGATTTCGCCGGCGCGGTGCTGAAGTACCTGCGGCGGCACCCGGTTCCCCGGCTCACGATCGCCGGCGGCATCGGGAAGATCTCCAAGCTCGCCGACGGGCACATGGACCTGCATTCCAAGCGGTCCCAGGTCGACTTCGCCTCGCTCGCCGGGATCGTGCGCGACGCGGGCGGGAGCGGCGAACTGGTCGCCCGGATCAGCGGCGCCAACACGGCGCTCGAAGCGCTGCAACTCTGCCTCGCCGCGAGCCTCCCGCTCGGCGATCTCATCGCCGAACGGGCGCGGGAGGTCTGCCTCGAAACCCTGCGCGGGGCACCGGTTTCGGTGGACGTCGTCGTCATCGACCGAGCGGGCACCATCGTCGGCCGTGCCGAGGCGGACTAGGGCGCGTGCCGCAGCAATTCGGTGGTGCCCGGAGCGGAAGTCGGGAAGGCTCGCGCGCATGGTTTCGGTATTGCAGAACGTGGCAATCGACTGTGCGGACGCCTACGAGCTCGCCCGGTTCTGGAGCAGCGTGACCGGCCGTCCGCTGCATCCGGAGTGCGAGCCCGGTGATCTGGAGACCGAGGTGCTGCTGGCCGAGGGGCCGGTGCTGCACTTCAACCAGGTGCCCGAGCCCAAGGAGATCAAGAACCGGATCCACCTGTGCTTGCGCCCCGAGACCTCGCGCGAGCAGGAGGTGGAACGGCTGCTGGGCCTCGGTGCCACCTTCGTCGCCGATCACCGAAATGCCGACGGCTCGGGCTGGGCGATCCTCGCCGACCCCGAGGGCAACGAATTCTGCGTGCTCCGCAGCGAATCCGACCGAGCCGCGATGGATTCCCAAGGCTCGCACACCGTCCCGGCGGGCGACGCATGATGGCTGCTCACTCGTCGTGGTCCGCTACGAGGGCGGTCGCCTCGCAGCGGACCACGGGTCCGTAGCGGGACGCCGGGTTCCGCGCTGGGCCTGCGCGCACGGCCACCACATCTCTTGTGGTTGTGGTGCCAGCTGCGGAAAAGGATGTCACGAGGCCGGAACACCTTCCAGGGCAGGAACAGCGGTGCAGCCCACCGAGTGTCCGCTTTCGGTGGACGTCATCGTCATCGACCGAGCAGGCACCAACGTCGGCCGCACGACCACCGCCACCACCTGAGAACTCGTCCGGCGAACGGAGCCCCGCAGGACCACCAGGGGCCCAAGCCCTAGTCGCGGCAGCGGGCGGCGGAGTAGAGGTGGCTGTCGGGGAACTCCGAGGAGGTCAGCACCTGGCCCACCACGACGACGGCGGTTCGCACGATGCCCGCGGCGCGCACGCGTTCCGCGATGTCGGAAAGCGTTGCGCGCAGGACGATCTCGTCCGCGCGGCTCGCGTTCGCGACCACGGCCACGGGGCAGTCCGCACCGTAGTTGGGCAGGAGCTCCTCGACGAGCTGCTCGATGCGGTTGACCGCGAGGTGCAGCACCATCGTCGCCCGGCTCCGGCCGAGCGTGGCGAGGTCCTCGCGCTCGGGCATCGGCGTCGCGCGCGCGGAGGTGCGGGTGAGCACCACCGTCTGCCCGACGCCCGGCACGGTGAACTCCCGCTTCAGCGAGGCCGCCGCGGCCGCGAACGCCGGCACGCCCGGCACCACCTCGTAGGGGATCCCGGCCGCGTCGAGCCGGCGCATCTGCTCGGCGGCGGCGCTGAACACCGACGGATCCCCGGAGTGCAGCCGCGCCACGTCGAATCCGGCCTCGTGGGCGGCCAGCATCTCGGCGAGGATCTCGTCCAACGTCAGCTTCGCCGTGTCCACCAGCCTGGCATCGGCCGGGCAGTGCGCCAGCAGCTCCTCCGGGACCAGGCTGCCCGCGTACAGGCACACCGGCGACGCGGCGATCACGTCGCGGCCCCGCACGGTGATCAGATCTGCGGCGCCCGGCCCGGCACCCACGAAACGCACGGTCATCGCTTGCTCACCGCCCACTGCGTCACCGGCATCGCCGGCCGCCAGCCGGTGTAACCACCGATCGGCGCCGCGCGCTCCACCGAGATCCGGACCAGTTCACCGCCGTGACGGCCGTACCAGTCGGTCACCAGCACCTCCAACTCCAACGTGACCGCGTTGACCACCAGCCGGCCGCCGCGCCGCAGAGCGGCCCAGCACGCTTCCAGCACGCCCGGTGCGGTGCCACCGCCACCGATGAAGATCGCGTCGGGTTCGGCCAGCCCGTCCAGCGCGCGCGGCGCGGCTCCGGCGACGACCTGGAGGCCGGGGACGCCCAGCGAGCTCGCGTTCGTCGCGATGCGCCGTGCCCGGTCCTCGCGGTGCTCGATCGCGATCGCCCGGCAGGTCGGATCGCTGCGCATCCACTCGATCGCGATGCTACCGGCGCCGCCGCCGACGTCCCACAACAACTGCCCGGGCGTCGGGGCCAGCCGCGCCAGCGTGATCGCCCGCACGTCGCGCTTGGTGAGCTGCCCGTCGTGCTCGAAGGCGTCGTCGGGCAGGCCCGGCGTGCTCGGCAGGAGCTTCGCGTCGGGAGCCGGGCGGCACTCGATCGCGATCACGTTGAGCGGACTCGCCGGCCGATCCCAGTCGTCGGCGGTGGAACTCGTCCGCCCCTCCTGCGCGCCGCCGAGATCGGACAGCACCGTCATGCCGCTCGGCCCGTAACCGCGGGCCCGCAGCAGCGCGGCCACCTCGTCCGGCGTGCCGTCGTCGGAACTGAGGACCAGCAACCGGTTTCCCGGCTGGAGCCGGGGGTGCAGCAGCTCCACCGGCCTGCCGACCAGGCTCACGGCGGCCGTTTCCTGCAGCGGCCAGCCCATTCGAGCGCAGGCCAACGACAGCGATGACGGGTGCGGAACGATCCGCACGCGATCGGGGCCCAGCAGTTTCACCAGTGTCGCGCCGACCCCGTAGAACATCGGGTCACCGCTGGCCAGCACGCAGATCGACCGGTCGGCGTGCTCGGCGAGCAGGCCGGGTATCGCCGGCAGCATGGGCGTGGGCCAGGTCACCCGCTGCCCGTTCGCCTCGGGCACGAGGTCGAGCTGCCGCGAGCTGCCGAACAGCACGTCCGCGGAATCGATGATCTCCCGGGCGTGCGGCGACAAACCCGCGGCGCCGTCGGCCCCGATGCCCACGACGTGGACGAGCTCCGGCTTCTCCTGGTGAACGGTCACCGCCCCACCTCACCACGTCGCCGCTAGACCGTGCCGAGGACCTTCGTCACGGAGATCTCGATCACCACGCGGGCCGGGTTCGGGCGGGGCTTCTTGTAGCGCTGCTCGTACCGGGCCTCGGCGTCGGCCACGGCGCCGGGATCGTCCCGCACCATGGCGCGACCCTCCAATGTGGACCAACGCCGTCCGTCGACCTGGCAGACCGAGGCGGGCACGCCTTCCGGCCCTGCGGCGAGGATCTGGCGCACCTTGTGCGAGGTGCCCGAGGAGATCACGCGCGCGATCGCCGACTCGACGTCGAGGGTCACGCCCACCGGAACGACGTGCGGTGTGCCGTCGCGGCGCACCGTCGTCAGCGTGCACAGGTGCCGTTCCTGCCAGAACTGCAGGAATTCCTCGCCCTTGCCGTCCAGTGGAGAATTCTGGCCCACCGGTTTCCCCTCCTGCTCGGGTTGGTCCGCAGGCGTCGGCCCGCGTTCACAGGCGTCAGCCCCGGCGCGCACCGCCACGGTCGTTGCGGGTGCCGTGGCCGCCTCGCCGGGCACCGCGCCCGGACGGACCGTGCACGCCGCGGCCGGTGCGATCCCCGTGCGCGCCTTCGGCGCCGCGGCCGCTCTCGCGGCGCCCCTGGCCGTTGCCCTCCGCGCGGCGCGGCCTGCGGCTCGCCCTGGGCTCGCCGGGCTCGTGCTCGGTGCGCCGCTTCGCGCCTCGCGGCGCTTCGCCCTGCCTCGCACCGCCACTGCGCGGCGCGCCGCCCTGCTTCGCGTTCCTGCTGCGCGGCGCTTCGCGCCGCTTCGGGTCGACGATGGCGACGCCGTCGGGTTCGCGGGCTCCGGTCAGGCGCGCCAGTTCGGCGTCCGCCGGGCTGACCGTCGTGGTCGTGGCCGTGACCCCGGCCTGGTTGGCCATGGTCCGGAAGGCCTGCTTCTGGTCGTCCGTGACCAGGGTGACGACGGTGCCGGTCGCGCCCGCCCGGGCGGTCCGGCCCGCTCGGTGCAGGTAGTCCTTGGGGTCGGCCGGCGGCTCGACGTGCACCACCAGGCTGACGTCGTCGACGTGGATGCCGCGGGCGGCGACGTTCGTCGCCACCAGGGTCTCGGTCTCGCCGGTCTTGAACTCGTCGAGGATCCGGGTACGAGCGTTCTGGGCCTTGCCGCCGTGCAGCGCCCCGGCCCGGATCCCGACCGCGCGCAGCTTCTTCGCGAGCCGGTCGGCGTGGTGCTTGGTGCGCACGAACATGATCGTGCGGCCTTCGCGGGCCGCGATGCGGGCGAGCACCGCCTGCTTCTCCGCAGCGGACACCAGGAGCTGGTGGTGCTCCATGCTGTCCACGCTCGCCGCCGGCGGCGCCAGCGAGTGCACCACCGGGTCGGTCATGTAGCGCTCGACGAGCTTGTCGACGTCGCCGTCCAGCGTCGCGGAGAACAGCAGGCGCTGGCCGTCGGCCGGGACCAGGTCGAGCAGCTCCCGGACCTGTGGCAGGAAGCCCATGTCCGCCATCTGGTCGGCCTCGTCGAGCGCGGTCCGCTCCACTTCGGACAGCACGCAGGTGCCCTGGCGCACGTGGTCGGCCAGCCGGCCGGGCGTCGCGACCAGCACGTCCACGCCCCGGCGCAGCGTGTCGGCCTGCCGGGTGAAGGAGGTGCCGCCGACGACCTCGCGGACGTAGAGGCCCAGCGCCTTGGCCAGCGGCTTGAGGGCGTCAGTGACCTGCGTCGCAAGTTCGCGGGTGGGCACCAGCACCAGCCCGCGCGGGTGCAGCGGGCGGGCGTTGCCCTGCTGCATCGCCAGCAGCGGCAGGCCGAAGGCCAGCGTCTTGCCGGAGCCGGTCTGGCCCCGGCCCAGCACGTCCCGCCCGGTCAGCGCGTCCGGGATGGTGGCCGCCTGGATCGGGAAGGCCTCGACCATCCCGCCGTCGGCCAGGGCGCGCACCAACCGCTTCGGCAGCCCGAGCTGGTCGAAGGGCGCCGGGTCGACGGCAGTGACGCCGACCTCGTCGAACAGGCTGCGCTTCGGTGCCGGCGGCTGGGATTGCGGGCGGCGCCGCCGGGGCCGCCGGGACGAGCGCGCGGGCGTGGTGAATGAACTTGATGGCACGAAGAAACTCCCGAGAGGTGGCACGTCACGGGGAGGCTTCGCGGAGGCCGCGTGCGATCGCAAGGACGAGCCCGGCGCATTCGCGCCGATAGGTGTGGATTTCCGAGTCCGTTGACTCGCGGACGACCGGTGGTTCTCCCGGCCGGGTTCAGCGCCGAGTCTAGCTGATCACGTGCGGTCGCCGGTGGCTGGCGTGCGCGACGGCCGGACCCGGCGCTGAGACCGCGGTCACATCACATTTCCCGCTGTGGCAAGGAGAACCGTCAGTTCCGCCGGATCTGCCAGGTGCTCGTCGGCGCCGCGGGCGCGGAACCAGCCGGCGATGTTGTCCGCGTCACGTCGCAGGAATTCGAGCCCCCGCGGATTCGCCGCGAGATCGACCGCCTGCGGCAGGTCGATCAGCATCAGCCTGCCGTCGTGCACGAGCACGTTGTACGCGGACAGGTCGCCGTGGGTGAAACCCAGCTCGGCCAGCCCCACGAGCGCGTCGACGAGTTGCAGCCAGAGCTCGTCGAGCTCGTCCGGCGTCGGCCGCAGCGCTGCGAGCCGCGGAGCCGCCGTCCCGTCGGCGGAGCCCAGGAACTCCAGCAGGACCTCGGTGCCGACGCGCTGCACGGGGTAGGGCACCGGCACGCCGGCCAGCCACAGCGAGGACAGCACGGCGAACTCGGCCACCGCCCACTGCTGCGCGATCATGCCGCGCCCGAACGAGCTGCGCTGATGCATCGCCCGCATCTCGCGGGACTTGCGCATCTGCCGGCCTTCGAGATAACCCGCGTCGCGGTGGAACATCCGGTGGTCCATGTCCCGGTACCGCTTCGCCGCGAGCAGGCAGGAACTCCCACCGGGCAACGACCTGCGCAGCAGGTGCACGTCGGCTTCCTTGCCGGTCTTGAGCACGCCCAGCTCGTGGTCGACCGCGGCCAGCTCGGTCACCAGCCAGGGCGGGTGCGGCCCGGGGCCGCGTTCGCCGGTGTCCCAGGTGGACCAGCGGTCGGCGCCGTCGGGCACCGGTTGTGGTTCCGGCTCGTCGCGCAGCTCGGCGAGCCGGGTGCGTTCCTCCTCGGTGAGTCGGCCGCGACGCATCGGCTCGTCGTCGAAGCGGCGCTTCTTCGACGGCTTCGGCTGGCGGTTCTTGATCGGCTTCGTGGTGCGGATGAAATCCGAGTCGTACTCGTCGTACGCAGACAAGATCTGGTGCTCCTCAAGCGGGACCTCCGCCGGGCACCGGTGTTTCAGCGCACGTGTGGCGGAGAGAGGCGGGTTCGGGGGTAGCTGCGCGGAATACGCACGCGCGCGAAGGTCACAAAAGCCACCATGTCGAACCTCCCTCCAGCTTTCCGAGCTGCGTGAACTGGTCGAAGCAAGTTTGATCGATCGACGGCCGCCGCCGCAACCGAATTTCCGCGCCCGGAACGTCAGGCCCGGACGACGACGCAGAGCCCGCGGGCGCCCTCGCGCTCCACCTGCAGCCCGGCGTCGTTGGCCACGTCGAGGACGTCCTCGAGCGAGCCGGCTTCCTGGGGCGTCCGGGCCAGGGCCCGGGCCAGCTTCCCCTTGTGCGACTTGTTGTGGTGGCTGACGACTTTCCGCTTGCCCGCGGCGTCTTCGGACAGCACGCGAACCGCGACGGCGTTCGGCACCTTGGCCAGCGCCGCGTACACGCCCGACCGCAGGTCGACCACCAGCGAGTCGGCGTCGGCGAGCACCGGCTCCAGCGCCGGGCGCCACACGCTGCGCAGCGTCCCGAACCCGGGCAGCGCGCTGCCCCCGGACAGGCGGTAGGCGGGGATCGCGTCGGTGCCTCGGACCAGCCCGAACAGCGCCGAAGCGACGACCATCCGGGCATCGGCCCGCGCGCGCTCGGCGGCCGACAGCGACCGGACGTCGAGCGCGTCGTAGAGCACCCCGGTGTAGCGCTCGAGCGCCGGAGCCGTGGGCGAATCCCACAGCTCTGCGTTGCGCTCGACCTCCTCCACCTGGCGCTCCGACAGCCCCAGCGCGGTCAGGCTGGCGGGCACGTCATCGGCCAAAGTGGACAGTGCCTCGATCAGCTTCCGCCGGGTGGGCGTCAACTCCGGATGCGACAGGGCGTCCAGGTCCAGCGGCGCCCCGGCGCCACCGACGGCCTTGGTCTCCGAAGGAGGAAGCAGAACCAACACCCCGCCAGGCTAAACGGTCCCGACCCAACGATCCGGCACCCCTCGTTCGGTTGGTGGCAGTTTCAATGAGGTTTTTCCAACCTCAGTTTGCGTGGCGGTGCGGGTAGCGGAACCTCAGAGGCTTCCTGGTCTGTGGGTGCCCTGACTTATGTATGTCCGGTACACGGCGTCAGGGCCGTCCTCGCCGAGGGAACCCCGAAGGGGTGGGCGCCGTGAACCCGCGGCGGTGCAGGTGTCGTAGGTGGGTTATGCGCCTGCGGCGCATGCGGCACCCCATCGACGTGCAGCTTTGCGACCCGCGGCTGCGGGCTCACCAGGATGAAAAACCCTCAATTGAAACTGCCGTTCCTCCGGTGGGTGAGTGCCTCGTGGATCGATGAGACGACGTGGTCGATGGACGTTTGCATGTGCTTGTTCGTTACAACGATGACGATCCAGCCTGATTCGTTGAGGCGCAGTCGGCGGGCCTCGTCCCTGCGGAACTGCTCTGGGCCGGCGTGCCAGTGACCGTCGTATTCGACAGCAACTCGTTCGGCGGGGAAGGCCAAGTCGACGCGCGCTATGAACCGGCCCTCGGCGAATACCTCGAGTTGCGACGTCGGATCCAGGCCGCGCAGGTTGAGCTCGACGCGTAGCACTGATTCGGGGATGGATTCGGCGCGGCCGTCCAAGTAGGGCAGCCGATGCCGGGTCTTCGAACTTAACCGTGCCCGGTGGGCACGGTCCGCTGTCAGGGTCTTGACGGGTGCAGAACGTCCGTGACGCTCTGTGATTCTTCGAGTTGCGACGCTTGAAGGATCACGTGAAGGGCCACGGGCTTGTCCAACGATACGACGCGGCTGTTCGGCTTGGTCGGGGTGGAGGTGGTCGGCGTCGAGGTCGGCGCCGACGACATTCCGATGCTGGCCCTGGTCACCTGCGATGAGCAGGCCCGATGCTGTCCCGACTGTGGGGTGCGGTCCGGGCGGCCGCACTCCTGGGTACGCACTCGTCCGCGGGACCTGCCCGTGGTAAGTCACGTATCGCCGAACCCTGATCGGGAGATACATAAAGGATTCATATAAAGCTGCTATGCTTCAGGCATGAGTCGCCGAGACGCCGCGCACGGCGCTGCCGATGCCATCGGGTCAGCCCTCTACGGTCTGGCCACCAGGGCCGTGAGACGCCTTCCCCGCGACATGAGCCTGACGTCCGCCGCCACCTTGGCCACCCTGGACAAGACCGGCCCGCGACGGATCACCGATCTGGCGGTGGCCGAGGGCGTCACCCAGCCCGCGATGACCGTCCTGGTCCGGGTGATGGAGGAATCCGGGCTGGTCGAGCGGAAGGGCGATCCGTCCGACAAGCGGGTCACGCTGGTGTGCCTGACCGAGGCCGGCGCGTCGTACGTCCGGACGCGACGCCAGGCGGGCGTCGACGCGTACGCGCGGTTGATCGACGAACTCACCGGTGACGAGGTCGAGGCCTTGGCAGCAGCCCTTCCGGCGCTGCTGCATCTGGCGGAGCTCGAAAGTCACGCCCGAGAGGAGCCGGACCGGTGACCGCGGCCCAGGCTCATGACCAGCCCATGAGCACTGCCCTGATACGTTCCGAGGCACGTCTGCTGGTCCCCGCCCTGATGTTCATCGCCCTGGTCGTGGCGGCGGTCGCCAGCCTCGGGGCGCCGCTCATCACCAGCGTGGCGACCACGTTCCACGTCTCCCTCGACAGCGCGCAGTGGACGCTGACCATCGCCCTGCTCAGCGGCGCCGTCGCCACACCCGTCCTAGGCCGGCTCGGAGCCGGTCCGCACCGGCGGGTCACGATTCTCGCCACGCTGGCGATCGTCGTCGTCGGCAGCGCGCTCACCGTGCTGCCGCTGCCGTTCGCCTGGCTGCTCGTGGGCAGAGCGGCTCAAGGCGTCGGACTCGGTCTCACGGCGCTGATGATGGGCGTGGCCCGCGACCATCTTCCCGAGGAGCGCAGCGCGGCCACGATCGCCCTGATCTCAGTGGTCTCCATCATCGGAGCCGGCGTCGGCTACCCGCTGGCCGCGCTGCTCGCCGAGTTCGGCGGACTGCGGGCCGCCTACGGCCTCGGCCTGCTCGTCACCGCCATCGCCTTCGTGACCGCGTGGCGCTCCATGCCCGCAGCTCCCGAAGGCCGCTCCGCTCACGTGAACGTGGCCGGTGCGCTCGTCCTGGCGGGTGGACTGCTCCTCGTCCTGTTCCTGGCCGGCGAGAGGAGCCTGTGGAGCCGACACCTCGCCGTGGCGGTGACCCTTGCCGTCGCCGCCGTACTCCTGCTCTGCGTCTGGGCCGTTTCCGAACTGCGAACCAAGACGCCCCTGCTCGACGTCCGGGCGGTACGGCACCCGGCGGTCGCCGGGGCGAACATCGCCATGTTCGTCGGCGGGAGCGGCATGTACCTCCTGCTCACGCTCATCACCCGCTACGCGCAGACGCCGCACAGCGCCGGCTACGGCTTCGGACTGACCACCTTCGTGGCGGGGCTGGTCCTCATCCCGTTCTCCGTGCTGGGGTTCGTCGCCGGCAAGCTCACGCCGCGGGTCCGCGAACGGATCGACGGCCCCTTGCTCCTGGCCGGCAGCGCCGCCATCGTCGGCGGCGGGTTCGTCCTGTTCGCCACCGCCCGGTCCAACCTGGCCGAACTGCTCGCGGCCATGGGCGTGCTGGGCTTCGGCGTCGGCAGCTTCTCGGCCGCCATGCCCGGCGTCATCCTGGCCGTCACCCCCAAGAGCGAGACGTCGAGCGCCATGAGCTTCAACTACGTCGTCCGCAGCGTCGGGTACTCCCTGGGCAGCGCCATCGGCGGCCTGATCCTCGCCGCGGGCACCGGCCCCGGCCACCTCTTCCCCGACGACAGCGCCTACACCACCGCGGCGCTGGTCGGCATCGGCGCCATGGCGATCACGACGCTGACAAGCCTCGCCCTCGCCCGCCGACGCTCACCCGAGACCAATCCGATCACAGCCCCATCCGGTTGATCGACGTCGTCCCCGTCGGCTCGCTGACCAACAGCGCGCCGGCGATGGATCTGAGTATGTTTCTGATGATCAATTCCGAACACAGGAGGAACCGTGGCCAAGGGCTACTGGGTCAGCGTCTACCCCACCATCGAGGACCCCGAGAGGCTTGATGTCTACAACGAACTGGCAGGTCTAGCCGTCGCGGCCGCGGGCGGGCGGGTGCTCGCCGGCATCGGCAGCCGGGTCGACGCACACGAAGCCGGAATCGCCGAGCGCGTCGTCCTGATCGAGTTCGACAGCTTCGAACAGGCGGTCGCCGCACGCGCGAGCGCGGCCTACCAGGAGGCGCTGGCCGAACTCCCCGACGGCTTCGAGCGCGACTTCCGCATCATCGAAGGCCTCGACTGACGACCGAGGCTGCGTCGGCGACGAACACGAAGCCGACTGCGGTGATCACCCCGGCTCGTCAGCGCGCCGCACCGTCGCGAACAGCGTCAGGCCAGTGGCATCGGCGGTGATGTCCAGTCCGGCGACGGTTCCCGGCGGCGCGGCGGCACGGACGTCGGCCTCGATGTCGGCGGGGGTGCGTTCGACGAGGTTCCAGCGGCCGATGTGGGTCATCAGGGCGGCGTAGGGGTTCGGGGTCGCGATGTTGGAGAAGTAGAACGTGCCTCCAGGGCGGCACAGGCGGGACAGAGTGGTGCGGATCAGGGCTCGGGCGAAGCGTCCTTCGAGGTAGTCGAAGAGGCCTCCGGCCAGGATCAGGTCGAAGGGGCCGTGGTCGGCGGCCAGGTGGGCGGCGGTGCGCAGGACGTTGCCGGGGGCCGCGGCGGTCTGGGCGCGGGTCGCGGGCGGCAGGTGTGTGAGGGCGTACTGGAGGGCGTCGGGGGCGACGTCGTTGAGGACCAGGCGGTCGGCGGGGTGCAGGAGAGCCGGGTCGACTCGGCGCAGGTCGGCGGCGCCTCCGGACGCCGATGCCGGGCAAGCACGACCCCGTTGTCGCGACGCCCGGAAAGGAACTTCGCGATCCCTTCCCGGGTGATCAAGCCCCCGTGCAGCAGCGCATCGCAGTGCGCGATCGACAGCGACATGGAACGGCGCTTCAGGAGGTCGAATGCGGTGCGCTCGATGCCCGCCAACCTGATCCCGTGCCAAACCTCGTGTTCGAAATCGTAGGTTCGCACCGCCGAGCAGCGGAGTCCTTGCCGGCGGTGCATGCCGTACTCGCGGGGCACGATTACATCCACCGGGGTCGAGAAGTCGGCCAAGGCAACCCCGCGAAGGGTCGCCGAGGACAATCCCGTGAGCATGGCTTTCGCAGGCAGCCGCATCGCCGCTGCCAAGCACTTGAGTTCGTGCGTCAGCGGTGTTCCGCTCGTCGTGTACACACCGTGGAGGACTCGGCAGAAGGCCGAACTGCGCAGGTGAGTATCGGTGAGTCCCGCGGTCAGGGCCTCGGAGCGGAGGAACAGCTTGTGTTCATTGCCTAGCTGGGGAATTTTGGACGTGGTCACGCTCTATAAGAGGAAGATATCCCGTTTCCGGATACACCAGGGCCCGAATTTGTGGACAACTTCAGTCGTCTGTGGATAACTGAATCCCAGTTTCCATTGAGGGTTTTTCATCCTGGTCGGGTACCGCAGCTGCGGTGTCTGACCTGCGCCTGAGTGCGTGCGGTCGCCAAGCGCCGTCAGGCGCTTTCGGGTCCACCTTCGCAACTGGCACCGCCGCGGGTTCACGGAGCCCACCCCTCTGGGGTTCCTCCGGCGAGGACGGCCCTGACGCCGTGTATTGGCATACATAAGTCAGGGCACCCACAGCCAGGCGGGCGCTGTAACTCCCGCAGGGGGGCCGCCACCCGCACCGCCGCGCAAATCGAGGTTGGAAAAACCTCATTGAAACTGGGGTGACGTCAGGCGGGGGAGAGGGTGCGGTCGGTGGTGGCCGGTAGCGCGGACAGGCCGTGGATGATCGACGTCGGACGGCGGACGACCGCGCCCGCCCGGCGGAGCCCCGGCAGGCGGGTCGCCAGGCAGCGGAACGCGATCTCGGCCTCCAGCCGGGCCAGCGGCGCGCCCAGGCAGTAGTGGATGCCCGAGGAGAACGCGAGGTGGTCCGCCCGGTCCGGGCGGGTGATGTCGAACCGGTCCGGGACGTCGTGCACCGCCGGGTCGCGCCCGGCCGACGCCAGCACCGCCAGCACCGGCGTGTCCGCCCGGAGCCGGCGACCGGCCAGCTCCACCGGCTCGTGCGCGATCCGCATCGTCACCTGAACGGGTGGATCCCAGCGGAGCGTCTCCTCGACCACGGCCGACGCCATGCCCGGATCGGCCCGCAGCAGATCCCACTGCTCCGGGTGCTGCAGCAGTGCGAGGGTGCCGTTGCCGATCAGGTTGACCGTCGTCTCGAAACCGGCGACCAGCAGCAGGTCGCACAGCTGCACCAGCTCGGCGCCGGTCAGCTTGTCCTGGTCGAGGGCCGCGACCAGGTCGCTGACGATGTCCTCGCCGGGCTCCGCGCGGCGCTGCTCGATCAGCCCGGTGAACATCGCGTCGAGCTCGCCGAAGGACTCCCGCATCTGCCGGAGCTGGCGGGCCGAGCGGACCCCGTCCAGCGCGCCGGCCAGCACCGTGCCGTGGTGCGCCAGCCGCTGCGCGTCCAGCGGCGGCAACCCGAGCAGCTCGCAGATCACCCGGATCGGCAGCGGCCCGGCGAAGTCCCGGACCACGTCGAACTCGCGGCGCTCGGCGGCCCGGTCGAGCAGGTCGTGGGCGATCTGCTCGATGCGCTCGCGGTAGGTCTCCAGGCGGCGCGGCCGGAAGGCCGGGGCGGCCAGCTTGCGCAACCGCGAATGATCGGGCGGATCGAGCTCCAGCAGCGAGAGCTGCAGGTCGACGGCGGCGGCCGTCGGATCGCCGTAGGAGCCGTCGCTGGTGCGCACGCCGAACCGCCGGTCTCGCAGCACCTCGTCGCACAGCTGGTGGGTCGTCGCGACCAGCACTCCGAGCTTGCTGCGCACCAGCGGCCCCTGCTCGCGCAGCTGCCGGTAGAGCGGATACGGATCGTCCCGCCACGGGGCGTGCAGCAGGCGCGCCATCGGGTCGCCGCGCACGGCGAAGAGCCAGGTCAGCGCCCCCTGCGCGAGCAGGCGCGCGCGGAGGCCCCACTCCGATAATCGGCCGTCGTCGCTGCGGGCCTGCTGAGCGGACATCGGACCCCCTACGTGAAACGGACACCTCCTTCGAGGTAACCGCACCCGCGGCGGCCCGACAATGGGCCAACCGGATCAGTGCCCGCTGGACACGCAGAACTCGTTGCCCTCCGGGTCCTGGAGCACGGTCCAGGCCAGGCCGCCGGGCACCTCGTGCTCGCCGACCTCCGTGGCGCCCAGCGCGACGAGGCGGCGCACCTCGGCATGCCGGTCGGCGGCGTTCAGATCCACGTGGACCCGGTTCTTCCCGGCGCGCGGCTCCGCCACCTGCTGCAACCCCAGCGCCACCCCGCCCTCCTCGTTCGCGGCGAGCATCACGAACTCGCCGACGTCGAAGGCGACGGACGTGTCCAGGGCCTGCGTCCAGAACTCGGCCAGCTGCCGGGGCGATTCGCAGTCGATCGTCACCATGACGATGTTCAGTGCCATGGCGCGGAAGATAGGAGCCGCCCCCGACAGCCGCCGGGCGGCGCGGGTAATCCGCTGGTGGTGACCCCGGGGTGGGTCGCTACCCTGCGATTGACGTATCAGGCCGGATGAGGAGCCAGTAGCCGTGATCACGAGGATGTCGACGTTGTTCCTGCGTACCCTGCGCGAGGATCCGGCCGACGCCGAGGTGCCGAGCCACAAGCTGCTCGTCCGCGCCGGCTACGTCCGCCGGATCGCGCCGGGCATCTACTCGTGGCTGCCCCTGGGCCTGCGGGTGCTGCGCAAGATCGAGGAGATCGTGCGCGAGGAGATGAACGCGATCGGCGCGCAGGAGATCCACTTCCCCGCGCTGCTGCCGAAGGAGCCCTACGACGCGACCAACCGCTGGACCGAGTACGGCCCGAACCTGTTCCGGCTGAAGGACCGCAAGGGCGGCGACTACCTGCTCGGCCCGACGCACGAGGAGCTGTTCGCGCTCACCGTCAAGGGCGAGTACAGCTCCTACAAGGACTACCCGGTCATGCTGTACCAGATCCAGACGAAGTACCGGGACGAGGAGCGGCCCCGCGCCGGCATCCTGCGCGGCCGCGAGTTCGTCATGAAGGACTCCTACTCCTTCGACCTGGACGACGAGGGCCTGGCCGCCTCCTACCAGCTGCACCGCGACGCCTACATCCGGATCTTCGACCGGGTCGGGCTGCGCTACGTGATCGTCGCGGCCACCTCCGGCGCGATGGGCGGTTCGGCGTCCGAGGAGTTCCTGGCGGAGAGCGAGACCGGTGAGGACACCTTCGTCCGCAGCACCGAGTCGGGCTTCGCCGCCAACGTCGAGGCCGTGGTCACCCCCGCGCCGCCCGCCGAACCGATCGAGGGCAAGGCGGCCGCCGAGGTCCACCACACGCCGAACACGCCGACCATCGAGACCCTGGTCGACTTCCTCAACGCGAACACCGACCGCAAGTTCACCGCGGCCGACACGCTGAAGAACGTGCTGGTCAAGACCCGGCAGCCGGGCTCGCCGGACTGGGAGCTGCTGGCCGTGGGCCTGCCCGGGGACCGCGAGGTCGACATGAAGCGGCTGGAGGCCTCGCTGGAACCCGCCGAGGTGGCGCTGCTGGAGGAGGCCGACTTCGCCGCCAACCCGTTCCTGGTCAAGGGCTACATCGGCCCGAAGGCGTTGCAGGACAACGGCGTTCGGTACCTGGTCGACCCGCGCGTGGTGTCCGGGACGGCGTGGGTCACCGGCGCCGACAAGGGCGACCACCACGTGGTGGACCTGCTGTGCGGCCGGGACTTCACCCCGGACGGCACCATCGAGGCCGCCGAGGTCCGCGAGGGCGACCCGTCGCCGGACGGCCGCGGCACCCTGGTCGCCGCGCGCGGCATCGAGATCGGCCACATCTTCCAGCTCGGCCGCAAGTACGCCGACGCGTTCTCGCTGGACGCGCTCGGCCAGGACGGCAAGCCGAAGCGCATCACCATGGGCTCCTACGGCGTCGGGGTGTCGCGGCTGGTGGCCGCGATCGCCGAGCAGAGCCACGACGAGGTCGGCCTGGTGTGGCCGCGCGAGGTGGCGCCCGCCGACGTGCACGTGGTGATCGCGGGCAAGGACGAGAGCATCCGGGAGCGCGGCGAGGCCATCGCGGCCGAGCTCGACGCGGCCGGTGTGCAGGTGGTCCTGGACGACCGCACGGTGTCGCCGGGCGTGAAGTTCGCCGACTCCGAGCTGATCGGCGTGCCGACGGTCCTGGTGGTGGGCAAGGGCCTGACCAGGGGCGTCGTCGAGGTCCGCGACCGTCGTTCCGGCGACCGCGCGGAGGTCGAGGCGGACAACGCGGTGCAGCACCTCATCGACGTCGTCCGCGGCTGAGAAGCCCGAAGCGGACAACGGGGCCGTGGACTCCCAGGAGTCCACGGCCCCTTGTCATGGCCGCTCCTGAAGCAGGTCAGGACAGCGCGGTGAGCACTGCGTCGGTGTCGGCGAGGTTCGGCAGGACCGCGTGAGCGCCCGCAGCGCGGAGGTCGTCCTCGCTGCTGGAGCCGGTGGCGACGCCGACCGCGACCGCACCGAAGCGCAGCGCACCCGCGACGTCGTGCGGCGTGTCGCCGACGACCACCACGGAGTCCGGGGAGATCGGCCCGCCGTGGCGGTCCCCGGCCTTGGCGACGGAGTCCGCGATCAGGTCGTGGCGGTGCACCGAGGCCTCGCCGAAGCCGCCGATCTCGAAGTCGACGTGGTGGTGCAGGCCGAACGATTCGAGCTTGTGGAAGGCGACCTCCGCGAGGTTCCCGGTCACCAGCGTCTGCGTGAACCGCGGCTCGTCGGCCAGCGCGGTCAGCGCCCGGGCCGCACCGGGCAGCGCGCTGCCGCGCTGCGAGAGCTCGTCGCGCGTGTCGGCGACCGCGCTGGTCAGCGCCGCGAACATGGCCGCGATCGTGGGCTCGTCCGGGGTGCTGCCGTGGATCTCCAGCACGTCCGTGGTGATCGCCAGCTCGGTGCGGCCGGCGGTGTCCGGCATGCGCTGCAGCGCCTTCCCGGTCGCGTCCGCGAGCGCGCGGCGGTACCAGCGGGAGCCGAAGCCCCGGGCGTCGATCAGGGTCAGGTCGATGTCCCACAGCACTAGTCGCGTCACCGCACCATCCTGCCAGCCGGCGCGCCGGTGCGGGACGCCCGATTTCCCGGCGGCCGAGGGCTCAGGACGCGAGCTCGCGGCGTGCGGTCTCCGTGACGATCGACATGCCCAGCACGGTCAGCCCCAGGCAGCAGATCAGCATGATCGCCACCGGCATCGCCGAATGCGTCGCCCGCAGCAGCGCCGCGCCGATCAGCGGTGCGGCCGCGCCGGCGACCACCGTGGCGGCCTGATATCCCAGCGACACCCCGGAATACCGCACCGAGGTGCGGAAGAGCTCGGCGTAGAAGGCGGATTGCGCGCCGGTCAGCGTGCCGTGCAGCAGCAGGCCGACCGACACGGCCAGGAACACCAGCGCCGGATCCTGGCTGCCCACCAGCGGGAAGAAGATCATCGTCCACAATGCACACCCGATGGCGGCGGTGATCGCCACCGGGCGGCGGCCGAGCCGATCGGACAGCGCCCCGCCGGCGAGCATCGACAACGCCTGCACGAGCGAACCGACGGTCACCGCGGTGGTCGTGAGCGCCGTGGGAAGCCCGATGTTGCCCGCGTAGACCAGCAGGAAGATGGTGAAAACGTAGAACGCGGCGTTCTCGCCCACGCGCGCCGCGAACACCGCGAACACCGCCCGCGGATACTGGGCCAGCGCTTCGAGCACCGGTGTCCGCTCTTCGCGGTGCTCCTCGGCGACGGCCTGGAACAGTGGCGACTCGGCCACCCGCAGCCGCACCCACAACCCGATGACGACCAGCACGATCGACGCCAGGAACGGAATCCGCCAGCCCCACGCCGAGTACTGCGCGCCGGTCGTCGAGGCCGCCATCGCGGCCAGGGCGGCCGTGGCGAGCAGGTTGCCCAGCGGCCCGCCGGTCTGCGGCCACGAGGTCCAGAAGCCGCGCCGCTCGCGCGGTCCGTGCTCGGCCACCAGCAGCACCGCGCCGCCGAACTCGCCGCCGAGCGCGAAGCCCTGCACCAGCCGCAGCAGCGTCAGCAGCAGCGGCGCCGCGATCCCGATCTGCTGGTAGCCCGGCAGCACGCCGATCAGTACCGATGCGGAGCCCATCAGGAGGAGGCTGATCACCAGCAGCCGCTTGCGGCCGACCCGGTCGCCGAAGTGCCCGAACACCAGGCCGCCCAGCGGCCGGGCGGCGAACCCGACGGCATAGGTGACCAGCGCCAGCAGCACGCCGAGCAGTCCGTCGGAATGCGGGAAGAAGACCGGGCCGAACACGGTGGCCGCGGCCGCCCCGTACAGGAAGAAGTCGTAGAACTCGACGGTGGTCCCGACCACGCCCGCAGACACCACGCGGGCCAGGCGGCGAGTTCCCCCAGCTGTTGTCGTCACGGTCGCACAGCGTGCTCGCACGGACACGCCCTGCGCAAGATCCCGGCTCGAAGTTGCCTCTCGTCGCAATGCCATTGAAATCGAACCTCCGATCTCAATGGACACCGCGGCCGGGATCAGCCGGGCAGGAAGCTCAGGCGGACCCGGCGGACCGGGTTGTCCACATTGGTGTCCACCAGGCACACCGACTGCCAGGTCCCCAGCGCCATCTCCCCGCCCAGCACCGGGATCGACGCGTACGGCGGGACGAACGCGGGCAGCACGTGGTCCCGGCCGTGGCCCGGCGAGCCGTGGCGGTGCCGCCAGCGGTCGTCGGCGGGCAGCACGTCCCGCAGCGCGGCGAGCAGGTCGTCGTCGCTGCCCGCGCCGGTCTCGATGATCGCCAGCCCGGCGGTCGCGTGCGGCACCCAGATGTTGAGCAGACCGTCGCGGGCCCGGGCCGAACGCAGGAATCGCTCGCACTCCGCGCCCAGGTCGTAGACGACTTCCACGGAGCCGGTCCGGACCTCGATTTCCTCGCTGTGCATGGGCTCAACCGTAAGCAGCGGTACCGGAACGGGCCCGGCCGGTGCGAGGATGCCGCCATGCGTGAGGCATTCGGTGCTCGGTTCGACGTCCCGGACGGCTACCTCAACACCGCGAGCATCGGCATCCCGCCCGCCGACGCGGCCCGCGCGGTCGCCGAGTCGGTGGCGCGCTGGGGGAGCGGCCGCGATCTGCCGGAGGACTTCGAGCCGGCGGTGGCCGACGCGCGGGCGTCGTTCGCGGCGCTGGTCGGCACCACCGCGGAGCGGGTGGCGATCGGGGCCAGCGCCTCCCAGCTCGTCGGCCTGATCGCCGCGAGCCTGCCCGCGGGCGCTCGCGTGCTGGTCGCCGAGAACGAGTTCACCAGCGTCGTCTTCCCGTTCGCCGCGCAGCGGCACGTGCAGGTCACCGAGGTGCCGTTGGGCGAGATCGCGGAGCACGCCGCGGACCACGACCTGGTGGCGGTCAGCGCGGTGCAGTCCAGCGACGGCCGGATCGTCGACCTCGACGGCCTCCGGCGGAGCGCCGCCGCGGGTTCGACGCGGGTGCTCATCGACGTCACGCAGGCGCTGGGCTGGCTCCCGGTGCGGCTCGACTGGGCCGACTGGGTCGTCGGCGCCGCCTACAAGTGGCTGCTGTCACCGCGCGGCGCCGCCTGGCTGGCGGTGCACCCGGATGCGCCCGAGGTCGTGCCGAACAGCGCGAACTGGTACGCCGGGCAGGACCCGTGGAGCACCACCTACGGCCTGCCGCTGCGGCTGGCCGGCGGCGCCCGCTCGCTCGACCTCTCGCCGACGTGGTTCGCGCAGGTCGGGGCGGCGGTGGCGATGCGATGGCTGGCCGGGCTCGACATGGCCGCGGTCGCCACGCACTGCACCGGGCTGGCCGACGAGTTCAGCGCGGCGCTGGGCCTGCCCGCCGCCGGATCCGCGATCGTCTCGGTGCGGGCGCCGGACGCCGTGTCGAAGCTCACGGCGGCCGGGATCACCTGCGCGGCGCGGGCGGGCCGGGCGCGCCTGTCGTTTCACCTCTACAACACCTCCGCCGACGTCGAGCGCGCGGTGCGGGCGCTGCGATGACCATCCGGGGTGTCCGACTTGTAATCAGCGCCCGCTACCGTTGGTGCTCGTGTCGGACCGACGAGGTGTGCCCGAAGAGATGACGGGAGCACAAGCCAACACGCAGCGCGAAACCACGCCGCTGCGGCGCGACAACTCGCTTATCAGGCCGGATCGCGCACCGGTGCCACCGCCGGACGAGGCAACTCGGCCGGCGTTCGCCCCGCCACCCCGCCAGGACCAGCCGCCGGCGGTGCAGCAGCCGCCGCAGGCGCACCAGCCGACGAGCTGGCAGGCCCCGGTGGCGCAGCCGGAGCCGGAGCCGCAACCGCGTCGCATCGCGCCGACCGGCTGGCTGCTGCGCGGGCTCGGGCTCGTCGCGATCTCCGTGCTGTCCGGGCTGATCTGGCTGCTGATCAAGCCGGACACCGATGACGAGGCCGCGTCGCCGCCTGCGGAGGTGCCGCGCTACCAGTTCGTCCCGATCCACCGCGAAGAAGCGTTCCAGGGCTGCCAGAGCGTCTCCACGGCGAAGATCAAGAGCTTCTTCCAGAAGCAGGAGTGCACGCACCTCACCCGGGCGCTCTACAGCACCACGCTGCCCGACGGCACCCGCGTGCTGACCTCGCTGGTCACGGTCCTGATGCCGGACGCGGCCACCGCGCAGCAGCTCAACGACCTGACCACCAAGGACGGCACGGGCAACATCCGGGACCTGGTCGACGACGGCCGGGACGGCACCAAGGGCATGCCGGCGCTGGACGACGACGCCTACGCCTCGGGCCGCCAGGAAAGCCTGGTGGTGATCGGCGACTCGGCCTACTTCGACAAGAACACGCCGCACAAGGATCCGGCGCTGCTCGACGTCACCAAGGAAGCCCTGAAGCTCGGCTGGCCGCAGGAGAAGACCCCGCGCTGATCGCCGGGATCAGGGCTGGCCGGGGAAGGGCTTGGCGGCCGGCTGCGTGCCGACGGTGAGCCGCCACCGGGTGGCCCGGACGGCGGCGGTGGTCAGGCCGTCGAGCGCGGTGCCGCGCAGCGCGGCGTCCTCGGTGTTCTCCAGCACCGAACGCCAGCCGGTCTCGCAGTCGCTCTCCACCTTGATCAGCAGCCCGATCGCCGCCTTCTGGTCGCTCACCGACTCCCCGACGTCGTACGCCGGCTGAGCCGCCGGCGGCGTCTGCTGCGCGTCGCGGATCACGCGCTCCGCGGTGTCGCGCAGCCTCCGGTGCTGCTCCATCGCGTCGCCGATCGCGCTGCGCACGCGGGATTCGCTCGCGAACGCGCTCGCCAGCCCGTACACCCACACCGCCGCGTGCTCCGCGCTCAACGCGCTGCGCAGCGCGTTTCCGGCCTCGTCCGAAAGCTCCGTCATCCGAGCACCTCCCGCAGGCTCGCGCAGCTCGCCGCGACCGATCCCAGCAGCCCGGCGCGGTAGGGCTCCGCACCGGGCACCAGCTGTGCCGCCCTGTCCTGCGCGCCGGTCAGCGCATCGCGCAGCGCCTTCGTCGCCGTGCCCGCCGAGGACGGGGCCTGCTGCGGCGCCGGCTCGGGCACCGACGGCGGGTCTTCGGGATCGCGCGGATTGACCCGGTCGACCTCGCGCTCCAACGCGGCGGCGTGCTCGGAGCGCACCGCGGCGACCTCGCCGGCGGTGTCGGCCAGACCCGAATGCGCCTGCGCGATCGCCTTCGCCAGCTGGGCGTCGGACTTCGCCGCGGCCGCCAGCGCCACCAGCGGGTCGGGCTCCTCGGGTGCCGAGCTGCACGCCGAGGTCAGCGCGGCGGCGACCGGGACGGCCGCGAACAACCGCAGCACGCTCCGCCGGCCCAGCACCGACCTGGCTCGCGAAGGGGATTCCACGTCGGCCTATCCTGCCAGGCGATCACCCGGCCGGACGCCCGGGCATCGCCCCCGGTGATCGGGACGATCCGCCGATCGTTGGGGTCCCACGCCGCGCTCGGGTGCGGGGGGACGCGATACCCTGGGCGACCGCGGCCGGCACGGACAGCACTGGTCGTGAACGTCCCGCCGGCCGTCCCGGCCGCGAGACCCGTGCCGCGATGTTTCCAGGTCTGCTCCAGACCTCGATCGGATTTTAGGGAGTGCCAACGTGTCCAGCCCGCCGCGCGGTGCGATCACCGCGCAGCTGGAGCCCGTCGTAGCCGAGGCCGTGGCTAGATCGGGCTTCGACCTCGAGGAGTTCGACGTGCAGCAGGCCGGCCGCCGCCGGCTGATCAAGGTCGTCATCGACTCCGACGACGGCGTCGGGCTCGACGAGATCTCCGACGTCAGTCGCGCGGTGTCGGAGGTGCTGGACGCGCACGAGCACGTCCTGGCCGGCTCCTACACGCTCGAGGTCACCTCGCCGGGCGTGGACCGGCCGCTGACCCGCGCGCGGCACTGGCGTCGCGCCCGCTACCGGCTGGTCAAGATCCGGTTCGCCGACGGCGAGAAGTTGGTGGCGCGGGTCGGGGCGGCCGATGATGAAGGGGTCACGGTGCTGGTCGCCGGCGAACTGCGCCGGGTGGCCTACCGTGATGTCGAACGCGCGGTGGTCGAGGTGGAGTTCCAGCAGCCACCGGCGGAGGATTTGGTCAAGCTGGAGCGGGCTGCGAGCGGCGTTTCCCAAGAGGGGGACGACCGGGAAGACACGGAGGAGCCGAGGTGAACGTCGACATCGCGGCGCTGCGGGCGATCGAACGCGACAAGGACATCCCGTTCGAGACGGTCCTGGAAGCGATCGAATCGGCACTGCTCACCGCATACCGCCACACCGAGGGGCACCAGGCGCACGCGCGGGTGGAGGTGGACCGCAAGACCGGTGTCGTGCGAGTCCTCGCCCACACCCTGGGCGCCGACGGCAGCGTGCAGGAGGAATGGGACGACACCCCGGAGGGGTTCGGGCGCATCGCGGCGACGACCGCGCGGCAGGTCATCCTGCAGCGGCTGCGCGACGCCGAGCACGAACGCACCTTCGGCGAGTTCTCCGCCAAGGAGGGCGAGATCCTCGGCGGTGTCATCCAGCGCGACGCGCGCGCGAACTCGCGCGGCATGGTCATCGTGTCGGTCGGGGACAGCGAAGGCATGATCCCCGCCGCCGAGCAGGTGCCCAGCGAGAACTACGAGCACGGCACCCGGATCAAGTGCTACGTCGTCGGGGTGTCCCGGAGCGCGCGCGGACCGCAGATCACGCTGTCCCGCACGCACCCGAACCTGGTGCGGCGGCTGTTCGCGCTGGAGGTCCCGGAGATCGCCGACGGCACCGTGGAGATCCCCGCGGTGGCGCGGGAGGCCGGGCACCGCTCGAAGATCGCGGTGCGCTCGACCGTCAGCGGCGTCAACGCCAAGGGCGCCTGCATCGGCCCGATGGGCTCGCGGGTGCGCAACGTGATGAGCGAGCTGGGCGGCGAGAAGATCGACATCATCGACTACTCGGACGACCCGGCGACCTTCGTCGGCAACGCCCTGTCGCCGGCCAAGGTAGTCTCGGTGGAGGTCGTCGACGAACGCACCAAGACCGCGCGGGTGGTCGTGCCGGACTTCCAGCTCTCGCTGGCGATCGGCAAGGAAGGCCAGAACGCCCGGCTCGCGGCGCGGCTCACGGGCTGGCGGATCGACATCCGCAGCGATGCCGACCCGGGCGCGGCGGCCACTCCGACGGCGCAACCCCCGGCGCAGGCGTCCGGTCTGGACCCCGCGGTGGAGGGACTGCCGACCGTGGGTTCGGCCGAGTAACGTCGTCGGGTTAGAATCAGAGGAGGTTCGACGCGAAGGGAGCGACAATCCGCACACGGGTGTCCGGCGAGCACGGTGAAAGCCGTGAGCCGGTTCGTACCTGCGTGGGGTGTCGTGCCCGGACGTCATCCTCTGAGCTGCTGCGTGTGGTGGCTGAGGTCGGTCGGGCGGGTCCCGTCGCTGTTCCCGATCCACGACGTCGGCAACCGGGCCGGGGCGCTTGGCTGCACCCCGATCCGGCGTGTCTTCGTCTGGCCGAGCGGCGCCGGGCTTTTCCGCGTGCACTACGTGTGCCGGGAGCCTTGGACACCTCGGCCGTGCAGGCCCACCTGAGTGCCGGGCAACCGCAGCAGGCAGCTCAAGACGTGACCGACGCGGGATCCGTCCCGCGCCAGGCAACTGAAGGAAAGCAGGTCGACCCGTCATGAATCAGCCGTGAAGCTGAAGCCATGAACGCGCATCGGCGATAGGACGAGGTCGAGCGGGACTGCCGCCCGGCCTCACCCAGATGAGGAGAGCAGTGGCAGGCAAGGCCCGCGTACATGAGCTCGCCAAAGAGCTCGGTGTTACCAGCAAGGAAGTTCTGAACAAGCTCGCCGAGCAGGGCGAGTACGTGAAGTCTGCGTCGTCCACCGTGGAAGCCCCGGTGGCCCGCAGGCTGCGCGACGCGCTCGCCAAGCCCTCGGCGTCGAAGAAGAGCGACGCCAGCGGCGGCGGCAAGCCCGCTCCGGTAGAGCCCAGGCCGTCCCGCGCCGAAGCGGCGGCGCCGAAGCCTGGACCCAAGCCCGGCCCGCGCCCCGAGGCGCCGGTCGGTGAGCGTCCCAAGCCCGGCCCCAAGCCGGGTCCGAAGCCGACCCCCAAGCCCGAGCCTGAGGTCAAGCCGGCCGAACCGGCCCCGGCCCCAGCCGCGGCCCCGGCCCCGGCTCCGGTCGCCAAGGCCGCGCCGCGCCCGGCGCCCGGTCCGAAGCCGGGTCCGAAGCCCAGCCCGAAGCAGGGCGGCGACGGCGAGGCCGGCGTGGTTCCGCCGCGCCCGAAGTCGCCCAAGCCGGGCCCGCGGCAGCCCCGCGTCGGCAACAACCCGTTCGGCGTCGGCAGTGGAGCACCGCAGCAGCGGCCGCCGCGGCCGGGCCCGGGTGGCCGTCAGGGCGGCGGGCAGGGCCCCGGCCGCCAGCACGGCGGTCCCGGTGGCCAGCGGCAGGGCGGCGGTCAGGGTGCCGGCACGGCCCCGGCCGCGGGCAACGCCCCGCGCGGTGACGGTGGCTCGCGCCCGAACCCGGGCATGATGCCGCCGCGTCCGAACCCCGGCATGATGCCGCCCCGTCCGCCGCGCAGCGGTGGCGGTCCCGGCGGTGGCCGTGGTGGCGGCGGCGGTGGCCGTGGCGGACCGGGCGGCGGCGGCCGTCCCGGCGGCGGTGGCGGCGGTCGTCCCGGTGGGGGCGGCGGCGGCTTCCGCGGTGGCGGTGGCGGTGGCGGCGGTGCCCCGAGCGGTGCTCCGGCCGGCGGTGGCTTCCGCGGTCGTCCCGGCGGCGGTGGCCGTCCGGGCGGTCCCGGTGGTCGCGGCGGTGCGGCCGGCGCGTTCGGTCGTCCCGGCGGGCCCGCGAAGCGCGGTCGCAAGTCGAAGCGGCAGAAGCGCCAGGAGTACATGGAGAACATGCAGGCGCCGTCGGTCGGCGGCGTCCGCCTCCCGCGCGGCAGCGGCGAGACCGTTCGCCTGCGTCGTGGTGCTTCGCTGACCGACTTCGCCGAGAAGATCAACGCCAACCCGGCCTCGCTGGTGCAGGCGATGTTCCACCTCGGTGAAATGGTCACCGCGACCCAGTCCGTCTCCGACGAGGTGCTCGAGCTCCTCGGCCAGGAGATGAACTACAAGATCGAGATGGTCAGTCCGGAGGACGAGGACCGGGAGCTGCTGCAGTCGTTCGACATCAGCTACGGCGACCCGGGCAGCTCCGAGGACGAGCTGGCGGCGCGGCCGCCGGTGGTGACCGTCATGGGTCACGTCGACCACGGTAAGACGCGGCTGCTGGACACCATCCGGAAGACGAACGTGCAGGCCGGCGAGGCCGGTGGCATCACCCAGCACATCGGTGCCTACCAGGTCCTCACGGAGCTGGAGGGCAACGAGCGGCCGATCACGTTCATCGACACCCCCGGTCACGAGGCGTTCACCGCCATGCGTGCCCGCGGTGCGAAGTCGACCGACATCGCCGTGCTGGTGGTGGCCGCCGACGACGGCGTCATGCCGCAGACGGTGGAGGCGATCAACCACGCCCAGGCGGCCGGTGTGCCGATCGTGGTCGCGGTGAACAAGATCGACGTCGAGGGTGCGAACCCGGCGAAGATCCGCCAGCAGCTCACCGAGTACAACCTCGTCGCCGAGGAGTACGGCGGTGACACCATGTTCGTCGACATCTCGGCGAAGCAGGGCACCAACATCGACAACCTGCTCGAGGCGATCCTGCTCACCGCGGACGCCGCGCTGGACCTGCGGGCCAACCCGGGCATGCCCGCCCAGGGTGTGGCGATCGAGGCCCACCTGGACCGCGGTCGCGGTCCGGTGGCCACGGTGCTGGTGCAGCGGGGCACGCTGCGGGTCGGTGACTCGGTGGTGGCCGGCGACGCCTACGGTCGCGTCCGCCGGATGATCAACGAGAACGACGAGGACGTCATCGAGGCGCTGCCGTCGCGGCCGGTGCAGGTCATCGGTTTCACGTCGGTGCCGGGTGCGGGTGACACGTTCCTGGTGGTCGACGAGGACCGGGTCGCCCGGCAGATCGCCGACCGCCGCGGGGCCCGCATCCGCGAGGCGCAGAACGCGGCCAAGCGCAAGCGGGTCAGCCTCGAGGACCTGGACAAGGTGCTCAAGGAGACCAACCAGCTCAACCTGATCATCAAGGGTGACAACTCGGGTACCGTCGAGGCGCTCGAAGAGTCCCTGATGAAGATCGAGGTCGGCGACGAGGTCGAGCTCCGGGTGATCCACCGCGGCGTCGGTGGCATCAACGAGTCGGACATCAACCTCGCCACCGCGGAGAACACCATCGTCCTGGGCTTCAACGTCCGGGCCGAGGGCAAGGCGACCGAGGTCGCCAACCGCGAGGGCGTGGAGATCCGGTACTACTCGGTGATCTACCGGGCCATCGAGGAAATCGAGCAGGCCCTCAAGGGCATGCTCAAGCCCGAGTACGAGGAAGTCGAGCTGGGCCGGGCCGAGGTCCGCGAGGTCTTCAAGTCCTCCCGGATCGGCACGATCGCGGGCTGCATGGTCACCGAAGGCATCATCAAGCGCAACGCCAAGGCGCGCCTGCTGCGGGACAACGTGGTGGTCGCCGAGAACCTCAGCATCAACTCGCTGAAGCGGTTCAAGGACGACGCCACCGAGGTCCGCGAGGGCTTCGAATGCGGTCTGACCCTGGGGTCGTACAACGACATCAAGGTCGGCGACGTCATCGAGCCCTACGAGATGCGCGAGAAGCCGCGCGACTGAGCCGGTGCTGCGCAGGGGGTCGTCACTCGACGGCCCCCTGCGTGCCGGTTCGCCACCGCGGTGAGGAACACCCATGTACGTCGGTGTACTCGAACTGGACGTCCTCCTCGGCGACGTCCACTCCCTGAAGCAGAAGCGCGCTGTCGTGCGGCCCGTGGTGGCCGAGTTGCGGCGGCGCTTCGAGGTTGCCGTCGCCGAGGCCGGGAACCAGGACTTGCATCGCCGCGCGCTGTTGGGCGTCGCGGCCGTCTCCGGCGACGCCGTGCACGTGCGCGAAGTGCTGGAAGCGTGCGAGCGGTTGGTCGCCGCACGCCCCGAACTGGAACTGCTCTCCGCTCGCCAGCGCATGCTGGGGCCGGAGGACTAGGAGCTCTTCGTGATCGTTGCGCGCGAGAACCCGCGGCGGCGCGAGTCGAGCCCCACACCGCAAGCGGCTAGCGCCGTTTTCAGATGAACTGAACTTTCCCCGAAGGAGGTGCGCCGTGGCCGATACGGCGCGCGCCCGCAAACTCGCCAAGCGCATCGCCCAGATCGTGGCATCCGGGCTGGAGCACGAGGTGAAGGACCCGCGGCTGGCGATGGTGACGGTCACCGACGCGCGGGTCACCCCCGATCTGCGGGATGCCACTGTCTACTACACCGTGTTCGGCGACCACGCCGACTACGCCTCCACCGCGGCCGCGCTGGCCAGCGCGACCGGGGTGCTGCGGTCCCGGGTCGGGCAGCAGACCGGCGTCCGGTTCACCCCGACGCTGTCCTTCGTCGCGGACACCGTGCCGGACAACGCGCGGCGGATGGAGGAGCTGCTCGCCAAGGCCAAGGAGGCCGACGAGGAGGTCGCCCGGTTGGCCTCCGGAGCGATGCCGGCCGGCGACGCCGACCCGTACCGAACCGCCACCGACGATGACGAGTTCGCCACCGACGGTGCAGATGCGGAGCAGTTTTCCGACGCCGATGTGCGTCGTGGGCCACAGAGTGGTTGAGTCGCGGCTCAGCATCGGGTGCGTTGGACGTCGGAGGCCGGAACGGCCACCGATGTCGTGGAGGTGAACCTGTGCGCGGGCAACCCGATACCGACCGCACCGGCGGGGGCCGACCGGTCACCGTCGATCCGGTGGGGCAAGCCGTGGCCGAGGCCGCGCGGAAGCTGTCCGAGGCCTCGGACGTGACGTTGTTCGCGCACATCAACCCGGACGCGGACGCGCTCGGCAGCGCGCTGGCGCTGGGCCGGGCGCTGCGGCGGCGCGGCTGCGCGGTCCGGGTGTCCTTCGGGATGCCGGAGTTGCCTCCGTTCTCGCTGCGCGATCTGGACGGCGACGATCTGGTGGTGCCGCCGGACGAGGTGCCCGCCGCGCCGCCGGTGCTGGTCGTCTGCGACACCGGGAGCCTGCAGCGGCTCGGCAAACTCGCCGACCGGGTCGGCGCGACGATCGCCGCCGGCGGCGACGTCATCGTGATCGATCACCACGTTTCGAACACCCGCTACGGCACGCTGCACCTCGTCGACGAGCACGCCGAGGCGACGGTGATGATCGTGCTCCGCCTGCTCGACGAGCTCGGCGCGGAGCTCGACCTGCCGACCGCGCGGTGCCTCTACGCGGGCCTGGTCACCGACACCCGTTCGTTCCGGCACGCCAGCGCGGCGACGCACCGCGCGGCGGCGCGGCTGCTGGAGGCCGGGGTCGACCCGGAGGCGACGACGCGGCCGCTGCTGGACACGCATCCGTTCGCCTGGATGAACATGCTGTCCGAGGTGCTGGGCGAGGCCCGGTTGGAGCCGACCGCGGCGCAGGGCCTCGGGTTCGTGCACGCGACGGTCCGGCTGGCCCATTCCGACGGGCTGCGCAGCGAAGACGTGGACAGCGTCATCGACGTGGTGCGCACGACGAGCGAGGCCGAGGTCGCGGCGGTGCTCAAGGAGACCGCGCCGGAGCACTGGTCGGTGTCGTTGCGCTCGGACAGCCGTGTCGACGTCGGCCACGCGGCGGCGGCCTGCGGCGGTGGCGGGCACCGGCTCGCCTCCGGCTTCACGGCGCAGGGCCCGGCGGAGGAGATCATCGCGGCGATGCGCAAGGCCCTCGACGAGGCCCCGCTCCTGGACTGACGCCCGCAGGGGTCCTGCTCCCACCGGGGTCCTGCTCCCGTTCGGGACCTCCGGTGTGTCGCATTCCGACATGCCGGAGGTTGTGGACAAATTGCCCGACTTCCGTGGGAATTCGAGGTCCAGTTTCAGTGAGGTTTTTCCAACCTCAGTTTGCGTGGCGGTGCGGGTGGCGGAACCTCAGAGGCTTCCTGGTCTGTGGGTGCCCCTCCTGATGTATGTCCGGTACACGGCGTCAGGGCTGTCCTCGCCGAGGGAACCCCGAAGGGGTGGGCGCCGTGAACCCGCGGCGGTGCAAGTGTCGTAGGTGGGCTATGCGCCTGCGGCGCATGCGACACCCCATCGACGTGCACCTTTGCAGCCCGCGGCTGCGGGCTCACCAGGATGAAAAAGACATCCCAGGAGCTTGAATGTCAAGCCGCAGCGGAGTGGATGTGGTGGGCCCAGGCGGTGGTTTCGTCGTAGGGGGTGCCGGTTTTGAGGCATCCGTGGAGGATGCCGACGAGTCGGTTGGCGAGTTGGCGCAGGGCGGCGTTGTGGCCGGCGCCGCGGGCGCGTTGCCGGTCGTAGTAGGCGCGTGCGCCCGGCGAGCGCAGCAGTGCGTTGAACGCTTGCGTGGTGAGGGCGTCGATGAGCCGGTCGTTGTGGACGAAGCGGGCCAGGGCGACCTTCTTCTTGCCGGAGGCGCGGGTGATCGGG
>NZ_FNOK01000082.1 GCF_900106995.1 Saccharopolyspora shandongensis
CTCATGCCAGGTCCCTTCTCAGTGGAAGTCGGCCGGAACCGGAGTGAAGGGCACCCGGCGCGTCCACTCCTGGATCGCCCGGCCAAGAACCTCGTCGTAACTCATGCCCTCGATGGGAGCCGCCTTCTCCACCTCGGCGAGCACCGCCGGCGGAACATCCGGGATGGACACGCCCGCGTGCTCGGCCCACTTCTGCGTCGAGTTGCGGAACTGGCGGGTGGTCACCGGCGAACCGATCACGTTGGCAGGGTCGGCCATCGCCCGTTCCGAGGTGACGAACACGACGCCTTCCTCGGTGAGCCGATCGAGGATCCGCTCGATGGTCGCACCGGCGACCGTCGTGCCGTGGATCAGCATGATGTGCGCCGGTGACCGGCCGAGCGCGGCAGTAGCCGCGGCTGCTTGGTTTTCTATCTGCTCGATCGCGGTGTCGACCAAGGTGTCCTCGATCCAGCGCTGCGCCGCCCGGTCCGTGAGCCGCAGGGCGCGGTCATAGGCGACCATGAACTGGGCGTCGTAGAACCAGAGCGTGACCGGGGAGGACAGGAACCCGTTTTGGCTCAGGTGAGTCTGGACCTGGCTCGTTTTGGTCGCGCTGTCGCCCTCCATGGCGAAGGCGTAGCGGAAGTAGCGCGACGGCGATGCCTCTATCCATCTGCTCAACAGCCGCTCGCTGGTCTCGATGTCGCGGAGGTAGGTGTCGACGTCCAGCCAGTTGAGGCTGATGTGCTGGTGCGTGTGGTTGCCGACGTAGTGCCCGGCGGCGCACCAGTCATCGAGGATGTCGAGCATGCGCGGATCTTCCTCCGTCGGCGCAGTGCTGTTGAAGGCGTAAACGCCGGGAACCCCATAGGCTTCAAATGCCTTCATCATCTTCTTCGACACGGTGTGCGGACCATGCCCTTCGGGAAACGGGATCCCGGTCCACTGGAATTGGTCGTCCACGGTGACCGCGACTTCGAGGCCTGAAAGCAGACCGCCAGAAGATTTCGACATCGGACTCTCCTTTGGGTTTGAGCGAAACTCGTGCCATCGTTGCGACAGACTCAAGCAATGCCAATGCCCATTGCTGATACACCGTTGTGTGGCGGGATCACATACGGAACGACCGGGGTGGACGCAGGGGCCCGGCAAAGTCTGGTTTCAGCTGGTGAGGAGTAGTTCGACGGGGCGGTTGGAGTCGCGGGCGTGATGTCGGCAGGCGGCGGAGATGTTGGTGTGGCCGGCGAGTCGGAGCAGGCTGATGGCGGTGTTGCGGAGGCTGGCCATGACTTGGGGTGCGTGGCCTGTGTGGATCTGGCTGCGGTCTTCGTCGTAGGTCACGTCGCGGACCCAGTGCAGGCGGTTTTCGATTGACCAGTGTCCTCGCAGCCATTGGGCGATTTGTTCGGGCCCGGCGTCGGTGGTGGTGAGGCTGGTGACGGCGTAGACGGTTTCGCGGGTGCGTGTGCCGGTCTTGCGGTCGGTGCGGGTGCGGGTGAGCCGCAGGGCCTGGGCAGCGCCGGGGAATCCGATACCGGTGGTGAGTTCGGTCGCTTTCAGGGTGCGGGTGTCATGGCGGCCGTGGCTGCGTTCGCGGGTGACGGACAGGGAGGGAATGTCTATCCAGGGCAGGGATTTCACTTGTTTCCGCAGGGTGGGCTGGTTGCCTTTGACCGTGAGGATGTAGTGGCCGCCACGATCACGGATGATCTGGGCGGTATCACGCTGGCAGTGCATGGCGTCGGCAGTGATGACCGCGTCGTGATGTCGAGTCCGCCCAGAAGCGTGGCGAGCACGGGGATTTCGTTGGTCTTGGCGCCGACGGCGACCTGGGTGAGAACGGCCCCGGTGCGCTGGCACAACCCGGACAGCAGGTGCACCAGCTTGCCGGCGGTGTCCTTGGCTCTTTTGACGGTCTTGCCGTCAAAAGCGATGACCCGCCGTCCGCTGATCGTGCTGGTGCGCAGCCACATCCACGCGCTGAGCATCTCGTCGAACGCATCACCGGGAAGTCGTTGCAGCACACGGCGGATCGTTGACTCCGACGGCGCCCGGCGAAGGACGCCCAGCCGGGTCAGCACACCCGCCGGTGCGTCGGTGGCCCACTCGGCGACCGCCGTGAACGAGCATGCCCCGGCCAGTGTGGCCGCCAGTGCGATGGCCAGCACCACCGCCAGACGGTGCCGCACGCCCCGGCGCTTGCGGGGATCGGCCACGCCCGTCAGCACCTCCAGCAATCCCTGGGGGACCGGCCAGCCGACGTCCACGACGGGTGCGGGCCGGGCAGGGCCCGACTCGACCGGGCAATCCAGGACAGGAGATGATGACAACGCGGGCACGGCGACGACTTCCGGACGATCGGTGTTTGGCGACTTCGATCATCACCGCGTCGTTACCGTGCCCGCCCCAACGACACGCCGTCACCGCAGGTCAAACCAGCACATCACGACTTTGCCGAGACCCTGGGGTGGACGGCTCTCCCGGTGTCCTCCATAGTGTCGAAATGCTGGATGCGAAGGTGGGCGGCAACCCGCCACCGTTGGAGCCGTTCGTGAGCTGGCTCGACCAGCACGGACGCCTGAAATTCTCCGGGCTCGCCGATCAGCTCCACGCCGAGATTCCCGAGCTCGGAGCGGCCGATCCGGACACGCTGGAGGCGTTGCGCGCGTCCATCGTCTCGCACCTGCCGGGCATGCGCGCCACCCTCATGGGTTCGAACCCGGACCCGCGTCTTCCGAAACCGGCGCAGGATTTCGCGTACCTGATGGCTCGCTCGAACATTCCCCTGTCGGCCGTCCTTCGTTCCTACGAGCTGGGCCACGCCGCCATTTGGAACGAATTCACCAGCCATCTTCGCAAACAGCAGTTGTGGACCGTTGCGCGTCGCGCCGAGGCGCTCGAGTCAGGTTCCATCCGCATGTTCGAGTACATGCAGTCCATGACCGGCGAGACGATAACCACCTACAACCGGGCTCGCGACAGCCTCATGCGGGCCACGAATTCGCGGCGCAACGAGATCGTCCGCGCCGTGCTGTCGGGCAACGGGGGCGTGCGCGAGCTGAGAGAGCTCTTCGGTTATCACATCGATGAGGTGCACATCGGGTACGTGGCCTGGAGCGTCGACCCCATGAAACACGAGGAGGTATCCGAACTCGCACGACGGGAGCTCCTCGGGTTCGCTCGGCAACACGTCTCCGTGACGACCGATTCCTCGGTCATCCACGGCTGGTTCACCCCGTGCAAGAACTCGACCTTCGACGACCTGGCCGCGGTTTCGCTGCCCAGGACCATCCGGCTGACTCTCGGAACCCCGCGCCGCGGAATCCGCGGGTTCCACCACACCCACCGGGAAGCCCTGTCGTGCGTCGACCTGACAGCGCTCCACACTCCCGCACCGACCCGGTTCCCCGACGTCGCGGTCACCGTGCTCGCCACGCAGGACCAGGAGATGGCCGCGCGGTTCGTCGATGACCACCTCGGGGCACTGCGCAGCCACGAAGACGGCGAACGTCTGATCAAGACGCTGCGGTACTACATGGACGCACACGCGAGCCCGACCCGGTGCGGTCAGCGCCTCGGCATCCATCCCAACACCGTGACCCAACGCGTTCAGCGCGCGGAGACGATCCTCGGCCGCCACCTCGACCCCGCCAGTCTGGCGCTACGCCTGGCCCTGGACCTCGAGCGCACGATGGAGTTGGAGTAAACGACGGCCCTTGCGCTACGCGGTCGACAGCACCCGTGGCAGACCCTATGAGACTCCACCCGCGAGCGCCGTGGAGTCGGTGACGTCCTTCCCTTCCGGCTCAATCTGATGGTTGCGTGAGAAAGCCGCGCCTCTAATGTTCCTTTTATGACGCAAGTTGGAGCTCGGCGGTGGCTGCCTCGGCGGTGGCAGGTGTTGATCGTGAGCCGGGCACCGTGCTGTTCACCCTCGGCGCACTGACCCTGGCGGTGACGACCACCGCCGCTCGGAACTACGTCGGCGTGTTCCTACCGGCCGCGCTGCTCACCGGGATCGTGCGGGGTTCCAGAAGTCGGCCACCAGCGCTGACCAGCAATTTTACGCTATGCGCTCATATTCGTTGATCAATCCGCCCAGGACCGGTCGACGCTTGATCCGCTCATGGCCGAGGTCTGCAACGGGGTGGCTCGGTCGTGGTGGGCGAAGCTCACGGGCACGGTGTGGCCGGCGACCGTTGTAGTGCTGGACGTAGTCCGTAAGCACCGCACGCAGGTGCCGTTCACCGAAGATCAATAGGCGGTCGGTGAGTTCGGCTCTAACAGTGCGTACGAACCGTTCGGCGAAACAGTTCGCCTGCGGGCAGCGCGCAGGAGTCTTCACCACGCGGATGTCCACATCCGCGAGGACCGCTTCGAACGATGCGGTGAACTGACCTGCCCGATCCCGGACGAGAAACCGGAATTCGGTGGCGCGATCGCCGAGGTCCATCAGCAGGTTGCGTGCCTGCTGAGTGGTCCACGCCCCGTCCGGGTTCGAGGTCGCGCCCAGCAGGTGTACGTATCTGCTGCCGACCTCCAGCACGAAGAACACGTAGACCCGTTTGAGTGTGGCCGCGCAGTCCACGTGGAAGAAGTCGCATGCCAGCATGGTCGAGGCCTGCATGCGCAGGAACTGCCGCCAGGTCGTGTCGGTGCACCGGATCGGTGCTGGCGGGATACGCAAACGCTTGAGAACGCGGCGGATCGTCGAAGCGCCCACTCGATGACCGAGCTTGAGCAGCTCACCCTGGATCCTCTGGTATCCCCAGGTGTGATTCTCCGTGGCCATGCGCTCGATCAACACGGCAACGGCGTTGTCGATGGGTGGGCGCCCGATGCGGTTCGGATACGTCCATTTCCTGGCGACCAGGCGGCGATGCCAGCGCAGCACCGTGCCGGGGGTGACCAACCGATGCGCCCGCAGCGGCTTCGGCAGCAACCGGATCAGCGCGGCGAAGACCGCCCGGTCGGCCCAGCCCATCCGGGGTTTCGGGTTGGTTCTGCGCAGCACGGCCACCTCGTGACGCAGTACCAGGAGTTCGACGTCCTTGGACGCCGACGAGCGGCCGAGCAACACCAGCCAGCCCACAAGCCGCACGAAGATGAGATAAACCAGACGCGGTGACACAGCTCGCGATCATGCCCCCGCCCGCCGGGACGCCGAAAGGCGCAGGTCGGACACGCGCACCAACTTCTGGAACCCCACAGGGGTTAGCCAAGTCGTTGCTATACAAGGAGATCGCGGTCCTGATCGGACGGTCGGCGTCGGTGATTTCCCGGGAAGTGGCCCGCCACGGCGGCCGCCGAGGGCTACCGGGCGGTGGTGGCCGACCAGGCGGCGCGGGCCTCGCGGGTACGGCCGAAGCCCTTCGCGGTGGAACGCGATTCCGGTCTCCGGGACGAGGTCGTGCGGCTGCTCAAGCGGGGCTGGTCGCCGGGCTCGATCGCGAGACGGTTGCGGCTGGATCACCCCGACCGGCAGGCTTGGAGGGTGTCTCATGAGGCGATCTACCAGTGGGTCTACGCCCAGCCGGTCTCCACGCTCCATGTGTTCGCGGCGCTGTCCTGCGAGGGCTGGTCGCCGGCTTGGATATGAGTTCGCATCGATGGGTTCACCGGTTGATGGATTCGATCCAGTCCCAAGCCGCCGCGGGGGATGAGATTTTCACGGCGGGAATTCCGAGGTAGTCGGCAACTCCCGGGACCACGTTGGGCAGACCCGGGTTCGTGTTCCCGGTACCCACGAGGTGGGTGGGCTCGCGGGTCAGCGTGGTTCGGTCTCCGGTGAAGGAATGGCGGCCGACGTGCGCGGTGCCGATGAGAATCACGTACTTGCCCGGCGCTTTCGCTTGTTCCTGTCGTACGACGTCGGCAGCGAACGTGTTCATCCTCGCCGCACGCGTATGCGCTTCCCAAGCCTCCGCCACCGCCTGATCTGAGCCCAGTACCTTCCGCTTACGAGCCGGGATCGCATCAACGCCCTGGACGTTGATCCCGCCGACCGCTTTTACAGCGTCCAGAAGTTGCCGCAGACCATCGTGATGCCAGTGTGACTTGTACTGGTTGCAGAAACCGTTGAGCTGCGGTGGCATTGCCGCATTTTGCGCGCTTCCCAGGTACTCCTCGACCCAGCGTTGGGCATCGCCCCTGCGGATCTGTTCCAGGTAGATCGTTCGCAGGCCGGCGCGCTTCGCTACATTCAGATTGTTCGCGAGGAATTTCCAGGCGTGCTCCTCGCTATGGGATTCTCCGATGGCAAAGCCATCTGCATGAGGATTCCCCAGGAGCACTTGCAGCGCTGCGGCCGGCAGCAGCCCGGTTTGGCCGGCCAGGGGGTGGTTCGCTGCCGCACCAGCAAATCCCTGTGCTTCGGTGACAGCTTCCCGCTCAAGAGCTTCGTCTCGTCTGTCCTGCTGGGACCAGTATTGGCCAGTTTCTGCAGATTGCCTTCCCTGGGATTCGAGGCGCTCGACGGGCTTAAAGGCGTCCCCGAGACGGGCCGCGAGAAGGGTCGCGAGAGACGGATACACATCTTTCAGAGTTCTCGGATGGTAGTTGACCAGCACGGACTGCTTCTTGTTGTCAAAGATTACTTGCGGATCGTTGTCGACGTGCGGGTGGTCGTGCTTGACGGCGGCGACGAAATTGGTCCACTCGGTCGTATTGCCGGGGAAAATCAGTTGTGACCAGTCCTTTTTGCCAGGCCTTGGGAAGTCAACCGCCACCGATGGTCCCTGCGGATTCTGGCGCACCTGGTCCATGCGCTGGACAGTCGACCCGCCATCCTGGGGGGTGCCGTCTCGGGGAACCGGGCGCGATGTTGTGGCATTGCTCGACATTGCCCTGGCTGCGGTCGCGTCGGCTTCTCGTTCGAACCGATCTGCGGGATCGCTGACTTTCAACCCTTCGGCGGTCTCCGTCCCGGAGACAGGTCCCGACCGTTGCTGGATCACATGGGTCAGCTCGTGCGCCAGCATCCGCTCGCCCGCCGGGGAAGACGTGTCGTACCGTCCGCGCTGGAACACGATGTGCGAACCGGACGTGAACGCATGCGCCTGCACCGACTCGGCTGCCGCGTGTGCCACGGCATCGGTGTGCACCCGCACGTCGGAGAAGTCCGCCCCCAACCGGGTCTCCATATTCGCAGCGGCCTCCGCGTCCAACGGCTGCCCCGGTGACCGCAGCGCCTGGTGCACCGCACTGCGCTGCACTTCGGGGCCGAGGATCTGCGCCACCGCGGCGTTGCCGACCAGACGCTGCAGGGCCAGCACCCCGGCGGGGGTCAGCCGCCCGCCTGCTGGCACACCCTGGGCAACGGGTTCCGCAGGCATCCGCGCGGGTCGGGCAGACCGGTTGACCGGGCGCCCAGGGCATGGCTCCTGATCTCGCATCCCGCCTCCTCCATACCTCTTCGACGACTGTCGCCAAAACGCCCCACCACGAAAAGGTCTACAGGTGACGTATGTGGGGCACCGCCGCTGCCCGAACAGGCAACAGGGATCAGTGCCGGACCGGGGCCGGAAGCCGCAGATGCCCCTGTTTGGTGATCGTGAACGCGCCATGAGGGTCGGTCTGGACGATCAGGAGGCGGCGGGTTTCGCGTATCGCTAGTCGTGTGCCGGGTGCCCAGCCCAAGCCGCGTAGCACTGCCTGATCGGCGACCCGGCCTCGGTCATCGACCGCAGCCAACCCGTAGATCACGCCACGCTTGTGCGGTGTCGGGACGGTGGGGAGGGGAAGTGCTCGATGGGGAGCTCGGGGACGCCTGACCACCGACGCGCTGTCCTGCTGAACGGGTGTTGCGGAGGGAATCACCGGCCTGATCACGGAGCCGGCCACATCGACCAGCCCCCACCAAACACGGTGGGGCGACCAAGAGAACGCTGAAACAGCGTGTTGGAGTGCCCTCAAATGCTGGCACGTGAGATGTAGCAGGGATGCCACATTTTTGTGTCCGAGGGGGGACTTGAACCCCCACGCCCATTAGTAGGGCACTAGCACCTCAAGCTAGCGCGTCTGCCATTCCGCCACTCGGACATCTTCGGCTCGGCCCCTCTTCCTTTCGGGCCTCCCCGCTGTGTTGTGTACATAGATTAGCCCATGGTCAAACACGCTCCAACGGCACCCCCCTCTTCCGTGTTCGGGTGATAGAAATGCCTGGTGAGCGCACACAACGAGGGTATCTCCGGCACTGATCACGACGCTGGGTTGCTGCGGGCCGAGGACGAGGTCGTCGGCCTGGCGAGCGACCTGATCCGCATCGACACCACCAACACGGGCGACCCCGAGACTCTCGTCGGCGAGCGTGCCGCCGCCGAGTTCGTGGCGGCCAAGCTCAGCGAGGTCGGGTACGACGTCACCTACGTCGAGTCCGGGGACCACCCCGGGCGCGGCAACGTCATCGCCCGGCTGCCCGGCGCCGACCCCACTCGGGGCGGGTTGCTGGTGCACGGGCACCTGGACGTCGTTCCCGCCGATCCCGCCGAGTGGTCCGTCCACCCGTTCTCCGGCGCCGTGCAGGACGGCTACGTGTGGGGGCGTGGCGCCGTCGACATGAAGGACATGCTGGCCATGAGCCTCGCCGTCGCGCGGCGGCTCAAGCGCGATGGCATCACCCCGCCGCGGGACGTCGTCTTCGCGTTCCTGGCCGACGAGGAGGCCGGTAGCTTCCACGGGGCTCAGTGGCTGGTCGACCACCGGCCCGAGCTCTTCGAGGGCTGCACCGAGGCGATCAGCGAGGTCGGCGGCTTCTCGGTCACGCTCAAGGACGGCGTTCGCGCCTACCTGGTGCAGTCCGCCGAGAAGGGCATCCGCTGGCTGAAGCTGCGGGTGCGCGCCCGCGCCGGGCACGGCTCGATGGTGCACGACGACAACGCTGTCACCAAGCTCTCCGAGGCCGTTGCGAAGCTCGGCAACCACCGGTTCCCGCTGGTGCTGACCGACTCGGTTCGCGAGTTCCTCGCCGGCGTCACCGAGATCACCGGCTGGGACTTCCCGGAGAACGACATCGAGGGCGCCGTCGCCAAGCTCGGGAACCTGTCGCGGATCGTCGGCGCCACGCTGCGCGACACCGCCAACCCGACGATGCTCACCGCCGGGTACAAGCACAACGTGATCCCGTCGGTGGCCGAGGCCGCCGTGGACTGCCGGATCCTGCCCGGGCGCGAGGAGGCCTTCGACCGCGAGCTGGCCGAGCTCCTCGGGCCCGACGTGGAGCGGGAGTGGGTCGGGTTGCCTCCGGTGGAGGCCAAGTTCGAGGGCCGCATCGTCGACGTGATGACCGCGTCGCTGCTCGCCGAGGATCCGGGGGCGAAGGCGTTGCCCTACATGATGTCCGGCGGCACCGATGCGAAGTCGTTCAGCCGGCTGGGCATGAACTGCTTCGGCTTCGCGCCGTTGAAGCTGCCCGCGGACCTCGACTTCGCCGCCCTGTTCCACGGCGTCGACGAGCGGGTCCCGGTGGACGCGCTGAAGTTCGGCACCCGCGTGCTGGACCGGTTCATCCGCAACAGCTGATTGTCGGTGCCGTCTGGTTTCATCTACCCGAGTTGATCACCGGGGAGGTGCGGCGTGGACGTGGCGCGGTTGATCGAGATCTACCTGGAGCACCTGCAGGCCAGGAAGCTCGCGGCCAATTCGCTGCGCGCCTACCGTCGCGACCTGGAGTCGGTGGCCGGTGAGCTGGTCGAGCTCACCGGCACCGGCGCCGACCGGCTGGCCGTGGACCTGGTCACCGCCTCGGTGCTGCGGTCGGCGTTCGCGCGGTTCGCCGCGTCCCGGTCCGCCTCGTCGGTGACCCGGGCCTGGTCGACCTGGAACGGGTTCTTCGGGTTCCTGGTGGTCGAGGGCGCGGTGTCCGGCAATCCGATGCAGGTGGTGCCGAAGCCGCGCAACGCCCCCTCCACACCGAAGCCGCTGCAGGGCGAGGACACGCCCGAGCGGCTGCTGCGCACGGTGGCCGCCGGGGCCCGGCGGGCGCGGAATCCGTGGCCGGAGCGCGATCTCGCCGTGCTCGCCACGTTGCTGTGCACCGGGGTGCGTTCGGCCGAGCTGCTGGAGCTGACCGTCGGTTCGCTGGCCGGTCGGCAGGGGGACCGCCGGCTGCACGTGCACGGCAAGGGCGGCAAGAACCGGTCCATCCCCATCGAGGACACCCTGGACTCGCTGATCCAGAGCTTCCTGGCGTCGCGTCGGGCGCGGTTCGGCGACCGGCTGCCCGGCGGCGAGCCGCTGTTCGTCGATCACCACGGCGAGGCGCTGCGCCGGGGCGGCCTGCAGTACCTGGTGCGGCAGTCGTTGCGGGCGGCGGGCGTCTCGGACCGGGTGCAGCCCGGCGCGATGGTGCACGCGCTGCGGCACACCTTCGCGACGCGGCTCGCCGAGGACGGGGCGAGCGCTGCCGAGATCGCCAAGCTGCTCGGGCACTCGTCGATCAACTCCAGCCAGACCTACATCGACGTGACCGCGCGTGAGCAGCGGTTGTCCGTGCGCGCCAACCGGACGTTGCACGTGCTCGGCGAGCTCTCCAGCGGTTAGCCCCACTTGTCGGCCGCGGCCAGGCCGATGGTTGCTCCGGCCGGGTCGGAGACCACCGCCGTCGCGCCCAGCAGCGGGTGATCGGCGCGGTCGACGGTTTCGCCGCCCAGTTCCACCACCCGGTCGCTGATCGCCTCGACGTCCTCCACCGCGAAGTAGCACAGCCAGCCCCAGCCGACTGGTCGCCGCATCGTGCGGGACGCCAGCGGCCGGCCGTCGGCGAGGTACTGGTCCGCGTGCACCGACCAGCTCAGGATGTCCGCCCAGAACGCGTCGGCGCGGTCTGGGACCGCCGTGCACAGCTCGATCCAGCAGGGCTCGCCCGGCCGTGGGCTCGGCGCCCACGGCCCGTGCTGGGCCCGGCCCTTGGCGATGAGCGCGACCGAGTCGTCGGGGCCGGTCAGCGAGCCGTCCTGGGTGGTGCCGGCGAACATCGGGCGCCAGCCGGGCAGTTCGCGGCCGCGCGGGGAGCGCATCGCGGCGCAGCGCCGGTTGCCCACCCAGCAGTCGAAGCCGGCGCCGGTCGGCGCCGGGGTCCAGTCGAGCAGGGCCCGGTAGAAGACCGCCGAAGCTATCGGGTCCTGGCTGATCAGGTCGGCGCGGCGCAGGCCGCGGACTACGGGACGTGCGGGCACCGTCGATTCCTCGCCACCGCTGGGGACCAACTCATCCTGGCCACCCCGACCGGTCCGCACAATGCTCCGTTCGTCTCACCGCAGCCGTTCGAGCTCCCCGGCCACGGCCACCACCTGGGCCGCGAGCTTGCGCAGTTCGGCGTGGTCGGCGGCGTCCTCGACGGCGGTGACCACGTCTTCGGCCGCGCAGCGCAGCTGGAACAGCCGGTCTTGCAGGTCCGCGAGCTCGGCCGCGGAGAGCACCACCGCGTCTTCCGGGAGGCCGCCGCGTTGCACCGCGGTGCGGCGCTCGTAGGCGCGTTGGCGGCAGGACTGCGCGCAGTACAGGCGGGGACGTCCTTGCCTGCCCGCCTCCGGGACGCGCCGTCCGCACCACGCGCAGTGCCTTGCTCGGCGTTGGCGGCGGGACGGCAGGTCGGAGGTTTCCACGATCGGTCACGTTAGCCAAAGGCCCCGCCTGCGCGGTGCAGGCACGCCGATCGGGCAGAGTTGCATGCGTGACGCATCCTTTCCTGTCCGGTCCCCGGCCCCGCGCGTTCGCCCACCGAGGGTGGCACCTCGGGGAGCTGCACGATCTGGAGAACTCGCTGGCCGCTTTCCGCCGTGCCGCCGACGAGGGTTACCGCTACATCGAGACCGACGTCCACGCGACCGCCGACGGCGTCGTGGTGGTCAACCACGACGCGACGCTGGACCGCACCACGGACGGCCGCGGCCTCATCGAGCGGCTGCCCTGGTCGGCCGTCGGCTCGGCGCTCATCGGCGGCCGGGAACCGGTGTGCCGCCTGGATGCCGCGCTGGAGGAGCTGCCGGAGATGTTCTTCAACATCGACGTCAAGGCAGACTCGGCGGTGGGGCCGGTGTTGCGGACGCTGCGCAGGCACAACGCCTGGGACCGGGTGTGCTTGGCGTCGTTCGCCGAGCACCGGCTGGCCGCGATGCGGCGGGCCATCGGGCCGCGGCTGCTCACCTCGACCGGGCGTCGTTCGGCCGGGTTGCTGTGGTTGAGCTCGCGGTGGGGCGGCTGGCCGTTGCGGCCGGCGGTGGTCGGTGGCGCGACGCAGGTGCCGACGGGGTTCGGGCGGCTGCGTTTGATCGACTCCCGCTTCGTGCGCCAGGCTCATCGCTGGGGCATGGAGGTCCACGTGTGGACCGTCGACGACGCCGTGGAGATGCGGGAGCTGCTGGATCTCGGCGTGGACGGGCTGGTCACCGACCGGCCGGACGTGTTGCAGGAGGTGTTGCGGGAGCGGTTCGGCGAGCCGCAGCCGGAGCTCGGCGGATGAGCAGAACTACGCATTGTCTCCGCACGGACCTCCACCGTGTTCGTTGAGCCAGTAAGGTCCGGTTACCCCCAATCGAGTGATCTTGGCCGGAGGACCGAACGGATGAGCGTGATGGACAGCGACCTGGCGCCGGACGCCGCGCGGAGGCGGCGCCGGGAACAGCGGGGTTGGTGCTGGTACGACTGGGCCAACTCGGTGTTCCCGACATCGGTGACCACGGTCTTCCTCTCGCTCTACCTCACCTCGGTGGCGACCGAGGCCGCGAAGGCGGACGTCGCGCGCAACGGCCTGAACGCCTGCCCGCAGAACAACGCGCTGGTGCAGTGCGACATCTCGGCGTTCGGGCTGGTGTTCCCGGCCGGTTCGCTGTGGGGCTACCTGCTGTCGGTGGCCACCGTCGTGCAGGTGCTCGTGCTGCCGATCACCGGTGCGATCGCGGACCGGACGCAGAGCAAGCGGCTGATGCTGGGGATCTTCGCGTTCGGCGGCGCGGCGATGACGGCGCTGCTGGCGCTGGTGGGCGGGCAGGACTGGCAGCTCGGCGTGGTGCTGTTCATCATCGCCAACATCTGCTTCGGCGCCTCGGTGGTCGTCTACTACTCGTTCCTGCCGGAGATCGCCTCCGTCGACGAGCGGGACGACGTCTCCACCCGCGGCTGGGCCGTCGGCTACCTGGGCAGCGGTGCGGCGCTGTCCATGCACCTGGTGATCTACCTCGGCCACGACGCGGTCGGCATGAGCACGGAGACCGCGGTCCGGCTGATCTTCTTGTCCTCGGGCGTCTGGTGGGCTGTGTTCACGCTGCTGCCGCTGGCGGCGCTGCGCGGCCAGCGCGCCCCGGAGGGGGCCGTGCGCGGCCCGTCCGCGGTCACCGCGGGCTTCAAGCAGCTGATGACCACGTTCCGGGAGGCGAAGCACTTCCCGCTGACGCTGGCGTTCCTCGGGGCGTACTGGATCTACACCGACGGCATCTCGACGGTCACCCAGGTCTCGGCGCAGTACGGCAACCTGGAGCTCAAGCTCCCGCAGGATTCGCTGATCATCACGCTGCTGATCGTGCAGTTCATCGCCTTCGTCGGCGGGATGCTGCACGGGGTGGTGGCGCGCCGCATCGGGGCGAAGAAGACGATCCTGATCAGCCTCGCCACCTGGCTGGTGGTGCTGGTCGCCGCGTACTTCGTGCAGGCAGGCCAGCAGATGCAGTTCTACGGCCTGGCGGTGGGCATCGGGCTGGTGCTCGGCGGCACCAACGCGCTGTCCCGGTCGTTGTTCAGCCAGATGGTGCCGCCCGGCCGGGAGGCCGAGTACTTCTCGCTGTACGAGGTGGGGGAGCGCTCCACGTCGTGGCTGGGCCCGCTGGTGTTCGCCGGGGTCGGGCAGGCGACCGGGTCGTTCCGGCTGGCCATCGTCTCGCTGGTGGTGTTCTTCGCGGTCGGGTTGGTGCTGGTCGCGCTGGTGCCGGTGCGGCGGGCGATCGAGGCGGTCGGCAACCCGGCGCCGAAGGTTCTTTGACACGATCGGCGACCACGCTGCGTGCGCGACGGGTGACGATGCGCGCCCGCCTCGCCAAGGCGGCTGCGTTGCTCCATGCTGGTGACAGGCGTGACCGGGATTTTCCACTTGATCGGAATATGCCGGTACGCAGCGTTGTGACAACAGGGAACCAAGTATCGCTACATTCAGTTACCAATTTTCGCGTCTTGTCTGCCGTCCGTGTCGTGATCTCCGTCCCACTATGGTCACTTTCCCGAGATCCAGCTTGGCCATAGTCACTCAACATCTGGCACTATCACCCGTTCGAGCGCACCTATAGATTGCGAGTGGGATAACGCGTCACGAACGACGACCGATTGCATCTCTAGGGAGAAAGCCGTCGTTGATGGGTGAACAACGTCACCGACGGCAACCAGAAGCACTACACCGGGAACATACGGCGGGTCCCCCGCCGTTGCACACGGTGAGCACAACCGCTCGGGCCAGGTCCCGGGCCGAAGTGAAAGGAACCGTCATGGCCGACCGCGTTCTGCGTGGGAGCCGGCTCGGAGCGGTGAGCTACGAGACCGACCGTAACCACGACCTCGCACCGCGCCGGACGGTGCGCTACGCCTGCCCCAAGAGCCACGAGTTCGAGGTGCCGTTCTCCGACGACGCCGAGGTGCCGCCGACTTGGGAGTGTCGTCTGCACGGCACCGAGTCGAAGATCATCGACGGCAGCGAGCCGGAGCAGAAGAAGGCCAAGCCGCCGCGCACCCACTGGGACATGCTGCTGGAGCGGCGCACCATCCCGGAGCTCGAGGAGCTGCTCAACGAGCGCCTCGACCTGCTGCGGACACGCCGCGGGCACTGAGCGACCAAGATCACGAAGCGCCTGGGACAACCGTCCCAGGCGCTTCGACGTGCCCGAATCCCGCGGTGATCAGCGGCGGAGCGAGCGCAGGACGCCCGCGGCCTGGTTGCCGCGCCGGCGCAGGCCCCACTTCGTCACCCTGACGAGGGCTTCGCGCACCACTTCGGCGTCCATCTTCGAGCTGCCCAGCTCGCGTTCCACGAACGTGATCGGCACCTCCACGACCACGAACCCGGCCTCCACCGCGCGCCACGCCAGGTCCACCTGGAAGCAGTAACCCTGCGAGGCGACGTTGTGCAGCTGCAGCGTCTCCAGGACCTCCCGGCGGTACACGCGGTAGCCGGAGGTGATGTCGTTGATCGCCACGCCGAGCGCCAGCTTGGAGTACACGTTGGCGCCGCGGGACAGCAGTGCCCGGTACCACGGCCAGTTCACCGTCCGCCCGCCCGGCACGTAGCGCGAGCCCAGCACGACGTCCGCGCCGGTGCCGTCCGGCCCGAGCATGCCGATCAGCCGGGGCAGGTCCTCGGGCGAGTGGGAGCCGTCGGCGTCCATCTCGATGATCGCGCCGTAGTCCCGCGCCAGCGCCCACTCGAAGCCCGCCACGTACGCCGCGCCGAGCCCGGCCTTCTCGCTCCGGTGCAGCACGTGCACCCGCTCGTCGCCGGCGGCGAGCCCGTCGGCCACCTCGCCGGTGCCGTCCGGGCTGCCGTCGTCGACGACCAGCACGTGCGCCGAGGGCAACGCCGCGAACAGCCGCCGCACGATCGGCTCCAGGTTGTCCCGCTCGTTGTAGGTGGGGATCACCACCAGAGCCGATTCGTCACCGGCTCCGGGGGCTTGCCGGTTCGCCATCCATGTCCTCCTGGCCGGCCCGTTCGGTCGGCTGTGCACTCGTTGTTCGGTCGGGTTCAGGCGTCCGCGGTCCGCCGGGGCCGCCACCAGGACAGCGCCACCGCGCCGACGCCCAGCACGACCAGTGTCCACATCGGAGCGCTGCCCAGCCGGGTGGCGAGCGTTTGCGTCGAGCGCAGTGGTACCTCGGCGATGAGATTCTGCGCGGTGAACAGCTCGGTCTGCTGGGTCACGGTGCCGTCCGGCTGAACCACGGCGCTGACACCGCTGGTCGCCGCCACCAGGACGGCCCGCCCGTGCTCGACCGCGCGCAGCCGGGACATCGCCAGCTGCTGGTAGCTCATCTCGGAGTGGCCGTACCAGGCGTTGTTGGTCGGCACCGCGAGCAGCGTCGCGCCCTCCTGGGTCGCGCCGGTGAACACGTCGTCGTAGGCGACGTCGTAGCAGATCCCGACGCCCAGCCGGACGCCTCCGACGTCGAGCACGCCCGGCTTGTCGTCGGGCACCATGTCCGAGCGGAAGCGGTCCACGAACGGGCTCACCAGCCGCGCCACCGGCCGCATCGGGATCGTCTCGGCGAAGGGCACCAGGTGCTGCTTGACGTAGCGGTCGCCCGCGCCCGTCGCCGGATCCCACCGGACGATCTGGTTGCGCAGGGAGCCGTCGGGATCCTTGCCGAGGCCGCCGACCACCAGCGGGACGCCGAGCTGCGCGGCGACGCCGGAGAGGTCCGGGTCGGTCTGGCTCGGTCCCCAGCTGCCGACCTGCTCGGGCAGCACGACGAAGTCGAGGGGCCCCTTCGCCTGGTCGGCGGCGAGCTGCTGCGCGGCCGCGATGTGGTTGGCGTGCAGGACGCCGTCCTCGTACAGCAGACCCAGCCCGAGGTTGGGCGCGTTGCCCTGCACGATCGCGACCCGCGCCGTTCCGGCGTTGGGGTCGGTGCCGATGAAGGGCAGCATGGCCAGGCCGCCCACGACCGGCACGAGCACGGCGGCCAGCGGCGCGGCCCAGCGGCGCGGGGTGCGCGCACGGCGGGCGAGCTCGGCCAGGCCGCCGCCGACCACCGCGACGGCGAAGGACACCACGGCGGTGCCGCCGAGCGCGGCCAGCGGCAGGAACAGGCCGGTGTCCTGCGTGAACGCCAGCCTGCCCCACGGGAAGCCACCGAAGGGCACGGCCGAGCGCAGCGCCTCGGCGGCGACGAACACCGCGGCCATCCACACCGGCGCTCCCGGCAGGCGGCTGACGCGCGCCATTCCGGCGCCGCCGAGCGCGACGAACAGCGCCTGCACGGCCGCCACGCCGAGCCACGGCCACGGGCCGAAGTCGGCGCCCAGGAAGTCCTGCAGCCAGCCCAGCAACGGCAGCAGGAACGCGAAGCCGAACAGCAGGCCGTAGCCGAATCCGGCGCGGGCCTTGCGGCCGCGGAGCACCGCCGCGAACACCGCGAACGCGATAGGCGCCAGCCACCACAGCTCGCGCGGGGGAGAGCCCGCGTAGAGCGCGAAGCCGGCGGCGACGACCGCGAGCATGCGCAGCCAGACCGCGCCGATCGATCGACCTGCGGCCTTGCTGCGGCCCGGCCGCTCAGCGCGCTGCGGACGAGCCGTTGGGACAACCACCCGATCAACCTTCTCGGTGCCGCGGTCCCAGCCAGGCCGGGACGGAAACGTTCTGTCGGTTCGTGCGCGGGCAGCCCGGCGCGCACCAAACAAATGTACGCCGGACGGTGGACCCGGAGCCGCAGTGGGCAAAGGGGACAGAACGCTCAACGGTGCTCGGTGTCGGGGGCGGAGACTCCCGCCCCGCGGCGATCACCAGGTGCGGCTGTCGTGCGTGGTCGCCTCCTCGGCGTGGAGCTCGGCGCGCAGGACGGCCTTGGCGACGCGCTCCGAGGCCGTCATCGGCAGCCGGTCGCGGAAGGTCCAGTAGCGCGGGACCTTGAAGTAGGCGAGCTGGGTGGCGCAGAAGTCCGCCAGCTCGCGCGGATCGCACGGCTCGCCGCGGAGGACGACCACCGCGTGCACCTCCTCGCCACGCAGCTCGTCCGGCTCCGGCAGGACCGCGGCCACCTCGACCGCCGGATGCAGCTGCAGCACTCGCTCGACCTCGGCGGCGGCGATGTTCTCGCCGCTGCGGCGGATCATGTCCTTGGTGCGGCCCGCGTAGTAGACGCGGCCCTCATCGTCCATCCGGGCCAGATCGCCGGTGTGGAACCAGCCCGCGCGGAAGGCGCGGTCGGTGGCCTCCGGATCGCGGAAGTAGCCGTGCATCAGGCCGGTGCCGCGGATGGCCAGTTCGCCGACCTCGCCGCGCGGCACCGGAGCGCCGTCGCCGTCGACGATCATGACCTCGCGGCCCGGCGCCGCCCGGCCGAGGCAGCCCGTGCCCACCGCGGCGTCGTGGTCCTGCGGGGTCATCCGGATGTCGCTGCCGGTTTCGGTCATGCCGAACGCCTCGAACCACGGGACGCCCCACCGCCGTTCGAGCGCGGCGTGCAGGTTCGGCGGGATCGCCGAGGCGCTGATCGCGCGCACCCGGTGCTCCCGGTCGGCCGGCGACGGGTCCTGGTCGAGCAGCAGCTTCGGCATCAGACCCAGGCAGTAGAACCACGTGACGCCGTGCTCGCGGACCTTCGCCCAGAACGTGGTGGGGTGGAACCGGTCCAGCACCACCAGCCGCGCCCCGGCGGCGAGGCCGAGCGCGACGTTCCACTGCGGATCGATGTAGTGGAACGGCTGGGCGGTCAGGATCGTGTCGCGGTCGTCGATGCGCGGGAAGCCGTCGACCAGACCGGCCGCGAGCGTGGTCCAGTAGCGGTGGGGGAGCGCGCAGCCCTTGGGGGCGCCGGTGGTGCCGGAGGTGTACTGGATGTTCGCCAGCGCCTCCGGTGTCGGCGGCGCACACCGGGGCGCTTCGGCGGCCGGGAGGTCGATCGCGTCGACGTCGAGGACCCGCCGCACCGAGGTGGCCTTCCGGACGCGGGCGAGCAGGTCCGCGTGCTCGGCGGTGGTCAGCACGACGCGCGCCTGCGAGTGCGCGAGCACGTGGGTGGCGTCGTACTCCTGGTAGCGGTTGTTGACCGGGACCATCGCCGCGCCCAGCTTGGCCGCGGCGAGCCAGCCGAGCGGGAATTCCGGGCGGTTGTCCATCATCACCGCGACGCGGTCGCCCGCCGCCACGCCCGATTCGGCCAGCAGCGCGGCCAGCGCGTCGCTGCGGCGGTCGATCTCGGCGAAGGTGAGTTCGCGGCCGGTTCGGTCGAAGGTCCACGCTGTGCGATCCGGCCAGCGCCGGGCCGCGTCGCGGACGAGGCCGACGAGGGTTTCGGCGTTCATCGGGCGTCTCCCGTCCGGTCGGCCGCGAGCTCCTCGGTGCGGATCGCGTGCCGGATCTCCAGCCGCAGCGCCGATTCGAGGGCGTGGTCGATGCCCGCGTCCAGGGCTTCCTTGGCCATCGCCAGCGTGGCGCGCGGCCGCTCGGCCAGCCGCGCCGCCCACCGGTGCGCGGTCGGCAGCAGCGCGTCGGCCGGGACCACCGCGTTGACCAGCCCGAGCCGGCTCGCCTCGGCGGCGTCGATGGTGTCGCCGAACAGCAGGATCTCCTTGGCCTTGAGCGGGCCGACGAGCAGCGGCAGCAGCTTGGAGATGCCGCCGGTGACGCTGAGCCCGAGCCCGACCTCGGGGAAGCGGAACCGGGCGTCCTCCGCGGCGATCACCAGGTCGCAGCAGAGCGCGAACTCCGCGCCCGCGCCGACGGCGTGCCCCTGCACCGCCGCGATGACCGGCGCCGGGCAGTCGCGGATCAGCCGCGTGACGTCCTGGATCCGGTCCAGCCGCGCCTGCACGGTGGCCGGATCCTCCGGCGGTGCCTTGAGGTCGTGGCCGGCGCAGAACGCGCGGCCGCGCCCGGTCAGCAGCACCGCGCCGACGCCCGCGTCGGTGACCGCGCCGAGCGCGGTGACGAGTTGTTCCACCAGGGCGGTGTTGACGGCGTTGAGGCATTCCGGCCGGTTGAGCCGGATGACGCCGATGTCGCCGGAGATCTCGGTCTCCACCACGGCACCGCCGGACTGGACTTCGGACAACGGCTTCCTCCTCAACTCTCGGGTGAACGCGGGCCGTGCAGCAGGGTCGCGTGCCAGTCGCGCAGCCGCTGCGACCACGGCTGCGGCCGTCCGTCGGCGCTCACCTTCACGATGGTCCGGGTGCCGGTGGCGTTCGGTTCCCGTCCGCAGTGGAAGGTCCAGGTCGCGCTGGTCCGGCCCAGCTCGGCGAGGTGCAGCCGGACGGTCAGGTCGCCCGCGCCGGTCACCGGCGCGTGGAACTCGATCTGGAAGGCGCGGACCACGTAGTGCAGGTCGGGGTGCCGACCGGCGATCGTCTCGGTGTCGTAGCCCGCGGCCGCGAACGCCGCCGTGGTGGCCCGCTCGACGTGCAGCGCGAACCGGGTGTTGTGCAGGTGCCCGTTGGGATCCAGCTCGTCGAAGTGCACCCGCGAGCGGTAGCGGATCGCCGGTGGGGTCCAGGTGCTGCCTGCCACGCCGCCTCCTCGCGCTCTGTCGATCGATCGATCGGTCGACAGCGTAGGATCGTCGCGGCGAGACCGCAAGGCCGCCCGGAACTGGCGTGGCCCGGGTGGCGATGCCGCCACCCGGGCCACGCGTGGTGCCGCTCCGGTCAGTCGCGGGGCGTGCGGGCTCGCATCGACGGCAGGCGGATCTGCCAGATCTCCTCGATGAGGCCGTGGATCTCGGTGGCATCCGGCAGTGGTGTCGAGGCGGCGCGCTTCGCCGAGACGCCCAGCAGTTGCAGGGCCAGCCGCGCGTGCGCCGCGCCGATCGAGTCCAGGTCCATCTCGCCGGACGGTGAGTACCACTTCGCGACGCCGGAGCACATCTCCAGCACCGCCATCCGCGCGAACCGCTCGTCGGGGACCGAGAAGACGCCGCGCCGGCAGCCGTCGGCGATCGCGTCGCGCCAGAAGTCCTCGTAGCGGTCGCGGATCTGCACCATGGTGTCGCGTCGCTCGGGGCCGAGGACGCCGATCTCGTTGTCCACCACGGTGGTCTCGTCGCGGTGCAGCGCGTGCGTGAGCACGTGGACGTGCACGAGCCGGGCGATGACCGCCTGTGGTTGCGTGGCTTTTGCCGATACCCGCTCGGCCGCGGTGATCAGCCGGTCCAGGGACGCCTTCATGATCGAGAAGAGCAGGTCTTCCTTGGTGCCCATGTAGTGGTAGAGGGTCGCCGAGGACAGCCTGGCGGCCTCGGCGAGCTCGCGGATGCCGGTGCCGTGGAAGCCCTGCGCGGCGAACAGCCGGACGGCGGCCTCCCAAACCTGGCGCTGGGTGTCGTCGCCCGCGCGGACCTGTGCGCTCATCTCGTCGTGCTCCGGATTCCTCGGTCGATTGATCGATCAGCCCGACCTGCACGGTACCGCCGCCGGGGCGGTGCGCCCGCGTCGCGCTCCTCTTGACCCCGCATCGGGCGAGAACTACGGTGCGACGCACCTCTCGATCGATCGATCGAACGAGCTTTGGAGGCGGGATGACCGATGAAGCGACTTCCCTCCGGCGGGCCCGGCCGCTAGCCGACAGGGATCCCGGATCCTCGCCGGGCCTGCGGGCCGCTCTCGGCGACCGGCAGATGAGCATGATCGCGATCGGCGGCGTGATCGGCGCCGGGCTGTTCGTCGGCACCGGCAGCGTCGTCAACAAGGCCGGGCCCGCCTCGCTGGTGGCCTACGTGGTCTCGGGCCTGCTGGTCATCCTGGTCATGCGGATGCTCGCCGAACTGTCCGTGGCGGCACCGCGAACCGGCTCGTTCGCCAGCTACGCCACGCGCGAGCTCGGCAGCTGGAGCGGCCTGGCCATCGGCTGGCTCTACGCGTACGCGTGGTGCGTCACCGTCGGCGTCGAAGCCGTGATCGGCGGCGGGCTGCTCCACGGCCTCGTGCCCGCGATCCCGGCCTGGGTCGCGGCCGTGGCGTTCATGGTCGTGCTGACCGCCTCGAACCTGGTCGCGGTGCGCGCCTACGGCGAGGTCGAGTTCTGGTTCGCCCTGGTCAAGGTCATCGCGATCGTCGGATTCCTGGTGCTCGGCGTGCTGGCGATCGCCGGACTGCTGCCCGGCGTCGAGCCGCCCGGCGGCCAGAACCTGTTCGAGCGAGGCGGATTCGCGCCGAACGGCTGGTACGCGGTGCTGCCCGCGCTGCTCGTGGTGACCTTCGCGTTCAACGGTGCCGAGGTCGTCACGATCGCCGCCGGCGAGGCGAAGCGCCCGGCGGAGGCCGTGCGCAAGGCCATCCGCTCCACGGTGGTCCGCATCCTCGTCTTCTACATCGGCTCGGTCGCCGTGATCGTCACCCTGCTGCCGCACGCCGAAGCCGGCATCACCGACAGCCCGTACTCCGCGGTCCTCGACCGGCTGGGCATCCCGCACGCCGGGCTGATCATGGACATCGTCGTGCTCGTGGCGGTGCTGTCCTGCCTGAACTCCGGGATCTACACGGCATCGCGCATGATGTTCGCGCTCGCCGGCAACGGCGACGCACCGCGCCTGCTCGCGCGCTCGACCTCCGCGGGCGTGCCGGTGCCGGCCGTGCTGCTGGTGGCGCTGGCCGGGCTGATCACCGCCGGGGCGAACTACTTCGTCAGCACCGGGGCGGTTTTCGACTTCCTGGTGGACTCCAGCGGCTCGGTGATCATCCTGCTCTACCTGTGCATCGCGGCGACGCAGCTGCGCAGCCGTGCCAGGGCGGCGCGCGAGGGCCGCAGCCTGCCGGTGCGCATGTGGGGCTACCCGTACCTGTCCTGGGGCGTGATCGCGGCCCTGGTGGCGCTGTTCGCCCTGCTGGCCTTCGATCCCTCGACCCGGCGATCGCTGCTGCTCACCATGGCGGTGGCGGCCGTCGCGGTGACCGCCGGAGTGCTGCGGCAACGCCGGAAATCCGACCCCGCCAGCTGAATCCGCCGGCGGCGCGCCGGGCCACCCGAGGTTGACCGGTGCGCCATGCTGGTGGCCGGAACTTCTCCGTTGGAGGTGGGAATGCCTGCTGGGCGTGAGGAAGTCGGCGTCGGGGAGCACCCGGTCATCGCGCTGCACGGTTGGTTCGGTTCGGGCCGTGCCTGGCGGCCGTTGCAGCCGCACCTGGACGGAACCCGTTTCCGGTACGTCTTCCCGGACTACCGGGGGTATGGCGCCCGGGTCGGCGAACCCGGTGCGCACACGCTCGAAGAGGCCGCCGGGGACGTGCTCGCGCTCGCCGACGAGCTCGGCTTCGACCGGTTCTCGCTGATCGGCCACTCGATGGGCGGCGCCGTCATGCAGCGCGTCCTGGCGGACGCACCCGATCGGGTGCGCGCCATGGTGGGCATTTCGCCGGTGCCCGCCGGCGGCGTGCCGTTCGACGAACAGGGCTGGGCGCTGTTCTCGGGCGCCGCCGACGACGCCGGGAACCGGCGGGCCATCATCGACTTCACCACCGGCAACCGGCTGACCGGGGTGTGGCTGGACGCGATGGTGCGCCACTCGCTGGAATCCTCCGATCCGCGGGCCTTCGGCGACTACCTGTCGGCGTGGGCCAAGGCCGACTTCCAGGCCGAGATCGACGGCCGCGAACTGCCGGTCAAGGTCATCGTCGGCGAGCACGACCCGGCGCTCGGCGAGTCGACGATGCGCGCGACGTTCCAGCGGTCGTACCCCGGCTGCGAGCTGGAGGTCCTGCGCAACGCCGGCCACTACGCGATCGACGAGACCCCGGTCGCCCTCGCCACCGGCATCGAGACCTTCCTGGCGAAGGCCGGATAGCCGCGGTGCGCCCGCGCATCCGGGCCGATATCCTCCAGCGGACCGTTTATCCACTGTGGATGGAGAGCCCGGATGATCAAGTCGCCTGTTCGCCTGACCGCCGCGGTGCTGACCGCCGGGCTCATCGGAGTGGGTGGCCCGGTGGCCTACGGCGCCCTCGGAAACGAGGCGCCGTCCGAGCGGGCCGGCGCGGCGTACCTGGAGACCAGCCTGTTCTTCGGCACCGCCATGCCCGGCGGCGGTGAACCGGTGTCGGACGAGCAGTTCCACGCGTTCGTCGACGAGGTCGTCACGCCGCAGTTCCCGGCGGGGCTGACAGTGCAGGACGGGTACGGGCAGTACCGCGACGGGCACGGCGTGATCGAGCGGGAGAAGTCGTTCGAGCTGGTCCTGCTCTACCCGGTCGCCGAGTACGACGCGAACGACCCGAAGATCGAGGGCATCCGCGAGGAGTACAAGAAGCGGTTCGCGCAGGAATCGGTGGCGCGCGTCGACGACCGCACCGCCGTCGACTTCTGGCGGCCGTCGCTCGCTTGAGTCGGGTCGCGGACGCGGCTACGAGTGGTCCGCGTCCGCGATCAGCTCCAGGGTGAACTCGCCGGCCAGGCGCGGAAGTTCGCTTGGCTCCGGCGATCCGCCTGGCACGGGCTCGCCGGTGCGGTGAGCGAGGGCCGAGCGGATGAGGGGATGCCAGCGTGCTGCGAAGGTGTCCAGGGCGTATTCGGCGGCGCTCTCCTTCGTGATCACCCGGCCGGTGGCGATCGTGCAGTGCAGGCGTGGCGGGCCGAGGACGTGGGCCAGTGCGACGCGGTGGGCCGGGAGCAGTGGTTCGCGCGGCGGTTTGCGGGACAGGGACTTCTCCGCCCAGCTCCGCCAGTGGCCGTTCAGCTGGTCCAGGTTCCAGGTGCGCAGCCGGTCGGGTTCCGGGTCGAGCCCGAGCCGGCCCGGGGCCGGACCGCGCACGACGATCCGCTTTCCCGCAGCACCTTCCACATCACCGGGTTCACGTCGAAGCCGCGGCCGTGCTTGAAGGACCAGCCGCTGTGCGAGGCCAAGGGGCGGATCTGCGTCACCGGTTCGCTCAGGTCGGGCTTCAGCACGAAGGCGCCGTTCATCGTTCCGGGGATGGCCGGGTCTGCCCTCCGCAGGGCTCTTCCGGCGGCCGTGGCGTTGCCGGCCACGTGCAGGACTCGCAGTCGGCGCGCCTCCCGGTCGCCGATGTTCCCGTCCACGACGGCGATGAAGTCGACGTCGCTGCGCCCCGGCCGCCAGCCGCCCAGCGCCGCCGAGCCGACGACGTAGAAGCCGGTGATCATTCCCGGGAGCAGCCGGTCGGCGGTGGCCAGGTAGCGGGTGACGGCGGTTGCGAGGTCATGCTGGAGCACTCGTGCAGTCTGCCACGGCCGATTCTTGTCCATAGTGGACTTCTAGCGGCCGTGGTAGGTGAACGCCGCCCAGCGCATTGGTGCCGCCGGGTCGATTTCCGCGAAGTGCTCGGTGAGTTCCGCAGGTACACCCGGGATCTGTCGGCGATCGGGGTCGAGCATCCACAGCTGGGCCGCGCGCAGGGCCTCCGCCGGATCGGGGTGGTTCGCGTTCAGGTGGTGGTGGAACACGATCATGAACATCGCCGTGGCCAGGTCGTCGATCTCCCACTTGGTGCCGACCACGCCGCTGGCTCCCGCGGCGAGGAACGCCGTGGCCAGGGTCAGGACCTCGTCGTGCGCGCGGATGGTCAGGTCGCTGGCGCACGCCGCGAGCACGACCAGCGCCGCGTGCGGCCCGCTCTCGTGGTGCCGGCGCAAGATGTCGCGCACCGGCAGGGCACGACCGGCGCCGAGCCGCAGCGCGGATTCGACCGGGATCTCGGCCTGATCGGCGTGGCAGCTCAGGTGCAGCAGCGACGCTCCCGGCAGCGCGGCCAGGACGTCCTCCGGCGTCGGCACCGACCGGCGGCGCGGGCCGGGGCGGCCGAGATAGCTGCCGTCCGGGTAGTGGGCGTCGTGGATGTGCCCGAGCTCGTGGCGGGTCCAGTGCAGTTCGGGCGTGCGCACCAGTACCGGTTTGCGCGGCCAGGGCCGCGGGTGCCTGCGGGCCGCCTCCACGAACTGGCGTGCCGAGGCGGCGTAGGCGATGACGACGTCCTGGCTGGCGTAGCGGATGTCGCCGGCCGGTGCCTCGCGGCGGGCCGCGTGCCACGGTACGACGGTGAACTTCCCGGTCGGCACCAGGACGATCCGGGGCGTGCCGGGATCGTCGAGCCACTCCAGGACGGGCCCGAGCGCTGCGCCCCACGCCCAGTCGCACACCGCCTCCAGCGCCGCCTGCCACGGCTGCTGCGCCGCCGCGCCGACGCTGGCGAGTTCTTGCTGCAGCAGGTCGAAGTGGCGGGCCGCCTCGTGGTGTTCGGAAAGCTGCGGGCAGGGGAGCCGGTGGATGGCCCCGCGATCGGTGACCAGCACCGCCTCCCTTTCGATCAGGTACACCAACGCCCGGGTGCGCCGTGCCCGCAGCTCGGCGCCGATGTCGGCCACCGCCGTGGCCGACACCAGCTTGTCGTCCGCGTCGGTGCCTTCGAGCGCTCGTAGCACCTTGTGGCGCAGGTCGCTGGGCAGTGGGCTCGCGTTCGGATCCGTCCGCTCGGCATGGGTGTCCCACGGTTGCTGCTGGTCGACCTCGGCCTCCCAGCGATCCGCCAGCTCGGGACTCCCGTTGTCGCGCAACAACTCCGGCATGCTCGCCGAGGTGGTGGCGGCGTGCAGGACCATGCCGCGCCCCAGCTCCAGCGCCCGGATCGCGGACTCCGGTCGTCCCTCGTCGAGGCACCTGCGCGCGGTGCGCACGGCCCTGCCGGCCGCGTCCGCCGCTGCGTGCATCGCGCGGCGGGGGCTGGACTGCAGCAGGACGCCGCGGGCGCGCACCCGAAGCGCTTCTAGGCTCGTCTCGATCGACCGGTGCCGGTCGCCACGCTCCGGATCGTCGCGATGCCGGTAGTTCATCGCGAGCAGATCCAGGTCGCTGGCCAGGAAATCGCTGGATCCCGAGCGGAAATCGGCCACCAGCCGCTCCAGCCCCTCGATGGCGGGGCCGAGGGCGTCCGGTGACATGCCGCGCGCGAAGCGGGCCTGCCGCCCGAACGTCAGCAGCCGCATCGCCAGGTGCAGGTCGTGCGCCGGTCGCACCGGAGCCTCGACGACCTCCGCGAGCACCTCCAACCCGTAGTCCGCCAGCTCCAGATCTCCCGCGACCAGGCCGAAACTCATGCAGAGGCCGGCGGCGCCGATGTTCTCGGTGGCGTAATCGGCCCGGGTCCGCGGCAGCCGCCGGGCCGCGTCCAGCGCCTCGCGGGCGCCGTCGAGGTCGAGCTTCCCGGTGAAGCGACTGGCGGTTCGCTGCCTGAGCTTGCGGACGAGAGCGATGCCGTCGGCCACCCGCGACTGCTCCTCAGGTTCGAGTCCGGCCGTCGCCGCGTCGACGTTGCCGGCGAGGGCGTCCAGCTGCTCCACCGTCGGCAGGAGCTCGCTGTAGAGGGGAACCATGCCGAGCAGCCGGATCGAGGCGGTGATCCTGGCTATCCACCGGATGCGGTCCTCCGGGACGACCCCTTCCAGGGCCGGGCGCAGGTCGCGGAGCACGACGTCCGGTTCGCCGATGGAACTCTCCGCGACCCGGGCGGTCACGTCGTTGATCAGGTTCGCGAGCGGGTTGCCCTCCGGCGCGTAGTAGCCGGCGGCTTCGACGTCCTCGCGGTTGCCGGTCAGCGCGAAGCGCACCAGGAGCATGCCGCCCAGGGTGGGCCCGAAGTCCATCCGCATCTCGTGCTCGGCGGGCAGGAGTTCGCTGGCGCGCTGGAGGTGACCGAGCGTCTCCTCCACCGACTCCAGGTCCACGTCCGCCTTCTCGTCGAAGGCGAGCAGGGTGTGGCTGAACCCGGCGGCGATGTTGTCGGACGGGTACTCGCGCACCACCTCCTCCGCGATCGCCCTGATCCGGGCCGGCGCGTCGGCGGCAACCTCGCCGTCGCGCCGGGCCTGCGTCAGCAGCGCCCCGGCCAGCCCGGCGAGCGCCTCGGCGCGCTCCGGATCGTCGCCGGGCATCGCGTTGACCTGCTGCTCCTGCCAGTCGACCAGCTCCGCCATCTCCTCGGCGCTCAGCCCGGGCACTCCCTCGACGGACAGCCGCTGCATGGTGATCAGCAGGCGCACCGGAGATTCGAGCGGGAGGCCCGCCGTCGCGGCGCTGATCAACCGGCCGGCGTCGTCGCTCGTCAGCGCCGCCTTGACGGCGCGGATGGCTTCCAGTTCTGCCTCGGTCAGAGCGCTGTCCGCGGCGTCGCCGGAGACAGTGGCCAGGTCGTCGAGCGCGGCGGCGAGATCCTGCTCCTCGCCGCCGGTCTTCGCCCAGACGAGCAGGCGCAGCGCCGCCAGTTCGGGGCTCGACGCGTTCGCCGATACCGCGGCCAGGTGCCGCCGGGCCGCGGGGAGTTCGGCTTCGTCCAGGTAGTCGACGACCTCGTCGATCCGGTCCACGCCGAGCCGCTCCTGGCGGTCTCCGGCGGGCAGGTCCTTCATCAGCAAGAGGAACGCGATGCCGGTGTGGCAGGTGTCGCGCAGCCCGGTGCCGATATCGCTGCGCTGCAGCGTTTCCTGGAACGTCGCGATGGCGTTCTGGCGGTCGTCCTCGCTGCCGCCCAGCATGGTGAACCGGGCCAGCTGCATCATCGCGCGGGCGATCGCCGCGCGGCGGCGGAGTTCGCCTTCGGCGAGCCCGGGCAGCGCGGCGTCCAGGTCGGCGATCGCCTCGTCGACGTGGTCCAGCTCGTCCGAATCGGCCACCAGATTGGCGATGATCATGCCACTGCGCGCGAAGATCTCCGCGCTGCCCGGATCGCCGGCGGTCAGCAGCGGGCGCAGCTCGCGCAGGAGATCCACCGCTAGACGCAGTTCGCCGCGCATCGTGCGGGCCAGCGCGAGGTGGTAGAGCGGGAGGATCCGGGCGCCCGGCTGGTGTTCGTGGATCGCCGCCATGCTCGTGGCGATCTCGATCGTCTTCGTGGGATCGCCGCCGGTCAGGGCGGCGCGTTCCAGCAGCAGCGCGGAGATCGCGAGCAGGTCGCCGCCGACGGTTTCCGCGCCGATGTCCGAGATCACCTTCCGGCGCAGCGCGACGATGGATTCGTCGAGCTCGGCGAGCCCGGGGACCTGTGTGGCCGGTCGCGGGTCCGACGACAGCGCGGCCCGGAGCACGACCGACCGGTGCCTGTCGGAATTGCCGTCCGCAGAGCGCTCGATCAGCGTGCCCAGGTCCGCGGCCAGGGCATCCCAGTCGCGCGGTGTGGTGTCGGCTCCCTGCGCGAACACGACGCTGGCCCGCGCGGCGGCGATGTCCGGCATCGCGATCAGATCGGCGGAGAGCGCGTCGAGATGCCCCCGCACGGCGCGGAGTTCGGACTTCGGCACGTCGTTGACGAGCTGCCGGAGCTGTTCGTCGGTGAGCTCCGCGCGGCGCGAGTCGGCCGGCAGGTCCTTGAGCAGGATGAGCAGGGCGAGCTCGCGGTGGCAGACATCGCGGAGGTGGACCTCCGGCCACGCGAGGGATTCGGTGAACGCCGCGACCGCGCGCCGGTGATCGGCGTCGTCGCCGCCCAGCAAGCGGAACCTCGCCGCCCACAGCTGGGCGCGGGTCAGCACCGCGCCGCGCCGCAGGTCGCCGTCCGGGAGCTCGTCGACGGAGATGTCCAGATCCGCGATCGCCGCGGCGAAATCGGCCGGGTCCGCCAGCCGGACCACCGCATCGGCGATGATCAGCGCGCTGCGGGCGCAGATCTCGGCGCGCCCCGGGTGTTCCGCGGTGAGCAGCGGCCGCAGCTGCCGCCAATACCCCGTGGCGGCGCGCAGATCGTCCTCGCCGTGATGGGCCGCGCGCAGCACGTGCGCCAGGCAGAGGTCGTAGAGCGGCGGGATGCGGGCGGGGGCGTCCTCGGGGAACGCCCCGGCCAGCCAGTCGGCGATGGCGATCGCCTCGTCCGGCTCCGCACCCTCCAGTTCGTCGCGCTGCAGCAGCAGTTCCACCAGCTGGACGCTGGCGTAGTAGCGTTGCTCCTCGCTGAGGTCGCCCCGCAGTTCTTCGCGCAGCGCGGCAATCATGTCGGTGAGTTCCGCCGGAACCTCGGTCATCCTCGCTCCCCGTTGCAGCACCCCGGACCAAGCTAGCGCCTCCCGATCGCTCTCCAGCCCGGATTCGACCACGCGACACCGCATTTCCGGTTTCCGATAGGGTCGCGCATATGTCCGAATCGTTGCGCGCCTCGCTTCCCGCCGGCCACGAGTGGCAGCCCGTCCCGGGCGGGGAATCGGGTGCCGGCACCTTCCGCTCCGCAGACGGCTCGCGCTACGCCAAGTGCGTCGCGGCAGACCAGGCCGGAGAGCTCGAACAGGAACGGGACAAGGCCGAATGGCTTCGCGCCAACGGGATTCCCGGCCCCCGCGTCCTCGACTGGAGCGCCGACGACGCGGGCGCGTGCCTGGTGACGAGCGCGGTGGCGGGCGTGCCCGCGGATGCGGTGCCGGCGGAAACCCTCGCCCGCGCCTGGGAATCCATCTCCGACGTCGTGCGGCGCCTGCACGAACTGCCCGCCGACTCCTGCCCGTTCAGCCGCGACCTTTCGAAGATGTTCGCGATCGCGCAGGACGTCGTCGCCCGCGGCGCGGTCAACCCCGAGTTCCTGCCGGTGGAACAGCAGCTGGAGGAACCCGTCGCGCTGCTCGCGGACCTGGCCCCGCAGCTGCCGCAGCGGCTCGAGCAGGAAGCCGCGGAAACCGTGGTCTGCCACGGCGACCTGTGCCTGCCCAACATCATCCTCGACCCGGACGCGCTGGAGGTGGCGGGCTTCATCGACCTCGGCAGGCTCGGCACGGCCGACCGCTACGCCGACATCGCCCTGCTGCTGGCCAATTCCCGCGAAACGTGGCCCGACGAGAGCAGCGCGTCCGTCGCGGACGAGACCTTCGCCCGCCGGTACGGCATCGAGCTCGACACCGACCGGCAGCGGTTCTACCTGCACCTGGATCCGCTCACCTGGGGCTGAGCCTCAGAAGCTGTTTCCAGGCTCGTTCTGCGTGGCGGTGCGGGTAGCGGCCCCCTGCGGGAGTTGCAGGTGCCGCCTGGCTGTGGGATCCCCGATTTGAGTATGTCCAATACGCGGCATCAGGGCTGTCCTCGCCAGGCGACACCTGAGAACCCGCGGCGGTGCCGGTTGCGTAGCTGGGCTAAGCGCAATGCCGGTCGTTTAAGTGATCTTGGCTGGTCGAGGTCGGTGCCCGGTCTTGCTGGGTGCGGTGATGACGACCGCTGAGCGGGATGGCCTG
>NZ_FNOK01000128.1 GCF_900106995.1 Saccharopolyspora shandongensis
GCTCGGGAAACTTCGACGAACCTGACACAGAGACATCCTTGCTCAGGCAACTACTGCCTGGGATCAGGGTGTCCGGTTCACAGGGGCAACCTCAGACTGGGTGGATGACCAGTACATACGGCGTGTTCCTTGGCCTGGACGTGGGCAAGGGCGAGCACCACGCCGTGGGCCTGGACCCGGCAGGGAAGCGGCTGCACGACGGCCCGCTGCCCAACAGCGAACCGAAGCTGCGGGCGGTATTCGACAAGCTCGCCCAGCATGGGCCGCTGCTGGTCGTGGTCGACCAGCCCGCCACGATCGGCGCGTTGCCGGTCGCGGTCGCCCGAGCCTGCGGGCACCAGGTCGCCTACCTGCCCGGGCTGGCCATGCGCCGCATCGCCGACCTCTACCCGGGTAACGCCAAGACCGACGCCCGCGACGCCTTCGTGATCGCCGACGCCGCACGCACCCTGCCCCACACCCTGCGCCAGGTCGGCGTGGGCGACGACGCCCTGGCCGAACTCGGCGTGCTGGCCGGGTTCGACGACGACCTGGCCGCCGAGGCCACCCGGATCAGCAACCGGATCCGCGGCCTGCTCACCGGAATCCACCCCGCGCTCGAACGCGCCCTCGGTCCTCGCGTCGCCCACACCGCGGCGCTGGAGCTCCTGGTCCGTTGCGGCGGGCCGATCGGCCTGGGCAACACCAGCCGGCGCAAGCTGATCTCGATCGCGACCAAGCACGCGCCCCGCATGGGCGAGCGGCTCATCGACGAGCTGTTGGCCGCCTTGTCCGAGCAGACCGTGGTGGTTCCCGGAGCCGCCGCGGCCGACATGGTGCTGCCGCGGCTGGCTGAGAGCCTGAGAACCGTTCTGGAGCAACGGAAAGCGCTCGCGTCCGAGATCGAGGGGATCCTTGATGCGCACCCTCTTGCCGAGGTCCTTGCGACCATGGTTTGGCAGGTCAGGTCGCCGCCGGCTGAAGTACGATCGGTAGCGCGTAACGCAGCGGCATATTCACGATGGGCGCCTGTCAGCGCAATGTCTCTTCGACCACGTCCTCCCAGGAAGCTTCGCCGACCTGGGCGAGGGCGAGTTGATCGGGGTGGGTGAGCAGAGCCGTGACGGCGTGGTCTATAAGATTGGCGGATGTTTCATGTGCTGCCGCGAGCATCGAGACCAGGGTGCCCACCAACTCGTTTTCGTTGAGCCGTGAACCGTCGTCGTCGCGGGCGGCGATGAGCGCGGTGGTCATATCGTCGCCTGCTTTTTCCGTTTGGAGGCAACGAGGTCAGCAAAGCCGCTATACAGCGCCTGTCGAGTAGCCGCAGCTTCTTCCGAACTGGACGCGGTGGCGACGACACCGTCGATGGACTGGCGCAGGGCGGTACGCGCGGCGTCGGGAACACCAAAAAGTTGGCTCTGTCGCTGATTGCGTGATCAAGGATGCTCGTGTGGCCGTGAGCTGTCACTCGACAAGCAAGATTCTCCTGCGCAGCAAGGTGAAACTGGCTCTGCCGTAGGTTTGGCGCTTGAGCATCTTGATCTTCGTGTTGACGCCCTCCTCATTGGGCCGGGACTTCACCGCCGCCGAGCCTATCAACGCTGGTGCCGCGATATCACCTATCTGCCGCTGACAGGTGGCGATCACCTATACCTGGCGACCGTGATCGATATCTGCTCACGCAGGTTGATCGGGTGGTCCATCGCCGGTCACCTGCGGGCCGAGTTGGTCTGCGATGCGCTGCGGGCCGCCGTGCGTGCCCGCGGCGGCGACGTCGACGGCGTGGTCTTCCACGCCGACAGGGGTCGCAATACACCTCGGCTGATTTCGCCAAGGCCTGTAAGCCTCACGGTGTGCGGCGGTCGATGGGCAGGATCGGCTCCAGCTACGACAACGCTTTGCAACTCGTTTCAGAATGATCGGTGTGTCTGATGTCGGTGGTTGATCATCTTTTGGCATGCTGCTGGGGTGATCGAGGAGTTGGTGCCAGAGG
>NZ_FNOK01000046.1 GCF_900106995.1 Saccharopolyspora shandongensis
CGCATCGCCTGCGACGCCGAGGTACTGCCGATCGTCCTCGACGGCGACAGCCTCCCACTGGACGTCGGCCGGGCAAAGCGAACCGCACCCACCCACATCCGCATCGCACTACTCCGACGCGACGGCGTCTGCGCGTTCCCCGGGTGTGATCGGCCGCCGGGAACACCCGAAGCGCACCACGTCGAGCACTGGGTCGACGGCGGCGCCACCGATCTGGACAACATGGTCATGCTCTGCGGTCACCACCACCGCACACTCCACAACCAGCGGTGGGAGATCGCCATGTGCGACGGGAGACCCGAGTTCATTCCACCGCCCACAGTGGACCCCAGACGAACACCAAGACCAGGCGGCAGAGCACTGCCTGCCCGGCACCGCGAGTACCTCCGGGAGCTCATCCCCGCGCCACGGGGCCCGGCGGGCGCGCCATGATGCTCAGGTGGGTGTGGTCGTGGTGAGGACGTCGGACGTAGGATGTTCGGGCAACGGTGGTGGCGCTTGATCGATGGAGGGCTTGATGGCGGGTGGCGGCAAGTTGCTTCAGGACAAGGTCGTCGACCTGATCCTGGAGTCCGGCCTGGGGCCGGGCGCTCCGCTGCCGAGCGAGCCGCAGCTGATGGCGCAGTTCGGCGCCAGTCGCAACTCCATCCGGGAGACGCTGCGGGCGTTGCACACCCTCGGCATCGTGGACATCCGGCACGGGTACGGGACCTTCGTCGGAGAAGCACCGGTGACAGCGCTGCTTCCTGGGTTGCTGTTCCGCGCTCGGCAGTCCGCTCGGCAGGACGCCTCCACGCTGGCCGACTTCCTCCAGCTGCGGCGCATCCTGGAGACCGCGTTGATCTCCGAGGTGCCCCATCGCGCCGATGACGAGCTGATCGGCGAGCTCGAATCGTGCATCGCCGAGATGCGCAGCGGCGACGTCGTCGAGGCTGATCGGCGGTTTCACCAGGCCCTGTACCGGCCGGTCGGCAACGAGATCGCGGTGCAGCTCATCGACCTGTTCTGGACCGTCTACCACCGCGTGGAGGCCGAGATCGATCCGCCTGAGGTGGTGCGCGACGAGATCGGCGACGAGCACCAGCGCATCGTCGACGCCATTCGCGCCGGTGATTGCGACGCGGCGGCCGAGGAGATGACCAGGCACTTCTCCGACATAGAGCGGCGTTCGCGGCGCTTCGTCGACGAGCAGCAGTAGCCCGCCGTGGAGCAACTAGACGACCTCGATCGCCGGATCGTGGCCGCCCTGCAGATCAACGGCCGGGCGAGTTGGACCGACATCGCGGGCGTGGTGGACACCTCGGTGACCACGGTGGCCCGGCGCGCGCAACAGCTGCTGTCCGACGGGATCGTGCGGATCACCGCGCTGACCAGGATGCAGCAGGGCGGTGACGGCGACCTGTTCCTGGTTCGGGTGTCCTGCGCGGCCGGGCAGCAGTTGGCGACGGCCGCCGCGCTAGCGGATCGTCCGGACGTGCGCTTCCTGGCGGTGCTGACCGGCGAACACGACCTGATCGTCGAGGTCCAGGTCCCGAACGGGGTCGGGCTGCATGCGCTGCTGGTAGAGGAACTGCAAGGCATCCCGTGGGTGCGGGACAGCGTCGCCGACCTCGTGCTGCACACCTACAAGATCGGGCAGGACTGGAGCCGCCAGCTCCTCGGCAGCGCCGGTGTGCTGTCCGAGCCGCGCACGATGCACCTGTGCGAAGACTCGCACCTCGACGAGCTCGACGGCCGGATCGTCGCGTTGCTGCACGAGAACGGTCGCGCCGGTTTTCAGACTCTTGCCAAGCGGCTCGGGGTCAACGAGAGCACCGTGCGGCGGCGCTGCGAGGCGCTCTTCCGCCGGGGTTGCGTCGAGACCATGACGCTCGTACCTGCTGCTGCGCTCGGGTACGAGGCCGAGGTCTTGCTGTTCGTGTCCGTCGAGCCTTCGAGGCTGGAAGCCGTTGCCGCGCGGCTTTCCGAGCATCGCGGCGTCCGGTTCGTCGCCGCCTTGCTGGGTCAGTACTCGCTGGTCTGCGAGGTGATCATGCCGACCACCGCGGACCTCTACCGCTTCGTCACCGGCACCCTCGGCCGCATCGATGGGGTCCGCAGCTGGCAGGCGAACGTGGAGGCGCTGACCGTCAAACGCGGCTTCGTCGTGGTGCCCTGGGCGCAGGCCGCGCTGGCGAAGGCCCGGAATACTGCTGCCGGCGCAGCGGATTAGGCCCGTCGATTCCGCTTATCAGGGTCCTACTGGCCACTCGACGGCGGAACCTTCGCCCTCGGGATCTCGCACCGGCGGGGTCAGGCGGGCGATGTGCTCGTCGATCAGTTCGTCCAGCTCCGCCAGGCGGGCGCGCAGCTCCTCGGTGCGGCGGCGCGACGCTCCCGGCAGCTGCGCCGCCAAGTGGCCGTACTCCGCGAGCACGCTGGGCAGGTCGCTGCCGTCCTGCTGCCTGGGGATGTGGTCCATGCCTTGATGGTGCGGTCCGTGGCGGGATTCGTCGATTCGATCAGGCGGCGTCGATACGTCGCCGCCGGGGCCCGCCGAGCCCGGATATGCTCGCCTGGGGTTCACCCGGTGTGATGATTTTTTGGGAAGGTTGAGGTGTGGAGATGACCGACACGGCCGCGCTGGAGCGGGCCCGGGCGCTGCTCGCCGAGCACCCGGTGATCGACGGCCACAACGACCTGCCCTGGGCGCTGCGTGAGAACGTCGGCTACGACCTGGATCGCTGCGACATCTCCCAGGACCAGTCGGCGCTGCTGCACACCGACCTGGCGCGGCTGCGGGCCGGCGGCGTCGGCGGCCAGTTCTGGTCGGTGTACGTCAAGGCCGAGTTCCAGGGTGACAAGGCGGTCAGCGCGACCATCGAGCAGATCGACTGCGTGCGCGCTCTCGCCGCGCGCTACCCGGAGCACCTGCAGCTGGCGAACACCGCCGACGAACTCGTGGCTGCCCGCGCTGCCGGCCGGATCGCCTCGCTGATGGGCGCCGAGGGCGGGCATTCCATCGCGTGCTCGCTGGCCACCCTGCGCGCCCTGTACGAACTGGGCGTCCGTTACCTCACGCTCACCCACAACGACAACGTGCCGTGGGCCGACTCGGCCACCGACGAACCGGCGGCGAACGGGCTGACGCGGTTCGGCGTCGAGGTGGTGCGCGAGATGAACCGGCTGGGCATGCTGGTCGACCTCTCGCACGTCGCCCCCGACACCATGCGGGACGCGCTGCGCGCCACCCGGGCCCCGGTGATCTTCTCGCACTCCTCGTCCCGGGCCGTCTGCGACCACCCGCGCAACATCCCCGACGACGTGCTGGCCGCGCTGCCCGCCAACGGCGGCGTTGCGATGGCGACCTTCGTGCCGAAGTTCGTGCTCCCGGCGGCGATCGAATGGAGCAAGCAGGCCGAGTCCGTCCTCGCCGAGCGGGGCCTCCACGCGCTGGACACGACGCCCGAGGCGATGGAGGCGCTGCGGGCCTACGAGGACGCCAACCCGCGGCCGGTCGCCACCGTCGCGACCGTGGCCGACCACCTCGACCACATGCGCGAGGTGGCGGGCATCGACCACATCGGCATCGGCGGCGACTACGACGGCGTCGCCTTCACCCCGCAGGGCCTGGACGACGTCGCGAGCTACCCGAACCTGATCGCGGAACTGCTGACCCGCGGCTGGTCCGAGGCCGACCTCGCCAAGCTCACCTGGCACAACGCCGTGCGCGTGCTCCGGGACGCGGAGGCCGTCGCCCGCGATCTCCAGCGCACCGAGCGCCCGTCGATCGCGACCATCGAGCAGCTGGACGGCACCGACGGTCTTCGTTAGACCATTGGGGCGGGACGGTGAGACATCTGTTGACCCGATGTCTCACCGTCGTTAGCTTCGGGGCGTCGGACACCCGCCCGAGACGAGGTGCTGCGAATGAGGCGTTTCGACCGGCTGGAGCGGATCCTCCAACTCGATCCCGACCGCGATTGCGAGGAGATCTACCGGCTGCTCGCCGAGTGCGAATTCCCCTGGGACATCACGAAAGCCCTGGAGTTCGCGCTGTTCCGCACCTACGCGGTGCCCAGCATCGGCCGCTTGCTCGACCGCACCGGCGAGTTCACGCACGCCGCGCAGAAGCGCTACGACGACACCGTGCTCATCCTGTTCGAGATCTTCCACTGGGGCACCGAGAGCGACCGCGGGCGGCAGGCGCTGGAGCAGCTCAACGCCATCCACGGCAGGTTCCGGATCAGCAACGAGGATTACGTCTACACCCTGTCGACGTTCGTCGTGACGCCCGTGCGCTGGATCGGCCAGTTCGGCTGGCGGAAGCTGCACCCGCGTGAGGTGCGGGCGCTGACCAACACGATGCGGCGGCTCGGTGAGGGCATGAAGCTCTCCGGCATTCCGGAGACCTACGCGGATTTCGAGCGGTTCTTCGACGACTACGAGCGCGAGCACTTCACGTTCGACGCGGGCGGACGCCGGGTCGCCGACGCGACGCTGGAGCTGTTCGGCGCCTGGTACCCGAGCCTGCTGTCGCCGGCCGTGGCGCGCGCGGCGCGGTTCCTGATGGAGCCGCACCTGCTGACCGCCTTCGGCTTCCCACAGGTCGCGGGCGTCGGCCGCAAGGCCGCCGAGGCGGCGCTGAAGGTGCGCGCCGGGCTGGTGCGGATGGGCCCGGCCCGGCCGGATTCCCGCCCGGTGGCCCCGGATCCGCTGTCCTATCCGGACGGTTACGAGATCGCCGACCTCGGACCGGACTCGTTCCACCGCTACCAGGCCAAACGCCGGGCGAAGCAGGCCTGCCCGGTGGCCACATGAAGCCTGACGCGCTGGAAGGTGCGCTGCGGCGCCCGTTCGCGGAACCGGCGAGCGATCGAGTGCTGGACGCGGCGCGGGAGGCGTTCGAGGACGTCGGCATCCAGCGGACGACGATGCGCGACATCGCCCGCCGCGCCGGGCTCGGGCGCGCCACGGTGTACCGCCGCTACCCGGACCGGGACGCGGTCGTGGCTGCCGTGCTGCTGCGGGAGGTCCGCGTCTTCCTCGCCTGGCTGGACGAGCGGATCGACCACATCGAGGATCCCGCCGAGCAGATCGCGGAGTGCTTCGTCGCGGTCGTCACCGGGCTGCGCGGGCATTCGCTGTTGAACCGGTTGCTGACGCTCGAACCGGCGGCGGCGCTGCCGGCGGTGACCGTGGACGCCGGTGCTGTTCTGGCCGTCGCCCGCGGCTACTTCGCGGCGAAGCTGCGCGAGCACCAGCAGGCCGGTCGGCTGCGGAGCTTCGATCCCGAGCCCGCCGCAGAGGTGTTCGTGCGGCTGGCGCACTCGATGCTGCTCAGCCCGCCCGGCTGCATCCCGGCGGACGACGACGCGCGGTCCCGCGCCTTCGCCCGCGCCCACCTGGTTCCCGTGGTCACCGGTTAGAGCAGCTTGATGTCGTCGATGAGCCAGCGGTCGTCGACCTGCACGAGGGTCATCTGCATGCGGTTGCGGTCGATGCGCGGCTGCGGCGTGTTGACGTTGGTGATCTGCTGGTCGACGAACAGCGCCACCACGGCGCGCTGCTGATCCGACTCGACGATGCCCGCCGACAGCACCGAGCCGTGAGAGACCGCCCGGTTCTGCTTGATCAGCTCGGTGAGCCCGGCGCTGATCTGCTTGTACTGCTCGGCGAACTGGCCGTGCGAGTTCGCGGTCACCGCGGCGAAGTTCCGGTCCAGTTCGTTGAAGTCGTAAGTGGACAGATCGGTGGCGTAGGTGCGGGCCGCCTCCAGCGCGCCGGAGCGGGCTTGTGCGGCCGAGTGTTCCTGGCGCAGCTGCCAGCCGAGATAGCCGATGGCGCCCAGGACCACTACGACCAGCGCGAGCACCGGTAGTGGCCTGCGGCGTCGTTGCGGCTTGGTTTCCCGTTCGGCTGCGGTGGCGGTGGCGGTCATCAGCGAACTCCTTGCAGCGGAATCGAATACCAGGGACCCGGGCGCGGCGCGTTGGCCGCGCCGCGCTGGCCGAAGTTCGGCTGGTCGGCGGGGCAGTGCCAGTCGAGCCCGGCCTCGCGGGGAGCCACTTCGGTGGGGGAGCGGCGTTCCTGCGGCGTGGCGCAGATCGGGCCCTGCGTGCCGACGAGGTAGAAGTCCGCGGTGTCGCCGTGCACCACGCCGCCCAGCCCGGACAGCCCGGCGGGCAGCGAGATGATCAGCTGCTCCAGCGCGGGCGCGCGGACGGCGACGATCTGGCTGGTGGTCACCAGGTTGCCCAGCAGGGCGGTGGCCGCCGGGTCGCTGCGCGCGAACAGGTCCGCGAGCTGTCTGGTGGCGCCCGGCGCGGTGTCCAGGATCTGGTTGATCGCCGGTTCGCTCTCCCGGATCTGATCGCTCAGCGAGCGCAGGCCCGCCGCCAGGTCGCGGATCCGATTGCCCCGCGCGCCGTCGGGGCCGACGAGCGTCCGCGTCCCGTCGACCACGCCTTGCAGCTGCGGCTGCCCTTCCCGCAACACCTTCAGCAGCGTCGCCGAGTCGTCCAGGATGCGGGCGAGTTCCGGGCCGGCGTCCTGCAGTCCGGTGGCCAGGGCGTCGGTGACCGTCGCGACGTCCTCCGGCCGCAGCTGCTCGCTGAGCTCGGTGAAGTGCACCAGCATGGTTTCCAGCGGCATCGGCCGTTCGGTCCGATCCCGCTCGATGACGCTCCCGTCGCGCAGGTAGGGGCCGGAGTCGTGTTCCGGTTGCAGGTCGACGGTCTGCAGCGCCAGCGGCGTGGCCATGCTGACCACCGCCCTGGTGTCGGCCGGAACCCTGGTGTCGGGATTCAGCGCCAGCCGCACCGAAACCCCGCCACCGCCCGGGTCGAGCCGCACGTCGGAGACGGTCCCGATCACCAAGCCCCGGTAGGTGACCTGGGAGGTCGGCGTGATCGACGCGCTGTCGGCCATCCGCATGGTGACCCGCATCGGCTCGCGCAGCGCCTGCGGGCCGGCCACGTTCGTGACCACGTAGTACGTGCACGCGATGCTGATCACCAGGAAGAGCGCGAGTTGCGCCAGGGTGAGGCGGCGGTTCATCGGGTGCCTCCTCGCAGGATCGCGCTCACGCCGCCCTGGCCGGGCGGTGGCATCGGGGCGCCGGGGGCGAGCAGTTGCACGACGGTGCCCGGCACGTCGAGCGTGCCGTTGAACAGCAGGTAGTCGCCGGGCGCTGCCTGCTGGAACAACCCGTAGAACCGGCGCAGCGACTGCACCGTGGTGCCGATGCTGCCGTCCAGGGCCTGCAGATCCGCCAGCACCGGCCGGAACTGCTCGACCTGCCGCGTCAGGGACTCGTCGGTCTGGTCCAGCAGGGCGGCGGTGGCGTTGCTCAGCGAAGCGGTGTCGTCCAGCAGCGCGGTGAACCGCTCGCGTTCCGCCAGCAGCGCGTCGATCGCGGGCCGGACCTGCGTCAGCGCCGCGTCCAGGACGGCCTGGTTCTCCGCCAGGTGCCGGGAGGTGGCGTGCACCGAATCGATCAGCCCGGTGAGCTCGTCGCGGTGCTGGTCCAGCGAGGTCAGGATGTGCTCCAGGCGGCCCAGCAGGTCCCGCGTCTGCTGTTCGCGGCCGGCGAGCGCGGTGTTGAGCTCGGTGACGATGGTCCGCGCCTGGTCCAGGCCGGAGCCGTTGAGCAGGGTGGCGACCGCGGCGAGCGCGTTCTCGACGTCCGGGCCGCGGGAGGTCCGCTCGATCGGGATGACCGATCCGTCGCCGAGCACCTCGTCGTCCGATGTGGACGGTGGTTGCAGGATGACGAACTCCTCGCCCAGCGGGGAGGCGAGCTCCAGGCGCGCGGTGGTGCCGGCGGGCAGCCTGACGTCCCGGTCGATGTCGAGCGTCACGACGGCGCGGAAGTCCGCGGTGCCGATGTCCGCCACCCGGCCCACCACGGCCTGCCCGATCCGCACCGCGCCGCCCATCGGCAGCCGCCCGGCGTCGGAGAACACCGCGGTGACCTGGTACCCGGAACCGCCGTCGCCGACCGGCAGGTTCTGCAGGCTCAGCCCGCACGAACTCGTCAGGAGCACCGCCGCGAGCACTGCGGGCGCGGACCGGTTCATCGGCCACCTCCGAGCAGCGCGCGCAGGGGTTCGACGTCCGGCGGGAACGGGACGGGGTTGGTGATGCCCGCTCCGGTGCACAGCGGCAGCGGCAGCCGGCGGCACAGCTGCGCGGTGGTGTCGAACTGGCTGAGGTTGGCGGAGATGTTCAGCCGCAGCCGGAGGCGTTCGTCCTCGGTGATCGCGCGGTCGAAGTTGTCCATCGCCAGCGGCATCGTGTCCAGCGTTTCGGCGAGTTCCTGCTGCCGGGCGGCCAGCGTGCCGGTGAGCTGCGCGAGCCGGCCGACGTCGCCGCCGAGCTGCTCGCCGTGCCGCCGCAGCAGGCCGTCGACGGCGACCAGCACGTTGGAGAGCTTGCCGATGGCGTCGCCGATCTCCTGCTGCTGCGCCTGGAAGTCCGCTCCCGCTTGCGCGGTCGAGGCGGCCAGCGACTCCACGGTGCCCCGGTGCTGGACGAGGACCTGCACGAGCCGGTCCAGGTTCTCCAGCAGCGCACCGAGATCGCCGCTGCCGCCGGCCAGCACCTCGCTGGCCCGCGAGACGTTGGTGATCGCGTCGCGGATCTGCGGGCCCTGCCCGTCCAGCGCCGCCGCGCTGCTGCGCAACAGGCGGTCGAGCACGCCGGGATCGCCACCGGACGGGCCGACGGCGCTCAGCAGCGCGTCCAGCGACTTCGCGAGCTGGTCGAAGCGGATGGGGGAGCGGGTGCGCTCCACCGGGATCACCGCGCCGTCGGCCAGCCGGGGCCCGCCGGTGTAGGCGGGGCCGAGCTCGACGTAGCGGTCGCTGATGATCGCCGGGCTCATGATGTAGGCCCGCGCGTCGGCGGGCAGCGCGATGTCCGCGGGCATGCTCATCCGCACTCGCACCGTCGCGCCCTGCGGCTGCACCGACTCGACCCGGCCGACCTCGACGCCGAGGATCGCGACGCGGTTGCCGGGGAAGATGCCGTCCGCGAGGGCGAAATCGGCGGAGATCTCCAGATCGGCGCGGGGCGCCAGCACGCCGAACCAGCCGCCGGTGATCAGCGCGACCAGCACGACGCACGCGATCAGCGTTCTGCGGCTCATCGGCACCCCTTGAACAGCCCGGCGGCGCACAGCACGTTGTCCGGCACCGGGCCCAGCGGCGCGGTGACCTCGCCCCACGGGCCATTGCCGGTGGCGTTGGTCAGGTAGCGGCTGGCCGGGCCGAGCCGGCGCAGGCTCTCGTCGATGGCCTGGTCGTTGCGCGCCAGCGAGTCGGTCAGCGCGTGCAGGTCCGCCAGCAGCGGATCGAGGACGTCCCGGTTCTCCCGGAACAACCGGTCCAGTTGATCGGTGATGGTGTGCACGTCGGTGATGAGCTGGCGGATGACGGTGCGGCGCTGTTGCAGCGCGTCGACGATCAGCTGCGCGTCGCCGAGCAACGCCACCAGCGTGTCCTGCTGCTCGACCAGCGTCGTGGTCAGCATTTGCGTGCCGCGCAGCAGTTCCTGCACCTGCGCGCCGCGCTCCCCGACGATCGCCGATGCGGCCGCGATGCCGCCCAGCGCGTCGCCGAGCAGCCGCGGGTCGTCCGGCGACACCTCGTCGAGGGTGTCGATCATGGCGCGCAGCTGCGGGAGGTCCAGGCCCTCGGCGGTGGACTTCGCGGTCGACTGGAGTTCGTCGAGGCTGTAAGGCACCGAGGTGTGCGACAGCGCGATGGTGTCGCCGGGCGAGAGGCGGCCGGGACCGGCGGAATCCACGCTCAGGTAACGGGTTCCGAGCACCGTGCGCAGCTTGATCGCGGCGCGGGTGTCGCGGCCCAGGGCGTGCGCGTCGTCGAGCCGGAACGACACGCGCACCCGGTCCCCGGCCAGCGCCACCTCGGTCACCCGGCCCGCGGGCACCCCGGCGACCATGACCTGCGTGCCCACCGAGAGCCCGGCGGCGTTGCCGAACTCCGCGTGGAACTCGTTGGTGCGCACCAGGAACAGCACGCGCGGCACGGCGATCGAACCGGCCAGCAGGAGCAGCACCACGACCGCGCCGATCGCGCCGTTGACCAGCACCTTCCTCATCGGCACACCTCCGTGTGCGGGCCCGCGCCGAGTTCGACGGGATCACCGGCGACGTAGACGCTGAGGTTGCAGAGGTAGACGTTCGCCCAGGATCCATAGCTGGTGGTGCGGTTGAGGGTGCCGAGGAAAGCGGGCATCTCTTGCACGGCGCCGTCGATCTGCTGCTGGTTGCGCACCAGCATCGCGCTGATCTCCTGCACCGAACGCACATCGCGCGACAGGCCGGGCCCGAGATCGCCGAGCAGCTCCGCCAGCGAGCGCGCCACCGCCGAACCGCTGTCGATGGCGGCCGTGATCTGCTCGCGGCTGGCGGCGGTCTCCGAGGCCAGTCGGGCCAGCCCGTCGACGAGGCCGCGCAGTTCGTCGCGCCGCTGATTCATGGTGCCCAGCACGGCGTTGAGGTTGTCGATGACCTCGCCGATGACCTCGTCGCGACCGGCGATGGTGGCGGTCAGCGAGACGATGCGCGACAGCAGCGCGTTGGCGGTGGCGCCTTCGCCCTGGAAGACCGCGACGATCTCGGCCGCCAGCTGGTTGACCTGCCCCGGTTCCAGGGCCTCGAACAGTGGCTTGAACCCGTTGAACAGCGCGGTGAGGTCCAGCGCCGGCCGGGTGCGTTCGACCGGGATCGTCGCGCCGGCCGGCAGCGGCGGCCCGCCCTGGCCGGGGGTGAGCGAGAGCGCGCGGGCGCCGGTGAGGTCCGCGTAGCGGACGACGGCCAGCCCCGAGGCGGGAATCCGCTGGTCGGCGGCCACGTCGAAGGACACCTGCGCGAGGCCGTCGCGGGCGGTCACCTCGGCGACCTCGCCGACCCGCACCCCGGCGACGGTCACGGCGCTGCCCGGCTGCAGGCCCGTCACGTCGGTGAACACCGCGTGGTAGGTGACCGATGGTCCGGTCATCGGATCGGTCAGGGTGTTCACCACGACCACGCCGGAGAACACGGACGCGGTGACGAAAGCGGCGAGCCGGATCAGGGCGGAGCGGGCTGGTTTCACGGCGTGACGACCTCCGATCCGCGCACCACCGGGCCCAGCAGCAGGCCCAGCACGTCGGGCGACGGCGGGGCCACCGCTGGCGGGACGGGCAGCAGCGGCGCCAGCTGCCGCATCGCGTCGAGCTCCTGCGGGCCGCCCACCGGCCCGATCGGCCCGCGAGGCTGCTCCGCGCCGCAGTTCGGCCCGGCCAGCCCGGGGTAGCGGGGGCAGTCCGCGGACGAGTACGGGTACGGGCGGTCCAGGGTGCCGGACATGCGGATCTTCAGGAATCCGGTGGAAAAGGCGCGATTCGCGCCGTCGAGGAACGTGTCCAGGCCGCCGACCCCGTCGCGCACCGCGTCCGGATACCGGCCGACGACCTCGGCGATCGGGTCGGTGGCGCGCACGATGCGGATGATGCGCTGCGCGTTCTCGTCGACGAACCGCTGCGACCGGTCGGTGAACGCGAGCCCAGCGCCGAGCAGGTCGCCGATCGCCTGCTTGCGCTGCACGATCGTGCCCGACAACGCGACCGCGTTGTCCAACGCGCGCACCGCATCCGGTGTCGCGGCGGCGATGTCCGCACCGAGCGCGGAGATCACGCCCACGTCCTCGCCGAGGTCGTCGAACGGCGGTCCCGCGGTCAGCCGCGCGGCGTCGTCGAGCACGCCGCCCAGCTGGGCGCCCCTGCCGCGCAGCGCTTCGGCGAGCGCCGACAACGCCACCTGGAGCCGGGCCGGTTGCAGGGAATCGACCAGCTCGTAGAGGCGGGAGTACGCGTGGTAGAGCTGCATCGTCGGGCGGGAGTCGTCCGCGGGGACCTCCGCCCCGGCCGCCAGCGCGGTGCCACTGGTCGATTCGGGGGCGACGAGATCCAGGTACTGGTCGCCGAAGACGGTGCGCGGCATCAGCCGCACCCGGACATCGCCCGGGATGGCGGCCAGTTCGCCGGGATCCAGCCGCAGCGTCAGCCGCGAACCGCCGGAGCCGGGCTCCGCACCGGCTAGCCGCCCGACCCGGACACCGCGGTACTGCACCGGTGTTTCCGGCCGGATCAGCCCGGCGGCGGCGGGCAGCACCGTGGTGACCTCGGGATCCGACCGGAACATCCCGGCGCCGCCGAGCACCGTCGCGGTCGCGGCGATGAAAAGCACGAGCAGCGCGACGAATCCGCGCACGGCCAGCGCCGTTCGGCGTTGCGCTGCTGATCGTCGCCGCCCGGCCACCGCTACATCCCCAATGCCGGCAGCGTCGGGCGCACTCCCCAGAACGCGATGCTCAGCAGCACGTCGGCGACCGTGATGGCGACGATGCTGGTGCGCAGCGCGCGCCCGGCGGCCTTCCCGACGCCCTCCGGGCCACCGGCGGCGTAATAGCCGTACGCGCAGTGCACCAGCGTCACGACGACCGCGAAAGCCACGGCCTTGAGCAGCGAGAACAGCACGTCCTCCGGTGTCAGGACGAGGCGGAAGTAGTAGTTGTAGGTGCCTTCGGAAACGCCGTTGATGGACACGACCGCGACCCCGGTGGCCAGGTAGGAGGCGAACAACCCCACCAAGTACAGCGGAATGACCGACAGGAATGCCGCCACCATCCGGGTGCTGACCAGGTACGGCAGCGACCGCACCGACATCGCCTCCAGCGCGTCGATCTCCTCGGCGATGCGCATCGCGCCGAGCTGCGCGGTGAAGCCGGTGCCGACCTTCGCGGCGAGCGCGATGCTGGCCACCAGCGGAGCGATCTCCCGGGTGTTCACCAGCGCCGCGGCCAACCCGGTCATGGGGGACAGGCCCAGCAGCTCCAGGCCGCGGTGCCCCTCCAGGCCGACTTGCGTGCTGGAGACGAACGACATCGCGAACACCACGCCGATGGTGCCGCCGGCCAGCAGCGACGCCGACCCCAGGCTGATCTCGCCGACCAGCCGGGCGACGTCGCGCCGGTACCGGCGCAGCACGTGCGGGATCGCCGCGATCGCCCGGAGGTAGCAGGTGAAGTGCAGCCCCACCGCGGCGAGAACGTCCACGATGGAGCTCAGCCGGGGCGGCGCCATCAGTACTCCCCCTTGGCGGGGACGAGCACCGGGTACAGCTCGGTGATCACCGTGTTCGCGACGAAGACCAGGATGAACGAGATCACCACGGCCTCGTTGACCGCCGTGCCGACGCCGCCCGGGCCGCCCTTGGCGGTCAGTCCCTTGAAGCAGGACACCAGCGCGGTGAGTACCGCGAACACGGCGGCCTTCAGCAGTGCGACGACGAAGTCCGGCACCCGGGAGAACTGCGTGAGGGTGCGCAGGAACGCGCCCGGCGCGTCGCCGAGCACCCACACCTGGAACAGGAACGTGGTGGCGATCCCGACGAGCAGCACGATGCAGGCCAGCAGCGCGTTGACCACGGCCGCGGCCACCACGCGCGGCACCACCAGGCGTTCGATGACCGGCAGCGCCATGACCTCCAGGGCGTCGACCTCCTCGCGGATCTTGCGGGCGCCCAGGTCGGAGCACATCGCCGAACCGCCGACGCCGGAGATCATCAGGGCGCAGATCAGCGGGGCGGCCTGGCCGACGATCACGAACGCCACCACTGCGCCGCCGTAGCCCTGCGCGCCGAGCTGCCCGGCCAGCGAGCCGACGTTCAGCGCGACCACGACGCCCAGCGGGATGGTCACCAGCAGCGCGGGCAGCGTGGTGACGGCGGCCAGGAACCAGGCCTGCTGCAGGAATTCCGTCCAGCTGAACCGGGCGCGGCGCACCGACCGGAAGGCGGCCGCGGCGGTGCGCACGGCGAAGTCGAGCAGCAGCCCGGTCTGCAGGAGAGCGTCGCTGATCGGGCCTCGGACGGTGGGCAACCCCCGGTACATCCCGCGCTCCCTCCCCGTGGGGATGGTTCAGGACATCGAACGAGCGTGCGGCTTCGTCGTTACGCGTGCTGCCAGGCTGATCTCGAAGAGTGCGATCAACGCTGTGGGGTTGCCGCCCCGATGTCAATGCTCGCCACCCGAATGCCGGTAGGCGCCGAAACCGCCCGCGCGAGCATGATCAACCGGGGCCCGGAACACGCACTGTCCACTGTGGTCTCTAGGGCTCTGGTCGAGTTGCTTGAGCGGCGATCTTGAGTCCTATGTGGATCGGCACTGTCAGGTGTCGAACAGCATTACGAATCACGGGAAAACGGATCGCGCGTTGCTCGCCCTGCGGTGCCGCTGAGGTGCTCATACGATGCCGTGTGCGCCTCCTGCGTCGGCGAATGGGGGGAGGACCGATGGTCTTGTCGCTGCCTGATGGCGCGGTGACCGGCGGGGATTCCGAACACGCGGACGGGATGCCACGTTCGGGTGATTTTCCGCGCAGTGCCGCGGTGCTCGCCCGGATGCGGTCGGAGAACTTCCCGGTCGCCTCCCGGATCCTGCCGCGCGGGCTGCGGCAACACCTGCACGCGCTGTACGGATTCTTCCGGCTGGTCGACTACGCCGGGGACGAGGCGCCGGGCAACCGCGCCGCGCTGCTGGACTTCCTGGAAGTCGATCTCAAGCGCGCCTACCACGCGTCGGCCCGGATCCCGATGCTGCGGGCGCTGACGCCCACGGTTGCCGAGTGTGCCATCCCGTACGACGTGCTGGTCAAGTTGATCGACGCCAACCGGCAGGACCAGCGCGTGCGGCGCTACCGCACCTTCACCGAGCTGCTCGACTACTGCGCGCTGTCGGCGAACCCGGTGGGCGAAGCGGTGCTGCACGTCTTCGGGCGCGCCGAGCCCGCGCTGATCACGCTGTCGGACCGGGTGTGCAGCGCGCTGCAGGTCCTGGAGCACTGCCAGGACATCGCCGAGGACTACCGGCAGGACCGGGTGTACCTGCCGACCGAGGACATGCACCGCTTCGGCTGCCAGGAGCAGGACCTGCTCGCCGACCGCGCCTCGACGCGGCTGTGCGGGCTGATCAGGTACGAGGTGGACCGCGCACGCCGGATGCTCGAAGCGGGCGCACCGCTGGTCGGCGAGCTGTCCGGGATGGCCCGGGTCGCGGTCGCCGGCTACGTCGCGGGCGGGCGAGCCACCGCGGCCGCGTTCTTCGCGGCGAAGCACGACCCGCTGCGCGTGGACGTGCGGCCGGGACGGTGGCGCACGTTCGCCGAATGGGGGCGGTTGTACGTGTTGGGAGGCTCTTGGTGACCGATTGGGCCCGGATTCGGGACGCCTACCTGGAGTGCGAGCGGATCACCCGGGAACAGGCGCGGAACTTCTCCTACGGGATCCGCCTGCTGCCCGGGCCGAAGCGGCGGGCGCTGTCGGCGGTCTACGCCTTCGCCCGCCGCGTCGACGACATCGGCGACGGCGACCTGCCGAGGGACGAGAAGCTGCGGCGGCTCAAGGAGGCCCGCCGAGCCGTCCACGCGGCGAGCACCGACGCCGCCGACCCGGTGCTGGTGGCGCTCGCGGACTCCGCCGCGCGCCTGCCGGTGCCGCTGGCGGCCTTCGACGAGCTCATCGACGGCTGCGAGGCCGACGTCCGCGGCGTGCGGTACGGCACCTTCGAAGAGCTGCTGCACTACTGCCGGTGCGTGGCGGGCTCGATCGGGCGGCTGTCGCTGGGCGTGTTCGGCACCATCGACCCCGCCATCGCGGAGGCGCGCGCGGACGCCCTCGGCGTCGCCCTGCAGCTGACCAACATCCTGCGCGACGTCCGCGAGGACCAGCTGTCCGGCCGGGTCTACCTGCCTGCCGACGACCTGGCGCGGTTCGGCGTCCGGCTGGAGCCGGGCAACGGCGCGGTCGAGGACCCGCAGCGGTGGGACGGGCTGATCCGCTTCCAGGCCGCTCGCGCCGAGCAGTGGTATGTCGAGGGGCTCCGCCTGCTGCCCATGCTCGACCGGCGCAGCCGGGCGTGCTGCGCGTCGATGGCCGGCATCTACCACGAGCTGCTGGCGCGCATCGCCGCCGACCCGCGCGCCGCGCTGGAGCAGCGGACCTCCCTGTCCGGCTGGCGGAAGGCGGGCGTCGCGGCGCGGTCGCTGGCGGGGATGGCGCCGTGAACCGGGGGCAGGTGGTGGTGGTCGGCGGCGGGCTGGCCGGCGTGACTGCGGCGCTGCGCTGCGCCGAACTGGGCTTCGAGGTCCGGCTGCTGGAGGCGCGGTCGAGGCTGGGCGGCGCGACCTACTCCTTCGTGCGCGGCGAGCTCGTGGTGGACACCGGGCAGCACGTGTTCCTGCGCTGCTACACGGCCTACCGCGGCCTGCTGCGGCGGCTCGGCGTGGCCGACTCGATCAGCATGCAACCCCAGTTCCGCGTCCCGGTCCTGAGCCCCGTCGGCCGGCCTGCGGTGCTGCGCCGCTGGAACCTTCCGGCCCCGGCGCACCTGGCCCCGTCGCTGCTGGACTACCGGATGCTGACGGTGGCGGAGCGCGCGCGGGTGGCGCGAACCGCGCTGGCGCTGCGGCGGCTCGATCCGGACGATCCCGCGCTGGACGACATCAGCCTCGGGCAGTGGCTGCGGCAGCGCGGCGAATCCCCGCGCGCCGTCGACGCTCTGTGGGGTCTGCTGGCGGTGGCGGCGCTCAACGCCGAGCCGGGGGACGCGTCGATGGCCCTGGCGACGAAGGTCTTCCGCACCGGCGTGCTGGATTCCACCGACAGCGCCGACATCGCGATCCCGCAGGTGCCGCTCGGGCAGTTGCACGGCGACGCGGCGCATCGCGCGCTGCTGGCGGCAGGAGTCGACGTCCGGGTCCGCTGCAAGGCGCGCACGATCCACCGCTCGGGCACGGGTTTCCGCATTCCGGTGCGGGATGGCGTCGGCGACTCGGTGCTGACCGCGGACTCGGTAGTCGTCGCCGTGCCGCACCGCGCGGCGGCGCCGCTCGTGGCGGACCTGCCTGTGCCGGGTGTGGCGGAGTGGGGGCGGTTGTCGGCGGCGCCGATCGTCAACGTGCACGTGCTCTACGACCGCCCGGTCACCGGGCTGGAGATGGCCGCGGTACTGGATTCGCCGCTGCAGTGGGTCTTCGACCGGACGGCCATCGCCGGCGCGACTCGCGGGCAGTACCTGGCCATCTCGCTGTCCGCCGCGCAGGAGCACATCCACGCCCGCACCGAGGACCTCCACGACCTGTTCGTCCCCGCGCTGCGGCAGGTCTTCCCGCACGCCCGCGACGCGCAGATCCTCGACTTCTTCGTCACCCGCGAACCCAACGCGACCTTCCGGCAGGCACCCGGCACCGCCGCGATCCGGCCCCCGGCCCGCACGCCGGTGCCCGGCCTGGTGCTCGCCGGGGCGTGGACCGCCACCGGATGGCCCGACACGACGGAGGGAGCGGTGCTCAGCGGCACGCACGCCGCCGAGGTAGTGGATCTCGACCAGCGATCGCAACGCGGCGTGGAGGTGACCGCATGACGACCGTCCTGCCACCAGCCCTGCACACGGCCAAGGAGGCGGTGGATCCGGCGCTGCGCGCCGCGGTTGCCCGGCTCGACCCGGACACCGGCCAGGTGTGCGAGTACCACTTTGGCTGGGGCAACGCGGACGGCACCCCGGACGGCGGTGGCGGCAAGGCCCTCCGGCCGGCGATGGTGCTGCTGTCCGCGCGCACCGTCGCCGCGGAGGATCCGGTGGTGGCGGCGGCCGCGGTCGAACTCGTGCACAACTTCTCCCTGCTGCACGACGACGTGATGGACGGCGACACCTCCCGCCGCCACCGGCCGACCGCCTGGACCGTCTTCGGGAAGCCGGCCGCGCTGCTGGCCGGCGACGCGCTCCTCGCGCTGTCCACCGAGATCCTGCTGGAGTCGCCGTCGCGGCATGCGGCGGCGGCCGCCCGGTCGCTGACCACCGCGACCCGCACCCTGATCGCGGGCCAGGCCGCCGACCTGGACTTCGAGCGCCGCGCGGCGGTGGGGCTCGACGAATGCCTGCGGATGGCGCACGACAAGACGGCCGCGCTGCTCGCGTGCGCGTCCTCCATCGGCGCCCTTTTCGTTGGCGCGCCGAGGCAAACCGTGACCCGGCTGCACGCCTTCGGCACCGAGCTGGGGATGGCGTTCCAGCTCGTCGACGACCTCCTCGGGCTTTGGGGAGACCCCGAGGTCACCGGCAAGCCGGTGCTCTCCGACCTGCGCACCCGCAAGAAGTCGGTGCCGGTTGTGCACGCGCTGAGCTCTGGGACCGCGGCCGGTGACCGCCTGCGCCGGCTGTACGCGCAGGCCGAACCGCTCACCGAGGACCAGCTGCACGAGGCCGCCGAAATGGTGCAGCGCGCCGGTTCGGCGGACTGGACTCGCCTGGAGTGCCAACGGCGGCTGGCCGCCGCCTACGAGCGGCTGCCCGACGGGCAGCGCACCGCGACCGAATCCCTGACCGAGCTGGCCGAATTCATCGTGCGGAGGAAGCTTTGACCGATCAGTTGCAGCAGGCCGCCCGCGCGGTCCCCACCGCGCGGGCGGACGCCCGGACCGCGCTGGCCGCCGCCCGCGACCACCTGCTCTCGCTGCAGCACCCCGACGGCTGGTGGAAGGGCGAGCTGCAGACCAACGTGACGATGGACGTCGAGGACCTGCTGCTGCGGCAGTTCCTCGGCATCCGCACCGCCGGCGAGACCGAGCAGGCCGCCCGCTGGATCCGCTCTCAGCAGCGCGCCGACGGCACCTGGGCGAACTTCCACGGCGGCCCCGGCGACCTGTCCACCACGGTGGAGGCCTACGCCGCCCTCAAGCTCGCCGGTGACGACGTGGCCGCCGACCACATGGTGGCGGCGCGCGGCTGGATCCTGTCGCGGGGCGGCCTGGAGGCCACCCGGGTGTTCACCCGGATCTGGTTGGCGCTGTTCGGCGAGTGGTCCTGGGACGAACTGCCCGAGATGCCCCCGGAGCTCGTGCTGCTGCCCAAGTGGTTCCCGCTGAACGTGGCGGACTGGGGCTGCTGGGCGCGGCAGACCGTGGTCCCGCTGACGGTGGTGTGCACGCTGCGGCCGCGCCGGGATCTCGGCATCACCGTGGGCGAACTGCGCACCGGCCGGGCCGCCGAACGGGTCCGTCCGCAGTGGTCGTGGAAGTACGCCTTCCACTCCCTGGACCGGATTCTGCACCGCTACCACCGGAGACCGGTCAAGGCGCTGCGCGAGCACGCGATGCTGCGCGCGGCGGAGTGGATCGTGGCCCGGCAGGAGGCCGACGGTTCCTGGGGCGGGATCCAGCCGCCGTGGGTGTACTCGCTGCTGGCGCTGCACCTGCTCGGCTACCCGCTGGACCACCCGGTGCTGCGGCAGAGTCTGGCCGGGCTGGACCGCTTCCTGGTCCACGAGCAGACCCCGGCCGGTCCGGTGCGGCGGCTGGAGGCGTGCCAGTCGCCGGTGTGGGACACCGTGCTCGGCATGCAGGCGCTGCGCGACGCGGGGGTGCCCGGCGACCACCCGTCGATGCTCCGGGCCACGGACTTCCTGCTGGCGGAGGAGATCCGGGTCAAGGGCGACTGGTCGGTGCGCCGCCCGGACCTGCCACCCGGCGGCGGCTGGGCGTTCGAGTTCGACAACGACGGCTACCCGGACATCGACGACACCGCCGAGGTGCTGCTCGCGCTGAACCGGGTGGACCACCCGGACCGGGCGGCGGTGCACGGCGCGATGCAGCGCGGTGTCCGCTGGTTGCGCGGCATGCAATCCGCCGACGGCGGCTGGGGCGCCTTCGACGCCGACAACACCCGCGAGCTGGTGCGCAAGCTGCCGTTCTGCGACTTCGGCGAGGTCATCGACCCGCCATCGGCCGACGTGACCGCGCACGTGGTGGAGGCGCTGGCCGTGCTGGGCCACGACGACGCGGTGCTGCGGCGGGGCGTTCGGTGGCTGCTGGACAACCAGGAGGCGGACGGCTCCTGGTTCGGGCGCTGGGGCGCCAACCACGTCTACGGCACCGGCGCCGTGGTTCCGGCGCTGGTGCGGGCCGGGCTCGCCCCCGGAGACCGCGCGCTGCGCCGGGCGGTGCGGTGGCTGGAGGACCACCAGAACGCCGACGGCGGCTGGGGCGAGGACCTGCGCTCCTACGCCGATCCGGAGTGGATCGGCCGGGGCGATTCCACGGCGTCGCAGACCGGGTGGGCGCTGCTGGCGCTGCTGGCGGTCGGGCGGCACGACACCGACGCGGTGCGCCGCGGCGTGCAGTACCTGGCGCGCACCCAGCGAGCCGACGGCGGCTGGGACGAGCCGCAGTTCACCGGCACCGGGTTCCCCGGCGACTTCTACATCAACTACCACCTGTACCGGGTGATCTTCCCGCTCACCGCGCTCGGGCGGTACCACGCGACCGGGAGCTAGCGATGCGACTGCTGATCTGCGCTCCGATGGGTCTCGAGGCCCAGGCCCTGCGGGCGGCCCTGGGCCGGCATGCGGTGCGCCGCACGGGACGGGGCCCGCGTCGCAGCGCCCGCGCCGCCGCCGCGCTGGCTGGGGCCGACTTCGACGTGCTGGTCGTCGCCGGGCTGGCAGGCGGCCTCGCCGCCGAGGTCAGCAGCGGCGACGTGATCGTGGCCGACGAGCTCCGCGGGCGAAACGGCACCGTGCGCTGCCCGGCGGCGGCGTCGTTGGCGGCGCACCTGCGCCGCGCCGGATTCCCGGTGCACTGCGGCCCGATCGCCACGGCCGATCACGTGGTGCGCGGTGCCCGGCGCGGCGAGCTCGCCCGCACCGGGGCGCTCGCCGTCGACATGGAGTCCGCGGTGCTGGCCCAAGCCGCCGGCGGGCGGCCGTTCGGCGTCGTGCGCGTCGTGGTCGACACCGCGCGGCAGCCGTTGCTCCGGCCCGGCACGCCGAGCCGGGCGCTGACCGCGCTCGCCCGGTTGCACGCCATCGGCTCGTGCCTGCCGCGCTGGGGCCGGGCCGTCCTGCCGGAGAACCGATTCGTCGCACCCGAGGAGGTGTCCTGATGGGCATTCCGATGCGCCAGGCCATCCGCGTCGGCGCCTACCTGGTGAAGCAGAAGCTCGCGCGCCGCGAGAAGTTCGCCCTGACCCTGGAGCTGGAGCCGCTGTTCGCCTGCAACCTGGCCTGCGCGGGCTGCGGCAAGATCCAGCACCCGGCGAGCACGCTCAAGCAGCGGATGCCGGTCGCGCAGGCCATCGCGGCGGTGGAGGAGTGCGGCGCGCCGGTGGTGTCCATCGCGGGCGGCGAGCCGCTGATGCACCCCGAGATCGAGGTGATCGTCGACGAGCTGGTCAAGCGCAAGAAGTTCGTCTACCTGTGCACCAACGCGCTGCTGCTGCCGCGCAAGATCGACAAGTTCCGGCCGTCGCCGTACTTCGCGTGGGCCGTGCACATCGACGGCCTGGAGGAGCGGCACGACGCCTCGGTGTGCAAGCAGGGCGTGTTCGCGCAGGCGGTGGACAACGTCAAGGAGGTCCAGCGGCGCGGGTTCCGGGTCACGACCAACTCGACCTTCTTCACCTCCGACACACCGCAGTCGGTGATCGAGGTGCTGGAGTACCTCAACAACGACCTCCGGGTCGACCAGATGATGCTGTCGCCGGCCTACGCCTACGACAAGGCACCCGACCAGGAGCACTTCCTCGGCGTCACCGAGACCCGCGAGCTGTTCCGGAAGGTCTTCGCCGACGGGCGGCGCAAGAAGTGGCGGTTCAACCACTCGCCGCTGTTCCTGGACTTCCTGGAGGGCAAGGTCGACTTCCAGTGCACGGCCTGGGCCATCCCGTCCTACTCGCTGTACGGCTGGCAGCGGCCGTGCTACCTGATGAGCGACGGCTACGTGGGCAGTTACCAGGAGCTGCTGGCCGACACCGACTGGTCCGCCTACGGCCGCGGCCGCGACCCGCGCTGCGCAAACTGCATGGCGCACTGCGGCTACGAACCGACCGCCGTGCTGGCGACGATGGGCTCGCTGCGCGAGTCGATCCGCGCCGTGCGCGGCTGAATCAGCCGAACCGCCGGGCGAGGCGGTGGAACGTGCCCGGCAGCGCACCCTGCAGCCGGGCGGGCGCGATGAGCCACCTGGGGACGAACACCTCCGCGTCGCCGCGCTCCACGCCGCGCACCAGCGCCTCGGCCACCTCCCGCGGGCCGACCATGCGCGGGAAGCGGCGGTCGTAGCGGCGGCCGGCGAAGAAGGGCGTGCGGACGGCGCCGGGGAAGACCGTGGTCACGCCGATGCCGTCCTGGTGGCGCAGGCCCGCGGCGAAGGCCCGCAGGCCCGCCTTGGTCGCCGAGTAGACCTCCTCGCCGGCCACTCCCACCACCGCGATCGAGGCGACGAACGCGACGTGCCCGCGCCGCCGCCGCAGCTGCGGGAGCGCCGCGCGGGTCAGCAGCATCGGCGCGGTCAGGTTCACGGCCGCGAGCGCGGCGATCCGCTCCGCCGGCATCGAATCCAGGTCGCCCGCCCAGCCGATGCCCGCGCTGTGCACCAGCAGATCGGCCTCGCGGGCGGCCGCGGCGACCCGGTCGAGCCCGGCCGGATCGGTCAGGTCGGCGGGCAGCGGTTGGCCGCCGGTGCGCCCGGCGACCTCGGCCAGCCGGCGCTCGTCGCGGCCGACCAGCACGACCCGGCAGCCGCGCGAGCCGAGCTCCGCGGCGGTCGCCGCGCCGATGCCCGAGGACGCGCCCGTGACCAGCGCGGTCCGCCCGCGCACCGGCAGCCCCGCGGGCCGGGTCAGCCCCACGTCGAATCCCCGGTGCCGCGGTCGTCCTGGTCCATCGCGCGGCGCAGCTGCTCGCCCCGGCGGGTCAGCACCACGATGCCGCCGATGATCATCACGACGGCGATGATCTCGCCGGCCAGGATCGTGGGGGAGGACTCGATCCGCTCGCCCAGCCAGTTCACCCCGATCGCGGCCGCCACCAGCGGATCCACGGTGGTGATCACGGCCAGCGCGGGTGACATCAGCCGCCCCCGCTGGAAGGTCTGCTGGCTCAGCAGGAAGCCCATCGGCCCGATCACGCACACCGCGTACAGCGTCCAGTGCTGGAACGGCTCGGCCAGGCCGCCGCTGCGGAACTGCCCGGCCACGACCTTGATCAGCCCGGCGGTCACCCCGTACAGCACGCCGGTGGCCACGGCCATGCCGATCACCCCGACCTCGCCGGGCAACCAGCGGGCGGCCACCAGCGCCAGCACCACCAGCAGCCCGAGCGCCAGCGCGAGCGGCAGGATCGACGCGCCGGTGAACTCGGTGCCCTGCCCGGACGGGCGGCCCAGCACGAGGAAGGCGGACAGCCCGCCGACGCAGGCCAGGCCGCCCAGCGCCAGCACCAGGTCCATCTTGCGGTGTGCCAGCAGTGCCGCGAAGCCCGCGCCGAAGAGCACCGAGGTCACCAGCAACGGCTGCACCAGCACCAGCGGGCCGAAGGCCAGCGCCACCACCTGCAGCGACAGCCCGATGAGCACGGTCCCGATGCTGAGCACCCAGATCGGCTTGCGGACGAGGTCGAACAGCATGCGGGGGCTCAGCGTGCGCACCTCGGGAACCTGCTTGGTGACGCGGTGCTGGATCGCGCTGGCCAGCCCGAAGCTGGCCGCGCCGACCACCGCCGCCGGAACGGCGATGACCAGCACCGTGCCCTGCGTGCTCACCGCCGCGCTCCCCGCAGGTCGGCGAAGGCGTCGCGGAGGTGTCCGGCGATTGCGACGGCCCGCGGGGCAAGCCCCGTGTCGGTGGTGATCCCGATGCCGAACCGGTCGCCCCAGCCGATCACGCCGACCGCCACGCCCACGCCGTCGGCCAGGGACAGCACCGGCACCACGCCCGCGATCCGCAGCGGGCCGATGTGGGCGGGCCGCCGCTGCCCGGGCAGCACGGAAACGACGGCGTTGAAGAAGCGACGCTGGTAGATCTGCCGCACGACCCAAGCGTGCAGCGGCGCGGGCAGAACGCCGAGGGCGGCGAGCACGGCTCCGGCCGCGGCGGGCTGGCCGGCGCGATCCGGCTTGGCGACCTCGGCGGCGACCTCGGCGACGCGGCGGGCCGACGACATGGGCCCGACCGGCAGGTCGATCGACATCGAGGCGGTGTGGTTGCCGGGCGCGCTCGTGCCCGCACCGCCGCGCGCGGTTCGGACGGTGCGCGGCACCATGACCCGGAACCGCTGGCCCGGAGTGGTGTCGCCGAGCGTGCGGTGCAGTGCCTCGGCCACCACGCTGAGCAGGAACGCGGTGCTGCTCACTCCGTGCGACCGTGCGCTGGCGCGCACGTCGGCGGCCGGGAGCTCGACGTCGGCGAACGACCGGTTCGGCGTGCTGCGCCCCACCAGCCGGCTGGCCGGCGCGGGTCCGGCACCGGCCAGGCTCACCAGGCCGCGCAAGACCTTCGCGGCGCGGCGGTACCACGGTTGGCTGCCGGAGCTCGGCGAAGTCGTCGGCTGCGGGCCGTCGGCCAGCAGCCGCAGCAGGGTGCTGGTGACCGCGACACCGTCGCCGAGCGCGTGGTGCATCTTCGCGAGCAGCTGGACTCGGCCGGTGTGGATGTCGTTGAGCAGCAGCAGTTCCCACGGCTGCCGGTCGGTGCGCACCGGAGTGCCGAAGAACTCCTCGACGACCGGAGCCGCGGGCTCGCGCAGCTCACGGCACCGGAGGTGATCCCCGGCGTTCACCTCGCCGTCGTGAGTCCACTGTGGCCGTCGTCCGCGACGCAGTGCCAGGCGTCGGGTCAGCATCGGCAATCCCCGCGCGCGCTGGTCGATTCGGTGGCTTACCTCCTCACAGCATTCCTGTGTGGACAGTTGAGGTCCGTCCAGGTGCAGGATCGCGCCGGTCTGCTGCGAGACGGCGGGAGTCGTGGCGTACACGAAGAAGGCGTCCTGCGGGCGCAGCGGGCGGCGGCCGTGGTGGTGGGGGAGCCGTGCCAGCACGGCCACCTGGTCGGTGAAGTCCGCGGCCTGGCTGTGCTTGAGCGCTCGGTCTTCCCGCTGCGCGAGCAGGTGCGGCTCGGCGGCCCACCGGCGCAGCGTCGCGGTCAGGTCGCGCTCGCGCGGGCACAGCTCGGCCAGCTCCGCATCGGCCATCAGCTCGGCGTTCGCGCGCCCGTGCCCGGCGATCGGCTCGAACATCGCCACGGCCCGCCCACAGGCGAGCGCTTCCAGCGCCGTGGCACCGCCCGCGTTGGTCACCACGACGTCGGCGGCGGCGAGCAGGCCGGGCATCTCATCCACCCAGCCCAGCGCGACGATCCTGTCGTCCGCGCGCGCGGCGAAGCGCCGCCGCAAGGTCTCGTTGCGCCCGCAGATCACGACGACGCGGTCGACGCCGGCCCGGAGCGCGGCGTCCGCCGCACGCTCGACGGAACCGAAACCGAGGGAGCCGCACGAGATCAGCACCGTGAAACCGGTCTCCGGCAACCCGAACGATCGCCGCGCCGCGACCCGGTCCGCGGGCCGGAACGCCGACACCACCGGCGGCACGCAGACCGCACCCACGGCGTCCGGTTCGGCTCGCCGCATCGCCCGCAGGCTCGCGTCGCTCATCACGTAGTGCAGGTCGGCCTCGGGGTAGACCCAGAACGGGTGCGGCGAGAAGTCCGAGACCACCGCGGCCACCGGCACGGAGAGCCCGCCCCGGCGGCGCAGCCAGTTGAGCCCGGCGGTGCCCAGCGGGTAGGTCGAGACGATCAGATCCGGCTCGTGCGAGGCGATGGCGCGGCGCAGTCGCAGTCCGCTCCAGGCGCCGACGAACCGGCGGGAGGCGTTGGCGAACCAGCGGTAGCGCCACAGCGAGTCGTAGAAGAAGTCGTAGAGCCACGGAGTGGACTCGACGTTGGTGACGTAGATCCAGTTGAACGCCGCGGGCACCCACCGGCCCATCGAACGCAGGGCGTCCAGCCAGGACACCTCGCACTCCGGCCACGCCCGCCGGGCCGCCTCCTCGACGGCCCTGGCGGTCGCATTGTGCCCCTCGCCGATGGTGGCGCTGATCAGTAGCACTCGACGCGGCTGGACGGTCACCAGGCTCGATCCTTTCGCCCGACCCGTGCCTTCGCAGGCTAACGTGGGCGACCGGGATCGGCCGGTCCGATCAGTCCGCGGGCAGCAGCGGGCCGTGGCTGCCGACGAGCCGCACGGTGCCGTCGGCGAGCCGGTAGGAGAGCCCGGCCACCGCGCAGCGGCCGGCAGCGACCTCGTTGGCCAGCAGCGCGGAGCGCTCCAGCATCAGGTCGCCGGTGCGCTGGATGTGCACGTCCACGATGTCGTCGACCTCGGTGGCACCGCTGGCGCGGGCGGCCAGGACGCTCGGCGTCACGCGCTCCACGACGTCGCGGATGTAGCCGTTCGGCGCGGTGCCCTCGATGCACGCCTCCCGCGCGGCCGTGACGGCGCCGCAGGAGTCGTGGCCGAGGATCACGACCAGGGACGCGCCGAGCACGCCGACGCCGTACTCGATGCTGCCGAGCACCTCGGCGCCGATGACGTGACCGGCCGTGCGGACCACGAACAGGTCGCCGAGGCCCTGGTCGAAGATGATCTCCGCGGCCAGCCGCGAGTCGGAGCAGCCGAAGAGGACCGCGAAGGGGCGCTGGCCCGGCGCGAGGGAGGCGCGGTAGTCGGCGTCCTGGTTGGGGTGCAGGAACTGGTTCTCGACGAATCGCCGGTTGCCTTCCAGCATCACTTCGTAGGCGTGGGCGGGTGAAGAAGGCTGATTCGGCATGCCGAAACGCTAACGCACGCCGGTTCGAAAAAGCCCCGTCCACGTGCTCCGTATGGGCGACATCACGCAAATGTAACGCCTGATACTTTTCCTTGCGTGACAGAAGAACTTCCGACGCGCTGGCTGGTCCTCGTGGTGCGGCTGCCGGCGCAACCGTCGCGGCACCGCGTGGCGGTGTGGCGGGAGCTGCGCCGGGTCGGGGCGCTCTCGCTGGGGCAGGGCACCTGGACGCTGCCGGACGTGCCCGGCGTCGCGGCCGGGGTGGCGCGAGCGATCGAGCTCGCCGAGCGGGGTTCCGGCGAGGTCGTCGTGCTGGCAGCCACCGGGCGCGAGGAGCCTGATTCGGCGCGGCTGGAGGAGATGTTCACGGCCGAGCGGCAGGAGGAGTGGTCGGAATTCCTGGCCGACTGCGGCAAGTTCGACGCCGAGATCGACAAGGAACTGCGCAAGGGCAAGCTCACCATGGCCGAGCTCGAAGAGGAGGAGCAGAGCCTGGAGCGGCTGCGCCGCTGGCACCGCGACCTCAAGGCGCGCGACGTCTTCGGCGCCCCGGCGGCCGCCGAGGCCCAGGAGCGGCTGCAGCACTGCGCCGACCGGCTGGCCGACTACACCGAGCAGGTTTTCCAAGCGCTGCACCAGCAGTGACCGGACGCACCGCAGCGGGCGGCCCGCTGCTGGTCGCGGCGTTGTGGGTGGGCGCCCAGGCGTGTCGCTGAAGCCGGTTTTTGACCTCGCAACCAACGTCGTCGCGGCGTATCGTGGGCGAGCGGCGATTCGCTCCGGACCACAGCCGTTGCACAGTGCTGGGGCTGTTGAGCGGTTGCCGTTGATCGAGGGATGGATGCTCGCATGGTGTCCGGAGTCCGGACGGACGTGCCCCACGCGAACATCCGACAACCGGGCGGGGCCGGCATCGGTGGCCCCACCGGCTGGCGGTTTGTTCACTGGGGGTAGCCACCAGTCGAGCCGGCCGGTGGTGAGACGGGCGAGGGGGCCGCCTCACCACCGGCATTCCCGCTCCTCGCTCAGTTGACGCACGGGACGCCATCGGCGGTGATCGGCTCTGCGCCGGTGCCGGTGGCCTGCTGCCGGTGCGGGCCGTCGAGCCGCACGGCGCCGGGCGGCGCGAACCCAGGTGCGGCGGGCCCGTGGTAGTCGCTGCCGATGATCACCTGGACCCGGCCGCGGGGCAGGGATCCGTCTTCCTCGACCGGCAGGCCACCGAGCAGCGACGCGATCCGCTCGGCGGAGTCGCTGCCGTCCTGGCCGTGGCGCACGACCGATTCCGCTCGGGCGGGCGCGTTGCCGGCCTGGCTCACCGGCACGCCCCGGTTGGCGAGTTCGGTGCGCACCCGCTGGGCCAGCCCCGATGTCTTCGTCGCGTTGAGCACGTCCACCGCCGAACCGGTTTCGGCACCGGCCGTCGCGGGGTCGATCGTGCTGCTGATCGCGGCCTTCACCTTGCGGGGGTCGACCAGGACGGCGTCGCCGTCCTCCGGCGTCCGGTAGTCGGCGTCCTCGATGGGGATCGTGGTGAACCGGACCGCCCCGCCGGCCAGCCCGCGCAGCCGGTCGGCGAACGCGAGTACGTCCCAGTCCCGGTCGAGCACCACGGATTCCTGCAGCGACCCGATCAGGTCTCGCAGCCGGGCCGGGTTGGCCAGCACGCCGCCGGAGAGCACCGATCGCGTGAGCCCGGCGAGGAAGGCCTGCTGGCGCACCACGCGGTCCAGGTCGCCGCGCGGCAGGCCGTGCCGCTGGCGGACGAACGCGAGCGCGTCCGTGCCCGCGATCGTCTGCGGCCCGGCCGGGAAGTTCGCGCCGGAGTAGGTGTCCCGCGCGGGCGCCAGCAGGCACACCGGGACGCCGCCGACCGCCTCCGTGATCCGCGCGAAGCCGAGCAGGTTGACCTCGGCGTAGTGGTCGATCGACACGCCGGTCAGCTGCTCGACGGTGCGCACCAGCAGCTTGCGCCCGGCGTCGCCGCCCAGCCGCGCCAGCTCCGCGGAATCGGTGGTGCCGCGCTTGGTCTGGGCCGCGATGGCGGCCTCCTTGCCCCGGCCGTACGCGGAATTGATCTTGTGCCGGCCGAATCCGGGGATCTGCACGAACGCGTCGCGCGGGAAGGAGAAGCCGACCGCGCTGGAACCGTCGTTGGGGATGTGCAGCAGGATGATCGTGTCGGTCAGCGCCGCGTCGTTGGCGCCCGCGCGCAGCTCCCGGAGGACCTCCTCGGGCAGCGGGTTGCCGTGCGCGTCGGTCCGGCTGTCCATGCCGACCAGCAGGACATCGGTCGCCCCGTCGGCCCCGGCCCCGTCGATGACGTCACTGGTCGCGAGGCCGTCGAGCAGGTGCCGGTAGTTGGACCACGCGTATCCCGTCACCGCCAGGATCAGCACCGACATGACGGTCACCGCTGCTCGCGCACCGGCGCGGGCGCGTGCGGCCGAGCGCCGGGCCTGCGGCCGGCGGGGCGCGGCGGGTCGGCGGGCGGCTGCGCGGGCGTTGCGGTGCGGTGGCACGGTACCTCCGGCCTGTGCGCCCCTGGCGCTGTTCGAACTCCGGTGACCCCTCAAGCATCGCATTCGCCCGGGCATCCAGCAGATCATCCGATAGCGGATGATCTAGCGACGCAGGGTAACTAGCGTTTTAGTCCACTGCGGACGATGCGACCGGACACAGTGGATCGCGGGGTCAGTCGTCAGTCCTCGGTGCCACCGGAGGCGGGTTCGCCGGGCAGATCGCCCTGCCGGATGCGGTAGACCTGAAGCACCGTGCCGTAGTACTTGCTGGTTTCGCCGACCCACTCCATGCCGATGCGTTCCGCGGTGGCGATCGCGCGGGTGTTGTCCGGCCGGGCCAGCCCGAAGACCTCGTCGATGTCGAAGGTGAACGCCCAGCGCAGCAGCGCCGAGGCGGCCTCGGTGGCGAAACCGTGCCCCCAGGTCTCGGGGCGCAGCTGCCAGGTCAGCTCCAGGTCGTGGTCGTACGGCGGCAGCATCCGCAGCACCAGGCCGCCGATCACCGCGTCGTCGGACCGGCGCTGCATCGCCCACCGGCCGGTGGGCGGCACCAGGCTGGGTTGCGACTCCGTCCAGGACTGCACGACGGCGCGCATCGCGGCGAGGTCGGCGACGTTGGCGATCACCGGGGTGAGCCACTCGGTCACCTCGGGGCGGCCGTAGAGGGCGAGCGCGGCCTGCACGTCGGCGTCGCGGGTGGTCCAGTCGCGCACGATCAGCCGCTCGGTGGTCAAGGGAGGCTGCATGGCGGCCCTCGCCTTCGGCGAAGCAGGGGAGAACCTCCCGATTCTAGTTCGCGAGGTCGACCAGAGCGCATTTCGTTGATTATGCCTATTTGTTCAGTGTCAATTGAAATTAATCTCCTCGCAGGCACCTGCGGTGCCGGTTGAATCAGCCAGTGCGGACGGGTACGTCGGGTTCCGGTTCGAGTGACCGGGTCAGTGGTCGGCCGGTAGCGGCGGCAGGGTGCCGGTCGCGTCGAAGTCCCAGTCGCGGGGTTCGCCGATGGCGGCCATGTCCGGGTGGTCGGCGACCTCCTGGGCGTAGGCCTCGGAGACCTCGATGCGGGGCATCGACAGGGTGTTGCGGATGCGCACCACCCGCGCCGGGCGGTCCTCGGTGCCGCGGGACATGTGCAGCGCCGCGATGATCGCGTCCCGGTCGTTGGCCAGCGCCATCGGGATGCGCGCGCCGTCGGGCACGCCGGAGGTCAGCGAGTTGGTGTAGAACGAGCCGAACTCGATCTGGTCCACGCAGCGCTGGGTGGTCACGTCCGCCATGCCCAGGCCGCAGGCGTTGCCGTTGGTGTGCTCGGTGAGGCCGAGAACCACGATCCGCTTGACCGGCACCGCCTTGAACTTGTCCGCGTTGACCGGGGCGCGGCCGGTGATGTTCGGGTCCATGCCCGCGCCGCTGATGTCCTTGCCGATCTCGTCGACGACCAGCACGTCGATGTCCGACACCAGCAGCTTCGGCATCAGTCGCTTGGCCTCGACCAGCAGTTCCGCCTCGCGGGCCAGCAGTTTCTCGGTCGGCACCAGCTCGATCCGCGCGATGTGCTCGTAGGCGTTCTCCACCACGGCCATGCCGAACTCGATCGGCACCACGTCGAGCACCGCCTCGGCCACCGCCGGGATCAGCCGGTCGAACGCCTCGAAGCCGTGCGTGTGCAGGATCGTCGCGCCGCGGTGCTTGCCGAGACCGATGGCGATCATCTTCGCCAGGCCGCTCTCGTGGGTACCGCGGAAGTCGGTGTGCGGCTTGACCCGGCTGAGCACCACCACGCCGTCGGCCTGGGCGGCCTCGGCGTCGAAGTGCACCGGGGTGCCATCGGGCAGCTCGGCGACCACCACCGTGTCCATGGACGAGACCACCGGCGCGCCCACCGTCTCCTCGGTGATCCCGTACTCGGCGAGCACCTGACGCTGGCCCTCGGCGGTGCCGCCGCCGTGGCTGCCCATCGCGGGCACCACGAACGGCTTCGCCCCGCAGCCGGCCAGGGCGTCGACCAGGGTGGCGACGATGCGGTCGATGCGGGCCACGCCGCGGCTGCCCGCGGTGATCGCGATCCGCTTGCCGGCGACCGGGTTCGCGCGGTCGTGCTCGGCGACCTGGTCGCGGATGGCGGCTTCGAGGTCCTCGACGGCCGCCGCGGCGAACCGCTGCTCGATCGGGATCATCCTGGGGAGTTCGATGTCGGCGCCGGCCAACCGGACATTTTCGACGTTGAACATGCGGCGATCCTTCTGCGCGTTGACCGGGAGAGTGGTCTGAACAGTTGACCGCGATCTTCGCATGTGGGACGGCCCGGCGGAAGGGGCGAGCCGTAGGCTGGGCGGATGCCAGTGAAGCGCCCGAACCCCGGCTGGTGGCTGTACTACCAGTTCGGCGGCAGGCTCCCCGAGCGGTATCGCGAGTGGGTGCTGCGGGACGCCACCTGCAAGTCGTGGGTGCTGCGGGTGCTGATCCGGGGGCTGCTCCAGATCGCGCCGCTGGGCGCGGCGCTGTTCGTCGGGTTCGGCGTGCTGGGCGGGTCGTGGCCGATCGCCGGCGGCGCGCTGCTGCTGGGCGTGCTCGTGGTGGCCCGCATCGTGCTGACCAGTGCGGTGGACAACGTCGACGCGCGCCTCGTCCGCTACGGCTACCCGCCGGGCCACGGCTCCGCCGTCCGGCGGCAGCGCGACGCCGACGCCGCCGAGCGCTATCGCGCCGTGTGGCGCCAGGCGCCGCCGGACTAGCCGGGGTTGCGGACCACTGCGACCGGGCACGGCGCGTGGTGCAGGACGCCGTTGGCGACCGAGCCGAGCAGCAGCCCGGCGAAGCCGCCGCGGCCGCGGTGACCGACCACCAGCAGCTGCGCCCGCCGGGCCGCCTCGCACAGCGTCGGGACCGGGTGCTCGTTGGCCACCTCGCGGCGCACCGTGACGTCCGGGTAGTCGGCGCACCAGCCCGAGAGCTGTTCGGAGAGGTGCAGTTCGGCCCGGTTCTGGATCTCCTGGCGGTCGGGCACGGGATAGGTGCCGGCGGTGAAGTAGGCGTCCGGCAGCGCCTGCACCGCGATCAGGCCGGTGTGCCGCCGGTTCGCGGCGCCGAATGCGTAGTGCACCGCGATGCGGTTGGCCTCCGAGTTGTCGATACCGACGACGACCGGGCCCGAGGCGGCCGCGTCACCGCGCACCACGACGACCGGGCAGCGGGCGTGCGCGGCGACCGAGATGCTGATCGCGCCGAGCAGCGCGTCCCGGAACACCCCGTGCCCGCGCGATCCGACGACCAGCAGCTGGGCGCCGTCCGAGCGGCGGACCAGCTCCTCGGCGGGATGTCCGGTGGCGACCTCGTCGGTGATCGCGGCCCCGGGCCGCTCGCGGTGGCAGCGTTCGATGACGTCGCGGACCGCCTGCTTGGCGAAACCTTCCCGGGCGGGATCGTCGTTGACCACGACCAGGTGCGCCGGAACGCCCAGCCGCGCCGCCTCGGCCGCGGCCCACAGGGCGGCCTGCGCGGACGATTCCGAGCCGTCGACGCCGACCACCACCGACTGCTTTGCGCTGGTCATCGCCCATCGCCTCCTCCGCACCACTGTGCGCATCCGCCGGTGACGGCGAGTAGGGCCGATGTGCCCCGGGGCGCCCCGCCCGGGTCCTGGCCGACCAGCGCACTTAGTATCGGTTGGTGTCCGATGAGCTGAGTCCCGCAGCGATCTTCCGCGCCGGAACCCGCCTGCGGCAGGTGGTCCGCCGCACCCCGCTGGAAACGAGCAGCCGCTTGACCGGTGAACTTGGCGTCCCGGTGCGGCTCAAGCGGGAGGACCTGCAGGTCTGCCGCTCCTACAAGGTGCGCGGCGCGTACAACCTCATCTCCTCGCTGACCCCGGCCGAGCGCGAGCGCGGCGTCGTGTGCGCGAGCGCGGGCAACCACGCACAGGGCGTGGCCTTCGCCTGCCGCGAGCTGAAGATCAAGGGCCGGGTGTACCTGCCGGCGAACACGCCCCGGCAGAAGCGACGGCGGATCGCCGCGCTCGGCGGCGAATGGGTCGAGCCGGTGATCGTGGGCAGCTCCTTCGACGAGGCGAGCGCGTCGTCCAAAGAGGACAGCCAGCGCACCGGCGCGGTCTACGTGCACCCCTTCGACGATCCGCGAACCATCGCCGGACAGGGCACCGTCGGCCTGGAGATCGCCGAGCAGCACGACGGCCCGATCGACACCGTGATCGTGCCGGTCGGCGGCGGCGGTCTGCTGGCGGGCGTGGTGCTGTGGCTCAAGGAGCACTTCCCCGAGGTCCGGGTGGTCGGGGCGGAGCCGGCCGGTGCGGCGAGCATGCGCGCCGCGCTGGATCACGGCGGGCCGGTCGCGCTGCCGTCGGTGGACACCTTCGTCGACGGTGCCGCGGTCGGGCGCGTCGGCGACACCGGGTTCCAGGTGGTGCGGGAGCTGGTCGACGAGCTGGTGGCGGTGCCCGAGGGCGCGGTGTGCACCGAGATGATCGAGCTCTACCAGACCGAGGGCATCATCGCCGAGCCCGCCGGTGCGCTGGCCAGCGCGGCGGCCCGGCTGCCGCTGGAGCGCCCGGTCCGCGGCCCGGTGGTGTGCGTGGTCTCCGGCGGCAACAACGACCTCAGCCGTTACGGCGAGGTCGTCGAGCGCTCGCTGGTGCACGAGGGCCTGCGGCACTACTTCCTGGTCACCTTCCCGCAGGAACCGGGCGCGTTGCGGCACTTCCTCGACGACGTCCTCGACGACGGCCAGGACATCGTCGCGTTCGAGTACGTGAAGAAGAACAACAGGGAGACCGGCCCGGCACTGGTCGGCATCGAGCTCGACCGCGCCGACGAGCTGGACGGCCTGCTGAAGCGGATGAAGGAATCCCCGCTGCAGATCGAGCAGGTCCCACCAGGCTCCCCGCTGTTCTCCTTCCTCATCTGACTGTGGAATTCCAGACTCGTCTTGCGCGGTGGCAGATCAGGGCAGGTTGAGGACGAAGCCGAACGTGGCGATCTTGCCCTTCGGGCCGTCCTGGACCGCCATCAGCAGCGCCGGGTCGAAGATCTGGTCCCAGTTGTTGCCGGGCTCGCCGGGGAAGTAGAGCTGCGTGGTGAGGATCGGCTGGTTCGGAGCAAGCGCCGCTGAGGCGCCCGGCCGTGTCAGGAGCATTCGGGCGCCGTCGCCGGCAGGTGAATGGTGAACGTGGTGCCCACGCCGACGGTGCTGCGGACCGCGATGCGGCCACCGTGCACGTCCACGAGGTGGTGCGTGATGGCCAGGCCGAGGCCGCTGCCGCCGCCGTGCCGGTTGCGGGACTTCTCCGCCCGCCAGAAGCGGTCGAACACGTGCGGCAGGGCGGCCGCGGCGATGCCGACGCCGGTGTCGGCCACCTCGATGGCCACCTGGTCGCCCGCGCGCCGCGCCCGCAACGCGACCTGGCCGCCGGATGGTGTGTAGCGCAACGCGTTCGACACCAGGTTGCCCAGCGCTTGCCGCAGCCGGGTCGGGTCGGCGGTGAGGTCGGGGTCGTCGTCGACGATCACGACCAGCGCGACGCCGCCCGCATCGGCCCGGCCCCGGTGCGCCGCGGCGACCTGCTCCAGCAGCGCGCCGACGTGCACGGGCTCGGGGTACACGCGGAGCTTCCCGGCGTCGGCCAGCGCGAGGTCCTGCAGGTCGTCGATCAGGTGCTGCAGGAGCAGGGTTTCCTCCAGCAGCGAGGCCACCAGCGGTTGGTCCAGGGTGGCGACGCCGTCCTGCGCGGCCTCCAGCCAGCCGCGGACGTTCACCAGCGGCGTGCGCAGTTCGTGCGCGATATCGCTGACCATCGTCTTGCGTTGCTGTTCGGTGCGCTCGACCTGCTCCGACATCGCGTTGAACGCGGCCGCCAGCTCGCCGATCTCGCCGCGCGCGCTCGTGCTCACCCGGGCCGACCGGTCGCCGCCGCCCATCCGCCGGGCCGCGGTGGTGATCGCGTCGATCGGGCGGACCAGGCGGCTGGCGGCGAGCGCGGTCATGCCGACGGTCAGCACCAGCACCACCAGCGCGGTCCACGCGATCCGCGCAGTGCCCACAGTGGACAGATCGGTCGCGGCGTGATTCCCGCCGGGCTTGGTGATGAACAGGTGCGCGGCGGGGGAGACGTAGGAGCCGAGCTGTTCCCGGCGTCCGGAGTCCACGCAGCGCTTGGCGCCCGGATCGGTGCGGAGTTCCTCCGGTGAGGTCACCGCCGCAGACTGGGCGGGCAGCGGATCGAGCCCCTGCCGGGCCAGGCACGCGTTGACCAGGGCGAGCAGTTCGGCGCCGGCCTTGCGCTCGGTTTCGGCCGCCTGCTGCGGCTCGGAACACCGCCTCTTCGGGGCGCCGGGCGCGACGGCGGTGGACGGCTCCGGTGCGGGCGGCGTCGACGACACCGGGGTCGCCTCGTCGCTCGGGACGAGCTGGACGACCGGGCGGCCGTTGGGGCGGACGACGATCACGCCTTCTTCGCCGAACTGGCGGTAGCAACCGAGCTCCCGCTGCGCGGCCTTGCCCAGTTCCTGGCTCTCCGCGGCGGTCAGCCGGTACGGGCCGACGGCGCGCGGATCGATGCCCGAGGCCGCCGCATCGGGTTTGAGCACCTGGTCGACCGCGAGCGGATCCACCACCGCGGACGGGGTTTGCGGCAGCTGGGCGTCCTGCGGCCCGCCGGAGTCGGCGATCGGCATCCGCGACGTGGTCGTCAGCGTGATGCGCCGCCCGGTCTGCGCGGCCAGGTCCGCCACCACTTGCTGGACCCCGGACCACTGCGGATTCGCGGCCGCGTAGCCGAGCAGCGAATCGTAGATCTTGGCGTCGGTGGCCAGGGTTTCGCCGAGTTCCTGGTTGATCGCCCCGCTGGTGCTCTGCGCGGCCAGCCACGCAGTGGCGCCGATGGAACAGCCGGCCACCACCACCGACATCGCCAGCAGCCGGGCGAGCAGGCTATGCCGGCGTGCCATCGGCGGCGCTGTCCTGGAGCTTGTACCCGACGCCGTACACGGTGAGCAGGTGGATCGGTCGCCGGGGATCGGGTTCGAGCTTGCGGCGCAGGTTCATCACGTGCACGTCGATGGTGCGCTCGGTGATGAACTTGTCCATGCCGAACGCCTGGCTGAGCAGCTGGCCGCGGGTGAAGACGCGGCCGGGCTCCGCGGCCAGCACCGCGAGCATCCGGAACTCTGCGGGAGTGCAGTCCAGCGGCGTGCCGCCGAAGGTGATCTCGTGGCGCTGCTGGTCCACCACCAGATCGCCGACGCGCAACGGCTGCTCGCCGTTGTCCTGGCTGCGGCGGACGCGGCGCAGGATCGCGCGGATGCGGGCGGCGAGCTGGCGCGGGCTGTAGGGCTTGGTCACGTAGTCGTCGGCGCCGAGGTCCAGCCCGAGCAGCACGTCCTCCTCGGTGGTCCGCGCGGTGAGCAGCACGATCGGGACGTCCGATTCGGCCCGCAGGATGCGGCACACGTCCAGGCCGTCGACCTTGGGCATCATCACGTCGAGCACGATCAGATCGGGCGCGCGTCGCCGCGCCTCGTCGATCGCCGCACGCCCGTCGTGCACGACCACCACGCGGTGGTTGTCGTGCTCCAGATATCGCCGGATCAACTCGGCCTGCTTCGGGTCGTCCTCCGCGACCAGCACCTGTGCGCTCACATCGCGCATTATCGCTTTCCGCCGGTGCAGCGGGTGATCCGCCACCGGATCTTGACCACGGCTGAACAGGATCTTCACATTTCGGCGCCCCGACCCGGAATCGAACAGGTTCTTCACATCGATCAGACGGGATCTTGAAAAGGCCGCAGCATTCTGGTCCTCGTCCGGGACTCCGGGCGAACAGTCGAATGGAAGGACGCGATCGATGAAGCTTGGTCGTACGTGCGCGGCAGCTGCGCTCCTCGGTGCGGCGGCGCTGCCGCTGGCGGCGCCGGTCAGCTGGGCAGACGGGCCGGGCACCGCGCCGGTGCGCGAGCAGCAGGCCCCGGAAGCTCCCCGGGCCGAGCAGCCGAGGGAGTCGGCCCCGGTCGAGCCGCGGCAGGAGACGACCCCGGCCGCGCCGGTGCCGAGGGAGTCGACCCCGGCCGTGCCGAATCCGGCGACCGGCGACCAGGTGCGGCAGCGCCCGGTGGGCGCGCCGGAAACCGGTGGCGGGCCGGTGGAGTCGGGCTTCGACCCGGCGGTCCTCGGCGGTGCCGCCGCGGCCGTCGCGGTGGCGGGCGGCGGGGCCGCGCTGGTGCTGCGCCGTCGACGCGCATCCGCATGAGCGTGCATCCCCGGGCACGGGGGAGCCGGGGTGGTCGCGGCACAGCCGCGGCCGCCCTGGCCCTCGCGGCCCTGGCGCTGACCGGTTGTTCCGCCGACGGGCAGTCCATCGACCTCGTCGCGCCCGCTTCGGCTCCGGTGCAGGAATCGCCTGCGGTGCCGCGATCGGAACCGGCGTGGATCGAGATACCCCGGATCGGCGCGCGGTCGTCGCTGGTCCCGCTGGGGCTCAACCCGGACCGGACGATCGAGGTCCCGTCCGTGCACCAGCCGATGCAGGCCGGTTGGTACCAGTACGGCCCCACGCCGGGCGAAACGGGACCGGCGGTGGTCCTCGGGCACGTCAACGGCGATGGCCAGGACGGGATCTTCGCGCGACTGCGCGAACTGCGGCCTGGCGACGAGATCCTCATCGGCCGCCAGGACGGGCGGGTCGCCAGGTTCGTCGTGGACCGCATGGCGCAGCCGCCGAAGACCGGGTTCCCCGCCGACGAGGTGTACGGCGACACCGCAGGCCCGGAGTTGCGGCTGATCACCTGCGGTGGCTCGTTCGACCACTCGGCGCGCAGCTACCGCGACAACATCATCGCTTTCGCCGCCCTGACCGGACTGGTCCGCTGAGGACCGTCCACTTCGGTCACGAAGGCTGGATCCCGGTGTTCAGCAGCATCGCGACGTCGAGCATGGCGACGAGGACGACCGCGTGGAAGGCGGTGCGGGAGCCGGGGCGGCGGCCCAGCAGGAGACCGGCGCCGAGCACGGCCGCCGCCAGCGGCAGGACCACCCAGCTGGAAACGCCCGCCAGCACCGCCGACGCGGCGAGTACCAGAAGGGCCGCCGCCGCAGTGCTTTTCGCCGCGCCGAGACGGTGCGGCAGGCCGCGGACGCCGGTGGCCGCGTCGTCGGCCAGGTCCGGCAGCGCGTTCACGAAGTGCGCGGCCGATCCGAGCAGCGCTGCGGCGAGCATGAGCCGCGCCGGCGGGGGACCGGCGCCGCCCAACGCCACGAACGCGGGCAGCAGGCCGAACGACACGGCGTAGGGCAGCACCGAAAGCGGGCCGGCCTTCACGCCGAGGTCGTAAGCCCACGCCGAGACCAGGGCGACGAGGTGGACGGCCGTCGCGGCGATACCGAACGGCAGCGACAGCACCACGGCCGCGGGCGCCGACACCAGCACCGCGATCAGCACTGTCCGTCGCGAGACCTCCCCGGCCGCCACCGGCTTGCCCTGCCGCCGGACCCGGGCATCCCGGTCGGCATCCACCAGGTCGTTGAGCCACCCGACGGACAGCTGCCCGGCCAGCACCGCTGCGGCCGTCAGGAGCACGCCGCCCGCATCGCGCCCGGTGGTGGCCGCGAGCCCGGCGGCGATCGCGGTGACCGCCACCGCCGGCCCCGGATGCGAGGCCCGGAGCAGCGAGGACGCCGTTGCGAAGTGCCGCACCCGGCCGAGTGTGCCAGCCTGGAGCGCATGGCACGCTCCGGCCGGACTGTGCGGCGCAACGATCCTTTGCTGTACGAGGTTTTCGCCGACCAGTGGTGGCAGCCGCGCGGCGTCTTCGCGATGTTGCACTGGCTCGCCGCCGCGCGCGGCGCACTGGTTCCCACCGCCGCCCGAACCGGCGCGGTGCTGGTGGATCTCGGCTGCGGGGCGGGCCTGCTGGCCCCGCACGTGGCGGGCAAGGGATACCGGCACATCGGCGTGGACCGGTCGCGGACCGCGTTGCGGCAGGCCGCGGAGCACGGCGTGCAGCCCGTCGTCGGCGACGTCCTCGCGATTCCGCTGCCGGACGGGTGCGCGGACTGCGTGGTGGCCGGGGAGGTGCTGGAGCACGTGACCGATCTGCCCGCCGCGGTGGCGGAGGCCTGCCGGGTGCTGCGGGCCGGGGGCCTGCTGTTGCTGGACACCCTCGCGGCGACGGCCCTGTGCCGGGTGGTGGCGATCGGGATCGCCGAACGCCTGGCGGTGCGCGGCGTGCACGATCCAGCGTTGCTGGTCGATCGCGCCGAGCTGATCGCCGAGGCGGCCCGGCACGGCGTCGCGCTGCGGCTGCGCGGCGTGCGCCCGTCGTGGCTGGACCTGCTGGCCTGGGCCGTCGGCTGCGATGGAGGTGTCCGGATGCTCCCGTTCTCCTCCACCGCCGTGCTGTTCCAGGGCATCGGCCGGAAGAAGGGGTGAAAGTCGTTGTCGCTGTTCGTGGAACCGTCTTCGCCGGCCGCCGCGCACGAGGCGGTGCGCGACCTGGTGCCGCGCATCGCCGCGCGTGCCGGGCACTACGACGCCGAAGGTGCCTTTCCCCGCGAGGATTTCGCCGATCTGCGCGCCCGCCGGCTGCTGGGCCTCATGGTTCCCGTGGAACTGGGCGGTTTCGGCGCGTCGTTCGCCGACTACGCCGCGGTCGCGACCGAACTGGCCGCCGGCGCCGGCTCCACGGCGCTGATCTTCAACATGCACGCCTCCGTCACCGGCGCGCTCGCGCACACACCCGAAGAACTGCTGCGGCAGCTGGGCGCGCCGGAGAGCTGTTTCGCCGCGCGGGACAGGCTGCTCTCAGCGGCCGCCGACGGGGCGCTCTACTCGGTGGCGATGAGCGAACGCGGCACGGGCTCGCGGCTTTCACGCACCACCGCGGAGTTCCGCCGCCGCGACGGCGGTTACCGCATCACCGGCAGCAAGGCGTTCGTCTCCGGTGCCGGTCACGCGGACGCGTACCTGGTCACCGCCAAGGACGCCGACGCCGCCGAGCCGAAGGTGTCCTACTTCCTGGTTCCGGCCGACGAGGGCATCCAGGTGGAGCCGACCTGGGATTCGCTGGGCATGCGCGCCACCGGTAGCCACGACGTGCACTTCGAGGTGTCGGTGGGCGCCGACGCGCTGCTGGGCGGGATCGAGGGGATCACGCTGCTGGTCGCGCAGGTGATGCCGCAATGGCTCGTCGCGTCGTACGCCGCCGTCTACGTCGGCGTGGCGCGGTCGGCGCTGCGCGAAGGCGGCGCGCACCTGCGCGAACGCGGGCTGCACACCCTGCCGGCCGTACGGTCCCGGATGGGCCGGGCGGATGCGGCGGTCGCCGCGGCCGACGCCGTGGTGCGGGAGGCCTCGCGGAGGGTGGCGCAGCGGCCGGGGGAGCCGGAGACGAACCGCTGGGTGTGGCGGGCGAAGCTGATCGCGGGCGACACCGCCGCCGCGGTGGCCTCGTCGGTGCTGGAGGCGGCCGGGGCGTCGGCGACGCGGCGTGGCCACTCGCTGGAGCGGATCTACCGCGATGCCCGCTGCGGCGCGCTGCAACCGGCGACCTCCGACGTCTGCGCCGATTGGCTCGGCGTGGCCGCACTGGGCGGCGACCCCGACGACGAGACCGAGTCGCCCCGTTGGTGACGCCGCTGATCGCCGGATTGGGCTCGGCGCTGCCGGACACAGCCGAGCAGCAGTCGCTGTGGGACGGCTTCTTCCGGGAGCACTTCCGCGGCAGCCGCCTCGCCCGGCGGGTGTTCGCCGGAGCCGGGGTGCGGCGCAGGCACACCGTCGCCAATCCGATCAAGGAAGACCTCTCCGGCTGGTCCACGGCGGCCCGGATGCGCCGCTTCGACGAGGAAGCCCCGCGGCTGGGGCACCAGGCCGTCGCCGCGGCGCTGGACGACGCCGGGATCGGCGCCGACGAGATCGGCCTGCTCACCGTCGCCACCTGCACCGGCTACGGCACACCAGGCCTGGACATCAAGCTCGCCGGATCCCTCGGACTGCGCCCCGACCTGCGGCGGCTGTTCGTCGGGCACATGGGCTGCTACGCGGCGCTGCCCGCGCTGGGCGGCGTCGCGGATTTCGTCGCGGCGCACGGCCGTGCGGCGGTGCTGCTCTGCCTGGAGCTGACCTCGCTGCACATCCAGCCGCCGACCGACGACCCGCAGCAGGTCGTCTCGCACGCGCTCTTCGGCGATGCGGCGGTGGCGGCGGTCCTGCACCCGGCGGCGGCCGGGCTCGAGGTCGTCGACATCGCCGCCTTCACCGACGACACCGCGAGCTCGCACATGACCTGGGAGATCACCGATCTCGGCTTCCGGATGGGGCTTTCGCCGCAGGTGCCGGAGGTGCTGGCCCGGCACCTCGGCCCGGTGCTCGACGACCTGCTCGGCCGCAACGGCTTGCGGAGCGCCGACGTCCAGGGCTGGGCGGTGCACCCGGGCGGTCCGCGCATCCTCGACACCGTCGAGGACACCCTCGGGCTCCCGCCTGCCGCGTTGCAACCGTCGCGCGAAGTACTCGCCGAGCACGGCAATTGCTCGTCCGCGACGCTGCTGCTGGTCCTGGAGGAACTCCTGGCCGGCGGGCTCCGCGACGGGAACCACGTCGTCGCGCTGGCCTTCGGCCCAGGCCTGACGCTTTACGCCGCGCTGCTGAGAGCCATCCTGTAATCATGGAAACCGAACCACTCACACCGGTCGCGCCGCATCGGGTGCGCTGCTCGTTCAGCGAGCAAGGTTGGAGCGACGTCGTGTTCGCGCACTGGCCTTGCGCGGAACGGGACATCGCGCCGCTGCTGCCGCCGCGCACCCGGCCCGACCTGTTCGACGGCACGGCCTGGGTCGGCGTGGTCGGCCTGGGGATGTCGGTGCGCAGCCCGCTGCCTGCGCGGTTCGCCGAGCTCAACGTGCGGACCTTCGCCGTCGACGAGCGCGGCCGCCGCGGCCTGGTGTTCTTCTCCCTGGAGGCGTCGCATCCGGGTTTCGTCCGCGTGGCCAGGGCGGTCGGCCGCCTGCCGTACCGTTCGGCGGCGGTCGAGTGCACCAAGACGGCGACCGAAACCGCTTACCGCGTCGAGCGATCCGGCGTCGGCCTGGGGCTGCGCGTCCGGCGCGGCGGCCGTATCGCGCCGACCGGTCTGGACCGGTTCCTGACCGAGCGCTGGCGGATGTTTTCGACCTGGTACCGCTGGCCCATCGAGGTTCCGGTGGCGCACGAGCCCTGGGCCCTGGATTCCGCTGAACTGCTGGACTTCACCGACGCCGGGCTGCTCGCCGAGTTCGGGCTGGCGCCGCCGAGCCGGCCCGTCGTCCGGTTCGCGTCCAGAGTGGACGCCCGGTTCGGCCTGCCGGCGCCGTTGTGACACGGCGGGCCCGGCTCCGAGTGGAGCGCGGGCCCGCCGGTTCAGGGGAAAAGCCGCTGGAAGCGATCACTCGCCGCCGACGTTGAGGTCGACGCAGGCGTAGAAGGCGTTCGCCGTGTCGGCGACGTTCCAGACCGCCAGCACCTTCTGCTTGCCGCTGACGCCGCCGAGGTCGACGGTGTGCGACAGCTGCGACGGCGGCTGCTGGCCGCCCTGGTCGAACACGGCGACGCGGTTGCCGCCGATGAAGTACTCCCAGGTCGAGGTGCGGTGCGCGGCGGTGAGCGTCCAGTTGAAGGTGACGGAGTTGCCGACCGGCGTCGCGGTCCAGCCCTTGCCGTCGTCGTCGAGCTCCGCGAAGCCCGCGTTGCCACCGCTGCAGCTGGTCAGGCCCTTCGGGCCCTCGACGCTCTGCGGCTCGTACTTGATGGCGCCGCACGGGACGGTGCCCTGGGCGCACTGGGCCTGCCGGCTCGGCGGCGAGTCGATGTAGCCGTGCGCGCTGGCGGTGCTGGTGGGGATCGCGACGAGAGCGGGGGCGAGCGCCGCGCCGACGATGGCTGCGGCGAGTTTCGGCTTCTTGTTCATCTCAGCTCCTTCGGAGGAAACCGCCTGGTCCGGAGGGTGGTGCCGGACCGGTGGTGCTGGGTGGAACTTGGCCGAGGAAGGGAGAGGGGACTCCGACGACCACCGGCCCGGCGGGTCGGACCCCGCGCTGAGCCGATGGTCTGGACCATAAGTTTCTGGTGTCGTGGCGGTCAAGATTTGCCCGGTCCGCGTTTTTCCCAGGCCGTTTGCCAGTTTTCACCTGACGTTCATGTGGCGGGCTTCGTAGCAAAGGTGTCCAATGTGGACTTAAGGTGAATTGTGCAGGGCTTTCGGGTGCCGGTCCGCGTAGTGGGACGATCGGCGTCTTCGTTGACACCGGCGCCGGGTCGCTCGACGATTGCCCGGTGCTGATCACGTTCACCCGCCGCCGGCACGTCGACCTCCGTCGCGTGGCGAGCCAGGCGTGTCGCCGATGATGCCGCGCAGCGCGGCGCATCGAGCTTTCAAGTCCTAAGAGGACATTCGAATTCCGGATCATTTCCCGGGTCGCCGCCGGCGACCCCGTCTGGAGGTGCGTGGACGTGCAGTTGGGCATCCTGAGTCTGGGCAGCACGCAGCCGGACCCGCTGACCGGTGAAACCCGTTCGGCCACCGAGCACTTCGACGACGTCGTGCGGCTGGCCGAGTTCGCCGAACAACTGGGCCTGGACTACTTCGGCTTCGGCGAACACCACGCGGGCCGGACGGTCGCCACGGCGCCGCCCGTGGTGCTCGCCGCGATCGCGGCGAGCACCAGCCGGATCCGGCTGATCACCACGGTCACGCTGCTGAGCACCCTCGACCCGCTGCGGGTGGCCGAGGACTACGCCACCCTCGACCACCTGTCGCACGGCCGGCTCGAACTGATCGTGGGCAAGGGCAATTCCGCCGACCCCTACACCATGTTCGGCTACGACCGCGAGCACCAGTGGGAGCTGCAGGCCGAGCACTACGAGCTGCTGCACCGGCTTTGGCGCGAGGAAGAAGTCACGTTCAGCGGCCGGTTCCGCGGCCGGCTGGAGGGCGTCACCAGCCTGCCGCGGCCGCTGCAGACCCCGCCGCCGGTCTGGCACGGCGTCGCCACCAGCCAGGCCTCGCCGGACCTCGCCGCCCGCTTCGGCGACCCGATCTTCGTCGCCAACGCGATCCAGCCGATGGAGAACTACGGGAAGCTCGTTGACCACTACCGGGAGCGCTGGGCCGCCTACGGCCGCGACCCGGCGCAGGCCGGGGTGGGCTCCGGCAGGCTGCTGTTCGTCGGCAAGACCTCCCAGCAGGCGAGGGAAGAGCTGCGTCCGTACTACGAGGCCCAGTGGACCGACCGCGATCCCACGCGGGACCGCGGCGGGGTCGGCGACGAGCCGACCGGGCAGACCCTGGAGAGCAACATCGCCGCCGGCGGGCTGTTCGCGGGCAGCCCGCAGGAGATCGTGGACAAGGTCGGCACCTACCGGGAGCGGTTCGGGCACGACCTGATGATCTTCGGCCCGCAGATCGGCGGCATGCCCTACGGGCCCGTCGCCGACTCCCTCGACCTGTTCGCCACGGAGGTCGCGCCGCACCTGCGATCCCTCTGATCCGCGGCCTCGGGCAAAACGGACGTATGCGGGCCCGCCGCTCGACTCCGCACCCGCGCTGTGATCGACTGCCGGGAGATCTCGTGCGGCGAAGGGCGGTGTGGTGAACGCGCGCGTCGCCCTCTACATCGGCGGACTGCTCGGGCCGTTCGGGGGCGGCGTCGTCTCCGCCATGCTGCCGGAGCTCAGCAGCGGATTCGGCGTGTCGCAGGGCATCGCGGCCACGTCGCTGACGGTGTACCTGCTGCCGTTCGCGATCGTCATGCTGGTCTCCGGCAGCCTCGGCGAGCGGTGGGGCATGAGCCGCAGCATCCGCGTCGCCTACGCCGGGTACGCGGTCGTGGCGTTGCTGGCCGCCGTCGCCCCGTGGTTCTGGCTCTTCCAGGCCAGCCGCGCCTTGCAGGGCATCGCGAACGCGTTCACCACGCCGCTGCTGCTGGCCAAGCTCGCCGCCGTCACGCCGAAGGAGCGGCTCGGGCGGGCGCTGGGCACCTACGGCGCGATGCAGGCGATCGGGCAGACGTCCGCGCCGCTGGTCGGCGGGCTCGCGGCGGAAGGCGCCTGGCAGTGGGCTTTCGTCGGCCTCGCGGCGGTCGCCGCGGCGCTGGCGATCAGCCCGCTGCCGCCGGATTCGCGAGACGGCGCGGCGCAGCGGCCCGCCTCGTTGCGGGACGCCTGGCGGAAATCCGTGCTGCTGACCGGCGGCGTCGCCTTCGTTTCCTGGGCCTGCCTGGCGGGTCTGCCGTTCCTGGTCTCGTTCCGGCTGGACGACGCTTTCGCGCTGAGCCCGAGCGCGCGCGGCCTGGTGCTCACCGCCTACGGCGTGGCGGGCGCGGTCGGCGCCCGGTTGACCGGCGGGGCGGTGGACCGGTTCGGCCAGCGCGCCATCGTGTGCGTCGGGTTGCTGTTCGCGGCCCTGGCGGTCGGCGCCGTCGGCCTGGTCTCCTGGCTGCCCGCGGTCGCGGTTGCCTGGGCGGTCAGCGGCGTCTGCGGGCAGCTGATCCTGGTCGGCATCCACGCCACGGTGCTCACCGGCGGGGCCAGCGGGCGAGGAGGGATCATCTCCGTGGTCACCGCGCTGAGGTTCCTCGGGATGTCGGCCTCCCCGGCGGCGTTCACCGGCCTCTACCGGTATGACGCGGCGCTGGGCTTCCTGCTCCCGGCCGCGCTGCTGGTGCTGACAATTCCCGTTGTTGCCGTTTGGTGGCCGCGCAAAGCGCCCGGTTGATCGATACCGGCGTCGGCATTTTCCCAGTTTGCGCCGGATCCGCGCCGAGCCCGGACACCGTGCGTTACCGAATCCGATCACCGTCCGATACCGGACCGCGCCAATTGGTTCACCCAATGGTGATCGTTCGTGTGGCAGGCTTCGTCCTGCTTGAACGACAGTCCTGCCGGTCGGGCACGGGCGCGGATGTTGTGCGGCGCGGCCGGCGAAGAGGCGAGAGGACAACGCCCGTGAAGATCGCCCGTTGGAAACCGCTGACCCTGTTATTCAGCGCCGCGTTGGTGGTCGTGCCCACGACCGCCACGCTGGCGGCCCCCGATGCGACGGCGGATTCCGTCGTCGAGGACTACTACCAGGACGCGATCGGCAAGACCGGTCCCGAACTCAAGACCGCCCTGCACGGGATCATCAGCAGCGGCACCACGACCCTGACCTACAACGAGGTCTGGGACGCGCTGAAGGTCACCGATGAGGATCCGAACAACAACGCCAACGTGATCCTGCTCTACACCGGCCGTTCGCAGGGCAAGGACACCAACGGCGGCGACGCCGACGACTGGAACCGGGAGCACGTCTGGGCGAAGTCCCACGGCGACTTCGGCACCTCGCCCGGTCCCGGCACCGACGTGCACCACCTGCGCCCGACCGACGTCACCGTGAACTCGGATCGCGGCAACAAGGACTTCGACATGGGCGGCACCGAGTCCGAGGAAGCGCCCGGCAACTTCACCGACGGCGACTCCTGGGAGCCGCGCGACGAGGTGAAGGGCGACGTCGCCCGGATGATCTTCTACATGGCGGTGCGCTGGGACGGCGGCGACGGCTTCGCCGACCTCGAGGTCAACGACAACGTCGACAACGGCAGCAACCCGTTCATCGGCCGCGTTTCGGTGCTGAAGCAGTGGAACGAGCAGGACCCGCCGGACGCCGGCGAGCAGCGCCGCAACCAGGTGATCTTCGACCAGTTCCAGCACAACCGGAACCCGTTCATCGACCACCCCGAGTGGGTCGCCGAGATCTGGTGACGATTCCCAGCCGAGGGGCGCCCCCGCCGGTCCGACCCGGCGGAGGCGTCCCTCACGCCGTTTCCGCGGCCGACAGGAAGTCTGCGAGGATTTCGTTCAGGCGGGCGGCATTCCCGGTCGGGATCGCATGATGGCCGACGCCGGGCAGCAGCGCCGTGCGGACGCCGGGCACCACGCGCTCGGCCTGCGCGAGCAGGCGGCGCGGGTCGTGGGCCTTGCTGTGCTCCGCCGCCAGCACGAGGGTCGGGACGGTCAGGCGCGACGGGTCGGGATTGGGCCTGGTGACCGGCTTCGCGGCCCGGAACTCCGCGCCGCGGGCCTGCAGTTCGAGGCAGGCCGGGTCGATGCCGGCGCCGCCGGTCTCCCAGCGCAGGAAGTCGCGCGTTCGGCGCGGTGCGGGCCGCAGCAGCATCGGCAGGGCGCGCAGCAGGTAGCGCGGATTCCAGCGGGTGAAGCACGCCGTGGGGTCCAGCAGCGCGAGACTGCGCACCCGGGGCGAATGGAGGGCGTAGTGCAGGGCGATCCACGCTCCGTAGGAATGCCCGCACACATCCGCCGCCTCGACGCCGAGGTGGTCGAGCACCTCGTCCAGCCAAGCCATCTGGTCGGCGACGCCGGAGACCGCCTTGCCATCGGCGACGCTGCGCCCCGCCTCGCCGATGAGATCGATGGCGTAGACCCGGTGCCGCTCGCCGAGGTCGCGGGCATTGGCGAACCACACCGTCGAGGTGGCTCCGCCGCCGGGCAGGAGCACCAACGGCGGGCCGTCCGGCGCACCGCAGGTGTGCACGCGGGTGCTGCCGTAGGCCGTCGGGACTTCGAGCGCGTCGACCGGGGCAGGCCACTTCGCCAGCACCGCGTCGTAGGCGGCGAAGAAGTCGTCGGCGCCGCGGGAGGTCCGGAAGTCCATCGTGCACCTCGTTCGTCGAATTGCCCGGCGATCGAGAGACTAGCCCTGCCTCAGTCCCGATCGGCGCGCAGCGCGGCCAGGATCTCGTCACACCAGGCCAGCATCGACTCCTCGGTGCGGATGCCGCCGCGCAGCACCAGGTACTGGTGCAGCTGCTGCCCGGAAAGGCCTTGCGGCGCGGGGAAATCCCGCTCCTCGATCGCGCGGTAAACGGCCAGCCGCTCGTCGTGCCCCTGGCGGTGCCGGGCGACCTCATCGGCGACCCGCTCGGTGTCGCCGAAGGACGCGCCGCGGATCTTCACCGACAGCTCGTTGCGGACGGGCGGCGGGTCCACCGGTTCGGCGAGCCAGCGCGCCAGCTCGGCGGCGCCGGACTCGCTGACCCGGTAGACCTTCTTGTCCGGGCGCTTGTCCTGCGCGACCTCGTCGCAGGACACCCAGTCCAGCTCGACCATCCGCTTCAGGCTCCGGTAGATCTGCTGGTGGCTGGCCGACCAGAAGTAACCGATGGACTTGTCGAACCGGCGCGCCAGCTCGTACCCGGATCCCGCGCGTTCCTGCAGGGAGACCAGGATGGCGTACTCCAACGACATCGGTTCAGTCTGCCACGCCGAGCAGCCCGCCCAGCCGGCCCCGGATCAGCTCGGCGGCCTCGCGCACGATGCGCTCCACCAGCTCGCCGACCGGGGGCACGTCGGTGATCAGCCCCTGCACCATGCCGGCGCTCCAGATGCCCAGCTCCGGGTCGCCCTGCTCGTAGACCTGGCGGCCGCGGGCGCCCGCGACGAGCTCGCGGACGTCATCGAAGGCCGCGCCGTCGGCCAGCTTCGCCACCACCTCGCGGCTGACGGAGTTGCTGGCGACCCGCGCGGTGTTGCGCAGCGGCCGGAAGATCAGCTCGGTCTCCAGCTCGCTGGCCTCGGCGATCCGCTTCTTGACCGCGTCGTGGATCGGCGACTCGGTGGTGCACATGAATCGGGTGCCCATGTTGATGCCGTCCGCGCCCAGCGCCAGCGCCGCCACCAGGCCGCGGGCGTCGGCGAAGCCGCCGGAGGCGATGATCGGGATGCTGAGCTCGTCGGCGGCGCGGGGGATCAGCACCAGGCCGGGGATGTCGTCCTCGCCGGGGTGGCCGGCGCACTCGAAGCCGTCGATGCTGACCGCATCCACGCCGAGCTGCTGCGCCTTGAGCGCGTGCCGGACGCTGGTGCACTTGTGCAGCACCCGGACCCCGGCGGGCTTGAACGCGGCGACCTGCTCGGCCGGGTTGGACCCGGCGGTCTCGACGATCCCGATGCCGGATTCGATGATCGCCTGCCGGTACTCCGCGTACGGCGGCGGTGTGATGGTGGGGAGGATCGTCAGGTTGACGCCGAAGGGCTTGTCGGTCATCTCGCGGCAGCGCGCGATCTCCCTGGCCAGGTCCTCCGGTGTCGGCTGGGTGAGCGCGGTGATCATGCCGAGCGCGCCGGCTTCCGCGACCGCCGCGACGAGTTCGGCCCGGCCGACCCACTGCATGCCGCCTTGCACGATGGGGTGTTCGACGCCGAACTCCTCGGTGAACCTGGTTCGAAGCACGTTGCTCATCGCTCGCCTCCCGCTGCGCTGCCGACGCGGACGCCGGGGCGCCCGTGCCGGCCAAGCTACTATGCAACAAGATGCTATGCAACGAGTTGCATAGTCGAAGACGAGCGTGGAAAACTCTCTTAAAAGGAGATGTAGCCGCCGTCGACCGTGATCTCGTCGGCGGTGTGGAAGGCGCTCGCCGGGCTCGCCAGGTAGACCGCCAGCGCGCCGAAGTCCGAGGGCGCGCCCCAGCGGCCCACCGGCATCCGGGGCAGCACCTTGCGCTGGAACCCCTCGGATTGCAGCGCCGGGTCGGCCAGCGGCGTGCTCACCCAGCCCGGCAGCACCGCGTTGGCCCGGATCCCGTGCCGGGCCAGCTCGACCGCGATCGACTTGATCATCGAGATCAGCGCGCCCTTCGACGCGGCGTAGGCCTGGCCGCGCGGCTGCCCCTGCCGTGCCGCCAGGCTCGACGTGCCGACGAGGCTGCCGCCCTCGCCCTGCGCCAGCAGCCGGCGCGCCGCCGCGCGCAGCGTGAGGAACGCGCCGTCGACGTTCACCCGTGCCACGCGGTGGAAGTCGCTGAGCTCGGTGTCCACGAAGCGGGTCCTGCCGCCGCCTACGCCGGCGTTGGCGAAGCAGGAGTCCAGCCGCCCGAACTCCTCGACGGCGCGCGACATCGCCGCCTCGACCTGCTCTTCGTCGCCGACGTCGCAGCGCAGCGCGAGCACCTTGCCGCCGTGCTTCTCCAGCTCCCGGGCCGCGGTCTCGTTGCGCTCGGCGTTGGTGCCCCAGATGCAGACGCCCGCGCCCGCGGCGGCCAGCGCATCGGCCATCGCCAGGCCGATGCCCGAATTGCCGCCGGTGACCACGGAAACGTGCCCGGTGAGATCGAAGGGGTTGGCGGTGTCGCCCATGTTTCGTGCCTCCTGGGTGGGATCAGCGCTCGCCGTGCTCGCGGCGCAGCTGGGTCTTGAGGACCTTGCCGCTGGGGTTCCGCGGCAGTTCCGCGACGACCGCCAGCCGGCGCGGGCGCTTGTAGCCGGCGAGCCGCTGCTTGCACCAGTCCTCGATTTCGGCGAACGTCGGCGGATCGGCCGGGTCGCGCGGCGCGACGACCGCCAGCGGCGTCTCGCCCCACCGCTCGTCCGGCACCCCGATCAGCGCGGTCTCGGCGACCTTGGGGTGCGCGGCGAGCACGTCCTCGACCTCGGCGCAGTAGATGTTCTCGCCGCCGGAGATGATCATGTCCTTCTTCCGGTCGACCACGTAGAGGTAGCCCTCGTCGTCCTGGCGCACCAGGTCGCCGGAGTGGAACCAGCCGCCGTGGAACGCCTCGGCGGTCTCCGCCGGTTTGCCCCAGTACTCCCGCATCACGGTGGGGCCGCGGTAGACGATCTCGCCGACCTCGCCGCGCGGCACGTCGTTCATGTCGTCGTCGACCACCCGGGCCTCGACGTTGAGCATCGGGGTGCCGACGGAGCCGATCTTGCGCAGGGCGTCCTCGCCGCGCAGCATCGTGGTCACCGGGCTGCACTCGGTCTGCCCGAACGAGGTGGTGATCTCGGCCTGCGGGAACGTGTCGAACATCTTGCGCAGCAACGTCGTCGACGCGGGCGCGGCGCCCCAGCTGATCCGTTGCAGCGCCGAGAGGTCGTGGTCGCCGATGTCCGGCAGGTCGCAGATCGCCTGCCACTGCGCGGGCACGAAGAAGCACGACGTGATCCGCTCCCGCACCAGCATCCGCACCGTCTCGGCCGGGTCGAACCGGTCCGACGCGCTGATCACGATCCGCCCGCCGATCAGCAGGTACGGCAGCATCCCGGACACCCCGGCGATGTGGAACAGCGGCACGCCCACCAGCCAGACGCGGTTGTCCGGGGTGACGCCGTTGTGCACCAGCGAGCTGAAGCTGTGCATCAGCAGGTTGTGGTGGGTGAGCACGGCGCCCTTGGGGCGGCCGGTGGTCCCGGAGGTGTACATGATGAACGCCGGCGACTGCTCGTCCACGACGGTCTCGGTGTACTCGTCGGACGCCGCCGCGAGCGCCGCGTCGTAGTCCTCGGTGCCCTCGCCGGCGGCGCCGCCGATGACCAGGCAGACGCGCACGCCGGACGCCTTCTCCCTGGCCCCGGCCATGGTTTCGGCCAGGAACGAGTCCACGATCACCGCGCAGGCGCCGCTGTCGTCCAGCGCGTAGGCGATCTCGTCGGCGACCAGCCGGAAGTTGATCGGCACGCAGATCGCGCCGAGCCGCGCGCAGGCGAAGTAGGACTCGACGATCTCCAGCCCGTTGAGCCCGGCCACCGCGACCCGGTCACCGGCTCCGACGCCGCGGTCCCGCAGCGCGTTCGCCAGCCGGGTGACCCGTTCGTCGAAGTCCCGGTAGCTGCGGCTGACGTCCTGGAAGCGCAGTGCGATCTCGTCGGGGATCTTGCGGGCGTGCCGGGCCAGCTGATCGCTGGCGGTCATGCCTCGGCCGGTCACGGATTGCGCAGCAGCGGACATCGTTACCTCGCCGGTGAGGGTGACGTGACGGGCCTCATATTGCGTCGCCGGACGGTGGTGGTCAACCCGGGGCGGACGGCCGGGGCCGCGGAAAAGTCCGGCGCGCAGCGCAGGTCACCCGGCCATGAGGTCCACTATGGACTCAGAAATAGAACATGTTCAGTTCGCTCCGATTCGGTTACAGTCGGCGGTGGCGGATGAGCTGCCACCGCACCGCCGGGGTGGAGGGAGAGCACATGGACGTCGACGAGTTCCGCGCGAGAGCGCGCGAATTCCTGGCCGCCAACGCGCCGGAATCCCTGGGCGACCGCGCCCCGGCCGAGGTGCTCCGGGAGGCCAAGCGGTTCCAGGCCGCCGCCTACGACGCGGGCCTGGCGGGCATCACCTGGCCACCCGAGTTCGGCGGCCAGGGCCGCACCGCCGCCGAGCAGCAGGCGTACGACGCGGAGGCGGCCCACTACGACCTGCCGAGCTCGCCGTTCATGGTCGGGATGGGCATGTGCGGCCCCACGCTGCTGGACCTCGGCACCCCGGAGCAGAAGGCGCGCTACCTGCCGAAGCTGTTGCGCGGCGACGAGATCTGGTGCCAGCTGTTCTCCGAGCCCGGCGCGGGTTCCGACGTCGCCAGCCTGCAGACCCGCGCGGTGCGTGAGAGCGGGGGAGGATGGGTGATCAACGGCCAGAAGGTGTGGACCTCGGGCGCGCAATGGTCGGACTTCGGCGCGCTGCTGGCCCGCACCGACCCGGACGTGCCGAAGCACCGCGGCATCACCATGTTCATCGTCGACATGCACGCCCCCGGCGTCACGGTGCGGCCGCTGCGGGACATGACCGGCCGCGCGCCGTTCAACGAGGTCTACTTCGACGACGTGCGCATCCCGGCCGATTCGGTGATCGGCGAGGTCGGCGGCGGCTGGCTGGCGGCGGTCACCATGCTCGGCCACGAGCGGGTGTCGATCGGCGGCACGGTGCGGCGCGGCAGCGACCCGCTGTCCTACGACAACCTGGTGGAGCTCGCCCGCCGCCGCGGTCGCGCCGAGGATCCGGTGGTGCGCGGCCGGTTGGCCGAGATCTACGCCCAGGAGAAGGCGCTCGGGCTGTTCAACAGCCGGTTGCGGCAGGAGGCGGAGGCGGGATCGCCGCCCGGCGCCCGCGGTTCGGTCTCGAAGCTCGCCGGCGCGCTGCTGCTGTGGCGCGCGGTGGACACCGCCGGTCTCATCGCCGGGCCGGAGCTCGCGGCCTGGGAGCCGGGCGACGCGGCCGCCGAGGAGATGGCGATCGCGATCAACTCGACGCCCGCGTCGAGCATCGCCGGTGGCTCGAACCAGATCCAGCGCAACATCATCGGGGAGCGGATCCTCGGCCTGCCGAAGGAGCCCCAGGTGGACCGCGACGTCCCGTTCCGGGAGCTGAAGGTCGGCACCCAGCGCCCCGCGTGACCGAACGACCGCCGAAGACCCCCGAGGAGCGTGCAATGCAGCTGGTGTTGACCCGCGAGCAACGAGAACTCCGGTCCGCGGTCCGGAAGTTCCTGGCCGAGCACGCGCCGCCCGCGCGGGTGCGCGAGCTGATCGACGGCGACGGTCATGACGCCGGGCTCTGGCGGCGGCTGGCCGGCGAACTCGGCGCGACCGGGCTCGTGGTGCCCGAGGAGCACGGCGGATCCGGCGCGGGGCACGTCGAGCGCGCCGTGGTGCTGGAGGAGCTGGGGCGGGCGCTGGCGCCGGTGCCGTTCCTCGCATCGGCGGTGCTGGCGACGGATGTGCTGCTGGCGCTGGACGATGCGGAAGCACAGGCGGAACTGCTGCCTCGGCTGGCGGCCGGCGAGCTGATCGGCGCGGTCGCCTGGGACGCGGAGTCGGCGCCGACGGCCACCCGGCGGGACGGCTCGTGGGTGCTGGACGGCCGCGCGCCGCAAGTCATCTCCGGCGACATCGCGGACTTCGTGCTGGTGTACGCCAGGACCGAGCAGGGCGGTTCGTGGTTCCGGGTCGACGGCGCGGACGGCGTGGCGAGAACGCCGCTGCGGACGCTGGATCCGACCCGGCGGATCGCGCGGCTGGACTTCGCCGGCACCCCGGCGCGACAGTTGTCCACAGAGGACGCCGATGCGGTGCTGGCCGGGGCGCGGGACACCGCGGCGGTCGCGCTCGCCGCCGAGCAGCTCGGCGGGATGGAGCGGGTCCTGGAAATGACGGTGGAGTACACCAAGGTCCGGGTGCAGTTCGGTCGCGCCATCGGCTCCTACCAGGCGGTCAAGCACCGCTGCGCGGACATGTACAGCGCCTGGGAGCAGGCTCATGCCGCCGTGCGCCACGCGGCCTGGACCGCGGACGAGGACCGCGCGCAACTGCCGCTGGCGGCGGCGATGGTGCAGGTGCTGGTGTCGCCCGCGTACTTCCAGGCGGCGGCCGACACCGTCCAGCTGCACGGTGGCATCGGCTACACCTGGGAGCACGACGCCCACCTGTACTACAAGCGCGCGAAGACCTCGGAGCTGCTCCTCGGCACCCCGGACCAGATGCGCGCGCGGCTCGCGGACGTCCTCGGGATCTGATCGGGCGGTGCGTGCGCGGCGCCGTTCGTCAAGTAGTTTGACCAAAGGTGCCCGGCGCGCGGAGATGGGTGGACGATGGGTGAGCGCTCGTTCGAGCTGAGAACCGTTGCGCTCGCGGCATTCGGACCGACCCTGCTGTTCTCCACCGGCGAGGGCGCGATCATCCCGATGATCCCGCTCATCGCCGCCGACCAGGGCGCGGACCTGGGGATGCTGGGTCTGATCGCCGCCATGATCATGGTGGGGGAGCTCGTCGGCAACCTGCCCAGCGGCGCGCTGGTGCACCGCCTCGGCGAGCGGCGGGCGATGATCGGCGCCGCGATCGTGTCGGTGCTGGGCCTGGTCGGCTGCTACTTCTCGACTAGCCCGTGGATGCTGGGCGCGTCCGTGTTCCTCGTCGGCCTGTCCACGGCGGTGTTCGCGCTCGCCAGGCACGCGTACATCACCACGGCCGTGCCGTTGCGCTACCGGGCGCGGGCGCTGAGCGTGCTCGGCGGGGTGTTCCGCGGGGGCTACTTCATCGGCCCCTTCCTCGCGGTGCTGGTGCTGATGGTGACGCCCGACAAACGGGCGGTGTTCCTGCTCCACATCGCGTTCGCCCTCGCCTCGGTGATCCTGCTGCTGTGCACGAAGGACCTCGGCACCAGCGGTGAGGGGGCCGCCGAACCCGCGCACCAGGGACTGCTCACCCTGGTGCGCCATCGCGGCGTGCTGGTGCGGATGGGCGCCTGCGCCGCGCTGATCGGCGGGCTGCGGGCGTCCCGGATGGTCGTGCTGCCGATGGTGGCGGTCGCGGCCGGGCTACCGCCGTCGACCACCGCGCTGATCATCGGCATCGCGGGCGGGATCGACTTCGCGCTGTCCTACACGTCGGGCCAGATCATGGACCGCTTCGGCCGGATGTGGGCGGCGGTGCCGTCGATGACCGGCCTGGCCGTCGGGCACCTCGCGCTGTTCGCGGTGGACGACGTGTCGACGTTCGCGATCGTCGCGGTGTTCCTGGCGCTGGCGAACGGCACCAGCAGCGGAATCCTGATGACGCTCGGCGCGGACCTCGCCCCGCAGCCCGGCCCCGCGCCGTTCCTCGGCGCCTGGCGTTTCACCGGCGACTTCGGGCAGGCGGTCGGGCCGGTCACCGTGTCCGGGCTGACCGCGGTGGCCGGCATCGGGTTCGCCGGCGCGGGCATGGGCCTGCTCGGGCTGCTGGGCGCGGGCCTGCTGCTGCGCTACGTCCCGCGCTACGTCCCCCGGGCGACCGGCTGACCACCCGGTGTGCCGGGCCACACTACCCACCCGGCGGAGTGAGCGGCGGCACCGCAGGATGATCGAATGTCTGCGACACCACCACCGAGCCGGGGGAGACGCATGGCTGCCAAGAAGTCCGTGTTGACGTCGATCGTGGCGGTCGCGCTGCTGGGCCTGATGTGGGTGGTGTTCGAGTCCGGCATCTTCGACGCGAAGGTCAGCGCCACCACCGGCCCCGCCGGGGAGCAGCTCGCCGAACTGCGCGTCGCCCCGGCGGGATCGATGGACGGCTACTCGCGCGAGCGGTTCAAGCACTGGACCACGAAGCCGGAAGCCGGGAAGAACTGCAACACCCGCGAGGCGGTGCTGGCGCGGGACGGCCAGAACGTCCGCACCAACAACGCCTGCGAGGCCACCTCCGGCACGTGGACCAGCGCCTACAACGGCCAGCAGCTGACCGATCCGTCGGCGATCGACATCGACCACATGGTGCCGCTGGCGAACGCCTGGCGCAGCGGCGCGAACAAGTGGGACGACCAGCGCCGCGAGCAGTTCGCCAACGACATGCAGCTGCCGCAGCTGGTGGCCGCCGACGCGAGTTCCAACCGCAGCAAGGGCGACCAGGACCCGTCCCAGTGGAAGCCGGAACGCGCGAACTGGTGCAGCTACGCGACGAGCTGGATCACGGTCAAGCGCGCCTACGACCTGACGGTCACCGAACAGGAGCAGAAGGCGCTCCAGGAAATGCTCGCGACCTGCGGCTGATCCACCTCAGGCGCGCGCTCATCCCGCCGAAGGGCTACAGCGGTGCCCGAGCCGGACCGGACCGGCCTGGACGGCTCGCTCGTCGTGCACGCCTCAGGGCTGCTCAACGCGCTGTCCGGGCTCTTCGAAACACTGTGGACGCTCGCGATGCCGGTGTCGGCCGAGACCGAGCAGGACCAGCTCTCCGATCGGGATCGCAGCATCATGCTGATGGCGGCGGGGGCGACGGACGAAGCCATCGCCCGCCGCCTCCACCTGTCCCGCCGGACCGTCGTCCGGCGGATCGCCGCGCTGCTGGACCAACTCGGCGCCACGACCCGGTTCCAGGCCGGTGTGCAGGCCGCCAAGCGCGGCCTGCTGTAGCGGCGAACGTCAGCCCGCGAGGCCCTGCTGGGCGCCCGGGTGCAGCGGGATCGGGTCGGTCTTGGTGGCGCTGTCCTTCGTGATCTCCTTGGCCGCCGGGTGCACCTGCTCCAGGTCCGCCCGCTTGTCGAAGATCAGCTTCGTGATCGCGCAGGCGTTGCCCGCCGCGAAGTCCTCCCGGACCACCAGGAGGTTCGGCACCGCGATCGTCGGCACGTCCGCGGCCAGCTTGTAGGTCGCCGCCGGGATCGTGCTCGCCTCGTAGACCGGGCTGATCTGCTGCATCGCGCCCAGTTGCGGCGTGATGTCGACGAACTTCACCGCGCCGCCCAGCGACGTCGTCAGGTCGGTGATCTCCGGGGTCGGCAGGCCGCCGGACCAGAACAGGCCGTCGACGGTGCCGGACTTCATGCCGTCCACCGCCTTGCCCAGCGCCAGGCGCTGCGCCTGGATGTCGGTCTCCGGGTTCAGACCGGCCGCGGACACCACGCGGTTGGCGATGACCTCGGTGCCGGACTTCGGGGAACCGGTGGAGATCCGCTTGCCGCGCATGTCGGCGACGCTGTTGATGCCCGCGTCCGCGCGCACCACGACCTGCGTCGAGTTCGGGTAGATCCGGGCCAGCGCCTGGATCTTCTGCGGCTTGCCCTCGAAGCTCGCCTTGCCCTGCACCGCGTCGGCGGCGGTGTCGGCGAGGGTGAACGCGATGTCGTAGTCGCCGGCCACCAGCTGCTGGATGTTCTGCACCGACGCGCCGGTTTCCGCCGCGGTGGCGCGCAGTTTGGTGTTGTTGCTGATCAGCTGCGCGAGCCCGCCGCCGAGGACGTAGTACACGCCGCCGGTGTTGCCGGTGGCGATCGTCAACCGCCCGTCCGCCGCCTCGCAGGCGCCCGCACCCGCCTGGTTGTCCTGCACCTGCTTGCCGCCGCAGCCGGACACGACGAGCACCGCCGCCGCGGCCGCCACCAGCAATGCCTTAACCCGCATCACGAACCTCCTTGATCGTTTCCCTGCGGCGCAGGACGAGCTGTGCGACGAGCCCCAGCACGCAGCAGCCGAGGCCGATGGCCACCACCGGCGGCTCCAGGTACAGCAGGCACAGCGCACCGGGCAGGAACAGCAGGCGCACCGGGAGGCGCACCGGCCCGGCCAGCCAGCCGCCGGTCACCACGCTCAGCGCGGCGACGGCCACGATGGACGCCGCCGCGACCCACAGGACGGTCAGCGGGTCGGTCTGCAGCAGCAGCGCCGATCCGTTGTCGGTCAGCACGAACGCGATCGGCACCAGGAACGCGGGCAGCGTGTACTTCCAGGCCTGCATCATCGTGCCGGTGATCCGCCCACCGGTGATCGCCGCGGACGCCACCGCGGCCAGCGCGGTCGGCGGCGTCACCTCGGAGAGCACCGCGTAGTAGAAGATGAACATGGCCCGCTCGGCGTCGGCGACGCCGAGGGCGCCGAGCGCGGGCCCGATCACCACCCACGCGATGATGAACGACGCCGTGACCGGCACCGCGAGCCCGAGCACGCCGACGGCGAGCGCCGAGAACACCACGGTGAGCACCAGGATCGCGGTCGGGTTGGTGGTGAGCGCCTGCGCGGCCTGGACCAGCGCGTCAGCGAGCTCCTGGCCCAGCCCGGTCTTGGTGATGGTCGAGGTGATGATCCCGGCCGCCGCGCACACCGCGACCACCGGCAGCGCGCCGCGAACCCCGGCGGAAAGCGCGTCCACGATGTCCCGCAACCACTTCAGCACCGCGGCGCCGGGGCCGCCTTCGGCCCGGACGAGCCCGGAGATCAGCGCGAACACCGCGGCGACGCCGGTCGCGTAGACGACCGCCGCGAACGGCGGGATGTCCAGGGCGAGGAACACCACGATGATGGCCAGCGACAGGAAGTGGTACCCGCCGCGCAGCAGCAGCCGCCACGCGCTGGCGTGCTCGGTCTCGACCGCCTTGGCGCCGAAGCGGCGGGCGTCGGCCTCCACCGCGAACACGATGCCGAGGTAGTACAGCACCGTCGGGATCGTGGCCCAGATCAGCACCGTCAGGTACGAGGTCTGCAGGTACTCGGCGATGATGAACGCGGCCGCGCCGAGCGTCGGCGGGGACAGGATCGCGCCGATGCCCGAAGCCGCCAGCAGGCCGCCCGCCTGCTCCTTCGGGTACCCGGCGCGCCGCAGGATCGGCCAGGTGATCGCGCCGAGGCTCACCGCGGTCGCGGTGCCCGAACCGGAGACGGTGCCGAGCAGGAACCCGGACAGCACCGTGGTGCGGCCGGGCGCGGTGCGGGAGCGCTTGAACGCGGCGAAGGAGAAGTCGACGAAGAACTGGCCCGCGCCGGAGGCGTTGAGCACCGCGCCGTAGATGGTGAACAGCACGATGTAGCTGGCCGCGACGTCCAGCGGTGTGCCGTAGAACCCGCTGGCGTCGTTGTAGAGCGCGTTGATGATCTGGCTGAAGTCCACGCCCGCGTGCGCGATTCCCCAGTTCTGCGGCAGGAATCCGCCGTAGTAAGCGTAGCCGATGAACGCCGCGCAGATCACCGGCAGGATCCAGCCGGTGGTGCGCCGGGTCGCTTCGAGGGCGAGCAGGAGCAGCAGCGCGCCGGCCACGATGTCCAACGTGGACAGGCTGCCCTGCCGGTCGAGGAACGCGTCGAACCCGCCGGAGGGCACCGGGAGCACCGGGTAGAACCCGACGAGCAGCGCGATCGCCGACAGCACCCAGTCGTACCAGGCCGGGTCGTCGCGGTCGCCCTTCGGTCGGCGGCCGCCGGGCCGGTAGCAGAGGAACACCAGCGGCAGCGTGCAGCCGAGGAAGATGACCAGGTAGTACTGGTTGCCCTTGGTGAGCGGGTAGAAGACCTGCTTGAGCACCAGCACCGCGACGGCCAGGGCGACCAGGTAGACGAGCAGGTCCGGCCGGCGGGACAACTGCCGGGCCGGGCGTTCCTCGTCGTGCGCGGCGACGATCTCGCCGACATCGGTCTGCGCGGCGCCGCGATCGGGCAGCTCGTCGTCGTGCTCAGGCCGCGTCGCCTGACTCATGCGGTCGCCTTCCGTGCCGTTCGGCGGTATTCGGACAAGCGCATGGCCGCCGTCCGGGCAGAAATCCCTTTTTCGGCGGGAATGTAACTGGGGTCACTCGTCTGGGTCAATAGGTGCGGTCGTGCGGCGGTTCCCGGATTCGCGGCCACAATGGATGATCAGGTGCGGGGCCGACGTGGGCCGGGCATCAGCCGAGCAGGGCGTCGGGGTCGTGGGCGGGTTGGCCGCCGATGATGGTCGCCGCGATGCCGATCTGGTCGAGGGAATCGGTGGGAACCGCCGTCGGGTCTTCGGCCAGCACGACCGCGTCGGCGAGCTTGCCGGGGGTGAGCGTCCCGAGCTGGTGCTCCAGGAACGCGCTGTGCGCGGCGTTGACCGTGTAGCAGCGCAGCGCATCTTCGAAGGAAACCGCTTCGTGCGGGGAGAAGACCTGCCCGTCGGCCGTGCGGCGGGTCAGCATGCGCTGGATCGCCTTCAGCGGCGCGCCGTCCGCGACCGGCCGGTCGGAGCTGCCCGCCGCCGGGATCCCGGCGGCGAGCAGGGACTGGAGCCGGTAGACCCAGTCGCGGCGTTGCGGGCCGACGTTGGCGAGCACCGCGTCGCCGAGGGTGTGGATGAAGTAGTTCTGCAGCACCGGAACGACACCCAGCTCGGCGAGCGCGCTGACGTGTTCGGGCGTGGTCACGGAGCAGTGCTCGATGCGGTGGCGGGCGTCCGAGCGCGGCCACCGGGTCAAGGCTTCCCGGTAGGCGTCGATGACGAGGCCGACCGCACGGTCGCCGATGGCGTGCGTGGCGACCTGCCAGCCCGAGCGGTGCGCGCCGATGATCCGGTCGCGGAGTTCTTCGGGTTCCAGCTGCAGCACACCTCGGTTGCCGGGCTCGTTGGAGAACTCGTCGGTCATCGCGGCAGTGCGGCTGGCCAACGCGCCGTCGGCGAAGATCTTCACCGCGCCCAGCCGCAGCATCGGATCGCCGAGTCCGGTGGTCAACCCGAGGTCGAGGCCGAGTTCGAGCTCGTCGGTGTCGTGTCCGTTGAGTTCCCGCAGTGTTTCGTAGGCGGGCATCAGGGTCGTCCGGACGCGCAGCTTCCCTTCGCGAAGCGCGGTTTGGTAGGCGGCCAGCTCGACCGGGCTCAGCCCGATCCAGCCGCCGCCGATGCCCGCTTCCTGGCAGGCGACGAGACCCTCGGCGACGTACCGCTGGTGCGCCGCGCCGATCGCCTCGACCAGCTCCCGGACCGCTACCGGCACCAGCAGGTCGTTGACCAGTGCCTGCGCCTGCTCCTGCAGCAGCCCGGTCGGCTCGCCTGCGCCGTCGCGCTCGATGATCCCGCCGCGCACCTGGTCGATGCCGAACACCCCGGCGTCCTCGAGGACCAGGGTGTTCCCGACGCCCATGTGCTCGCTGCGGTGCTTCAGCCAGACGCGGTGGGCCGGGGCGATCCGGTCCAGGTCGGCGCGGCGCGGGTGCCCGCCACCGTATCCGGCGGGCTCGTAGCTGTGCCCGATCAGCCAGGCGCCGTTCGGCAGATCCGCCGCGCGGCGGACCACCCGCTGATAGATGTCGTCGAGGCTGGTTGCGTCCGACAGGTTCAACTGGGTGAGCCCGAGGCCGAAGCGACCCGTGTGCGCGTGGGCATCGTGGAAACCGGGGACGACGGTGCGACCGCCGAGATCGACCACCCGGTCCGCTTCGAGGCCGGTGGCTTCGTCGCCGACCGCCACGATCCGGCCGCCGAGGACGCCCAGCGCGTGGGTGCGCCCCGGCTCGCCCATCGTCCACACGTGACCGTTGCGCAGGATCAGATCGATCTTCATCGTTTTCTCCGAAGTCCTTCCACCGGCCGGGAAAGCGGCACTGTGCTCCACTGTGGACTAACGTTCGCCGACGTCGGCGCCGAGCATAGCCGAACGATGCGGGCTCGGGTGAAGACCTTGTTTCCGGCCAGGATCGTCCGCTGCGCATCGCACGCGGAAAAACCAGTGGTGGATCCACCAATAGCCGCGGTTTGTTTCTCGCTTTCGCCAATGACAGCGCCGCGCGGGGTGCTGAGCATTTCCCCATCGCATTCCGCTGCCAGGCCGAGCACGCCGTCGACGGCATCCAGTGCTCGCCCGTGAAGGGACCGCCCATGCCCGAGGCGACAGCCGCCGAACCGGCCACGAAGCCGGACCGGTCCGCGGAGATCCGCCGGATCGCCCTGGCCACGTACTTCGGCACCGCGCTCGAGTGGTACGACTACTTCATCTACGGAACGGCGGCCGCCCTGGTCTTCCCGGCGCTGTTCTTCCCCGCGCTGGACCCGGTGATCGGCGTCATCGCCTCGCTGGTGACCTTCGCGCTGGGCTTCGTCGCCCGGCCGGTCGGGGCGGTGATCTTCGGCCACATCGGCGACCGCCTCGGCCGCCGGGCGGCCCTGATCGGCACCGTGACGCTGATGGGCGTGGCCACCGGGCTCATCGGCTTGCTGCCGTCGTACCAGACCATCGGGATCGCGGCGCCGATCATCCTGGCCGTGCTCCGGCTGTTGCAGGGGATTTCGGCGGGCGGCGAGTGGACCGGCGCGGCGCTGCTGGCGATCGAGCACGCCCCACCGGAGCAGCGCGGGCGTTACGCGGCGGTGCCGCAGCTCGGCTCGCCGACGGCGACCCTGGTCTCCTCCGGCGTCTTCGCGGTGCTGACGTTGCTGCCCGAAGAGATGTTCCAGTCCTGGGTCTGGCGGGTGCCGTTCCTGGCCGCGTTCGTGCTCCTGGCCATCGCGCTGTACCTGCGGGTCAAGGTGGAGGAATCGCCGTTGTTCCGGGCGGCGCTGGCCGAGCAGAAGGAGGAGAAGCTGCCGGTGCTGGAGACGATCCGCACCGCGTGGGGCCGGTTGATCATCGGCGGCGCGGCGTACCTGGCGGGTACTGCGGCGTTCTTCGTGCTCACCACCTTCATGATCGGCTACATCTCGAAGAGCTTGAAGCTCAGCAGCACGCTGGCGCTGAACGCGACGCTCGTCGGCGCCGTGGTCGAGATCCTGGTGATCATCGTCGCCGGCCGCCTCGCCGACCGGATCGGCGCGGCGAAGGTGTGCGTCATCGGCGCGACGATCTCGGTGCTGGTCGCCTTCCCGGTGTTCTGGCTGGTCGACACCAAGGTCCCGGTGCTGGTGGTCGCCGGTGTGTCGCTGGGCATCGGCGCGATCTCCATCCCGTACGGGCCGATCGGCGTCGCGCTGTCGGTGATGTTCCCGGCCCGGCTGCGCTACAGCGGTGTCGCCCTGTCGGTCGGGCTGGCGAACATCCTGGCCGGGTTCGGGCCGCTCGCCGGCACTTGGGCGCTGGGTGCGACCGGCGGGCAGTCGTGGGGACCCGCGCTGCTGCTGGCGCTGATCGCGTTCATCACGCTGGTCGGCTCCGCGGGCGCGCACCGCGTCAGCCGCCGCGCCCCCGAATGGGACGCGGTGTGATTCCAAGCCCGGCAGCGAATGGGAGGAGCGAACGGTGAACACGGCCCGCAGCGGTGGCGAACTCGTCGTCGCGCAGTTGGAGAAGCACGGTGTCACCACGGCGTTCTGCGTGCCTGGTGAGAGTTATCTGGAGGTGCTCGACGCGCTGCACGACTCGCCGATCAGACTCGTCGTCTGCCGCCACGAAGGCGGCGCGGCGTACATGGCCGACGCGGACGCAAGGCTCACCGGCGGCGTCGGGGTGTGCCTGGTGACGCGCGGCCCGGGCGCATCGAACGCCCTCGTCGCCCTGCACACCGCCTGGCAGGGCCGGGTACCGCTGCTGCTGTTCGTCGGCCTCATCCCGCGCGGCGAACGCGATCGCGAAGCGTTCCAGGAGTTCGACCTGGCTCGCACGTTCGGCGCATCGGCGAAGTCCGTGCTGACGATCGACCGGGCCGACCGGATCCCCGAGCTGCTCGCGCAGGCCTTCCTCATCGCGCGCAGCGGTCGCCCCGGTCCGGTCGTGGTGGGGCTGCCGGAGGACATGCTCCGCGATGCCGTCGAGGTGGGGGACGGGGAGCCGTTCCCGCTGCCGCGAACGGCGATCGGCGCCGAGCAGGCGAACTCGGTGGCGGACCTGATCGCCGACGCCCGGCGGCCGCTGGTGGTGCTCGGCGGTTCGCCGTGGGAACCCGGCGCAGCCGCGCTGATCCGGCAGTGGGCCGAGAACTGGGAGCTGCCGGTGGTCACCGACTTCCGGCACCAGGACCTCCTGGACAACGAATCGGCCTCCTACGCGGGGTACTTGGGGTTCGGCCGCGACGAGGAAGCCGCTCGCGCACTCGCCGACGCGGATGTCGTGATCGCGGTCGGCACCCCGCTCGGCGACGTGGCCTCGGACGGCTGGTCGCTGGTGCGGCCGGACGCCGCGGTCGTGTCGGTGTTGCCGGACCCGGAAGGGCATGCCGCGATCCACCGGCCGCGGTACCGGTTCCTCGCCACCCCGGCGGCCTTCGCCGGGGCCATGGCTGCGACGTCGCCACCCGACGAGCGCCCGTGGGCCGCGCGCACGCGCGAGTTGCGCGAACGTTTCGAGTGGTACCGCACGCCGCAACCGGTCGGTGATCGGCTGGACCTCGGAATCGCCATGGCGGAGCTGCAAAAACGCCTACCGGCCGACACCGTCGTAACGTTCGGTGCGGGCAACCACGCCCTGTGGGCGCAGCGCTACCTGTCCTACCGCACCTATCCCGCGCAGCTGGCGCCGCGCAACGGCTCGATGGGCTACGGTGTCCCGGCGGCGGTGGCCGCAGCCATCCGGCATCCGCGGCGGCGGGTCGTATCGGTGGCCGGAGACGGATGCTTCCTCATGAACGGCCAGGAGTTCGCCACGGCCGTCGCCGAGGGCGCCGCGCCGGTGATCCTCGTGGTCAGCAACGGCATGTACGGCACGATCCGCCAGCACCAGGCGCTGCGGCATCCCGGCCGGGAATCTGGAACGCGCCTGGTGAACCCCGACTTCGCCGCATACGCCCGAGCCTTCGGTGGGCACGGCGAATTGGTCGAGGAAACCGGGCAGGTCGGTCCGGCGCTGGACCGCGCCTTCGCCGCCGGCCTCCCGGCCATCGTCGAGCTGCGCATCGACGGCGCCCGGATCGCCCCGGAAACCACGCTCGACGATCTGCGGGAATGACCGGCTGCTCGGCAACCTCGGATGGCGCACGCGTGATCCGGTGGTTGCCTGAACGCCACCCGTCATGTGCAGGATGGGCGGGTGAGGATCCTGCCCGATGACGGCCCGCTGCGCCTCGCGGACCTGCTCGCCGAGGCGGCGCTGGGACTGCGGCTGCTGACCGCGGCCGACACCGGCCCCGCCCGCCAGATCGACGGCGCGCACGCCATCGAGATCGCCAACCCGTCGCGGTGGGTGCCGCCGCACTGGCTGCTGCTGACGACCGGCATGCGCATCCAGCGCAAGCCGGCGGAGCAGCGGGCGCTGGTCCGGGAGCTCGCGGGGTCCAACATCGCCGCGCTCGGCTACGCGACCGGCATCGTCACGCGGCGGGTCCCGGCGGCACTGCTGGACGAGGCGGACCGGTTGGGGTTCCCGGTGATCGAGGTGCCGCTGGAGACGCCGCACCGGGACGTGATCGGCTTCGTGCAGCAGAAGGTGCTGAGCTCCTCCCCGGAACTGCTGCAACGGGTGCTGCAAACCCAGGAATATCTGATGGGCGTGGCGGAAGACGACCCGCTCGCGCACGCCGAAGCCCCCGAGATCGCGCTGCTGCGGCGGTTGCAACCGCTGGTGGGCACCGAAGTGATCCTGCTGCGCACCGATGGCCGCCCGAACTGGCCGGAAGACCACTTGCACGCCAGAGAGCTGCGCGAGGCCCTGCACGCGCGGCCGGCCAACGGCCCGGCGGAAGTCGGCGTCGGCGACCTGCGGTACCTCGCGCTGCCGGTGCGAACCGGGCCTTACATGTTCGGCTGGCTGGTCCGGGAGGCCCGGGACGGGGACGGGGCGCAGCTCCTGCCGGTGTTGCGTTCGGCGGCCCAACTGCTGGGCGTGATGTACGTGGCTCGTGAGCACGAACCTGCGGAACTCCGCGCACAGCGCCGGCATCTGCTCGAAAGTGCGCTCTTCCACGGGGCTACCGCGAACGGCGACGGAGACCTGGACAGGCGGGCCCGCATCGTCGGCTTCGACTTCGGCTCGGACTGCCGCGTGCTGCTCTACCGGCCGGCCGGGAACCGCTCCGCGCTGGGCCAGGTGGAGGCGGCGCTGAACGCGGCCCGGATGCCGTTCCTGGCCACCACGCGCGGTGCCGATGTCGTCGTTTTCGCCCAGGGTGGGCGAGAAACCCTGGTCGGTTCGGTCGAATCGCTGCCGTCGGGGCAGGTCGGCGTCGGCCGCGCGGTGCGCTCGCTGGGGCGGGCGAAGGAGTCGCTGACCGACGCCGAGTTCGTGCTCGGCCGGATGACCGCGGCGCCCGGCAAGCTGACTGTCGCGGACTTCTCAGACCTGTCCCTGGCGAACTGGCTGATCGCCCGGCTGCCGAGCGCCGAGATCGCGGAGAAGTCGGGCGACTTCCTGGCCGGGCTGCGGGAGCAACCGCTGCTGTTCGAAACGGTCGTCGCCTACCTGGGCGCGGACCTCGACACGACGGCCACCGCGGAGGCCTTGCACCTGCATCCGAACTCGGTGCGCTACCGGCTCACCCGGGCCGAACACGTGCTCGGTGCGCCGCTGCGCCGTCCGGAGACGATCGCCGGCCTGCACGCCGCGCTGCTGTCCGAGGGCCTGCTCTGATCTGCGGTTTCGGCCGCGTCGGCCACTGGTCGAATGGTCGGCGAACCCGGCTGCTTCGAAGACCTCGCAGCGAAGGCCCCTAGTCGGCCTTGGGCCAAGGAACGCGCATCGCGAAGTGCAGCCACGTCGCCAGCACCGCCAGGGCTGCCGTCGCACCGCCGAGCGCCATGACCGTCGACGGGGACGTCCGGTCCAGGACGACGCCGCCGACCAAGGCTCCCGTAGAGAGGGTCGCCTGGAACGACGCGGTTAACAGCACTGACGCCGCCTCCGGCGCGTGCGGGGCGGACTTCGCGAACCACGTCTGAGAGGCGACCGGCACGGCGCCGTAGGCGATGCCCCAGACGACGAGCAGCCCAACCGCACCAATACCGGACCGGCCGAGCACCGGCTGCAGCAGGGTTGCCCCGGCGATCATGCCTGCGGCGATCCCGAATGCGGCGTGCGGACGACGCGCCACGAGCGCTCCTCCAGCAAAGTTCCCGACAATCCCGGCGACTCCGTATGTCAGCAGAAAGGCCGTGATCAGACCCGGGCCAACGTGGGTGACTTGTTCGAGGAACGGGGTCACGTAGGTGTAAGCGCCGAAGTGGGCGAGCACGACGAGGAACGTCAGCAGCAGTGCGAAGCGGATGTTGCCGCCCCGGAACATTCCGCGAAGCACGCTCAGGCGGGTGACCTGCACCGGAGGCATCGCGGGAACAACCGCGAGCAGCATCGCGAACACCGCCGCCGCCAGCACGCCCATCACCGCGAAAGCCGCCCGCCAGCCCGCGAGATCCCCGATGAACGTGCCCACGGGCACCCCGAGCACGGATCCAAGGGGTACCGCGGCGAAGATCACCGCGGTCGCCCGGCCGACCGACTCCGCGCGCACCAGCCGCCCGGCCAGGCCGGCCGCGATCGACCAGAAACCACCGATGGTGATCCCCACCAGCACCCGCGAGACCAGGACGAGCCAGTAGTCCGGGGCGACCGCGGCAAGGAAGCTCGCCAGCGCCAGCAGCGCCATGAAGCCGCTCAGCATCAGCCGGCGGTCGATGCGCGCGGTCGCCACCGTGACCAGCGGGGCGGAGATCGCCGCGAGGAAGCCCGGCATGGTCATCATCAGCCCCGCCATCCCGTCCGAGATCGCGAAGTCGGCGCCGATCGACGTCAGCAGCCCGATCGGCAGGATCTCGATGGTGACGATCGAGAAGATCCCCAGCATCACGGCGACCACGCCGAGCCAACCGAGCAACGACGATCGCGTTGGTGCTGCGGGGGTTCCGGTCGCAGCGGTGATTGTGGACAACGGTTCCATGCGCTCCAGTGCAGCAACGACCGGGGCCGGGATCTGGCAGGTTTGAGACCTCACCCCAACGAAACACGTCGACGTCGCATTCCTGCCGGTCGGACGAATCCGCCACGCCATTGAGCTCGGACTTGCGGGTCGACCTAAGCTCTGAGCATGGCGAAGTACTTCGACGTGCATCCGGAGAACCCGCAGCGGCGCGCGATCGGGCAGGTGGTGGACATCGTCCGCGACAACGGCCTCATCGCGTACCCGACGGACTCGTGCTTCGCGCTCGGCGCCCAGCTCGGCAACAAGGACGGCATCGACCGGATCCGGGCCATCCGGCACCTCGACGACCGGCACCACTTCACCCTGGTGTGCCAGAACTTCGCGCAGCTCGGCCAGTTCGTGATCATCAACAACGCGGTGTTCCGCGCCATCAAGGCGTCGACGCCGGGCAGCTACACGTTCATCCTGCCCGCCACCAAGGAAGTGCCGCGCCGGCTGATGCACCCGAAGAAGAAGACCGTCGGCGTGCGCATCCCGGACCACGTCGTGGTGCAGGCGCTGCTGGCCGAGCTCGGCGAGCCGATGCTGTCCAGCACGCTGCTGCTGCCCGGCGAGGAGGAGCCGATGACGCAGGGCTGGCAGATCAAGGACGAGCTCGACCACGTCCTGGACGCCGTGATCGACTCCGGAGAGTGCGGCACCGAACCCACCACGGTGATCGACTTCTCCGGCCCGGAGCCGGAGATCGTCCGTCGCGGCGCCGGCGACACCTCGCGCTTCGAGTAGCGCGCCGGGCACTGCCCGCAGGCGGCTCCCACCATCCGGTGGGGGCCGTTTTTCATTGCCGCGACCAGCGGAATCGCTCGCGCGCGACGTTGCGGACGTTCACATCGTGGAACGTATACACAAATCTTTGACGTGTACACATTCGCGGCAGAGGATGCACCCAACGCATCCGGACGGAGGACGAACCGATGGGCGAAACGGAGACACCGGCGATCCCGCCGCGACTGGACCACGTCGTGATCGCCACGCCGACGCTGGACGAGACGGTCGCCGAGTTCACCGCCCGCACCGGCGTGCGGCCCGCCGCGGGCGGTGCCCACCCGGACCGCGGCACCCGCAACTACCTGGTCTCCTTCGGCGGCGACAGCTACCTGGAGATCATCGGGCCGGACCCCGCTCGCACCGTCGGCGACGACGCCCTCACCTTCGGGCTGGCGGCGCTGCGCGAACCCCGCGTCGCCGCCTGGGCGGTGCACCCGGCCGACATCGACGAGGCCACGGCGCACATCGGCCCGGTCGGCCCGGGACAGCGCCGCACCACCACCGGCGAGCTGCTCGAATGGCGCCTCTCCGAACCGCCGAACGGGCTGCCCGACGGCGTCGTCCCGTTCCTCATCGACTGGGGCACCACGACCTCGCCTGCCGTCGGGCCGCCGGAAGTGGAGCTGGTGTCGTTCACCGGCAGCCACCCGGATCCCGGCCGCGTGCGCCCGGTGCTGACGGCGATCGGCACCTCGCTGCGGCTGGCCGCCGGACCCGCCGGGCTCGTCCTCACCCTCTCCGGCGAGCACGGCCTCGTCGAATTCCGCTGAACCGCACCGAAAACCGAACACCGATGGGAAAGCGCCACCGATGACCGACACGATGCGCGCGCTGGTCCTGGAAGGACACGGCGACCTCGATCAGCTCCGCCTGCGCGACGACCACCCGAAGCCCACCGCCACCCCCGGTCACGTCGTGATCAAGGTGCGGGCGACGTCGTTCAACTACCACGACATCTTCACCACCCGCGGCATGCCGGGCATCAAGATCCCGTTCCCGGTGGTCATCGGCCTGGACCTGGTGGGCGACGTCGCCGAGCTCGGCGAGGGCGTGACCGGCTGGTCGGTGGGTGACCGCGTGCTGGTGCACCCGATCCACCCGGAGCGGGGCCTGATGGGCGAGACCCTCGACGGCGGCCTCGCGCAGTACGCGCTGGTGTCGGCCGAGCAGCTGATCCCGCTGCCCGACGAGGTCGAGTACGCCCAGGCCGCGGCGCTGCCGGTGGCCTACGGCACCGCGCACCGGATGATCGTCGGGAAGGAGACCGTCAAGGCCGGTGACAAGGTGCTGATCCTCGGCGCCTCCGGCGGCGTCGGCACCGCCTCGGTGATCCTCTGCAAGAGGCTCGGTGCGCACGTGATCACCGCCGTCGGCGACGACGAGAAGGGCGCGAAGCTCAAGGAGATCGGCGCCGACGAGGTCGTCAACTACAAGACCGAGAGCTTCCTGGACTACGTCAAGGAGCACCACGGCAAGCCGCAGCGCTACAGCTACGACACCGGCGTCGACGTGGTGATCAACTACACCGGCGGCGACACCTGGGCGCCGACCCTGCGCTGCGTGAAGCTCGGCGGCAAGATCCTGGTCTGCGGCGCCACGGCGGGCTACGACCCGACCGAGGACCTGCGCTACATCTGGACCTTCGAGCTCCAGGTGATCGGCTCCAACGGGTTCACCGGCGACGACTTCCGCGCACTGCTCGACGGCGTCGCGGCCGGCGACTACGCGCCGCTGATCGACCAGGTCCTGCCGCTGTCGCGGGCCCGCGAGGGCCTGGCCCGGCTGGAGGAGCGCAAGTTCATCGGCAAGATCGTCGTCGACCCGTGGGGCGACGAGTGATGGCCGGGCTGACCGCCTCGGACGTCGAGGAACTGCTGCGGGCCGCGCCCTTCCACCGGTGGCTGGACCTGCGGGTCGTCGAGCTGACCAAGGACCGCATCGAGCTCACCGCGCGGTGGCGCGAGGAGTGGGTCGGCAACCACGAAACCCGCGCCACGCACGGCGGAATCCTGGCCTCGCTGCTGGACCTCGCCGCCGACTGGGCGCTCACCGGCACCATCGGCCGCGGCGTGCCCACGGTGGACCTGACCGTCAACTACCTGCGCGCGGCGCTGCCGGGCGACCTGCGGGTGATCGGCCGCCTGATCCGGCCCGGCAGGCAGGTGTCGGTGGCCGAGGCCGAGGTGCTCGACCAGGACGGCCGGACCGTCGCCATCGGGCGGGGCACCTTCCTGTCCGCCGCGGTGCAGTGAGGAAGAGCATGAGCAACTTCGACCACCGCAACCAGGGCGACGTCGTCACCGCCGACCGACCGGACGCGCCGGCCATCATCGCCGTGACCGGATCCGGCGCCCGCCGGCTGACCTACCGCGAGTTCGACGCGGCCGTCGACGCGGTCGCCGCCTGGACCTCGGGCCAGGGCCTGAGCCGCGGCGACGCGGTGGGCATCATCGGCGAGAACACCCCGGAGTGGCTGGTGGCGTTCTACGCCTTGCAGCGCGCCGGGTTCGTGCCGGTGCCGGTCAGCTACAAGCTGCCCAGCGACGGCGTCGCGTACGTGCTGGAAAACGCCGGAGCGAAGGCGGTTTTCGCCGATGCGCGCGGCGGCGAGCTCGTCGCGGGCAGCGGTGTCCGGGTGTGGGAGCTCGACGGGCTGATCGAGCGGACGCCCCGCGGCGACGGGAAGTTCGCCTCGGTCGTGCCCGATCCCGAAGACCCGGCGATGATCCTCTACACCTCGGGTTCCACCGGTCGCCCGAAGGGCGTCGTGCTCTCCCAGCGCAGCCACCTGTGGGTGCTGGGCCTGCAGGCGAGCACGCCCGGCCCCGCCGACGCCCGCTACCTGGTGGCCGCGCCGCTGTACCACATGAACGCCCTGGCCAACTGCCAGCAGGCGTTCGGCGTCGGCGCGACCGTGGTGCTGCTGCCCAAGTTCTCCGCGCGGCAGTTCCTCCAGGCGGTGGGGGAGCACCGGGTGACCCGGGTGACCGGCGTGCCGCCGATGTTCGCGCTGCTGCTCCGCGAGGACGACCTCGTGGCCACAGTGGACACCAGCAGCGTCATCGACGTGTTCATGGGCTCCGCGCCCGCATCGCAGGCGCTGTTCCACGACGTCCGCGCCCTGTTCCCGCGCGCCGACCTGCACTTCGGCTACGGGACCACGGAATCCGGCCCGGTGGCGTTCACCGATCACCCGGGCGGCCTGCCCACTCCCGACGGCTCGGTCGGCGTGGCCGACCCGGCCGTCGAGCTGCGGCTGGTGGACTCCACCGGCACGACCGCCACGGGTGAGGGTGTGCTGGAGATCCGCTGCCCGGCGCTGATGACCGGCTACCACCGGCGGCCCGACCTGCCCAGCCCGGTGACCGCGGACGGCTTCTACCACACCAAGGACGTCTTCCGCGTCGACGACAACGGGTTCTACTTCTTCACCGGCCGCGAGGACGACATGTTCACCAGCGGCGGCGAGAACGTCTACCCGGCGGCGGTGGAGGAGATCCTCGAATCGCACCCGGCCGTCCGCCAGGCCGCGGTGATCGGGGTGCCCGACGAGATCAAGGGCCACAAGCCGGTCGCGTTCGTCAGCCTCCGCCCGGCCACCCAGGCCGGCCCCGACGAGCTTCGGAAGCACGTGCTGGACAACGCCGAACCGTACGCGCACCCGCGCCAGGTCTGGATCGTCGACGAGCTGCCGCTGTCCTCGACCAACAAGATCGACCGCAACGTGCTCGCGCACCGCGCGGCGGAACTGCTCGGAGGTGCGGCGACGTGAGCACCGCCGACGCGGCCGCCGAGCAGTACGCGAACCTCCGCAGGCTGATCCTGGAGCAGCAGCTCAAGCCGGGCACCGTGCTGCTGGAAACCGCGCTGGCGGCGCGCTTCGGCGTGTCCCGCACGCCGGTCCGGGAGGCGCTGGCGCGACTGGCCCAGGAAGGCCTGATCACCAAGCAGAAGCGCGGCTACGTTGTGGACGAGCTGAGCCCGGAGGAGATCATCGAGGTCTTCGACGTGCGCATCCTGCTGGAGTGCGCCGCCGTGGAGAAGGCCGCCACCGACTGCGACGACTTCCGGCTCGCCCACCTCGAACAGCTCACCGAGCAGCTCGACGAGCTCATCGCGACGCTGCGGACCGCGATCGACACCGGCGACACCGCGACGCAGGCCGCCACCGGCGAGGCGATCCTCGCCGCAAACGTGCGCTGGCACGAGGCGCTGCGCGCCGGCAGCCGCAACCGGACGCTGATCCGGATGATCAACCAGCTGATGGACGTGCAGAAGATCTACAACCCGCTGATGAAGGTGCACGACCTGGCGGAGATCTCCAAGGGCCAGCAGCAGCACCACGAGCTGGTGGCCGCGCTGCGCGACCGCGACCCGGCCCGGGCCCGCGCGATCATGGCCGACCACCTCACCCGGGTGCGGCAGATCCGGGTGGCCGAGTTCGCCCGCAGCCTGCATTCCGCGGAACAGCGCGGGAGCTCGTCATGACCGCGGTGCACACCGCCCGGCCCACCAGGCCGGGCTGGCTGCTGGCGGCGGGCACCGTCGTGGTCCTGCTGGTGCTGGAAGAGGTCCTCACCCGCACCGGCGTGCTCCCGGCGGACTACTTCCCGCCGGTCAGCCAGATCGTCGCGGCGCTGCTGCCGGAACTGGCCGGGGCGCCGCTGTGGCTCCAGCTCGGTCAGACGCTGCAGGGCTGGTTCGTGGCGCTGGTGCTGGCGACCGCGCTCGCGGTCCCGCTCGGGCTGCTGCTCGGCACTGTGTGGTGGGCGCGGGCCCTGACCAGGCCGGTCGTGGAGTTCCTCCGCCCGGTCCCGTCGGTGGCGCTGATCCCGCTGGTCGTGCTCGCGCTGGGCACCGGCAAGCAGAGCGAGCTGTTCCTGGCCACGTTCGCGGCGTTCTGGCAACTGCTGGTGGCCACGACGGCGGGCGCGGGAGCGGTCGACCAGGTCACCGCGGAAGCCGCCCGCTGCTACGGGCTGACCAGGGCGCAGACCCTGCGCTGGGTGGCGCTGCCCTCGGCGCTGCCGTACCTGATGACCGGCATCCGGGTCGCCTCGGCGACCTCGCTGATCCTGGTCGTCACGGCCGAGATCATCATCGGCGTGCCGGGCCTGGGCGCGCAGATCAGCCTCAACCGCGCCGGCGGCTCGCCGGACCTGATGTACGCGTACATCATCGTCACCGGCCTGCTCGGCTGGCTGATCAACACCGCGCTGGCCGCGGGGGAGCGGCGAGTGCTGCACTGGGACGCGGCGAATCGGGGTCCGCGATGAACCGACGAGTCCTGTCCGCACTGCTCGGCGTGGTCGGCGCCGTCGCCACCGTGGCGATCTGGTGGCTGGCCACCGAGAACTCCGCCAGCGTCTACTTCCCGCCGCTGAGCCGCATCCTGGAGACCGCCCAGGAGCACTGGCTGTCCGCCGAGGGTCGCGCCGACATCGCCTCCAGCATCGGAAACCTGCTGTCCGGTCTGGTCATCGGCGTCGTCGTGGGCATCGTGGTCGGCGTGGCGCTCGGCCAGGTCCCGTTGCTGCACCGGGCGCTGTCGCCGAGCATCGAGTTCGTCCGCGCCATCCCGGCCACCGCGCTGCTGCCGTTCGCGATGATGCTGTTCGGGCTCGGCACCGAGATGAAGGTGTTCCTGATCGCGCTGGGCTGCGTGTGGCCGGTGCTGCTCAACGCGCTGGACGGCACGCGTTCGCTGGAGCCGACGCTGCGCGACACCGCCAGCGTCTACGGCATCACCGGCGTGCGCCGGCAGCTGAACGTCGTGCTGCCCGCGGCCGCGCCGCGCATCGCCAGCGGCATCCGGGTCGCCATCCCGCTGAGCCTGATCCTGACGGTCACCAGCGAGATGGTCGGCAGTCACCAGGGCATCGGGTTCGTCATCGTGGACGCGCAGAACACCTTCCGCATCACCGACATGTGGTCCGGGGTGCTGCTGCTCGGCGTCCTCGGCTTCGCCCTGACCTGGCTGTTCGGCGTGGCCGAAAAACTGCTCCTGCCCTGGGAGAAACGCGCGGAGCGGGCGCGATGAGGCGCGCTCCACTTCGGACACCGGTGAGGAAGACATGCTCGAAGTAACCAACATCGCCAAGGAATTCCCCACCCGCACCGGAACCACGCGGGTCGTGGACGACGTCACCTTCACGGTCGGCGAACGGGAGTTCTTCACCATCGTCGGCCCGTCCGGCGCGGGCAAGACGACCGTGCTGCGCTGCCTCACCGGGCTGGCCAAGCCCACGGAGGGCACCGTCCGGTTCAACGGCAAGAAGATCGTGGGCCCGCCGCCGGAGTTCGCGGTGGTGTTCCAGGACTACGCGCGTTCGCTGATGGCGTGGTTCACCGTGCGGCGCAACGTCGAACTGCCGCTGCGCAACCTCGGGCTGTCCGCCGCCGAGCGGCGCGAGCGCGTCGACACCGCGCTCGCGCAGGTCGGCCTTTCCGCGGCGGGCTCGAAGTACCCGTGGCAGCTCTCCGGCGGCATGCAGCAGCGGGTGGCGATCGCCCGCGCGATCGCGTACCGGCCGCAGGTGCTGATCATGGACGAGCCGTTCGCCTCGGTCGACGCGCAGACCCGGGCCGACCTGGAAGACCTCCTGCTGCGGGTGCGCGACGAGACGGACCTGGCGCTGGTGTTCGTCACCCACGACGTGGACGAGGCGGTCTACCTCAGCGACCGGGTGGCGATCCTGAGCCGCTCGCCCAGCCGGATCGACGAGATCGTGCCGATCGACCTGCCCGCGCAGCGGGACCAGATCGGCACCAAGGAACTGCCGGAATTCGCCCGCCTGCGGGCGCACGTGTTCAGCCGGATCAGGGCGATGGTCAACACCGAGCCCGCGTCCGCGCACTAGGTTGGAGGAGAAAATGCGGGGAATCCCCAGGGTCTTCGCGGCGCTGGTCGCGTTGTTCGTGGTGGGGGTCTTGGCCGCCTGCGGCGGGCCGGAGCTCACCAAGACCGCCGACGGGCGCACCGCGCTGCGCGTCGGCATCATCCCGACCATCGACGCCGCGCCGCTGTACCTCGGCGTCAGCGAAGGCATCTTCGCCAAGCACGGGCTCGACGTGACGGTGCACGTCGCCGACAGCGGGGCCGCGCTGATCCCGGCGACGGTGAAGCAGGAGAACCAGATCGGCTACGCCAACGTGATCAGCGACTTCCAGGCCGCCGAGCAGGGGCTGGACATCAAGCTGGTGCACAACTGCTGCGGCTCCGGTGCGGATCCGGCCAAGGATGTCTCCCAGGTGCTGGTCAAGCCGGATGGCCCGATCCGCACCGTCGGCGACCTGGCGCACGCCAACATCGCGGTCAACTCGCTGCACAACATCGGCGAGGTGAGCATCAAGATGGCGCTGGAGAAGCGCGGCGTGGACGTCTCCGGCATCCGGTTCACGCCGATGCCGTTCTCGGACATGAACGACGCGCTCAAGCGCGGCGACGTGGACGCGATCTGGCAGGTCGAGCCGAACGTGCAGGCCGCCCTCGCCGCCGGGTTCACCCCGCTGATCTCGAACTTCGTCGAGGCCCGCCCGGAAGCGACGCTGGGCTACTACCTCACCAGCGGCGCGTTCGCGAAGCAGAACCCGCAGGTGGTCCAGGCGTTCTCGGACGCCATGGACGAGGCGAACCGGTTCGCCACCGAGCACCCGGACAAGGCGCGCGAGGCGGTGGTGACCAACCTGAGGTTCAACCCGGAGATCGTTTCGACCGCCAACCTGCCCACCTACCCGCAGGGGCTCGACCGCGCCAGCGCCGCGGAGTACGCCACCTACGCGGTCAAGTACGGAGCCATCGAGAAGGCGCCTGACCTGGACGGACTCTTCTGATCGGGGCCCGCGAACTGATCATGCGGGCGACGGCGACACGCCCGGGAAAACCAACCCCACACGAACCCCGCCGACCGTGTAGTGTCTACGTCGGTCGTATTTTTCTGGGGTCGTGTTCGCGCACACTCGCAGGATAGTGATGCGAGCGTGCTGCTATCTGGTTGTAGCTGGAGAAGTCGCCGTTCGAGATCAGCGACCCAGGCGGTTACGAAGTGTGAGCGCCTGTAGTAGTACCGGCTCCCAGAAGGAGAGAGACATGGCACAGGGAACCGTGAAGTGGTTCAACTCGGAAAAGGGCTTCGGCTTCATCGCGCCTGACGACGGCGGTGCGGACGTCTTCGTCCACTACTCGGCCATCGACGCGCGCGGTTTCCGCAGCCTCGACGAGGACCAGAAGGTCACCTACGAGGTCACCCAGGGCCCGAAGGGCCCGCAGGCCAGCGACGTTCGCATCGTCTGAGTTCGGGTGATCCGGCCGGTACCGGTTTCCGGGCCGGCCCCTGAGCTGCACGGAGGCCCCGCACCCCACCAGGTGCGGGGCCTCCGTCCTTTTCAAGCGCGCCGGCGGCGGAGCAGCCCGAACAGCGAGGCGACGAGCAGGAAGCCCGCGAGGATCGCGACCGCCAGGCCCATCCGGTGCAGCCCGGCGTCGTCCGCGTGCACGCCGAGCACCAGCGCCAGGAGCGCGGCGGCGAGGTTCGCGCCGACGTACTGCGAAGTGCGGTAGAGCCCGGACGCCGCGCCCATCCGCTCCGCCGGGGTGGCCGCGTACATCGCGCTCTGGTTGCCCATGTTGTTGAACCCGTTGGGCAGCCCCAGCATCGCGGCGATCACCAGCAGCAGCGGGATCGGCGAGTCCGCGTCCGGCACGGTCAGCAGCAGTCCGCCGACGCACAGCGCGGCCGTTCCGACGACCAGCGCCGCGCGCGGGCCGCGGCGGCGCTGCAGCCGGGTCGCCAGCAGCGTCGACACGGCGCCGACGGCGGCGATCGGCAGCACCACCAGCCCGGCGCCGACCGGTCCCAGGCCCCGGGTTTCCTCCAGCCACTGCGGCAGGCCGTAGAACACGCAGTAGAACGCCGAGTAGGTCAAAGTCGATCGGGGAGGTGGGTTCTATGCCGATTTTGTCGGCTGCAGTCGGTAAAATTGCAGTTCAGACATGGTTTAGGCTACCCATCTGTAGGGGCAACTTTTGTGCTCTTGTCGGCCCTCTTTGACCCATCTCCGGGTTGAACTTTGGTGCCCTGTGGCGGGTCCCGCCGCCCTAGTCTGGAGTCCCGTGGAGCGTGGCCTAACGGCGGACTCTTCGTGGTGCGAAGCTGTGGATGATCCATCCCTTCGCCGCCGTTCGCCTCGCCACCCAGCGACAGCTGTCGCTGAGGGCCCGCTGCGCACCGGGGAATTGACACCCGTATGCGCGGGGCCGACGCGATCAGCACCTCGAATGGTCAGCAGGGCTGGGAACGGTCCCGCGTGCGTGGGGCCGACGAAGCCGAGAACATCGCCGACGACCGTCCGGTAGAACCATCCCCGCAATGCGCGGGGCCGACCGAATGCCCCGGACTGTGGTGGGCCAGCAGCGACGACCATTGACACCGCGCATGCGTGGTGCCGACAAGATGGCGTCGGGCCCACCTCCGTGACGATCGGGGTTGGCAGGCGGCAGGGGTGCATGCGTCGCGGGATCGCGCAACCGTGCTGCACTCCAGCGGGGTTGACATCCGCCTGGTGAAGGCGCCTCACTCCGCGGGCCGTCGCCCGAGCTTTGTGGGCGACTTCGATTGGGATGACACCGAGGCTCGCCGTGCCGCGGCGAACCGCAACAGCGCGGCGTATGCGCCGGCCCCGCGTCAACCGGGGATGGACGCCCTTTTCGAGGTGGAGTACCCGGGTGCGGAGCAGGCCGTGCTGGCATGCCGCGACGTGTTCATTGTGTGGGGCGCCGAACTCGACTCCGGTCTCACCGCCGGCTGGCTCGGATTGCCCGCCATGAACGCGAACCACTGGCTCGCGGTCACGCAGTTGTGGTGGGACGAGCCGACGCCCGGTCAGGCCACCATCATCGGCATTGAGCCGCGGCCCAACGACGACTCGACCTTCGGTCACCGGCCTGTCCCGGCTCCCTCGATCAAGCTCAAGCCCCGCCATGCCGAAGGAAGCTAGTAGTGACGCTCGAATCCGAACCTGTTCTCCGTGCACGCCGACGCCGAGCCAGTGGCGCCGTCGTGGACTTCGACGGGTGACGCCTGTCTCTGGCCAGGCGGCTGCGTCGCCTGCAGCGCACCGCGCTGGCGGACAAGACCAGCGTGACCGCCGCCGCCATCACCCAGTTCGAACGCAACACCGCGCGCCCCACCAACACCGTCCTCGCCGAACTCGCTCTCGCGCTGGGAATGCCCACGGACTTTTTCCGGCAGGGACGCCCGATCGAGCAGGTACCCGCCAGCGCCTCGCACTTCCGGTCGCTGCGAGCGACCCCGGCGATCGCACGGGATCAAGCGCTGGCCTTCGCCGAGATCGCACTGGCCGTCATCGACGTCATCGAGCAGTACGTCGAGCTGCCGTCGGTTCCCGGCATCGCTGAACCAGTCGACGGTGAACCTGACTCCGATCAGATCGTCGCGATCGCGGCGAACACACGCTCACGCATGGGCGTCGGGCTCGGACCGATACCTCACGTCGTGCGGTTGCTGGAAGCGCACGGGATCGTCGTACTGCGCCTGCCGCCCGAGGTCGACGGCAAGGTCGATGCTTTCTCCACCGAAGCAGGCCACCGCCCCCTCGTCCTGCTCTCCCCGGCCAAGGACGACCGCGCACGCAGCAGGTTCGACGCCGCGCACGAACTAGGCCACCTGGTCATGCACCAGGACGTGCAACCCGGCTCGAAGATCATCGAGAGCCAGGCGAACCAGTTCGCCTCCGAGTTCCTTGCCCCGACTCCGGAGCTCGAACCCGATCTGCCGCGAAAGGTTGACTGGGAAGCGCTCCTGCTCGCCATGAAGAAATGGGGCATCAGTCTGGCTGCCCTCGTCTACCGAGCCCGTGGCATCGGTCTGTGTGTGTGGGGGGGTGTCCCTATGTGGTTGTCAAGCCGCAGCGGGCGCGGCGTCTGGATGGGGGTGCCGGTAGTAGGTCTTGTTGCGGAGCATGGCGAACAGGACGTCGCAGCGGCGCCGGGCCAGGCAGATCAGCGCGGCGTTGTGTTTCTTCCCTTCATCGCGTTTCCGCTGGTAGTAGGTCCTGCTGGTGGGATCGGACAAGGCCGCGAACGCAGCCAGGAAGAACGCTCGTTTGAGTTTGCGGTTGCCGGTTCTGGCCGGGTGTTCGCCCTTGATGGAGGAGCCCGAACTGCGGGTGACTGGGGCGATTCC
>NZ_FNOK01000024.1 GCF_900106995.1 Saccharopolyspora shandongensis
ATCCAGTCCGGGACGCTGCGTCTGGCTCCGCGGTTGGTGGCGCTGGACGACCTCGTCAGCGATGAGGTGGCGGCGTTGGAAGTGGTGGCCGGTGAGCGGGGGATCAGCTTGAGCGCGAGGATGGTCGAGCCGGTCGTGGTCAACGTGGACGACCGTGCTTTCACGCGGGTGTTCAACAATCTGCTGGGGAACGCGATCCGGTATGCCCCGGAGGGTTCGACGGTGACGGTGGACATCCGCGTGCTCGCCGGCTGGGCGGCCGTCTCGGTGAGCGATGAGTGCGGGGGGATCCCGGAAGGTGACCTGGCCTCGGTGTTTGACATGGGGTGGCGGGGGGAGGACCGGAGGACCCGCGGTAGCAGCGGCGGCGGTCTCGGCCTGGCCATCGTGCAGGGCCTCGTGCAGGCGCACAACGGGGACGTGTCGGTGCGCAACGTCCCGGGTGGCTGCTGCTTCGAGGTACGCCTCCCACTACCCGCCGCCTGAGTCGTCGCCGTCAGAAGCCGAAGTTCTGCGTCCACCACGGGCCGGTGGCGTCGATGTGCAGCCCCACGCCGATGAACCGGAAGTCAGCGTTCAGGATGTTCGCGCGGTGCGGGATGCTCTGCATCCAGGCGTGCACCACCGAGGCGGGCGATTCCTGGCCGGCGGCGATGTTCTCCCCGCCGGGATCTTCGAAACCCGCGGCCAGCATCCGTTCGAACGGCGACGGGCCGCGCGTCGCCTGGTGCGCGAAGAAGCCGCGTCGTGCCATGTCGGCGCTGTGCCAGCGCGCGGCGCTGCGCAACCGCTCGTCGATGTGCAACGGGCCGAGCCGCCGCTTCGCCCGCTCCACGTTCACCAGCCGCACGACCTTGTCCTCGGTCTGGGTCCGCACCAGACCTCGGCTGGAACCTAGAGCCATTGTCCTGAGCCTCCCGAACTCCACCGACCGGCACCAGCTTCGCCCGTGCGGCGGGTGGGGACGCGCCGGCCGGGGCGCGGAGTCGGCGAACGGGCAGGAGTTCGCGACTTTCGGGCAACATTCCGGTTGCACCGTTGACCCTCGAGCGACCCTTCGCTACAGCTCTGCGGAGAGCTGATCGCCCTTCGCGCCAACAGGTTCAGCGCGTCGCACCATCGTCGGCCGACGGCCTCGCTTCCAAGGTGAGGTCTCCTCGGAGCGGCGCTGTCCTCGGCGATGGCCGTCTTCATCCCAGCACTGCCCGGAAGCGTCGCCGTGTCGATCCCGGTCGCTGCTCGGTGATGTGCACGCGCACGAACTTCCTGCCCCGCACTCGCACCTGCACGGCGGTGCCGGGTTTCAGCGTGCGCAGGTGATCGGCGACGAGGAGACCTGTCCGGCCGGTGACCTGCGCATCGAGGTCGTGGGGCGGCAGGTCCAGCCGCAGTCGCAGGTCGCCGTGCTCCGCCACCGACATCCACGCCGGTCCGAGGCCTGCGGTGAGCGTTGGCGGGTGGATGGTCGCGCCGAGCAGGCGCGCGTGTTCGACGTGCCGGCAGATGGTGTCCCGGAGTGCGTCGATGCGGGCGGAGAGCCGCGGGTCACCGGCGGTGGCGGAGATCAACCCGAGTTCGAGGGCCAGTGCCGACAGGCCCGCCGCCGGTCCGTCGTGCAGCTCGCGTTCCAGCTCGTAGCGGTACTTGACGGTGCGGCGGCCGGGCGCGCGCAGCCAGCCGGGCAGCAGCCTGCACAGCCAGGTGGACTTGCGCCCGATTCCAGTCCTCATAACGGCATCATCCCGGCGGTGATCAGGAGAAGGAATGCTGACCCCGTAGTAACGGGGATATCCCTCATCTCCCGCCGCGGCCAGGCATGCAGCACCGGTTTCGAGTTCCAGCCCGCCACCGCGAGGCGCACTGAGCCGTCCACATCGGACTCCTCGCCGGTGTCGCAGCGGGACGCCCTGGCCCGCGGGATCGACCGCGGCGGTCTCTGTGCTTCCCCGTCCCGTTCAGTATTGACTGCCCTTGTTTGGTGTGACTAAATTCCGTTTACCCGACGGAAGGGGCAGGACCCGTGGTCGACAGCGCTCATCCGGCCGAACCGGCCGATGGCCCGAACCGGCTGGTGGGGGCGGCGATCAAGCGGATCCGCACCGAGCGCGGGCTGACGCTGCGGGACCTGGCGGAGCGCTGCGGGCTGTCGCCGGGCTTCCTCTCGCTGGTCGAGCGCGGCATCAACTCGATCTCGCTGACCTCGCTCTTCGCGCTCGCCGGCGCGCTGGAGGTGGACGCGGTCGAGCTGCTGGGCGCGGCCGGTCGCCGCAGCCGGCGCGAGTACTCGATCGCCCGGCACGACGACCCGGACGCCACGCGGGTGGTGATGGGCGAGCGGGAGCACCGCGTGCTGACCGCGGACCTGCCCGACCAGCGCATCGAGGCGATGATCACCGCGGTGCACCCGACCGCCGAGCCGTCACCGGTCACCCGGCACGACGGCGAGGAGTTCTGCCACGTGCTGCGCGGCGAGCTGACGTTCCTGCTGTCGGACGAGACCGCGGTGCTCGGCGCCGGCGACTCGATCCACTTCAAGTCCAGGATTCCGCACGCCATCCACAACTGCGGCTCCGAGATCGCGGAGGTGCTCTGGACGGTCGACCGCCCGCTGCTGCGGCGACCCGACGGCACGACTCGCTGACCGCGGTTTCTCCCGCCGGTACACGCCATCCATCGAAAGGCGGCCATGAGCGAGCAGACGGAGATCCCCACCAGCGACCGAGGTTTCTTCGGCCACCCCCGCGGCTTGGCCACGTTGTTCTTCCTGGAGATGTGGGAGCGGTTCTCCTACTACGGGATGTCCGCGATCCTGCTGTACTACCTGTACGACCAGACCTCCGACGGCGGGCTCGGGCTGGACAAGCCGACCTCGTCCGCGTTGGTGTCGATCTACGGTGCCCTGGTGTTCATGTCCGGCATCGTCGGCGGCTGGATGGCCGACCGGTTGCTGGGCATGCGCCGCGCGGTCCTGCTGGGCGGCCTGCTGATCATGTGCGGTCACCTGGCGCTGGCGGTGCCCGGCGGGTTGCCCGCGCTGCTGGTGTCGATGCTGCTGATCGTGGTCGGCACCGGGCTGTTGAAGCCGAACGCGTCCAGCATGGTGGGGGAGCTGTACTCGCCGGCGGACAACCGCCGCGACGCCGGGTTCTCCCTCTTCTACATGGGCATCAACCTGGGCGCTTTCATCGCGCCGTACCTCGTGGGCACGCTCGGGCAGCAGGTCGACTACCACCTCGGCTTCGGCCTCGCGGCCGTCGGGATGGCGGCGGGCCTGGTGGTGTACGTCCGGGGGCGGGCGCGGCTGGGCCAGGCCGGAGACGCACCGACGAATCCGCTCCTCGCCGGTGAGCGGCGCCAGGTGGCGTTGCGCGCGGCCGTGGGCGTCGCGGTGTTGGCGGTGGTGGTCGCGGTTCTCGGCGCCACCGGGTTCTTGACCGTCCAGGTGCTGATCAACGCCGTGTCGGTGCTCGCGGTGCTGTTGCCGGTGGCGTACTCGATCATGATGCTGCGCAGCCCGAAGACCGACGCCGTGGAGCGGTCCCGGTTGATCGCCTACATCCCGCTGTTCATCGGCGCGGTGTGCTACTGGGTGGTCAACGAGCAGTCCGGCTCGGTGCTCGCGCAGTTCGCCGACACGCGAACCGACCTGGAGATCTTCGGGTTCGCGGTGCCGTCCTCGTGGTTCCAGTCGCTGAACCCGATCGCCACGCTCGTGCTGGCCCCGACCTTCGCCTGGCTGTGGATCAGGCTGGGGGACCGGCAGCCCACCACGCCGCGCAAGTTCGCCACCGGACTGCTGCTCGGCGGGGCGTCGTTCGTGCTGATGGCCGGGCCCGGTCTGCTGGGCGGCGTGGACGCGCTCGCCAGCCCGTGGTGGCTCGTCGCGAGCTACTTCGTGGTGATCTGCGGGTCGATGTGCCTGTCGCCGGTGGGCCTTTCGGCCACCACCAAGCTCGCCCCGCGGGCGTTCCTGGCCCAGATGATGAGCCTGTGGTTCTTGGCCTCCGCCGCGGCGGCGGGCATCAACGCGCAGCTGGTGCAGCTCTACCGCGCGGAGACCGAGGTCGCTTACTTCGCCGGGGTCGGCGCGGCGGTGATGGCCGCCGGGGTCGTCATGCACCTGATCACGCCTTGGGTGCAGCGGCGCATGGGCGGTGTGCGATGAGGAGAAGTCGGTCGAACCGGGAGGAGCGGGAAATGCGGGTGGTGGTCGTCGGAAGCGGCATCGCCGGTGCGGCAGCCGGATACGAGCTGGCCCGGGCCGGGGTGGAGGTGGTCCTGGTGGACTCCCCGGCCCCGGGCCGCGCGACCTCGGCCGGTGCGGGCATCGTCTGCCCGTGGTCGTCCAAAGTGGATGATCCAGACTGGTACCGGATCTCGGTCGCCGGGGCGGAGCACTACCCGGAGCTGCTGTCGGCGTTGGCCGCCGACGGAGAGACCGAGCTCGGCTACCGGCGGGTCGGCTCGCTGCGGCTGATCTCCGAAGACGAATCGGACGAGGCGTTTCAGCGGGTGGCGGAGCGTGCCGCGGAGTCCCCGATGGCCGGCGAAGTGGAGTTGATCAGCGGTCGCCGGGCCCGCGAGCTGTTCCCGCCGCTCGAACACGACGGCAAGGCGATCCACATCCCCGGCGCAGCGCGCCTGGACGGCCGCTTGGTCCGCGACGCGATGCGCCGCGCCGCCACCCGGCGCGGCGCTCGGATCATCAACGGCACGGCCGCGATCGTCGCCGACAGCGCGGTCCGCGGGGTGCAGGTCGACGACGTGTTCATCGGGGCGGACGCCGTGATCGCGGCGGCCGGTGCTTGGTCGCCGCGGCTGCTCGGACCGATCGGCGTCCAGGTGCGGGTCACGCCGCAGCGCGGCCAGATCATGCACCTGCGGCTGCCGGGCGTGGAAACCGCGAACTGGCCGGTCGTGCTGCCGCAGTCGCGGCACTACATCCTGGCCTTCGACGACTCGCGGGTCGTGGTCGGCGCGACCCGTGAGGACGACGCGGGCTTCGACCACCGGGTGACCGCGGCCGGGATGGCGGAGGTACTCGGCGAGGCGCTGTCGGTGGCCCCCGGGCTGGCCGATGCGACGCACGTGGAGACCCGCATCGGGTTCCGTCCGATGGGGCCCGACATCCGGCCGCTGCTCGGCGCGGTTCCGCAGGTCGCCGGGCTGGTCGTGGTCAACGGCCTGGGAGCCTCGGGCCTGACGATCGGCCCGTACACGGGTTCGGTCGCGGCGCGGCTGGCCCGCCAGGTCGACCCGGGGATCGACCTGGCGCCGTACGACCCGCTGCGTTGAGGTTCCGGCCGGGCGCCGGGTCGGCCGACCCGGCGCCCGGTGCCTGACGCCGCCCTGGAGGAAGCGCAACAGGCATCGAGTCGACCTGCGGCCGGTGGTGACCTCGTTCCGCGCCACCGTCCTCCGCACGAGCGGCGCCGAATAGCCCGCAGCTGCGCGGAAAGGTCGCACGGGCGGGGAAGATCCGCCCGTGCGACCTGTGCGGATGGTCAGTTGAGGGTGTCGGGGTCCGGCCCGGTGCGCAGGCCGCGGTCGAGCGCGGCGATCGCGGTCATCTCGTCCTCGGACAGCGCGAAGTCGAAGACGTCGATGTTCTCGCGGATGCGGGACGGGGTGACGGACTTCGGGATCACGACGTTGCCCAGCTGCAGGTGCCAGCGGATGACGACCTGGGCGGGCGATTTGCCGTGCCGAGCGGCGATTTCGGTCAGCGTGCTCTCGCGGAGCATCGCGCCCTGAGCCAGGGGGCTCCAGGCCTCGGTGGCGATTCCGTGCTCGGCGTGCAGGGCGCGCAGCTCGCGCTGCTGGAGCCCGGGGTGCAGTTCGATCTGGTTCACCGCCGGGACGAGTGCACTGCTGTCGAGCAGGCGGCGCAGGTGCGCGGGCTGGAAGTTCGAGACACCGGCGGCGCGGACCCGCCCGTCCGCGACCAGCTTCTCGATGGCCTTCCAGGTCTCCGGGTACAGGTCGCGAGCCGGGGTGGGCCAGTGGATGAGGTACATGTCCACGTGGTCCAGCCCGAGCGCGTCCAGGCTGCGGTCGAACGCCTCGAGAGTCGTGTCGTAGCCCTGATCGGCGTTCCACAGCTTCGTGGTGATGAACAGTTCGTCGCGGGCGATTCCGGACTCGGCGATGGCGCGGCCGACCCCGGCCTCGTTCCCGTAGATCGTGGCGGTGTCGATGGAGCGGTAACCGGCCTGCAGGGCGGCCGCGACCGCGGCCGTGGTCTCCGCGTCCGGCACCTGGAAGACGCCGAAGCCGAGCTGCGGGATTTCGATGCCGTTGTTGAGGGTGGTGGTGGGAACCATGATGTGCGGAACTCCTTGTGGGTGTTGCGGATTTGCGTCCCCGTCAGGATCAGTGCTGGGCGGCCACCGGCTCGGGCGCCGCGATGGGACCGGTCGCCCGGCTGCGGCGATCGAGGAAAGCTGCGAGGAAGGACAGCAGCAGCGCCGTGCCGGCGAGCATCGCTCCGATCCAGTTGGACGAGGTGTAGCCGAATCCGGCGGCGATCACGACACCACCCAGCCAGGCGGCGAGGGCGTTGCCGAGGTTGAAGGCGCCGATGTTTGCTGCGGAGGCCAGGGTCGGGGCGGCGGATGCCTGGTCGAGGATCCACTTCTGCAGCGGGGGCACGGTGGCGAAGCCCAGGGCGCCGATGGTGGGCAGGGTGATCGCGGCGAGGACCTGGCTGTGCGCCGTCACGGTGAACAGCAGCAGGGCGACCGCGAGGGCGGCGAGCGTGACGAAGAGCATGGGCATCAGGGCCTTGTCGGCGAACTTGCCGCCCAGCAGGTTGCCCAGGAACATGCCGATGCCGAACAGCACGAGCAGCCAGGTCACGCCGCCCTCGGAGTAGCCCGCGACATCGGTCATCATCGGCGCGATGTAGGTGATCGCGGCGAACACGCCGCCGTATCCCAGGACGGTCATCGCCATCGCGAGCCAGACCTGCACGTTGCGGAACGCCGCGAACTCGGTGCGGATCCTCGCGGCCTCGGGCTTGCCCTGCTCCGGGACGAGCATGGCGACGCCGAGGAACCCGATCACGCCGAGCAGGGCGACGATGGCGAAGGTGACCCGCCAGCCGGCGGCCTGCCCGACGTAGGTGCCGCCGGGGACGCCGATGATGTTGGCGATGGTCAGCCCCATGAACATCAGCGAGATGGCCGAGGCCTTCTTCTCTGGGGCGACCAGGCTGGCGGCGACCACGGAACCGATGCCGAAGAACGCGCCGTGGGCGAACGAGGCGACGACCCGGCCGATGAGCATGACGCCGAAGGTCGGAGCGGCGGCGGAGAGCGCGTTGCCCACGATGAAGACGCCCATCAGGAACAGGAGCATCTTCTTGCGGGAGACCTTGGTGCCCAGGACGGTGAGGATCGGGGCGCCGATGACGACGCCGAGCGCGTAGCCGGACACCAGCCAGCCCGCGGCGGGAATGCTGACGTCGAACTCGCCGGCGACCTGCGGAAGCACACCCATGATCACGAATTCGGTGGTGCCGATTCCGAAGGCGCCGATGGCGAGGGCCAGAAGCGCGAGAGGCATGTGCACGGCCTTCCTTTATGACTGCGTCTGAACCTTACGAGCGTCGACAATAATTGCAGACGCGTACTAGTTCAATGTGCAGGCATTGTGATGCAGGAGATAGTTGCAGGCGCCTCATAAGGGTGCAAGCTTGGTGTTGCAGGTCAACCGACAGGAGGTGCTCGTGGGAATCGCCGACGATGCCGTCGAAGTGCGCGCCCACGGCTGGCGCACGCTTGCCGCGTTGCACGGGATGCTCGACGCCGCGCTGGAGAAGGCGCTCCAGGCCGAACACGGCCTGTCGGTCGTCGAGTACACGGTCCTCGACGCCCTCGGTCGCCAGGACGGCTGGCACATGCGCATGCAGCAGCTCGCCCGCGCCACGGCGCTCAGCGGCAGTGCGACGACACGACTGGTCAGTCGGCTGGAGGACCGCGAGCTGCTGACCCGCGTGCTCTGCAAGGAGGACCGACGGGGGATCTACACCGAGCTCACCGACGCGGGCCGAGCCCTGCTGGAGCAGGCGCGTCCGACCCACGACGCGGCGCTGGAAGCGGCACTCGCCGCGGCGGGGCGAACCCCGGAGCTCGCCCCGCTGGTCGAGGCACTGCACGGGCTGACACACCGCCCGCCGGCCCTGCAACGCTGATCAGCGCCGACGCACCGAACCTCGAATCTCGGCTCAGCGCTCGTTTCAGGCCGGTGCGTAGGCCCGTGTGCGTCGGCCCGTCCAGGGCGGAGGGCGTCGATTTCGCGCGAAATCGACGCTCCACGTGGGGGCATGGCGGCGATTTCGCGCGAAATCGCCCACCGACGTCGGGTGCCGGGGGCCTTGGGGACGAGCCGGGCGTTCTGAAACGGCCTCTCCGGCCGGTGCGTCCGGACGAGACCGGTCAGGGCAGGATCGAATCGACGTAGCCACCGTCCACGCGCACCGCGCCGCCTGTCGTGGCCGATGCGAGCGGTGAGGCCAGGTAGACGACCATGTTGGCGATCTCCTCGGGCTCGATGAGCCTCTGCAGGAGCGACTGCGGTCGGTTGGTGCGCATGAACTCGCGCTGCGCTTCCTCCCAGGGGAGGGCCCGGTCGACGAGCTGGTAGACGAAGTCCTCCACGCCGCCGGTGTGGGTCGGGCCGGCGATGACCGAGTTGACGGTGACCCCGGTGCCCGCGGCGGCCTTCGCGAATCCGCGGGAAGCGGCGAGCAACGCCGTCTTGCTCGTGCCGTAGTGGATCATCTCCTCGGGGATGACCACGGCGGAGTCGCTGGCGATGTTGAGCACGCGTCCCCAGCCGCGTTCCATCATCGCAGGCAGCAGCAGGCGGGTCAGCCGCGCCGATGCGAGGACGTTGACCTCGAAGTAGCGCCGCCAATCGTCATCGGTGATCTCGAGCGCCGGGATGGCGCCGAAGATTCCGAGGTTGTTGACCAGGATGTCGACGTCGCCCGCCAGGTCCACGACTCGGTTCGCACCGTCGTCGGTGGCGACATCGGCGACGGCCGGGCGCACGGCCGCGTCCGGGACCTCCTGCCGAATCTTGTCGACGGCGGCGGTGACGGTCTTCTCCGAACGGCCGTTGACGACGACATCGGCGCCCGCGCCGGCGAGGCCGCGTGCGATCGAGAAACCGATCCCCGCGGAGGAACCGGTGACGAGTGCGGTCTTCTCGCTGAGATCGATGCGCATTTTTCGCCTCTCTGGCCGGAAAAGTCGGCCGGTCGTCTCGTGGGGACGGTGATCGTGGCGCGTCGTGGAGGGGGCAAGCTGTTCGGGGATGCGGTACGAAGCGCCGGCATCAGCGCCCTCTGGCGCGGCGCCGGGACGTTCTTGGGATTCTCCCCCACGAGCCCCTCCGCCGCTGACGAACCTGGTGCTTCAGGACCCGGATGTCCGCAGTTTCAATTGAAACTGCGGACCACCGGAACGTAGATCACTGAACGTAGGTCACCGTTGTACCGGTCTGCGCAGTGCCCCGGTGGCCGGACGCGCGCCTGGGCACTGCGGGTTTTGCTACTGCTGGCCGGCGAAGCGGGCCGGTTGGAGGGTGGGGAGGTCCGTTTGGCCGATGAGCCGCTGGGGGCGGAAGTCCGCGAGGATCTCCGCGGTGTTCCCGGTGAGGAGTTCCTGCGCGGCGAGACGCCCGAGAAGGGGGCCGAGCGTGACGCCGCTGTGCGTGCACAGGGTGTAGATCCTGCCCCGGTCACCGAGGAACCCGGCGACGGTCAGGCCGTCGGCGGGCATGGCGCGCTGGCCGATGCGCAGGGACTCCAAGCGGGCGCCTTCGGTGCCGTCGAGCAGGTCGTTGAGGCGGCTGCACAACTGTCCGGCGTGGTAGCCGTCGAGCGCCGGTGGGTTGGCCGGGTCGGCGTCGACGTCGAGGTCGAGGCCTTGCACGATCAGGCGACCGCCGCCGTCCGGGCGGACGTTGAGCCGCGGCGTGGTGAGGACGCGGTCCAGCCTCGTGGGCAGGGGGTTGGTGTAGCCGAGCATCCCGACGGTCGCGGATCCCGCGGCGTCGGGATCGGCCACGGGGACGCGGTGGCCCGCCGACGTGGTGAGCGCCTCGGTCCAGCGGCCGACCGCGAGGACGACGGCGTCGGCCTCGGCGACGCCGTCGGCCAGCTCGATCCGCACCCCGTCGTCGGTCTCGGACAGGCCGGTCACCGTCTCGGGGCAGCGCAGGCGCGCGCCGTGGTCGCGTGCTTCTCCCCACAGCCGCGATACGAGCAGCGCCGGGAAGACGTGACCTTCGGTGGGGTAGTGGGCGATGTCCGCGACGTGGTCGGGGACGCGCAGGTCGGGCACGAGTTCGCGGGCCCGTTGCGGGGTGATCCATTCGACGGGGTAGCCGCGGTCGGCGAGTTCCGCGACCGAGGCGGCGAGCCGGTCCGCGCCGGTGGGGTCTTCGGCCCACTCGAGATTTCCGTTGCGCACCAGCCATGTCTGCGTGGTGTCGGAGGCGAGCGCGTCGTGTTCGGCGAGGCCGGCGACGTTGAGGTCGTGGTAGGAGCGCGGGTTCTTGCTGTGCGAGTTGGTCCAGGCGAACGACGTGCCCGACGTCCCGGCCAGCGCCGCGGACCGTTCGAACACGGTCACCTCGGCGCCCTGCAGAGTCAGCGATCGTGCGACGCTGGCGCCCAGCACGCCGAGGCCGACGACGGCGATCCTCTTACTCATCGTTCCCTCACAATCTCACTTCGAACGGTCGACGCGGGTGCGTCGGCCCTCTTGCTGGACGTCGCGGCGGCCATCAGCAGTAGCACCACGGCCGAAGTGGCGATGCCGTACACCGCGTAGGGCACGGTGGTGTCCAGCACCTGCGCGACACCGCAACCGACGATGCCCGCCACCATGCTCGCGATCGCGGTCGCCGGGGTGAGGTGGCGGCGGCGGTGCAGCACGTAGCCGAGGAAGATCGGCGCGGCCAGCGCCGCCGCAGAGTAGGCGTAGGTGGCCACGAGCCACGGCAGGGCTTGCGGGAACACGACCGCCAGCACGGCCGCGACGATCGACACCGCGATGGTCAGCAACCGCGACAGCGCGACGGTTCGGCGCTCGCTCGCCGCCTTGCCGGCGATGTTCTGGTAGACGTCGCGGGTCAGGTTGGCGGTGACCGACTGCAGGGCGGCGCCGCTGGTGGCGACGATCGTCGAGACGAGGAACGCCGCGAAGACGATGAGCATCCAGGACGGCAGCTGGGTGAGCAGCCAGCCGGCGGCGTCCTCCTGGGAGGCCAGGTTCGGGTTCATCGCGTGCACCGCGAGCCCGATGCAGCCGGCGTAGACGCCGCTGATGAGCATCGTCAGGCCCGAGAGCCCGAGGCCGCGACGCGCGTCGCTGATCCGCTTGGTCGCGAACACGCGCTGGTAGTAGAGCTGGTTGGTCTGCGTGCCCGGGATGATCGCGGCCGCCCACAGCCAGATCTGCTGCCAGCCCACGGCCGTGACGCCCTCGAAGCCCCACAGCCGCTGCGGCACGACCTGGGTGACGTGCGTCCAGCCGCCGGCCAGTTGGATGCCGTAGATCGCGACGACGAGCGCCATGGTGATCTTGAAGAGGCCGAACACGAAGTCGGCCCACGCCACCGAGGTCAGCCCGCCGGGCAGCACGAACGCCAGCGAAGCGACGGCGATGACCGCGACGAGCACGGGGAGCGGGATTCCGGTCAGCTGGCCGAAGAGCCGGGCGAAGGCGACGAACTGCGTCGCGATCCAGCCGAACGGGACCACGAGCGCGGCGACCGCGGCGATGGCGGTGAGCAGCCGGTTCTGGCCGAACAGGCGGGTGACGACGTCGGGCACGGTGGTGAACCGCTGCTCGCGCAGCCAGCGCGCGATCAGCATGAGCAGCAGGAAGCCGACCAGCACGCAGCCTTCGTAGATGAACACCGACCACCCGGAGCTGTAGCCGATCCCGACGTGGGCGATGAGCACGCCACCGCCCGAGGCGGCGGCGAACTGGGTGATGACGACGACGAACAGCGGCAGCGACTCGTTGGCCGCGAGCCAATCCTGGGACGTCTTCGCGCGGCGTCCGAAGTAGACGGACATGGCGGCGCCGGCGCCGATCACCAGCAGGCTGGTGAGGACGATCCCGGCCAGTTGTCCGGTCGAACCTGTGGGCATGGTGTGCCTCCAGTGATCACGCGTTGGTGAAGCGGCTGGGGTCGAGGTGGTCGATGTCGTGCGCGGTGCCGCCGGTCAGGACCAGGTCGGCGCCGATCTCGCCGAAGACCGGTGCGAGCTTGAAACCGTGGCCGGAGAAGCCGGTCATGACCGTGGCGTTGCGCAGGCCGGGCAGGGCGCCGAGCAGCGCGTGCTCGTCCGGGGTGAACCCCTCGGCGTAGGTGCCGATCCGGATCGGGTGCGGCACGACGCCGGGCAGCAGCCGGGCCGCAGCGGCCGACGCCGCGCGGGTGAACTCGGGGGAAGCGTTGCGGGGCAAGGAATCCGGGTCGCCCAGCACCGGGAACCCGAGGTGGTGCGGCACGGTCTTGATGGATGCGCCGTCCAGCGACGGGAAGCAGGAGAACCCGGCTTCGCGGTGCCGGCGGATGGTGATCGGCAACCGGTCCGGCAGGTGGGCGGCGTGGTCGCGGGCCGCCCACCAGCACGCGGTGATCAACCTGACCTCGACCGGAAGTCCTCGCAGCGGCTCCAGTCGCGACGCCCACGGGCCGGGGGCGAAGACGACGTGATCGGCGTCGAAGTCCTTGCCGTTGCTGGTGATTCGCCATCCACGTGCGGTCTTGGCGACCTTCCGGACGGGATGGTGGGGCAGCAGCGTCGCACCGGATGCCTCGGCGGCGTGCAGGGCCGCCTGCACCGCGAGCTCGGGGCGGAGGACGCCCGCGGCCGGATCGAACACCGCTACTTCGTCGTCGTCGACCGCGTGCTGGGGAAAGCGCTCCCGAGTCCGGTTCGCATCGAGGACCTCGTGGTCGAGCCCGTGCCCTTCGGCGCAGCGCCGGACGGCCTGGACGTCCGGGTGGTCGGCGCGACCGATCGTCAGCCCGCCGCACATCGTCAGCAGATCGGACCCGGTCGTGCGTTCCAGGTCGCGCCACAGGCCGCTGGACCGCTGCAGCAGCGGAACGTAGCCCGGTCCTTCCTTGTAGATGGTCCGGAAAATCCGCGATTCACCGGCGGATGCGCCGCGGTCGTGCCCCGGCGAGTGGGCGTCGAAGGTCAGTACCTCGGCCCCTCGACGGGTGAGCTGCCAGGCGGTCATCGCACCGATCACGCCGGTGCCGATGATCGCGATGCGCGAAGTTGCCAATGGTCACACTCCTTTGTGTCCCGATGACGATGTTCACGAGGGATGGGAGGTCCGTGAAAATGCGCACGGCGCATCGACCGGTCCACTGGGGATCGGCGGCTGAGGGGGATTCCTCGTTACTGGGGAATTGTTTGTTCGAGGAAGTACTCGACGAGGTCGGGTCGCATGATCCACCACGCCACTTCGGCGAGATCGCCGTCGGTCAGCCAGGTCATGCGCCGCAACCGGATCACGGCCTTGCCCTCGGGCAGCTGCAGCCGTTCCGCGGTCGCCTCGTCGAGGTTGATCGGGTCGATGTAGACGCGGGACTTCGCCGCGGGAACGCCGATGCGGGTGAAGTAGTCGTGCACGGTCAGGTGGACGAGGTCCTCGTCCTGCAGTCGTGGTGCCAGTGAGAACGGGATGACGGACAGCTCGACGGCGATCGGGTTGTCGTCGACGTCGAACTTCAGCCGTCGCAGCTGGTGCACCGGCACGTCGTCGGCCACGCCGGGCAGTTCGACGTCGGCGTCCCCGGCCGGGAGCACCGTGATCGAGTCCACCGCGTGCCGCCCCGGGATCTCCGGGCCCTGCAGCACCGGGTTGGCGATGCGCAGCAGGTTCTCCTGCCGTGCACTCGATGCGACGAACGTTCCCCGGCGGCGGTGGCGCTCCACCAAGCCCGCCTGCGCCAGCTCGGTCAGCACTCGCTGCGCGGTCGCGCGGCCGATCGAGTGCTCCCGCTGGAGCTCGGACTCGGTCGGTAGCCGGCTTCCAGGCGGAAGCGCGCCGGAGCGGATCTGCCGCTCCAGCTCGTTGCGGATCCGCAAGTACGCCGGGACTGCCATGGGACGAGAATCTAGCGGGCGACCAATTGACCGGTCAATACTGGATTTGCACGGTCAATACCGCCGCGGGTGCGGGTGCCCGATATGAGCTGCCTTACAGGCGCGCGGGGATATTTGGATTTTGAGATTCCAGTTATCTAGGGTCGTGCTTGTGCGGCTGACCAAACGAACCGATCTCGCGCTGCGGATAGCGATGCGCCTCGCGGTCCTGGACGACGAAGTCGCGCCGACCACGCGCGAGGTCGCGGACCAGGTCGCCGTTCCCTACAGCCATGCCGCGAAGGTCGTCACGCTGCTGCAGCGCCTCGGTGTCGTCGAGGCTCGCCGGGGTCGCGGCGGCGGGCTCGCTCTGACCCAGTCGGGGCGCACCGGATCTCTCGGCCGACTCGTCCGCGAGCTCGAAGGCGTGGGCGATGTGGTGGGCTGCGAGGACGATCCGCCCTGTCCGCTGCGGTCGGCATGCCGACTGCGCACGGCGCTGCGCAACGCTCAGGAAGCCTTCTTCGCCGCGCTCGACCCGATCACCATCGAGGACCTGGTGGCCGCCCCCACCGGACCGATCCTGCTGAGCCTGTCGTCGAGGCCGCCGGCGAGCTGACTCCGGAAATCGCCACGCCTGGCGATCCGGTGCGGCCAAAAATACGAATATTGGATACCAGTTTGGAGTTGGCCGATGTTGTCCGAGAAATCGATCGAAGCGGTGCGTGCCACCCTGCCGGCGGTGCGCAGCGCCATGGGCCAGATCGCGTCGGTGTTCTACGACAAGCTCTTCACCGCCCACCCCGAGTTGCTGCGCGACCTGTTCAACCGGGGCAACCAGGCGAGCGGCGAGCAGCAACAGGCCCTGGCGGGATCGATCGCGGCGTTCGCCTCGGCGCTCCTGGAAAATCCCGGTACTCCGCCCGAGACGATGCTGAGCCGCATCGCGCACAAGCACGCGTCCCTGGGGATCACGCCCGACCAGTACGCGATCGTGCACACCAACCTGTTCGCCGCCATCGCCGAGGTGTTGGGCGAGGCCGTCACGGACGAAGTCGCCGCGGCGTGGAACGAGGTCTACTGGTCGATGGCGGACGCGCTCATCGCGATCGAAACCCGCCTGTACGCCGAGGCGGGCACTCCCGACGGCGAGGTCTGGCGCGACTACTGCGTCGTGGGCCGCCTGCCCGGCAACGACGTCGTCACCTTCCTCGCCCGCCCGGTCGACGGCTCCCCGCCTCCCGCGTCGCGACCCGGCCAGTACGTGTCCGTGCAGGTCGAACTGCCGGACGGGGCGCGCCAGATCCGCCAGTACAGCCTTTCCGGCGCGCCCGCCGACGCGTTGCAGTTCACGGTGAAGAAGGTCGTCGGCCGACCGGACGGCGAGGTCTCCAACCACCTGCACGAGCGCGTCGCCGAAGGCGACGTCCTGCGGATCGGGGCGCCCTTCGGCGATGTCACGCTCGGCGACGGCGACGGCCCGGTCCTGCTCGCCTCGGCCGGCATCGGCTGCACGCCGATGATCGGCATGCTCAACCACCTGGCGGGCACCGGCTCGCCGCGCCGGGTCATCGCCGTGCACGCCGACCGCGCCCAAGGCACCCACGCATTCCGCGCCGATCTCGAGCAACTCGTCGCGAAGCTGCCCAACGCCACCGCCCACGTCTGGTACGAGGACCCCGGAAGCCCTTGGCCCGCCGACCGCACGGGACTGGTCGACCTGACCGCGATCGGCATCCCGGAGGGCATCACGGCCTACCTGTGCGGTCCGCTGCCGTTCCTGCGCGCGGTCCGCACCCAGCTCCGCGAACTCGGCGTCCCGGCGACCGACATCCACTACGAGGTCTTCGGCCCCGACCTCTGGCTCGGCCAGGACTGACGGGACCCGGACCGGACCGCCTGCATCGCTGAACCACGTCCCGACCACCAGGGGCTCGCGGGATGCGTCATTCGCATATCAGGCAAGCAGTTCGCGCGCGTCCGTCCACATGCGAGTGACGATTTCTCCTGCCGGTGCCGTGGTGGCCAGGGCCGCGCTCTGGCCGGCCCAGTGGTTGACCCGGTCGAGCCCGGCCGCACCGCCTCGGCGCCACTGACCCAACAGCCGCCGCTGGACGGGATATGGGGCGGGCAAAGGAGCTTCGTCGCTGGTCCACGCCGTCACGAACGGCGTCGGCGCCGCCCGTCCGAGCCGGCCGGTGTACGCGCGGGTGGTGACCGTCCGCTCCGGCGACAGCCCGTCCATTGAGGCCGACCAGCCGTCGTCGATGCCCGCCTCGGGGGAGCGCAGCAACGCGGTCCCCACCTGGACCGCGCTCGCGCCGAGGGCCAGCGCGGCGGCCACGCCACGTCCGTCCGCGATTCCGCCAGCGGCGATGACCGGGATCCGCAGCCGGTCGGCCAGGTGCGGGATCAGGGCGAACAGGCCGACGTCGGTCTGCTCGGCTGTCTGCGGGTCGAAGCTGCCCCGGTGCCCGCCCGCTTCCATCCCCTGGGCGACGACGGCGTCGGCACCTGCTTCCTGGGCCGCCAGGGCGTCGGCGAGGTTGGTCGCGCAGGCGAACCAAGCGATGCCCGCCCGGTGCAGCCGCTCGACGTAGTCTTCGGCGAAGAGCCCCATGATCGACGAGATGACCGTCGGCCGGGCCGCCAGCATGGCCTCGCACTGCTCGGCGAAGTCCGGGCTCGCGGGTCCGGCCTCGCCCGCTTCGCCGAATCGCGCCAGGAACTGCTCCGCCGCCTGCTGCCGCCCGGGGTCGTCGACCGGCGCGTCCGGAATCCAGGTGTTCAGCTGGAACGGGCCGGTCGTTCCCGCGCGGAACCGCTCGACCCAGTCGCCGATGAGTTCGGGCCGGTCGAGCACCACCCCGTTCGCGCCCATCCCGCCGGCTTCGGCCACCGCGATCGCCAGCCGGGGCGGGCAGGCACCGGCCGTCGGTGCCTGCACGATCGGCACCCGCAGACCGAAGCGCGCGCAGAAATCCCGGACTCGTTGCTGCATGTGCAGTTCCTCCCAAGGGTGTTGCGTGGTGGACGAGCAGATCAGGTCTGCGGGTGCGGCGCGCTGTCGACGAGCTCAGGTCGAGACGAGGATGGACGAGGCTTCCCGCACGACGCGGTCGATGATCGCTTCGACGGGCTCGAGTTCGTCGATGAGGCCGATCGCTTCGCCGACGATGACGTTCCCGATGCTGTAGTCGTCGTTGTCCTTGGCGTTCTTGAAGACCTCTTGCAGACGGGGCAGGTCTTCGCGCAGCTTCTGCTCGTGCCCGTGCCACTGCCGGACGAAGTCGTTGCGCAGCACTCGTCCGGTGTAGTGGGAGGGCCAGTCCGCCGCCCGGACGATGTCGTACACGCTCTGCCGCACGGTGTCGTCGCCGCTGGAGGCGAGTGCGCGGCGCTGCGCGGCGGCGGACACGGCCGCCTCCGTGCTCGCCCAGAACCGGCTCCCCATCACCACGCCGTCGGCCCCCAAGCACAAGGCGGCGGCCAGTCCGCGGCCGTCCGCCACCCCGCCCGAGGCCACGAGCAGTGTGTCAGGGGAACGCGCGGCGAGCAGGTCGGCCAGTTCGGGGACCAGGGTGAGGGTCGAACGGGTTCCGGTGCCATGCCCGCCGGCCTCTCCTCCCTGGGCCACCAGAACGCGCGCTCCGGCAGCCAGGGCGCGTCGCGCTTCTTCGACCGTGCAGACCTGGCACAGCAGCGGCACGCCCGCCTCGTGGATCCGGTCGGCGAACGGCATCGGGTCGCCGAACGACAGGAACACCGCTGCCGGGTCGTGATCGAGCGCGACGTCGAGCAGCTCGGGATTCCGGGCCAGGCACCACGTGATGAACCCGCATCCGACCCGCCTGCTCACCGACGCCAGCTGCTCGTCCAGCCATTCGCGATCGCAGTAGCCGCCACCGAGCAAGCCCAGCCCACCCGCCGCGGACACCGCCGAAGCGAGTCGGGCATCGGCGACCTTGTCCATCGGCGCGAGCAAGACCGGCCGCTCGATGCCCAGCGCCGCCGTCAGTCTGGTTGGGATCACCGCGTTCTCCCCGCTGTCGACCTGCTTCTCAGGTGCAGGAAGGACGCTAGGCTCTGCTAGGAATCGTGTCCAACGATGAGTGGCGAACGCTGCCATCGTCGACGACGAACTCTCAAGGTCAGGAGCGAGCCCGTGGAGTTGTCGGACCTGCAGGTGTTCGTCGTCGTGGCACGCACCGGTGGCATCACGCGCGCGGCCGCGGAACTGCACACCGTGCAGTCCAGCATCAGCGCGCGAATGGCAGGGCTGGAACGAGAACTCGGCGCGATCCTCCTCCGCCGTCACGCCCGGGGAGTGGCCTTGACCGCGGCCGGGGAGCAGTTCTTCGGTTACGCCCAGCGGATCACCTCGCTCGCGGACGAGGCCCGCCGTGCGGTTCGGGACGACAGGCCCTGCGGGCCGTTGCGGATCGGAGCGATGGAGACGACGGCGGGCATTCGGTTGCCGCCCGTCCTCGAGTCCTACACCGCGGCCTGGCCGGATGTCGACCTCTCCGTGCTCACCGGCCCCACCGAGTCGTTGGTGGCGTTGGTCAAGGACCACGCCCTCGACGGAGTGCTCGTCGCCGGCCCCGTCAACGACGAGGACCTGCACGAAGAAGAGGTCTTCACCGAGGAAATGGTCGTCATCACCGCGCTGAGGCACCGCGACCTCGATGACGCATTGCGCGGACCCAACGGCCCCCGGCTGCTCGTGTTCCGCGCGGGGTGCTCGTACCGGCGCAGGCTCGAAGCCGTCGTCCGAGCGCGCGGCGTGGAACCGAAGGTCCTCGACTACGGCACGATCGAAGGCATCCTCGGCTGCGTCGCCGCAGGCCTCGGCATCACGATGCTGCCCCGGGCGCTGGCCGAGCATTCTGGACTGCGCCACCGACTGCGCCTGCACCGGATGGCGCCTGCCGATGCAACGGTGACGACCGTGTTCGTTCGTCGTCGCGACGCACACGTCACCATGGCGCTGAAGGAGTTCCGCCGGCACCTCCACGCCGCGGCCGACCACAGTGCGCTGGAGTCGTCACAGGTCGCTCTATAGCTGTGACGCGGTGGCCTGGGGCTTGACCACAACACACGAGCATTCCGTTCTTGCAGCTCGGCGCTACGGCGTGTCGCTTCAGGCCAGGTATTCGGCACTGGAGATCACGACGACCTCGACCAAGCTGGCGGCGTTGTTCGCGATGCGGGCGGAACCCGGTGGTCCGTCATGCTTCGATGTGGTCATGTTCGACGTTGTTGGCGACTCCCTCGATGCGCTGGTCGAGTCCTGGGAAGAAATCCGCCTGTGCTATCAGGATTCCGCGAACGCCGAGTACGACCTGGCCGTGCTCGACTGCGTCGCCAAGCTCGCCGAGGAGCCCGGTGGCGAGCAGGCGTGGCTGTGGGTACTCGGATCGGTGATCACCGCTCCCTATCTCACCTGGCTCCCGGGCGACGGTGTCGCGGATGCGGCGGTCAAGGCCCTCCGAGCCGCCGACGCGGCCTTGCGAGCTCAGCCGTGCACCCATGTCTCCCACCCGTACGAGACCCACACGGACGAGGACGACGAAATCCTCCTCGACGTGTTCTCGCCGCTCGCGAACGAGGGGGAGGAGTGGGAGGGGTGGGAGGAGCCGCGGCCGCGGGAGGAGTGGCTCTGCCCGCGGAATGTGGCCGGATTCGCGCGCATCGCCTTGGACATCCTCGACCCTGGTTCGGTGGCCGACGTCCCGGCACGCCTGCCGGCCGAGGCAGTGGAGCAGATCGACGTGCTGTCGTGCCTTCTGGAGGGGTATCCGAAGTGGTCGACCGACGTCGAGGACGAGATCGCTTCGCAGGGCTGGGCCCTGTCCACCGCGGATCCGGAGGAGCTGGCCGGGCGGGTCCTGGTCGTCAGGGCGGTGAGCTGGCACGCGATCTGGGACACCGAGCGGAAGTCGGTCCTCGACGACCTGATCGAGGGTCTGGAGAAGGCGCTCGCGCGCTACGACCGCGTTTCCTGCGAGCATGATCCCGATGATCACCCCAGGCTTCCCAACAGCGGACCGATTGCGGCGGAGCAGGGCATCTTGCTGAGCTACGCCGCGGGCAGGGCCCGCTACGAACGTTCCCCCCGGGGCCGTGAGGAGCCGCTGGAAGCCCTGTTGTGCCCGGCGTTCATCGCCGCCGTCGCGCAGGAGTCGCTCGACTCGTTGATCAAGTGCCGGGATCAGCGCTTCGGAGCCGGTGACGCATCTCAGTCCAATGTGGATAGTTGAGCTGCGCGACTGTCCGGACTCGGCGGGTGGGGGCCGAACCGTCCACGCGTTCGGCGAGCATCGCGGTGGATGATGTTCTGGCGCACTGCCGCGAACAACTCGCGTCAGCGACCGCGCGACGATCGCCAGGTCGCCGGGTGAGCCTGCGATCCGCTTACCTCCGCGGCGCTCTCTGAGTTCCGTGTTCGGCCTGTGGTTTCGGTTCGGGCTGAGCGGGTACCCGGCGCCATGTTCCTCTGGTCGGCAGAACCACAGGTCCGGCGCGACGCGTCGGTCCGTTCCGCCGGCCCTGCTGCCGAGGTTTGCGGTATGTCGCGTGTCGTGACCGTGGTGCTGGGGGTGGTGTCGGCGGCGTGGGCGACATAGAGTGGATTGCGCGAAACTGATCGATATATGCTTCTAGCAATCATATTGGAGCAAAAGTGCGCAGTCTTGCCGGTGCGCGCACGTGGCCGTGGTGCGGGAAGGTGACCCATGGACGTAAGGACAGGTGTGCTCGGGTGCGGGCTACGGGTGGGGATCGCCGATCACGCCCACCGGCCCGGTGAGGGCTCGCGGATCGTCGCGGTGTGCGATCCGGATCCGGCGCGCGCCGCTGCCGCCGCGCAGCGCTACGGCGACGACGTCCGGCAGACGCACACGCTCGATGAGCTGCTGGAAAGCGAGCTGGACGCGGTGTTCGTCGTCAGTCCCGACCACCTGCACGAAGAGCACGCCATCCGCTGCCTGGAAGCCGGGCTCGCCGTCTACCTCGAGAAGCCGCTGGCGGTCACCACGGCCGGCTGCGACCGCGTCCTCGCCGCGGCGCGGCAGTCCGGTGGGAAGCTCTACGTCGGGCACAACATGCGGCACATGCCGGTGATCCGCACGATGCGCGATCTCATCACCTCGGGCGCGATCGGGGAGGTCGCGTCGATCTGGTGCCGCCACTTCGTCGGGCACGGCGGCGACTTCTACTTCAAGGACTGGCACGCCGACCGGAGCAAGAGCACGAGCCTGCTGCTGCAGAAGGGCGCGCACGACATCGACGTGCTGCACTGGCTGGCCGGCGGGTACAGCAGGCGCGTCAACGCGATGGGCGCGCTGACCGTCTACGGCGACATCACCGACCGCAACGCGCAGGAGACCTACAAGACCGGCCACGACTGGGCCGAGTACGAGCAGAACTGGCCGCCGCGCAGCCAGACCGGCCTCAACCCGGTGGTGGACGTCGAAGACCTGAGCCTGGTCAACCTGGAGCTGGACAACGGCGTGCTGGCGAGCTACCAGCAGTGCCACTACACGCCGGATTACTGGCGCAACTACACCGTCATCGGCACCGAGGGCAGGCTGGAGAACTTCGGCGACGACACGGACTCGGTGGTCAAGGTGTGGAACCGCAGGCACCGCGGTTACGCGCCCGACGCCGACCGGGTCGTGGAGGTCGAGCGCGCCAGCGGCGGCCACGGCGGCGCGGACCCGCGCATCGTGGCCGAGTTCCTGGCGTTCGCGAGCGCCGACGTGCCGACCGTCACCTCGCCGATCGCGGCGCGGGAAGCGGTCGCGACCGGTTGCGCGGCAACGGAATCGTTGCGCGGCGGCGGAAAGCCGGTCGAGGTGACCCCGCCGGACACCGCCCTGATCGACTACTTCGAGCGGTCCCGCGCCAGCTCGTCCTGACCACGGCTCCGCTGCGCCCGCCGAATCGGCGGGCGCAGCGAACGCTCCGCGCCCTTCTGACGCGACAAGCCATCACACCTTCCCAGAGATCGTTCCAAGATGGTGCGCGGCCGCGCGCGGGACGTGGCCACCTGGGGCGCATCGGGGGCGACGGTGCGTCGCAGCGCCCAGGGAATACTGCGGAACTGACTCCTGCCACCGCTAGGAGTGCGTACGCGCCCGACGGTGTGCTGTCAGGGGTGGAGGACGACCTTGATGGCTCCGGAAGCACGGTCGCTGGCCACGCGGAAGGCTTCTGCGGCGTCGTCGAGGGGGAAGCGGTGGGTGATCACCGTCTGCGCGATCTCGGGGTTGCCGGCGAGCATCGCCGCGGCCTGTTCGGTGTCGCGGACGCCGTCGTGCCGGCCGTAGGCGATGGAGTGGATGTAGATGAGTTCCTTGATCAGGCTGACGATGCCCGGGATGGGCGCGGTGTGCTGGTATACGCCCAGCAGCACGACGCGCCCGCCGGCGCGGGCCAGTTCGGCGCACCGGGCCAGGCCGGCCTCGCTGCCCGCAGCGTCGATCACGACGTCGTAGACGCCGTCCGCCGAGCCGAGTCCGAGGCGTTCCGCCGCGATCCTCTGGTGCTTGTGGCGCACCTCGACATCGACGTCGAAGCCGCGCTGCCGGGCTGCCGCCGCAGCCAGCAGCCCGATGCTGCCGCCGCCGACGACCGCCACCCGCTCCCCGGGCTCGAGTGCCGCGCTGCGCACACCGTGCCAGGCCACCGACGCCGGCTCCACGAGGCAGGCGTCGCGCACATCCAGGCCGGACGGGAGTCGGACGAGCATGTTCTCGGCGACGGTGACGGCGTCGCACATCCCGCCGTCCCTGAATATCCCTAGCGTTCCGTGCTCCGGCGCGTTGCACCGCTGGACGTGGCCGGCGCGGCACTGGTCGCACTCTCCGCAGTAGACGGTGGGTTCGACGGCGTAACACGCGCCGTCGGAGGCGGTGCCGGCGAACTCGTGACCATAGGTGTAGCCCAGTACACCACTGGTCGCGAAGCTCACGTCGGTCCCGCAGATACCCGCCGAGGCGATGGTGAGGCGAACCCCGGGTGCTCCCAGTTCTTCGACCTCGGCCACGCGGATGCCCGAATCGGTGTTTCGTACGGCGCGCATGGTGATTCCTCTCCGCTTGCGTTATGCGAACGTTGTTAGCTTAGATTAAGTGATAGATGTTCGCATAGCGCGTTACCCTTGCCTGGTGCGCGAACCGATGACGACAGCCGGGACAGGCGATCCGCCGCCAGAGAGCGGGCCGGGAACGAGGCCGGGCTCGGCGGCCTGGTGGCTCGCCCGGGAGCGGGAACCCGCGCGGCAGCGGCGGCGCCGGTCGTTGACCCTCGAGGCCATCCTCGACGCGTCCATGGCCCTACTCGACACCCGCGGGGCAGCCGCGCTGACGATGCGCAACCTCGCCGAGGCACTCGACTGCACGCAGGCGTCGCTCTACCGCCACGTGCGCAACCGTGAGGAACTGGTGACCCTGCTCGTCGACCGGACCCTCGGCGTGGCGAGTTCGGTTCCGCCCGACGGCGCGGACTGGGCCGAGAAGGCGGCGTGGTCCGCACGCCTGTTCCGCGAGCACCTGCTCCGGCACCCTGGCGTGGCCTCGCTGCTTCGCGGGACCGAGCGGCTCGGTCCTAACTCGCTGGCCGGGAGGGAGTACTCCCTCGAACTGTTCATCGGCGCCGGTCTCAGCCCCCGGCTCGCGGCCGCCGTCGCGTCGTCGCTGGCCACCTTCGTGATCGGCTCGGTGCACTTCAACCTCGGCCTGGACGCGTCGGATTCCGAGGAGATCAGTCACCGGCGCCTGCTGTACCGCTCACGAGACGCTGCGGCCTTTCCGCTGCTCGTCCAGCACGCCGATGTCCTTGCGGAGGTCGGTAGCGACGACGAGTTCGAAGTCGGCCTCAACGCATTGTTGACCGGATTCCGGATCCTGATCGAGCGCGAGGACACCACACGCGACTGATGTGAAACAGGTGCGAGGAGGGCGGCCGCGCCGCGATGGGGTCTGCTCCCTCCCGGACTGGTGGGCCAGGATGCGGATCAGGTCGTTCTCGGCGAACCGCCCGGCGATCGCCGCTGTCCCGAGTGCCCGATCGACCTCGGCGACGGGATGCAGCTCGGCCAGCGCGACTGCCTCGGCCATCTTCGGCCGGATCCGCCGCGCCCCGGTCGCGGCGGCCTCGACCAGCCAGGCCGCGGCGCCGGGCCCGAGCGCGAGGAACGCGGCCTCCTCGACCGAGGTCGCCTTCGGCGTGCGTTCACCTTCCTTGTTCTCCTGCGGCGGGTAGTGCTCCTGCTGGATCGACGGGGTTCCCGGCATGGACCGCGCGTGCCGTGCGACCTCGGCCGGGCCGTGCTCACCGACCGCGGTGGCGATCAGTTCGTCGCCGAGCCCGTTGTTCACGTCAGACATGCACCAACTCTTCCGTCGCGGATGATCGCTCATCCTTGATCAACACGAGTTGGTGCAGTCGGTTACCGCGATCCGTCGACCGCGGCCCGCGGATCGGTGTCGGCGACCTCGGTGGCGAAGTGGCAGTGCGAGACGTGCCCCTCGCCCAGGTCGTGCCCGGCCGGAACGGTGTGCGCGCAGTCCGGGCGGGCCATCCAGCACCGGGTGTGGAACGGGCAGCCGGGCGGCGGTGCGATCGGCGACGGCGGGTCGCCTTCGAGCACGATCCGCTCCAGCTCCGGTTCGTCGTCGAAGCCGGGGCGCGGGATCGCGGACAGCAGGGCCCGGGTGTAGGGGTGTGCCGGGTGGTCGTAGACCGCGTCGCAGTCGCCTTCCTCGACCACCCTGCCCAGGTACATCGTCGCGATCCGGTCGCAGAAGTGCCGCACCACGTCCAGATCGTGCGCGATGAACACGACGGTCAGCGACAGTTCGCGCTGCAGCTCCGCGAGCAGGTTGAGGACCTGCGCGCGCACCGAGACGTCGAGCGCGGAGACCGGTTCGTCGCAGATCAGCACCTCGGGGTTCAGCGCGATGCCGCGGGCGATGCCGATGCGCTGGCGCTGTCCGCCGGAGAACTCGTGCGGGTACCGGTCGAGGTGGTCCGGCCGCAGGCCGACCTGTTCCAGGAGCTGCTCCAGCCGCGGGCGCAGGCCCGGCTCGGGCAGCGCGTCGCGATGGATCCGGAACGGCTCGGCCAGGATCGAGCCGACGGTCTTGCGCGGGTTGAGCGAGGCGTACGGGTCTTGGAAGACCATCTGGATGTTGCGCCGCATCTGGGTTCGCGCAGCGCCTTTCGCGCTGTGGACGTCGACGCCCCGGTAGCGGATCTGCCCGCTGGTGGGCTTCTCCAGCGCGGTGAGCAGCCGGGTCAACGTGGACTTGCCGCACCCGGACTCGCCGACGATGCCCAGCGCTTCGCCCTTGCGCAGCTGCAGGCTCACGCCGTCGACCGCCTTGACGGTGTCGGATCCGAGCCCGAACCGCCCGCCGCCGCGCTTGCGGTAGTGCTTGGTGACGTCGTGCACTTCGAGGATGTGCTGATCGGTCACGATGCGACCTCCGTCCAGAAGTGGCACCGGGTCTGCCTGCCGTCGTCCAGCTGCAGCAGTTCCGGTTCGACCGACTCGCAGTGCTCTCGCGCGATGCTGCAGCGGGGGTGGAAGCGGCAGCCCGCGGGGCGGTCGGTGAGGCTCGGTGGCAGGCCGCTGATCGCGGGCAGCGGGCCGCCGCGGTGCGACCGCCGCGGGATCGAGGCGACCAAGCCCTGGCTGTACGGGTGGATCGGCGCGGTGAACAGCCGGCGGATCGGCCCGTGCTCGACGACGCGCCCGGAGTACATCACCAGCGCGCGGTCGGCCATCCGGGACGCGACACCGAGGTCGTGGGTGATCAGCACCAGCGCCAGGCCGCGCTCGGCCTGCTGCTCGGCGAGCAGGTCGAGGATCTGGGCCTGCACGGTCACATCGAGCGCCGTGGTGGGCTCGTCGGCGATCACGACCTCCGGGTCCAGCGCCAGCGCCATCGCGATGAGGATGCGCTGGCGCATGCCGCCGGAGAACTGATGCGGGTAGTCGCCGGCGCGGCTGGCCGCAGCGGGAATCCGCACCCGGTCCATCATCTCCACCGCCTGCCGCCACGCCTGCTTCCGCGACGCGCCGCGGTGCAGCCGGTACAGCTCGCCGATCTGCTTGGCCACCGGTTGCACCGGGTTCAGCGCGGTGAGCGCGTCCTGGAAGATCAGCGACACGCGCGATCCCGTTGCCGCGCGGCGTTGCCGCTCGGGCAGGGTGAGCAGGTCCTGGCCGCCGAGCTCGACGGTGCCGCCGACGATCTCGGCCGGCGGCGTGTCGAGGATGCCCATGATCGCCTGCGCGGTGACGCTCTTGCCCGAACCGGATTCGCCGAGCACGGCTAGTGTTTCGCCCGCGCCCACGCTGAAGCTGACGTCCTGGACGGCGTGCAACCGGCCGGCGGGCGTGTGGAAGTCGACGCTGAGACCGCGCACGTCGAGAACCGTGCGCCGGTCGTCCCCGGCCTGGTGTGGCGCGGATCGCGCCTTCGTGTTCACGACTGCTTTCCCTTCGGGTCGAGGGTTTCCCGCAGGCTGTCGCCGAGGACGACGAACGCCAGCACGGCGCCGGTCAGGAACAGGGCGGGGTAGACCAGCAGGTGCGGGCTGGCCTGCCACTGCGCTTGGGCGGTGGAGAGCTGGAGCCCCCACGAGATCGAGGGTGGCTGCAGCCCGATGCCGAGGAAGGTCAGCGCCGCCTCGGCGGCGATGACACCGCCGATCTCGAGGGTTTTGAGCACGATCAGCGAGGTCAGCGCGTTCGGCGCGATGTGCGTGCCCATGATGCGCAGGTGGCTGCCGCCCAGCACGCGCGCGGCCTGCACGTATTCGAGGTTGCGGATCTTGAGCACCGAGCCGCGCATGTAGCGCATGCCGCCGGGCCAGCCGAAGACGATCAGGACCAGGCTCACCGTCCAGATCGTGCGTTCCTCGAACAGGTTGAGCACCACGATCGCGGCGATGATCATCGGCAGGCCGAACACCACGTCGGCGATCCGCGACACCACCCCGTCGACGATGCCGCCGAAGTAGCCGGCCAGCGCGCCGAGCACGGCGCCCAGCACGAAGGTCACCGCGGTGACGAGCAGGCCGATCGCGATCGACGGCCGGGCGCCGTGCACGACGTTGGCGAAGTAGTCGCAGCCCTGCATGTCGAAGCCGAACGGATGGCCCGGTGCCGGGCCCGCGCCGCTGAGCCGCAGCTCGCAGTGCATCGGATCGGCGGAGGTGAACAGGCTCGGCCAGACGGCCATCAGCACGTAGCCGGCGGCGATCAGCGCCGCCACCACGAACAGTGGCGCGCGCAGCGGCCTCGGCAGCCGCCCGACCAGGGTGAGCCTCCGGCGGGGCGCGGCCTGGGTGGGAGTGGGCGAGTAGTCGGTCCGGTCAGCCATTGCGCACCCTCGGGTCGATGATTCCGTAGCTGATGTCCACCAGCAGGTTCACCAGCAGGTAGATCAGGATGATGAAGGTGGCCACGCCCACCACGATGGTGCCCTGCTGGGTCTGCACCGCCTGCACCAGCAGGCCGCCGATGCCGGGCAGGTTGAACACGCTCTCGACGATCACGGCGCCGCCGAGCATCGCCGCCAGGCTGAGCCCGAGGTAGGTGACCACCGGGATCATCGAGTTGCGCAGCGCGTGCCCCCACACGACGCGGCCGTCCGACGCGCCCTTGGCCCGCGCGGTGCGGATGAACTCGGCGCCCATCACATCGACCAGGCTCGACCTGGTCAGCCGCGCCAGCGGCGCCGCGGCCTCCAGCGCCACCACCAGGGCCGGGAGGATGAAGCTCATCGGCCAGCCGTTGGCCACGCCCGCGATCGGGAACAGCTGCAGCTTCAGGCCGAACACCAGCTGCGCCATGAACGCGATGACGAACCCGGGCAGCGCCACGAACAGCACCGTGAAGGCCAGGGTCAGGTGGTCGCCGAAGCGGCCGCGGTGCAGCGCGCCGAAGATCCCGACGACGAGGCCGATCACCAGCTTGAAGACCCAGGCGGTTAGCGCCAGTTGCAGCGTCGTCGGCCACCGCTCGGCGATCATCTCGAGCACCGGTCGGCCGAAGAAGTCGGTGCCGAAGTCGCCCTGGAACAGCCCGCTCATGTACAGCAGGTACTGGGTGATCAGCGGCTCGTCCAGGTGGTACTGCTCGCGCAGTGCGGCCACGGTGGACGGCGGCATCGGCCGGTTGCCGGCGAGCGCGGCGATCGGGTCGCCGGGCATCGCGTAGACCAGCGCGAAGATCAGGAACGTGACGCCGAACAACACCGGCAGCATCGCCGCGAAGCGGCGGACGACGTATCCGAGCATGTCGGCATCACCCCTCGCGGCCGGGGCCGCACTCGAACTCGGTCAGGTAGTACTGGAGGTCGCCGCCGAGCGTGACCGGCGTGGCGCACGGCGCGTGCGCGGCGTAGATGGCCGGGTAGTAGAGCGGAATCGCGGGCATGTCGTCGAGGATCAGGTCCTCGGCGCGCTGCCAGAGCCGCGCCGCTTCCAGCTCGTCGCCGGTGCCCAGCGCCTGGTTGATCAGCTCGCTGGCGGCCGGGTTGTCGTAGCGGGTGTACTCGTAGCCGTCGCCGCCCTTGCGGAACATGCCCAGGTACTGGTCGGGGCTGGGGTAGATGTCACCCCAGAGGCTCAGCGCCGGCCCGGTCAGCTCGCCGCTGATCTCCGCCTGCGTGAGCTGGGCGGGCAGCACCGGCTTCAGCTTGACCTCGGCGCCCAGCTCCTGCCGCAGCGCGTTGGAGATGGCCAGCGCGATCTGCGACATCTCGGTGCCGCCGCCGCCCCCGGTGTTGGCGTACCAGATGACCACCGGTTCCCGGAACCCGCCGGCTTCCGCGACGAGGCGGCGAGCCTCGTCCGGGTCGTACCGGCAGGCCGTGCAGGCGTCCGCCTGGTAGGGCGCGCCGACCGCCTCGACCAGCAGGGAACGGGCCGGGGTCGCCGAGCCGCGCAGCAGCGCGCCGGCCATCGCGTCGCGGTCGATCGACAGCGAGATCGCCTTGCGCAGCCGGGGATCGCGCAGCGACTCGACGTACTGGGGCATCAGCATCTGGGTGATCTGCCGCTGCTGCGGGATCGCGAACAGGCCGGAGTCGCCGAGCTGGTTGCGAGCATCGTTGAGCAGGCCGCCGGGCAGGTTGCGCAGCACGTCGAGCTGCCCGGCCTGCACGTCGCGGTAGGCGGTGTCCTGCGACTGGTAGATCTTGAAATGGATCTCCTCGGCCGCCCCGGGCGGCACCTCGCCCTGGTAGTCGTGCCAGCGCTGCAGCACGATCTTCTCGTTGCGGTCCCAGCGGACGAAGCGGTACGGGCCGTTGCCGATCGGCGCCTGCGAGTAGGCGGTCTGGTCGGCCAGGCCTTCCTTCGGGATCGGGCACGCGCTGTAGGAGGCGATGATCTTCGGGAAGTCGTAGTTGGGCTGCCGGAGCGTGACCTGCAAGGTCAGCGGCCCGAGCACTGCCAGCCCGCGCAGCGTGTCGCGCTCCGGCTGGTCAGCGTTGACCTCGTCGAAGCCGTCGATGACGCTGAAGGTGGAACTCGCCTTGTACGCGTTGGGCCCGTAGGAGACCGCGTTCCAGGTGTCCGCGTAGGTCTGCGCCGTGATCGGTTCGCCGTTGTGGAACGTGCGGCCGGGGCGCAGCTCGATCGTCCACACCAGACCGTCGGTGGTGCGCACGCTTTCCGCGCCGCGCATCCGGAGGTCGCCGGCCCTGGCGAAACCGAGGCCGGTCAGCGGCTCGCACAGTCCCATGTAGACCTGGCTGCCCGTTTGCTGCTGCGAGTTGAGCTCCGGCGGATCCGGGTACTGTGCGACCCGCAGCACTCGCCCGGCGTCGGTGTCGGTGTCGGGCATGCCGCAGCTCGTCAGCAGTGCCAGGCACATCCCAGCGGCGAGCACCAGCCGTCTCCGGAGCTTCTGGGGCATGTGTTGCTCTCCCTAACGCAGATAACCAGCTTGCGCATGTGTGCTCGTAAGTGAGAGTTATCGAGCAACTTCATGCAAGTTCGGTCATTATTAACGCGCTCGGTGGCGCCTGTCACTACCTCGGCCCGCATTGATTGGAACACGCTGGTCGGCATGCTCAGCTCGGTGACGTCGCGTGATTGAGCCGCTACGCAAGGCTTCTTTCCGGTGGTCGTCATCGGAAGTCGACGTCTTCTGTGGCGGCGATGACCGGGGCGCTAGGATGATTGATACTGATTGGTTTGATCCTTGTTCGATCAAATTCGGGCATCTAGGCTGGCGGCGTGGCGCGCTGCGACGGACTCCGCGTGGCGGTGCAGCAGTGCTCGGCCTCCTGCTGCGCCGTCGTCCGGCGGCGCACCGGAGGACGAACTCGCCGCGGAAACGACAGGTTTTGGAGGACTTGATGGCGTCTGGCGGATACCTCGTGGACGGCGAGATCGACAGCCAGCCGGAATGCTGGCTGCGCGCCGCTGAGCTGGCCCGGGAGGTGGCCGGCGTGCTGCCGACCCGCGGTGAGCGGGTGGCCGTGGCCGGGTGCGGCACCTCCTGGTTCATGGCCATGGCGTACGCGACGCTGCGGGAGGCCGCCGGCGAGGGCGTGACGGACGCGTTCCCCGCATCCGAGATGCCCGTCGGCCGGGTCTACGACCGCGTGGTCGTGATCAGCCGCTCGGGAACCACCACGGAGGTGCTCGAACTCCTGCGGCGGCTCAAGGGAACGGTGCCCACGGTGGGGATCACCGCCGTCCCCGCCGCACCCATCGCGGAGGTCTGCGACGAGCTGGTCGTGCTGGAGTTCGCCGACGAGCAGTCCGTGGTGCAGACGCGGTTCGCGACCACTGCGCTGGCCCTGCTCCGCGCTTCGCTCGGAGCGGATCTCGCCGGGGCCGTCGCGGACGCCCGCGCCATGCTGCACGCCGACCTCGGCGCGCTCCCGGCCAGTGAGCAGATCACCTTCCTCGGCAAGGGCTGGACGGTGGGCCTGGCGCACGAGGCGGCGCTGAAGGTGCGGGAAGCCGCGGGCCTGTGGTCGGAGGCGTACCCGGCCATGGAGTACCGGCACGGTCCGATCAGCATCGCCGAACCAGGCCGGGCGACCTGGATGTTCGGCGAAACCCCGACCGGGCTCGCCGCCGAGGTCGCCGCGGCCGGAGCCGACTTCCTCGACAGCGGGCAGCACGACCCGATGGCGCACCTGGTGCTCGCCCAGCGAGTCGCGGTGGCCGCGGCGGTGAAGCGCGAGCTGGACCCGGACAACCCGCGCAACCTGACCCGGTCGATCGTCCTGGACGACGTGTGATGGACAACGCCGGCGGCCCGGTGGTCGGTGTCGACGTGGGCGGCACCGAGACGAAAGCGGTGCTGGTCGACGCGTCGGGGACGGTGCTGGCGCAGCGGCGCAGCGCTACGCCGCCGCCGTCGTCCGACACGGCCCAGCGGGTGCTGGACGTGACGTGCTCGCTCGTCGCCGACCTCTCCGAGCACACCGCACCGGCGGCCGTGGGCCTCGTCGTGCCGGGGATCGTTGACGAATCCCGTGGCGTCGCGGTGTTTTCGGAGAACCTGGGGTGGTCGGACGTGCCGTTCGCCTCGTTGCTCGGGGAGCGGATCGGGCTGCCGGTCGGCTTCGGCCACGACGTCCGGGCCGGGGCGCTGGCGGAACACCGGCTCGGTGCCGCCCGGGAGGCGAGCGACGCCGTGTTCCTCCCGGTCGGCACCGGCATCTCGGCGGCGCACGTGCATTCCGGTCGGGTGCTCGCCGCGGGCGGATACGCGGGGGAGATCGGGCAGGTCCCGATCGAGGCCGGCGAACGCCGGCGGATTCGCCTGGAGGCGGTCGCGTCCGCGGGCGCGATCAGCCGCCGCTACCAGGATCGGACCGGGACTCCGGTGGCGGGAGCGGCGGACGTGGCGCGGCGGGTCGCCGAAGGTGACCCGGTCGCCACCGCCGTCTGGGACGAGGCGGTCGACGCGCTGGGCGGCGCGCTGATCTGGCTCACCGCCTTGCTGGCGCCGGAGGTCGTGGTGGTGGGCGGTGGCCTGTCGCACGCCGGACCGCTGTTGTTCGACCCGCTCACCCGTCGCGTGGAAGAGGACTGGAACCTCCAGCGCAAGCCGCGGATCGTGCCCGCCGCGCTCGGTGATCGCGCGGGCAGCCTGGGCGCGGCGCTGCTCGCCGCCGATCTGGTGGGGGCGACATGATTCTCGGCGGCGGCAAGGTCGTCGCGGCAGACTCCGCCGTCCTCGATCCCGGCTGGGTGGAGGTGCGCGACGGGCGGATCGCCTCCACCGGGGCCGGGCGGGCGCCGCAGCCCGTCGACGTCGACCTGCGAAATCGTTGGCTGGTACCGGGTTTCGTCGACATGCACGTGCACGGTGGCGGCGGCGCCGCATTCCAGGACGGGGCCGGGGAACGGGTGCGGCGGGCGGCCGAATTCCACCGCTCCCACGGCACGACCACGCTGGTGGCCGGGCTGGTCACCGCTCCGCTGCGGGTGATGGAGCGGAAGGTCGCCGAGCTCGCCGAGTCGGTCCAGGACGGGCTCATCGCCGGGGTGCACCTGGAAGGCCCGTTCCTGGCCGCCGCGCACTGCGGTGCCCACCCGCCGTCGCTGCTGCGCGCACCGGCCGCGGCAGATCTGCGCCGATTGCTCGACGCCGGTGCCGGCGCGGTCCGCATGGTCACCCTCGCGCCGGAACTGCCCGGCGGCCTGGACGCGGTGCGCCAGGTCGTCGACAGCGGCGCCACCGCCGCGATCGGGCACACCGACGCCGATTACGAGCTCACGCGCGCGGCCGTGGGCGCGGGGGTCACCGTCGCCACCCACCTGTGGAACGGGATGCGGCCGCAGCACCACCGCCGTCCCGGACCGGTGCCCGCCCTGCTGGAAGCGGCCGGGGTCACGATCGAGCTCGTCGTCGACGGGCTCCATCTGCACCCGGCGATCGCGTATGCGGCGGCGAGAGCGGCGGGGCCAGGGCGCACCGCGCTGGTCACCGACGCGATTGCCGCGGCCGGTCTGGGCGACGGAACTTACCCCCTCGGCGAGGCGACCGTCCGGGTGCGCGGCGGCGAAGCCCGCCTGGCAGAAGGCGATTCGCTCGCCGGCAGCACGCTCACTCTCGACCGCGCGTTGCGCAACGCGGTCGCCATCGGAATCCCGTTCCTCGACGCGCTCGCGGCGATCACGAGCGTTCCCGCCCGCGCCGTCGGGCTCGGCGGCGAAGCCGGCTCGCTGGCTCCCGGCCGCCCGGCCGACCTCGTCGTGCTCACGGACGACCTCGTCGTCGATGCCGTGTTCGCGCGCGGAAATCCGGTCATCAACCACACTGAAGAGAGGTAGCAGCCATGCCTTTGGTCGGCACCGGCAGCGTCGTCGACGCCGCCGTCCGCACCGGTCTCGGGGTCGGTGCGTTCAACGTCATCGGGCTCGAACACGCGGATGCCCTGGTGGCCGGCGCCGAGCGCGCGGGTGCCCCAGTGGTGTTGCAGATCAGCGAGAACTGCGCGCGCTACCACGGTGCGCTGGAGCCGATCGCGTGCGCGACGCTCGCCCGCGCCCGCCGGGCCGAGGTGCCGGTGGCCGTGCACCTGGACCACGCCGAGTCCGAAGATCTGGTCGCCGAGGCCATCGAGCTCGGGTTCGGCTCCGTGATGTTCGACGCCTCGAAGCAGAGCTACGAGGAGAACGTGGCCCGCACGCGCGCCGTCGTGGCCAGGTGTCACGACGCCGGGCTTTGGGCCGAAGCCGAGCTGGGCGAGGTCGGCGGCAAGGACGGCGTCCACGCGCCGGGAGCCCGCACCGATCCGCGTGAGGCCGTCGACTACGTCGCCGCCACCGGCGTGGACGCGCTGGCCGTCGCGGTCGGCACCTCTCACACCATGGTGACGCGCGACGCCTCGCTCGACTTCGAGCTCATCAAGCGGCTCGACGACGCGCTGAGCGTTCCCCTTGTGCTGCACGGTTCTTCGGGCGTGTCCGACGAGGACCTCGGCTCCGCCATCCGCAGCGGCATGACCAAGATCAACATTTCCACGCACCTGAACAAGACGTTCACGGAGTCAGTGCGGCAGGTCCTGGCGGGCAGCCCGAGCCTGGTCGACCCGCGCAAGTACCTCACCGCGGGCAAGGAGGCCCTCGCGGCGGAAACCGCGCGCCTGCTCGGGGTCTTGCGGTCGCCCCAGGATGCGACCGCATGATCATCACCGTCACCCCTAACCCGGCGCTGGACGTCAGCTACCGGGTGGAGCACGTCCACCCCGGAGAATCGCACCGCGTCCGCAGCGTCCACGAACGCGCCGGGGGCAAAGGTCTCAACGTCAGCAGGGTGCTGCACGGCCAAGGCGTCCCGACGCTCGTCGCCGCCCCGGTCGGGGGCGTCCTCGGCGATGTGATCCGCGACGACCTCACCGCTGCCGGGATCGAGCACGCGCTGCTGCCGGTGTCCGCTCCCACCCGCAAGACCATCGCGGTGATCGCCGAAGCGGACGCGGACGAGGCGACGCTGTTCAACGAACCCGGCAGCAAGCTGGGCGGCGAGGACTGGCAGCGGCTCAGGGGCCTCGTCGCCGACCGGCTGACCGCCGCGTCGGTTCTCGTGTGCTCGGGAAGCCTGCCGCCCGGGTGCGCAGCGAACAGCTACGCCGAGCTGGTCCGGGACGCCCATGCCCGCTCGGTGCCCGCCGTGGTCGACGCCACGGGCCCCGCGCTGCTGGCCGCGGCTGAGGCCGGAGCGGACCTCGTCAAGCCCAATGCCGCCGAACTCCGCGAAACGACGGGACATGATGACCCGCTCAGCGGAGCTCAGCAGCTGCGCGACCGCGGCGCGGCAGCCGTGATCGTCTCCCTCGGCCCGGACGGATTGCTCGCGGCCACCGATGAGGGGTTATGGCGCGCCGCGCCGCCCTTCGCGGTGAGCGGCAATCCGACGGGCGCCGGCGACGCGGCGGTGGCGGCGTTCGCCGCAGGCATCATGCGCCGGGAGACCTGGCCCGAGCGTCTGCGCAATGCCGTTGCGTGGTCCGCGGCCGCAGCCGCGGCGCCGGTCGCGGGAACGCTCGACCACCGCGTGCTCCGCGACATCGCCGACAACATCACGATCGAACCGCTGGCCGCCGACGGACGCGCCGGTGAGTGATTCGACGGGGAGTCGTTTTCCGAGGTGACCGGCCCGCACGACCTGCTGGATGCCGGCTCGGCGGGCCGTGCGCACCGGATCTGCGTGGAACACCTGTCACCGGGTGAGCGTTTATGCGCGATACTGACTCCAGAGTGATCGATTCTGCGTTCGGCCGAAGGATGTGGGACACCGGTGGACCGGCATGCGCGACTGTCCGCGTTGCTCGACCTGCTCGGGGAACGGGGCAAGGTCACCGTGGACGAGATCGCCGAGGAGCTACACGCTTCTGCGGCCACGGTTCGTCGCGACCTCGATCACCTCGCGGAGCAGCAGCTGCTGACCCGCACGCGCGGCGGAGCCGTGGCCCAGAACATCTCCTACGACTTGCCGCTGCGCTACAAGGCAGCCCGCAACGCCCGGGAGAAGGGGCGCATCGCCCGCGCGGCCGCGGCGATGGTCTCGCCGGGTGCGGTGGTCGGGGTCAACGGAGGTACGACCACCACCGAAATCGCGCGCAGCCTCGTGTCGCGCGCGGACATCGGCGACGCCGGCGAGCGCACTTCGCTGACCATCGTCACCAATGCCCTGAACATCGCCAACGAGCTCGTCGTCCGGCCCCAGGTGAAGATCGTGGTGACGGGAGGCGTGGCGCGGCCGCAGTCGTTCGAGCTCACCGGGCCGCTCGGCACCCACCTCCTCGAGGAGATCACCCTCGACATCGTGTTCCTCGGCGTGGACGCCGTCGACCCGTCCCGCGGCGCGTTCGCGCACAACGAGGCCGAAGCCAGCATCAACCGCCTCATGACCGAACGCGCCAACCGCGTGGTCGTCGTCGCCGACAGCTCCAAGCTCGACCGCAGCGCCTTCGCCCACATCTGCCCGGTGGAGTCGATCGACATGCTGCTGACCGACTCGAACGCGCCCGCCGAACTCATCCAGCGCTTCGGCGCCGCAGGAGTACCGGTCAAAGCGGTGTGAGCGGGAGGGGCGACGTCGGGCGTCCGGCTTTTTCGTTAGTGTGGTCGAAGGGCATCCGATCTTCGCAGGGGAGTGCGAGCATGGGACTTTTCGACGGGATAATGGGCAACGCTTCGCGGGTCGATCCCCGTGCGGCGACGAAGGAGTTCGGGCGCTTGCTGGCGCAGGGCGAGGAGGTCCACGCCGCGTACCAGTTGATCCGGGACTCGTTCCTGTTCACGGACCGGCGCCTGGTCCTCGTCGACAAGCAGGGCATGACCGGCCGCAAGGTCGAGTACCACTCGATCCCGTACCGCAGCATCACCCACTTCTCCGTCGAGACCGCAGGCACCTTCGACCTCGACGCGGAGCTGAAGATCTGGCTCTCCGGCACCGCCGAGCCGATCACGAAGCAGTTCGGCAAGGGCGTCGACGTCTACGAGGTCCAGGCCCTCATGAGCGCCTACGTTTCGCGCTGATCAGGCTGCGAGGCGGGCGCCGATCGCCGACGAGTTGAGATTCTCCTCCAGCTCGGCGATGTGATGCATGTGGCTCGCGCCAGGTTGCAGGATGGTTCGCTGAAGCAAGGGGAACTCAGTTCGCTTCAGTCGGTGGCTGAACGCGCGAATTCCGCGGACGGATCTGAAGTGTCGCTCGAAAATTCGGCGGCCTGGCGCGAATTGCGTTCTGCTGCCAGGTCGGCCAGGTCCGAGCTGGGGCGCTCGTGGGGGACGAGTCAGCGATCGTTCCAGCGTGGTGCGCGGGCACCTGTGGACGTGTGCGAGGCGGCGATTTCGCGCGAAATCGCCGCCGGTGTGTCCGGCGCCGGGCGCCCTCGGGGGAGCCGGGCGGAGCCGTTCTGAAACGACCTCATGGTGAGGGCGTTCGGAAAAGGGGGACGGCCCGGATCGGGCCTGGACGACTGCATCGGATCGGCCTCTTCGGGGCATGCAGCTTGGCAATCACTCCATGAGAGCGGCGTCGCTTCGAAGTGAGCTTCTTGGTCCACATCGGACGCAGAAATGGGGGCAGTATTTCCTCCCCACTTCAACATATAGCGCACCGGGGGGCTTGCGGCAAGACCCGGGTCGTGCCGCAGAATCTCCGGCCGGAGCCAGTACCTGCGGAATTGTGCTGAGCAGCTGGCCGAATGCAACCTTGCTGAATCGGGGATTCATGTTCGACGTGATCATTGCCGGTGGCGGACCGACCGGCTTGATGCTGGCCGGTGAGCTGCGGCTGCACAGTGTGCGAGTGCTCGTGCTGGAAAAGGAGGCGGAGCCGGCCAAGTACATCCGCGCGCTCGGCATTCACGTGCGCAGCATCGAGATCATGGACCAGCGCGGGCTGCTGGACCGGTTTCTCGCGCACGGACAGCAGTATCCGCTCGGTGGTTTCTTCGCCGGTATCGCCAAGCCGGCGCCTGCCCGGCTGGACACCGCGCATTCGTACGTCCTCGGCATTCCGCAGAACGTCACCGAGCGCCTGCTGGCCGAGCACGCCATCGAGGTCGGCACCGAGATCCGGCGCGGCTGCGAGCTGGCCGGGCTGAGCCAGGACGACGACGGGGTGACCGCCGAGCTGGCCGACGGCACACAGCTGCGTGCGCGCTACCTCGTCGGCTGTGACGGTGGCCGCAGCACGGTGCGCAAGTTGCTCGGCGTCGCCTTCCCCGGCGAGCCCTCCACGACCGACATGCTGCTGGGTGAGATGGAGGTGACCGCGCCGCCGGAGACGGTGGCCGAAGTGGTGGCCGAGATCCGCAAGACCAATCGGCTGGTCGGCGCCGGGCCCGCCGGCGACGGCTTTTACCGCGTCGTCGTGCCTGCCGCGGCGGTGGCCGAAGATCGCTCGGTTCCGCCGACCTTTGAGGAGCTCAGGCAGCAGCTGCGGGTGTTCGTCGGAACCGACTTCGGCGCGCACTCGCCGCGGTGGCTGTCCCGCTTCGGCAACGCCACCCGGCTGGCCGAGCGATACCGGGTCGGCCGGGTGCTGCTGGCCGGCGATGCGGCGCACATCCACCCGCCGATGGGCGGGCAGGGGCTCAACCTCGGTGTCCAGGACGCGTTCAACCTCGGCTGGAAACTGGCCGCCGAGATCGCCGGCTGGGCACCGGAGGGACTGCTGGACAGCTACCAGGCAGAACGGCACCCGGTGGCCGCCGCAGTGCTGGACAACACCCGCGCCCAGATGGAGCTGATGTCCACCGAGCCGGGCCCGCAGGCGGTGCGCAGGCTGGTGTCGGAGCTGATGGATTTCGAGGAGGTGAACCGGTACCTGATCGAGAAGATCACCGCGTTCGGCGTCCGCTACGACTTCGGCGAGGGCCATGACCTGCTCGGCAAGCGGATCCGGGACGTGCCGCTGAAGCAGGGGCGCCTCTACGAGCTGATGCGTGGTGGCCGTGGCCTGCTGCTCGACCAGACCGGCCTGCTCTCGGCGGCGGGCTGGGCGGACCGGGTCGACCACGTCGTCGACGTCAGCGAGGAACTGGACGTGCCCGCCGTGCTGCTGCGGCCGGACGGCCACGTGGCCTGGGTCGGTGACGATCAGCAGGACCTGCTCGGACGACTGCCACGCTGGTTCGGTGCCGCCGTCGGCTGACCTCTCAGGTGTGATCGGCATCCGTTGAAGACCACCCCGCATCGACGAGCGAGCGTCTCTTGTGGACGATGTGCGGACTTGCTTCAGGAAAGCCGTTGTCAAGCCGCCGTGTGCGCCGGCCGGTGATGGACCAGGTCGCAGTCTCCGCTGATCGTGACCTGGTCGACCGGCACCCGCTGCTACTGGCACCTCGCCGGCGAACCCGCGCCGGTCTGCGTCGCTGAATGCGCGCTCTCGGGCCGGTACGTGCTGTGATGAAGGTCGAGGAATCAGCCGGTGGGTCGGGGCGTTGGAACGGTTATGAAGCGCATCGGATTCCTGTCGTTCGGGCACTGGTCCGACACTCCGCATTCGCAGACCAGGTCCGCCTCCGACTCGTTGCTGCAGGCCATCGACCTCGCCGTGGCGGCCGAGGAGCTCGGTGCCGACGGTGCTTTCTTCCGGGTGCACCACTTCGCCCAGCAGCAGGGCTCCCCGTTCCCGCTACTGGCCGCGATCGGCGCCAAGACCTCGCGCATCGAGATCGGCACCGGCGTGATCGACATGCGGTACGAGAACCCGATGTACATGGCGGAGGACGCCGGGGCGGCGGACCTGATCTCCGAGGGCAGGCTCCAGCTCGGCATCAGCCGCGGATCGCCGGAGCAGGTGATCGACGGGTGGCGGTACTTCGGCTACCGGCCGAACGAGGGCGAGACCGAAGCCGAGATGGCCCGCAGCCACACCGAGGTGCTGCTGAAGGTGCTGGAAGGCGAGGGGTTCGCCGAGCCGAACCCGCGCCCGATGTTCGCCAACCCGCCCGGGCTGCTGCGCATCGAGCCGCACTCCGAGGGCCTGCGGGAGCGGATCTGGTGGGGCGCCGCCTCGAACAGCACCGCGGTGTGGGCGGCCGAGCTCGGCATGAACCTGATGAGCTCGACCCTCAAGGACGACGAGGGCGGGGCGCCGTTCCACGTGCAGCAGGCCGAGCAGATCCGCGCGTTCCGCAAGGCGTGGGCCGACGCCGGGTGGCAGCGCGAACCGCGCGTGTCGGTGTCGCGCAGCATCTTCGCGCTCACCAACGATCTGGACCGCGCGTACTTCGGCCGCGACAGCGCCAGCGCGGACCACGTCGGCTACATCGAGGCGGAAACGAGGTCCATCTTCGGCCGCACCTACGCCGCCGAGCCCGACGTGCTGGTGCAGCAGCTGGCCGAGGACGAGGCGATCGCGGAGGCCGACACGCTGCTGCTGACCGTGCCCAACCAGCTGGGGGTGGACTACAACAGCCACGTGCTGGACAGCATCCTCACCCACGTCGCGCCCGCCCTCGGCTGGCGCTGACAGCCACCCGTCAGAAAGTCGACGACGGCTTCGGCCCCGTGCCGAAGCCGTCTTCCGGCCCCGCACGTCCCCTCTCGACGGGGCCGGTCAACGGCCAGTTCTGCCGGATTTTGAATGCGGTGCTTGTCGCCCAATTGAGGTAACTGTGGCGCTCTAACGGGTGATCGAAACGGGACGTTCACCCCGAATTTGAGCGTGACACACATTCATTTCTGCTGGCCAGGCACTTGATGGTCCGCCGCCGGTCATGTCGACCCGCTTGCGTGGCGACCGCCGGAAGCCCGGGATAGCTTCCACGAGCACTTGATCCCTGATCAAGCGTTCGCACAGGCGCTTTCCGGCTGCGGTTCGCCGGAACCCGCCGCGAACGGGACGCCAAATGTGGCCGGGAGCCGAGCATGAGCCTTCGTCGCATCGCCATTAGCGGCACCGCACGCGCGGTGCGGCCGCTGATCGCCGCCGCGCCGGGCTTGGCGTCCCCGGCGCTCATCGCCTGCGCGGGCACCGCGTCGGCCGAGCGTCCCGTCCACGCGATGGCCCCGGGCATGGAGGTCGACGCCACGACCGCCGCCGAATTCCCCGCCGCGCCAACCGATCCAGAGCAAGGTTCGGCGGCCAGGGGAGTCGTTCCGCCCGGCCTCGCGTTGCTCCGGCCGGCGACATAGCCGCTGGGCAAGTAGGTCCACCTGCGGTGATCCGGCCGCAGCTGGGAATTTCCGCATGGAAAAGGAAAAGAGGGGAACCGATGCGATCTGTGCGCAAGACGGCCTGCAGGGCCGTCGTTCTCGCAGCCGGGGCGGGAATGCTCGTCGGCGGAACGCCCGCGTTGGCCGACAGCGCCGACAACGACGGCATCAACATCGGCAACGACAACAACCTGAGCGTGCTGCCGGTCCAGCTGTGTGGCAACAACGTCGGAGTTCTCGGCGCGGTGGTGCCCATTGGCTCCCCGCAGAGCTCCGAGTGCACGAACGCTCCCATCGCGGATCACCCCGGCGCGGATGAGCCGCCCGCAGCCGAGCCGCCCGCAGCCGAGCCGCCTGCTGCCGAGCCGCCCGCGGCCGGGCCTCCCGTGGGTGAGCCGCCCGCGGCCGGACGACCGGCAGATGAGCCGCCGGTAGGTCAGCCGCCGGCGGAGCAGCCTCCCGCGTCCGGGCCGCCCGCAGGCAAGCCGCCGGTGGTGAAGCCGCCGTCGTCGGGTACGACTCCGTCGACCGGGTCGCAGGGCGGGGCGGCCGACCTGCCGGTCGCGCCGACCCCGGTCGCCGTCGAGGGGCACCACGCGGTCACCGGCTGAAGCACCCCGGACACGCCGCCGGCCACCTGCACGTGGGCAGGTGGCCGGCGGTCTCGCGTTCGCGGCGCGATGAAGCGCGCACGCTGGGGTTTCGCCGCATCGGCGGGAATTCCGATCTGCGGCTAGCGCATCGCAGCTCCAAGCCCGCGAAGCGGTCTCCGGCGGCTACCTCAGCACGAAGCCGAACGTCCCGGCGGCCGACATCCACTACGAGGTCTTCGGCGCCGACCATCGGCCGAGGCTGACGGGGTTCCGGTCGGTGCCGTCGAGATCGGGCCCGGGGAGTTGAGCGCTTTCCGGAGCTCGATGTCTGCTCGCGGCGAGGGTGGCGGGTGAGGAAATTCCCTGGGCGAGCGACGGATCGGTTTCCGCGGCCGCCGCGGGGCGGTGGGGTTGGCCAGAATCGCGGTGGCATCCACCAACCATGTCGGCAGGCGTCCTGGAGCCCGCTGCTGCAGGGAAACCGAGGCTCATGTCCATACCTGGTCCATCTCCGAGGCCGTGGGCCGCGGCTCCGCCTGCCGCGGTCGAGAACGCCGAAGGCGGCCGTCTGGTGTTCCGGTGGCGGGGATCGATCGGCTTGGCCGACCAGCGCGACGCTGCTGCCGACACCCGGGAAAGCCGCGTGTTCGACCTGCTGCCGCGAATACCGGGCGTGGCCGCACTGGTGGTTTCCGGCGCGGTGGTGAGCGATCCGGCGCTGCCGGCGGCGTTGTGGCAGGTGTGCGGGAGGCTGTTCGCCGGTCCCGCGCCGCATCGGGTGCTGTGGCTGATCATGCCCGGGAGCGGCCGCCCCGACGCGTTCGGGAACGTCTGCGCGCAGGCGCTGGCGGACTCCTTCGGCGTGGAGGTGATCGCGCCCGCCGGTGAGCTCGCCGTGGTGCCGGGCGGATCGGTTTTCGCGGTCGGGAATTCCGGTGGCGCGGGCTGGAACAGGTTCCGCCGAGGCGCGCAGAGCGCCCCCGCCGGGTATCGGCTGCCGCGGCCGGGTTGGGAGGCGATGTTTCCCGCCGCTTCCCACTCGGAGGACGACCTCGTGTTCGAGCACGTTCCGGCCGGGCTGCTGGTGCGGAACGTGCGGTCGCGCCACACGGGCTTGGACGACCCCGCGTGGGGCGTTCCGGTCGACGCGCGGCACCCGCTCGTGCTGTTGGGGCGTCCCGGAGAAGACGATCTCCCGCAGGAGCCGCTCGTGGCCGGGCTGCGTCGACTGCCTCCGCACTTGCTCGACATGGCTCGGTTCGTGCCAGGTGCGGCCGGGAGCTCCGGCGCCGCTTGGTCGCAGCGGCTCACCGAGTTGTTGGGGCGCAGTGTTGTCGTTGGCGCGCCGGTGGCCGATGGCTCGGGCGGCGCGCGGGCGTGGTCGCCGGACCTGCGGCATTCGCATGGGGCGCCTCCCGAAGGCATGGCTGCCGCACCACGTCCTTCCGCCGGGCCGGTCGCCGTGGAATCGGCGCGTGGGGCGGAGGCGGCCAAGTCGGCCGAAGAGTCCACAGTGGTCATCCAGGTCGGGGCGCAGGCGCGTCCCGCCACGTCGAGCTCCGGGCCATCGGCGCATCCGGCGCTCGCCGAGCCGCCGACCGTGCGGTTGGCCGCGCCGATCAACAGCATCCGCGCCGCCACGCACGAGCCTCCGCCGGTTCCCAGCGGCCACGTGAGCACCGGAGAGGAACGCGCCGCGTTCCAGGCTTGGGCAGCCGAGGCGTTCAACGACGCGGTGGGCGTTGTCAATGCGGCGCTCGCGTTGCTCCCCGCGCTGCGGGGCAACGACGAGGACGCCGCGCGTGTCGACCTCGTCGCGGTACGTCTCTACCTCGGTGCAGGCGCTCGCGGAGGCGCGGAGCTCAACGAGGCTCTCAGGGACGAAGACTCCCTGCCGTGCTCCGCGTACCTGGCCTGTCTGAGCTCCGGGCTCAGGCGGCTTCCGGTGCAGCGCGGTCCGGTGTTCCGGCAGAGCGGTTGGTCCTGGCAGCAGGACGTGCGGGAGGCCTACCCGCTCGGCGCAGTGCTGTCCGAACCAGGACTGCTCAGCGCCGTTCCCAGGGGCGGCTCCGTCGTCCCGGACCTGCCCGTCGACATCGGAATCTGGTCGCGGGCCGCGCACCGCACATCCGCCCTAGCCGTCGGTGACGAGGCCGAGGAAGTCGTGTTCTGCCAGCGCAGCCGGTTCAAGGTGCTCGCCGTCGATGATGGCGACGCTCGTCCGGCCGTGCTGCTGGGGGAGCTGGCCACTGGCGCCGCAGGCGGTTCCGGCGACCTGACGGACCAAGATCTCGCCGTGGCAGCGAAGCTGCGCGAGGCGCTGCACGTCCGCCGCACCGTCGAGCTGTCGGCGATGGGTGAGGTGCAAGCGCTCCGCTTCCGGAGCCCCGTGGGGCTCGTCGCCCGGGCAGCGGAGCAGACCGCCTCCGCAACGACCTCCTGAGCACCGCAGAATCCCATCGCCTCTTCCGGAGTGGATCGATGAACGCTTTCGCCCGTACGGCTGCCGTGGTGTGCATGGCGTGCGCGATGTCGGGGGGTGTGGCGAACGCGAGCCCGCCCGACCGGTCGTCGATCCAGGGCTGTGCCCCGCCGCCGACCGTCACCGACGGGGCCATCCCGTGGGCGCAGTTGCAACTCGCCCCGCAGCGGGTTTGGAAGGTCACGCGCGGGCAGGGGGTCGTCGTCGCCGTCGTCGACTCGGGCGTCGACCCCAATTCGCCCCAATTGGCCGGTTCCGTGCTGGCGGGCAAGGCCGTTTCGGGTGCCGCCGACTCCGATTGCTCGGGGCAGGGCACGTTCGTCGCCGGGATCATCGCCGCGAAGCAGGTGCACGGCATCGGCTTCGCCGGGATCGCGCCGGAGGCGCGCATCCTGCCGGTGCGAGTCCTCGACGGCCAGGGGAACGGGGATCCCGCCGCGCTGGCGAAGGGGATCCGCATCGCGGCGGATTCGGGAGCCCGTGTCATCAACGTCTCCACGACCACCTCCCAGCCCAGTGCCGACCTCGAATCCGCGGTCGCTTACGCGCGATCCCGCGACGCGCTGGTCGTCGCCGCGGCCAAGGGCGGCGAGGACGGCTCGGTCACCTACCCGGCGGCTTACCCGGGGGTGCTCGCGGTGGGAGCCGTCAACGAAACCGGGCAGCCCGGCGCTTACGCGGAGACCGGTGCGTCGGTCGAACTCGTCGCGCCCGGCGAGGGCGTCGTCAGCATCGGTCCTGGCGGGGCGGGGCATTGGCAGGGCTCGGGCACCGCCTACGCGACTCCTTTCGTCTCCGCCACGGCGGCGCTCGTCCGCGCGTACCGCCCGGAGCTGACCGCCGATCAGGTCGCGCAACGCCTGCTGGCGACCGCGAATCCGTCGGGAGGAGCCGTTCCGGACCCGAACACCGGTTGGGGCATGGTGAATCCGTACGCGGCGGTGACCGCCGCCGTCGCCGCGGGCGGTGCCGAGGCGCGGCCCGGCGGTGGGGCCGCCGAACGGGTCGAGCACCCGGTCGTGCTCGCGCCCGACCCGATGCCCGGACGCATCGTCGTGGTCACCGCCGGCTCGGCCATCGTGATCGGCGTCGTCACGTGGCTGGTCTCGGTGCTCGTCCCGGCCGGGCGTCGCCGGGGCTGGCGCCCCGCCCGCGAGGTCGTCGCGGACGGGGACACCGACCCCCGCTGATCAGCTGCTCCGCGTCGAGCTCCGATGTCGTGGCCTTGCGGGAGCGATGAGGTCGCTCTCAGTCGAGGTTGGGGTAGTCGAGGTAGCCGGTGTCACCGCCGCCGTAGAGACCTTCGGGGTGTGGGCGATGCCCAGTGGCGCCAGGGCGGCCAGCAGCGCCGAGTAGCGCTCCCAGCTCTTCCGGAAGGCGCCGGAACTCGGGGTCGGTACGGCTTGCCGAAAAGGGCTTTGGCGCCAGATCACACGGCCTTGAGCCTCGTGACCGGGCCGGCGTTCGTGGTGTTGGCGCGCGTGGTCCCATCGGTCGACTTGATCAGGAAGATGTGCGGTTTCCCAACGCCCTCGGTTCGCCACAGCGTGGCCGTGTGGTTGCGCCGGTGCTTGGCCTTCGGTGTCGGCTTCCGCAGCTGAAACCGGTTGGACGCCAGCCCTGCGATGCGGAGTGCAAACTGGAGCGACGGGACTCCCGCCGCGAGAATTCGGTTGAACTTGAACGTTGGAGAACATCTTGTGCTGCTAGATATTTCGTGTTGATCGCCAAGCGTCTGGGTGAGTAGCAGCGCTGTCTCGATGGCTTGGCGGAGGAGAAGCCTGCGCGGCGATCTCATATCTGGCTCGGCCGTAGCCGGAACAGAAGCGAAGGGGGGCGTGGTGGGTTCTCGCCGCCGGCGAGAACCCACCACGTGCTAACGCTCGATGGTCAACGAATCGTGCTCACCGAACGATGTGCAGGTCGTGACCGATCAGGCCGTGGTCCAGGAAGCACAGCTTGTCCTGGTGCTTGTGGTAGTGACCCCGGACCCAGTGGCCGTTTACCCACCGGTATTCCCAGCGGACGTCGCGCTGTTCCCAGCTGACGTTGCGGTGGTTCAAACGGCCGTCGCGGTCCGCCACCCGCACCGACGCGTGGCTGTTGGCCTCGGCGGAGCCGCGGCCGTGAGCCTGGGCCGACGCGTGGCTGTTGGCCTCGACGGAGCCGCGGCCCTGGACCTGAGCGGATGCCTGGCTGTTGGCCTCGGCCGAGCCGCGGCCCTGAACCTGGGCCGACGCCTGGCTCTCGACACGGATGTTGGTGTCCTGGCCCTCGGCGGAGGCCACCCCGGCGATTCCTAGCGCGAGCGGGAGCGTCAACGCTCCAGCAGCCAGCACCCGATTGATCTTGCGCATCAGCAATGCACCTCGTTGTGTTCGATCATTCGAATCTTGCTGCCGGGCTTCCGGTATGGGTAGCTGATCCACATCGTCGGCCCGGGTGGCTACGAGATCCGCATGCTGATCTCGTACTCGCCTCAACCGCCGAGATCCAACGGGTAATCCACGATGATCTGTGTTGAATGAGACGGGACTTTTCCTTGCGGGATGGGGAACATCCGATCAAAATCTTGCGCCCGCATAGAAGCTATATGCGTGTGCATTGAGTCGCGGTGGGCGCATTGGGGACCGTGTGACTGGAGTGCGGCCCATGGTCACGGCAGGTGTTCGGGAGGTAGCGGAAAACGGAGCACTCGAATTCGTGGTTCGCCGAAGTGCAACATCGGCTCGATCGCGGACTATTACCGACCGATTGCGCTGTGACGCCCGCGATCGGGATGCTCACGATGGGCATCGGCATGGCGCTGACGGTGATCGCGTTGCAGGCTGCGACCTTCGCGCAGGTGAGTCCGGCAGCGATGACCCGTGCGTCGTCGGTGTTCGCGACCACACGTCAGGTAGCCGCGGCCGTGGGAGTTGCGCTGGCCGCCACCATCCTGACCGTCCGAACCGAGCAGCGACTCGGTGGGCTGGAACCGATGGTGACCGAGGCCGCCCGGCTGGACGCGATGCTCAGCGCCTTCTGCGACACGTTCGTCGCCGCCCTCGTAGTCGCCGAGCTGGGCCTGCTGATCGCGCTGCGGGTCCGCGACGCGGATGCGGCTGCGTCCATTCGATCGACGAAAACGGTTGCCGAGGCGGCAGAAACCGGGGTTGGAGGTGGGCCGGAACAACCTCGGGCGGGCCGCCACGGTCGCGCTGACGAAGAGCACCAGCACGACACCAGAACTGACCCAACCGTTCGTACGGGATCCTGGTGGTGCTGGGCTTCTCAGGAGGAACCGGCCGTCCCGGTAACGGTGTCGATGTCGGGACGGGACGGCCGGTTCTGGTGGTCAGGTGTGTGTTGCGCCCGTCATCGTGGCTGGTTGGCTGGGGCGGTCGAGCAGCGGCGTCTGCACCAGCCGGACCACGCGCCGGCGGTTGACGAACTGGGCACGCCCGGGCGGAAGCTGCCGGGGCCGCAGGTTGCCCACGAAATTGCCTTCGTCCTTGGGGCACGAGAACAGCAGCACCGGCGTGCCGAGCTCCCACAACCGACGCATCACCGGGTCCATCATCGCCCGGCCGCCGCCGGAGGTGCTGCGCGCGACGATCAGGTGCAATCCGATGTCGTGGCCCTGCGGGAGCAGGGAGATCAGCGGTTGCAGCGGGTTGGTGAACCCGCTTTCCACCAGCTCGGCGTCGTCGACGACGATGAACAGGCGGCCACCGGTCCACCAGTCCCGCTTCGACAGGCGATCCGGGCTGATCTCCGGGCCCGGCACCCGCGAGGCCAGCATCTCCGCGGCCTCCGAGACCTGCTTCGCGAGGCTGTCGCCGGTCACCGAATACCCGACCTGGTACTCGGCCGGCAACGCGTCGTGCAGTTCCCGCCTGGGGTCGGCGAACAGCACCCGGGCCTGCTCCGGCGAGTACCGCCGGGTGACCGCTTCGGCGAGGTAGCGGAGCATGTTCGTCTTCCCGCTCTCGGTGTCGCCGAACATGACCAGGTGCGGGGTCTGGTCGAAGTCGTGCCACAGCGGTTCGAGCTCGACGTCGTCGAGGCCGAGCGGCACCTGGAACACCGCGTTCTCGTGCGCCACGCGGATTTCGGGCATTCGTTGCGCCGGGACCTCTGGCGGCAGCAGCCGGACCGGGGGCGCGGGCACCGCACCGGGCCCGCCGACGGACTGCACCAGTTCGGACACGGCATCGGCGAGGTCCTCGGTCGAAGCCTGGCCGTCGATCCGCGGGAGGGCAGCGAGGAAGTGCTGCCTGGCCGCGGTGATGCCCCTGCCGGGTGCAGCCGGAACGGTGGCCGCCAGTCTGCCGTTGACCTCCGACTCGACCGGGTCGCCGAGGCGCAGCTCGAACCGCGTGCCCAGCACGTCCCGCAGCCACGGGCGCATGTCGGACCACCGCCCGGAGCACACCACCAGGTGGATGCCGAAGCTGAGCCCCCGCGCGGCGATGTCCTGGAAGCGGGTCTCCAGCTCGTCGAACTCGCTGCGCACCGTGTACCAGCCGTCGACGACCAGGAAGACGTCCCCGTAGGGGTCCTCGTCGACGAACCGGCCCTGGGCGCGGGCACGCCGGTACGCGGCCATCGAATCGAGGTTGTGCGCCGCGAACAGCTGCTCCCGGCGTTGCAGCAGGTTGGTGATCTCCTGCACGGTGCGGGTGATGCGGTCTCGGTCCAGCCGGTTCGCGACGCTGCCGACGTGCGGCAGGCCGGCCAGCGCGGCCAGCGATCCGCCGCCGAAGTCCAGGCAGTAGAACTGCACCTCGGCGGAGGTGTGGGTCAGTGCGGCGGCGCAGATCAGGGTGCGCAGCAGCGTGGATTTGCCGCTCTGCGGCGCACCGACGATCGCCACGTGCCCCTCCGCGCCGGAGAGGTCGGCGGTGAGCAGCTCGCGGCGTTGCTGAGCGGGGAGGTCGACCAGACCCACCGGGACGACCAGCGTGCGCGCCGGATCCCGGTCCGGCGCATGCAGACCCAGTTCCGGGTCCTCCTGCAGCGCAGGCAGCAGGTTGTCCAGCGCCGCGGGTTCCCGCAGCGGCGGCAGCCACACCTGGCGCGCCGCCGCGCCGTGGCCCGCGAGCCGGTTGATGATCACGTCCATCGTGGACAGCCGCTCCTCTTCGGTCTGCGGTCGTGCCACGACGGGTTCTTCGACGTCGAGCTGGCGCTGGACCACGTGCTCGCCGGTGAATTCGACCAGCTGCTCCGCGACGGCCTGCTGGCTGGCCCGCCTGCGCGGGGCGCGGTAGGGGCCGGAGACGTAGGCCGCCTTGAACCGGTTGAGGGTCTGGGTGTCCGAGCGGAGGTAGCCGTTGCCCGGGCTGGACGGCAATTCGTAGGCGTCGGGTACGCCGATGACGCTGCGGCTTTCCATCGCGGAGAAGGTGCGCAGGCCGATGCGGTAGGACAGGTGGGTCTCGACCTTGCTGATGCGGCCCTCGTCCAGGCGCTGTGAGGCCAGCAGCAGGTGAACGCCGAGGCTGCGGCCGAGGCGGCCGATCATCGCGAACACGTCGATGAACTCCGGCTTGCTGACGAGCATCTCGCTGAACTCGTCGACGACGACGAACAGCGCGGGCATCGGCTCCAACGGGGCGCCGCCGCGGCGGGCCTTCTCGTACTCGCGCCGCGACGCGTAGTTGCCCGCCGAGCGCAGCAGTTCCTGCCGGCGGTTCATCTCACCGGTCAGGGCGTCCTGCATGCGGTCGACGAGTTCGATCTCGTCGACCAGGTTGGTGATCACGGCGGAGGTGTGCGGCAGGCGGTCGAAGCCCAGGAACGCCGCGCCGCCCTTGAAGTCCACGAGCACGAAGTTGAGCTCTTCGGAGGAGTGCGTCACAGCCAACCCGAGTACGAGGGTGCGCAGCAGTTCGCTCTTGCCGGAGCCCGTGGCTCCGATGAGCATGCCGTGCGGGCCCATGCCGTCCTCGGCGGACTCCTTGATGTCCAGTTCGATCGGGACACCCGAGGTGTCGATGCCGATCGGCACCCGCAGCCGCTGCCGGGCCGGTCGTTCCCGCCGCAGCTCGTCACGGTCGAAGCCGTGCGCGTCACCGATGCCCAGCAGCGTGGTCAGCTCGTAGTCGGTCGCCAGCGGTTCGCTGGTATCGGTGGCCGCCCCGATGCGGAACGGGGAAAGCGTGCGCGCCAGCGCCGCCGCTGCTTCGACGCCCAGCGTGTCGGGGATGCCGAGCCGGTTGGCGGACTCCTTGCCCGCGCGGTTGAACGTGACGGTGCTCAGCTCGTCCGCCGCGACGTCCAGGTGCAGGGTGTCGCGTTCCGGTCGCCACGGCAGCCCGTCGCCGATGTCGATGACCACGGTGTTGCGGTAGCCCTCGCCGGCGAACCGGTGTCCGGAGGGGACGGTGACGCCGTCGAGCACGACGACGACGAGCGGCTCGCGGGCGGTGACGGGGCTGGCGCCCTCGAACTTCGGCCGTTCGGTGAAGTCCTCGCCGAGCAGGTCCTCGATTTCGGTCACGTTGTCGGCCATCAGCCGGACCGGCCCGGCGCCGTCGCGGCGCTGCGCGTCCTGGGCGTGCGGCAACCACTTGACCCAGTCCCAAGTCGGGCGCTCCCGGTCACCGGCGCAGACCGCGACCACCACGTCGTCGGGGGAGTGGAAGGTGGCCAGCTGGGCGACCATCGCGCGGGTCATGGCGCGCGTCGCATCGGCGTGGCCGCGCAGCTGGATCCGTGCCAACCCGCGCACGTAGACCGGCACCGGTGCGGCCGGCAGGCTGCTGTAGGCGCGCAGGAAACGGCGGAGTCCGTGCGCCGACAGCGGTTCCAGGTCCTCGACCGGCTTGGTCTCCGGGGGAGCCAGCTTCAGCGCGGCGTGCTGCGGGCCGACACCGATGCGCACCTCGCCGAAGTCCTCGTGGCTGCCGCGTCGTTCCCAGAGCCGGTAGCTCAGCGCCAGCGACCACAACGACCCCGGATGCGGGTGCGTCCAAGCCGCCGAGGCCTGCTGCTCACCCAACGATCGGCGCACCTTCTGCCGCTGCTGCGAGAGGTAGCGCAGGTAGTCCCGGCGGTCGCCGCCCATCTTGTGCTTGCGCTCGCTGGCCGCCCGGATGAGCTGGCTGACGACCATGCCCACCATGCCGACCACCATGACGCCGCCCGCCACGTAGGTCATCGGCCCGGGGCGTTGCAGGAACGTCAGCGTCATGCTGCCGGACATGAGCACCATGGGCAGGTAGGTCAGGATCGTGCTCAGGCTGTTGCTCTTCGATTCCGGTACCGGCGGCGGCTCCTGGAGGGCGAGTTCGCCCTCCGGCATCTTCGGTCCCACGCGGCGCGCGGGCCGGTTGAACAACGTCGTGGTCAACGTGATCGCCCTTCTGGTGAAACGTTCCCCTACGGATTCCCCGCGCGCCCGGCAAACGGGTTCACGAGCGGTTCGACGCGGCTACTTTTCGCCGTGTCGCGGTTGCGGCCAGCCAGCCAGAGAGGAACCGGACACCGAAATGAAAGGCACTGCCAAGGATGTCACAAGCCGACTCGTCAGGCTACGTCTGGCGGTCGGATCCCGGTCGGTCGAATTAGCGGTGCCCACCGAGATCCCGCTGGCCGACCTGCTGCCGGCGATCCTGCGCCACGCGGGTCAGGACCTGGCCGATCAGGGCGTGGAACACGAGGGGTGGGTGCTGCAACGCCTGGGGCAGCCCCCGCTGGACGAGAACCGCACGACCGCCGAACTCGGTCTCGCCGACGGCGAGACCGTCCACCTCAGGCCGAGGTCGGCGGCCTTGCCGGAAGTGGACTTCGACGATCTCGTGGACGGGATTGCGAGCCAGATGCGTTCGCGACGCGACCGCTGGAACGACCGGTTGACGCGATGGATGTTGTTGGCGTTCGCGGGTTTCGCGCTGGCACTGGGCTGGATGACGCTCGCCGTCGCCGAGAACCCGCTGCTGTCCACTGTGCTCGCCGGTGCCAGCGCCGCCGGGCTGCTGGTGGCCGGGGGAACGCTTGCCCGGGCGAAGTCCGCAACTGTCACGGGATCGGTTCTCGGCGTCTTCGGGGTCGCCTACGCCATGCAGTGCGGGTGGTTCCTGCCGGCCGCGATCTATCCCGCGGCGCCACCCGCGATGGGTTTGGTGTGCGCGGCGGTGCTCGGCATGCTGCTGGCGGTCCTCGCGCTGCTCAGCATCTCCGACGCCGCACTGCTGTTCGTGGGAATCCTGTTGCCGGGTTCGCTGATCACCGTGGTGCTGCTGGTGAGCGCCGCCCTGTCGTGGCGTGTCGACCAAGCCGCGGCGTTCGGGCTTGCGCTGTGCGTGGTCGCCATGAGCTTCGTGCCGACCATGTCGTTCCGGCTCGCGGGGCTTTCCCTGCCAGCGCTGCCCAGCAGCGCCGACGAACTGGACGAGGACGTCGAACCGGTTCCGCACCAGACCGTGGTCGAGCGTTCGGCGGTGGCGACGCAGTACCTCGTCACCTTCAACATCGCGCTCGCGGTGACCGAGGTCGTCATGTTCACCGCGGTCGTCTCCGCGTGGCAGCTGTGGCAAGCGGTGCTGGCACTGGTCACCGCCGGGTTGTTGCTGCTGCGCGCGCGTTCGCTGGAAGGTGCCTGGTCGCGGTGGCCGGTGCTGATCGCCGGTGGTTACGGGGCCGCGGTCTTCTGGGCGTGGCTGCTGGTCGGCGCGGATCCGGTATTGCGGCTGGCCGTGCTGTTCCCGGTCTCGCTCGTGCTCGTGCTGGTGCTCCTGCTGTGCGCGCGGGCCATGCCCGGACGGCGGCCCAAGCCGTACTGGGGACGCGCGATCGACATCGTGGAGGGCTTGGTGGCGGTGGCGTTGATCCCGCTGCTGCTGGCGGTCCTCGACGTCTACCTGCTCGTGCGCGGGCTCGCCGGCTGAGGAATGTTCCCGGGCTCGCTTCGCGTAGCGGAGCGAGCCGAGTCCAACACCGCTAGCGGCTACCGCCGCTCGTGAAGCAGACCCAAGCGGTCAATGCACTTGTCCTATCCGAACCGGTTCTGAGGCGAGCGTTCATGCGATCCCGACGTGACCAGGTCCAGGCCTACTTCTTCGTCGTGGGCAGACTGATCTCCGCGCTGCTCTCGGGGCGGCCGGACGATCCGAACCCACCCACCCGGCGATTCACGGTGAACGCGATCATCGGCTGCCTCGTCGCGGCGCTGGTGGTCGTCGTCTTCGGCATCGCCGGGGTCATCTCCCCGGGCGCGAACAACGCGTGGCGTTCGCCCGGGAGCATCATCGTGGAGAAGGAGACCGGTGCGAAGTACCTATACCTGGCCGGAAGTCTGCGGCCGGTGCTCAACTTCGCGTCGGCTCGGCTGATCGTCAACAGCCCGCAGGCGAACGTGGTGTCGGTGTCCAGCAATTCGCTGCGGGGCGTGCCGCGCGGACTTCCGCTGGGCATCCCGAACGCACCCGACTCGCTGCCCGGACCCGACGCGCTGACGCGCGCGCCGTGGTTCGTCTGCGCCGACACCAGCTACGACAAGTCGAACACGCCGTCGCCGGTGACCGAGGTGCAGGTCCGCGAGATCGCGGGTGTCCCGCTGGGTCCGGATTCGGGCCTGCTGGTGTCCACACCGGACGGTTCGAAGTACTTGGTGTGGCGGGGAAGCCGGTTCCGGATTCCGCAGCAAGCAGTGATCGACGCGCTCGGCTACGGTGCCGTGCGTCCGCTCCCGGTGGCCTCGTCGTGGGTGCAGGCGCTGCCCAGCGGGCCGGACCTCGCCGCGCCCGACGTGCCGGGGCTGGGCCAGCCGGCGTTCTCCGTGAAGGGCGCGACCGGGCGGGTCGGGCAGGTCTACGAGGTGCACGACCCGGTCCTCGGCGACGACCGGTTCTACGTGCTGCTGCAGGACGGATTGGCGCCGCTGAGCCGCACCGGGGCGGGGCTGCTGCTGGCGGACCCCGATCTCGCCGCCGCCTATCCGGGCTCGAAGCCGGGCGCGGTGGAGATCGACGCGGCGGCGGTGGGCTCGGTGCCGCGGTCCGCGCTGGCGGCGGTGCCGCCGGAACTGCCGGTGGACCCGCCGAAGATCACCCCGGTGGACCGCAACGACCGCGACGTTCCGTGCGCGCGGTTCGCCGTCGGATCCGGCGGCGAGGTCCCGGTGGAGGTGGTCATGGTGCGGCGCGACGATGCACGCTTCTCCGGCGTGATCCGGTCGCCGCAGCCGGCGGGCGCGCTGGCCTTCCTGGTCTCGGTCCCGCCGACCTTCGGCGTGCTGGCCCGCGATCTGCCTGCTCCGGGTGCCCCGGCCGGCGCGCGCTACTTGATCACCGATCTCGGGATCAAGTACCCGTTGCCCGGGCCCGATTCGCTCGGGGCGCTCGGCTATGCGGGCGTCGACCCGCTGCCGGTGCCCAGCGAGTTGCTCGCGTTGCTGCCCGACGGCGTAGCGCTGGCGCCGGGCACCGCGACAGAGGTGCGGCCCGGGGACTGATGAGGAATCCCCCTACTGAAAGGGCGAAGTGTCCGCAACAGCACCACCGGTGCCGTGGGGGTGCTGTCCTGAACAGGGTGGTGGAGCGCCCGAATCGACGTGAAACCCATTGATGAGGCCGGAAGAACAGGAGACCGGACGAATGGCGGACCAGACCCGGTTGGTCGCGGAGCGGCTCAACGCGATCTCGATCCAGCACGACGACACCGGCGAGGAGGTGAAGAGCACGCGGACCTCGCTCGGCGTGGAGATCGCGACCATGGCGTCGCAGAACAAGGGGGCGATGATCCAGGCCCTCAACGACGTGCACATGGAGTGGGACCGCCAGTGCCTGACGGTGGAGAACGAGCTCCACGCGATGGCGCAGGCGATCCGCGACGCCAGCGCCAAGTACCAGACGCAGGACCAGGACATCGCGGAGAAGGTCCGCCGGGGCGGAACCGGGACGCACCGGGTGGTGCCGACCTCGCCCTCCGAAATGGGCGGCTTCCTCAAGTAGCGCTTCGCGAACAGGACCCGAAGCACGGAAGGACGGACACCAGTGGACGACGAGATCAAGTACCAGTACGCGGTGCTGGGGGCGGGAGTCGAGAAGATGCGCGGGGCGACCAAAGCCCTCGCGCAGAAGATCGGCGACTTGAAGAACCAGACGGGCAACCTCCTGCAGTCCTGGGACGCCCAGGCGTCGCAGACCTACAACACGAAGGCCAACAACATCAACGCCGCGTTCACCGCCATGAACGAGACGCTGGACCGGGTGACCGCCGCGGTGGACACCGGGCACCAGGACATGCGGCAGATGGACGGCAAGCTGGCCTCCAGCTTCGAGTGAGCACGCGATGACCGACAACGATGCCATGCGGGTCGACGTCGTGGAGCTGGGCAAGGCCGCGTCGGTGGTCGCAGGTATCGCCGACGAGTGCGCCGGATACGCCGAGCTGGCCGGGGTCGCGCCCAATGCGGGGGACCTTCCGGCGGGGAAGTGGTTGCAGGACCTGCTCGCTGAACGGCGGGACGAGGTCGCCGCGCACTGCCAGCGGTTGGAACGGGTTTTCCGGGAACTCTCCGAGCGGATGGCGCGGTTCGCGACCGACGTCCAGGCGCTCGACCAGCACAACGGTTCGGCGGTGAAGTCCCTGGGCGACGGGTTGGCCGACGCGTTCGACGGCGCCGTGCGGGGCTTTTCCAGCGATCCGGTAGTTCACCAAGTTTGAAATTTGTCCATTGTAGATTTTCGAAGGGAGGTGCGATGACCGGCTCGGACGACGTCCCCGGCGACGTGGACGGGGCCGTGCGGGCGCTGTCCAACGCCGATCCGCACAGCTTCTACGACGCCGCGCAGCGGTTCGACCGCACTGCCGCACGCCTGCGTTCGGCTTCCGGGCAGTTCCGCGGGCGGCTCCGGCACCTGGAGCAGGTTTGGCAGGGCCCAGGTTTCGAGGTGTTCTCCCAGTCGGCGGACCGGTTGCTGAACCGGATCGAACAGGTCGTCGGGGTGCTCGCGGAGCCGAGCTACGCCGGACTGCTCAACGAGCTCGGCGACGCGCTGGCGGAGGCCAAGCGGGAGATCGGAGACGTCCGGTCGCAACAGGCCGGTGACGGCGCGGCTGCAGCCCCAGGGGTTCGCGCCGAGCAGGACGGCAGGGCGCAGGACGTGCTCCAGCGGCTGGCCAACACCTACCAGAGCACGGGCCGCCGCTTCCGCGCGCCACCGGCACGTCAGGCCTCCGCGCCCGGAGGATCGGTGCACGCCACTGCGGCGGGTTTCCACGGCAGCGCCGGTGCGAGCGGATCGGACTCCGCGGACACCGGGCTGGCCGGTTCGGGAGGCGGAGTTTCCGCTACCGAGGCGAACCAGTCGTCGATGGAAGGAGGAGGCGACTCCGGGGTCACGTCGGGCGAGGTTTCGTCGGCGGACGGGCTTTCGGCCGTCGGGGAACAGGGTGAAAGCTCGGCCGGCTCCATCTGGAGTTCGGTGCTGCCGACCGCGGCACTGCCCGCCGCGGCGGTGCTCGGGCGGAACATGCGGAAGCGGGACGAGAAGAAGGATGGCCGGCGGAAAAGCAGCGGTGACGGGTCCGAGGAGAGCCGCAAGAGCACCGAGGAAGGTGACGACCAGAACCGCCCTTCCAGCTACCGCGCGGAGGAATCGGAGCCGGATGGGGCGGAGCAGTCCGGTAATGAAGACCGCGACGCGCGCAGCAGTGCATCGGATCGCCGGGTGCAAACCGAGAAGTCCACATCGGGCAACTATGCGGAACCTCGAGAACAGCGGGAATCGGCGCACGACGGCATCGATCGAAGGGTCGGGACGGTACCGCCAGACCGTACCGACGCCACCACGGCTCAGCCCCCGGCAGTGCAACCCGCGAATGCGCATTCCCCAGCGGCGTCTGGGGCCGCTGCGGCGGCTTTGGGAACATCGCGCTTCCTGTCCGGCTCGGCGACGGCCCCGCCGCCACCGCCGCCGACCGGTCTACGCAGTGACGGGGGTTCACTGACCGCTCCGGTGGAAACCGGCTCGGGGCCCACCGGGCAACCGAGCACCGGATCCGCACTGCAGGGGGCGGGCGGTCCGCAGAGCGGGATGCCGCCGATGAACCCGCGCACGATGGGTGGCGCGGGCCAGAAGGAACAGCAGGAATCCGGCCACCAGGAACGCGAACGCAACGTCGCGGAGCACGAGGATCCAAGCACCTGGCAGGTCGGCGCCGGATCGGCGGGTGCACTCGGCCGAGCGCACCCGGAACGAGGTAAGGAGGACCCCCGATGAGCTCCGATGCGCCGCGCTCGCCGCTGGACATGAGTTCGGCGTTGCAGGCATTGGAAGAGCAGCAGGCGAAGCTGGCCGAGTTCCAGCGCAAGTTGGCCGAGACCACCACGCGGGTCGAGTCGCCGAACCGCATGGTCGCGGTCGTGCTCGACGGTCAGGCGGAACTGCGCGAGATCAAGTTCCTCAACACCGACTACCGCACGATGGCCCCTGCCGAACTCGGCGGGATCCTGCTGCGCACCATCCAGCAGGGCCGGGCGAAGGCGGCCGAGAAGGTGCAGGAACTGATGCCCGCCGAAGCCTTCGGTGACGTCGACCTGCACGGCCTCGCCAGCGGCGAGGCGGACCTGGGCGAGATGCTCGGGCAGATCATGCGTCCAGCGCTGGAGGACCCCTTGGGTGGTTTCCCCGGGCAGCGGCGAACGCAAGGCGAGGCCGACGACGGTTGGGATCGCGGCAGAACTGGGTGATCCGGGTCGGCCTTTCGGGCCACCGCGGGTGAGGAGCACGTCATGGCAGATGAGACCTACGTCAACGTACCCGGCGTCAACGCCGACGCCCAGAAGCTCGCCGGGGCGGTGCGGAACTTCCAGGGATCGCTGGCTGAGCTGAAGGCCGCGCTCCAGGCGGACGACAAGTGCTGGAGTGACGACGAGATCGGCAAGGAATTCGAGAAGAACTACAAGCCGGCGGCGGACAAGCTGACCGAGGGGCTGGAGAAGACCGGCACGAACATGCTCCAGGTGGCCGAGAAGGTGCTGCCTGACTCCGCCCGGATGTTGCAGGAGCAGGACGACTACAACGCCCAGAACGTTCGCGCCGCCGCAGCCGATCTCTACCAGGAGTCTCCTCCGGAGACCAAGTCCTGATCGGTACTTCCCCAGGTCGGCCGGGAAGAACTGGCGTGGTTCCGGTCGGACCGTGGGCAGCTGCTTTCGACCGAGCCCGATCCCCTTGCACTTCCTGAGCCTGAAGGACCGCGATCATGCCCACAAAACTCCCTGACTGGCTGCAGGAAGCCTTCCGCATCGTCGGTGGACAGGCTTGGCCCGAAGGCGATGAGGACGGGCTCAACCGGATCGCCGATGCCTGGAAGAAGATGGCTTCGGACATCGAAGTCCTCGAAGATGCCGTGCGGGCGTCGGCCGCCGATGTCTCGCGGGACATGCGCGGGGACTTCGCGAACGCCTACCGCAACTACGCCGAAACGAAGGGCGCGGAAAGCCTCGCCGAGCTGAAGAAGAACGCGCAGGAGCGGTCGGACCAGGCGCGCAACACGGCTGCGGATATCCAGGCGGCGAAGGTCGCCATCATTGTCCAGCTGGGCTTCGTCGCGGCGGCCCTCGTGACCGCGTTCATCCCGATCGTCGGTGGGGCGATCTCGGGCGGGATCGTGGCGACGGTGCGCATCGCGATCAGCCAGATCATCAAGAACGTCCTGCTGAACATCGCCAAGAACGTCGCGACGAACGTCGTGATCGGTGAGGCCATCGCGATGGCGACCGAGGTCGGGACGCAGGGCGTCCAGCTGGCGACCGGACAGCGCACCGAGTGGAACGAAGATCGGATCAAGGGCGCGGCCATCAGCGGGGCTTTCGGTGGTGTCGGCGGCGGGCTGGCAACGTCGGCGGCGGAGGGCCTGGGGCGGGCCATCGCCCGCGGCGCGCTCGGGGAGGCGGCGAAGAAGGGCCTGCAGACCGCGGCCGGCCAGGCGGCCGGCGCGGTGGCCAACGCCGGTTTGCAAGGCGCCGCCGGCTATGCGGGCGAAAAAGCGGCGGGCGCGGCGCAGGGCCACGACGAGACCAACAGCTACTCCTTCACCTCGGCCATGGCAGGCGGCTTCGGCCGTCTCGGCGGCGGCAAGTCCACGGCGCACACGACGGCGGCGGACGCCGCCGCCTCGGCGGCTGCGGTGGACAAGGCCGCCGACTCCACCTCAGTCGGCACCCCCAAGACGGAGTCCCTCGGTCCGGTGACGACGGCGGCGGGGAATGGCGTGCAGACCGAGTCTCTGGGATCGACGGACAAGAGCGGCGTCGGCAGTGGTTCGTCGGAAACCGTTACCGCAGAAGGACCTCCCGCCTACGGGCACGACGCGACGCCGCCCGGGTACTCAGAAACCGGCGGCGAGAGCGGCACCGCGAGCAACACCGGGACTGCGGCTGCGGCGACCATCGCGGCGGGTCATGCGGCGACGACGTCCCAGCAGTCCGGTGCTTCGGGCACGACGGGACAGCACTCGGCCACCAGTTCCGGGAACGCCGCAGCCGAGCAAGCAGCGGCCAAGCAGGAACAGGGCACGACCACCGGGCAGCAGCAGGGGCCGACCACTTCGTCGGGCACGGCGACGGACAAGGCACCTTCGATGTCCACCGTCAGCGACGGCACTTCGCAGGCGACCAGCACCGGCACGGAAGAACAGACCGAAGGCCTCCAGACCACGTCGACGGGCCAGGACCACCAAACCACCTCCGAACACCCGCAAACCCACCAAGAGCAGCCGACCACCCAGCACAAGGGGGCTGGTCAGCAGCAGGAAGTTGCAGCGCATCATGGCGCTGGCCAATCTCAGGGGGTCGGTCAGCACGAGGTTGCTCCGTCGCACCAGGAGGCTGCTCAGGTCGGCGAGCAGCAAGAAGCTGTGCTGCATCAGGGAGCCGGTCAGGACCAGGGGGCTGGACAGCACCAGCAAGTGGCCACGCACCACGAGGCCGACCAGCACCAGGAGGCTTCTGCCAAGAATCAGGCGGAGTCCCAGCACGGGGTCGGCGCTGAGCACCGGGACGGTTCGCCGCAGCATCAGACCACCAATCCGGTCGAGCAGCACAGCGGGGCTGCGAAGGACGACAACTCGTACACCACCGAACACGAGGTGGAATCGCCAGTAGCCCACGGCGAATCCGATAAGTCCCAGCACGGGACACCGGTCCACTCGACGGAAACGACGGGTGAGAACCAGGAAACGGCCGCAACACCGCACACCGGCGAAACCACGACGAAGCAGGCGCCCCACACGGGCACCAGCACTTCATCCGCTGTCAATACGAACGCCGATTCCGCGGCGGCCACGGCGTCGTCGCAGCACGCCACGCACACGCCGGTCTCCACCAGTGAGAGCACGGGCACGACTTCGTTCGCCGGGCAGTACGAGGCGATCGACCCGAACCCGCAGCCGAAGCCGGACCCGCAGCGGGAGCCCGAGGCGGCTCCGTCGGAGCACTCCGACGAGCATGCGAACACCACGCAGCAGGTGACGCCGCCGGTGATGCTGCCGCAGGCCCAGCAGCCCGCCGCGCACCACAGCTCCGTCGAGCAGTCCACCGGTCAGTCGGCCGGACAGCGAGGCCCGGCGCCGTCAGCCTCGCCGACTCCAGTGGTGCAGCAGAGGCCCGCGACGGCCTCGCGCAATGTTTCCCAGACGTCGACCCAAGGCGGCTCCCATACCCCCGCCACCGAATCGCGGCCGACCACGCCCAGCAACCCGGGACAGAAAACCGCGGCCGCTGCGTCCGCCGCAGCGGGCGATGGCCGTCCGCCGCAGCTCAAGGGCAAGCAGCCGCTGCGGTCGGCGCATGCTTCTGGCAGCGACATCGCCGCGGGGAAGCCGGGCCAGGCGGCCAAGGTCTCTGCATCGGAGAATGCCGGGAAGAGTTTGCCTGCGCAGATGGCTGACGTTGGTACGGGCAACGAGCACTACGACCCGCTCGGGTCGGCCGCGCCGCCGGCCGACGACACGCCAACCTGGCAGCCCCATGATCTCTCGGTCGGGTACGAAGGCCCCGCCAAGCAGCGGGCTTCGGCAGTGGACGAGGCGTGGTCGCAGTACCTGCGGGCACGAGCTGACGTGGAGCACTGGACGCAGGCCCCGGCGTGGCATGAGGTCGGGGAGTCGAGCTCGGGCTCTGTGGCGAAGCAGCGTGCGCAGCAGAACCTGGAGGCGGCGCGGGCGGCCCTCCACGAGTCGGAGCAGGGTCTGCGGTCGTTGGGCATTGACAATCCGGATGCGGTGTTCGCTGAGCAGCGGGCTTTGCAGGCGGAGGAGCGGGCTGGTCGGGATGCGGCGGGGCATCCGGGTGGTGGTGCGGAGTGGGTGCCGCAGGATCAGCGTTTCCGCGTGCAGACGGATCCGAATACCGGGATGACGTTGACGACGACGTTGCACGGTCGTCAGGCGGGCGAGTTCGCACTGCGTGATGCCGGTGGTGTGGTGGTCCAACAGCGGATGAACCTGCTGGGGGCCGGTCAGGAGTCGATGGGGCATGTGATTCTGGACCGGCATTCCGGCATGAACGCGGCGGTGCACTACCCGCGGGATGGCACGATGCGGTCGATGCGGTGGGAGCAGGTTTCGCAGACCGAGTTCCGGTTGGTCGACCATGAATCCGGTGATTACCTGCGGTTCGACGCACCGACGCGGACGTTGGTGGAGCAGCGGTCGGGCATCTTCCACGAACCGGAGCCGGGTTCGGTGCTTTCGGGTGATTCGGGGCCTCAGCCGGAACGCTTCGGGGCGTTGCGGCGTGATTTCCGCACCGGTCAGGCGGTGCTCACCGATGGCACGGGCGCGGCGTTCCGGGGCCCCTGGTCGATGACGGAGGACGGCGAGGTCCAGGTCGAATTCTCCGGCGGCCAGGTAGTGTTGGACTCCGAATCTGGCGTGCTGGTGGACGAGACCACCGGTGTCGTACGGGTAGGGGAGCCCGTGCCGGAGGATCCGCCCAACCTCCGGTACGACGACATGCCATACCAGTACCCGGTGCGCTGGGGTGAGTCGATGACGTTGCCCACCGGTGATCTGGGACAGTTCAGCGTGGACGACCGGTGGTTCCGCAAGGTGTCCCTGGACGGCACGGTGCAGATCCTCGACGCCAGTGGGGATCCGCAAGGATCGTCCTTGATGGGCGTGCTACGTCCACATGGGACTGGTGGCGACGGCACCCCGGTCTTCCAGTGGTACCGAACGGATCTGGCCAGTCCGGACCGGCCTGACGGGATGTTTGTCGGTGCGACCGAGGTGCACGCCGGGCATCCGATCGAGCAGCATCCGGCCAGCCCGCACCCGGTGACCGATCCGCTGCTGGCCGCGGTGGACCGGACCGTCGACCTGGGACGGATCGTGCCGGCGCCGATGTGGCGGGCGGATGGCGATCCGCTGTTCCGGGTCGATGAGCGCCCACTGTGGAAGATCGCCGAATCGGGCGGGTTCGTGCCGTGGAGTTCGGGCAACCAGGGGTCGATCGACCACCGCAATGAGGGACCTACGACGAACGTGGACCTCGCGTGGTACGCGAACGAGGGCACGCACTCGATGTTCGTCGGCACGAGCCGGTCGCCGGTGATGGACAAGACGGGCAACACCGTTCACGACGATCACGTTGGGTTCCGCTATGTGATCCGGGCGCCTGGTGGCATCGACGTGAACCGGACGCTGGGGCCGATGGTGGCCGGGGCCGACGAACGCGAGATCGCGTTCCCCGGCGGAATCCAGCTGCGCTTCATCGAGGGAGCGTACCCGCTGGACGACCCGACCAGGTTCATCCCGAACCCCTACTACAACCCCGCCCCGGGCGGCGCCATCACCTTCCGTCCGCCGGAGGGCGATACCTCCTGGCAGGCATGGGTTCCTCAGCAGGACCCGTCGGCGATGACCGATGGTCGAGGCCCGGACGCCGCGGACTCGCCCGCGTCGAACGAGGGTTCGTCGGGCTCGTGGCTCGAGAAGGGGAAGTGGCCTGCGGGTGATGAGCCGCCGGTGGTTCGGCGTGCGCGGGAGATCGCGAATGAGATGAACCTGCATTACGGGGGGCTCGATCCAGATCTTCATGCGCGGCACCAGCAGAATTTGCTGGGGGTTGCCGCCGCGCTGGACAGTGACGGGGAGCAGGCTGCTCGGGATTTCGTTCGGGGGTTGCGAGCGAACGATTCGTTGTACGAGGGCTGGGAGTCGCGACCGCGTGGCTTCGGCGGTGAGCGCTCGTTGGAGAACACGGTTTCCGATGCGAACCAGGCCGGTCCGTCGACCTCCGCAACGCAGTCCAATTCGGACAGACTCCGACCGACTGGCCGGCAGGATCACGTCACCATCGACATGTCACAGGGCCAGTTGGGCGACATCGAGCTGCAGGAGTTGCACCACGACGCCCCGCCCCCCGCCAGCCCAGAGACGCAGTACAAGCAGGATCTGGTGGCGACCAACCTGGTCAAGGCCACTGATGTGGACGGGACGAAGCTGCGCGGCGATCTGACCAGCGCGATGACCGAGCTCGGTGTCGACGAGCAGGCGCAGGGTGCGTTCCGGGCGGCTTTCTCGGATGTGCAGCTGAAGGACGACTTCACCACGCTGTCCGAGGAAGGCCTGACCAAGTCGATCGGGCACGGTGCGGGCTCCATCGAGGTAACCGTGCGGACCCGCCTGGTCGGCGATGAGTCGCCTGTGGTCGGGCCGGTGATCGACGAGCCGAAGCACGAGGTGGATAACGCCTCCGGTGACTACGGCAAGACCTCCGACGAGAACGCCTCCACGGTGCGGCGCGAGAAGGGCGCCGACCTCACCGGCATGTTCGGGCTCGGCACCACGATCCCGATGGGCGCGATGGAGGCGAATGCAAGCGTCAAGGCGTCCGCAGTGCCGGGGTGGAAGTTCGGCACCGACTCGACCCTCCAGCACTCCTCGAAGGTCGAACTCCCCGGCGGCACCCGTTCGACCCGGCACGACCTGTGGCACGAGATCACCGTCACCCGCCACGACGGCGCTTCCGCCACGAGGAACGGCACGCAGGAGTCCGGGATCGAAGTGACGATTCCCGAATCGCTGCGGCCGGAAACGGACACCACTCCGGTCATCGACACGCAGGTCCCGCACCCGAAGCAAATGCACTCCGCACACCTGCGCGGCGACAACGGCCTCTTCGACAAGATCACCAAGACGCTGCCCGCCAACCACCCGCTGCGGCGTGAGCTCGATGCTGTCGGCTCGACGGCTCGCGGGCAGCTCCGCGAGACGGTGAGCGGCTCCGGCCTGTCGTTGCGGGCGGGCGACCTGCTCGGCGGTCGCGAGATCACCAAGACGCTGGAGTACCAGCACCACGGCCGGACGCACACCGCCACCGTCCACATCGGAACCTCGGTGCATGCGCCAACGCTCATCCACGAGCAGGACGCGACCGTTACCGGCACCGGCGGTGCGAAGACCGAGCACGCCGCATCGGAGCTGACCAAGCAGAGCACCGACGTCAGGTTCGGCGGTGGTGGCCTGATCGCAATACCCCGTACCGAGGACGCGAGCTTCGCGGCCGGTGCCCGCGGCGACGTGAACGTCCAGGCCAAGCTCGGCGGCGCCGGCAGCGACGAGCACACCATGAAGAACACCACCGGCGCGGCTCTGGAGTCCGAGCACACCAGCACCGGACAGTTGCGGGCCTACCGGACGACGCTGGACTACGCAGTCCGCATCACCTTCGACGACGGCAACAGCCTCGACGTCGGTTCGCACCACGTCGAAGCGGGCGCGACCGTGTGGATGAGCCCCGAGGCCGCTGTCAGCAACGGCTGGGATTCCGCGTCGCAGCAATTCGAATCATCCGGCAGCACACCCGTGCACTCCGACACGGCCACCCCGCTGAGCGGCATTTCCCCGTTGAGCGTGCTCGGCGGCAAGGTCGAGTTCGGCGGCGTCGACCGGGTCGCCACCGAACTCCACCAGATCCTCGACGGTGACGTGCTGCCGCCGCACCACGGGGCGGGCCACCAGGCCCCGCACGTCAGCAAGAACGTCGACCGGATCAACGCGCTGATCACGCCGGATGCGTTCGCCGCGCACGCTGCCGAGCTCGTAGGCGACGGGTGGTCCTTCCTGATGCCGCGCGATACCCACGTCGGCACCTCCACCGGCACTGAACACGTGTGGGTCAAGATCCGCGCCACTCCCGGGCGCTACGAGGCGACACCGGTGGAGGTGCCGGGGGGCAGTGAGCTGAAGGGCACGCTGACGGCGTCCTCGCACGACGAGCACACCACCAAGACCAAGGGCAACTGGATCGGCACCGGTGGTTTCGGCGGCGTGATCCCCATCAACCCGAACTTCCCGCTGCGCACCGCGCAGTTCTCCGGCAGCTACACCAGGAAGATCGGCGACTTCGAGCGGACCGTGACGGTGACCGCCGGGCACGAGAGCGCCTCCTCGTGGAAGACCGGCACGCACTACCGGAACACCCAGCGGATCCACTACACCATCGAGGTGTTCGGGCCGAACGGGAGCATCGGCGAGCGCTCCTTCTCGGCCGACGCCACCGCCGAAGTCCCCGTCGGATCGCACCCGCTGGGTGGGCAGGCCGGGGAGACCCCGACCGCGCCGACAGCGGAGTTCCGCAACCATCACAGCTCCACCCCGACCCGGCCCGGCGGCTGGAAGCAAGCCAAGCTGCCCGATGACTACGCCGTGCACAGCCTCAACCTGCCGCACGGCATGGGCGAGAAGCTCATGCTGGAGATCAAGGCGTACGACGGCCTCGGTGACGACGCGGCGGCCAGCAACCCGCTCGGGCACCTGGGCAAGGACGGCGTGATCGCGGCCAACCGGGTGCACAACTTCGCCGGTCCGACCGAGATCGGGGCGAACCTCGACCGCGCTGTCACCGGCACCTACCACGCGCAGGTCGAGCGATACCGCCAGGGCGAGCTGCTCACCGGGTACTCCGACAGCCTCGGCGAAGCCGCGATGCACCTGTCCCTGAGCAACCCCAAGGTGATCGACCACGCCGAATCCCTCGGTCTCGAACTCACCACGAAGAGCAAGGACTCCACCGGGCGCGGCGAGATCACCAAGGCATCGTCGGACACGTCGCTCGACGGCCGGACCAACGCGCGCCTCAACCAGCAGGGCACGATGGTGCCGCAGGGCACGCACACCACGACCGACGAGTCCGGGTCGGGAACCACGCACACCCATGAACACGAGAACACCCAGAAGCGTGCCTACAAGGGGCCGGGTTACCTCGTCTCCTTCGACGCCAGCCTCGTCCTCAGCGGACGAAACACCGAACACTTCGTCGGCCCCATCGGAGACAGCTACGGCAAGTCGCAGTGGACGCACTCCCAGACGGACACCCACGACGCCGTCCTGCTGTGGATTCCGGCGGACCAGATCCACCAGATCGCCGGACCCGAGGACATCGAGTGGCACGTCGACCACCCGCACGACGACGCGACCATGCACTACGAGGGCGGGCAGTTCGACGAGCCGAAGCTGGGCGATGGCTGGGTGAACGTGCGTCCCGAGGTCACCCGCAACCTCGTGTCGAACCTGGAAGACGCGCTCGGCGCGCTCACCCATGATCAGCTCCCCGAAAGCGCCCGGGCGAGCTTCATCGGACACCTCTACCACTCGCTCACCCACGCGGCCTCGTCGGCCTACTCCTGGCTGATGGACCCGAGCGCGGGCCGGCTCGACGCGATGGTGCACTCGCGGCTGTTCCCAGCGCTCTCACCTTCCGGGCTGGGCGCCCTGTACTCCGACATAGTCGGCGGAGGGATCCGGACCGTCTACCACTACGACGGGCCGCTCGGCCGCACCGACATCACGATCACGGTCAAGGGCACCGAGAAGCCCGGCCGGTTCGAAGCGGTCTCGGACAAGTGGACGCTGAGCGAGGAGTCCAAGACCACCAGCAAGCTCACCGAGCAGCACATGACCGCCACGACGCACACCGTGCAGGGGCAGGCCGTCTTCAGCATCTTCCCGGAAGGTCAGATCCAGCACAATCCAGGCACCGCCGGGGCGGGTGAAGGCAGCTACAAGTCGCAGAGCACCGTCGAAGACACGAAGAGCATCGAGACCACCTACAAGAGCGAGCACACCGGGCGCACGCTGGCGTTCGTGCACGACCTGGACCTGACGATCACGATCGAGAAGACGTCGGGCTGGGGGCGGCTGCCGCAGAGCCTGTCGTTCGGCGTGCTGGACAGGTTTTTCCCGGCCACCACCTCCGAACCGATCAACGTGCACGCCAGCGTCAAGGACGCGGTTCGCCGCCACGTCCCGGAGGTAGACGCCCACCTCCTCGAACAGCTCCAGAACGCCGCCAACGAGTCCGAAGTGGACTGGTCTGCCCCGAAGCACGAACTTCCGGTGGGCAGTCGCGGAACCGTGCAGGCCGACCGCGTTCGCGCGGAAATCGACGCGTTGCTCGATGGCGTTCTGCACGCGGCAACGGAGGGCACGCCCGCGCCATCTCTGCCGGCCGGGGCGACGGGAACGCGGCATCTGATCTCGGCGATGACCACCCAGAGCGCCCTGTCGTCGCAGCTCAAGTCGGCGATGACCGAACACGGCTACCGGATCGGGGGCCTCGACGAGGACCGCTACTTCGAGGCCGGCGCGCTCAACCACGGGCCGATCAAGTCGTTGACCCTGCATGCGGAACTACGCAATCAGCGAGTTACTGCCGTCTCCGCGGAGGGCACCTCGTTCGAGGGCAAGCAGACCGGCAGCGAGACGCTGAAGGTCACGCACGAGAAGACGCTCGCGGGCGGCACGTCCGCCCGCGCCGGCTTTGGCGGGCTGCTGTGGAACTCCAACCCGAGCGGTCCCGGACCCGGCCAGATCGGGCGCCTGGCCGGCGAGGTCTCGATCAAGGGCCCGGCGGCGGAGAAGGTGGTCACCGACACCAGCGAGGTCGGCGGCAAGACCTTCGAGCAGGAGCACTCCTCGTCCGGCAAGACCTACCTGGTCCGCAGCGACGTGACCTGGCTGCTCACCCCCGAGTACCGCGGTGCCAACGTGCCCGGGCACTGGAACGAGCCGCGGGTGGTGCGCGAACCCGGGGGATCGGTGTTCTGGACCGACGAAGCGGGCCTGCGCTCGCTGGGCCTCGAACCGCCGGAAGACCATGCCCCGGCGCACGAGCAAACGACACCCGAAGAGCACATCGACACCGAGCAGGAGTCGGTGGTGCTGGACGATGAGCACACCGTCCAGCACCAGCAGACCGTCGCGGAATCCTCTGGCGCAGCGGCGAAGTCGCAGTCGTTGAGCGACTTCCTCGCGTCGAAGCAGGAGGACGCCGGATCGACCAGTGAGCATGGCCCGCACCAGAAGCTGTCGGAGACGCAGCAGGGGAAGCTGCCGTGGAACCAGGTGCACGGGGCCGGCGGGCACGGGCTCGGCGATGACGCGGCCAGCGGATCCGCAGGGCACGAAAGCGAGCTGTCGCAGCAATCGAACCACGAACAAACGGCGCACTCCACGGACTCCGACCTCAAGTCGCTCGACGACGATGACACGTCCGCCCAGTTCGGGACCGTGGTCGACGCGGAAGCGCGGACGATTGTCGATGCTGAGGTCCGGGCGTACATCGACGAGCGTCGTCTTGCGGGTGCCGTCTACATGGTCGACCAGTCCCAGCTACCGCAGTGGGTGAGCCGCCTCTCCGACGCCCTGGCGCGTGGTGACCACGCCACGGCCGCCGGAATCCGGGGCGAACTCCGCGATGTGTTGCGCGGTCGCCGCCAGCAGCAGGAGAGCACACTCGGACCGAACGTCAAGCCGGACCTTCGCAGCAAGACTTCGCATGACGTGCCGGTGCAGGATCAACCTAACGCATTGGACACGGCAAAGCCGCAGAATTCCAATGCACAGTCCGCTGTGGACGCCGGGTCGGTCGTGGAAAGTTTGGAGGTGCCGGGTGAGGAGTCGGATCCGGCCGGGCGGTTGCTCGCCGAGTTGAACGCGGCGACGCTGTCGGACTCGTCGCCGGTTGGTGTGCTGCCGGAGCCGGACCTGTTCGGGCTGCACAAGCCTGCCGAGCCGCCGGAGTTCCTGCGCGGTCACGATTATTCGGATATCACTGCTGGTCAGGGCCTGGACTTGTTGCAGCGGCTGGATCTGAAGCGGCCGGCGCCGGACTGGTCAGATCTCGCGCCGCACAACCTGCAGGATCTCGACGATTTCGTGCTGACCAGGGAGTTGTCCGAGCAGGAGCGGGGTGGCTGGTCGGAGGACCAGCCGCCGCTGCCCGCCAAGCTGCAACTGGTGCGTGGTCGTACCTCGATCTGGTTGGGTGGCCCGCTGGATGGCAGCAGCGCGGGCAAGAGCGAGATGCGCGCGAACATCGCTGACTCGCATGAGCAGGTGCGGGGTTGGGCGCCGACGGTGGTGTTCACCGATGTGCCGCGTGCGTTGTTCGAGCAGGCCGCGCAGTTCCCGGTCGGTGATGAGCCGGGCGTGCTCTCCGGTGTGCGCGAGATGCTGGGGTGGGCCGAGGACAACAACGTCACGCTGGTCAACGTCCACGAGGTCTTCCACAGCTCGTGGCCGATGCCGCACCAGGAGGCGTTTCTGGCCGAGCTGGCCAAGCAGACCAAACCCGGATATACGGCGGCCAGCGACCTTCTGCGGGTGGCGGTCGGGCAGCGTTTCGGCCTGCTGTACAGCGACGGTGAATACCCGACGACCTGGAACCTGCTGGATGAGATGCAGCAGGTGCTGGACTCGCGTGAAGCGTATGGGGTGCACAAGCGTGGCGGGGCGGTCAACAACGACCTGCTCGTGCTGCCCAAGGGGCATCCGTTCGCCGACAAATTCTTCGAGCGGATGCGCGACAATTACGGCAAGACGCAGGCTGAGATCCACAAGGCACCGGATTTCCTCCCCGCCGAGAGCTTCGTCACCAACTCGCAGCTGAGGCCGCAGCGCTATTCGGTCATCTCCCGCACCGGCCCGCTCAACATCGCGAGACTCGGCGATGAGCTCGGGCATGCGGGAGGGGATCGAGGAGCCATCGCCGGAGCGGCGATGGACACCGGGGGCCAGTGGGTCTCCCGCCCGCGCCCGACGCCGTCGATCTCGCTGCAAGATCGCGCGGCGACCTTCGAGTTGACCAAGAAGGTCGTGCAGACCCTGGTCCGGGAGTTGCACAACCGCGACGGTGATCTGCACCTGACCCTGGTGGCTGATGCTGTGCACCAGCACGAGGCACCGGATGTGATCTGGACCGCCGCGCTGGGTTACCTCGCGCAGCGGCCGGAACTCGCCGGGCTGGTGCGGACCGTCACCGACCGCGAACTGGTCAGCATCACCGTCGACCGGCACGAGGACCGCCGCGTCGAGCTGCCGGAACAGGCGCAGCGCTACCTGCGGCCGCAGCCGGGGGAGGAGATCCACCTGCTGGGCGAGTTCTCGCGGCCCGCCACGATGGAGCAGGCGCCGGCCGAACCGCACAATGCCGCGAACCAGGAGTCGCAGTTCCCGGCTCAGGCGAAACTGCGTGGCGGCTCGCGGGAGACGTCGCAGTCGCCGGCGAACCACAAGCCTGCGCTCGGGAACCTCCGAGTGGGCTCGGCTGAGGAAGCGATGACCATCGCCAAACAGGTGGCGGAGATGGAGGTCCGGGCGTACAAGGCTGAGCGGCGGGCCACGCAGTCGGTGTACATGATGGACGAGTCGCTGCCGCCGAAGTACCACGAGAGCCTCGCCGACGCCATCCTGCGCGGTGATGGGGAAAAAGTCGATCAACTCCGAAAGGAGCTGCGCGACGCGCTGTACGGAAAACGCACCATCGCCGCGGAGTCGTCGCAAGGCGTAGGCAAACGGGCACGCCTTCCTGGCGCAGGACAGGAGGCGCCGAGCTGGGGGTACCTGCCCACGGCAAATGCGCCCGCGACTCCGGCCGCGGCGTGGGAGGCGTATTACATCGCGCTGGTCCAGGAGAACATCGCGGCGCACGACCCGGCGTTGAGCGGTGTGGGCGGTTCGAACAGCGTGCCCGATGCAATGCAGCGTGCCCAGGACGCGCTACAGCAGGCCCGGGCTGATCTTGCGGCTGCGGAGCGAGGGCTGCGGGCCTGGGGACTGGATCCGACGGTGCAGACCGAGCCTGTGCTTGGCACCGATCACATGATGGCCACCACTTCCCATGATGAAGTGATGGTCGAGCCCGGTGGCGCAGTGCCTTCAGCTCATGGCCTGCATTCGTTGTTGCAGGATGATCTGTCGGAGCTGCTGGATGTTGCGATGGACGAGGCGGCCGCGCTGCAGGTGGACGCTGGTGGAATTTCGCCGGGGTCGTCGTTCGGCCAGGTTTCCTGGCAGGACCCGTTGCCGTTGCCGGACGGGCAGACGGTGGTGCGCTTCAGCGCAGACGGGTCGCTGACCCAGCTGCTGCACCGGGATGGCACGTACGAGGTGGTGGACTCGGAATCCGGTGTGGCGTTGGACAGGGGGGTGCACGATGGGGCGCTGACCGGTCAGCTGTTGGAGCAGGTCGAGAGCTCGTTGCCGAATGCCCCGGACGTCGTTTGGCAGCAAAATGTGGTGCCGTTGCCGGATGGGCGCGTAGCCCGGTACAGCGAGGACGGGTCGCTCGCGGAGTTGGTGAACCGCGACGGATCCTTCGAGCTGATGGATCCGGACACCGGGCTTGTGCTGGTAGCGGGGCGGCATGATGAGAGTCTGACCGGGTGGCTGTTCGCGCAGGCGGAGCCCCTGTTGGCCGAGACGGAGCAGGTCGGTGCACCTCCTGTCCACGGCGGGACGGTTGCAGCACCGGGGCCGGTAGCTGGTGGTCTGGTCGGCAGGGTGGGCACGGCGACCTGGCAGGAGTTCAAGAATGCAACACCCCAAGAGCGGCGAGCAGTGTTGGGCGATCCGCAGAGCCGAGCTGTTCTTGCGCGCAGGCTGAAGCTGGCGCATGACAGCGATCCGAGGATGACGCCGTACCGGCTGTCCAAGGAGACGGGCTTTACCGAATCTTCGGTGATTTCCCTGGTTGACGAGGCCGGATTCGGCGTTGAGGCTCCTCAGTTGGAAGGCCGGGTGGGGACGGCTTCCTGGGGTGAGTTCGGGGCCGCTGGGCCTGAGGAGCGGCAGCGCGTGCTGGATCGCCCGGATGATCGAGCGGTTCTTGGGCGCAGGTTCAAGCAGGCGCAGGACGACGACCCGGCGGTGACGCCGTACCGTCTGGCCAAGCTGACCCGTTTCGATGAGGAGACGGTGGAGGCGCTGACCCAGGAGGCGCTGAACGCTGTTCCAGTACAGGGTTTGGAAGGCCGGGTGGGCACGGCTTCCTGGGACGATTTCAAGGCCGTGTTCGGGGCATTTCCCGAGGAACGGCGGCGTATTCTGGCTAGTGAGGACGAACGGGCGATCCTCGGCCGCAGGCTCATGGACGCTATTGACAGCGACCCGTCGATGACCTCGTTGCGATTGTCCAAGTTGATCCGTATCGGCCGGGATCTGGTCGACCGGTTGGTCGCTGAGGCAAGGTACGCGACGCGCCGTCGGTTCGTGCCTGGGACTGGCGGATTCCGATTGGACGCGGCGCCGCCACGAGAAGCCGTGATCCCGGCCCGGAACGAGGACGCGGGTTCCTCGGCGGGCCAGGGCAGTCCGTCCACTGGTAGCGGTTCAGGGCAGGGGACGTCGTCGTGGGCGAACAAGGGAAAGTGGCGTGCGGATGATGTGCCGCCGGTAATTCGGCGTGCGCAGGAGATCGCGCGTGAGATGAATCTGCACTACGGGGGTACTGATCCGAACCTGGTGGCAGAGCATCAGCGGAATCTGACCGAGTTGGCGGCTCGGCTGGAGCAAGGCGGTGAGGACGCTGCCCGGGCGTTCGTGCGGGAGTTGCGCGGGACGCAGGAGAACCCGAATCCGCTGTACGCGGATTGGGCGACGCGGGGGCGCGGGTTCGGTGGCGCGCGATCGGACGAGGCTCCGGTGTTCCGGTCCGGTGAGGCCGGACCGTCGAATTCCCAGGACACCGCGATGGCCGAAGGCGGCGGCTCTCCCCGGTCGACCGGGGACGCAGACCCGATGGACGTCGAGCCGACCCTGGAGGCGCAGGAGCGGGGCGGGGACGCCGACGATCTGGAGCTGCAGGACGAAGTCGTGCGGCGGCTCGGCGTCGACCGCGAGGACCTCTCGGTCTTCGAAGGCGACGTGGAGTTGGCGCGGGCGGCCCAGGACGAGGGGCTGCGGAACACTTTTGCCTCGCCAGCAGAGGCTTGGGAGCGTGCGGTGCGCGGTCGGTTGGAGCCGTTCGCCCTGCGGCCCGAAGACCTGCCGTGGTTCACCGGTCTCGTCGACGAGCTGGGCGGTCGCGAGCTGTCGGACTTCGCCCGCTGGCTCCGGCACGAGGGCATCGATCCGCAGGAGTTGCGCGACGGTGGCCCCCGGGCAGGACGCGACGCCGTGCTGAGGTGGAGGTTGCGCGCCCCTGCCGAAGATTTCCGGGAACTGGTGGGCCTCCACCAGAACGTCGAGTCCCTGTTGACTCTCTCGACTCGGCTCGGCCTGGGCGCTGCCGATGAAGCGTTGCTGGCCGATTACTTCAAGAGCCGAGAACCGGTCGACGTCGTCGAGGCGAACCTGCATGCGACCGCGGAGCACACCGGTCTCCCGGAAGCACACCTGTTCCAGGTCGCGTTGCGGCTCAACGTCGACCCCTCTGCCCTCGGTGCAGCGCGAAGCGTGATCGAACGGATCGGGCACGGGCTGTCGTCCGACGTCGCCACCCACCAGGTGCGGACCAGGCTCGCCCACCTCGAACTGGAACCGGCCGACTTGGCTTTGCTTGACAGGCACTGGTTCGACGCACTGAGTCCGGATCTGCTCGACCTGCTCTCGGACGCCGATCTCGGGGTCCAGGACATCCACTGGATGTCGCAGGCCGGGCTGCGGCCGGCCGACCTGAACGCGGATCCGGACCTGGGGCAGCGGGTGATCGACCGGCTGAACCAGGGGTGGCGGGATGCCCGCGGTGCCGTGCTGAACATCGGCCCGGGCCGCAGAGCGCTGCTCAGGGAACCGTGGTTCGACGCGGATGCGCTGATGGATCTGGCCCGCCGGGTCGACGCTGGGTTCGCGACGTCCGAGATCACGGAACTGGTCGTCTACTGCGAGCACCTCGGACGTGTCCCGACCGAGCTGCCGAGGCTCGCCGAGGAGTGGAGGGTGCCGATCCAGGACCTCTACTCGCTCGCCCAATACCTCCGGCTGGACCCGGGCGGGCTCCGCGAGCATGTCAGGACCGAGAACTTCCTCGCCCAGCTGACGGACCAGTTCGAACGGTTCGGGCTTTCGGTCGGTGAGGACGGCATTGCCTTCTTCGCGCGGATGCACCAACTTTCGGTCGGACCGCAGGAATGGGAGGACCTCGGTTGGTTCCTCCAACGCCGCGATCGAATCGATCTGTCCGAGGACACTGAACTGCCCGCGCTGCGCCAGGTCGGCGACTTCTCCGACGAGGAGCTGGCAGGGCTGGTTCGGGAGTGGCGGGACTCCACCGGCGGAGTCCGGGAAGCGTGGGCCGATCCGGCATTCCGCAACGACGTGGCGAACGTGCTGTACGTCCGCCCCGACGTCCTGGAGCTGCTGGACCCGCATGCGTGGACCGAATACGGCGGGCCGTGGGCGGGGACTGCCGCGGATCTCAGGGCGATAGCCAACACCGTGAGCGAGGGGCTCGCCGACTACGGTTTGGAACCGGGGGATCTGCCTTGGTTCCAGGGCATCTTGCCCCATCTGGATCCCGACGACGTGGTGGCCTTCCACGAGTACCTTCGGCGCGAGCGCGCCGATGTGTCGGGGCTGCGCGTGCAGGGAGTCCAGGTGGGACGAGACGCGGTCGCCCGCTGGCGGCTCGGGGCGGGCCTGGACGAGTCGTTCCCGGACGGGGTCAATCCCGTCGCACTGGCGCAGTTCGCGAGGTCGGCGGAGCTGAATGTCCAGCAGAGGCTGGACTTCGTCCGGGAGGCCCGGAACTACGGCGGGTTTCCGCCTATCGTGCAGGGCCTTTCGGCGTCGTGGCAGGTCGGTCCCGGACTGGTCTACCGAGTTGCCGCAGCGCTTGACGTCTCCCCGAGGCAACTTCGGGTGGACCTGCCGTGGTTGGGCCAGTCGGCATCGCCGCACCCGGAGCAGGTCGCAGCGCACGCGGTTCGGTCCTGGATGCGGCAGTTCGGTTTCCAGCCCGAGGATCTGGCGCTGTTCGGGGCGCTGGGCCGGGTCGGACCGGGAGAACTGGCGAACTTCCGGGACTTCCTCGAACGGGGCGGGTTTTCCCCTACCGACCTGCGTGCCGACGAGGCGCGGGCCCGACAGTTGGTCGAGGAGTGGCGGAATTCGCTGGCGGAGCCCGATGCTCGGCTCGACGGGACCGGGACCGTGGAGGGGACGTGGTGGCGCGAACTGGCGGACCTCGACTGGTTCGGGCGCCGCGAGGCGGCTCGGCTGGAATCGCTCGTGACGCGGCCGGAGTTGACAGTGCTCCGCGGCAAGTCCTACGACCCCAGGCCGGATCTCGTTTCCCTGACCCGGAAGTTGGGCCGGGTCCCCGATGAGATTCCACGCTTGGCGCGCAACACTCTTGGCGAAGCCCCGATCCTGCTGCGCCCCGGGGATCCGCAGTCCGCCCGCGGCTCCGAGGTGAAGGCGGCGACCCTGCTGCGAGCTGCGGCGGCACTCGGCGTCGAGCCGGTGCACCTGACGACGCTGTTCCGGCACGACCTGATCGGCTTCGAGAACCCGCGAGGCGGGCATCAGGTCTGGATCGACGCGATGGCGGCTCGGCTGCAGCGGCTCGGACTGACCAGTCCCGCGAGGTGGGCCGACTTCGCTCACGTTGTTGACGGCTTGGACCACAACGGCTGGCGGGATCACCAGTTCCTGCAAAGCTTCCTGGCAGAAGTCGACACGTCCTTGCCGGACCTGTACGCGGCGACGGACGAAGTGCGCGCCGCTGTGCTGATGGAATACCGGGAGCTGTTGGAGGCATCGCTGCCGCACTCCGGACGTTCGGCCGCGGGCGATGGCGGCCAGGTGTTGACCGAGGGTTTTGAGAGCATGCTGCTCGACAATCCGGAGAACGACAACGGTTCGATGCCGCCGCAGGAATCCGCGAGCACGTTGGTCGAAGGGGACGCACCCCACCCACCGGATTCCCAGCCAGAACCTGGTGACGGAGAAGAACCGCCAACCTACACCGAGCATGACCCGGAGCTGCCCCGATACGCCGGATTCGACCGCGACCTCCCGGATTTCGGGCAGGACGTGGTGCACCCGGTGCTGCGCGAAATGATCCTGGCGGAGCTGGGCGGCGCGCCGCACCCGGCGCACGAGGCCATCGCGGCCGAGGCGGCGATGGCCGTCGCGGCCGACGCGTTGGCCGTGAACCCGCTGCACCTGCGGCCGTTCCTGCGCGGCTTCCTCGGGCTCGACGTGCCCGGCCAGCTCGACGGGTTCGTGCGCAGCTTGCGCGACGCCGCTGCCGTGCTTGGTGCTGAGTCCGACGCCGACCGCGCGTGGCTGTTCCAGTTCGTCGACAACCCCGCGGTGACCGGCCACGGACCGGCGCGGCTGGGGCCGCTGCAGGTGCTCAACGGGCTGGTGATGGCGGAGAACAGGTTCGGCATCACGCTGCGCGAGCTGCGGAGCATGGACGAGGTCGCCCAACTCGAACGGTGGGACGACATGGTCGGTGTGCTGGAACACGAAGGCGGAGATCTCCGGGCGTTCGACGCGACACCGCCGGGCGGCCAGGAATTGCGCGACCACGTCCACCAGTGGGTGTCCAGCGCCCTGTCCATCGAGTCGAGGGACTACCGCCAGGTGTTCGGCGACGGCGGCGCCGAGGCGCTGGCGAGGCTCGGTTCCAGGATCGGCATGGGCCCGCGCTCGATCGAGCTGATCTCCTACGCCGCATCGATCGGCCGAGTCCCGAAGGAGATCCCGGAGCTGACCCGGCGGCTCGGTCTGCCGGAAGCCGACGGAGCCACGCTGGTCCGTGCGGCACGTCTGCTGGGCCTGCGCAACCCGGAACACCTGCTCGTGTTCGGCACCGATCTGGCGAACCAGGCCCGCGCGGGCAACCCGCTGAACGTAGACGAGTGGGTTCAGGGCCTGCACGAGAGCTTGGCGCGGTCGGGGTTGCCCACCACTCCGGACGGGAGCCGCGTGCTCGTTCCGGTCGTGGCCGAGCGCGCCCACTCGTTGGACGTGCGGATGGAGGAGTTCGGCGAGCTCGACCAGACCCTGCGGGCCCGCCGTTCGTCCCTGGGGCAATGGGTCAACCTGCTTCCTCAGCACGCGGCGCGTGACGTGCAGCGGTGGCGGGCGGAGCGGCTGGGGATCCATCCAGCGCGGTTCGCACAGCTATCCGGCACCGCCGGATTCGATCACCGTGCGCTGGTGGACGTCGCGGATCGGCTCGGGCTCGGCAGCGATCGGGCACTGCTGGTCGAGCACAGTGCGAGAACCGGCATGCCGCCGGGAGAATTCGCTGATCTCGCGCGGCGGCAGAGGCTGGACCCGCGCACGGTCCTGCGCAGCTGGGCAGCCGACCGGCTGGGGATCACCTCGGGGCTGCAGGATTCCCCGGGTGTCGACCTGGGCGCACTGGTGGGGTTCGCGAACCTCGCCGACCTGCCGCGCGTCGGTGCGGACAGCGATGTGTTCACCGCCGCCGACCTGGTGGAGATGAGCACCCTGCTCGGCCGTGTTCCGCACGAGCTGATCTACCGGATCGCGCAGCCGGGCGCGGATCCCCAGGCCGGGCTCCAGGAAGCCAAGCAGTGGCTAGCCGGCTGGCGGGGCGAGGAAGATCCGCGCGGTCGGGTGCTGGCCGGATACCAGCCGATCTCGTTCGACCGCATGCAGTACCAGAACCTGTGGCCTGAGGGGGAATGGAAAGCCCACCTCCAGCGCGGCAGCGCACTGGTCTCGGCTGCGCTCCGCTGGGGGCCGACCGCCGATATCAGTCCGATGCACCTCCTGGAGCAGGTCACCGAACTCGCGGCTCTCGACGATGCGGTTCAAGGCCGGCTCAACGAGGTGTGGCCGAACTTCGAGGAGGAGCTGACCGAAGGGCGCCCCCGAGCTGCTGCTGTCGCCGCGGTCATCAACACCGCGCTGCACCGGCTCCCGCTCTACGCGGGAGGGGAAGTCCACCAGGCGATTCCGGAGATGCACGACGGGCTCGTGCCGGGAAAGGTGATCGAACACCAGGGGTTCGCCTTCGCGACGGCACCCGGCCAGCCCGCGGGCGGGGTCCACATCGCCTACCGCCCGGCACCTGCCAGCTCATGGCGGTCTGCGCGGGCGATCCCCGGACAACGGGAACTGACCGTCGGGTTCCCGCTGGGCACCCGGTTCCGCGTGGTGTCGGTGGACCACGTCCCAGACCCCGGCGGCAACGCGCCGTCCACCCGCATCGTCATGGAGGAATACCACGGGGACGGACCGGGGGACACGCCCCCGAGCGGGCCGCCGAAGCGGTCCGCCGATGACGAGCCCGATCCAGCGCCGAAGCGCCCCAAGCACGACGACGAGTCGGTCGGGGCGACGGACCGCCGGCAGGCCTCCGATGCCGATGATCCGGTCGAGAGTGGGAACAGCCTTCCGGCGCAGGCCTCGCGCGTGGAGATCGATGGGTTCGACGCCCAGTGGCGGCTGACCCTCCAAGGGGTGTTCGGCCGCGAGGTGATGCCCGAGGAATACCGGGCGTGGCAGGAATACGCGGGAACTCGCGCGGAGCGCGATTGGCGAGAGGCAACGCTGGACCGGTCCGCGGCGAGTGGATCGCGGAGTGCGCCGGAGGTGCTTCGGCATGTCGAGGCGGCCGAGGCACAGCTGGCGGATGCGCAGGCGCGGTTGGGCAACGCCGAGGCCAGGCTCAGGGAGTCCGGGGCCGATCCGAACGCGTTGTACGACCGGTACCAGCGGGATCGTGCCGAGTACTACGCCAGGCGGGGCCGTGCTCCGGGCGGCAGCCCCGCATGGATGGGGCACTCGCCGAAGGGCTGGGTGAGCCAGGCGTGGACGGGATCCACGTTGTTCCCGTCCGGTCCGGCTCTGCACGTTGATGCTCCGCAGGGCGAGACTGATCCGCACATCAAGGCGGGCAGCGATGCCGGTGCACCGTTTGGTGGTGGTGTGCACGAGGCAGCCCTGAACTCGCTCGTCGATCTCGGTTTGGATGCGCAGCGGGTCGCTGAGGTTCGGGCGGAGTTCGAGGGACTGGCCGCCACCGGTCACCTGGAGGACCATTCGCTGGACATCGCCGCGAATCCGGGTGTGCGGGAGGCGCTGCAGGTCATCCACGCCAACCTGGACCGGATCCCGGAAGCGAGTCGTGGCCGGTTGCGGGCCTGGGTGGCGGATGCGGTGCTGGCCACGTCGCTGGTGCCGGTCCGGGAGTCGGCCCCGGATTCCCTGGCCGGGCTCGATCACGCGGCGGTCCAGCGCAGGTCGGCGGTGCGGGTGCTGACCCCGAACCGCCTGGAGGTGGTGCTGACGGGGGTCGCCAAGAACCTCAGGAGCTGGACGGACCCGTTCGACGCGGCGTGGTCCGCGCTGGAGCACTCCGGCTACCAGCCGGACGACGGGCTGCCGCAGCGGCTGGTCCGGCTGTCCCTGGTCAACCTGACTCCGCAGGCGCGGCTGCAGCTGGGCGAAGATGCACTGTTCCAGCGTCTGCTGAGCCGCGAGGACGCCTTGGTCGAGTCCATGTTCGCCTCCGGCGGGCACGACGAACAGCGCTTCCTGGCCACTTGCCTCGCGTCGGCGGCCAACACGGAGGTGCTGGGCAAGGTGCCGACGACAGCGGGACTGCTGTTGGTCGGTCGGAACCTCGCCGACGAGGTGCGGGCGTTGATCGACAACCCCCCGGCCCAGTGGGCGCAAGTGCTCGACGAACGCGACCAGATCTTCGGGCGGACCATCCGCGAGCTGGTGTCCGACCGCCTCGACGAGGCGGCGGCGGTGTTCGACGACATCGAGCGCCGCGCCTCAGAGCTGATCGACGGCGACAGCCGGAACCCCGATGCGTGGGCCGAGTTCAGCCAGCGGTGGGGGCGCACCATGCAGAAGCTGTCGGTCGTCGTCGATCCGTCGCAGGGACCGGATTCCGTCCCCGTGCTGACCAACAAGCTCATCGACGGCCGTTGGGGCTGGAGCGCGGGGGTTTCGGCACTGCTCATGGTGCTCGACCGCCCGTTCCGGCGATTCGCGTCGGTGAACAGCATTGCTTTCGGCAAGGCGTTGCATACCACCCTCGTCGACGAGGGGCTGCCGCGACGGGAAGTGGAGTTCACACGGTGGAGCGATGAGTTCGGCGTAGCCGAATGCTGGCAGCGGGTGCACCGCAACGGCGGTACGGTGCTGACCACAGCCACTCACGCGGTCTGGTTGGAAGCGGTCCAACGCGACGGGCAGCAGGCCTTCCTGGTGCACGATCCGAAGAAGTCCCACCCCGACCACTACAGCCCGGCCGGAATGCTGGAGTGGGCTCGCCGGAACAAGTTCACGATGGACCTGGTCGATCTGCCGGATCGGCCTTTCCAGGACGAGGTCCCGCCAAAGGAGACGCAGCGATCACCGGAACCATCGGCGTCCACATCGGATAGCTGGTCCGCTGCCGACGAATCGGTGGAATCGACCACGGCGTCGTGGGAATCTTCGCAGCACGCAACGGAATCGTCAGAGCCGTCCGAGCTTCCCGGCGACCGGCCGGAGCCGGAGGTGTCGGTTGCCGAGGAGCTTGCCGCGTTCGGCCTGGATGAACAGCGGTTCGCGCAGGCGCGTGCCGAGCTGGGCGAGTGGGCGGGTGACGGCCGGGTCGAGGACTACACGGCGGAGATCCTGTCGCGGCCGGAGCTGGGACGCGCGCTGCGGGAGATCCGCGCGAACCTGGATTTGGTGCCCGGCCTTGATGTTGCGCGGCTGAAGTCGCTGGTCGCCGATGCGGTGCTGTCGGCGGCGCTGGTGCCGGTGCGGGATGCGGTGGTCTCGGGTTCGATGCACCACAACGCCAGCACCCAGCACGAGCGACTGGCCGCGCAGCCGCTTTCCCCGCATGGCCTGCAGGAGCTGTTGGACAACATCGCCGACCTCACCGGCCAGGGCAAGGACCCCTTCCGGGCGCGCGAATCGCTGCTGCGCCACTCCGGTTACGAGCCGGAACAGGGCCCGTCCCGCCGGCTGACGCAGCTGTCGCTGGTGAACCTGAACCCGCACCTCCGCCAGCAGCTGGTTCACGATGGACTTTTCCAGCGGCTGCTGGACAACGACGAGGCCCTCGGCAACGCTTTGTTCGGCACCGACGGCCACGACTGGCGCGACCTGCTCGCCGCGCACGGCCTGCAGGCGGGCACGATGCCGACGATCGGCGGGCTGCTGCAGGTCGGACGCCACGTCGTGCGGCACCTGGACGAGCAGTTGACCGCGTTGACCATGGAGGCCAGCCGTACCGGGGCGGGGCAGCGGCGGGGCGGGGATGCCGTCGACGAGTTCGTTCGGCAGCACCTCACCCGGGCGCAGGAGGCGTTCGACGAGATCGAGCAGATGGCGCAGGACTCCTTCGACAGCATTGAGCGGACGGCTTTGGCGTTCATCCAGGCCGAATCCGATGGCAGCCCGGTCCACCACGAGCAGTGGGCCGAGTTGACCAGGGCGTGGAGCACCACGATGCGCGCGATGCTGATGTGGGACGGGCCCGCGCTCGACGGCCTGCGCGCCGCGTTGTCGGACGTGATGAGCACCAACGGGGTCCGGGAGCAGGTGCGGGTCACCGGCGAGACCGAGCCGGGGCCGCTGTGGGAGCGCGTTCGCGGCGGTGGCGGCGCGGTGCGGGCCACGATCGGGGTGCATGCGCAGCCGGTCTTGGTCCAGGCGGTCCGCCAGGACGGTACGCGGCTGTTCTCGGTCGCTGATCCGGAGGTGGACCACGTCCAGATGCTCGACTTCGAAGGGTTCGTGCGTTGGGCGGACAACGCCGAGGCAGTCCTCGCGCTGCCCGTCGACCATCCCCAGGCCGCGAACAGCCCCGAACCACCAGATCGGGAAGCTTCGCTCGGCGAGCAGACTTCGGACGACTCGGACTACTGGGCCGACGACAGCGCCGAGTCGACATCCGAACCGGACAGCGAGGGAAGCCTCACCCGCGCGGACGACTCCGCCCCGACGCACTCCAACACCGGTGACGGAACGGGGGCGCATTCGGAGCAGACCGGAGGCGAAGACCAGCATCCGCGCTCGATGCCGGACCGAAACGCCGCGCCGGCTTCGTGGAAAACCACCGAATACCGGACGTTCGGGTCTGCTTCGGACACTGGTGGGGCGGCGCAGAAGCTTGCTCGCGGGCCGTTCGCCCACCGGGCCAACGAGCAGATCATCGATGCGTCCTTCCCCCGGTTCCTCGGGGCGCGGCCGGTGCTGGTCGATGAGCATCCGCCGGTGCGGATCTCCGGCGACGGCACGCTGGCCATCGCCGCGCACGGTCACGGGGCCAAGGAGGTCTTCGCGACGCTGGATGTGGTGCGGAGGGCGCAGGCCGACCTCGACCGCGTCGGCGGGGGCGCGAAGTTGCAGGTGGACGACAGCACCGGCATCGAGTTCAACGCCGGCGGGAAGATGCAGCGGCTCTACCGGGTGGTGCCGGGCTTCGGGGATGGCGGTGTCTCGGACATCTCCAAGGAGTTCACCCGCGACGTGCTCGGCGCCTCGCCCACGCACGCCGTCCTCTACGACACGCGCCCGCCTGGCGCGGGCGGGACCGGCAAGTTCGCCACGGCGAAGATCAACACCACCAGCGACAAGGAGATATCCGGCACCCACCAGCTGGCCGACGCGCTGGTCTCGACCACGCCGGAGCTGACCGACACCGAATGGGCCGCCGGACAGGTGCGCCGGGGCTGGGACGAGCAGGAGTACGACTCCCCGACGCCGGGGGAGGGCTACGGCCGGGCATTCTCCCGCACCGGTGGGGGAGGCTCGGTGGCCGCGAAGCTGGGCATCAACGAGCACGCTCGTCCGCGGGTCGGCGAGGGCTATCTCATCCAGCCGATCTCACACGGCACCAACGATGACGGCAGCCGCCGGTTCTCGCTGGACTTCTCCTCCGGTTCCGACGAGGGGCGCCGGGTCGAGCGGATGCGGTTCTACCGCTTCGCGCCGGTCGTGCTGGAAAGCTCCGACGGCCAGCACCACATCGTGCTGGAGAACACCAGGCGGCGGGAGAAGGACAACAAGTTCCTGCGCACCGTGCTGGACGAGAACATCACCCACTACGCAACGCGGGTGCACGAACTCGAGCAGGTCCTCGCCGAGGAGAAGGCGAAGGAGAAGACGAAGGCGAACGAGGGCACCGGATCCCGCGAGTTGTTCGTCGAAAGCCTGCTGAAGGTGATCGAGAACCAGCAGAAGCTGGCCGAGCTCGGTGACCAAGATCCTGGGCAGATCAAGGGTGAACTCGCCGCGGCCAAGGGCAACGCGGTGCGTGCGCTGATGGCGCTCAGCGGCGAGGAGCTCGGCACCAGCGGGGACCAGTGGTGGTTCGAGATGTTCGGCCGCGCGCCCGGCGAGTCGCTGTTCGAAAGCGAATCGCACCTCGGGGACAAGCCCAACGCCCTGGTGCTGACCGTCATCCCGGACCACGACGACAAGCGGGTGCAGGTCGAGTTCGGTGTCGGCAGCACGCAACTGGACGAGTTGGCGACCGTGCAGACGAAGCGGTTCATCAGCAAGCTCGCGGGCAACGCGGCGTGGCTGGCCAAGCAAGGCGCGCCACTGCCGCCGGTCCACATCACGGTGGAATCGCTGCCCGACGAACTGGGCGCGCGCGAGCAGCGCAGCGCGGCCGTCGTCCAGGAGTTGCGCAAGCACGCCGCAGCGTTGGGCTTGGACGTGGGCACGATGCCGGTCGTGATCGACCACCGCGTCCGCGACGTGGCGGCCCTGCACGCACAACGCGGGGAGTTCGGCTTCGACGACGATGAGCCGATCCGCACGGTCGTGAAGGTGCACGCGCAGCTCGCGGAACCAGGCCCGGGCAAACCCGATCCGACACCGCAGGAACTCGCCGAGCTGGCGCGCACCACGGGACTGCACCGGGCCCCGACCCCGCTGGGCAAACACCTCGGCGTGTACACCGAGGTCACCGCCGAGGAGATCGGCCGGATGCGCGAGATCGTCCGCACCGCACGGCAGCTCGACCCGGACCGCGGTGACGATCCGGAGTGGTTGACTTCGGTCCGCCGCATCGCAGAACTCCAGCAGCGCAGCGGCGTGACAGACCTCGATGCACTGGTTCGGCAGATCTTCGGCCGCTCCGACGACGCCGAGGTCCGCCCGTGGGAACGGCGCCAACTGATCGACCTCGTCCCGCACGCCAAGCGGAGCGGCCGCCCGGTGACGCTGTCGGACCTGATCGACGCTCGCGAGGCGCAGCAGTGGCCGACCCCCGCGCCACCACCCGAACCGGTCCCGAACGAGATCGCGCTGGCGTCCATCCAGGCCGAGTCCGACGGCACCCCGGTCCACCACGAACAGTGGACCGAGGCAGTGCCAGATACGGCGCCGACCTCGAACCTCGATGAGGCCCAGGAATCGGCTGCCACGCAGCAGGAATCGACGCCCAACGCCCAGGCAGAATCGACGCCGGGGCCGTCGATGGTCACCTTCAGCTCCGCTCCCGCCGGCCAGGCGTCGGCGGCAAAGGCGGTTGCGGATCCGTCGATCCAGGCCCCGGCAGACCTGTCCACTCAGGTGCGGGTACCAGATACGGAGCCGACCTCGAACCTCGGTGCGAACCAGGAATCGGCTGTCACGCAGCAGGAATCGGCGCCCAACCATGGTTCGGAGGAACCGTCCACCAGCGCTGCCTCCGAGACCGGGTGGGTCGTCGGGCGGAACGTGGACACCGGGGATGAGGTCCGCTTCGACCCGGGCGAGGTCCAGTCGTGGGAGTTGAAGGACAGCAACGGCGACCTGATCGGGATCACCTTCGTCAGCGATGCGGACGACCGCGAGGGCATACAGACGTGGACGGAGATCGGCGGCACCGCGGACAAGGTGAACTACTCAAGTCCGCTCAGCGAGGATGCGATGCAGGGCATGTCGGAGGAGGAGTGGGAGGCGTCCGACAAGAAGCCGGTGCTGCTGCCCTGGTACTCCCCGTTCGGGCCCGGTCAGAACCCGATTCCCATCAACGCGCACGCCGACGAGACATCCGTGGAGGTCACCCGGACCGACGGCACGAAGGTGGAGGTCGGCGGCGCGGCCTTCGCCAAGATCGTCGCGAAGCCGGCTATCTTCAAAACTCTGTGCGAGCAGCAGTCCGGCGCCGTTTCCTACCAGCTGCTGGCCTGCAAGTCCGGCAAGCTCAACGAGCCGGGTGGATCCGCCTTCGACTTCCAGCAGGCCCTTAGCAAGCTGGGGCACGGCGGCACCGTCTTCGCGCCCACCGACGTAGTCAACGTCGGGTGGCAGTCGGAGCCCAGTAACCCCTACACGAACCCCTACACAGTGGTCTTGTCCGACGGTGGTTGGGCCGAATTCGACGGGCAGGCGCCGGGCGGCACGAGGGTGGACGAGCCCACCGGTTTCGTCCTGGACGAAACCAACGGCGCTGGTTGGGAAGTGGAGGAATCCGGCACCACGTGGGCGTTCGAGCCGGCAGAGGAGGACAACGCCTGGGACGCGGAGGAATCCGGACCCACGTGGACGTTCGATTCAACGAACGAGGAGGACAACGCCCGCGAAGTGGATTCGGTGGAGTCGGCCCAGGAAGCGACCTCGGAGGAGCTCCCCGACGTCCCCGGCGAAACGGTTCTCGGCGGCGGTGGCGACGATGAGGACGAGCGGTAGGAGGTTTTGGCGATGAGTGGTGGTTCGGCCCTGCCGGCGGAGAACCAGTGGGTGTTCCTGATCGACCCGGCCTGGCAGGAGCAGGGCGGTGATCCGCGGCAGCCGCCCCGCCAGGCGGTAGTGGGTGGCTGGCATGTCGAGGCTGACGGAACGACCGGGCGCTTCCACACCAACCCCGACTACGTGCCATCCGGCCCCGGCTCGCCGACCGATCCGGTCGACGCCACGTTGCGGCTGGTGAACAAGGGTGAGGCGGATGCCGAAGCGCTGTTGGCGACGTTGCGCGAGGCGGTGTTCGGGATCGCCGTCGACGAGGAGCGCAACCCGGTGGTCGCGCCGGCGCCGGATGGGGTGGCGTCGATGCTGGTGACCACGGCACCCGCGCACCGGCGCCGGGTGCGGGTCGCGGGTTGGCGGGAGGCCACAGCCGCGGAGCTGGCCGGGATGCTGCCGGCAGAAGGCGTTGACGTGTTGATCAACCCTGGCGCGCCTGCGTCCATGCGCATCCTCGCGGCTGCGCTCCGGAAAGCCGCGGCCTGAGGCGTCCCAATATTGGTTACTTGAGCACACCGAGGTCACCGCCGCGGAGATTGACCGGATGCGCGAAATCGTCCGTACCGCAAGGCAGCTCGCGTCGGGCCGTGGCGGTGATCTGGGGTGACAGACCTCGATGCACCGGTTCGGCAGGTCTTCGGCCTCGCCGACGACACCGACGTCCACCCGTGGGAACGGCGCCAACTGACCGACCTCGTCCCGCACGGCAAGCGGAGCGGCCACTCGGTGACGCTGTCGGACCTGATCAAGGCCCGCGAGGCGCAGCAGTGGCCGACCCCCGCGCCACCCCGACCGGTCCCGAACGAGATCGCGTTCTGATGGCTCGCCCCGGACTCGACTGGCCGGCCCTCAGTGGTGACGACCGTCCAATGGAGCAGTCACCGAACGCGCTACGGGAAGAGGGTGTGGGGAGCCGCCCCGGGAGGAGGGGTGTGTCGGGGCGGCTCGACCCTTGCGGAGCATGTGCTGCGGGTGGGTGACGCGCGCACGCTCGACGTTCAGCGGTTTGATCGCATTGGTTAGCCAGGGCGGCGAATGGCTCGGTTCGCCGCGGTGATCACGGTTGCCCATGGTGGGAGGGAGCCGTCGGGTTCCGGAGCGCGGCGCCAGCGGGGTGTGTCTTGTGGGTGGGCAACGATGGCTTGTCCTCCGCGTGGGACGGCGTGGACTCGCCGGCTGCGCAATTCCGGGGCGATGTCGGCGTGTGCTCGGGTGCAGGGTTCGGTGAGGACGGTCCACCAGGTTTTGGTGGTGTCGATGCATACCGGGCCTGCTTGCAGGTTCCGTTCGAGATCTTGGACGACCGTGCCGGCCAGCTCGTTCGGCAGTGTTATGGCGTCGAGCGCGTCGCCGGTGTGCAGGATCAAGCGGCGGTGGGCTGCGTCGAAGTTCACCGGCCAGCCCAATGTCAGCCGGTACCAGTTCGCGGCGGCGACCAGATCAAGCCGCCGGGCATCGGCGGCTTCCCTCGGCGACATGCCCGGAGTCCTTCTGCGCTGGGGTGGCATGAGGGTTTTCCTGCTCCTCGCTTGACGATGATCGGTTCGCAGCCTGAGTGGGTATGGGCTGCTGGTCTGTTCCGAACTCGAAGAACGCCCCGAACAGCGGTGTTCCGTTGCTGCGATGGCGAGTTCGGACTCCTTGCTGTGCCAGCGGTGCGTGTGTGGAGACGGCTTCGCGGACGGCGGCCCGCAACCGCCCGGCTTCCATGGGCGTCAACGTGATCGGCCCGGGCTGGGTGGCCGTCAGCGTCACCCCGTCCGGAGCGAGTCCCACGTACAGCCGGGCCCGCCTTCCCTGTGTGTCGTGGCAGGAGATCGTCCACGCGTAGCGGTGGTGTGGACGTCCGAGGCGGGAGAGGACTGCCAGTACTGAAAGCCGCTGTTTTCGGTGCCACATCGGCCTTTCTCCTTTTGCTGGTGGAAGGCAGGTGATCGTTGAGGTAGTCGACGCCAGGAAGTCCTGGGAGAGGTGAACGGAGATCATGCGTGCTCCTCGCGATGAGGGTCCGGCCGGCGACACGTCGCCGTGGTCATGGCTGCTCGGGGGGACAGCCCGACGACGCGTCGCCAGCCGGCGGCTCGGCTCCCGGGCCGGGCGAGTGCTGGGAGCCGAGCCAGATCATGGGGGTCGGCGCAGCGCATGACGAGGCTCGTCGGCCTCGTCGAACAGGGCCCGCCGTGCCGAGAGGTAGACCTTGCACGGTGCTCTCGGTCGTCGCCACGGTTTCCGCCACCGGCGTAGGGTTCGAGAGCATGCTGGGCACTCGCCGAGCTCGTTCGGCTCGTGTTCGGCCATCAGGGTCCGCACGGCTTCGATGAGGTCGGTACCTCGGAGCGAGCAACCGCGGTCACGGCCCGGTCATCACCAGCGCTCACCACCCGCGCCATGACGTCGAGGCGCTGCTGCACCGATTCGTAGAGCTCGGTCAGAAACACGTGCCACCCACAATGATCGTGCGAGGCGTGGGGTCGTAGTTCACGTGTGACTCCCGGATCGCCTCCCGCGCCGCGGCAAGCAAGTCACGAAGCTGCTCGGCATTCATCTCGAACCACTCACCAGGCGGCGGCTGCACACGCACACGGCCGTGAGCAAGCGGGAAAATGCGCAATACCTGACTGTGGCCCATCGTGTCCGTGCATCGAACTTCCCTGCATGACTGCGCATCCACCGTGAGCTCCTCTGTGGACATCGGGTCGCCTAAACACCACGGCTATGTCGGCCTGGAAGCCGAGGCCGCAGAGCTGTCGAACTTCGAGCCGCAGCTCATACCGGGACTGCTGCAAACCGAGGCTTACACCCGGGCGCTTGCCAAGGTTCTGCCCGGCGCCAAAGAGGAAGACGTCGAGCGCCAGGTCAGAGTTCGCATGTTGCGGCAAGAGCGCCTTCGGCACGAGCATCCGCTCAAGATGTGGGCGATCGTAGATGAGGCTGTACTTCGCCGTGCTTGGGGTGGACGAGCCGTCATGGAGGAACAGCTGGAGCACCTCCTTGAGGCGTCAGCGTGGCCCAACGTCGTTCTTCAGGTGCTCCCGTTCGACATCGATGGCCATCCGGCAATCGCTGGCAGCTTTGCGGTTCTGAGCTTCCCGGAAGCAACCGATCTCGGCGTGGCATACCTCGACGCGCGCGGCGGCCTGTTCCTCGATGAGGCGGCAGACGTAGCCTGGTATCGAGAACTGTTCGATCATCTACGTGCGAGAGCGGCTGCCCCCGAACGGACCCAAACTCTGATCAGGAAGGCCGCGAAGGAGCTGACTTGACGCAGCGAAGCGGACATACCCGGGCCTCGGCCGACTTAGCCGACGCGACGTGGCGTAAGAGCTCACGCAGCACGCCAAATGGCCAATGCGTCGAGGTAGCTTTCATCGGTGGCCATGTGGCGGCCCGTGACAGCAAGAATCCGCAGGGGCGGGCGCTGGTCTTCGCACCGGCCCAATGGCACGGGTTTCTTCGATCGATCAAGTCCGACAGTTTCCCGCAGCTCTGAGTAGAAGCCGGGTCTGGACGGGCCTTGGGTTCACCGAGCGCCAGTTCCATGCTTTCCTGGCGGGTGTCAAGGCCGACGCGTTCGGCGGGCGCCGGTAGCGAGGTACATATCGAAGGTGCGCCCCGCGTAGGCACCTCGTCTGCCTGCGTGGGGCGACTGCCTCGCCGGAGGCGATGATCAGTGCTAGTTGGGTGCAGCATGTGCAGGCGCAACCTGCACGTCCGCATCCTCCGGGACCGACGACCCCCGCGGCCGCCGACGTCGACTTCTCCGACACGATGATCCTCTCCGCCGAGGCATCGGCGCCTCAGCTTGTCGGATCACCACCGCGCCCACAAGATCGCTGACAGGCCCTCCTGGGGGACGCCGAAGTACTTGTCCTGTGGCATGAGAACGCGTGCTACGCCGCCAGATCGCACAGGTTCGCTACACCCCCACCGACCGGGTATGGCTCTCAGCGCGCGGATTAGCAGGTCGCCGCCGTCGCGGCACGACAATGTTTAGCGCAGGGTCCGGTAGAGGTCGATGTGGCGTTCGGCTGCTTCGCGCCAGGTGTGGCGGGCGGCGAGCTCGCACCCGCGAGCCCGTTTCCCCGGGTTGTCGGTGGTTAGGGCGGCATTGAGTTCGGTGGCCAAGGAGTGCGGGTTGTCGCCGAAATGCGCTGCGGTGTCGAAGACTTCGCGCAGGACTGGTAGGTCGCGGACGACCAGGGGGACGCCGGCGGCGAGGGCTTCCATCGCGGCGAGCCCGAATCCTTCTTTGGTGGAGGGGAATGCGAACGCTTCGGCTGCGGCGACCAGGGGTGGGAGGTCGTGGTCAGGGAGGGTGCCGAGCAGGATCGGTTCGACGCCCAGTTCCGCGGCCCGGGTCTCCCAGCGGGTGCGGTAGTCGCGGTAGTCGAAGAGGGTTTCGCCGCCGGCGATGACGAGGTTGACGTCAGGGTGCTGGTGGCGCAGTAGTGCGTATGCCTCCAGCAGATCGATCGAGCCCTTGCGGGGTTCGATGCCGCCGACGGTGAGGATGTAGCGGCCGAGCTGATCCTTCCAGCGTGCTCGGGCTTCGGGGTCGGTCGTCGCGAACCGTTGGTAGGCGACCCCGTTGGGGATGACGGTGGCTTTGATGCCCCAGCCGTCGGCGAGTTCGTCGGCGACCGACCGCGAGACGCAGATGTGGGTGTGCGGGGTGACGATGGCCCGCTCGTGGCAGGCGGCCAGTTCCGGGGTGGTGAAGTGGTCGATGTGGTGGACGGTGCGCACGCACCGCCCGACGGCGTTGGCGCTGATGCAGTCCTGGGCGTGCACGACGTCGTACTCGGTCGGCTGGAAGGCCGCGCGCAGCGCGTCGATGGATCGCAGGACGCGGTCGCCGACGGTTTCCTGCGGGGGGCCGTCGGGGAACGGCACGATTTGCAGCTTCACCGCAGGGTCGACGGGGCGGTAGAAACCCGTGTCGCCGCCGCGGGCCAGCGTCCACACCGTCACGTCCTCGCCGGCAGCGGCCAGTGCTTCGGCCAGAGCCAGCGTGTGCACGACGCCGCCGCGCGGTTTGGTCGAGTAGCTCAGGAGGGCGATCTTCACGCGTTCCCCTATCGATAGGCGGACGGTCGGCGTTGAACGGTGCTCATGCGTTGATCGCTCCTGCGGTGTGCAGGTAGGCATCCGGGCGCCGGTCGCGGAGGTGTCCCATGAACCGCCGGGCGGTCTCCAGAGAACCGGCCACGTCTAGTTCGGCGACGGCCATGCCTGGCGAGACCCCGGTATCGGCGAGAACCTCGCCGCCGGGCTCGACGACCTTGGCGCTGCCCACGAAGCGCAGCGAGCCGAATGAGCCCGCCTGGTTGGCGGAGACCCACACGATTTGGTTCTCCAGGGCCCGGGCCCGGTCGAAGAGGTCGAAGCGGCGCTTCCAGCGGTCCTGCGCCAGATCGGCCGCAGCGTTCGTGCGCGACCCGGGCCAGGCCGAGATGCAGACGCCGATCTCGGCACCGTCCAGGGCCAGCGTCCGCGCCGCTTCGGGGAAGGCCTTGTCGTAGCAGATGAGCATGCCGATCCGGCCTACCGGCGTGTCGAAGGCGTGGAAGCCATCGCCGGACGAGTAGCTGGCGTCCTCGCTCAACGGCTGGTGCACCTTGCGATGGTTTCCCAGCACGCCGTCACCGTTGACGCACACCGCGCTGTTGTAGCGGCGCCCGTCCGCACCGGCCTCGCAGTAGCCCGTGATCACGGTCATCTCTCCCGCGAGGCCCGCGAGGCGCCGGATCTCGGGTCCGTCCACGTCGAGCGGGGGAGGCCCCGGGTCCTCCGCAGCTCCGGTGCCATCGAGACTGAGCAAGTAGCCGCCCAGGCATGCCTCGGGCAGCGCTAGGAGTTGTACGCCGTCGGCGTCCGCTTGCTTGATCAACTGCTCGATGTGGCGGAAGTCCTCCTCCAGGTCGCGCCCGAATCGGGCCGAGACGGCGGCCATTCGTAGCGTGCTCACGCGTTCCCCAATCCCGTCACCGGGCCGGTGACCACTTGTGTGATCTCCCCGTCGGGCCAGCGCAGCCCGACGCCTGCTCCTACCGTCAGCTCGCCGCATACCGCACCGACCGCCGGGCCTGCGGGCAGGCCCGGCGCGCCCGGTCGATCGGTGGTGAGCATCGCGAAGCCGGGGAAGCAGGTCAGCCAGTCGCCGGCGGATGCCTCGCACGGGCGCGGGACGGCCGCGACGTCCAGCACTGCGCCGCAGCCGCTTGCCTCCGCGAGCATGCCGAGCGTGCCGACGATCCCGGCCATCGAGACGTCCTTGGCCGCAGCGGGTCGGGCGGCGCCGATGGCACCGAGCATCGCAGTCAGCTCGGCGGGACTGCGCCGGGTGGTCGAGTCCCACTGCTTTCCGAGGTAGCCCGGTCGCCAGGCTCCGCCGAGGTCGGCGGTGAGCCGCACCTCGTGGCCGGGGCGCCCGCCACCGCCGGGCACCGGGTGGGCGGTGCGGCCGAGTGCGGTCACCGACAGCGAGGCGGGCACGCCGATCTGCGTGTGTCCACCGAGGACCGGTATCCGCCCGTACGCTTGCGCGGCATTCCTGAGCCCGGTGAGGACCCGATCCGCGTGCGAGCTGTCCCGGGCTGCGAGTGCATCCAGCAGCCCGACGGGTGCGGCACCCATCGCGGCGAGGTCGTTGAGGTTGACCAGCACCGAGCACCAACCGGCCCATTCCGGGTCGCGTTCCACCATGGACGGCACGATGGCATCGCTGGCGGCGACGAGGTCGCTGCCGGGCACCGGTGCGCCGTCGTCGCCGGTGAACCCCGGCCCGCCGAGCGCGCCGGTCCCGGCGCCGACTGCCAGTCCCGCCAGCAGCGGGCCTAGCGGTGCCTTGGTCGCTGATGTCTGGGCCCCGATCCGGTCGACCGGCCACCGCATCAGCACGTGGGGTGCGCCGGCCTCGACGACGTCGCGGACCGGTCGCCAGCCGAGGCGGGCGAACAGCGGCTTGTTGCGCGGCTGCACCGTCGCCTCGAAGCGGAGTGCGCCTTCGGCCTCGGCCCGGGCACAGGCCGCCCGCACCAGCGCCGGGCCGACCCCACCGAGCCGGCGAGAATTCCGCGCCACGACCAGCCGACCGCCGCGCCACCAGCCGATGTCCGGGCCGTCGTTGACCGGGCCGAGTCGCACGCCGCCGACCACCGCGCCGGTGCGGTCCCTGGCCACGAGCACCACGGTGCGAGCATCAGCATCCCGATCGTCGAAGTCGCTGGTCGCGAAAAGCCGTTGTTCTCCGACGAAAACATCGGTGCGCAGCGCGCGGTACGCCGCCACCGCCGCCGGGCCGTCAGCCTGCTCGATGCGGAACGGCACCTGCCGAGCCAGGGTCGCGCGATCACCGAGCAGCGAGAGGATGTCCGGAGCCGGTGGTGGGGACCCCGTCCCCGTCAGAGCGAGTACGTCGTCGAACGCCATCCGGGATCACCCGCCCGCCGAGCGCAGCACCGAGCAGGCCCCGCAGGCAGCGCAACCCGCTTTCTGATCTGCGCCGGACATGCCGGCGCGCCGCAACCGCTCCGCGACCGCTTCGGTGACGTAGCGCAGCACCTCCGAGCTCGGCGCGCCGATGCCGTCTCGGGCCGCGAGGGTGCCGCGCATGGGCCGGAAGGGCACCACGAACGGGTACACGCCGCGCTCGATCAGCGCCGCCGCACCGTCGATCAGTTCATCGGGGTTCTCGCCCAGCCCGACCAGTAGGTAGGTGGAGACGCGGTTGCGGCCGAAGACTCGCACCGCCTCGTCCCACGCAGCCTCGTACTCGGCCAGGGGGACGGTCGATTTGCCGGGCATCCAGCGGCGTCGCACGTCCTCGTCGAGCGCCTCGACGTGGATGCCGATGGAGGTTGCTCCCGCGTCATGCAGGTCGCGGATCCAGCGCAGGTCGCCCGGCGGCTCGCACTGCACCTGGATCGGCAGTCCGGGGACCGCTTCGAGCACGGCGCGCACGGAGCGCACCAAGTTGCGGGCGCCGCGGTCGGGCCCGGCGGTCGTGCCAGTGGTCATCACCATCTGCCGCACCCCGTCGAGCCGCACGGCTGCTTCGGCGACTTCGGCCAGCTGGGCCGGTGTCTTGGCCGCGACGGTGGCGCCGGAGCGCAGGGATTCCTCGATGGTGCAGAAGCGGCACCGGTCGGATTCGCCGTAGCGGATGCACGTCTGGACCACCGTGGTGGCCAGCACGTCGGCGCCGTGCAGCCGGGCTATCTGCTCGTACGAAACACCGTCCTCAGTAGACAGACGGTAGAACTGCGGGCGCTGCACGGGTGAAATTGCCAGGCCGGTGTCCTGCTCACCGAGCCAGACCTTCCCGTCGCGAACGGTGTAGGGGCTGGCGGGGTTGGTGGGCAGCGCGGCGTTGGCACCGTCGACGAGGACGTGCCCGTCGTCACTGGGGCCGGCGCCGTCCGGCCGCCGGACCTCGGCGTCCACCCGAATCCCGTGCAGGGCGAGTTCGGCTCGGGTGGTGATCCGCACGTCCACCGCCGTGCTTGTCGTACGCGTCTTGTCGGTGCCAACGCTCACGGTGCACCTCTCAGAGCTGGTAGGTGGAGTTGATGATCGCGCCCTTGCGCGCGTAGTGGATGATCGCGTCCTGCACGTCCAGCGGATGCGCGGGGATGACGCCTTCGATGAGGTCTTCCTCACGCGCACCGTGCAACGACAGGCCGAAGCGGCAGCAGTAGACCTTGCCGCCTTCGGCGATGAAGGTCTTGAGCTGGTTGTTGATGTTGTGCTCGCCGGGGAAGGCGGAGTTGCCGGTGGTCGGGAAGCCGCGGGTGGCCAAGCAGTTGAGAGCGCCGGGGCCGTAGAAGTAGATCGCGGTCTCGAAGCCCTTGCGCAGGGCGCGGGTCGCCTGCAGCACGGCCACGAAGCTCACCGAGGATTCGTGGGCGATGCCGTGCACGAGGGTGAAGTACGCTTCCCCGTTCTCCGCCTGGTAGTCGGGGAAGACCTTGGTGGATCCGTAGATGCTGGATCCTTCCGGCAGCGATGGGTGCGGGATCTCGCCCAGCGACTTCTGCTCCAAGTCGGTGAGTTCGACGTTGTCGGACATGGATGTCCTCCTCATGATGGGGATGTGGAATGGGATTCGCTCAGTCGTAGAGCGCGGCGAACGTGTCGAGGAAGACCCGGTCGCCGAGTTCGCCGTCGCCCGCCGCGGCGTGCAGTCGGGCGAACTCGCCCGCGAAGTCACCCCACGGCTGGTCGCTGGCGAAGAGCACGCGGTCGTGTCCGATGCCGCGGTGCTCGATCTCCCGGGCCAGCCAGTGCGGAGCGAACCCGATGGCCCAGGAGAGGTCGGTGTAGACGCGCTTGCCAGCGCTGATCCAGTCGAAGAAGCGGGAACCGGCGAGCTTGATGTGCCCGCTCATCCCGCCACCGAAGTGCACCAGGTGCACACGCACGCGGTCGGCGTACCACTCCACCAGCTTCCCGACCTCGTCGATGTCCGAAGTGGACCCTGGGGAGGTGTGGACGTGCACCACGAGGTCGTGCTGCTCGGCCGTGGCGAAGATGCGGTCCAGGTGTGGTCGGCAGGCAGGGTCGCTGGGGGAGCCGCCCAACAGGAAACTCAGCTTCAGCGCCCGGACCCCGCTCTCGCCCGCCAGAGCGAGGGCTCCGGCGGTGCGCTGCTCGTCGTCGGACCGAGGTGAAACCCAGAGCCCGGCCCGGACGCGATCGTCGGTCTGGGCAGCCTCGAGCACCAGGTGGTTGAGCGAAAAAGCCACAGCCGGGTCGGGCACCCCGTAGTTGGGGAGCACCAGGGCCCGTTCCGTTCCCTCCGCATCGAGGTCGGCCAGCAACTCTTTGATCGTCGCACGGGCGGTGGAGTCCGGGTTCACCGGCGGACCGCCGTAGAACGGGTGCGCGGGCAGCGCGCCGAGGTGGCGGTGAGCGTCGTGGACGCGGCGAGTGGTCATCCGGCGGCCCTCCTCAGCACGCCAGCGAGGCGGTGGTCGCGGAGCCGGTGAGCGCGCCGCATATGTCGTTGCTGCTGTGCACCGGCCGCGCCCCAGGCCGCAGCGGGCTGTAGGACACGATCCGTTCGGCGAGGTGCTCCGCGTCCTTGCCCACGGCTTCCATCCGCCCAGATCCCCAGGTGTGCTGCCACGGCAGACCGAGGAAGTACAGGCCCGGCGCGCTGGTCACACCACGCCAATGCGTCGGGTAGCCGCGGCCGTCGAAGACGGGCACCTCGATCCAGCGGTAGTCGGAGCGGAACCCGGTCGCCCAGATCACCGAAGTCACCCCGGCCGCGGACAGGTCCAACCGCCCACCCTGCGCTGGATCTGGACGCCACACCGGCACGTACCGTTCCTCCCGCGGGGCGTCAATCCCGCGTTCCTCGATGTAGGTGTCGATCGAGTCCTTGATGGACTCCGCGACGGCATCGGCGGAATCCAGGTTGCGCTCCAGGTCGTCGGCGAACACGGCGTTCGCACCGTCGATGTCGAGCAGTCGTCCGTGCAGCCGCATCCCGTCGCGGGCGAACGAGCGCAGGTCGATGTCCCGACCGCCGTCCCGGCCGGTCACGTAGTGGTTGACGCGTTTGCGGACCAGTTCGGGGTCGTGGAACTCGTCGATGGTCTTGGCGTAGTACCCCATGTCCGCCAGCCAGGCCACGCAGTCGCGCCCCCGGTAGAAACGGGCGACCCGCGGCGCGTCCCCGACAGCTAGGTGCACTTGACGGCCCGCCAAGTGAAGGTCCTCCGCGATTTGCGCACCGGACTGCCCGCTGCCGACCACGAGCACGGCCCCCACGGGCAGGGCGTCCGCGTTGCGGTAGTCGGCCGAATGCAGCTGGCGGACGGTGCCGGGCAGCCGTTCGGCGATCCGGGGCATGCTCGGTTCGTGATATGCGCCGGTAGCGACGACCACCTGGTCCGCGGTCAGTTCGCCGGCAGTGGTGTCAAGGTGGAACAGACCCTTGTCGGTGCGGCGCAGCCGCGTAACTTGGACACCTTCGGCCAGCGGAGGATCGGACGCTGTCTTGTAGTCCTCCAGGTAAGCCACGATCTCGTCGCGCACCATGAACCCGTGCGGATCCGCTCCACGGTAGGGAAAACCGGGCAGCGAGCACTGCCAGTTCGGGGTCACAAGGCAGAAGGAGTCCCACCGGCGGGACCGCCAGTCGTGTGCCACTTGGTGCGATTCGAGTACCACGTGTTCGATCGCCCGCTCCCGCAGGCAGTAACTGGCGGACAGCCCGGCCTGGCCCCCGCCCACCACAACGACCGGGTAATGCCCGCCAACAGCACACGCGCGGCTCATCGTGCGCGCCCGGCGGTGGGAAGCAGCGCCTCGACGGTCACATGTGCCGACGGTGAGGTGAATGCGGCTGCGGAGTCTTCGATCCGGGCGAATTGCGCGAGTTCGACCGATCGGGATCCGATCGTCAGCCGTAGCCTGGCGAGCCGGCTTGTGACATCCTTGGCAGTGCCTTTCATTTCGGTGTCCGGTTCCTCTCTGGCTGGCTGGCCGCAACCGCGACACGGCGAAAAGTAGCCGCGTCGAACCGCTCGTGAACCCGTTGACCGGGCGCGCGGGGAATCCGTAGGGGAACGTTTCACCAGAAGGGCGATCACGTTGACCACGACGTTGTTCAACCGGCCCGCGCGCCGCGTGGGACCGAAGATGCCGGAGGGCGAACTCGTCCTCCAGGAGCCGCCGCCGGTACCGGAATCGAAGAGCATGGCACCCCGAACGCGCCCGACTCACTGCCCGGGCTGTTCGTGGGAATCCTGTTACCGGGTGTGCTGGTTATGTGCGGTTTCTGATCACCATCCTTCGGGTGCTGCTTCTTGCAGGAGGTCGATTGTCGGGTTTCCTTCGCGGGGTGCCGAGAGAATGTGCGACAGTTGTTGCGACCACTGCGTTTTCTCGGTTCCCAACCCAACGAGAATTCGACAGCCGTAGTCGCTGCACGTCATCGGTGCCGGCGGGAGCGACGGTGTGGTAGGCGTCGCGTAGGTAACGCTCGATCCGGTTGTGAGCGAGCAGGCCGTATGCGTCGTGTGCTTCCATCGCGACCCGGGCGGAATCCAGGACGGTGCGGGAGTTGACGAAGAGAAGAGCGAGCGACCTTGACGGTGCAGACCGCAGCTGGTCCCGCCCAGCACGCTTATGCCAGCTGGGGCTGGCGTAAGGTCGCGCAAAAGCGGAACCCGTTGCCCGAGGCCCAATCTTCGATGTGCTGATGAAAGATCTCCAGCAGTGATCAACTCGATCTCGGGTTTTGGGATCCATCGGCTGCCGACGATGCCACCTGCACCTCCGACACCACCCGCAGCTGCGGCCGCCAACCTCTGCCCAAGCCCTACAGCAGGCCCAGGCCGCGGGCTTTGGCGATGGCCTCGATCCTGTTGCGGGCGTCCAGCTTCCGCAGCGTGTTCTGCATGTACCCCTTGACCGTGTTCGGCGAGAGGTACATCGCCGCGGCGATCTCGGTGGTGCTCTGGCCCAGCGCCGCTCTGCGCAGAACGTCGTACTCCCGCGTGGTGATCGGCCCGCGAACCTTCCGGCGGCGCGGCGAGTTGGGTTGCCGATCCCCGTGAGCTACCGCCAGCAGGGTGTGCATGATCTCGCCGCGACCCGCGTCTTTCGACAACACCTCGCGTGCCCCGGCGTTCACCGCCGCTTTCGCGATGGCGTGTTCCGGTGAGGAGGTGAAGACGACGGTGCGGACGTGCGGATCCTTGCGCCGCAGCTCGGTGATGATCTCGGGCGCCAGCAGGTCGCTGAAACGCAGGTCGAGCAGCACGACGTCCGGATGCGTGCGGGCGCTCGCTTCGATCGTTTCGCCGCCTGTCCCCGCCGTGCCCACCAGTTTGAACGCTCGACCGCCCCCCAGCAGCAGGCTCACGCCGTACCGCACGACCGGAAGGCGGTCCGCGACGAGCACGCGGACCTGCGAAGAGTTCCTCTGTTCCCTGACGTGACGCTCCGTTTCCATGGCCGCTCCGTTCCTTCGAACGGTCCGGGCGAGGATTCCCCGGGACCGGGTGTGGTGGACGGTCGGGCGGGGCCCGGCCGCCTGGACAGCGATCGAGAAGCGATCAGCGGACCGGGGTCCGCGGGACATCGGTCACCCGGACCCCGGCATGCGCCCGGTACCGGCGGTTGATCGAGATCAGGTTGGCGGTGAGTGCCTCCACCTGGCGGGAGTTGCGCAACCTTCCGGCGTAGATCCCGCGCATCCCGGGGATGGTGTCCGCCAGCTCGATGACGGCATCGGTCGCAGCCCGGTCGTCGCCGACCACCATGACGTCGGTCTCCACCCGCGGTACCGAAGGATCCAGCAGCAGTGCCGCGGAAACGTGGTGGAAGGCACCGACCACGCGGCTCTCGGGGCAGATCCGCTGGGCCTGCAAGCAGGCGCTGCCCTCCGGCACGTCGAGCGTGTGAGCACCGTGCCGGTCGAATCCCATCGGGACCGCGCAGTCGACGATGATCTTCCCGATCAGCTCATCGGCCACTTTGGACAGGATCGGCGCGTGGCTGTCCCACGGAACCGCCACAACGACCAGGTCCGCGCGTGCTGCGCACTCCGTGTTGTCCATGCCGGTCGCGATGGGGAGGTCTCGCGCGATCGAACGCGCCCGATCGGCCGATCGGGAGCCGATCAGGACTTCGCGCCCGGCCAGGCCGAGCCGGCGGGCCAAGCCGCGACCTTGGTCGCCGGTGCCGCCCAGCACACCGACCACCATGTCGGCCGGGCCCAGCGGGTCGTTCTCAGCGGCGTGCGGGGCAGGCACCTTGACGTTCTCCTTCATCATCGGAGTTCCTAGTCGCGTAGTCGGGGTAGAACTTCTGGCTGTTCGCCGGCCTCCGATGAACGGTTCGGCTACTGGCGGGAGGCGAGGATCCGCCAACACGCCATGCAGGTGTCCTCACGCACCCAGGCGATCTCCGGCGCGATCCGCTGCAATTCGTCAGTACTGACATCGACGCCGCACAACGCCTTGGCGACCAACCCGGGTTCGGCGTTTCGTGCGGCCCGATCGAAGGCGTGCCGACCACAGCTGACCGGCTGCCACCGCCCGATCTTCGTACCATCAGGCAACATTTCGACTCCTTCCGCTGATCGGCACTTGTCCGCTGACAGGCCATCTGGGAATTTGCTGCGACTGCCCCGCTCGCCCGTGGCCGTGAGGCCCGCGCCGATGACTGCCGGCCACCGCGAGACGCCTTGCGCTCTGGTCAGGTGCCCGCCGTCAGCGCGCGAGTGTGGTGGGCAGGTCGAGGAGGTGTCCGAGCCGGTCCCGCTTCGCCGTGAGGTAGCCGATGTTGTGCTGCGTGGGCTGCGCTTGCAGGGGTACCCGCTCGACCACCGGGATGCGGTGCCGCAGTAAGGCGTCCTGCTTGTCCGGGTTGTTGGTCAGCAGTCGAACGCCTCGCACGCCCAGCTCGGCGAGGATCTCCGCGGCGACCCCGTAGTCGCGGGAGTCGACCGGGAGTCCCAGGTGGGTGTTGGCGTCGACGGTGTCCAGTCCGAGCGACTGCTGGGCGTCGTAGGCCTGGAGCTTGCGCCCGATGCCGATCCCGCGTCCCTCCTGCCCGCGCAGGTACACCACGACCCCCCGGCCTTCCTGGGCGATGGTGGCCAGCGCGGCGCGCAGCTGCGGGCCGCAGTCGCAGCGCAGGGAGTCGAACAGGTCGCCGGTCAGGCATTCGCTGTGGATGCGGACCAGCACCGGCCTGCCATCGCGCACCTCGCCGCGGACCAGCGCGACGTGCTCGACACCGTCGGGCGCGCGGAAGGCGATCGCCTGGAAAACGCCGTGCGGGGTGGGAATCGCCGCTCGGCCCGAACACGCGGTTGCAGTGTTGTCCACCGCGGGATGGGACATCGTGCCGCCTCCCTGACTGGGGACCGGGACGTGGCGCCCGGTGAGTGACCTTGCCGTGGATCACGGTAGGGACCGGCGGCGGTGAGATCGTCCGGACAATGAAATGTTGAGAATTACTTGATGCCGGTCTGATCTGGCCGGGCAACGCTGTTGCCGTGCTCACAACAACGCTGACCGCCGGTGACGGGCGGACGCTGCACGGCCTGCTGGCCTGGCACGCTACCTATGCACCGCGTCGCACGTTCCTGGCTTTCGAGCCGGAACCGGGGTGTGTGCGCACCACCAGCTACGGCGAGGTCTTCCTGCGGGCCCGGCAGGTCGCCGGACTGCTCCGCGACGCCGGAGTCCGCCCCGGCGACCGGGTCAACGTGCACCTGACCAACCAGCCGGAGTTCTACGAGAGCTGGTTCGGCACCGCGCTGGCGGGTGCGGTCCTCGTGCCGACGAACCCGTTGGCCAGCGCGGACGAACTCGGCTTCGTGCTGCGGCACGCGAACTGCCGGGCGGTGATCACCGAGCGGAGCCTGCACGGGGTGGTGGCCGAAGCGGCGGCCGGAGCACCGGTCCTCGTGGTCGGTTCCGGCGGTGCGGACGACTTCGACGCATGCGTCCGCGCCAGCTCCCCGCACGCGGTCGAAGACACCACGTCGGAGCAGACCGCGAGCGTCCTCTACACATCGGGAACCACCAGCCGCCCCAAGGGAGTTCTGGTCTCGCACGCCGCCTATGCCGCGGCCGGGGAGACGGTGGCCGGTCAGCTGCGGCTCGGGCCGGACGACCGCCAACTCGTGGTGCTGCCGCTGTTCCACGGCAACGCCCAGTACTACTCGACGATGTCCGCGCTGGTGACGGGCGCGTCGATCGGGTTGGCGCCCAAGTTCAGCGCCAGCCGGTGGTCGGCGCAGGCGGCCGCGCTGGAAGCCACGGTCACGAGTCTGTTCGCGGCCCCGATGCGCATGATCCTGGCGGCGGAGCAGTCGGAGCACGACCGCGGGCACCGGCTGCGAGCGGGGATGTTCGCGCAGAACGTCTCCGAAGCGGCGCTACGGGAGTTCGAAGGCCGGTTCGGCGTTCCGATGGTGCAGCTGTACGGGATGACCGAGACCGTCACGCCGCCCACCATGGGGTCGCTGCACGGGGATCGCCGCCCGCACAGCATCGGCCGGCCGGTCCCGGGAGCCGTGCTGCGGATCGTCGACGTCGAGGGGAAGGACGTCGAACCGGGCGAACCGGGTGAGCTGCTGGTCGGCGGCGTGCCGGGCCGGACGCTCATGACCGGTTACCTCGACGACCCGGACTCGACCGCGAAAGCGCTGCGGGACGGGTGGCTGCATACCGGGGACACCGTGCGCGCCGACCGGGACGGCTACCTGCACTTCGTGGACCGCGCCAAGGACGTCATCAAGCGCTCCGGGGAGAACGTGGCGTCCGCCGAGGTCGAACGCGTGCTCAACGAGCATCCCGCGGTCTTCGAATCCGCGGTCGTGGCCGTTCCCGACCAGATGCGGGACGAGGCGGTCAAGGCCTTCGCGGTCCTGCACGCCGGCGCCGAAGCCACCGCCGAGGACCTGCGGCAGTGGTGCGCGCAGCGGCTCGCGAAGTTCAAGGTCCCCGAGTTCGTCCAGTTCGTCGACCAGTTGCCGCGCACCTCGGTGGGGAAGATCCAGAAACACCTGCTGCGCAACGAGTTTTCCGGCGATTCGCTGGAAAGGTGAAGGGAGAACCATGGAGTTCAAGAAGGTCGTCGGCACCCGGCGGTCGATCCGCTACTACCAGCCGTGGCGCCCGGTGGAACCGGCGAAGATCCAGAAGGTGCTGGAAGTGGCCCGCCTGCAGTCCAACCACGGCAACGCCCAGCTGATCCGCAAGGCCGTCGTCGTGGTGCGGGAGGAGACGCCCAAGGAGATCTGGGACGGGCTCTGCGAGGCGCTGTACAACCAGCCGGCCGCGGCGCAGGCCCCGGTGCACATCTACTGGACCATCGACATGAGCGGCTGGGAGAGCATGCGTCCCGAACTGCTCAAGCTGATCGAAGTCGGCGCCCTGACCTCCAGCTACGGCTGGAGCGAGCAGTTCGTCGACGAAGTCCCGATGAAGACGCCGGACTTCAACGTGATGGCCGGTGACATGCGTTTCGCCGAATGGCTGAGCGCGATCGAGATGGGCCTGGCCATCGGGGCCACCCTGCTCGCAGCTGTCGACGAAGGGCTGGGCACGGGCTTGTTGACCGGCAAGCGCGACCGCATCCGCGAGCTGCTGGGCATGCCGGAGCACGCCACCCCGGCGCAGATCCAGCTGCTGGGCTACCCGGCCGAGGACGCCGAGGCGGGCGGTCAGCGGCCGCGCCCGGACTTCGAGCAGCTGTACTTCCGCGGCAAGTGGGGCGAGACCTTCGAGCGCGACCCGGAGGTCGTGCAGGAGCTGGTCGAGGCGGGCGAGATCCAGGCGGCTGCCCCGCAGCCGTGGCGGAAGGCGGAGATCCGTGCTCTGGCTGGGCTTTTCGGCCTGCCGGAGTGACGCGTCGGCGGCGATGTCGGGCCGTCGACATCGCCGCCACCCACCGCCGCAGTTCCACTTCGGGAGAGCCAATGTCACAGGATCTGTTCACCGACTTCGAAACCGTTCGGCGCTACGCCGACCAACTCGACTCCGACCTGACCGAGGACGAGCGCGCGGACCGCCTCGACACGCTGCGCAAGTTCGCGGAATTCGTCGAGCGCACCCCGGACGAGATGGTCGCCGAGATCTTCAACACGCAGACCCGGAAGTACCGCAAGCGCGGCTTCTACGCGACGAAGATCAAGGAGTTCTCCGAGCAGCTCGACGTGCCCAGGGGACAGCAGGTCGCCAAGGGCAACGTCATCCGCGCGTTCTTCATCGCCAACGGGCGGCGCGTGCCGCCGGAGATGCCGGAGTGGTTGATTTGATCACGCTGCTAGGAGGCGGGATCGGGGCCGCCCGGCTGTGGTGCGGCATCGCCGAGATCGCCGAGGAACCCCTGACGTTCGTCGTCAACACCGCCGACGACCTGTGGTTGCACGGCCTGCGCATCTGCCCTGACCTCGACACCGTCCTGTACGCGTTGTCCGGTCGCCAGGACACCGAACGCGGGTGGGGGGTGGCGGACGAGACCTTCCGGTGCATGTCGGAACTCGGCGGGCTGGGCGAGCAGACCTGGTTCCAGCTGGGCGATCGAGACCTGGCCACCCACCTGCTGCGCACCGGGATGCTCAAGTCCGGTCGCACGCTCTCGGAGGCCACCAGCCGGCTGGCCGCGGGCATGGGCGTCCACCACCGGGTGCTGCCGATGACGGACGAAGAGGTCACCACGTTCGTCCGGGTGGCCACCGGCGAAACGATGCACTACCAGGAGTTCCTGGTGCGCCGCGGCGCGCGGGACGAGGTCGCGGCCGCGAGCTACCGCGGGATCGCCGATGCGCGCCCGGCCGCCGGCGTGCTGGAAGCCATCGAGCGGTCCAGGCTGGCGATCTTGGGGCCGAGCAACCCGGTGGCCAGCGTCGGCCCGGTGCTCGCCCTGCCGGGCGTGCGCGATGCGCTGCGCACGACCGCGGCCCAGGTCATCGCGGTGACCCCGGTGGTGTCCGGTGTCCCGATCGCGGATCCGGGTGAGGCCGGCCGGGCGCGCAGCCGGGCGGCGCTGCTGGCCCAGCGCGGCCTGCGCCACAGCGCGGCCGGTGTCGCGTCGATGTACCGGGACGTCTGCGATCTCTTCGTGGTCGACGAGGCGGACGCCGGGGAAACCGTGGAGATCGCCGAGATGGGCATTCGAACCGCCACGATGCCGACCTTGGTGAACACGCCGCAGGACGGCGTGTCGCTCGCCAGGCGGGTGCTGGAGGTCTCGGCCGGCGCTGAGGTGCTGGCAGTGACGTAGCAACCTGCGACTCGCCCGAACCAGGTCCTCGACGCAGAGCCCGTGCGGCATGGGTGGTCTTGCAGAACCGAACCGCGCAATAAGGAGTATGGAATGGAAGGAACGGCGCACGACCTGCTGCGGCTGCCGCTGGCGGAGTTGCAAGCGATGGCGCGGGAGCGGCGGGATCGCACCCGCGGAACCACGGTGACCTACTCGCCGAAGGTCTTCATCCCCCTGACGAAGCTGTGCCGGGATCGCTGCGGGTACTGCACTTTCGCCACGGGACCGCGGAGCCTGCGCGCCCCCTACCTCACCCGGGACGAGGTCCTGCGGATCGCGGTCCAGGGCTCCGAGGCGGGATGCCACGAGGCGCTGTTCACCCTGGGGGAGCGGCCCGAGCTCCGGTATCCGGGAGCGCAGCGGTGGCTGGCAGAGAACGGCTACGGATCCACTGTGGACTACCTGGCCGCGATGTGCGCGGCGGTCCTCGCCGAGACGGGTCTGCTGCCGCACGTCAACGCCGGGGCGCTGACCGGTCCGGAGATGGCCGCGCTGCGGCCGGTGTCCGCGAGCCAGGGCATGATGGTGGAGTCCCTGGTCGAGGACCTGCCCGCGCATCGCGGTGCCCCCGACAAGGACCCGGCGCGGCGGCTCGCGACGTTGCGCGCCGCCGGAGAACTCGGAATCCCGTTCACCACCGGCATCCTCGTCGGCATCGGGGAGCGCGATGAGGACTGGATCCCGGCGCTGCAGGCGATCGCCGAGATCCACCAGGAGCACGGCCACATCCAGGAAGTGATCGTGCAGAACTTCCTGCCGAAGGCCGACACCGCCATGCGCGACGCGCCGCCGTGCTCCCCCGAGCGGCACCAGCGCGCGATCGCGCTGGCGCGCGTCCTGCTGCCGGACGACGTGCACCTGCAGGCACCGCCGAACCTCAGCGACGACCCGGGCGCGCTGCTCGACTGCGGCATCGACGACTGGGGCGGCGTCTCGCCGATCACCTCCGACCACGTCAACCCCGAGCGTCCGTGGCCGCACCTCGACCGGCTGGCCGGCGTGACCGAGGAACGCGGCCACCGCTTGGTGCCCCGGCTGCCCGTCTACCCCGAGTTCGCGGCGAACCCCGAGCGCTGGTTGCACGAGGAAGTACGGTTCCCGGTGCTGGACCGGTCCGATGCCGCCGGGCTGGGCCGCGACGACCCGGGGCCGATTTTCCCGGAACGGGTGGCCGCCGCCAAGAACGTCGGTGACGGGGCGGAGGTCGTGCTCATCGGGCGCCGCTCGGGCACCTGGGTCAGCGGCGGCACCGTCGATCCGCCGGTGCTGGTCCCGGGGCCGCGGGGTGCCGGCCCGTCCGCGGCGGTGCGGGAGGTCCTCGACGGCCACGCCGAGGGGCACGAGCTGGGAATCGGCGAGCTCGTCACCCTGCTCACCGCCCGCGGGCCGGACGTCGCCGCCGTCGCGGAGTACGCCGACCACCTCCGCGCCGAAGCGGTCGGGGACGACGTGACCTACGTGCGCAACCGGAACATCAACTATACCAACGTGTGCACGTTCCGCTGCCGCTTCTGCGGATTCGCCAAGGGCCAGTCGTCGCTGAACCTGCGCGGGAAGCCCTACCTGCTCGGCCTGGACGACATCGCCGAGCGCACCGAGGAGGCGTGGCAGGCCGGGGCCACCGAGGTCTGCCTGCAGGGCGGCATCCACCCCAAGTTCGACGGCGACTACTACATCGACGTCGCCCGCGCGGTGAAGGACGCGGTGCCGGGCATCCACGTGCACGGGTTCACCGCGCTGGAGGTCGTCGAAGGCGCCCGCCGGCTCGACGAACCGCTGCGCGACTACCTGCGCAGGCTGGCGGACGCCGGATTGCGCTCGCTGCCCGGAACCGCGGCCGAGATCCTCGACGAGCCGGTCCGCCGACTGCTCTGCCCGGACAAGATCTCCACCGACAAGTGGCTGGAATGCCACGAGACGGCGCACGAGGTGGGCCTGCGGTCCAACGTCACCATGATGTTCGGCGCGATCGAGCAGCCGGTCTCGTGGGCCCGGCACTTCATCGCGACCCGGGACCTCCAGCGCCGGACCGGCGGGTTCACCGAGTTCGTCGGGCTCCCGTTCGTCCACATGGCGGCGCCCATGTACCTGCGCCGCCAGGCCCGGCGCGGGCCGACCTGGCGGGAGGTGCTGCTGGTGCACGCCGTGGCCCGGATCGCCTACCGCGGACTGATCGACAACGTGCAGGCGTCCTGGGTGAAGCTGGGCGCACCGGCGCTGCGCCAACTGCTGCAGGCGGGCGTCAACGACCTCGGCGGCACGTTGATGGACGAGAACATCAGCCGCGCGGCGGGCGCTGCGCACGGGCAGATGATGACCGAAGCCGACTTCGCGGAATTGCTCGCACCGCTGGGCCGCGGACTGGTGCAGCGCACGACGCTCTACCAGCGGGTTCCCGACAGCCTCGCGGTCGGTGCCTGAGGCGGCCCGCTGAACGACTCCGGACCGGCCGCGGCCAGGGATGATCCGCGGCCGGTCGGGAGCCTGGCATCACGGTTCGAAGCGGTATCCGACGCCGCGAACGGTCCGGACGCGCCGGGGCCGGGCCGGGTTCTCCTCGATCTTGTGCCGCAACCGGTGGATGTGCTCGGTGACCGTCGACTCGGCCTGCCAGCCCGGTGCGGCGTGCCACACCGCCTGCAGCAGTTGCCGCCGGGAGAACACCTGCCGGGGCGCGGATGCGAGGTGGGCCAGCAGGTCGAACTCCCTGGCCGTGAGCTCCACGACCGCACCCCGCACGATGACCTCGCGGGTTCCGCCGTCGATGACCAGGCCGTCGAACTCCAGCCGCGATCGACCGTGCTGGTCGCGGGTGCTCCGGCGGAGGACGGTCCGGACCCGGGCGACCAGTTCGCGCGAGGAGAACGGCTTGGTCATGTAGTCGTCCGCGCCGAGCTCCAGGCCCAGCACCCGGTCGGTCTCGCCGCGCCGCGCGGTGAGCAGGATGATCGGGATCTCCCGCTCATCGCGGAGCTGTCGCAGCAGGTCCAGGCCGTCGATGCCGGGCAGCCCGATGTCGAGCACCACCAGGTCCGTCCGGTTCCGCCGCACGTGGTCGAAAGCCGTCCTGCCGTCCCCGGCCTCGCTCACGTCGAACCCGCTTTCGCGGAGGGCTTCGACGGTCACCCGCCGGATGCGTTCGTCGTCTTCCACGACCAGCACGGCGTGACCGGACGCGCTTACGGGGAACATGGATCGTGCGGCTCCTTCCATCGGTCGGCGTGCGTCGCACGCCGGTCGTCTTTCCAGCGGGGTGAGTGCGAGCGGCGGCGGTCTTGTCAGTCCCGCGGCAGAGCGCGGTCGAGTTCGCGCGCCAAGTCCCGCAGCCTGAACGGTTTGCGCAGCAGGCCGGTGAAACCGGCTTCGCGGGCTCGCTCTTCGAGGTCCGGATGTGCGTCGCCCGTGCTGGCGACCATCGGTATTCGGGTGTGCCGCAACAGATCGGCCAGCGCGAATCCGTCCATTTCGGGCAGTCCGATGTCGATGACGACGACGTCGGGCCGGTGCGCGTCGACGGCCCGCAGGGCGCTCGACGGCGTGCCCACGGCGAAAGCTTCGCAACTCAGCGCGGAGAGCTGTCGGACCAGGAGGTCGCGCATCCGGTGGTCGTCCTCGATCACGAGCACGCGCTTCATCAGGTGGTGTTCGCTTCCCCTGCCACCGGCAGCTCCCGGTCGAAGATCTCCAGCAGTTCGGAAAGCTCCACGGGGTTGCGGAGGAAGTGCGGTGCTCCGAGGTCGTCGGCGAGCGCCGCGGCAGGGGTGTCGGTGAGGCACACCACGGGTTTGTCCGCGGTCAACGGATGCCGGCGGACCAGGTGCGGCAGGCTCCGGGACCACTCGGAGTCGTCGAGGTCGATCACCACCAGATCGGGGCGCTCGAAGCCGATCAGCTCCTCGACCTCACCGTAGAACTGGTAGACGCACCGCAACCGGATGCGCGGGCGCACCCGCTGGGCCTCCACGACGGCGTCGATGCTGTGCAGATCGCCGTGCAGGTACAGCACCACGGAGTGGTCGCCGCGGCGCTGCGCCGGGATCCGCGGCGGGCGCCCCGCGCCGGGGGCCTTAGCGCGCGCGTCGTCGTGGCGCGGCAAGTCGACCCAGAACCGGGACCCGGAGCCGAGTTCGCTGTCGGCGTCCATGCGGCCGCGCATCGCGGTGACGAGCTTCTTCGCGACGGCCAGGCCGAGCCCGTGGCCGGGCGGGTCGCCGGGCTGCACGCCTGCGCGCTGGAACGGCGTGAAGATGTGGGGGAGGTCGGCGGGTGCGATGCCGCGCCCGGTGTCTTCGACGGTGAGCCGGACGAACTCGCCGGCCGGCTCGGTGCGCACCGTCACCAGGCCGCCCGGCCGGTTGTACTTGATCGCGTTGGTCAGCAGGTTCACCAGCACCTGGCGCGAGCGCTGGCGATCGCCGGTGACCAGGCACTCGCCGCCAGGAGCGACGCGCAACGCGACGTCGTTGGCCCCGGCCAACGAGCGCGTGAGCGTCAAGCTGTCCTCGACGACCTCCAGCAGGTCGACCGCCTCGGACCGGATGGGCAGCCGCCCCGCATCCGCGTGGGTCATGCACAACGTGTCGTCGATCAACCGCTCCAGGTACTCCGCCGCGTCCACGATGTGCTGCGCGCAGTCCGTGGCGTCGTCCGCGGGCAGCCCGCCATGCGTGAGCAGTTCGGCGAAACCGAGCACCGCGGTGATCGGGGTGCGCATCTCGTGGCTCAGCTGGGAGACGAACTCGCTCTTGACGAGGTTGGCGCGTTCGGCCGCTTCACGAGCCCGCATCTCCCGTTCGATGCGCAACCGGTCGGTGATGTCGCGGAGTTGGAGGCACACGAACCGGGTGTGGCCTTCGGAGTCCTTCACCGGGGAGATCACCACGGTCGCGCACCGCAGCGTGCCGTCGGCGTGCCGGTACTCGTGCACCTTCAGGTAGCTGCTCGACGTCCCGACGACCAGCCTCCGCACGGCGGCGCGAACGTCCGCGGCGCCGTCACCGCTGATCAGGTCGGACACGTGGGTGCTGTGGAGGTCGTCCACGTCGTAGCCGGTATCGGTGCAGAGCGCGGCGTTGACGTGGATCAGCCGTCCGTCCCGGTCGGCCAGCGCCATGCCGATGGCCGCGTGGGTGAAGGCGCTGCGGAACCGCTCCTCGCTCTCGTGCAGCTCGCTGAACAGGCGGTGGTGCTCGATCGCGACCGCCGCCAGGTGGGTGAAGCGCTCGACCACGACCCGCTCTTCGACGCTCGGGCTGTGCGGTGTGCTGTGGTACACCGCGAAGGTGCCGAGGACGTCCGAACTCCGCGGGCTGATCACCGGCGACGACCAGCAGGCCCGCAGGCCGTGGCGCATCCCGACGTCCCGGAAGGCGTTCCACCGCTCGTCCACGAGGATGTCGCTGACGATGACCGGTTTGCCCGCGTATGCGGCGGTTCCGCACGACCCGGCCACCGGGCCGATGGCCATGCCGTCGATCTCGGAGGTGTAGCTGTCGGGCAGCGTCGGCGCCGCTCCGTGGTAGAGGCGGCAGGTGTCGGAGTTCAGCAGGAGGATCGAGCAGTGCGTGCCGGGCAGGTGCTGCTCCATCCCGCTCGCGAGCCTGGCCAGCGTCGCGGACAGTGGTGCTTTCCTGGCGATCAGTTCGAGGACGGCCGACTGGCAGGTAAGCAGGTTGGCGGTATCCACCAAGTTCGTGTTGCGGAGCGTGACCGAACTCCGCAGTTCGTCCGCGCGGTAGATCGCCTCCATGATCGTGTGCAGACCCTGCCGCGCGGCGGCGGGAAGTTCGTTCGATTCGGACAGCAGTTCTGCCACGCCGAGCGCCACGCCCAGTTCGTTGCCCATGTCGTGAAGCAACTTGCGATGCTCGCCGCCGCCATCCGCCGGGATGTCGGAGTAACGTGGATGCCGCTGCGAGGATTTCCTCGTCTCCATCTTCGTTGCTCCCTGCCCATTCACACAACGTGACAAGAATGTACCGGCGCGCGGATTGTTGTTACAACAGGGATCCGATTCGTTACCGCACGTGTCCTGGAATGTGGAAGGTGAGCCATGTCGAATTCCGTCCGCAGGTGGCAAGAAGCGTTGGAGCGCAGGGTCGGGATGGGTGCGGCCGAGCGGCGCAAGTGGTCGGAGGCGCTGCTGGCGTTCTGCGCCGAGCATCGGGTCGAACCGGACGAATTGATCGAAAAATGGTTGAAATTTCCCGAACTCACGGTGCGCCGCAGGTTGACAGCGGAGGAAGCGAGGTCGGCCGCCAACGTCCCGGTGGAGAGTTTCCTGATCCACAACGGCGTGAACGTCTTCGGCGATCTCGTTTGCCTGCCCGGCAAACCGGAAGATCTGCGCGATCAGGGCGCCCGGTTCGTCGGCTGACGCTCGTCCGTCCAGTTCGGACCGGCAGCCGCTGGTGAGTATTACCCCTTGGCGCACCAGACCTCCCGTGCGCCGCACGCGACCCCGAGGGGTGACGGCGGACACTCGGCGTGGAGCGCGATGCCGCCGCCCGCAGCTACCTCGTCGGGACGGGGAACCGGCCGCGCCGCCACCGGTTTCGAGAGGGAGGTGACGATGCGCACCTGGAAGTCCTATCGGCCGACGAAATTCCGGAAGGGACAATTGCCCGATACCGGCCTCGTCGTGGGGCGGCGCGAGTCGATCTCGCGCATTCGGTGCCCCGAAGAGCCCGAAGAGGCCGTGCACGGGGGATACGACGCGTTGGTGATGTACCCGGGTGCGGTCGTCGTGACGGCCACCGAAGCGGCGCTGTCCGCGCCGGCCATCGCCCTCGCGGTGCGCCAGGCGGTCGAGGCCGCGATGGACGGCGAAAGCGCGGTCCGGCACGTGTGCCTCGCCCTGCCCGCGGCAGCCGCCCCGTCCGCGGCGGACGGGCAGATCTTCGCCCAGCAGCTGGCCGATGAGCTCGGCGTCGAGGTGGTGGCCACCACCACCGGCATCGCGACCGCGCTCCACGGCACGTTGTTCTCGGGAAGCGATCAACCCGGGTGTGGCTGGTACCGGTTCCAGCGAGGCCGGGCCGCGGAGTGGATCGGGCACCGCTACCCGGCGCCGGGGTGGGAGCAGCTGCTGCCGCGCACCGACGCCGCCAGCGGCGAGCTGAGCCTGGTGCCCATCCCGGCCGGCCTGGCGGTTCGCAGGTCCGACGCATCGATGCCGGGAGCGGTCGAGGAGGCGCGCCGTGTTCCCGTGCATCCCGGTCGGCCCCGGCTGGTCCTCGGGCATCCCGCGGATGGCGAGCTCAGCCCGCTGGCGGTCGCCGAGCTCCTGCGCAAGGCTTCGCCGCAGTTCCGCGAGCGCGTGCAGTTGGTGCCGACCGACCTGCAGACCTCCTCGGCGCGGTGGAACCAGCGCCTCGCCGACCAGCTCGGCCACCCGGTGGTCGCGAGCACCGGCATGATCAGCGGCGACGGTGCCGAGGTCGCCATCACCACGGTGCGCGACGTGAGCGGCGAGCCGACCTGGGAACCGCCCGCGCTCGCCCTGCGGTATTCGCCGGGCGGCCCGGCCGAGGTCGTGGAGGTTGCGCCGCCGCCACGCGGCTGGTTGGTCTTCGACGCGTCGCAGTACCGCCAGGCCCCACCGCCAGGTGGGGGCGTGGCGGCCTCCGGAGGCTGGTTGGCGCGTGTGGTGCCGAGCGGCCTGGCGCTGCTGCCCATCGGGCACGATCCCGGAGAGGTCGGCTCGATGCCGTTCGAGCCGAACCGCCTGACCGTGGCGGTGGTCTGCACCGAGGAATGCGAGGTGTCGCCGCTGCCGGCGCTTCGGGCACTGCTCGACGCGCTGCCGCTGAGCAGCCGGCAACGCCTGCGGCTGGTCGCCGTCGATTCGGTGCCGCCGGAGCCGGCGGAGGAGATCCGCGAGCTGGCCGATGCGTACGGTGCCCAGTTCGACCGCGGCACGTCCGCGGGCACCTCGATCGGGTCGCGGACCGAGGCCCCGGGCGAGCAGAGAACTGTTGTGATGGCGCCGGTTTCGCCTCCCGCGGCCGCCGAGCCGAAGACGCGGATCCTCCCGGTCCCGAGCGGGCCCGCGCTTCGCGGCCCGGATGCCGTTCTCGTTCCGGCGCAGAAGGACGCCGTCACCCTGGCAGGAGATCCCGGTTGTTCGGCCGCGGAGCGAAGTGAATTCGCTCGCTGGTCGGGCGTCTGCCCCGACGCGGCCGCGTCCGTCGACACGACGACGGATGCCGACAGCCGCATCGACCACGCCGCGGTTCGGCTCTACCTGGGCAGCGGCGAATGGTCGGGCACCGCGCTCAACAGCGCGCTGCGCGGTTCGGACCCGGACGTCCCGCGCCACTACGTCGCATGCCTCACCGCAGGACTGAGGCGGTTGCCGAGCCATTGCGGGGTGGTCTTCCTGCGCGTGACCGACCGCATCGGACTTGACTCCGCCTATTCGGCGGGCGATGTGCTCACCGAGCCGGGGTTCCTGAGCGCGATGGGAGCTCGACCGGGCAACGCGGGGGAGGCGGGCGGCGCGGAGGTGGTGATCTGGTCGCGAACCGCGCGCCGAACGACTGCGGTGAATCCACCGGACCTGCCCGAGGAGGTCGTGTTCCCGGCCGGGAGCAGGTTCAAGGTGTTGGGCGTCGACCTGGCCACCGGCGGGAACGCGCTCGTGGTCTTCCTGGCCGAACTGCCGACCGGGTCCGAACTGCCGGCCGGGCCCGAATCGGACCGGGTGTTGCTCGACGAGCTGCGCGCGGCGCTCCGGCGTGGACGCGGCGAGTCCCCGGTGGAGCCGACCGAGGCGCAGGCCGAGCGGTGCGACGTCCCGGTCGGTCTGGTGTTGCGGCGTCGATCGGAGGTGGCACAAGCGCGCCGCTGAAGAGGCTGTTTCCGCACTGTTCTGCGTGGCGGCGCGGGTGGCGGCCCAAGCGGGAGTTGCGGCCGCCGCCCGGCTGCGGGATCCCCGATTCGCGTCTGACCAATACGCGGCATCGGGGACCCCCGAAAAAGCGGGCACAGCCTGAGAACCCGCGGCGGTGTGGGCTGCGCAGGTTCGCACCCGACAGCGCTACTCCCAAGACAGCCTCTGAAGCGATCGCCGGAACGCCTGGCTCGGTCAGGTCTGGAAGTCACCGGTGAGCATCGCGGCGGCCAACTCGACGCGGGAGCGGTAGCCGGATCTCGTGAACATGCGCGAAAGTCGTGCGGCCACGCTCTTCTCGCTGGTTCCGAACACCGCGGCCAGCTGCCGATTGCTCAGCCCTTCGGTCACCAGCACGGCGAGCAGCTGCTCGTTCTCCCGCAACGTCTCGCTGCGACCGGGCACGCTCACGTCGTAGTCCTGCATGCACCGCCGCAGGCGCGCCCGCCACAGCAGTGCCCCCAACGGCCCGAGCAAGCAGTAGGCCTCCAAGAGGAGTTCCCGCGGCCGCAGGCCGGTTTGCGCGATCCGGCTGAAAGCGATCGCGGTCTCGAACGGCGACGAACGCTCTCGCGCCAGCGAGATGGCCGCTTCGGCGCTGCTCGGGTCGCCGAGCACGGAGGCACGGGCGACGAGGAGTTCGAGCCGTGCCGCGTCGGTGCCGATCCGGCCCGCGACGCGGCCGAGCCGCCGGAGGCTGTGTTCGGCCTGCTCGTGATCGCCCTGCCTGGCCTGGTGGCGTGCCAGGTCGGCCAGCAGGGTTTCGGTGCCGATCACCAAGCCGGTCGCTTCGGCGCGGCGGAGCCCGGATAGCAGCAGGTCGTGGGCGGCGTCGTCAGCACCGAGAAGACGCAGCACGGTGGCTTCCGCGTGGTCCAGCACGTGCTCCAGCCGGCCGCACCGGGCCTCCGCGACGAGGTTGCGCGCCCGGCCCAGCCAGCCCTGGGCTGTCAGCACCTGGATCGCGCCGTGATGCATGAACAGCCTGCCGACCGGGTCCGCGCCGGGTTCGCCGCTGATGCTGCTCCGGGCGATGCGCATCGCCCGGTCCCAGTTGCCGGCCCGCCACTGCACCTGGAACCGGTCGACGGCGTGCAGCCGGTATCCGGCGGAATCGGTCGGCTCGTGGGCTTCTCGGCGGGGGTCTCCCTGCGCCAGGGCTAGCAGCAACGAGTGGTGCGGAGGCACTTCGCCACCGCGTTGTTCGACAGGCGCGGTAACGGGTTGTGCGCCGCACAGGACAGCGGCGGTGAAGTCGAAACGACGTCCCCACCACGCGGCCTGCGAGTCCAACTCGCTCCACCTAGCGCGGTACCGCCGGAGTTCGGGACCCGCTTCCGCCCATCGGTTCAGCAGGCACAGGGCGATCGCGCGAATCAACTCGCGGTGCAGTCGGTCCGGCGGAAGCCAGTGCGCGTTGAGGTCGGTGACCCGGCGCAGTTCGGCGTCCTCGCCGCACGCGGCCAAAGCGAGAACGCGGTGGAGCGCGAGCCGGCGCCATTGCCGCGGTTGGAGCAGCGGCGATCCAGTCCCGAACACCGTGCCAGTCTCGAACACCGTGCGCGCGCTGCGCTCCGCGTCGGTCATCCGCCCGTGGCGGACACAAGCCGCGGAATGCTCGGCCAGCACGGCCGCTCGCTGTCGTCGCGTCGGCGCGAGTTCGGCAGCGGCGGCCAGCCACCGCATGACGCGGGGGTCGTCGGAGGAAACATCGGCGGCGCAGCGCACGAGCTCGTCGACCGACCGCTCGGCGTCCACGAAAGTGCCCGCGTCCGCGAGGAAATCGGCGAGCACGCCATCGTCCGGCTGCGGGATGTCGCCGGACCACAGGGCTTTGACCGCAACCGATGCGAACAGGCGGCGTTCGAAGGGGCCGACGGCCGCCAGCACGGATTCGCGCACTGCGGGGAACGAGAAACGCCACAGCGGTCGTCCGGCACCTCCGGCCCGCGTCCGTCGGAGCGTTCGGTCGGCCTCCAGGCCCGCGAGGACTTCCAGCACGCGTTGCTCGCTCGCCCCGAGCGCGCGACCGGTGAGTTCGACGGCGTCCGCACCGAGACATTCGTAGACCGCCATGCACTTGGTGACCCGCCACCGGAACCCATCGGCGGTTCGCAAGCCCGGCACCACATCGACGTCGGCCGGCGGCACGCGGCTTCCCCGGCGCAGCACGGCGTGCCGGTCCACGAACCCGATCGCACCGGCTCGCCGGCACGCGGCAGCACCGGCCAGGAGCAGGGCCGGGTTGCCGCGGCTGCCGTCGTGCAGCGCCGTGGCCAGCGAAGTGTCCGGGACGGCACCGACCACCTCGGCGAGCACGGCGGCACTTTGCCGTGCGGTGAAAGGACGGATCGACCGGCTCCGGGCCAGTCCGCGGCGGAGCAGACCGTCGAAGGCCTTGGAACGCGCATCGCGTGCGGGGCTGCGGCGCATCGCAGCGATGATCGTGCACGCCGAACCGGCCAAGTGCTCGGCGGAGGCGGCCAGCAGCTCCACCGATCCGTCATCCGCCCAGTGGGCGTCGTCGACGAGGATCACCAGCGGAGCGAGCCGGCGCAGCACCATCGATGTCGCCACCGCGAGCTGGTGTTGGGCCGGCTGTTTCCCGACGCCGTTCTTGGCCAGCGCCGCCACCACGGACGCGGCCACGGCGCTGTGGTCACCTCGCGCTGCGGAGGTGGCTGCGGTCAGCACGCGGTGCGCGGCGCAGTAGTCCGTGGCCTGATCAGCCTCGGCCAGCCGCAAGCGCACCAGCATGGCCGAACCCACCCGAGCGCTCACCGCGTCGAGCAGTGCCGAGCTACCGGCCCCCGCCGTTCCCAGCAAGGTCATGACCGGAACCGAATCGTCCGCGACCACGTCCAGCACGTCCCGCACCAGTTCGTCCCTGCCGACGAGGGGCGCAGGTCCGCCGGTCGCTTCCGAACGGCCCACCATCGCGTGGTCCTGGTGGGTCGCGGCAGTCGGGTACCCGACCAACACGATGGGTGACTCCTTCTCCGTAGACGGCACGCTCGCGCCTCCAGGGCCGGCGACCCGCCGGGCCGCCCGCCGCAGTCGCGAGAATTCTCCCTAGCCGAAGCATGGTCCATCCGCAGGCGCCGCCAACACCTTCTCTCGGGGGGTATCAAGGCGGGAGGCGTTGCCACGCGTGCGGGTGCCCTGCTTCCGTTCCCCCGGAGACGTCCGGACGGCAGTTGGCGGGCGGCGATTTCTCGAGCGGGAGGAAGGGGAAGATGATCCGGGAGGGTGGAGCGCTCGTAGGCAGGGACGGAGAGCGGGCAGCGCTGGTGGAGAACGTCCGCCGGCGCGTCGTCGTGGAGGTCCGCGGCGACGCGGGGGGCGGCAGGACAGCGCTGCTGGACGCGGCCTGCGCGGACTGGGCGCGGGACGGCATTCCCGTCGTCAAGACGACGGCCGGCCGCCAACGACCGTTGGGGACCGTGGATGCGCTGCTCGATGCCGTCCGGGAGCAGTTCGACCTGGCCGCGTGCCCGCGCCTGCTCGAAAGCATCGCCGCCGCGACCGACCTGCGTTCCGGGTTCCGGACGGGCGGCAACGTGCTGGCGCTCGCCCACGAGGTCGGGCGCGCACTGGCCCAGGCGGTCGGCGGGCCGCGCGGCGGTGTCGTCGTCATCGATGACGTGGACAGCGCCGACTCGGTTTCCGGAACCGCGTTGGTGACGATCGCCGAGATGGTGTGCGCCGCGGGAGCGGCGGTGGTCTTCGCCTCCCGCCGTGGGCGCCCCACTCCGCTGGACGTGCTGGTTTCCGAAACCATCGAGCTCGCACCGCTGCCGGACGCGGACGTCCGCACCGTGCTCGCCCGGCGGACGCCGCGATTCCCGCTCGACATCGGGGTGATCGAGGCGCTGCGCGCGGCGCTGGGACCGCTGTTCCGCAATCCCGGCACCGTCTTGCCGACCCTGTTCTCGCTGTTGGCCGAGCGACGACTGGTCGTGGTCGACGAGCACTGGTGCTTGGCCGAGCGGGACGCGGAGATAGCCGTACCCGCTGATCACCGGTCGGTGCGACCGTTGCGGCAAGACGCGTCGGGGGCCGCGTTGGCGGCGATGCTCTCGGCGCGGAGCCCCTTGGCCCTGGCACACCTCTCGGACTTGGTCGAGGTGGCGGGGGCCGACCTCGGGGAAACCGGCCTGCTGCTCGATGAGCTCATCGCCGACGGGGTCCTCGACTTGTCCGGGTCCGGGGATTCGGTGTCGTTCGCGGTCCCGGCACTGGCCGCCGCGGCGCGGGCGATGGCGGACGAGGAGCTCGTCGGCGAATGCCGGGCAGCGCTGGCACGCCGGCTGCGTGCCGTCGAAGGTGAGAGCGGCTCGCCGGCCGAATCCGGGGAGACCCGGACGAATCGCGCGGTGGTGGCCGTCCCGCGATCGCTGCGCGATCACGTGCGGGCGCGGATTGCGGTGGCGAGGTTCGATCAGCTCCAAGCAGAAGTGCGCCGGCTCCTCCCGGAAACCCTTGCCGCAGCGCCGGATCGAACGCATCCGGATCGTCCGGTGCTGGACGAGGTCCTGACGGCCTGGATCGGAGTGATGCTGCACGAATGGCGCACCGACGTGCTACCGGAGTCCGTTGCCGACCTGCGGGCCGCCGGAGTGCCCCTGCCCGAGGGCTTCGCGGAATCCCTCCTGGACTCGGTTTCCAGGGCGGACTGGCGCGCCGCGGCGGGGCTGCTCCAGGCGATGTCGGAATCCCGCACCACGGCGGCGGAACTCCTCGCGTCGATGGGCGCGCTCACCGGTGATCATCGGTCGTTCCGCCGGGCTGTCGGGAGTTGGCCCGGGCTGCGGCGGATGGCTGCCGATGACCTGCGCGAGGCCGCCGCGCACGGTGATTTCGCCACGGTCCTGGGCGGCGCGCTCGGTGTGCGGTACGAGTTGGCCGAGCACAACGACGTCGCCGACTACCAGCGGATGCTGCGGGCTTACCAGGCGGGCGACCGCGAGCGCGCGTTGTCGCTCGCGCGCAGGATGGAGGCGCGCGACCAGGACCGCCGCGGCTCCCCGGTGCGGTGCCTCGCGCGAGTGCTGGCCGGCGAGATCTGCGCCGACGGCGGCGATTTCGGCCGCGCGGCGCGATGGTTGCAGGGCTCTTCGCACCAGATGCTCGGTGGCCACCTGGTGAGCTGGGCGCGCTGCGGCCTGCGCTACCGCTCCGGCAGGACCGCCGCGGCGATCGGCCTCGGATGGCGGGAGTACCGCCAGCACCGCAGTTGGGGACGCACGTCCGGGCTGGAGAAGCTGCTCGGCCGGCTGATCGACTGCTCGACCCGCGAAGGCGATCAGGCCATGGCCGAAACCCTGCTGGCGGAGCTGGAAGAACTCGACGACGTGGTCCGGTCCGGTTCGACGCGCACCGCGGTGCTGCTCGCGCACGGCCTCGTCCGGCACGACCGGGCCAAGACCGTCGAATGCGTGCACCTGGCGCGGGAACGCGGGGACGCGCATTCGGTGGCCCGGGCCTGCCTGCTGCTGAGCGATCTCAGCGAGGACCCGCAGCCCTGGATGGCGGAGCTGTACGCGTTGACCAAGCGGCACGGCTCGTCGCGCAGCCGCGCGAACCTCGTCGGGGCGATGCGGCGGCGCGGGGTGTGGCTGCCCAGGCAACGCAGCCGGGACGATTCCTTCGCGCGAATCGAGGCCAGGGTGGCGCAGCTGGTCAGCGACGGCTGCACCAATCGGCAGATCGCCGCCGTCCTGGAGATCAGCGAGAAGACCGTCGAAAGCCACCTGACGAGGATCTTCGCCCGCACCGGCTGCCGAACCCGGGTCGAACTGGCCGCCGCCTGGTTGGAGGGCCGAGTGACGGAGACGACGGCGTGACGACCCGCGCCGCCGCGGGCAGGAGAAGAGGACCGCAGATGATCTCGGTTTCCCAGGTGGTGCCGGGTGGCTTCCGCACCGTTCGGCAAGCCGTCCACGCGGCACCCGAGGGTGCGACGATCAGCGTGGCACCCGGTCGCTACCGCGAGAACCTGGTCCTGACCAGGGATGTCACGATCGTGGCCGAAGACGGCCCGGGAACGGTGCTGATCAGCTCTGATACCGGTGTCGTGGTGGAGGTGGCGGCCGCGGTCGCGCTCAGCGGCATCGAACTGGAGGGCACCGACGCGGAGCAGGCGCCGGTCGTCGTGGGCGCGGGACGCCTGGTCATGGTGGAATGCGCCGTCCGCGGTGATTCTTGGGCGGCCGCTTTCGCGCACGGCACCGGAGGCCTGGTGCTCCGCGACTCGCTGCTCAGCAACCCGTCCGGGGCGGGCGTGGTGGTCACCTCGCAAGCCGGGAGTTCGGTGCACAACTCGACCTTCGAGGACCTCGGCACCTCGGCCGTCGTGGTGGCCGAGCGCGGACTGCTGGACGTGCGCGGCAGCACCGTCCGGAAGAGCGGCGGGAACGGCTTCTACCTGAGCGGGCACGCGGAGTTCACGGCCGTGGATTCCGGGATAGCCGACTGCGGCGACAAACCCGCGGTGGCCGTGGAGGACCACGCGACGGCTGTCCTCCGGCGGATATCGGTCCGCGATGCGGCGGGCCTCGGTTTCTTCCTGAAGACGACCGGCCTGGTCGACCTCACCGAGTGCGCGGTCGAGAGTTCTGCCGCCGAGGCGTTCCTCGCGGAAGGGACCGGTCGTCTCTCGTTGCGGGACTGCGATGTGCGTCGTAGCGCGCGGTATGGCATGCGGTTCGCCGGCACGTCGACCGCGGTGCTGCAGGACTGCCGAGTGTCCGATGTGGAGGGTACCGGCGTCGCGGTGGAACAACGATCCACTGTGGAGTTCCACGGGCTCGAAGTGCGGGCTTGCCGGGACGACGGCGTCCAGCTCACCTCCAAGGAGGAGGCCGTGCTGCACGGCCTGGCGATTCGCGACTGCGCGCACAACGGCATCGTGGTCCGCGGCGCCAACGCCCGCTTCGAAGCGCTGGAGGTCGAACGCGCCCAACGGGCGGCCGTGGAGGTCGTCGCGGACGGACATGCCCTGCTTCGGGGATGCGTCGTGCGGGCTGTGGGCGGGCCGGGGATCGCCGTCTCCGGCGGGACGCTCACCGCGGAGGACGGCGACCTGCACGGCTGCGGTGGCGACGGGGTGGTCCTCGCCGACGGCGCTTCGGGGGTGCTGACCCGGTGCCGGATCCGAGCAGGCGGCGGCCACGGCGTCCACATCGCCGCCGCGGCGAAGGCGCGGATGTCCGACTGCGAACTCCACGGCAACGATGGTGACGGCATCCGCGTCGCCACGGATCGTGACGTCGTCGTGCGGGATTGCTCGTTGCGCGAGAACGGTGGATCGGGCCTGCGCCAGCAGGTGGTGTCGACGTCGATCGCCGTCGAGAACGTCAGCAGCAGCGGCAACGGTGTCGCGGACGCCTTCGGCACCGCGCAAGCCGTGCCCGCCGCGGCCGTTCCGGCGGAACCCGCGGCACCACGCAGCGGAAGAGCTGCGGAAAACAGTCCGGCAGAGGAACTCCAGGCCCTGGTCGGCCTCGAGAACGTCAAGCGCGAGGTGGCCACCCTGGTCAACCTCAACCGGATGGCCAAGCTGCGGGTGGAGGCGGGGCTTTCCGCCCCGCCGATGAGCAGGCACCTGGTCTTCGCGGGCGCACCTGGCACCGGCAAGACCACCGTGGCCCGGCTCTACGGTGCGATCCTGGCGGGGCTCGGCGTCCTCGAGTCCGGCCACCTGGTGGAGGTCGCGCGGGCCGATCTCGTGGCGCAGATCGTCGGTGGCACGGCGATCAAGACGACGGAGGCGTTCCGCGAGGCGATCGGGGGCGTGCTGTTCATCGACGAGGCGTACACGTTGAGCGCGCAGTCCGGTGGCACCGGCCCGGACTTCGGCCGCGAGGCGATCGACACGCTGGTCAAGCTCATGGAGGACCACCGCGACGAGGCGGTGGTCATCGTCGCCGGCTACTCCCGGGAGATGGCGGACTTCCTGGCCACCAACCCGGGCTTGGAGTCCCGGTTCAGCCGGACCATCGAGTTCCCCAACTACTCCGCGGCGGAGCTGGTCACCATCGTCCGGCAGCAGTGCTCGAGACACGACTACCGGCTCGACGAACGAGCCGCGGAACTGCTCCTGCGCTACTTCGACGAAATGCCCAAGGACGCCACCTTCGGAAACGGGAGGACGGCGCGCAAGACCTTCGAACTGATCGTCGACCACCAAGCATCCCGCCTGGCGGCCTCCCCGGCGGTCGCCACGTCCGACCTGACCCAACTCCTCCCGGAGGACATGCCGTTCGCCCAGCCGATCCCATCCCACAGCACGGCGGCAGCCGAAGTCGCGGACGTCGACAGGTAGCGCGTGATGGCTCTCGGCACGGCAGGCGGCGCGGGTGTGATGAGGCGCGCACGTCGGGGATTCTCGCCGCAGCGGCGGGAGTTCCGGTCTCGCGCCGCCGGGAAAGTGGCCGCCGGCATGAACAGCCACGGCACTGACGGCCGTTGACGCGGGCCTGGGCCGCGTGGCCGCCACACTCGCCGTCGACTACCGGGTGACGTTCGCGGCACTGCACCCACATCCACGGCAGAGGTGTGCCGATGAACGCGCCGAGGACGGCGGTAGTACCGTCCTCGGCGCTCGATCCGGTATCAGCGGCGGGTTTCGACCTTCAGGTCGCCGCGGGTCAACGCGCGGGTCGTGTCGCGGGCGAGCATGTCGTGCGGGAAGCCGAGTCCGATCGCGCTGGCCTCGTCGAGGCGGGCCAGTTGGGCGGCGGTGAAGTCGACCTCCAGAGCGCCCAGATTGTCCTCCAGCTGCGCGGGGGTGCGCGCGCCGATGATCGGTGCCGTCACACCCGGGTTCTGCAGGGTCCAGGCAAGCCCGACCTGGGCGGGCGTGCGGCCCAGCTCCGTGGCGACCTCCTTTACCACGTCCACGATGGCGAGGTTGCGTTCGGTGAGCGCACCGTTGGCGATGGTGACGCTCTTGCGGGTGCCGTCGTCGAATGCGGCGTTCGTCGCTGCCAGGTCGTCGCGGCTGTACTTGCCGGTGAGCACGCCGCCGGCCAGCGGTGACCACGGGATCACTCCCAACCCCATCTCGCGTGCCATGGGGATCAGGTCGCGTTCCCCGGTGCGCTCGATCAGGTTGTACTCGATCTGCAGCGCGACCAGCGGTGACCAGCCGCGCAGGCCGGCGATCGCCTGCATGCGCGACACCTGCCAGGCCGGGGCGTTGGAGATCGCCACGTACAGGACCTTGCCCTGCCGGACCAGATCGTCCATGCCGCGCAGGATCTCCTCGACCGGCGTCGTGAAATCCCACAAGTGCAGGTAGAACAGATCGAGGTAGTCCGTGTTCAGCTGTCGCAGGCTGGCTTCCACCGACGCGAACAGGGTCTTGCGGTGATTGCCCCCGGAGTTCGGATCGCCGGGCCGGCGCAGCGTCGAGTACTTCGTTGCGAGCACCAGGCTTTCGCGGTTGTCGCGGGTGAATTCGCCCAGCAGGCGCTCGGAACTGCCATTGGTGTAGGTGCTGGCGGTGTCGATGAAGTTGCCGCCGCGCTCGACGTAGCGGTCGAACAGCTTGCGTGCCTCGTCCTGCTCGGCGCCCCAGCCCCACTCGGTGCCGAAGGTCGCCGCGCCCAGCGCCAGCGGTGAGACCCGCAGCCCGGAGCGGCCCAGCAGCCGGTAGGTGTCGAGGGTGAGCGACATCGTGTCCTCCTGTGCTCGCGATCCGTTGTCGAGAACGAGTCTGCGAACGCCGCGAGCCGGGGATAAGGGAAAGAAGTTCCTGGGAACGCCAGTCCTACCCTGGCTGTAGGATCGAACCCGATGACCCGCACCGTGGACAGGACACAGGAGCTGGCCGCGTTCCTGCGGACCCGGCGCGAACGTCTGGACCCGCACGATTTCGGCCTGCCGTCGCGTCGGCAGGCCCGGCGGACCCCGGGATTGCGCCGCGAAGAGGTCGCCGAACTGGCCGGGGTCAGCATCGACTACATCGTGCGGCTGGAACAGGGCCGAGGGTTGCGGCCCTCGGCGGACGTGGTGGAGGCGCTGTCCGGGGCGCTGCGCCTGGCCCCCGACGAACGCGCCTACCTCTTCGACCTGGCCCGGCAGCGCCCCCGCAATGCCGACAAGCCCGCCACCACTGCGGCGCCGCCGCTGGCTCGGCTGGTCGCCGACCTGTCGCCGCTGCCTGCCATGCTGATGAACCACCGCTACGACATCCTGGCCTGGAACGGCGAAATGGCCAGGCTGCTACTGGATTTCGACACCTTGCCGCCAGCGCAGCGCAATTCGATGTGGCTGTGCCTGATGCATCCGCAGATGCGTGAGTTCTACGTCGACCGCGAACGCGTAGTGCGGGAGGGGATCGCCCACCTGCGCGCTGCGTGGGCCGCGCATCCGGATGATCGGGCGTTGACCGACCTCATCGCCGAATTCACCACTCGTGACGAGGAATTCGCGCGATTGTGGGCCGAGCGAGACGTCAAGGTCAACGGCCGCGGGCGCAAGGTGATCCGGCATCCCGACGTCGGTGTGATCGCCGTGCATTTCGAAGTGCTGATGCCACTTCAAGATCCGGACCAGCGGTTGTTGATCTACCGCGCCGCGGACGAGGAGAGCCAGTCGGCATTGGACCGGTTGTGCGCACGGTGATGTCGAACCGTCCTTTCGCGCACTGAGCCGAACCGCCGTTCCGGCGTGTCGCCGGAATCCATCGGTGCGATCCGGGCCGAAAGCATGCCGGGGTGACAGACCGGCCGCGGCGGGCAGCGAACATTGCGGGCCTGGTTCAGAACGTGCTGCGCGGCCGAGGTTTCCAGACCGGCCGTTTCGGCTGGCATCAGCTTTGGCCGGGGAGCAGGCCTTCTGCGACGAGGGCTGCGTGTACCGCTGCTCCTAGGGTGGTTACCGCGCTCAGGGGGCGGACCATGACCGTGAACTCTTCGATCAGGCCCTCTTCGTCCAGTTGGATCAGGTCGATTCCGTGGATCTGCTTGCCGTTCACCACCGAGCGGAAGATCAGCACGTGGGAGTCCGCCGCTTCGCCCGCCGCGGTTTCCGCCGTGCCGTGCAGCTCGCCGACGTAGCGGAACTCCTCGAAGACGCGCCGCAGGAGGACGCCGAAGACGCCTAGGACCATGGTTCGCCCTTCGAACGGGGTGAACTTGATCGGGCTGAAGAACCTCGGCTCGGGCGCGAACAGCGCCTCCAGCGCGTCGACGTCGCGCTCTTCCACCGCGGTGCGGAAGCGGTCGATGGTATTCACGCGGGCTCCTTGGTCAAGGATATGATTAGTCTTAAAATTGACTATAGTGGCGCTGGACGGCCTCGGCTAGGGAGTGATGTGCGATGGCCTTGCGGCATGCGGTGCTGGCGGCGTTGCTGGACGGCGAGTTCAGCGGTTACCAGCTGGCGAAGGCGTTCGACGTCGGGATGGCCAACTTCTGGCACGCGCTGCCGCAGCAGCTCTACGCCGAGTTGGCGAAGTTGGAGCAGGACGGGCTGGTCTCCGGCCGCGAGGTCGTGCAGGAGGCCCGGCCGAACAAGAGGCTGTTCGCGGTCACGGACGCGGGTCTGGCCGAGCTTCGGCGGTTCGCCGCCGCTCCGTCCAAGCCGTCGTTCATCCGCGACGATCTCCTGGTCAAGGTCGCGGCGGCCGATTCGGTCGACGCGGCCGTGATGATCGGCCAGCTCGAAGAGCGTGCGGCGATCGCCGAGGCGAAGATCGAGCTCTTCGACAAGCTCCTGCGCAAGATGCGGGGTGATCTCGACGAAGCGGAATTCCTCGCGAGCGCTGCGAAGATCGGCCCCTACCTGACGTGCTTGCGGGGGCGGCGGTTCGAGAGCGAGAACCGCGACTGGTGCAACGAGACCGCCGCGGTGCTGCGGGCCAGGGCGGGTGCCGATGTCCAGGGATGACCGCACTCCTCGTTATTCCCGGTTCGTGGCGCTCGGCGACAGCCAGACAGAAGGGCTCAACGACGGCGATGACGCGCGGGGTTACCGCGGCTGGGCGGACCGCCTGGCCGAACACCTCGCCGTCGTGAACCCGAACCTCCTGTACGCGAACTTGGCCGTGCGTGGGCGACTCGCCCACGAGGTGCGCGCGGAGCAGTTGTCCCCGGCGCTCGCACAGTCCCCGGACCTGGTCACCGTCATGGCCGGGGTGAACGACCTGATCCGCCCCGGCTTCGATGCCGCGGCCGTGAGCGGCCACATCGGACACATGCTCGGCTCCCTCGCGGACACCGGGGCTACTGTCGTCACCTTCACCTATCCCGACCCCGGGCGGCGCTTGCCGGCCGGGCGGCTGCTCACCGCGCGGACCCGGGACTTCAACGACCGGATCCGGGCGGCCGCGCAACGCCACGGGGCGGTGGTCGCGGACCTCTCGGCCCACGATGTGACATCCGATCCTCGGCTGTGGAGCGGCGATCGGCTGCACCTCAACGCCCTCGGCCACACGCGGCTGGCGGCCGCCGTCGCCCACGCCCTGGAATTGCCGGGCAGTGACGCCGCGTGGAGTGAAGCCCTTCCGGCGCAACAGGAATTGCCGGCGTGGCGCGTAGCCGAGGCGGAGCTTCGGTGGGTGGCGGGCTTCGTCGGGCCGTGGCTCGTTCGCCGCATGCTCGGCCGTTCCTCGGGCGATGGCCGCGAGGCGAAGCGCCCGACGCTCGGCCCGGTCCGTCTCCCGGCGTCCGCCGATGAGCCGGTGAACATCGAACCCTGACCGTACGGCATACGGTACTCTGTACCGAGAGGCTGGTGCGGGAGGAGGCGCGGGTGCGGCTGGGGCAGTGCGCGGTGGTGTTCGATCCGGGGGATCCGCCGCGGGCGGGCGCGTTCGTCGTCCACGATCCGGGCGGTGGTCCGCTCCCGGCCGACCTGACCTTGGGGGAACCCGCCGAGCCGGTTGTCACCCTGGTCGAGGACGACGCGGTCGTCGCTCGTCGAGTGCCTGCCCGCCGGATAGCGGTGGCCCAGGGCCTGCCGTTGCTCGTGGCGATGCGCGACGAGCGCGAGGCGCATCCATCGGCGGCCTTCCACTCCGCCGCGGCCGTGCTGGCATTGCACCTGGTCGCCCGTGGCCGCGTCCTGCCCGGCGTCTCGCCCGACGGGGTCGATGCCTGGCGGATCGGGCCGTTCGACGTCGCCGACGTCGAACGGCTCCGCGCGCTGGCCGTCGCGATGCCGGCGAGCGCGCGGGCGATCCCGTTGGATCCGGCTGCCGAACCGCTCGTGCTGCCAGAGCCGGAGCGGCTGTTGCGCGGGTTCCTCGACGCGGTCGCCGACACGATGCCGCGCACGCTCGGCGCGGTGTGGCTCACGGGCGATCCGCGCTACGCCACTGACGATCACACGGCGGCCGACGCGGACCTCCGCGAGTGGGCGCAGCAGGTCGCCGTGGGCGTGGATGCCGGGCTCCGGGTCGCATTGCGCCTCGAAGTCCGCGGCGAGTTCGGCACGAGCCCGTTCACCGCGGTGGTCCGGCTTCGGAACCTCGCCGATCCCACTCAGGTCGTGGACGCCCAGGCGCTGTGGGCGGGGGAGGGCAACGGGTTCGGCGAGCGCGCGACGTTCGAGGCCATGCTCGCGTTGCGCCGCGCCGCCCGGATCTGGTCGCCGCTGGAGAGCCTGCTCGCCGAGGCCGAGCCGGTCGAGCTGGAACTCGTCGACGAGGACGTCGAAGACCTGCTCGGCGGGGCCGAGGCGCGGTTGGCCGGGGCCGGGATCGACATCGAGTGGCCACCGGAGCTGTCCCGGGAGCTCAACGCACGGGTTGTCGTATCGGCGCCTGGCAAGCGGCCTCGGGACGTCGCCGCCTTCCTGCGCGAATCCTCGCCGCTGCCGCTGAGCTGGCAGCTCACGCTCGCCGGTGAGCCGCTCACGGACGTCGAGATGGACGTCGTGGCCAAAAGCGGGCCAGTGGTGCGGATGCGCGAGCAATGGCTGCTGGTGGAGCCGGAGCTGGCGCGCAAGGCGCGCGAACGGGCCCTGCCGCCGGTGCGGGCGTACGAAGGCCTCGGCATCGCGTTGATCGGCAGCGCGGAGCTCGAAAGCGTCCGCGTCGAAGCGGTCGCGTCCGGTTGGCTGGGCGCGCTGGTGGAGCAGGTGGCGGATCCCGACGGCGGCCCCGAACCGCTCGGCCAACCCGCGGCGCTGCACGCCACGCTGCGCGACTACCAGCAGCGGGGTCTGCGGTGGCTGCACCGGATGACCGCGCTGGGGTTCGGCGGTTGCCTCGCCGACGACATGGGCCTGGGCAAGACGATCATGCTGATCGCGCTGCACCTGCGCCGGGCGGCGGGCGCGACACTCGTCGTCTGCCCCGCGTCGTTGCTGGGCAACTGGGAGCGGGAGATCGAGAAGTTCGCCCCGGGCACGCCGGTGCGCCGGTTCCACGGGGCCTCGCGGTCGCTGGCCGGGCTCGACGGCGGCTTCGTGCTCACCACGTACGGCACCATGCGCGTCGACGCGGCGGCCCTCGCCGAGCACCGGTGGGGGATGGTGGTCGCGGACGAGGCGCAGCACGTCAAGAACCGGTTGAGCGGTACCGCCAAGGCGTTGCGCGAGATCCCCGCGTCCGCGCGGGTCGCGATGACCGGTACTCCGGTGGAGAACAACCTCGCCGAGCTGTGGGCGATCCTCGACTGGACCACGCCCGGTCTGCTCGGCCGGATCGGGGATTTCCGGGCCGGGTGGGCGCGTTCGGTCGAGGACGAGCGGGACAACCCGACCGCGCAACGACTTTCCCGGTTAGTGCGGCCGTTCCTGTTGCGGCGCCGCAAGTCCGACCCGGGAATCGCCCCCGAGCTGCCGCCTAAGACCGAGACCGACCACCTCGTCGAGCTCACGCCGGAACAGGTCGCCCTCTACGAGAGCGTGGTGCGGGGGGTGATGTCCGAGATCCGGGACAGCAGGACCAAGATCGCCCGCCGCGGTCTGGTGCTCAAGTTGCTGGTCGGCCTCAAGCAGGTGTGCAACCACCCGGCGCACTACCTGAAGGAGAGCGCCAGTCCCTCGGCCGCTCGCTCGGAGAAGCTGCAGCTGCTGGACGAACTGGTCGACACCATCGTCGCCGAGGGCGGCGCGGTGCTCGTGTTCACCCAGTACGTGCAGATGGCCAGGCTGCTGGAAAAACACCTGGCGGACCGCGGCGTGCCCACCCAGCTGCTGCACGGCGGCACCCCGGTGGCCCGCCGCGACGAAATGGTGCGCCGGTTCCAGGCGGGTGAAGTGCCGGTCTTCCTGCTGTCGCTCAAGGCGGCCGGCACCGGTCTCAACCTCACCCGTGCCGACCACGTCGTGCACTACGACCGCTGGTGGAACCCCGCGGTCGAGGAGCAGGCGACGGACCGCGCGTACCGGATCGGCCAGACCAAGCCGGTCCAGGTGCACCGCCTGATCGCCGGGGGAACGCTGGAGGAACGCATCGCCGTCCTGCTGGAGAGCAAGAAGGAGCTGGCCGACGCCGTCCTGGGCGGCGGCGAAGCCGCGCTCAGCGAGCTTTCCGACGCGGAGCTGCGGCGGCTGGTCGAGTTGAGGAGCGCCTGACGTGCCCGGTTACGACGACTACGACGAGTTCCTGATCGCCTTCGACGACGAGGACGAGGAGGACGCGGCCGACGAGGTCGATCCGCACCGGCGTGCGATCACCTTCCCCGCGTTCCCGCCGGGCAAGCGGTACGGCAAGAAGTTCGCCGACACCTGGTGGGGCAACGCCTGGATCGAGGCGATGGAGGACACCGCGCTCGACCCGGAGCAGCTCAAGAAGGGCCGCAAGTACGCGTTCGCCGGTCAGGTAGGCGCGATCACCGTCAGCCCCGGCCGGATCTCGGCCCCGGTGCACGACGGCGACCACTACCGCCCGCACACCACGGTGATCGGGTTCCGCGAGCTGTCCGACGCCGGCTGGGACCGGTTCCTGGACAAGGTCGCAGGCAACGCCGGGCACATCGCCGCGCTCCTCGACCGCGACATGCCGCGCGAACTGGTCCGAGCGGCCGACGGCGCGGACGTGCGCTTGCTGCCGAGCTACGGCGATCTCGACCCCGATTGCGGTTGCCCAGGCTGGGACAGCCCGTGCCGGCACGCGGCGGCCTTGGCCTACCAGGTCTCCTGGCTGCTCGACCGGGATCCGTTCGTGCTGCTGCTGGTCCGCGGCCGGGGCGAGGACGAGCTGACCGAGGAGTTGCACCGGCGCAACGCCCGTCGTGCCGTGGACGCGAGCGCTGCTGCCTCCGCGGCGGGAACGCCTGCGGCGGAGGCGTGGTCGGCTCAGCCGTCGGCCTTGCCCGACCCGCCGGGGCCGGTGTCGGCGGCTCCGCTGGACCTGGCTTCTTTGCTGGCGGACGTCGACGTCGAAGAACCGCCGGTCGCCGCGGCCGCGATCGCGGTGCTCGCCGCGGATGCGGCGGACCGGGCGCGTTCGCTGCTGGCTGGGGTGCCCGTGGGTGAGCCGGATCAGTGGGCCGACGCGGTGCGGCTCGCCGCCCGGGCCGATCGGGACGACCTGACCGAACGAGCGGGCCGTGCCGCCGCCCGGCCGGTGGACTTCGCCCGCGCCGTGCACGCCTGGAAGCTGGCCGGGAAGACTGGTCTGACCGCGCTGGAAGACGCGTGGACGCCGCCCCGCGACGCATCGGCCCGCGCCCAGGCGGAGATCGACGAAGCATGGCGGGACGTCGGCCTCGGCGAATTGCCGGAGGTTCGGGTGTGGCGCAACAGGTGGACGCTCGGGGATCGCGGGGTGCAGCTGCGCCTCGGTCAGGATGGTCTTTGGTATCCCTTCCGCGCCGACGGGAAGGCGTGGACCCTCACCGGTCCGCCGGTGCAGGACGTCGCCGAAGCGCTTGCGGAACTGCTGGCCGGCGCCAGGGGTGAGGTCTGACCAGGCGCGTCGGCGAGCTCCGCTGCGTGCGGCCCTATTCCTGATAGGCCACAGTGGACAGTTGACGTGCGGCGGGCCGGAAATCGCGCGATCGCAGCGGTTCTCGGCCGAATGGTCTGCACCAAATCCGCGTCGGTGGCAGGGCGTCGACGGTCAGGGGTGTGTCCGGCGGGATTTCGGTGCCGGTCGATGTCCCTATTCATGGGTCTTGCGTGCAGTCTTTGATCCGCTCGATGTCCGGGGCAGCGGCGGAGTTCTGTCTGTTTCTCCACGTTTCGGTGCTCTACCGTTTCTGAAACGTTGTCTCCAAGTCGGCCGCAGCGGCCGGGTTCGGGCCCGAAAGCCTTTCGATCGCAGGAAAGTCCGCGATTCGGCCGAGCGCCAAGAAGACGCAGGTCCGGGTGCGTGCGGAGGCTCGTCGTCGAGCCTTCGCGGCACGTCATCCGTGCGGACGGGCTCGCCAGAAACGGCCTGATGCAAAAGGTTCCGAACTCTACCACCGCGTCAGACGTCGGTCGCGAGTGCTCCGCAGGTTGCCCTTTTGGGAAGCGAAGGTTTCGTGGACTCGACTTGGGTCTTTACGGCTGGTGGAATGCGCCGAACAGCTGGCTCGTGGGCTCTGCCGGGAATCGCTCGTTGCGCGGGCACCCCGCTGCGTTCCGGCGGAGTTCTCAAATCGGAGACGAGGATCAGTGACGCAAATCCTGCAAGGCGACGACGAGCGCAGTGCTCAGGCGCCTGTCGACGCCGGTGATGAGGGGTACAGCAAGGCCCTCAAAGCCAGGCACATCAACATGATCGCGATTGGCGGTGCGATCGGTACCGGCCTGTTCATGGGCGCGGGAGGGCGGCTGGCGACGGCCGGGCCCGCGCTGGCGATCGCCTACGCCGTGTGCGGCGTGTTCGCGTTCTTCGTGGTGCGGGCGCTGGGCGAGCTGATCCTGTATCGGCCTTCCTCGGGTGCGTTCGTGTCCTACGCGCGCGAGTTCATGGGGGAGAAGGGCGCTTACGTCGCCGGCTGGATGTATTTCGTGAACTGGGCGACCACCGGTATCGCCGACATCACCGCGATCGCCCTGTATGCGCACTACTGGTCGCTGTTCGCCCCTGTGCCGCAGTGGGTGCTGGCG
>NZ_FNOK01000035.1 GCF_900106995.1 Saccharopolyspora shandongensis
GCCGCCGGCGGAATCGGAACGGCCTCCATCCAGACGGCCAAGGCATTCGGAGCCGGCCAGGTCATCGCGGTCACCTCGACCGACGAAAAAGGCCGCACCGCAATCGATGCCGGCGCCGACGAATACGTACTGGCAGACGGATTCAAAGACCCGGTCAAAGAACACACCAAGGGCCGCGGCGTCGACATCGTCGTCGACCCGGTCGGCGGTGACCGCTTCACCGATTCGCTGCGCTCACTCACAACCAACGGCCGATTGCTGGTGATCGGCTTCACCGCAGGCTCGATCCCCGAAGTCAAGGTCAACCGCCTGCTGCTGAACAACATCGACGTCATCGGCGTCGGCTGGGGCGCCTACGCCCGCCCACGCCCGGGCTACCTCCACTGGCAGTGGTCAGAGATCGAACCCCACATCACCTCCGGCACCATCACCGCACCCATCGGCGGCAGCTACCCCCTCGACGACGTCATCAGCGCACTCAAGGCAATCGACGACCGGCAAGCGACCGGCAAGTTGGTGCTGAAGATCCGCTGACCAAAAATGGCAGGCGAAGATACCCTGGCGCCATTCTTGTAAGCGATGCCGTGAGCAGCCGCGATTCGCCAATGCCCGCAGCGTCCGCAACGCCATAGAGCGCGCCCGGTATGCCAAGAGACTGGTCGATGACGGTGTCGGAGCGCTGTCGAGGGACGATCTCAAGCGGCTGGAGACCGAGGACTTCTTCGCCAGCCGAGTGTTCGCCCGAAATTCGTTCGCGTACACGACAGCGGTCCGCGCACGCAGTTGGCAAAAAGGGTTAGACATCCCTGCTGATCAAGCCTGCGTTTCCCGGGGTGGGCTGCCACGGCCGGGCGGCGACTTCCGCTTCTCCGGAGTACAAAGTCCCAAGGCCTTTGCGATCAAGGATGGAATCATCACCATGCTCATCGGAGTGACCAGGGAGACCACACCCGGGGAGACCCGGGTCGCGGCGACCCCCACCACGGTCGGCCAGCTGATCTCGCTCGGGTACGACGTCGTCATCGAAGCGGGTGCCGGGCATGCCTCGTCGTTCTCGGACGACGCCTACGTCGCCGCCGGCGCCAAGATCGGCACAGCCGAACACGCCTGGACGGCGGATGCCGTGTTCCGGGTCAACGCGCCGACGCTGGAGGAGGTCGGCTGGATCGGTACGGGCTCGACGCTGGTCAGCACGCTCGCCCCCGCTCTCAACCCCGAGCTGGTCGACGCGCTCGCCGCGCGGCCGATCACCGTGCTGGCGATGGACGCGGTGCCGCGGATCAGCCGGGCGCAGTCGCTCGACGTCCTCTCGTCGATGGCCAACATCGCCGGCTACCGCGCCGTCATCGAGGCCGCGCACGAGTTCGGCCGGTTCTTCACCGGCCAGGTCACCGCCGCGGGCAAGGTCCCGCCGGCGAAGGTGCTGGTCGCGGGTGCCGGTGTCGCCGGACTCGCCGCGGTCGGTGCGGCGTCGTCCCTCGGTGCGATCGTGCGGGCCACCGACCCGCGCCCCGAGGTCGCCGACCAGGTGAGGTCCCTCGGCGGTGAGTACCTTGCCGTGGACGTCGAGCAGGAGGCCTCGACCGACGGGTACGCCAAGGCCACCTCCGAGGCGTACGACAGGAGGGCCGCTGAGATCTACTCCGAGCAGGCCGCCGACGTCGACATCATCGTCACCACCGCGCTCATCCCGGGACGTGCGGCGCCGCGCCTGATCACGGCGGCGGACGTCGCCAGCATGAAGCCCGGCTCCGTCATCGTCGACATGGCCGCGGGGCAGGGCGGCAACGTCGAGGGAAGCGTTGCCGGCGAGCGGATCGTGACCGACAACGGCGTGGTCATCCTCGGCTACACCGACCTTGCGGGCCGGCTGCCCACCCAGGCCTCGCAGCTGTACGGCACCAACCTGGTCAACCTGATGAAGCTGCTCACCCCGGACAAGGACGGCCAGGTCGTCCTCGACCTGGACGACGTCGTGCAGCGCGGCATCACCGTCGTCCGCGGCGGCGAGAAGCTGTGGCCACCGCCGCCGGTGCAGGTCTCGGCCGCCCCTGCTGCCGCCGCCCCCGTCGTAGCGGCCAAGGAGGACAAGAAGCCGCTGCCGGCCACGGCCAAGCTCGCATTGGTCGGCCTCGGCGCGCTCGCGGTCTTCCTGGTCAATGCCTGCGCCCCGGACCCGCTGCCGCGGCATTTCACCGTACTGGCGCTGGCGATCGTGATCGGTTACTACGTCATCGGCAAGGTGCATCACGCGCTGCACACCCCGCTGATGTCGGTCACCAACGCGATCTCCGGCGTGATCGTCGTCGGCGCGCTCCTCCAGGTCGGCCAGCACGACACCATCATCCAGGCGCTCGCGGCCATCGCGATCCTACTGGCGGCTATCAACATCTTCGGCGGCTTCGCGGTGACGCGTCGCATGCTCGCCATGTTCACGAAGGGCTGACCGACATGACCGCCACCTCCATCGCGACTGCGGCGTACCTCGTCTCCTCGCTGCTGTTCATCCTGGCGCTGGCCGGACTCTCCCAGCACGTGACGGCCAAGCAGGGCTGGACGTGCGGCGTCGCCGGGATGGTCATAGCGCTGACCGCCACCGTCGGCCTGGTGATCGACGGCCACTCGAGTGTCGGGCTGCCGCTGCTGCTCGGCGCGGTCGCCATCGGCAGCCTGATCGGCCTGTGGCGCGCTCGCGTCGTCGAGATGACCGGGATGCCCGAGCTGATCGCGCTGCTGCACTCCTTCGTCGGCTTGGCTGCCGTGCTCGTCGGCTGGAACGGCTATCTCGAGGTCGAGGGCCAGGGTCACGGGCAGTTCGCGGGCGCGCTGCTGCGCATCCACCACGCGGAGGTCTTCATCGGCATCTTCATCGGTGCGGTGACCTTCACCGGCTCGGTCGTCGCGTTCCTCAAGCTCTCCGCGCGGATCAAGTCAGCCCCGCTGATGTTGCCTGGCAAGAACCTCATCAACGTCGGAGCCCTGGTCGCCTTCGCAGCCCTCACCGTGGCGTTCGTCGTCAGCCCCCAGCTGTGGGAGCTGGTCGCCGTCACCGCCCTAGCGCTCGCGCTCGGCTGGCACCTGGTCGCCTCCATCGGCGGCGGTGACATGCCGGTCGTGGTCTCCATGCTCAACAGCTACTCCGGCTGGGCGGCGGCCGCCTCGGGCTTCCTGCTCGACAACGACCTGCTCATCGTCACCGGCGCCTTGGTCGGCTCCTCGGGTGCGTACCTGTCGTACATCATGTGCAAGGCGATGAACCGGTCGTTCATCTCCGTCATCGCCGGCGGCTTCGGCATCGAGGCGAACAGCGGCGACGATACCGACTATGGCGAACACCGCGAGGTCTCCGCGCAAGACACCGCGGACCTGCTAGCCGGCGCCTCCTCGGTCACCATCACCCCCGGCTACGGCATGGCGGTGGCCCAGGCACAGTACCCGGTCGCCGAGCTGACCCGGATCCTGCGCGAACGCGGCGTGAACGTGCGCTTCGGCATCCACCCGGTCGCCGGCCGCCTACCCGGCCACATGAACGTGCTCTTGGCCGAGGCGAAGGTGCCCTACGACATCGTCCTGGAGATGGACGAGATCAACGACGACCTCGCCGACACCGACGTCGTCCTCGTCATCGGCGCCAACGACACCGTCAACCCCGCCGCCACAGAGGACCCGGACAGCCCGATCGCGGGCATGCCAGTGCTCCGCGTCTGGGAAGCCGCGAACGTCGTCATCTTCAAACGCTCCATGGCCGCGGGCTACGCCGGCGTGCAAAACCCGCTGTTCTTCCGGGACAACAGCCAAATGCTCTTCGGAGATGCCAAGCAGAAGGTCGAGGAAATCGTCCACATCCTCGCACCCGCCCGCGTGTGAACGCTGTCCCGCTCGGAACTACGATTCTGGGTCTGGCCTGTAGGTTCTCCACGCAGGGCAACGGCCTCCAGGAGGCGCCGGGGCCCGGGATGATCCTTCGATGCCGCTGTCGATCGTCACCGCACTGGTCCGAAATCTGATCAAGGTGCCCGCTGCTGTGCTTCGCAGGCGCGTGACCAAGGATGCTCGCCGTCCTCTCCCGAAGCGCTCAACGCCGCCGCCGACACCAGCCACCTCGGCGATAGCGACTTCGTGCACTACCGCCCCGGCGAGTTCCTCGGCAACGAACAGCGCTGACCTGCGGGTCGCGGGGGGATAATGGGTCTGAGTCCTGATCCTTCGACCGGCGCGGGGCGCGGATGCGTGGGAAATTGCGGCACGGCAACGTTCCGCTGCGGGGAATCGCCATCGTGGCCATCCTGCTCGTGATCGCCGGGGCGGCCACCGCCTCGGCGACCCTGCTGTTTCTCGGTGAGCAACCCTCGCCGCCGCAGCTGGCCGCCCCGCCTCCAATCCCCGCGCCGGGACCCGAGCCGGACCATGCGTTGCGCGACGGCCAGCCCGGCGAGGTGGGTCTGAACCCCGCGCCGATCGCGGCGGCACAAGGACAGCTCGCTGCGGGGACCCAGCCGTCGCCGGGGCATCCGCACCCGTCGTATGCCGGTGAGGTCAGCCTGCTGGCGCGCGACGGGGTGGTCGTCAGCCGGCAGGCCACCGGATTCGCGCTGCGCTACGCCGACGCGCAGGGACCTGAGCTGCCGGCCGAGCAGCAGGAAAAGACGCAGAACGACACGATCTTCGACCTGGCGTCGCTGACCAAGCTGTTCACCTCGATCGCCGTGCTGCAACTCGCCGACGACGGCCGTGTGAACCTGAACGCGCCCGTGGCGGACTACGTCCCGGAATTCGCCGCCAGCGGCAAGCAGAAGATCACTGTTCAGGAGTTGCTCACGCACACCTCCGGCCTGCAGGCCAAGATCGAACTCTGGCGGCTGCCCCCGCCCGCCCGCCTCCCCGCGGTTCTCAGCGCGACACCGCAGAACCCGCCCGGTGCGGTCTACCGCTACTCCGACCTGAACATGATCACGCTAGGTGTGCTGGTCGAACGCATGTCGGGCCGGCCGCTGGATGCGGTCGTGCACGACCGCATCACCGCGCCGCTGGGCATGACCGACACCGGGTACCGGCCGCCCCGGGACAAGCTGCACCGCATTGCCGCCACCGAGTTCGAAACCGACCCGCCGCGTGGCCTGGTGCGCGGCGAAGTTCAGGACGAAAACGCGTGGTCGCTGGGCGGTGTCGCGGGTCACGCGGGGATCTTCTCCACCGCCGACGACCTGGCAGTGCTCGGGCAGGCCCTCCTCGATGGCGGTACCTACCGCAACCAGCGCATTCTCCGGCCGGAGACCGTGCGTGCCATGCTCACCAACTACAACACCGCGTTCCCCCGCAACGCGCACGGACTCGGCTTCGAACTCGACCAGCCCTGGTACATGGCCGGCCTCAGCGGCCCGCACACCGCCGGGCACACCGGATTCACCGGCACCTCCCTGGTGATCGACCCGGGCTCCCGATCGATCGTGGTGCTGCTGACCAACGCCGTGCACCCCTCGCGCACGTGGGGCTCGATCGGGCCTGCACGGCTGGAAATCGCTCAGGGCATGGCCTTGGCATTGGGACCGCCGGGCCACGACGGCTAGGCCCGGGAAGCCACGGCACGAGGAGCCAGCGATGAAACGACGCCGCGTGGTGCTCGCCGCGGGTGCGGCGGCGATCGTGGCAGGCGTGCTCGCCTGCGGCGGACCGCCGTCGGCCAATGCACCGCGCCCAGCACTGCCGGTCGCCACGACGCCGGCCCCGCCGCCAGCAACCGCCCAGCCTCCGCCCGCCGCAGCCGCTGTTCACCTGGTCGCCGCCGGCGATCTGGGGGCAAGCTGGCATCCCGGCTGCCCAGTGCCGCCGGAAAACCTCCGCCTGGTCGACGTGCCGTATCTGGGCATGGACGGAAAGCCGCACATCGGGCAGCTGATCGTCAACCAAGACCGGGTCGAGCAGACGATCACTGCCTTCAATGAGCTCTTCCGCCTGCACTTCCCGATCCAGCGCATCCAGACCCCGGACCACTACCCCGGAGCCGAGGACGAGTTGTCGATGGAGGACAACAACACCTCCGCGTTCAACTGCCGGGGCATTCCCGGAAGCAGCGAGTGGTCCCAGCACGCCTTGGGCAGAGCCATTGACATCAACCCACTGCTCAATCCCTCGGTGTACAAGACCGGCCGCTTCGAACCGACAACGGCAGCACAATATCTGGATCGCACGCGCAAGGACGCCGGTCTGCTGCATGACGGCGACGCTGCGGTGCGCGTCTTCACCGACCGCGGCTGGACCTGGGGCGGCCACTGGGCGGACCCCAACGACTACCAGCACTTCGAGCTGCCGTGATCAGCAACCGCCTCACAGCAGCGCGAGTTGCCCTTCCTGCCACGGTCCACATCGGACTCCGCAGCGCCACCGCCGAGGATGCGGGAGTTCTGCTCACGCGCCTTGCGCTCGATCCCGTATCACTGCTTCGCCTCCGCTAGAAGTGAAAGCACACTGCCCTGATAGGACTGGGTCGGACACGGCTACGAGACACCCGATGTCGTAGCGCGTCGCGAGTCCGCGCCATTGTTTGGTCAGGGAGAAGGAACGTTCGACGACGTTGCGGCGCTTGTAGGTCGCGGCGTCCAGTGCATCCCCGGCGTAGCGGCGGTGCCGTTTCCGCACCGACTGCCACGGACCGAACGGCTCACGAGGCAGGTCCCGCCACGGGATCCCGGTCCGGTACCGGTAGACGATCCCCTCGACCACCCTCCGGTCATTATGAAACGGGCGACCACGACGACCCTCGTTCGAGGACAGCAACGACTCGATCCGCTCCCACTGCTCATCAGACAACGACCGAAACCGCGACGAACTCACCCGCGCATCATGCCGTGATTTCGCGGATGAGTTCTGACCCGCGCAACGGAATCGCCCTCAACGCCTCTCGTACCTGGTCAGGACCACCCCACCGGGAAACGCCCGCGTCTCCACCAGGTTCAGGTTCACCCAGCTGTCCAGCATGGTGAAGAACGGCGTGCCGCCGCCCACCAGGACCGGATGGGTGACGATCTCGTACTCATCGACCAGCCCAGCCCGCATGGCCGCCCCGGCCAGCATCGCACCACCGACCCTCATCGGCCCGCCGTCCCCGGCCTTGAGCCGGGTGATCTCGGCGATCGCGTCGCCAGTCACTATGCGGGTGTTCCAGTCGACCTTGTCGATCGTCGTGGAGGAGAACAGCACCTTCGGCGTGTCCCGCCAGTTCCGCGCGAACTCGATCTCCGCCGGAGTCGCACCCGGCTGCTGGTCACCTGTCGGCCAGTAGGAACTCATCGTCTCCCACAGCCTGCGCCCGTACAGGAACAGGTCGATCGCCTGCTCCTGCTCGAGCCACCACTGGAACAGCTCGTCACTCGGCCCGCCCCAGCCAAGGTCGCCGCCGGCCGCGGCGATGTAGCCGTCCAGGCTCAGGTTCATACCGTAGATCAGTTTCCGCATGGCACCATCCTTCCGTCAGTCGGTCTGAGGCGTATAGACAGGCGCGGCGCAGGGAACTCATCGGTGCGAGCTCTCGGCTCGCACAGGTAGTCCTCATGTTCCGGACGCGGCGTGGCGTACGCACTCGAATCCCCACGGATCACAACGAACAGCTCCACCTTGCTACGACGCAAGCTCTCCCTTCAACTACCACAGCACACGCGTCATCCTCCGATGCGTGGGGCCACAACACATCCGGTCAAGCCCCGACCAATGCCACGCACCCCAACAACAAATTAGGAGACACGCCTTAGCGGCGTTGTCCCGGCTGATCCCGCGTCGCCGCTGGGTCGAGGTGTTCGCCGCCAACTGCTCGACAGGTTCCTGATCGTCAACGAACGACACCTTCGCCACATCCTCACCGTGTACGTGCGGCGCTTCAATGCCGCACGTCCGCACCGAACCCTGGCACACGGCGAGTACCCGGGCCCGGGTGCGGCCCAGGAGCGCACCGAGGGGGTCCGAAGCCGTTCTCACGGGCTCCGGCCGTTCAGCGGGTCGGTACGCAGATCTCCACCGGGGTGGCCAGCAGCCGGGACGGGCTCAGCCCGAACATCGCGTGGAACGCCGCGCTGAAGTGCGAGGGGTTCGCGAACCCCGCCGCAGTCGCCGCGGCGGTCAGGTCGGCCCCGCCCGCGATGTGGCCGGCCGCGGCGAGCATCCGGGACCAGAGCCGGTAGCGGCGCAACGTCGTACCCGTGTCCCGCTTGAACAGCCGCAGGAAGTGCGAGGTCGACAGGTGGACGGCGGCGGCCAGCCGTTCTGCGGACAGGTCCGGGTCCGCGCGCAGCAGCTCCAGCGCTTCCCGAGACCGATCGTCCACAGTGGTCGGCTCACTCCCGGCGGCGCGCTCCACCCAGCGCCGCACCGCGTTCGGATCGGCCAGCCGTCGGCCCAGCTCGGCCAGTTCCCGCTCGCGCTCATGCCCGTTGTGGATCTTGGTGGCCGGCCGCATCCGCGCTCGGCAGGACCGCTCCCGGGCCGAGCCCGGTTCGACGAAGTAGAACGCCATCCGGCGACCGGGCGAGCTGATCCGGTTCGGCAGCCGGGGCGGGATGAAGGCGCTGAGAACGCGCGAGCTCGCGCCGTCGACCAGCACGTCCAGCGCCTCGTCGACCCCGACCGCCAGGCATGACACCGAACCGGAGTGCGCGTCCAGGCGCAGCGACGGCCCGGCGTAAAGCGCCTCGCCCGGCCACAGCCACACCACTCCGCGCTCAGGAGAGCACGTTTCTGAAAGCGCCCCACCTCCCGCCTCGCGCATCGTTGCCGTCGATCGAGTCGGGAGGAACGCAGTGGGAACAGCATCACTTGTCATCGTGGCAACCTTCTTCGCCGGCATGGGCCTGTTCGGGCTCATCGCGCCTGCGGCGCTGGTGCGGCCGTTCGGGATCCGGGCGAGCACCCCGGAAAGCCGATCCGAAGTGCGCGCGGTGTACGGCGGGTTCGGCATCGCGATCGCGGTGCTGTTGGCGGTGGCGGTGCCGGACGTCGCCGGGATGCGCCGCGGCATCGCGGTAGCCGTCGCCGCGGCGCTGCTCGGGATGGCCTTCGGGCGGGTGGTGTCCAGGGCCGTCGACCGGCCCACCCGGTTCTACCCGATCTGGTTCTACTGCTGCGTCGAGATCGTCGCCGCCGGGATGCTGCTCGGTGCGGCGGCGGGGTGAGCTCACGACAGCGAGGCGAGCATCGCATCGGTGTCGGCGAAGGCGGAGCCGAAGCCCCGGGCGTCGATCAGCGTCAGGTCGATGTCCCACAGCACGAGTCGCGTCACCGCACCATCCTGCCAGCCGAACGCCCGGAGCCGGCCATCCCAAGGGTTCAGGACGCGAGGTCGCTGCGGGCCGTTTCCTTGACGATCAACATGCCCACCACCGTCAGCGCGACGCAGCGTCCGGCGTTGGAAGCGGTCCGATCAGCGCGAGCCCGCGCGCACCTACCGGGAGGCGCTCCGCCTGGGCCGACCTGCGCATGCCACGCCGCGGCGCCCCAAATCGAGGATGCGCCGACTCACTTCTCGAGTGCTGCGCGTTGCGCCGGGCTCAGGCGGTCTGGTCTCGCGCTGAGGGCGTACGTCTCGGGCCCGGTGGCCCGCAGGGCGAGGGGATCGGCGATCGCCGGTTGATGCCGGATCGCATCCAGCGCGGCGGTGGCGCGCTCCCGGGGCCAGTCGAGTGCGGTGGCCAGCGCGTCCAGGGTGAGCGGCCGACCGGCGTGCGCGAGGGCGGCGAGCGCGGTCAGCGCGTCGTGCACGACGGCCTCGGCGAGGTTGCTGCCGCTCATCTGCTCGCTGAGCCGGGCGAAGAACCGGCCCATCTTGCCTAGCCGGGCGCCGGCGGTCGTGTCGGCGCCGAAGATCTCGATGCCCCGCTGTGCGGCGGTCGCGATCTCGCCGTGTGCTCCGGTGTCGGCCTGCCACGCCCGGAGCCAGACGCCGTCGTCGATGGCGTACCGCTCGCGGCGCCCCCCGGAATCCTGTTGGCGCACCACCAATTCCATGGCTTCGAGGTAGCCGATGGACTTGGACACCGACGCCGGGCTGACCTGCAGCCGGTGCACCAGGTCGGCTGCCGTCAGGCCGCCGGCGTCGGCGGTGAGCAGGCAGACGAACACCCGGGCGGTCATCCGGGGCAGGCCGGTCGCGGCCAGCCGGGCCGCGAACTGGTCCACGAAGTCGCGCACCACCTCGGTCGACTGCCCGTCGGTCGCCGGCTCGGCAGGCCGGGCCGGCTTGCGCCGGCGGGCGCGGTGGCCGGCGGCCTGCTGCGCGTGGTCGGCCAGGTAGTCGCCCCATGCGGCGTTTCGCGCCACCTCGCGGCTGATCGTGGACGTCGGTCGGCCGAGCCGCCGGCCGATCTCTGCGTAACCGAGCCCGTCGGCCAGCCATGCCGCGATCCGCCGGCGGTCCTCGTGGGTCAGCCTGCCTCCTGGCACCGGCACACCTCCTCTTGCATTCATCGACAGTACATTGCAACGGCCTCTCCGAACAGTTGCATTTGTTCTCAATTCTGTTGCAACGATTGGCTTCATAGCGTCATTCTGCGCGTTCATTTCGTTGACTAATCTGTAAACGCAACGTAGCTTTTTCTCATTCGGAAAGAGAGGGGCACAACGATGCACGTGATGGCCGTATCGACCGTCTCGGAGGACGGCAAGTTCTGGAGTGGCCTGAAGAAGGCGCACGCCAAGCTCCCCAAGGGCGCCAAATGGAAGCTGGCGGTCGCGAGCAAGGACGGGGCCAAGGCGGTCAACGTCATCGACCACGACTCCATCGACGCCGTTCGGGACTTCTTCGAGGCGCACACCGGCGCCTACGCCGCTACGGAGTACTTCGAAGCGGACGCCGCGAACGCGGTCGGTCTCCCGCGATGACGCTCGACGTGCCGCGGATTCGAGCCCGGGTCGCGGAACTCCTGGCGGAGTACGGAATCCCGAGCGCCTCGATCGGCGTGCTCCACGACGGAGAACTCGTCGAGCTCGCGATCGGCGTCAAGAACGTGGAAACGCGGGAGCCCGTTACGACGGACACCCTCTACCAGTGCGGCTCCATGACCAAGACGTGGACCGCGCTGGCCTTCATGCAGCTCGTCGACGAGGGGAAAGTCGATCTGGACGAGCCGGTGCGAACCTATCTGCCCGGCTTCAGGGTCGCCGATCCGGAGGCGAGCGCCACGGTCACCCCACGGCACCTGCTGTGCCACACCAACGGCATCGAGGAAACCTACGGCGATCCCGGGGAAGAAGACGACGTCTACGAGCGCATGGTCGAGAACATCGCCGACGCGCCCCAGGTTTTCCCGGTCGGCCACACCCACGGTTACAGCGCGGCGCTCGGTTACGCGATCCTCGCGCGGATCCTGGAGGTGCACGACGGCAAGCGCTGGGACGACGCCATGCGGGATCGCCTCTTCGATCCCATGGGCCTGACCAGCACGAGCAGCCGACGCGAGCAGGTGGACGAAACCCGCGCCGCGACCGGCCACCTGATCCGTTCCCCGGAAGAAGGCCCCATCGTCACCCCGGTGGACTACCTGCCGCGCGCCTTCGACCCCGGCGGGGGCATCACCTCGACGCCCCGGGAGGTGCTCGCGATGGCGCGCGTCCTGCTCGACGAAGGCATGGCGGCGAACGGAAAGCGGATCGTCTCAACCGAGGGCACCCGGGAGATGATGCGTTCGCGGGTGCCCGTACCGGATCCGCACATGTTCGGGCCGGAATGGGCGCTCGGTCTCATCGCGTGTGACTGGCACGGCGAAACCGTCTACGCGGCCGACGGGAGCACGATCGGCCAGAACGCCCGGCTACGGCTCCTGCCGGACTCGAACACCGCAATCGCGATGCTGACGAACTGCGGACCGCGGGAAAGCTTCTACCGCACGGTGTTCAACGAGATCCTGACCGACCTCGGCACGGTCACCATCCCGGACCTGCCCGCACCGGACGCGACGCGGAACCTCGACCTGTCCAGCTACGTCGGCGTCTACGAGCGCCCCGGCGCGCGCTACGAGGTGTCGGCCGAAGACGGAAAGCTGCACCTGGCCCTGGTCCTCGACCCGATGGAGGCGGAGTTCCTCCAAAAACCGGACCGCATCGGGTACGAGCTGCTCCCGGTGAGCGAGACGCATTTCCTGATGCGGCCGGCGGATTCCTCGGAAGACACCCAGACGGTAGCGATCTACGACTTCACGAACGGCGCTGCCGGATACCTCCACACCAACTGCCGGGTGAACCCGCGATCGGGTTGACCGGGTTCCTGCTGCGGCTGGGGATGCGGCGTTTTCGCGCGAAACCGGCGTTTCGCACGCGTGGCGGCGCCGTTTTCGCGCGAAAACGCCACCTTCACCCGGAGGGGTCAACACCCGGGCAGAAACGGCGCCGTCAACTCTCTGCCGGATCCTCGCCTCCGTCGGCACCCCCCTGTTCCTCGAGGATGGCGAACGCCCCCGCTAGCGCCTTCACCTGAGCAGGGTTGAACAGCTCGACTATCGCGGTCTGAAGTGCCATCGCGGCGAACCGCTTTCCGCGGGGCGCGGCGGACAGCGAATCCTTCATCCACGGGAAGCGCGCCTGGTGCTGCCGGATGTCGACTGCGAGGCGCCGGGCGAGCTCCTCGATGACTTCGTCGTCGGCGTCCTCGGGCAGGTTGTCGAAGCGGTCGTCGTTCTCGCTCGACTCGGATAGCAGCACCCGGAAGTCTTCGAGCGCGTAGGCGTCGAAGATGCGGGAGTACACCGTGATCAGCCCGCGATCGCGCTCCGACAACGAGTCCGCGACCGGCTGGAATGGGGTCGGAGTGTCGATCGGTGCGCGGAACTTGAGGACGAGCGCCAGCTCCGAGCGAATGCGCTGCAGCCGCTCGATGGTCGCGGCGAGATCTGCGTCCAGCACTCGGATCGCCGCCTCCGGGTCTTCGTCCGCCCTTCCCATCGTGCGGATCTGGGCGAGCGGAACCCCGAGTTCCTTCATCCGGATGATCTGCAGCACCCGGATCAGGTGCGCGGTCCCGTACTGCTTGTAGCCGTTCGACGTGCGTTCGGGCTCGTCGAGCAGACTGACCTGGTGGTAGTGGCGGATCGCCTTCACCGTGGTGCCGGCCAGCTCGGCGAGTTGCCGGGTGCTCCAGCCCATCGCGGCGCCCTCCTGCTCTCGAGCCCAACGGCGAAGACCGTCGTGGGAACAGCATAGAGAAGGCTCATGGTCGTCGGCATTTAGCACTGAGCGAGATGACGGCGAGGATCCAGATGGGCAGCACCGCCCACCATCTCCGATAGGAGAACTTCCCCACTGAAGCCTTTTCATCCTGGTGAGCCCGCAGCCGCGGGTCGCAAAGCTGCACGTCGATGGGGTGCCGCAGGCGCCGCAGGCGCATAACCCACCTACGACACCTGCACCGCCACGGGTTCACGGTGCCCACCCCTTCGGGGTTCCCTCGGCGAGGACGGCCCTGACGCCGTGTATTGGCATACATATTATAAGTCAGGGCACCCACAGACCAGGGAGCCTCTGAGGTTCCGCCACCCGCACCGCCACGCAAACTGAGGTTGGAGAAACCTCACTCGATACAACAACGACGCCATCGATTCCTCCGTACTTCTGGTGCGCTTCGCGATGAGCGATCAGCATTGGTCGGCGCCAGCAGAAACGATGCCGTTGGGCACGGTCGAGTCGCGTTTGACCGTGCCCTTGGGGCAGACCATAGATTCCCGGCATGAGTTCTTCACCACGACCGATTTCCGTGGACCGGCACGAGGTCGCGGCACCGACTCCGGTCCGCGGGCGGCGCAGTATCGCACCCGATCTCGCACGAGGCTTCATGCTCGTTCTCATCGCGGTCGCGAACGTGCCCTACTTCATCTGGGGTCGCCCGCACGGCATCGGCGCGCATGCCGCCGGCGGTTCGCCGGCCGATCTCGTGGCACAAACGATCGCCATCATCGGAATCGACAGCCGCGTGTACCCCATGTTCGCGTTCCTCTTCGGCTACGGCATCGTCCAGCTGTACGGTCGGCAGACCGCGGCGGGCACCGAACCGAAGGACGCCCGGAGACTGCTGCGGCGACGGCACTGGTGGATGCTGATCTTCGGTCTCGTCCACGCACTTCTGCTCTGGTACGCCGACATCCTCGGCACGTACGCCATCGCCGGACTCGTGTTGGTGTGGCTGTTCTTGAACCGCAAGGACCGGACCATCAAGGTCTGGGCCGGACTGTTCGTCGCGGTGCCCGCGCTGGCGTCGGTGGTGACGATCGTGGGCGCCGCGCTCGGCTCGGCATCCACCCCGAGCACCGGTGGGGTCGGCGCCGGCGGGCCGCTGGACGCGAACGGGATCCCGGGCTACTTCGACGCCATGGGCGCTCGCCTCGAAGGATGGGCGGTGTACACCATTCCCACCGCCCTGTTCGCGATGATCGTCCCGGCCTCCATCCTGCTAGGCATGGTCGCCGCCCGACACCGCGTGCTCGACAGCCCCGCCGACCACGTGCGGCTGCTGAAGCGGACGGCCGCCATCGGGCTGACCGTCGGCTGGGGATCCGGGCTGCTGCTGGCGCTGCAGAACCTGGGCGCCCTGGGCAGCCACCGCGAGCTGGACTGGGCGCTCCTCCCGATGCACATGCTGGGTGGCCTGTTCGGCGGGCTCGGCTATGTCGCGGTCTTCGGCCTGATCGCTGTGCGCCTTGAGCACACCCGTGATTCGCAGCGGACCGGATCGTTCCCCTGGGCCGTGCAGGCGCTCGGCAAGCGCTCGCTGAGCGGCTACCTGTTCCAGTCGCTGGTCTACTCACCCCTGCTCGCCGCGTGGGGCCTCGGCCTGGGCCAGCACCTGTCCAGCTGGTCCGCCGCGCTCCTGGCGGTCGGCGTGTGGCTGGGCAGCCTCCTGATCGCCGCGAGGCTGGAGCGAGACGGGCGGCGCGGCCCCGCCGAATGGTTGCTGCGGCGCCTCGCGTACCCAGGTGAGAACCCGAGCCGGCAGCCTGACCGCAACCTTGGCCGTGGATCCGCCAGTACGCCGGTTGGATGCACTCGCCAGGAGCCTGCGCCGGCAGCTACGGACGGCCGCGTCGTCTGATGGCTGATCGGATTGGATCGACCGTTTCGGAGTCCCGGGGGGGGAAGTCTCCTCGACCCACTCGCAATCCCGACTCAAATCAGCGCCGGGGTGTCGAAGTCGCGGATACTCCTGCGGCAGGCAACCGCGATCATCATCTGGACGACACTGACCACCAGCATCGCAACAGGCGCGATTGCCCTTCTCACTCACTGACGGCCCACCGCAGGCCATTGTTAAGAAAAAGAGAACTCAATGAACGATGAGCAGACATCAGCACGACCCGGGTGGCTGCACGTGACACCAGCCGCCGTGATTGCGGTGGTGCTCTACGTGGTCGGCGGTATCGTCGTCTTCGATCTGCCCGTCACCCCCGAGATCTCCGGACTCTGGCAGTTCGCACTCTCGGCTGTGGTCCCCATGGCGGCATTCTTCGTTGCCGTGCTCGCCATGAGAAAGGGGTTTGCCCCGTTCGGCTTCCGCAGGGTCCCAGCAGTTTGGCTGCTCGCGGCAGCAGGAGTCGGTTTAGCGGGGATGGGAGCCACCACTCTGCTGGAGATCTTCATCCTCCACCCGCTCTTCCCGGACGCAGAAGAGGTCCAGGTCGGCTATAACGCCGCAGCCACCGGCGGGCTGCTTTCGTTCCTCGGTGTCATTGCGCTGGGCGGAGTCATCGAGCCCTTCGGCGAAGAACTGCTGTTCCGCGGAGTGATCGCAAATTTCATGAAGAGGTGGGGCCCGTGGGTGATGATCTAGGGCAGCAGTGCCATCTTCGCCCTGGCACACGGGGTCAACCTGGTGACCCCATCGGCATTCATCATGGGGCTCGGGAGTTCGATCCTCTACTGGCGAACCGGGTCGATCTGGCCCAGCGTCGTCGTCCACATGGCCTTCAACACGTCCACCTTGATTCTGCTGTCGACCGGGTGGTCATAGACCCGGGGAACCTCGGATCCTAGCCGGAGTGGTGGACTGAACGGGTGAAATTCCGCTCGTTGTCGTCACGAGCCCGGCGGGAACACCTCGCGTCTGCGGAGGTGATGAACGTGATCCGATCCGATCACCATTGGCATCCTGCGGAATCCAGACGGCACGCCATCCCCGGAATGCTGCCACCGGGAGAGAAGCATGAGGGGGGCGAGACGATCAAGACGTTGTGCAAGCGGTCGGTGAGAGCTGCGCAGCGAACCGAGTCGACCCGGCAGTGGCCGGTCTGCGACGAGTGCATGCAGGCGGCAAAAGAACTGAGCGGTGTGGTCTTCACAGGCGGGACTGTTGCAGTCCGGTTCGCCGCTGGTGTCGTCAGTGATTCGAAGCGCCAATCCCACACGGCGACGGTGCCCGAGGGCGGCGAGGTGCCCGCGTCGTGGCTGACTTTCTGCGGCCTGGAGATTCCGGCGCACCAGGCCGAGGTATCGCAACGTCCGACAGGGATGCCCTGCGTATGTTGCTTGTTCGAGTGCAGGGCGCACACCAGGTGCTCGGATCCGGGAACCTGTGACGACTCCATGCAACAGACGGCCCAGTCGCGGGAAGGGGAGTAAAGATCATCCCCGCCGGGCTGCTGGACAGCGCCGCCGGAGCTCGGCAACTTGCGCCTCAGAAACCGCTACTGGGGGACGAGCGGAGAAGAGCTAGGGCCAGCTGGAGGCGCGACCTGGGTCCGACGCTGAACCGCAGGGCCTGACAGCACTGTGGTCCGTTACTGGGCAGGATCAATTTCACGGATGCGAGGTTCCTAGTTCCCACTCCAGGTCAAAAGCGCTTCTGACGAGCGAGGAAGCCGACGCGTCTCGCAACTCTCGCCAGAGGTCGCCTGGTACCTGGCCGATCGCGGCATCCCGTTGCCGGACTGCCTGCCGCAGATCAAGACCCCGAGCCTCGCGACGCACCGGGCGCGGTGTTCGATGCCGAGCGCGTCGACCGCGTGTTGAAGGCGTTCGGCGCGCTGGTGCACACCCAAGGCCAGTGGGCAGGGCGGTCGCTGCGCCCTGACCCGTGGCAGGTCGCCTACGTCCTGGCTCCGGTGTTCGGGTGGGTCCGCTACGACGAGGCCGCCGGCGGGTACGTGCGCATCGTCAACCACCCGCACCGTCGAAATCACATGGCAGGCAGCATGTCCCGCCTCTCACTACGCGACCCCTTTTCGACCGGGCCAAACCGATCCTCCCAAAATCCTCCCAAAATTCCGGAAAATCGAGACGGCACCCATCGGGACGGCCCGAGCGGCTCTTCACATGAGAACCTTTCGCAGTCCTGTTCAGGTTGTCCGCCGGAAGTGGCGCGTTGTTCTTCAAGACAACACCGGACTTTCATCGCGCCTGGATAAACCTTGAGCGACGAACGTCGATCTCGGGGAGCATCCTTGTCTGAGCCATCTTCTTCTGTCCCTCGTGGCCAGTCCGGCCGCCATTTGAGTCGCCGCGCGGTGCTTCTGGGCGCCGGGATGACCGGAGCATCGCTCCTGCTGCCGTCGCAGGGGTTCGCCGCGCCGGCCCTGGTGCGTTCCGGTCGTCCACAGATCAGCCACGGCGTCCAGACCGGTGACGTCTCGGCGTCAAGTGGGGTCGTGTGGGCCCGCGCCGACAAGCCGGCCCGGATGTTCGTCGAGGTCAGCCCGACCGAGAGTTTCCGCAGCGTAGAACGCGTGCGCGGGCCGATCCTGGACCCCAGCCGCGATCTGACCGGAAAGGTCCAGCTGCGCAAGCTTCCCGCTGGGCAGGACGTCTTCTACCGCGTCATCCTGGCCGACCCGGACGATGACTCACTCACCGGCGAGCCAGCGTTCGGCCGGCTTCGCACGGCGCCAACCGGAGCTTCCGACATTCGCTTCCTGTGGTCCGCCGACCTCGGTGGCCAGGGTTGGGGCATCGATCCGTCCCGCGGCGGCTACCGGATCTTCGAATCGATGCGCGCGCTGAACCCGGACTTCTTCATCTGCTCGGGAGACCTGATCTACGCCGACGGCGTCATCCCGGCCGAGAAGCCGCTCGCCGACGGCACCACGTGGCGCAACATCGTCACACCGGAGAAGTCCAAGGTCGCCGAAACGCTGGACGAGTACCGCGGCAACTACCGCTACAACCTGCTCGACGAGAACATGCGCCGGTTCAACGCCGAGGTAGCGCAGATCAACTCGTGGGACGATCACGAAGTCGTCAACAACTGGTATCCCGGCGAGATCCTCGACGACAGCCGGTACACCGAGAAGCGAGTCGACGTACTGGCCGCGCGGGCGCGCCAGGCCTTCCACGAATACCTGCCGACCACCATCCGCGGCGATGAGGAAGGCCGCGTCTACAAGGTCAAGCGGTACGGCGAACTGCTCGACGTGTTCGTCATCGACATGCGTTCCTACAAGGACTCGAATACGCCCGGCCTGGAAACCAAGAGCGACGGTGGCGTTTTCGGACGTCGGCAGCTCGACTGGCTCAAGGACGAACTGCGCGCCTCTCGTGCCACCTGGAAGGTCCTGGCCGCGGACCTGCCGATCAGCCTGGTCGTTCCGGACGGCGCCGCGGTCGAGGCGATCGGACAGGGCGACCCCGGGGCCCCGTTGGGCCGGGAACTGGAGATCGCCGAGCTCCTGTCCTTCGCCAAGCGCCACCACATCACCGGCATGGTGTGGGTCACCGGCGACGTGCACTACACCGCCGCGCACCACTACCACCCGTCCCGCGCGAGCTTCACAGACTTCGATCCGTTCTGGGAGTTCGTCTCCGGCCCGCTCAACGCGGCGGTCGGCGTGGCCCCGCAACCGAATCGGGTCGACCCCACGTTCGGCCCCGAGGTCGTCTACTCCAAGGCAGCGCCCTCACAGCAGGTCGGCAACCCCGGCTTCGGGTACCAGTTCTTCGGCGAGGTCGCCATCGACCACGCCACCCGTGCCATGACGGTCCGGCTCCGCGACATCGACGGGATCGTCCTCCACACGATCGAACTCGCGCCGCCGGAGTAGACCGCTCCGCAACAGGCGGGGCTCCCCCGAGCGGGTGCCCCGCCGGTTGCATCAGAGGTTCACGCGGCGATGGTCGTCCCCCCTGGCTCAGCAGTGGGGCGTCAACACTCACCGACCATCTGTTGATCTTTGGTGAACGACACCTGCGTACGGTGCTCGCGGACTACGTCCAGCACTACAACGGCCGCCGACCGCACCGCGCCCAGCGAACTCCGCCCACCACGACCAAGCCACCCCGCTGAAAACTCAGCCACGAGCGGATCAAGCGTCGACCAGCGCTTGGCGGCTTGATCAACGAATACGAGCGTGCAGCGCAAAGCTGCTGATCAGCGCCGGCGGCCGACTTCTGGAACCCCACAGGTGGGCTGGGGCCTGGTCACCACGCGGTTTCCTACGGCATCCGCGTCGCGTCGGCGTGAGGCGCGGGGTTGCCGCGACGGGCGGCGCGGCGGATTCCGACCAACAGCAGGATGTTCGCGAGCAGGGCGAGCGGCCAGGGCGTGGTGATGAGGATGACGGCGTCCACCACGCCCCAGATCCCCAGGGTCCACGCGATGAACTCCGGTGGAGTGATGCCGCGGCGGTCCAGCCACAGGACGATCAGGCCGACCACGATGAGCGGCGGGCCGAAGCTCTCCAGAGACAGCCAGAGCGCGCTGTTGGCCGGGCTCATATCGGAGAAATCTTCGTGCCACAGCGCCCCGCTGAACCACTCCCCGGCGTGGCGTGCTGCTCCCTCCAACGTCAGGGCGAGGAGCGTGTGCGCGGCTCCTAAGAACACAAGGAGCCAGCCGGCACATTTGATCATCTGAATCTTCCTTTCCGTTGCGGATGTGGAGTCGCGTGACTCCATGCGGTTGTCGTTCGGCCGTGGTTCGGGTCAATCCGGGCTGGCGGTTTCTCCGCGCGCGGCGTCTCCGGCGTGCCGCTGCGGGCGGCCGTGGTCGAGCCAGGCACGTTCCCATTGGCGGGTCAGTGCCGGGTAGACGATGAGGTACCGGAACGGTGCGATGGCGGCCATGTAGAGCCGTCCGAACAGTCCGTTGGGTTTGGCCAGGGCAGCCATGCGCAGTTCGTATCCGCCGTCGTTGGTCTGCACCCAGCCCAGGTGCATGACGGTGTGGACGGTTTTGTTGGCCAGTTCGCGGGCCGCTTCGTTGTCGAGCTGGTACACCTCGGAGAACGGGTCGGCACAGGGGGCGGCGTCGTTCGCGGTCGCGGCGAGGCCGAGTCGGAGGCGGTCGCGCAGCGAGGCGACCCGCCCACCCAGGCCCGCCCTGGGGGTGTCCCAGCCGAACAAGGCACCGAGCTTCCAACGCACCGCGAACAGGAACCGGACCGCGGCGGGAGCCTTTCGGGTGTCGTAAGCCGTCTTCAGCGCTTTGACCATCACGGGGAAGTCGTCGGGCCCGGCGTCGGGCGCGCGGAAGGACCACACGTCCTCGATCCGGAAGTCGTGGGTGAACTCGTGGATCCGCCACGGCTGTGCGGTGTGGGCGACTTTCGGGATTCGCATCGGTCATTCCTTCCGAGCCGGTGTGCCCTGTCGGTTGGGCCGGAACCCGGCGGTGGCGTCGCCGGCCAGCTGCGCATCGATGGTCGCGGCGGAGTCCGGCGCCGTCGGCGTAGACCACGCCATCAACGCGGACGGCGCGCCAGGTTGCGGCCGCACCAGAGAACGCGGAACCGCCAGTTATGGAACCATTGGTTTCGGTACTGCTGGTTCCGTATGATGCACCCATGTCTGCTCGAAAGCAAGCTCGCAACCAGGGGGGCCGCCCCCGAGACAGCCGCGTCGACGACGCCATCGCCTCCGCCGTTCGAGAGCTGCTGGCCGAGGTGGGATACACGCGGCTCACGATGGCCGAAGTGGCCGCGCGAGCCGGTGTGGGCAAGGCGGCGATCTACCGGCGCCACGCCACCAAACAAGAGATGATCTTTGACGTTCTTCTGCCGGATCAGTTCCTGGCCGCGGCACCCGACTGCGGATCGCTTCGCGCCGACCTGGCCGCCGTGCTCGCCGAGATCGCGGACAGCATGGCCTCCCTGCCGCAGGGGACGGTCCCCGGCCTGCTGGCCGATGTCCACGCCGACCCCGCACTACGTGTCCGGTTCGACGAGAAATACGGGGGAGTCCAGCGCCGGACCCTCACGGAGATCCTGGACCGCGCGACCGCACGCGGCGAACTCACCACCCGCCCCGACCCAGCCACCCTCAACGCCCTACTTGTCGGCCCCGTCTTCGCCTGGCTGTTCCTGCTGCCCGAATCCCCCGACCAACTCCCCGCCCTGACCTCCGCACTTCTCGACGCGACACTTGCCCTCACCAGCCCCGGACCTCCCGGCGCCCAGACGCCTCCGGCAGTGAGATCGTGACTCGTCCAGGTCCTCGAACATGAGCGCGGCTGCCCTGGCTACGCCCCTTTCAGGCTTTGGTGCTGCGCCTGGCCAAGGAGAACCCCGGCTGGGGAGACCGCCGACTCCACGGCGAACTTGCTCGTCCTGGGCGTGAAAGTGGCCCCTTCGACCGTCTGGGACATCCTGCAGGCAGCAGGGATAGACCCACCACCCGAACGGAACTCCAGCACATGGGCCAACTTCCTGCACTCGCAGGCCGACGCCTTCCGGCTTGCGACTTCTTCGGGACGATCAACGCCCGCCCGCCGAACCCCTTACCTACGCCCATCGCAGATCCCGACAAGATCGCTCGCCCGAACATACGCCGACGCGATCGACTCGGCGGCATCCTCCACGAGTACGAACATGCCTGCACGGATGCGGTTTTCGGCAAAGGCAAGGTCACTTGGGTTTTCGGCACCCTCAGCCTGACATGGTCCTTTGTGGACGCCCAGGCCCCTGCCATCCTGACTCCGCCAGAGCGTGAGACCGCGGCGAAGCGGATTATCGGTTGCCGGGACACCGCGTTCCCGAAGTTGGGCGCGGGTCGCGTGCAGTAACGGCAGCGGTCGCACAGGCCCGCTGTCCGAATGCCTTGAGCAGACCTGTGATCCGCACCAGGACGCAGGGTGGCCTACGAAGCCTGGCGCCTCTCGCCTCGCGGCTGCTCTCGTCGAGGGCATCCGACAGGCATGGCCTGCCCGCCCGCGCTATTCCGGATCACAGGCGGGCAGACCACCCGTTTTTCAGCGTTGCTTGGCGCGACGCTTCCGGCTCATGAACACGAATGCCGCGCCCGCACCGAGGAGCACTACACCGAGGAAGATCATCTCTGGCAGGCCGGAAATACCGGTGTCGGCCAGCGAGTCCGTCCGCGTGTTGGATGAGGGCGGCGTGACAGGCATCGGGGTCGTCGGAGGCGTAGACGTCGGCGGCGTAGATGTCGGCGGCGTCGTCGGCGGCGGCGGTTCCTGTGGGATGTACACGGCGGCGTCGATCGTGTGATCGACCCCTCCCGGGTTGGCGGGCGCCGTGACAGGTGCGTATCCGTTGCACAGCTGCCCGGTGGTCGGCGGGATCACGTTGGAGTCATGTGCCCGGTCCTCACCGGCCAATGGGAGTGTGAACCGCAGCTCGGTTGCCGGCGGCTGACTCGGCACCTTGCTGGTGTTCGCGGTGCACACGTCGAACTGCACCGTGTACTTCGCACCCGGCGTGAGCTCGTAGGCGGCGCCGACCCCACCGAAGTAGTACTCGCCGGCGGCATCGGTCTTGGTCGTGGCGACCTGCTTACCGCTGGCGTCCAACAGGTTGATCGTCGCACCCGGCAGCGGCACCTGTCCGGGGTCCTGGATCCCGTTGTGTTCGCCGTCGAACCACACCAGGTTGCCGATCTGGATCGGCGCATTCGCCGCCGCATACGCGATATCGCCGAGCCCACCGGCCTTGCCGAATCCGTTCGCCGCCTGACCGACGAACTCGTAGGCGTTGGCGCCCGGGTTGTTACCGGGACCCTCGCCGGTCCTGATGTTGTGGTAACCGGTTCCGCTGGTTTCGATGTTGACGGTCGGGTCGAACTCCGTGCTGATGACCCATTGCTGCTGTGGAATGTAGGCCACCGAGCCCAGCGCGGTTTCCTGGTGTCCGCCGGAAAAGAATTCACCCGGGAAGTATTCGACGACACCATCGCCCTGCCCGCCGTCGGTGGCGGTTTTCGCGTGGTTGGGGCAGTTTCCGGTGCCTTCCCACGAGTATCCACCGGCGGGATTGGCGCAGGCCATGTTGATGTCACCACCGGACATGCCGAGTTCCGGGGTGTTGTTGCCCGGCCGAGGGTCCAGCCCCCTCGCACTGAGAACGTCCATGAACCGGTCGCGGAAACCCAGGATCATCGAACCGTCACGGGCGAAGGCGAGGCTGGCCAACTCCGGCTGCGGATTGATGAAGGCGCCGCCCAGGCGGAATTCGTCCCAGGTAGACAGGTCGGTGTTCCACGGGTTCCAGTGGTTGTTCTGTCCCGCGCTCGGGTGACCGGCAAAGACGGCACCGCGCTCGGCAGTAAGCGGCTGGGTCAGCACCGTGGTGAATCGCTTGCCGTCGTAGGTGTAGACAACAGCCTTCAGGTCCGCCCGGTTCTGCGTGCTCTCCGCGGAACACACGCCACCAACGTAGAGCGTGTTGTTGTGCGTCTCGAGACCGAACGGCCGCCAGTCGGTGGGCGCCGCGCAGCCCGGGTCCGGAATCGGCACCATCGCTTCGGGTACTGATGCGGTGGCCCCGGTCGCATCGAAGCTCACCAGGGTCCGCGTCAGCAGGTTCACCGCGTACAGGGTCGAGCCGTCCTCCGACAGGGCCAGGCTGCCGATGCTCTCTTTACCCGGCGCGTTGGTGAACCCAGCGTCCTTGTTCATGTTGGCGGTGTCGTGCGGCGTCACCACGGCGCCCGGCACCTTCGCGAACAAGGTTGGCGCGCCCCCACCGTCGGCCGGCACGGTGTAGATCGCACCACCACCGTCCGGCCCGTATGGGGCGTGCCGCCGGGCGAACTCGCTCTGGAACAGCCGCTGCCGGTACCTGTCGTAGGCCAGCCCGAACGTCGTGCCCACCTGAGATTGCGTGGTGAGCGTGGTCGGACACGCTACCTCGCTGGGACACGTGCCCCGGCGGTTCGTCCCGAACGCCACCAATGACCGGGTGTCCGTCCCACCAGCGCCGTTCTGGATCGGCACGAAATACCGCGAATCCGGCAGCGCATAGTCGGCCGCGTTCCAGACCCCGGTAATTACCGAGGCGTTCTTGCCGGCCGACACGTCGACGAACGTGGTGAAGCTGTCAAAGTGGTTTGTCGCCGTCGAGGCCGGTGCCGCCTGCAGATAATCGCTGTACGGCGCAGGGATGGTGACGTCGACGCGGTACCGGCCGCCGGTCAGCACGGTCGACGGCGACACCACGACTTTTCCGGTGGAATCCGTGGTGCCGGAGACGCGATGGCCGGCCGGGTCGGCAACATCAACCTTCATGCCCTGCTGCGGCACGTCCATTGCCGTATTGATCACGCCTGTGCCGAAGAAATCTCGCAGAACCTGAACCGTCAGTGTGCCGTCATTTGCCGAATCATCGGCCGCCCAAGCCGTCCCCACAATCGGGCCCGCGGCGCTGCCTACCAGCAACAGAATGCTCAAACCCAACCGCACCAGCCGCTTCCCGGCTGTCCGGCTCGATCCTCTACCGGCTCGGCTCATAGCTATCGCTGCCCCCTTGTCATGATGAACAAGCCCTCTTCGGGCTGAACAACCGCTTCATAGCCCAGGTGACAGCTGACCCCGAAAGATCATCCCGAACTGCTATATATAACCAGAAAGCCGTGCGGCTGCCAAGATGGGTGATTTACGGACGCATCGCGGACCTGTTAGCGTCGCGCCGCGTGCGGAGCATGAGAATCCGGCAAGGTCTCCCGCGGCGCGCGGCCGGCCGACGCCAATGGCTGCGGCCACGCTGGGCGGCAGCCGTCATCGGCATTGCGGCTGCCGCAGTGGTCGCGTTTCTGGTCACTGGCACCGGCTCAGGCCCTACCGGCCCACGTGCATTGACCTCGGATGAGGCGAACCGGCTGGCGATCACGCGGTTTCGCAATTACCAAGCGGGGGGCCGCGCGGTGACGATCACCGTGCCGAGCACCGCTGGCGGGCTGGTCATCACAGGGTCCATCGACTACCGCGCCAAGCTCGGTTACGGCGTGGTGCACGGCACCGGGCGCGATACGTCCAGCGACGGGCTGATCGAATGGACGGCCGCCACCGTGCATGTCCACCCGATGGCGAACGCCCCGGCGGAAGCACCGGCATCGCCGCCCGGGTCGGATTGGTATAGCCGTCCGCTGCAAACGACCGGCAGTGCGCTGGACACCTCGTTGGCCATCGCGCTCAGTCTCGGCAACGACCGGCCTGACAACGCCGCGCTACTGCCGCAGAACGGCGCCACCTGGACTGGGCAGGACCAGTTGGACGGCCACCAGGTGGACGTCATGACCGGGCCGGACGCCGGTGCCAAACCCGGTACGGCGGGCACCGTGCGCTACTGGATCGGCTCGGACGGCACCATGTATCGGGTTCAGGTCAAGGTGGCTTCCGAACCGCAGCCAGTGATCATCGATTTCGACACCGAGAAATACGTTCCGGTTCAGCCGGTACCCGGAGTCAGCCCGCCGCCGTAGCCGCCGCTCAGGATGTCCGCACCAGCGCACTGCCGGCGAGCAGTGACGCTGACGGCAGCGGGATGCTTGCGGTGTCCGGTAGCGCCGGAACGGCCGGGACAGCCGTGGCGCCGGTGGTGGTGGCATTCGGGAACTGTGGCTGTGCGTCAGGCACAGCCACATCGGTGAACGGGATACCGCCGGGTGCCTTCGGCATCACCCACGTGCCGGACGGCGTGGGCGACTGGGCAGGAGCCGGGCAGGACGCGGTCGTCACGAGCTGAGCGGGCACCGTCGTTCGCAGATCATTGGCGTGCAGGCAGTTACCCCGTCCCTGCGTGGCGGTGGGAAACGTCCAGCCGACGTCAATGCCGTTGGCGGCGAAGGTGTTTTCCACGATCTGGTTTCCGTCCGGTGGCAGGTCGGCGGTTGCGGTGATCACCAGCCCAGCGTTGATGTTGCCGGCGATCCGGTTGCGGCTGAACTGGTTCTCGCTGCCGCCATCGATGCCGATGCCGATGCCCCACCCGCCGTCGGCCTGCTCGGGGGTCGGTGTCTGCTGGTTGCCCGCGATCAGGTTGCCAGCGACGACGGAACCCCGCTGCGGGAGCAGCTTCTCCTGGTGGTCGGAGTTGATGGTGAGTCCGACCCGGTTACCGACGAAGCGGTTACCGACCACGTACATCTCGCCACTGGCGTTGGTGCCTTCGTAACCGACCGCGTTGAGTTCGGCGATGTTGTCCCGCACCACGATATTGCACGGCTTGCACTGCCCGACATAGATCCCCGAGTCAGCCGAACCTGACGCGTACGAGTGCTCAATGACACCGTCCTGCGCGGAGAACGCGTAGATGCCGTACAGCCCGTTGCGGGTCGCGGTCACATGGGAAACCAAGAACGATTTCAGGAAAGTGACGGGCTCGTCGCCGGTGTCGTAGCCGCCGCTCGTCCCCGGCAATCCGGCAACCGCTTTCGCCGAACCGGTGACCAGAACCCCGTTCTGCGTGTTGTTCTCCACGGTCAGGTTCTCCACGGCCACCCCGGGTGCGGCGACGACGATGCCGTTCGGCTGCTGCAACCGCCCGTCGATGATGACCTTGTCCCGAGACTCGCCACGAAGAGTAATTCGAGCCGTGGCGATCTTCACGGACTCCTGGTACACGCCCGGCGCGACCAACACGAGGTCACCGGGCTGAGCGAGAGACACCGCAGCCGAGATCGTCGGGGCGTCAGCCGGCACTCGGATCGTCACGTTCGCACCGGTCGGTCGTCGGCCCTGGCCCGATCCGTCATCGCCGGCGCCGCAGCCGACCAATACGAGCATCAGCGTACCCAGCACCGCGACTGTCACGCGAAGACCGAAACGAGGCATGATCGCAGTTTGGCATGGACGATTCACCTGCGGGAGGGCGGATATGGCACTCTCCATACCGTGAGCCGAGCCGATCATCGCCCGTCACGCCGCGCGTTCCTCGGTGTCACCGGTACCGCAATGGCCGCCGGCCTCGTGGCCGGGTGCGAATCGGGCTCCCCTCAGCCGGGCCGACTCGATGCCCCCGTGTCAACCACGCCGGTGTCACCGACGGGCCAGCATCAGGCGGGCATCACGCTCCCGCAGCCAGCCCAGCCCAATCTGCTGGCCGTGGTGGCCGACCTCGGCGATGCCGTGGCTGTCGGCCCATTATTGGCCGACCTCGGCCAGGCCATCCTGACGCTCACCGCGGGAACCGATGCACGACTGCTGGGCCTACCGCCGGGCGATCTCACCGTGACGATCGGCGTGGGCCCCCGACTGGTGCGCATGGTCGATCCTTCCCTACCCGGCGCCGTGGATCTCCCACAGTTCTCCCGCGAGCAGATCGCCCCGCAGGCACGCGGCGGTGACCTGCTGATACAGATCTGCGCCAGCGACGCCTTGGTATTACCGATCCTCGCCGCCGCGCTCTTGGACCAGGCTGGTGACCGGATGCACGAACGCTGGCGGCAGTCCGGGCGCCGCGGCTCGAACATTCCCGTGGATCAGGGCCTTACCGCGCCACGAAACCTGTTCGGTTTCATCGACGGCATCGTGGGCCCGCACACCACCGTCCAAGAACAACGAGACCTGTGGCTGGCCGGGCCGGCTCCAGTCGCCGGCGGCACCATTGCCGTACTGCGACGCATGGAACTCGACCTGCCGCGGTTCGCCACGCTGTCCGTTGCCGACCAGGAGGCAGTCTTCGGTCGGTACCGAGCCACCGGCGTGCCTCTCTCCGGTGGCACCATCACCTCGGACCCGAACCTCGGCGCCAAAACGCCGGACGGACGCTACCTCATCCCGGCGGACGCCCACGTCCGCAGAGCGCACTCCAACGTCGTTGGCGTCGGCCTCATGCTCCGTCGTTCCTACAGCACCGACGAACCCGCCCCCGGCCTGCTTTTCATCAGCTTCCAGAACGACATACGAACGTTCACCAACACCCTGACCCGAATGGATCATTCCGACGCACTGCTGGAATTCACCACCACTACCGCCAGCGCGACCTTCCTGGTACTCCCCGGTTTCGACCAGCAACACCCGCTTGGTGCCACGCTGTTCCACTGAACAGGTTCGACCACAGTAGACAGTGGTGCGCGTTCGGCCGAGATGCTGATGCCGTTGCTGCGCCAGCTTGGCCGCACCTTCGGGTGCGCACCAGAGCCACTTCAACGATCATCGGCCCCGACAAGGCCGAGAGCACCCCGCTCACCCAACCACGACCCCGCCGCCATCATTCCGCTCGATGCCCCGATCCGCCGCCATCGAGTCCTCGGCGGCGCGATCAATGGATACCGGCCTGAAACAAACCACAAAACACCAGCCCACAGGCAGAGTCGCGAAAATTGGCACGGTACAAGTCCCAGCCTGCTAGCGGGGTCACACCCGACAACCCGTCTTTGGTCGGGAGAATGCGGGCCATGCGACGAGCCATGCTTGCCCTCGGGATCACCGCCGCCCTCACAACGGCCTGCTCGCAGACAAGCCAGTCCGCGCCCACCAGCACGCCGCCCACCAGCACTACGCCGATCACCACGACCACACCGGTCCAACTCCCGCCCGATCCGCAACCCACCGGCGCCGGGCCGTGCCCCTACCTGACCAACACCTTCGTGGCCGACGCGAACGGGCAGCGCGTGTCGAAGGTCCAGATCTCGGCGGACAAGCCACACCCGGCGTGCTTCTTCTATGCGCTCACCGGGGAGCTCCAACTCACCGTTCGGGCGTATTCCGGCGACCCGGCCGTGGCGAAGGCACTCGTCGACAAGGCGGCGCCGGTGGACACGAGCAACCCCGCGACCGACGAGGCAGGCTGGCAGGGCGGCTACCAGTCAACGGAAGGCGGCGCGGTGTACGCCGTGGCCAAAGACGGTGCCGCGATCATCGTGACGACCAACCAGAAGCTGACCGTGAAGGCGAGAACCGTTGCCAAGCAAGCGATTGCCGCTCTCGCACTCTAGGCAAGCCGGGAGGACCAGCACCCGGGTCCGGTGCCGCAGAAAATTCGTGTCCCTCGAAGTAAAGAAAAACAACTATCCGTGGCTGACACCCCACACCTGACACGTTAACGTAAGCGAGTTCCAGAAAGGAGCACGCGTGGCGATTCTGGAAGTGCCGAAGTCATCGGGGGGACTCGGCGCTAAGATCGTGCGAACCTTCGGCGAGCTGCTGATCACCGCTGGGCTGATCGTCTTGCTGTTCGTCGTCTACGAGCTGTACGTGACCGACTTCTTCTCGGCGAAGAAACAGGCCGGCGCGACGACGACGCTCAACGAGGACTGGGCACAAGGCCGGCAGCCGCATCCCGAACTGATCGACGGCAAAGCGTTCGCCAAGCTGTACATCCCGGGCTTCGGCGCCGACTACCACTTCACCATCCAGGAAGGCACCGAAGCGGCGGCACTGGAGGTCGGGCCGGGGCACTACAAGGGCACCGCGCTGCCCGGCGAACCAGGCAACTTCGCGGTCGCCGGGCACCGGGTCGGCAAGGGTGCGCCCTTCAACGACCTGGACCTGCTGAGCTCCTGCGACGCGATCGTGGTGGAGACGCAGACCGACTTCTTCGTCTACCGCGTACTGCCGCACTCCGACGAGATCGCGAACTGGTCGACCGGGAAGGGCGCGCAACCGCAGTGCTCGCCTATCGGGACGCTGCGGACGAACGCGGCCGACGGCGGCCCATACGGCGAGACCTATGGCCGCGAGATCGTCAACCCGAACGAGGGCGATGTCGTGGCGCCGGTGCCACACAAACCGTCCGACGTCCTGCCGCCCGCACAGCAGGTCGCACTGCTCACGCTGACCACGTGCCACCCGCAGTTCTCCGACCGGCAACGGCTGATCGTGCACGCGGTGCTGACCAACCAGTTCCCGAAGATGGCCGACGCCACGTATGCCCAGTTGTTGCAGTCGATCGGGGAGGCATAGATGTACGGCTGGATCTGGCGTCACCTCCCCGGGCCGCTGGGCGCGAAGCTGGTGCTCGCGCTGCTACTGGCCCTGGGAGTGATCGCGCTACTGCTGTTCGTGGTCTTCCCCTGGCTGGAACCGATGCTCCCGTTCAACCAGGTCTCGGTCCCGAACTAGGGCGTGTAAGTCGAAACACCATGATCCGCAATCATGGCCTGATCACAGTAGATGTCCGAGAGCTCTTCCTCCGCGTCTCGCTGGTGCCGGAGAGCACGGCGAACTCCAACCGCGCGGGCATCGCCAGTCCGGAGATGGATGAGTGGCGGCGGTACCTCGCGGAGGCGGTGCGTTCCCGCCGCGCCGCAGGTCCGGGAAGCGACGACCTGATGACGGCGTTGTGCTTCGCAGAGGAGGACGGCTACCGGTTCGACGAGAACGAGATCGGCCTCGTCATGATGGGGCTTATCGGGGGTGGTGCCTCAGCCGGGCCCGCCATCGGCAACATCGCCTACGCCGTGGAGCAGCACCCGGAGCAGAAGGCCAAGTACCTCACCGACATCGAAGGCCTGACCCCGGCAGTGGTGGAAGAGGGGCTTCGCTTCGACGGGCCGATCTTGGGGCTGTACCGCAGAACACTGCAGGAAGCAACGATCCCGGGCGGCGTCCGCGCCTGACCCGGAGACAGGATCTACTTCTCGCTCGGTGCCGCCAACCACGACCCGGGCGCCTTCGACCGACCGGACGAGTTCATCATCGATCGCGATTGGAAGAAGCTGCCCAGCACGTGGCGTTCGGCTACGGCCCCCACCACTGCATCGGCGTGAACCTGGGACGCCTGCAGGCGGAGGTCTCCTTCGCCACGCCGTACAGCCGACTCCCCAACCTGAGGCTGCGGCCCTCCTTCCAGCCGCACCAGGTCCCGGGCCCGACGTTCCGAGCTTGGACCTCGTTGGAGATGGTCTACGACGGCCCGGCCCTGCCGCGGACGGACATCTCATGACCGGCACCGAACTGACCGGTGGCGGCAGTTACCTGGCAGTGGACCACTCCTTGTGCAGCGGGACGGGGCACTGCCGGGACATGGCGCCGGACGTCTTCCTGCTCGATCGGCAGGCGTGGTTGATCGACGACCTCGACCTCGCCTCAGTCGACGCAGAGCGCCTGACCCGCGCTGAGGCCAGTTGCCCGTGGTTCGCCATCACCTTCGACGAGAGGAGGAGGCGTGACCTACATCCTCGATCCGGCATGGCACGCCGAACAGGCCCGGCTGGAAAATCTCGCCGACCTCTACGACCAGGGCACGGCTGCGATCTGCGACCAGCTCGGGCTCACCTCCGGGTGGCGTTGCGTGGACGTCGGAGCCGGAACGGGCAGCGTGGTGAAGATCTTCGCCGAGCGCGTCGGTTCGGAGGGGCATGTCCTGGCGGTCGACACCGACCCCCGCTTCCTCGAACCTCTTGCGGGCGAACCGATCTCGGTTCTCACCTCGGACGTGACCTCGAACCCGCTGCCGACGGGCTTCGACCTCGCGCACGCCCGGCTGTTGCTCGAGCACCTCCCGGTCGCCGAGGCCGTGATCGGATCGATGGTCGAGGCGGTGCGCCCGGGCGGTTGGGTCGTGGTGGAGGACCTCGACTGGGCCACCGCACTGGTCGTGGATCCGCCGTCCGAAGCCCACGAGCGAGTCATCCGGGCGTGCCAGGAACTGTTCACGAGCACCCCGTACGACGCCAATTGCGGGCGCAAGCTGCCCCGAATGCTGCGCCGTGCCGGCCTGATCGACATCGGCGTGCGGACCACCGCGATGCCGCTGCCGGCCGATGCCGAGTTGGGGCAACCGGCTTGGGAGATGCTGATCGATCAGCTCGCTCCCCGGTTGCTCTCGCTGGGGTTGTTGAACCAGGCGGACCTCGATGCTTTCCACCGCCTCTGGCACGACGGCGATTCGATCTGCTTGGGACCGCTGATGGTCAGCGCTTGGGGCCGCCGTCCAGCCGAGGTCGCTCGCCCAGCGCAAGCCCGAATCCGGTAGCCACCGGCTGACCAACGGGAAACGGCACTCGCCGTGGAGGTGCGGTTACCACCTCGTGATCGTGAACGGTTGGAGGACTGTTCGAGATCGCGAGGTGGTCCCGACCCGCGGACGGCCAGACGAGGACTCCCCCGCACCCTCCCGCACATCCCTGCGCCAGGGCGACGTCGGCGACGACGCCGTTCCGGGAAGCCACGGGAGCAATGGGTGCGCGTCACCCTGGTGGCGATCCGCAAGCAACACGCCGTCACCACGACGCACGGCGCCGACGGTCTCCGCCTCATCCACGCCTTCTGCCGCTGGCGAGCCATAGCTCGACGCGCAGTAGGTCCGGTCGAACTGCATGCCTGAACGCCTTCGCCACACCACCTTCGACGACCCGGGACGATGCTGCGAGACGAATCGTTCGCCGCAATTCGGCTCGGCTGACAACGCTCCGGCGGACCGTCCGGTCGCGCGGGCCGGCCGAGCTTCTCCGCCAGGTGGCGGATGAAAAACCCGGCCGCCCCGCCAGCACCCGGCCCGGTCCCGCAGATCCTGGGTTTTGCGCCTTTCATCCCATTTCGCCGACCACGCATCGACCGCCCGGTTGCCGGTGAACGGAAGTTTCCCGGCCAGCCAGCGGATGTGTACCGACGAGCGGACCGGCACATTCAGCCCAGCTCGTTACTCCAACTGGAGGTGGCCCGTGGACCGGCTACGCGTCGCGATTCGCACGGACGACGATCCGATCACCATGCACGGCGTGACCGCCTGCCTCCGCGGTCATTCGCAGATCCAACTCGTGCCCGCCGACCAGCTCGCCCCTTCCGACGTGCTGATCGTCGCGGTCGACCGGGTCGGCCGGGACACCATGACGTACCTGCGGGCCATGGAGAAGAGCAAGTCGGTCCGGGTTCTCCTGCTGACCGACGGCTTCGACGCCCAGAGCGTCCTGGCAGCCGTCGAATACGGAGTCGTCGGCGTGCTTCCCAGAACCGGGACGACCCCCGCGCAGCTGATCAACGCGATCACGGCGGCGAACGCGGACCAGGCGATCCTCTCGACCGCGTTGCAGGGGGAGCTGCTTCGGCAGGTCAAGCGGCTGCAGCGCAAGACCCTCCAGCCGCTGGGACTCGGCATCACCGGCCTGGACGACCGCGAGCTCGAAATCCTCCGATTGCTGGCCGACGGACTCCTGACCAAAGCGATCGCGACGAAGCTCAACTACTCCGACCGGACCGTGAAGAACGTCGTGCAACGCCTCATCGACAAGGTGGACGCTTCGAACCGGACGCACGCCGTCGCCATCGCGCTGCGTGCCGGCGTGATCTGAGCATTGTGGGTCAGGGAATTTAGCACCCTGACCGAGCTTGCCGGAGCAACGCCCATCGCCATGCTCCACCGGCACGCGCCATAGCATCTACTCACGGCCCGAGATCTTCGGCCACTGATCGGGAGCCAAGGGACGCCGCAGTGACGAATCTCGTGGGGCGCGGAACCGAGCTCGATGCCGTGCGCGCGGAAATGGCCCGGGTGCTGGCGGGGCGTGGCCGGACGGTTCTCGTCGAGGGGCCTCCCGGCATCGGCAAGACCTCCCTGCTCGACGTGATCGCCGAGCTCTGCGAGCTGGCCGGATTCCGGGTACTTCGTGGTGCGGCCGAGCAGTTGGAGCACCGGCTGCACTTCGCGGCGGTGGGCTCCTGCCTGGGACTGGACGCCGAGGACCGCCCGGCGGAAGTCGAATCGGTCGCGCGCCTCCTGCGCCCGGCGCGCGGTGCCGAAACGCCTACGGCGTCCAAGCTGAACCGCATGGTGACCGCCGCGATCCTCGACGCCGTCCAGCAGTGGTGCGCCAAGACTCCGGTGGCCTTGCTGATCGACGACATCCAGTGGAGCGACTCCGCGACCAAGATCGTCCTGCACCGGCTCGGTGCGTTGGCCGCGGATCTGCCACTGCTGCTGGTCTGCACGCGGCGCCCGTTGCCCTGCGGCGAGGATCTCACCCGGCTGCTGGCGAGCCTGCAATCCCGCGATACCAAGACCATCGCGCTAGGCGAGCTGGACGCGGACGCGGCCCACCGACTGGTGGAGCGGCTGGTCGGCGGGCCACCGGGCGCCACGCTGACGCCCGTGATCGCCTCCGCGGCCGGGAACCCGTTCTACCTCCACGAAGTGGTCGCGGCGCTGGACCGGGACCAGATGGTGACGCTGTCCTCCGGAATGGCCGAACTCACCGACGGCGTCGCCTGGTCGAGGTTGCCGCACTCCCTCAACAGCGCGATCTTCCAACGGCTGGACGGCGTCTCCGACGCGACCAAGGACGTGCTCCGCATGGCCGCCGTACTCAGCGGCTCGTTCACCGGGGCCGAGCTTGCGGCCGTCACCGACCGGCCGATGCTGGAACTGTGCGGTCTGGTCCAGGACGCCGTGGCGGTCGGCCTGCTCCGGGAGAGCGCAGGCCGCCTGGATTTCCGGCACGAGCTGATCCGCGAAGCCTTGCTCGAAGACCTGCCCAACGGAGTCCGGAAGGCGCTGTACTCATACGTCGGCGAGCGGCTGGCGACCGCGGGCCTGCCGGCCGAGCGGGTCGCACCGCACCTCATCGCCGGCGGCTCGCTGAACAACGCCATCATTCGCTGGTTGCAGGATTGCGCCGACGACCTGATCACGCGCGCGCCGGAAGAGGCGACCGATCTGCTGGACGCGGCGGCCCGTCAGGTCGGCTCGGCCGAGCCGATCGGGAGTTCGCTGCGCTTCCATCACACCAGTGCGCTGTTGCGGTCGGGCCGGGCGGAACAAGCGCAGAAGAGCGCTAAGCACGCGCTTCGCGCCAACCGCGTGCCGGAGTTGACCGGGTCGCTGTGGTGGCTGCTCACCCAGGCATACGCCCGGGCGAGCCAGATGGAGGCCGCAGTGGCCAACGCGCAGCGCGCTCTCGCCACCGTGGCGTTGTCATCAGTGGAACAGAGCCGATTCCACGGCCTGATCGCGCAGATTTCGATCCTGCGCGGGGACGCCGAGACCGCCGAGGCGCACTCGCTGCGAGCGATCCACATCGGTGGGACCGTCCAGGACGCCTACGCATTGGCCAGCGGGAGCGTCGCACTCAGCTCGGTCCGGTTCATCGAGGCCCGGTTCGAGGAGGCTTGGCGGCTGAGCCGCCGGTCGCTGGCTTCGTGGAGCGACGAGGAGTCGAAGACCGACCTGACGCTGGACTGTCGGATAGCCGAGGCCATGGCGCTCCACGAGCTCGACCGCCTGGCCGAAGCGGAGGAGACCCTGGCGGCGGGATTGCGGTCCACCGAGCGGCACGGGAGCATCAACCAGGGCTGGTACCGTCTCGTGCGCGCCCGGGTGCGCTTCGCGCAGGGCAGGTGGGAGGACTCGCTGACCGAGGCGCGCGCCGGACTGTCCATAGTGGATGATCCGGGATCGCCGCCGGTACTGCGGTGCCTGGAAGCGATCATCGCGGTGCACCGCGACGATCCGGCCCCGGCTATGCCGCCTGAAACCCCTTTCCAAAAGGGTGTTTCACCGTACTACGACTGGCTGCGTAGCTGGGCTCGCGCGCTGATGTTGGAGCGCGGCAACGACCGCGACGGCGCGATCGAGGCGTGCTCCGCGGCCTTCGCGCGACGTGACTGGGCGAATCGCGTGCTGACGCACCACCTCTACCCGGACTTCGTGCGGCTCGCCCACGACGCCGCGCGGCCCGACCTCATCGAGCAGGTACGAGGCAATGCCGAACGGCGCGCGGCGGCGACTCCGACACCGTGGACGACCGGAATCAGGGATCTCATCCACGGCACGGCCGAAGGCTCCACCGAGTGCCTACAGGCCGCCGCCAGTGCGTTCCGGGCCGGCGAGCACACGTTGTTGCACGGCTATGCGATGGAGCAGACCGCGGTGTTCCTGGCCCAGCGTGGCGATGTGGCTGCCGCCTCCGACGCACTCGGCCAGGCCATCGACGCGTATCGACGCGTGGGCGCCGGCTGGGACATCGACCGCGCCGACGGCCGATTGCGCCCGCTCGGCGTCCGGCGCGCGCGAGGCAAACGACGCGGAGCCGATCGCCCGCTGACCGGCTGGTCGGCGCTGACGCCGGCCGAGCAGCGCGTCGCGGCGTTGGTGCTCAAGGGGCTCGGAAACGCGGAGATCGCCAAGCGCCTCTACATTTCCCCGCGGACTGTGCAGACGCACGTTTCCAATATTCTGCACAAACTCGGCGTCCGCTCCCGGGTCGAGATCGCCGTCCTGGCCGTGACGCAGAACACCGGTGAACAGCGCGAGTAACGGCGACCGGCGTCGAAAAGCAGCCCGCCAGCGCGTTGCTCGCCCCTCCGACCTCGGCCAGTCGATCAGTTTGCGGCATGGTTCAGGTAAGTTGCTTCGGTGGCTCTGACCAATGCGGTGATACTCGGGCGCGACGAGGAAATTCGCGCATTGGACAGCTTGATCAATGCGGTGGCCGGTGGAAACGGAAGCGCCGCGCAGTTGTCCGGCGAGCCCGGCATCGGCAAATCGACGTTGCTGCAACGCGCCGCCGATGAGTGCCGGCAGCGCGGCTTCCTGGTCCTGCACGGCAGCCCGGAAGCGATGGAGTCCGATACCCCGTTCGCCGCGTTGGCCGGCTATTTCGGTCTCGACCGCATCCGGCCGGCCCCTGAACTGGCCGACCTGGCGGAACTGCTGTCCGCCGGTGAGCGGCACGGCCGGATTCCCGGCGCCGCGCGCTGGGAGTACGTGGTCACCGAGTCCGCGGTCGAGCTGATCGAGAAGCAGGCGGCCCGGCAACCCGTCGCATTGCTGCTGGACGACATGCATTGGGCCGATTCGGCGAGCCTGGTGGTGGTGCACCGGATCGCCCGCCTGCTCAGGCAGCTGCCGGTGCTGCTGGTTTGTGCTCATCGCCCCGTCCCGGCCGGCCCCGAACTGGGCCGGCTGTTGCACGGACTGGCCCGCGACGGCGCGTTGACGATGCGGTTGGAGCCGCTTTCGCCAGGGACAGCGGCGGAGCTCACCGAACGCATCTTGGCCGAGCCCGCCACCGAAGCCGTGCTCGAATTGGTGGCCGGCGCGGCCGGAAACCCGTTTTACATCGAGGAACTGGTGTCGTCGCTGAACGAAACCGGCGGTTGGGCCACCGGTGCCGCACCGCCCTCGTTCACGGAGGCGGTGCACCGCAAGCTCGACTTCCTGTCGTCGCGCTCCCGCGATGTGCTGCGCATGATGGCGGTGCTCGGCGGCCGGGTGCCGATCCAGGAGCTTTCGGCGGCCTCCGGGCACTCCCCCCTCGAGCTGTGGAACCTGGTTCGCGACGCCGTCGACAACGGGTTGCTGGTCGAGGACGGCGACCGGATCGCCTTCCGGCACGACCTGATCCGCCAGGCGATGATGGCGGCGCTGTCGGAGACGCTGCGGCAGCCAATGTTGCTGGAGGCCGGTCGCGCGCTGGCGGAGACCGGCGCACCGGCCCACCGGGTGGCCCAGTACCTACTGGCCGGGGGCACGCTGGATTCCGCTTCGATCGACTGGCTTATCGAATCCGCGATCACCCTGATCCGGCGCTCCTCAGAGACCGCGATCGGGCTCCTCACCATGGCACGGGCGCAGCTCGGCGCGACCAGCGCCCGGGCCGACATGCTGCGCTTCCTGCACGTGATCGCACTGCAGTGGGCGGGGCACGGCGCCGATGCCGAGGCTGCGGCCCGCTCGGCGTTGGCCCAGAACCGCACCCCCGCCCTCACCGCCCAGCTGCGCTGGTCGATCGCCCGCGGCTGCATCCTGCAAGGAAACGTGCGCGGCGCGACCGAAGCGACGGAAGCAACCATCTCCGCTGGTGCGCTCGACCCGGTCGAACTCGGCAGAATGCACGCGGCACTCGCGCAGTACTCCTACCTCCTGGGAAATGCCGAAGACTCGACGCGCAACGCCGAGGCAGCCCTTCGGCTCGGCGAGCAGACCGGTGACTCCTACACCGTGGCGGCAGGTCAGCACCTGCTCGGCTCCAGAAAACTGGAGACCGGGGATCCGGCGGGCGCCCTCACACTCGTGACCGCGGCCCGCTCGTCTTGGGGCGATCAGGAATTCGGCCCGGACAGCGACGACCTCGGAATCCAGCTGCTGCAGGCGAACTGCCTGCTGGAGCTGGACCAACTGGACGCGGCCGAGCAATGCCTGCGCGAGGGATTGCCGGCCTCCGAGGCCTGCGGTAGTCCGGCCTTGCCGTGGTACTCCGCCGTCTCCGCGCGAATCGCCTACGAACAGGGTAGCTGGGAGGACGGGCTCGCCGAGATCCAGGCCGGCCACGAGCCGGCTGATCCGTTCGGCCAACAGGCCGCGCTGCGCATGCAGGAGGCGCTGATCCGGATCCACCGGGACGAACCGCTTGCACCGCTGCGCTTCCCCGAAGTCGCCGGCCCGGCCTACCTTTACGAGTACCTCTACCGGTGGGCGCTGGCGCTGGACGCGGAGCGGGCCGGCAGTCCGGAGACCGCGCTGGCGCTGCATCTCGCCCACACCAGGCAGGCGACGGACAAACGAGGCCAGGCCGCACTGGTCCACCACACCTGGGTCGATTTGGCCCGGGTCGCGATCACCGTGGACGATCGCGGGGTGCTCGACGAGTTGGTGCCGCCCGCACGGGACTGGCAGCGGCGGTGCCCGACGCCGGTGAAAAGCGGCCTGGTGGCCGTGCTGCGCGGCGGCGCAGCAGGCGATCCGGAGCTGCTGGCGGCGGGAGCGCGTGACTTCCAGGACGGAGGCCGCCCGCTGCTGGCCGGGCAGGCTTGGGAAATCACGGCGTATGTCGCCGCGGCGGCGGATGTCAAGGCCGACGCGTTGGCAGCGCTCGAAAAAGCGGTCAGCGCCTTCCAGGAGCTCGATGCGCGTTGGGATCTGCGTCGCGTCGAGCAGTGGGCGCGGAGTTCGGGCCTTCGGCGCAAGCGGCGGTCGGCGAACCGGCCGACCACCGGTTGGGACTCGTTGACACCAACGGAAGTTCGCGTCGCGCTGCTGGTGGCCGAGGGGCTGTCCAATCCGGACATCGCGAGCAGGCTGAAGGTGTCCCGCCGGACGATCCAGTCCCACGTCTCCAGCGTGCTGGCCAAACTCGACTGCCGGTCCAGGGTGGAACTGGCCGTCATCGCCAGCAAGCACCGCCCGCAGCAGGCGGAGGGCTGACACCGGCCGTGGGCTCGGCCGCGAACAAAGCAGTGCAATGCGCGCGACAACGAAACGAGCCGTTCCTCCGGGGGTTCCGGCAGCTCTGAGGCGTCACGCGCTGGCGACCTCGCCCGCGCCGGGCACGTCTTCCGGCAGTAGCAGGCACAGGTCTTCCAGTGTCGGCGAGGCGGTCAACCGCAGCCGCTTCGCGTGGCGGGTCACCGCCGCGTCCATCACCTGCCGCGCATACCGGCCGTTGCCGAACGACGGACCACGCTGCGCGGCCACGAAATGCGAACGCAACGCCGCGACCGTCGGCCCGGTGCACTCATAACCCGCCGACGCGGCATGCTGGGTGACGATCGTGACCAGCTCATCATTGCTGTAGTCAGCGAACCTGACACGCTGGGAAAACCTGGACGACAAACCCGGGTTCGCCGCCAGGAACTCCTCCATCTGCTCCTCATACCCGGCTGCGACGACCACCACCTCGTCGCGGTGGTCCTCCATCAGCTTCACGAGGGTGTCGATGGCTTCCTGCCCGAAATCCCCACCCGTGGATCGCTTCACCGACAGCGTGTACGCCTCGTCGATGAACAGCACCCCGCCACGCGCCCGATCGAACGCCTCGGTCGTCCGATGCGCCGTGTGACCGATGTACTCACCCACCAGATCCGCCCGGCCCACCTCGACCACCTGCCCACGCGCCAGAATCCCCAACGCAGCCAGAATCTCGCCATAAAGCCGCGCGATGGTCGTCTTACCCGTACCAGGCGGCCCACCGAAGATCAGATGCCTACTCAACGACGGCACCGGCAGCCCCGCCGCCTGACGCTGCCGGGCCGAAGCGAGCAAGTCGACCATGTTGCCGACCTCCTGCTTGACATCACCAAGCCCCACCATCTGGTGCAACTTGTTCAACAGCAGATCCACCTTCGCCATGTCGGTGTTCGCCGCACCCGCCCCGACACCACTGCCGGGCAGCGCACCGATATCCTCCGGCAGCAACCGCGTCATCGCCACCGGATTCAGATCAGGGTCATCGGCCAGCCGGTACGCCTGACGCCCGATCATCTCCTCGAACACCTTCCTCGCGGTACGCCCATTACCGAAGGACTCATCGCGCGGCAGCTTGTCGAAATAGGACAGCACCGCCTCCTTCGTCTCGAACTCCAAGCGGTAGTCGTTGGCCCGGCACATGCCCTCGACGATCGTGACCAACTCCGCCGAGGAGTAATCGGCGAACTCGATCGTCCGGGAGAACCGGGAACCAAGACCCGGGTTGGTCGCCAGGAACTTGCGCATCTCAAGGGTGTAGCCCGCAACGATCACCACAACATCGTCCCGGTGGTCCTCCATCAGCTTGACCAGGGTGTCCACCGCCTCCTGCCCGAAATCCGGGCCACTGCCACCAGAAGCCGACAGCGTGTAAGCCTCGTCGATGAACAGCACCCCACCCAACGCCTTCTCAAAGCACTCCGACGTCTTCAACGCCGTGCCACCGACGACACTGGCCACCAGATCAGCGCGCCCCACCTCGATCAACTGCCCAGAGCGCAACACCCCCAGCTCCGCCAGAATCTTGCCGTACAGCCGGGCAACCGTCGTCTTACCCGTACCAGGAGCACCGGCGAACACCAGATGCCTGCTCATCGGCGGCATCGGCAAACCGACCGCCGCCCGCTTCTCAGCCATCTGCTCCAACCGCGTCAACACCTCCACCTCACGCTTCACATCAGTGAGCCCGACCAACACATCCAGCTCACCCAACAGCTCGCCGAGCCGCCCCTCGGACCTGCGTTTGACCGGCGGTTCCGAGCCGGCGTCCGCCTTCGGCGGGGCCACCGGCGGGGTGGAGGGCGTCCGCGAGCTGCCGAACCGCTGCGGTTCGGCAGCGATGTCGGCGGCGTCGGCGGACGAATCGCTTTCCGGATCGCCGTTCTGCCTGCTGGTGATCCCGCTGACCCGCAGGTTGTCGCGCCGGACGAGCACTTGGATGCCGGCGCCGCGGTTTTCGCGAGTGATGCAGTTGCGGATGGTGATGGACTCGGTGGAGCCGACTGTGATGCCGTCGCCGCCGTTGCCGAAGATCTCGCAGCTGTCCAGGACGCCGGAGGAGCCCTCAGCCCATTCCAGGCCGGAATCTTCGCAGTCCCGGATCCTGGTCTGCTCCAGAGCCACCGAGGAGGCGCTGGCAGCCAGCAGGCCCCGCTGCCCCGCGGCGGAAAGCTCGCAGCCGCGCAGCACCGCTTGGCTCCCCGACACCAGCACGTTCGACTCGCCGCTGTCCGAGATGGTGACGCTGCGCAGGTCCGCGGACCCCTGCTCGGTGACCCTGAGCCCGGCGCCGCCCGCACCGGACACCACCACGTCTTCGGCCTCCAGGCTCGCCTTCCCGGTCAGCAGCATGCCGTCGGTGGCCGGTTTCGTCACGGTGCCGCCGACGATGGACACCGCCGCGGACCGGATCTCGATCGCGGATCCACCGGCTCGCTGCACGCTCAGGTCGCGGAAGGACGCGCTGCCGTTCTCGGTCACCACCACCGCCGTGGCGCCGGAGCCGTCCACCAGCAATTCGGCGAAGGACGGCGACGAGCCGGAGATCCACACACCTGCATCCCCGGATTCCACGACCGAGCAGTCGGTGAAGGTGCCACCGGAACCTTCCAGCACGTGCATGCCGTATCCGGCGGGCTGCCGGATACGGAGGCCCCGCACCTCGGGCGCGGCCTGCTGCATCAGCACCAGTCCCTGCGCTGCGGGGGATTCGACGACGCAGTTCTCCACCAGCGGCGCCGAACCCGACGCGATCAGCAGCCCGGCGCCGGCGGCCTCGGCGATCGTGGTCCCGATGAGACGCACCGCGCTGTGCCCCTCGACGACAACGGCGGGATTGCCGGTCCGCGCGATCCGGCAATCGCGCACCTCGCCCCGCGCGCGCTCGGCGGCCAGCACGGCGCTGCCCCCGGCATCGGTGATCGTGCAGTCGACGAACTGCGGGTTGGCGCCGGTGCGGATCACCACGGCGGCGGCATTGAACCCGCTGAGCTTGCATCCGCCGAAGCGGCCCTCCGCGCCGTCGACCGCGATCACGCCGGCCCCGGTCGGGTTGCTGAATTCGGTGCCGTTGGCACTGGCCTCGGCCTGACCGTGCACGTAGAGCGCGGCGGCGGAGGATGCCTGGACCCGGCATTCCTCGAGCCGCAGGCGGCCCGTCGGCACGTCGATCGCCGAGGTTTCTGATCCACTGTGGACGACCGTGATGCCCGACAGGACGACGCTTTCCGCGGCCATCACGATCGCCGGATCGCCGCTGGACTCGATGCGGACCCCGCCGGGCGCGCCGGCCGCGGACAGCGTCACGTCCTGGCTCAGCTCGACCGACTCGGCGTACGTGCCGGGCTGGATCGAGATGACGTCGCCACTGGTCGCCGCCGCCACCGCGTCACCAATGGTGCGGAAGGAGTCCGGGTCCGTCGCCGAGACCGAAAGCATCGTCCTGGTGTGGCTCATCTTCGCCCCAGTCATTCTTCAGTCGCGGTCAGGGACAAAGCATCGCGCACGCAATGCAGATCGAGCTTGCTCAGCCCGGATGGCGGCGCCCCGGCGGCGGCCACGTGCGCGACGAGATCGGGATCGGGCTCCAGCCAGTGCCGTTCGAGGTAGTGGCAGACCGCGTCGTTCCAGATCCAGGTGCCATCGGACCGGAAGTTCAGCGCTACCACGGCACCCTGGTCCGGGTCGAGCACGTCGTCCATCCGGCCGTCGGTGGCGAGCACCACCGGCCCGGCCCGCAGGTAGGCCAGCAGCCGATCCCGTTCCGCCTGGTCCAGGCGGTGGTGATCGGGGCGGAAGAACGGGGTGCCCGCCGTGTCGGTGCCGTCGAAGACCCTCGCGAGATGTGCTCGCGGCGGCGCCGCGGTCCAGGTCAGCTCGGCGACCGCCAGGGCCGCCTCGTGGTAACCGGTCAGCTCCGCACCTTCCGCGAACACCTCGACCCGCGGCGTCTGCCCGGCCTCGGCCAGGCGGTGCTGGATCTCGGCGGTCAGCTCGACGACGTCGGCGTCCGCAGCGGCCTCGCCCAGATAGACCACATCGCCCGCGGCCCGGGCGGGTGCATCGATGTCCTTCGAGAGCCGAATGGCCCGCCACAGGGCTCGAAGGCCGCCAACGCCGTCCGCGGCCCGGACCGCAGCAGCGTCCCCGGCAGGACTGTCCACTGTGGTGTTCCTGACGAACCGCCATGTCACGGGGTTCTCCGGTCTCGGGGTGCTCGCCAACGGCCCCGGATCGACTCCGTGCTCGGCGGCCAACCCGGCGAGCATTTCCTGCTCCCATTCGGACAGTGCGAATCCGCCCGCGATCAGCACATCGGCGATCTCGTCCAGCTCGTCATCTGCGAGGCAGGTCCGCAAGCCCGCCAGTTCGGCGTCGGGAACCCTCCCGGCGAGATTCAGCAGCAGCCGATGCACCTCCGACCGCTCGACGCTCACCGCGCGCTCCCCGGTTCCGGGATTTCGAAGGGATTGGACGGTTCTCCCGGCAAGAAGGCGAACCGCGACCTGTCCGCATCGGAGAACACCGCCGCGGGCAGGCCGTCACGGGCCTTCGCCGCCGCGGTCAGCCGCGCCAGGATCCGGTCGTCGTGGCGTTGCCGCGCCTCCTCCGAACGCTGCTTCCCCGTCTCGGCGAGCAACACCCGGGGACATTCGGCATCGACGTCCACCGCGAGCACCCGGAACACCGTCGCGGGCAGGAACATGACGTCCGCGACGGCTGTTTCCTCGGTGAGCCCGCCGAGCCGTCGCGCGGTGACCGACCAGATCAGCACCTCGACCGCGCCAGGAACGGCCGCAGTGGGATCGGATGCGCCCGCCATCGGCGCGGGCTCGAACAATTCGGTGCCGACCACGTAATCCCCGGCCCCGGTCGCGATGTCCGGGCCACCGCGGACCACGACCCCCTGCAGAGACGGAAGCCGGCGTAGACCACCGACCAGGCAGGAGATGTACGGGAAGTGGACCGACGCGTCGCCGGCGCGGATCGCCTCGACCACCTCGACCTGGTCCGACGTCGCGAACACGCGGATGGCTGCGAGTTCCGTCATCATCGCGTCGTCGACCGATCCCCCGCCGCGCAGCCCGGGTCGCTCGGCCAGCAGTCGCGATACCGCCCTGGTCGCCGCGTCGTAGCGCCAGCCCAGCGACTTCCGGAACTGCTGGCGCTCCGCATCCGTGCCGACGTGGTCGGCCAGCATGAGCGGTCGAGCGGGCCCGGAGTCGTGTTGCGGCTCCGCCTCGGCTGCCTGTTCCGCTGCGGCGATACCAGGGGCCGGCGCGGGGTCGGGAACCTGATCGGCGACGGCGTCGGCAGGTTCCGTTGCGGCAGCAGATTCCTGGGCGACGGTGGGGTCTGCGGCGACGACGGCAGTGCCCGGTGTGGCGGCAGTGCCCGAGATCGCGACAGGGCGCGGCGTGGCCTCGGGTTCGGCTGTGGCGGGCTTCGGCGCCAACGTCGCGTAAACATCGGCGGCGGTGGACGTCGGCACCACCGCAGGCGGACCGGGAGCGGCCGCGGCCGGCCGGTGTTCCGCGACCGCCGGTTCCGCTACGCGGGATCGTTCGCGCTCCACCGCAGAGCCCAGAGCGGAAAGCCCCCGGTCGGCCGGCTGGTCGACGAGGGACTGGCGCGAGCTCCCGATCGGCGCCCGCACAGCCGTTGCGACAGGACCCGCCGAAGCGGCTGCGGGGTTGGCTGCTGCGAGGTTGGCGGCGGCCGGTTCGGACGGTTCCGGGGCGCCCGTGGTCTGGTCGGCCGATTCCGCAGCCTCCGCAACGGGTTTCGCCGGCGGCTCGGCGGATTTCGGCCCCATACGTGGGGGCACTGCCGGCGCGAAGATCGGCACTTGCACCGAGGCGGTCGTGACGGGCAGCGCGGCCAGTCCCCCGCCTGCTGCGGGCGCGGTCGCCGGAGTGCTGAGCTCGGTAGCCGGTTCATCCTCCGCCGGCGCATTGCCGCGCGGAGAGCCCGGTCCCGCCGAATCCGGCTCGCCCTCGGGATCCCGCGTGGTCGCAGCGCCACCGTCGCGCCATCCGTCTCCCGACGGCCGCATCCGGCCGTCGGCATCGATCGCGACGTGCACCGACGGCCGGAACCGGACATCGGGATGCGCCGGAGGTTCCGGTGCGGGCCCGGCAGCGACCGGCTCGGGGGGGTTTCCGGTCGCTGCCGGGCCATGACCGGCAGCGACCGGAAGAGGTCTGATCGCTGCCGGAGCGGGTTCGGCAGCGACCAGACGGGGGTTGGCCGCAGCCGGGATGGGTCCGGCAGCGACCGCAGGGGGGTCGATCGCTGCCGAGTCGGGGGGAACAACAGAAGCCGAAGCCACCGGCAGATCTGTCACTACCGGCAGCACCTCGGTGGCCGATGAGTCCCACGGGTGCGCCTCACCGCCGGTGACCGAGGCGGCTGGGATGACCGCTGGGCCGGGGCCCGACGCGGTGAGCACGTGCACCCCGAGGCTCAGCGCGCGGCCGAGCCCGGCGAGATAGCCCGGGGCGGCGTGCGGGGTGGCGACCAGCCGCAGCCGTGCGCGGGTTTCCGCGGGCAGCAGCCGAACCATGCGCTCGACCGTCGTCAGCACTCGGCCGGGCGGCGGGCCCGCCGCTGCGGTGACCACCAGGTTCACCACTTCCGGATCGGTCGCTAGGCGCGAGGCGACCGGATCCACCGGGGTGCGCACGGGCCGCACCAGCAACCCGGACGGCAGCACGTCGACCAACCAGCCGTCCTGCAGCCAGTACGCGCCGACTCCCGCGCCGACCATTCCCGGCAGGGGCTGGACCCAATTGCGCGGGAGCGGCGGAACGCCCGGCCGGTGCAGGCTCTCAAGGACGAACGGCAGCCAGGCCCGTTGCCCGGCCGCGTCCAGCGACTTCCACGTCTTCGCGCCGTCCGGGAGGTACTGCGGGACGGCGTGGCAGCAGTGGACCGGGATGCCGAGCAGGTCGGCGAGCCGCTGCGCCAGCGGCCGGGCGGGGTCCGGTTCGGGGCCGTAGCAGATCAGCCCGAGCGTCTGGCGCAACTTGCCGGGCAGGGCCGCGACCAGCCCCGCGAGCGCCTCCAGGCCGGGCTGTTCCTCACCGGGAGCCCCCACCACGATGGCGAGCCGGGCGCCGGACACCGGCACGCCGTAAGCCATGTCGGACATCGGTCGCATGACCGCGCCGGCGGCCCGGACCCACAGCCCGGCGGGGATCGAGGTGATGCTGATGCGGGGATCGGCGGCACGGCTGCGCAGCGTCTCGGACAGCGGGCCCTGCCAGGAGGGGATGGGATGGCGCGGGCCGGTGTGGGTCTTGTGCTTGCCCGGCCGGAAACCGACCCAGCCGGTGGCCTCGCCGACCGAGAACAACTCCCCGCCGGGCAGCATGAGGAGGTTCCCGTCCGGGGCCACGACCTCGACGTTCAGCCGCTCGGAAAGGCGCGCGGCCAACGGAGCCCGGCCGTCGGGGCCGGCCAGGCCGGAGCGACCGACCAGCAGCCGAATTCCCGGCATCGGGCCGGAGTCACCGGGGCGCAACTGTGTCTGGAGGTCGGCCAGCACCTCGTGTTCGAGCTGGTCGAAGGCTTCGAGCGCGGTGTGGTCGATGAAAACTCGGGCACGACTGTCGTCGGCCGCGTGCCTGGCGGCCATGCCCGCGCCGGCGACCTGCGTGTCCGCGGATCGCACCACAACGCCCGCGCCGTTCCGTTCGACGACCAACGCGCCCATCGGCTTCCTCCTTCCGGAACGCCCTAAATCTCTTACGTCTGCCGAACCAGATCCGGTTCAATGCATCCGACAGCGACGGCGCGCTGCACCGCGGCGCGACCCGATACTCGGCCCGGATCCACGCGACGCCGTTCCCCGAAACACGCCGTGCGGGAACGTGCCGGCTCGGCGTGCGCGGCGTTGGACGAGGTGTACGGCGGAGGAACAGGATTTCCCTCATCCGCCGGATGGATGATCGAGTCACTCGTGTGACAACCAGGGAGCCCTCGCTCTCCCAGTTCCGCGCCTGCCTAAGCACATCGGCTGGCTGTGCCGAGCCACGTCATGCTCGTCCGGCGTCGTCTCCGAAGCCCGAACTCGGCCGCCATGCAATGCGCACCGCCAGCATCCACCGGGTTCCGGCACCGGTTCAAGCAGCCGAGACCGGGATAGTCCTCAAGCCACCGCGCTTGCGAGAGCACCGGCGAGCAATCGCATGGAAGCGTCCGAGCTGGGTTGAAAACCTCGGCGCTTGCGTCACGAGACACCTCAGGGAGTTCCACGGAGGTCCTTACCGGCAACGCGCGCCACGAACTCTATTCCGGTGCACCCGGGCCGTCGTCACCAGCACCGGTACCACACCGTCCGAGAACGGCTCGACGATCGCACTTCTCGCCGTTCCCGTCAGCCGTTCCCCACACGTGCGAACAGGCTTTCCCGGATCAACGCCAAGCGGCACTTTCGCTGCATACGGAATTTTCCGCCCGCTCAGCCCGGCATCGACTATTCCATGCCCGATACCCGAGTATCAGATTTCCCGATCACCCAGCCGATCGTCGAAGACGAGCAACCGACCATCCCCGGCAAAAAATCGTACGTGTACAAGCCGCGCTCGTTCAACACCTTGAGCACACGACCAAGAGCCACCCGCTCGTAGCTTCGATACAACTCAGCGAGCCTGCCAGCAAGAACTTCCCGAACAGCACCGTCATCCCGAACACGAAGTAGGAGATCACCCGGCGCCGACTCCACGACATCCCAACTGGCCTCCCGCACCCACGAAACCAGCTCGGACGTCTCTGTTCCGGGGCCACCGACCTCGGTCGTAGCCGACTGCGGCGATCACTCCCCCTGCCGGTTCTCAGTCCGCGCGTCATCATCAGGGGACCGGTCGCGCTCCCGCACCTCACGGCCGGTGCGCACATCGCCGCGTTACTCCGCCTCTTCGCTCGACTCCGCGATCGGCTCGTCCGTCAGCGGCCCCGCACCGAATCCATGCGATGCCTCCCCGCCCACCACGACCGGCTCCTCGGCCACGACGTTTGCCGCATCACTCGATCCCAGGGGAGACAGCTCCTCCAGCACCTCCGTGTCGGACCTGGCCCCGCTGGGAAGACCGCCGGGGGCCTGGAGACCGTACTCGGCGGCGAGAGCGTGGGCTCTGTCGGTAGCGGCTTGCTCACCACTCGTGTACAGGCTGTCGGTAACCAGAACGACGATATCGTTGATCAACGCCATTCGCGCGGCTTGCACCGGGGTGGGATCGCCGATGTAGAGCGGCTGGCCGGCCACACCGGCGGTGATCTGCCGAGCCCGGGTGGTGAGCTCGCGGAACTTGCGCTGGGCCAACTTGTCGAGCCGCTTGCGGGCGGAGATGACGTCGAACTTGCGCTGGGCCAACCTGCCGAGCCCATTGTCGGCGGGGTCCGCCTCGTGCACCAAATCCGCTCCGGCCTCATGCCCGGGGACCGCCAACGTCCCGGCAGACACGTCGGCCCCGGTAGCCGTGCCACTGCCGGACTCGCCATCCGACTCACCGATCAACCGGTCATCCGCGCCATGCTCCGGCGAGTCCGGACCCGCCGGGTCCTCTACGGCCTGCTGCGCGCTCGATGACGCCTCGCCGGCAGATTCATCAGCCGACATGTCGCGACCGCTGCGGCCTCCCTGGTCGCGTGTGTCATCCCCTCGCGCGTCCGAGCCTTCGGATGCCTGCGAGTCCTGCGACCGACCAGCGCCATCGGGTCGTTCGGGTGCGGGGTAGACCTTCTTACCCGGGTTTGTCTCGTAGTCGGTGACGCTCAGGATGTCCCCCGCCGGGATCGTGCCTATATAGGCGATCTCCTTTTCCCATGAGAACGAGTAACGTTCCTCCCATTTCTTGAAGGTCTCACCTACGTCGATTCCCGGCTTCGAGGTCCTGACCTCGTACACGTACCGGCGTTTATTGTGCCGATACGTGGCGTCATAGGTGGTCGACACGAATTGTGAACGACCGGACGTCTTGACGTGAGACGTCAGCGAACTGATGTTTTCGGGAGACTTCGGGCGCAGGCCATGCTGCAGCACAAGCTCGGGGCCTTCGTCCAGCGCGCGATAGACGACCGTGCCGGGCTTCGCCAACACGAACCCGCGCTCGCGGTCCTCCTCCACGACCAAGTCCCAATCCAGGCCGCCGTCCGGTGGCGTCACCACCGGACGCTCCTCTGACGAGTCATTCCCAGAGGACGGTGTTCCGCCGAGGAGACCGGTCCCACCGGTGAAGCGCTTCCCCCGCAACGCCGCGCGCAGCTCAGTGATTATCCGCCTTTCAGTCTCGGCATCATCTTGGGTCAGCGCGGCTGCAAGGCGCTCGTGGAAGGAGCTCAGCCTCGAACGGTCCACAATGTACACGGAGTTCGTCGCCCGACGCTCTGCGACGTACGCTTCGACCTCAGCCTCCACCTGGGCAGCCGCACGCGCACCCGGCGTCTCGGACGTGTCTGTCCCGGGGCCACCGATCTCGGTCGTAGCCGACTGCGACGGTCGCTTCCCCTGCCGGACCTCGTCCCGCCTATCGACTTCAGCGGCGTCGGAGTCATCCGACTGTGGATGACCAGACGACGGCTCCCGGTTCTCAGCCTGCGCGTCATCGTCAACGGACCTGTCGCGCTCCCGCACCTCACGGCCGGTGCGCTCATCGCCGCGGTACTCCGCCTCTTCGCTCGACTCCGCGATCGGCTCGTCCGTCAGCGGCCCCGCACCGAATCCATGCGACGACGCGAACTCCTGACTGCCGCGGCGCGATTGCCAAGCACCGGATCCGGGCAGCAGCGCGGACAGGATGCTACTGCGACGCGACGGCACGGCAAGCCCGAACGACGACATCGACGACGCACTGCCCCGACGCGAGTTCCCATCGCCAGATCCGGACGACGACTTCGACCACACACTACTGCGACGCGACGACCCGGCACCGGTTCCGAACGACGACATCGACGACGCACTACCCCGGCGCGAGTTCCCATCGCCAAATCCGGACGACGACGAAGAGCCCTGGCTACCACGACGTTGCGGGATCGTCAGCTCCGGCGAGGAGTGACTCACGGGCCGGACCACCGCGTTGACCTCGACCGCGAGCCTCGTGACGCGCTCCTGGAGTTCCGCTGCGGTCTGGATACCGTTCGCCATCTCCCGCATCAGAGCGACTGCCGCACGGCCTCGCTGCTCGTCCGACATCTGCTTGTACGGCGCCGCCTTGCCCTTGCGAATTGCGAGCAGACCCGGGTCCGCGCCGGTCAGCTCGCGCAACTGGCTCATCAGCGCCCGCATCTCCGGAGCCAACCTCGTGTCCTGGGCTACTTCGTACGCTCCATCCGGATTGCTCCGGCTCGCGCTGAGGGCGCCCTCGGCCGCGGAGATCAGGCGGTTGAGGTACTTCGAGGATCGGTAGATCGCTACGCCGTCGTTGTCCGCGTAGTGCTTCAGGTCCTTGAGGAAGTCGCCGAACTGCTCGTTCATCGACTGCAGGTACTGGCTGTCCGTCAGCTTCAAGGAGCCGCCCGCCTGCTGGTTGGCGACGACGTCGCGGAGGGCGCCCGCCGAATGGTATGCCTCCGCGGCGTGCGTGAGAGCAGAGCTGACCAGTCTTTGCGCGTTCTGCGCCAGGCGATCCAGCAGCGGGGCGATCTCGATCTGCAAGCTCATCCTGCGTCGAGCTCGGTACTTGGCCTCGACCTTCCGGGCCTCGGCCATCTGCTGCGGGTAGAGGGAGTTCTTGACCCGGATATCGCTGCTGTTCGGCATGAGAAGCCTCGTCCGCCGCCTGCTGGCCTCCGACTGCCTGTTCAGTGCAGCGGCGGCGTCATGGCGCTGCCGGGCTTCCGACCAGATCTCGTGGCGCCGCGCGATCTCTGCGCGGTTCCCGTCCGGTGCGGCCGCCATGATCCGTTCACGCAGCTTCTCCAGGTAGCCTGCCCACTCGGACTGGGTCATGTACAGGTTCAGCTTGGAGAGCGCGGCGACGTCCTGGTCCCGGGCTACCTTCTGACGACCCTCCAGCGTGACGGCCGACATCGGCAGACGGCGGGCGCCCTTCTCGGGCAGGAAGGCGTTCGCGTAGACGTTCGTGTCGAAGACGGTCGCCGATTCCTTGCCCCACGCCCTGCGGAAGCGACTGTTGAACTCCTCGACCACCTGCGCATCGCCCGGCCCCGCGACGGTCACGTCGTAGTCGGAGGTGAGATCGGTACTACCGACCGCGCTGGAAGTCGCACCGAGGTAGCCGCGCAGGACCTCTTCGAGAAGGTTGTCGACGTACCGCTTGCGGTACTCGACCAGCTGACGCATCTTCTCGCGCCCCAGGGCACCCTCGCCGAGGTACTTGCGCTTGGCCTCCTCCCAGTCCACATCGGCGTTCCTCAGCAGCGACAAGGCGTCCGCATCCGCGGAGTCCTCACCGGCAGCGGTCCCGTCGTCCCGCCAGGCGGAGTGGTCCTCGCCGTCCGGATTGCCGATCGCCTCGTTGCCCTCGTCCCCGGCTGGTTCTTCCAACTCGGGAATCGTTTCCAGGCGCCCTGAGGATTCCGACGCCGCACGGCGCTGCTCGTCATTCCGCCGATTTGAAGCACCGCCGGGACTCACAGTGCTGTTCTGGCTCTGAGCACTGGACGAGCTCTCGTCACCGACATGACTCTGATCGGAGTCGGCCGGCGACTCCGGGCTGCCTCCGCGCAGGCCGTGAACGGGGTAGAACTCCGTGTACTTCACCAGACCGCGAGCGAAATCCAACGCCTCCGCACGGCCCTCCTGCCGCAGCACGTGCGCGATCAGTTCCACGTGTTCGCGGAACCGGCGCCGGTCGCCTTCGGTGACGTCGAGGCTCAGCGGCGGCTGAGCATCCGCCTCCCGGGCGATCGCCAATACTTCCTCGGACGGCTGCACATCGGCGCTCCACTTGCCCTTTTCCAGCCATGCGAGCAACTCCGCGAACCGCAGCCCCCACTCGGCCCGAGGCGTCACCCGCGCCGCGCGTTCCAGGACGCCATCGGCGTTGCGCGTCGACGAGGACCCGTCGGCTCCTAGTTCGTCCTGCGCCCGCCGGGAACCACCGCGCAGACGCCCACGACTGTCGCGGCGGGAACCACCGGAATTGCCATCCAGGTCTTGCTGCTGCCTGCGACGCTTGGCCGGCGGGGCGTCCTGGCCATCGGAGAACGGGCGGTAGTGCGTCGGCAGTTCCTCGTAGACGATGCGCGTGACCGGATGGCCGTCCGGTCCGAGCCGGTTGGTCGGCTCCACCGAGACGACGCGGAACATCGCGTTCGGCGGCAACCCGACCAGGTAGTTCGTGCCGTCCGCACGTAGCTGCCGGGCGGCGGCCCATCGATGCCCCGGGGCCGGGCGGTAGACGATCTCCTCTGCGCCCACCCCGGTCTCGCGCGGCGCGGACTCGGCAAAGACGAACTCACGTGTCGGGACGATCAAGCCCACCGCCGACGGGTTGGCCTGACGCACCGCACGCCAGGTGCGCACCTCTCCCCCCTGGTACTGCGGGAACGCGGACAGGCCGCGGGCCGCCGCCCCTGCGACGATCGCTGCCCGCTGACGCTCCTCGATCGAGCCGGAGTGGAGATCCGGCTGCTGCATCCGGCCGGAGTAGATCGACTCCAGCGTTAACGTCGCGACGAGACCGAGATGGGAGATCTGCCCAGCCATCGCGCTCGCCTGACGCGACTCGTAGGCATCGAGGACGCCGGGGTCTCCCCAGTGGCTCACGGTGGCGTAGACGTCCAACGCCGTCAGGGGCGCGCCGCCGAACGGCCCGTGCAGATTCTCTTGTGCGAACCGGGCGGCCGACCACCCCGGGAACTCGCTCAGAATCCAGCCAAGAGACGACCAAGGCGCCTGGCTTCGCGGGTCCAGGAGCAGGAAAGCCGCTATATCAACGAGACTCGCGACGTCCAGTCCGCTGCTCCGCGCATCCTCGACTCGGTCGGCGAGGGCGCTGGGCCAGAAGCGACCGGTAGCAGCGAGCTCGCGGAACCGCTCGGCCGAAAGGCCCAGGGGTGCCCGGCGCTGCTCGACCCAATCCTGCAGGACCTTGCCCGGGGAGACGCGTTCGCTGTGCGTCCTGGCGAAGAACTCGGCCGGGGTACTCGCCCACGGGGCTGTGGTGGCGCGTTGTTCGGCGAGGTACGCGAGGAGCAGCGGCCGGTTTCGAACACCCATGCCGTGGTCTTCGAGCAGGCGCGTCACCTGGGCGAACCCGCCCCAGTCCCGGATCATCCGCCGGTAGTCGTCGCCGAAGGTGGCCGGCCGCAGGCCGAGCCGGCTCACCCGCCAGTTCTCAACCCACCTGCTCGCCGAGTCCGGGCTCCGGTTGATGAGATCCACCAGCGACTCGCCGCGTGCGCCGAGGTAGGCGTTGAGCTCGCCCAGGTCGCGCACCTGCACCATGCCGGGCTGCAGCCTCCTGAGCAGCCTGTTCAGCAGCCCCACGGCGGGCACTCCGGCCTGGCCGAGCCGGTCCTGGACTCGCCGCGCCCAGTCTTCGAGCGGCATGCCGCGCTGCACGAGTTCGCCGACTTCCGTCTCGAAGAACGGCAAGGCGCTGGGATCAACACCCAGCTGGGTCGCGGCGCTGAACAGCAGCGATCCGCGATCTTGCGGGAGCCCGACCGCGTCGGCCAAGCCGACCAGCCCGTCCGGGATCTGCCCGGTGGCCTCGATGTGGTTCCGCAGCTGGTGGGTCGAGTCCAAGCCCAGCCGGTGCTGCAGGCGCGCGAACCGGGCGATCGGCGATTCCCCGTTCAGGACCGATTCGCCGAACGCCCGATCGCGGACGACGTCGAAGCCCCTCTCCCGCAGGTAGATGTCGACGAGGTCGTGCAGGTCGCGGCGGAAATCCGCAGCGGTTGGCGGATCGTTCGCGTAGTCGGAAACGTCCTCGGTGCCCGCGTCCGGATGTTGCGCGGCATCCATCTGCTCGAGTCGCTCGACCGCCCCGAACCAGTCGCGTTCGGCGTAGAGCTCGCCCAGATCGCTGGGATCCCGGCTCAACAACGCGTTCAGCATGCGCAACGCCGTCCGCCGGGACTCGCCCGACGCCGTGGCCTCATCGATGGCACCGAACAGGGTGTTGCGCTGCTGCTGACCGAATGCGCCCATGATGAGGGCGAAGTTGCGGAGATCAGCGCCCACCTGCCTGATCTCCGCCTCGCTGGCACCGTGCAGTGCACGGCTGAACGCGACCAGCTGCCGCCCGTCGACTCCCACCATTTCGCCCAGCCGACGAATCTCGTCGGACACCGGGTCGTCCACCGGTTGCAGCGTGTGCTCCGGATCGGATTCCACGAACGCCGGCAGCAGCTCCTCCGGCGTCTGCGATGGTGCCTCGCCATCCCCGGCCGGCAGGTCGTACGGTGGCGGGTCCGGCTCGGGGTAGCGGGGTGCTAGCAGGGAATTCTCCGCAGAAGTCTCCTCGAAGAACCTCTCGAGTTGTTCTTCGACGTCCGCCGGATCCGCCTGAGTCAGGTCATCTTCGATGCCCTGCTCCAGCAAGTAGTCGTGGAAGTCGTTCAGCTGGTCAGGTAGTGAGTCGCCGGGAACGCGGCTCATCCGCCCGAAGATGCTTCCGACCGACTGCCGCATCGACTCGGTCCCGGCCAGCAAGGCGGGAACCGAGCTGCCGAACTCGGTCATGAGCAGTTGCAGCCGGTCCAGCGCCACCGTGCGGGAGATATCTCCCACTCCCACGTCCTGCAAGAAGTCGCTCAGGGCGGCGAGCTCGGCCTCGTGCCGCAGGCCGACAGCGCCGAGCACGGCCTCCACGCGGGCGCCGAACTGGTCCACCAGTCGCGTGAGAGCCTGACCCCGCCCGCTGATCAGGCCCTGCATCACCCGCAGGTCCGCGGCGAACAGGTCGGCGAGGCGACCGGGTTCCAGGTGCAGGTCCTGCAGTCTGATAGCGCTCCGGAGGAGCAGCTCGGGGTCGATGCGCAAGACGCGAGCAGCTGCCGCGATCTCGACGGGCACTCGCCCCAAGGCCTTGGTCACCTCGACCACGGCGTCGGGCAGGTCCGGCGTGTGCACCAGTTGCTTCAGCCGGGGGATGTCGCGGTCGGGCCGGAACCACTCGGTGCCCGCGAACTTGTCCACCCAGAGCAAGTCGTCATCGGTCAACTGAATCGGCGCCGCCCGATCGGCTGCCCACTCCGCCACGACCTGCGTGCGCTCCTGCTGGTCGTTCCGGAGGCCGTCCACGGTCATCCCACGATCGGCCACGAACTGCTGGAAGTCGGCCAGTTCGGAGATGTTCACGATGCCAGTTCCGCCGAACCAGGACAGCTCGTCATCTTGCAGGTCCGCGAAGCTCAACCAGTCGGAGATGACGCCGGCGATGTGCTCCCGCCGCTGCGTGCTCTCGTCGAGCCACGACAGGTCCAGCTCGACGGCCTGCGCATGCGGTAGCCCGCTCAGCAGCAGCGCCATCCGCTCTGAGATGTGCCTCTCCCGGGCGTACTCGCTGATCGCATCCCACCGGTGTGCCGGGTCCGGGTTCTGCTGAAAGACCTCTACCGCTAGCGGGAAGTCCTGCGGTTTGAGGCCGTGCTCGTGCATTTCCTCGACGACTTCGACGACGTCCAAGTCTCCTGGACCATCGTCGTGCGGCCCGAGGTCGACGAGCCACCGGGCAGCTATTTCCCGCATTCGCAGCGGATCGTTCCGCAACTCCACCAAGGACAGCTCGTTCTCATCCAGGTATCGCAGGAAAGCTCGGAGTTCACCCGCCTTCGCGGCGAACGGCGTGCTTCGGTTGGACATCCAGCTCATCAAGCCGGGCAAGGTCAGCCCTCTGGAGTAACGCAGACCCGCGATTCGCACGCCGAGCTCGTCCCCCCGCGGATCGACCGCGGCCAAGCCGAAGTGTCCGAGCATCTGCGCGAGGTTCAAGCCGCGGTCCCTGAGCAGGCCGACGAACACGCCGAGCTGCTGAGAGTCCATTTCGGACCAGGCCAGCTGCAGACCCGCGATGGCCTCGCGGTCATCGGAGGTGATACGGCTCTGGTGGTCCTCGAGCTGTTCGCTGAGCTGCTCGGCGTTCATCCCGGAAAGCTCGGCGCGGTGGCGCAGGATGGTCATCAAACCACCCACATCCAGCCTCGGGTCCACGGCATCCAGGCTCCTGACGAACTCGCTGAGGCTGCCGACTCCGATCCCGGTCGTCAGGCCCCGGAATGCGGCCAAGTCGTTCGGGATCATGCCGACGGCGCTGAGCGCGCCCTCGATCAGGTAGGCATCGGCTCCGACCACCAGCGCGTCCACGTCGGCGACATGGATCCCCAGGGATTCCGCGACTTCCTCGCGCCGCTGGCGCTCTTCGTGCTCGCGCCATTGCGAGACGACCTGCCGGCGCTGATCTTCCGGTGCGACACTCCAGCTTTCCAAAGGAGCACCTTCGACGAAGTCGCCCTGGTCCGCGAGGTAGTCGTTGAGACTCTCCCAGTCGTGGCGTTCCAGGCGGTGCTGCAGCGCGGCCGCGAGGAACCGGTTGCGCTGCCGGGAGTCGGTCAGCTGAACATTGTCCAGATCGCTTCGCAAGATTTCGAGGGAGTCGTCGTGGCCCTGGGCGAACCTCTGGAGGTCCGGCAGGACGGATGCCAGCAGCTCGGGCCGGATCCCCAGCTCTTTGCTCAGCTCGGCCACGCTCTGGACCGGCACATCCCACCGCGCGGCGAGGGCGGTGATGTCCCGCGGCACGTGCTCGATTTCGCCGAACCACCGCAAGAGATCGGCAGCCTGGTGAGAGCCGGCGGGCACACCTAGTCCACGCAGCACGTCCAGCGCCGCCGGAAGGCGGAACCAGTCACTGCCGTCGGGCATGTGCCCGCGCCACCCCGCCCCGAAAACGGCCGCTGCCAGATCATCTGGCCCGGAGTTCGCCGCCGACACGAGGTAGCCGATCCGATTCGCCAGTCCTGGGATGCTCAGGTCAGCCGGCCGGAGGCCCAGGCGGACCAAGTCCGGGATCTGCGAATACGAGAGTCCGGCGTTCGCCAACGACTGCCGCAGCTCCCGACCGGCTTGATCGAACCACTCCTGGTTGAACTGCGACAAACCCGTCGGGGACAGCTCCATCAGCCGCAGCCGATGCCGGATCTGGCCGCTGACGAGGTCCGCGCTGTCACCGTTGTCGCGCATCCGGGCGATGCTCGATGCCGCCGGTGCCAGCACGGACAGCGGCACCGACAGCCGGAGGGCCACTTGGAGCAGATCGCGACGCGGCAACCCGGTTTCACCGCTGACCTGAGCCAGCTCCGCCTCGAGCCGATCGACCCGCGAGCCCGCTCCGAGGTAGCGCACCAGTGCGGGCAGTTCGTTGCTGGAAAGCCCCGCATTCTGCGCTGAAGCGACGACGGCCTGCGGTCTGAAGCCTGCACGTTGCAGTTCCGCCAGCTCGTTCGCCGACAGCCCGAACCGCCAGCGGATCACCGTATCGCGCCCTGCGGTCGAGCCCTGGGCCCGCAGCTGACCGGGCGTGCTGCCCTGGGCGTGCAGCCAGTCATCGAAACGCACGAGATCCGCGCCGGTGAGGGGATCACCGAGGCCTGCGAACCACGCGAGGTCCTCGATGCGCAGCCCGGTGCCGGCCAGGCGGTGCGCGATCGCCATCCGTCGAGCGCTCTCCTGGTCGGTACCCGCCTGCACGGCCTGTTCGATCGCTGCCGTGAGGACGTTGTCGTGGGCGACGAGTTGAAGGTGCTCCACCGGTCCCGCCGAGCCTGACGGGCCACCCGCGTCCTGCCAACCGCTCTGCGAGGAATCGTCGAACGCTCCCGTCATCTCGGAGTCGGACGACGCTCCCGCGGGAAGGCCCTCGGTGCGTTGGACGTCGTGCTCGACGACGAGATCCTGCGCGAGTCGGTTGGCGGCGTCCACATCGCCATCCGCGTGCAGCCGTTCGGCGACGAGGATGGTGATGTCGTCGATCAGCTCCTTCTGCGCGCGTTGTTCGGCGGTGGGCTCGCCGATCACCAGAGGCGCATGGCCTACAGCACTGGTGATACCCACGGCTCGGGCGATGAGCGCGGCGTAGTGTCCCTCGGGGAGCTTGCCGAGGTTCGTGCGGGCAGCCGCGACCCGTCGCCGCAACTGGTCACGGGGTCCTTCCTCCGCGAAGGCAGACGCCTCGTCGACGTCGGAGTCGTGCTCGTCGTGGGTGGCTTCGCCGTCGTTGCGGGCGATCGCGGCCCGCAAGTCGGCCAGCGCCTCGTTGAACGTTTCCGCGTTACCGCTTTCCAGCGCGTGCTCGATCGACTCCTTGAACGACGCCAGCCGCGCCGGGTAGCCGACGACGACCCGACCCTCTTTCCCCTGCTGGAGGATGTGGCGCTGCACTTCCTGCACGATCAGTGCCGAAGCAGCTTCCGGCAGGTACTCCGGATTCCCCTCGAAGACACCCGTGTTGAAGACGAAGTCGCCCTTCTTGTGGGGAGCACCTTCGAGTGCGAACTCGTCACCGATGTATTCGGCACCGATGATGAACCTCTCGTCGATGCCGCCCGCGAAGGCGATCTCGCGTTCGTGTCTGAACTTCGCCGCGGGGCCGAGCGTCGCGTTCACGGCGATACCGCCCGGCGCGAAGATCCAGTAGCGCCACTTGCGCCCCTTGAAGGTGAAGAGCGAGTTCATCGACGTGCTCACGTACATCGCGTCCGTGTACAGGCGCACGTACTCCACCAGCGAGACGTTGTGACCGTCCGGCGCCGTGTTCCCCGGGTTCTTCGGGAAGAAGCCCGGTCGCCAGTCCCCTGCAACGTCGCCAGTGCCCATGAAGATCTCGTCCGGGGGCGGCTCGGCGATGCGATAGACGAGCACCGGTTCGTTGATCACCAACGGACGCGGGACGATGTTTTCAACGGGCACATCGACCACAGCCGCCGGCGGCCGGTTCTCCGACCATTCGTACCTCCGCAGCCGACCGGCGAGCCCCGCTTCGACCGGCTGTATCGCGCCGATCCCGGTCTTGGCCACGACATCCGGACCGTGCCAGACGTACTCGTTGTTGACGACCGTCGCCGTGACGTTGATTCCATCGGGAACACCGATCGCGGTGACTTCAATTCGGCCGTCCGCGTAGGCAGTGCGCGACCACTGTCCGTTATCGCTCAGCTGGACGACGCGGTCGAAATGCACGTCCGGCGCCAACCACCACTCCGCGAACTCGTGGGGCAGATTTTCGTCCCTCCTTTCGAACTCCGAGAGTTCGCCTTCGTCCAACCGAATCGGCGACCAGACCTCACCGGTTTCCGGGTCGATAGTCCGGACGTCATCATTGATCAGGTCGATTTCACCGGTATCCGTGGTGAACGCCAGCCGCCGGGAGTACTGACCGTTCTCGTTCCAGTGCTGGAATTCGAGTATTGCGACCCCATCGCCTTCGTTTGGCACGACGCCGAGATGAGCCGCGCCGATCAGGTCGACGAACAGCACCTGGTCACCGTTTTCGGCGCGGCGGAAGTGGCCGACGCCCTGGCCGTTTCGGTAGGTCCAGATCGGATCGCCCCACTCGACGCCGTCGAGTTCGACAATCTCGGACCCGAAGACTCGTGCGGCCGCCGTGGCCAGTCCCTCGTGCCACATCTGCGCGAAGTGGGCCAGGTCCTGTTCCGCCAGGGCGAGCAGGGTGCCCTGCCAACCATTGGCTCTGGCGAATTCAGCGAAAACGCGCCAGTTCGCGAAACCGATGCCATACCCCTCAAGCATCGACACGAGCTCGTGGAACTGCCATCCCGTATCCACTCCGGCGAGCATGGAAAGGGTGTCGATGATGTCTTGGAGCCCGTGTCCCTGCATCCACTCCGGGGCCAGCAACGCCGCATCTCCCGGTCCGATGCCCAGGATGCGGCCCAGCTTCGCGAGTTTGGCCGGCGCCAATCCGACTTGTCCCGCGACCTCCGCCAGCTCGGTCGGAATGCGTCCGAGCTCGTGGAACCAATCGAAGAGCTCGTGCATCCGCCTGGAACCCGCTGGAGCATCCTCAACCCTCATCATCTGCAGCGCGTCCTCGACGACGAACCACTCCTGGGCCAAGAAGGACCGCTCGTCTGCGTCGAGCTCGAACAGCTCCGCCAGCCGTTCCCGGCCTTCGGCGGATCGCGCGTTCTGCCCCAGCGGGATGCCTTCGACGAGCACCCACTGCCGAGGCGAAGCACCGTAGTGGTCCTTCGAGCGGGCCACCGCATCGACTGCCGCCGCCAGGCTCGGCTGCGGCGGGACCAGCAACAGGACGCTCGGATGGGTGCCGGCCAGAGCGGCAACGCGAAGAACGTCTCGTGGGGACATCCCGAGCTCCCCAGCGACTGCGGGCAGTGCGGCCCCGACCGAATCGAGATCGAGGGACTCGGCGAGAGCTGCCAGGGCCTGCCGGTCGTCGGCATCGAGCTGCAGCGAGTCGGCAAGCTCCGCGAAGTCAAGCGCCGCAGGGGCGTTCACCACGCTCGTGGAGACGATCTCCTGGAGCACGGTTCCACCATCGTCGTTCGAGACCACCCGGAACCGGCTGCCCGCAGGATAACCGATCCTGTCCTGCGGCAGGAGGCGCGCCGAATCCCACTGCGCATCGGCCGCAGGCAGGAGGACCACTCCGCCGGCGTTGGCGTTCAGCGACGCGAAGGCCGCAGCGGTCAGGCTGAACTCCTCGCCAGGCTGTGCGTTGACCAACCACCCCATCGAATGGTCAGCCGTCGCACGCACCCCGCTATCAGCCACCGGGAAGCGACGCAAACCGTTGTTCACCAAGGCTTCGACCAACATCTTCGCCGACCGATCATGCATGGCCGCGAGGATGTGGTTCAGGGCCCCTGACGCCGCCTGCAACGCTGCCAAGACCTCCACACCGCCGAGGTCGCCATCCATGACGTCGGACATGTTGCGCTCGAACAGGAACGGCATCGTCGCGAGTACCACGCGCATGAGCTCGTCGTTGTGCCAAAGACTCCGGTAGAACTCGCCGTCCGCATCCGTCGCCGTGAACCCCTCGACGACCCGCCTCGCCGCCTCCCCGGGGTCCTGCCAGCTCCTCATCCAGCTGATCGCCGAATCCAGCACGTCACCGAGCTCGGCGTCCTTGATGCCCGTCTTCTTGAGGTACTGCTCCAGGCCCCCAGCGAACAGGTACAGATCCGCAAGATCCTCCGCACCGAAGCGACCACCCGACACACCCGGCTGCGCCAACGCAGTCAGCGTCACCTCGTCGAAACCGGGAATGCCGCGAAGCAGCTCCAGCTTCCGCGAGTCGACCTCGAGCGCGTGCTGCTCGGACACCAGTGACACCGAATCGTCGGACGACGCGACCGGCATCTCGTCGCCGACGACCGGTGCGCCGCTCGGCTCGGCAACGGCCTGCGCCAGCTCGTAACCGTCCGCAATGGCATCGGTCGACTCCAGCTGCGCACCGGACTGTTCGGCCCCACCGACGTTGAATGCATTGCTGTCGTGGCGGGCGATCGCGGCCCGCAAGCCGGCCAGCACGCTGTTGAACGCTTCCGCGTCGCCGCTTTCCAGCGCGTGCTCGATCGGCTCGTTGAACGACGCCAACCGTGCTTGGTCGACGACTGCGGGCCGGCCCTCGTTCTTCTGCTGGTGGATGTGGCGCTGCACTTCCCCCGCGATCAATGCCTGGGCCGCCTGCGCCGGGTAATCCGGCAGCCCGTCGAAGACACCCGTGTTGAACACGAAGTCGCCGCGCCTGTAGGTCACATCGCCGACCGTGACCTCCGAGCCGAGGTATTCGGCACCGATGATGAACTTCTTGTCGATACCGCCTGCGAAGGCGATCTCGCGCTCGTGCTGGTTGTTCGTCGCGGGGCCGAGCGTGTCGTTCACCGAGATGCCACCCGGCGCGAAGATCCAGTACCGCCACTTGTGGCCGCCGACGTTGCCGAAGTACGAGCTGAGCGACGTGCTCACGAACATCGCGTTCACGTTCTGGTCCACGTACTCGACCAGCGAGACGTTGTGATCACCGATCTCAGCTTCGTTCCCGGGGTTCCTCGGCAAGAAGCCCGACAGCCCGCCTCCGGTGGCGCCGTCGGTGCCGTTGAAGATCATCTCCGGAGGGTTGAGGTCGGCACGGAAGACGAACAACGGCTCGTTGACCACCAACGGGCGCGGAACGATGCTCTCAACGCCCACCTCGACGACAGCCGCCGGTGGCTGACCATCGTTGCTCGACCACTCGTGCCGCAACAGTCCGGCGATTCCCGCCTCGACCGGGCGCAGTGCTCCGATCTTGGTCCTGGCAACGAAGTTCGTCGCAGACCAGCGGTATCCGCCGTTGTCCACCTCCGCCGTGACGTTGATGGCATCCGGAACGCCGATCGCGGCGACGTGAACCATGCCATCCACGTAGGCGGTGCGGAGCCACTGGCCGTCCTCGCTCCGCTGGGTGACCCAGCCGACTTCCACGATCGGCGACAGCCAACGTTCCCCGACCGCGTGGGGCAGGTGGTCGTTCCCGTTCGACACTCCCTCGTCCAACTGGATCGGCGACGGCTGCTCCGGCTCCACCTCGCCGGTTTCCGGGTGGGCAGCCTGGACATCGTTCTCGATCAGGCTGACTTCGCCTGTTCCCTTGACGAACTTCAGTTGCCTGGAGTACCGGCTGTTCACGTTCCAGTGCCTGAACCCGAGCGTCACGCTCTCCGGGTCTTCACTGGTCACGAAGCCGAGGTGGACCGCTCCGGTCCGGTCGACGAACAGCACCTGGCCGCCGTCGTCAGAGCGGTGGAAGTAGCCGATCTCCTCGCCGTTGCGGAATGTCCTCAGTGGATCGGACTGCACGACGCGCTGGAGTCCGGTCGCGAACTGGTCCACGTCCTCTTGCTGCAGCGATTCCAGGGCATTGGCGGGCACGAGGCCGAATGCGTCCTCGGCGATCACCGGGGCGGTCTCGTCGAACACCGCGGCGCGGCCGTTCGAGATCAGGTCGAAAAGGTCGTCGTGGTCGAACAGACGCTGATCGTCGCCGTCACCGGGATCGAAGTCGTTCTCCGCACCGTTGCTCTCGACCGGGTAGTCAGTGCGCTCGGGCACGTCTTGCTCGGTCGCCACGTCGTCGCCGGAAATGTCGAGTGCGTGCTCGGTACGGGCCAGCCGTTCCTTCCAGTCGCGCGTCAGTTCGGTCAGATGTTGGGTACCCTCCAACGTCAGCAGCGCGCCCTGCGCCCCATTGTCGTCGGCGAAGGTAGCGAACTCGCGCCAGCTCGTGAAATCGATGCCATGCCGCGCCAGCATCGACACCAGCTGCGTGAACTGCGGCCCCGTTTGCACACCCGCGATCGAGGAAAGGTCTTCCGCGATCTCGTCGAACCCCCGTCCCTGCGACAATTCCGGGGCGAGCAGTGCGGCGTCACCTGGTCCGACGCCCAGGCGCTCGCCCAGCATCGCGAGCGCGGCCGGTGCCGATCCGACGCTTTCCGCCACCTCAGAGAGTTCGGCCGGAATGCCTTCGAGCGCCTGGAACCACCTGAAGAGATCGCGCATCCGAGGGGAACCCGCGGGAGCGTCCGCGGCCCGCATCACCTGCAGCACGTCCTCCACCTGGAACCACTCCTGTGCCAGCAGAGATCCTTGGTCCCCGGCAAGGTCGAACAGCTCCGCCAGCCGCTCCCGGCCTTCGGCGGATCTCGCGTGGTCCCCGAGCGGGATGTCGGAGAGGAACACCGATTCGCGGGAGAACGGCTCGTAGTGGATCTTCGCGTAGGACACCGCGTCGACCGCGTTCTCCAGGCCGGATTCGGACTGCTGCGAGCCGCCCGCCATCGATCGGATCGCCTCGGGCGGGACCAATAGCAGGAAGCTCGGGTGGACGCCGGCCAGTTCGACGACCTGGAACACGTCCTGCGGTGCTACCCCCAGCTGCTCGGCGACGGTCGACAGCGCAACCTCGACCGAGTTTCGATCGAGCGACTTGGGCAGGCCCGCATACTCGCGAAGCTGCTCCAGCTCCTGGACGAAGGTGTCGATCTCGATCGCGGCCTGCTCGGACACCTCCGACGCCGCGTCACTCGGCACGAGCGGCGGCTCGGCCACGACAACCGGTCCGCCGCTCGACTCCGTGACAGGCTGCGACGGCACCGAACCGGTTGCCTCCGATAGGTTCGCGGCGGGCGATTCCGCGAACCACTTAGCCAGGCCCGTGAGGGAACGATCGGGGCCGCCGAGCTCTTGCGGTACACCCATGCCCGACAGGCCGCGAGCCGCGAGCCGGGCGCCGAGCGCCTTCGTCAACGCGCTCCGCGGGTCCAGGCCGGCGGCCACCATCGTGTCCACCGCCTGCTGGACTTCCAGTTCCTGGGACAGCTCGGCCAGCCGGTCCGCGAGGACACCGAGCTCCTGTGCGATCAGATCCCGGACATCGACGAACTGGAACTCCTCCGGCTGCCCGGAGTCCTCCCGCACCACCTCGGTCTGCTGTTGTCCCGGCGAGCTCGGTCGCGCACCCGAACCGGACGGACCAGCCCAGCTGGACGGACCGACGTTGTCGTCCTCCGCCACCTCGGAGGTGAGCGGAGCTCCGCCGAGCAATCCATCAGTCCGTCGGACGCGGTGTTCGGCGGCGAGAGCACGTGCGAGTTCGCGGGCCGCGTTCTCGTCGCCGTCAACGCGCAACCTATCGGCGACGAGAACGGCGATTTCGTCGATCAGCGCCATCCGCGCGGCTTGCTCGCCGGTGGGTTGACCGATGTAGGTGGGCCACTTGGACTCTTCCTTGGTGATCTTGCCGGCGTCGGTCGTGATCTCGGCGTGGCGGCCGGTTGATAGCTTCCCGAGCCTCTTGCGGGCGGCTTCGACCTCTTCCGCCAACTGCATGTGGGACTTCTCGTACCCGACGAAGACGGCCATCTCGGCGACGGCGGCATCAAGGGCTCCGATTTCGGATTGCGCGGCGCCGCTCTCCCATGCGGAGTACAGCTGTTGGAGCGCCATCTGGAGTGATCTCTCGGCGCCGGTCGCGTTCAGGCTTTCCCTGCTGGTGGATGCGATGGCATTCGAGGCGTGTTCCGACACCTCGGGCAGGGCGGGCACCGCGTCCACCCGTCGAGGGCGTGACCCGTCAGCGGGGAACATCCGCCACTGCTTGCGCCCCCCGCCTCTTTCGACCAGTGCCACGACGTCCTCGCCCAGCTCTTGCGCCAGCTTCGAGGGCGTCGTCTCGGTGAAATCGAGCGGCTGGTTCCGAGGTGCCTCGGTGGAGAGCAGCACGATGTGCCGTGCGCGGCGGCCGACCAGGTTCCACACGTTGGCGGCCGAAACCGGTTCGTCCCCCGGCAGGGAGACGAAGCCGGCTCCCTCGGTGACCGATGCCGGCAGCCACGGAGCCGGCGAGCGGGGCGGGTCGCCGACGACGGGGTTCTCGAAGGGTTGCGCGTCCGACGACCTCACGTCGAACTCGACCGGCATCCCGACCAGCGCGTTCGCGCCTTCCAGGCTGTGCTCCGCCCAGCCAGGCAGGAAGCTCAGCTTGGATCGGATGACGATGTCGTACTCCGGGACCGCGCTGTAGCGGCGCCAGGTGACGTTCTTGGTCTTGGTGGAGTTCTCCAGCGTCGTCGTGTTCGACATGCCGTGGGACGTGGCATCGCCGAACTGGCCCGCGCTGTCGGGCCCCGAGTAGCTGTGCGCCGCCTGGTCCAGCTGCGCGATGCCCAATCCGGCGTTGCCGCCTCGGTCGTGGGTGTCGCTGTTGGCTTCGGTGCGGTTCTCGCCGTCCTTGGTCTGGTGGACCTTCCCGGTCCACGCCTCCCGGAACCTCGGGTCCGTCAGCCGGGCGCGCACCTGCACTTCGTACTTGGCGGACATGAACCGGTCCGTGACGATGAACTCGGTCGTGTAGCCGTCCTCGCCGAGCATCCGCCGCCGGAAGCCCAGGTTGCCCATCAGACTGTCCGGCGAGAAGAGCGCGTCGATCTTGGCGCGGTTGTGGGTACCCGGCCCGAACCAGCGGCGCACCAGGTCCTCGTTGCCCCGGGCCGCGCCGATGGCCTCCACCAGGCTCGTCGTCAGCCGGTCATCGCGGAGGGCCTTGGCGAGTTGCAGCGACGGGGTGGTGCGGGCGGTCTCGGTGATGTCGCGGCGTGTGCCGGCATCGCTCGTGTCGGGCCGCTGGCGCAGCAGGAACTCGGGAACTGCCAGGTCGACCGAGCCGGACAGCCTCCTGAGGTTCGGCGGGATGCCGACCGCGCGCCGGTCCGGATGGCGGTAGGCGTACGACCCGGCCCTGCCCTCCGTGATGGTGGACAGCAGCAGCGGCGGCACCTTGTGCTTGTGGACGGTGATCTCCAGCTCGACCGGGGCACGCACCGCCGCCCGGGCATCGGAATCCAGCCGGTCCTGGCGGTAGCTGCCGGTCTCGGTGGACTGCCGGCTGCCCTCGTCCTTCGACCAGCCCAGCGACGCGCCCGGCAGCAACGCCTGGTTCTCCTGCAGGCTGCTGGTCTTGCCCGGAACGACGGACCCGACGGAGACACCGGCACCCAACCCGACCCCGCGGGAGCTACCGGCCCCCAGCGCCCGGGTACCGGTGGCCTCGGAGTAGCCCGACGCCCTGGTGTCGCCGTACTGGAGGTGTTCGGCCGACCCGGGAGCCTGCTTGGCACGAACGCTGATGGTGTAGTGGTTCTTGCCGAACCACTGTCCACGGTGGACCGTCTCGTCCCAGCCTCCGTTGAGGATATGGCGGATGCTCGCCTCGTCGTCCAGCTGCAGCAGCGCCTCCATGACGTCGCTCAGCGGGGCGGGTTCGCCGGATTCGGGCTTCCAACCGGGGAACAGCTCAGGCGCCGCGTGCGCCACCGCGCGGGCAGCCCACTCCGACAGCGTGCCAGGGCCTGCCTGCCGCGGATCGAGGTTGAAGCCGGTCACCGTGACGCCCTTGTCCAGGCCGCGGCCCAGATCGGTCAGCAGCGGCAGGTCATCCGGGAGCCGCTTGCTGGACACCGGCGCGCCGGTGTCCAGCGAGCCTGCCGCACTCGTGTCGGACCGGACGTACCGCACGCCATCACGGATGACGACATCGATGAACCGGCTGCTCGTACCGTTCGGGTACGGGCTGATCGCCTCCCACTTGCGGTTCGGCTGACCCAGGAAGTGCTGCCACGCATCGGCCCGGACCCGCACCACCAGGTCCGCGGAGTACATCGTCAGGTTCGCCTTGCGGGACGCGGCGGTCTTCGTCGCGCCGGTCAGCGAATCCTCGTCGCTGCCCGAAAGCCGTGCGGCGAAACCGAGCCTGGCATCACCCACGCCGGCGAGGACCTGTCCGCTCAGCTCACCCGAAAGGCCGGAGCCGCGCCCGTGCGACACCAACACCTCGGACTTGGTGACGTTCTCCCACCGCGCGTCGCCCGCGACGGGACCGAGCGCACGCTCGTTGTACACGCGCATCTCGAAGCCGCCGCGCTGCATCCGGTCGAAGAAGGTTCCTTCGCGGCCACCTTCGTCCAGGACCTGGATCCCGCGGAACATCCCCGCCACCCGAGTCCGCCACCACTCCGGGTCGAGGTCCATCACGAACTTCGGATCGTGGCTGCACTTGCGGGCGGGCGCGTCCTGCGGCTGCCGGTCGGACGCCTCGTCCGGTGCGGTGGCTTGCCCGACCGCCGCTCGCGCCTTGTCGAAACCGCCGACGACGGCGTGCGTCACCGCGTCGAACGCGTCGACCACCCGCACCCGGCCGCGTTCGTACCTGCCGTCCTTGGCCGCCAGCACGGCCGAGGTCTGCACATCGCGGAACGCTTCGTTGACCACCTGGTAGCCGTCGGCCACCGACACGACCACAGAGTCCCGCATGTCGACACGGCGGGCCTCGTCGAACTCGTGCACGTCCTGCCGCTGCGGCGGCCCCGGGTTCCAGCCGTTGTCTCCGGTCTCGTCGAGCAAGAATCGCGCAACGCGGTACTCGACGTGGGCCGGGAACACGATCCGCGTCGGCCCGAATCCGCCCACCGAGCGCGACAAGCCGCGCCTGAGGCTCCGGTCGCGGGTCTCGGTGACCTTCATCTCCAGCTCGAACGCGCGGGAGACCAGATCCGCCTTCCCGGAGTACTTCAGCCGGGACCCGGTGGCGGCCGACACCCCGAATCCGCTGGAGACCGACCGGTCGCCCCGGGCGCCTCCGCCTACGACGCCTCCGACGTAGACCTTCGCGCCGTACCCATCCTCCCGGACCTTCCTGCGCAGCCCGACGGCCACCTGCGCGTTCCAGCCGAACGCGCCCTTCAAGCCGGCCCGCCGCCCCGTGTTGCGCAGCCGCGTCGCGTGGAAGCTCGCGTCCTTGTCCAGGCCCTGGCGGTGCGTCACCTCGCCCAGGGCGCCGCTGACCTCGAAGGCGAACGTGCGGCCGCCGGCCCTGACCTCGACGCGGTGCGGCTGGGCCGCCCGGCCCTTGATCACATCGAACCGGTTCTCCAGCGCGTGCGGGCCGAGTCCGGCACCGAGCTGCCGGTCCACCTCCGCCCAATCCACTGTGGACTCGTCGATGCCGGCGCTCGCGAGGCGCTTGCGGATGTGCCGGCCGGCCTCCACGAGGAGCTGAGCGGCCCCGCGCAACCTGACCAGCGACGTGAACGTGCCATCACCGTCGAGGACGGCCTGCGCCCTCCTCCGCTCCGCACCGCTCACTGCGCGTCCGCGTGGCCCGCTCAGCCCGGCCCGCGGCTGGTTCTCCGGGTCCAAGGCGTGCTTCAGCACCGCCTCGAACTCCTCGGCATCCGCCTCCCGGACCCAGACATACGCGGCCCCATCGCTGGGCGTCACCGCCACCGGATCCGACATCCCCCGTGCGCCAGGACGCGCGCGGTACTCCGCGCCGAAGGACAGATCGAGCCGGTACCGCCGCGCGCCCTCCCGCTCGACCGACTTGTCCTTGGTCGTGGCGCCCGACCGGATCGCGTAGGAGTCCTCGCGCGTGGCGGCGATCCCGGTCTGCACCAGCGGACCGGCCTGCAGCGACGGCTGGTTCCCGTCCGCTTCCGACTTCGGCGGGTCGGCGAGCAGCCTCAGCCGGACCCCGAAGTCGTTGCCGGAAACCGTGCTCTTGACCAGTTGGTCTTCGTTGGAGGCGCGCCAGATCTCACCGGTCGCGATGTCGACGATTCCGCTGCCGACCCGTTCGAAGCCCTTCAGCAGCGGCTTGATCCTCACCTTGACTTCGGGGTGCTTCGACCAGTCCGCACCGGGTCGGGTCAGGGCGTCCGGGAAGACTGTCCGCTTGGTGATGCCGATGCCGTGCACCAGGCCTTCAGCGGTCTCCTCGACCAGTGCGGTGGCATCGATGCTGGTCGAGAGGTTGCCGTTCAGCGTGGAGTCCTGCCGCACCCAGTCCGGCAGGCTGGTCATGATCTGGTGCTGCAGGTCGCCGACGTTGGCGTAGGTGTCCACGTTCGCGATCAGCTGCTGGGCCTCGATCGGCATCGCGACCGGGTTGGGGGACTCGAAGCGCTCGGCTCTTTCGGCTTTCGGCGTTTCGAGCAGCGATTTCGGGTACGCCAGCCGCACCGTCGGGTCGAATGCGACGGTCTGCGAGTCCTCGCCCAACTTCCAGTTCAACTGGAAGTTCACGTCGAACACCTGGTTCTGCGAGCCGAGCTTCGCAGTGCGCTCCCGCACCACCCAGCGCTTGCCGCTCATCGTGGTGGAACGGCCATCGCCCACACCGATGTAGAGCAGCGCCCGCAGGTTGAGCGCGATGCCCGCGACGTCCTTGATCAGGTCGCCGAGGAAGCCGGAGACAGCGGCGACGTTGGCCTTGCGGGTGAGCGTCCGGCTGGACAGCTCCCTCGGACTCGTCTCCAGTTTCGTGCTTCCAGTGGCGAGCCTCTGCAGCTCTTCGGTGCTCATCTGCACCAGCTGGACACCCGTCTGCTCCATCCGCAGCACGGCATCCTTGGGCCCGTCAGGCGTCGTGATGCGGAACGTCCTGCCACCGGAGAGCGCCTGCAGCAGACCCGCCTCGCCGCGCAGCCGTCCATACGCGGTCAGCTGCTCCCGCAACTCCTGCTGCTGCGCCTGGTCCAAGGGCAAGTTGCGGACGAGGTTCTCGATCAGGTCGTGCTCGACCCCGTGATCGTCGCGGGTTCCCGACCAGACGCCTTCGCTCGGCAGCAGGCGCGAATGCTGCGAGATCACCCCGTCCCGCAGCAGTTCCGCCGGCTGCGGGTCTTCACGTAGAACTGTCTCGTCGACCTCGTACACAGGCTCCAAGACAGTTTCAGGATCGTCCCGCATGACCGTCTCTTCGACCTCGGGCACGTCCTCCAAGACAGCTTCCGGAACGTCCGGCACGACGGTCTCTTCAAACTCGAAGACAGGCTGCTCCAAGACAGTTTCAGGAACGTCCCGCACAACCATCTCTTCAAACTCGAAAACAGGCTGCTCCAAGACAGCTTCGGGAACGTCCCGCACAACCATCTCTTCGACCTCGGGCACGTCCTCGAAGACAATTTCCGCAACGTCCGGCACGACAGTCTCTTCAAACTCGAAGACAACCGCCAAGGCGGCAGCGTCGAAGGGCGCCGCCTCCTCCTGCTTGACGTCGAATTCCACCCTCAATCCGGTCAGCGCGTTCTCGCCGACCAGCCGGTGTTCCGACCATTCGGAGGAGAAGCGCCGCTTGGAGCTGATCACCACGTCGAACTTCGTGGTCGCGCTGTAGCGGCGCCACGTCACTTCCCCGGTCTCGGTGTAGTGCTCCCGCTGCGTGGTGTTGGACATGCCCCCGGACATGGAGTCGCCATGCCCCATCCCGGCCTCGTTGCTTCCGTAGGCGGAGGCATTGCCGCTGAGGACCCCGAAGCCCATGCCCATGTTGCCGCTGCGGTCGTGGACCTCCGCATTGCTCTCGGAACGGTTCTGGCCGTGCGCTTCCCGATGTCCGCTCGCGGTCCACTCGTGCTGGAAACGCGGATCGGCCAGCCGGGGACGGATCTGCACCTTGTAGTCGGTCGACAGGAAGCGGTCCTGGATCTGGAACTCAGTGGTGTAGCCGTCCTCGCCGAGCAGGTGCCGACCGCCGCCCAGGTTGGCCACCAGCATTTCCGGCGAGAACAGCTCCTCTAGCTTCGCCCGGTTGGGCGTGCCGGGCCCGAACCAGCGGCGCACCAGGCCGGGATTGCTCCGGGCCGCTGCGATGGCCTCCACAACGCCGGTGACCAGCGGCTCGTCGCGGCGCGCCTTGGCGAGCTGGAACGACTGGGCGGTGCGCGCAGCTTCGGTGATCTCGCGCTGGGGGCCCAGACCGGTGTTCTCGAGGTGCTGCTCGAGCAGGTGCTCCGGCGTGGTCATATCGACCGTGCCGCGCACGGTCTTGAGCTCCGGCGGAATGGTGATCTCGCGCCGGCCTGGGTACAGGTAGGCGGACGGCCCGAACCCGCCCTCGGTGATCGTGGACAGCAGCAACGGCGGCACCTTGTGCTTGTGCACCACGAACTCCAGCTCCACGGGTGCACGCACCGACGCCTGTTGGCCGATCTCGGTGCGGTCTTGCCGGTAGTCGCTGGTCTCGTTGGACTGCGAGATGCCGCCTTCGGTGGACCTCGCCCCCCATCCGCCCGGTATCTGCGCCATGTCGTCCGGCAGCCGGGTGCCCGAACCGGGCACCTCCGGCGTCGTGCCGAAGCCGAATGCCACGCCCGCGCTGCGGGAGCTGTTCTGGCCGACGCCGCGTGAGCCGGTCACCTCCACATACCCGGAGGTCGGGCCACCGTCCTGCTGGTGGAGGCGTTCGACCGGCCCCGGGGCCTGCTTGGCCCGGACGGTGAAGGTGTAGTAGTTCGTGCCGAACCACTGAGCGCGGAACAGGTTTCGGCGCCATCCGCCGTTGAGCACCTGGCGGAGGTTCGCCTCGCTGTCGAGCTGGCGCAACATCCGGGTGGCGTCGAACAGCGGTGCGGGCTCGCCGGATCGGGGATCCCAGCCGGGGAACAGCTCCGGAGCGGCGTGCGCGAGCGCCTGGATGGCCCGGTCGGACAGCCGCTGCGAGCCGGGGGTGCGCTGCTGGTCGACGGTGAAGCCGGTCACCGCGACGTTCTTGTCCAGCCCTTGCCCCAGGTCGGTCACCAGCGGCAGGTCGTCGGGGAGTCGCTCGCTGGACACCGGTGGGCCGGAGCTGTCCCGCGTCCCGGCGGGACCCGTGTCCGGGCGGACGTACCGCACGCCATCGCGGATGACCAGCTCGACGAACTCGCTGCTGGCGCCGTTCGGGTACGGGCTGATCGCAGCCCACTTCCGGTTCGGCTGCCCCAGGAACTGCTGCCACGCGTCAGCCCGGACCCACACCACCAGATCCCCGGTGTACAGCGCCAGGTTCGTCTTCCGGGAGGTGCTCACCTTCGTCGATGCGGTGAGGGAGTCGTCGTGCCCAGACGATGACTGCGCACCGACACCGAGCGACGCGTCGCCGACGCCGTAGAGGAACTGCGCCGTCGCCTCGCCCGAGACGCCCTTGCCAAGACCATGCGATACCGAGGCGCCGGACGTGGTGGTGTTCTCCCACTCCGCACGGCCCTCCACCGTGCTCACCCGGCGCTCGTTGTGCACCCGCATCTCGATGCCGCCGCGCTGCATCCGGTCGAACAGGGTGCCCTTGCGGCCGCCTCGGTCCAGGACCTGGGTGCCGTGGAACATCCCGGCCAGGCGGGTCTGCCACCACTCCGGGTCCAGATCCATGACGAACTTCGGTCCGTGGTCGCGCCGACCCGGCGCCTGCCCGCCTTCGCCGGCCGGGACGCCGTCCTGCTCGGGCAGGCTGCGATTGCCGATCTTGCCGGGAAGGCTGCTCACCGTGTCGATCGCGCTGTCGAACGCGTTGACCGCCCGCAGCCGCGCCCGCTCGTACCGCCCGTCCTTGGCCGAGCGAGCAGCCGAGACCTGTACTTCCCGGAACGCCTTGTTGACCTCCTCGAAAACATCCGCGACCGACACGACCGCCGCATCCCGCATGTCCACCGAGGCGTCCTCGTCGAACGCGCGTCCGTCGACCTGGACCGGCTCCGCGGGCCGCCACTGCCCGGGCCCCGCTCCGTCGAGCAGGAATCGCGCGACCCGGTACTGGACCTCGGCCTGAACCGTGAATTCGGCAGGTCGTGGCTGGCCCTCCCGCAGCCGACGCAGCAGCGCATCGGGCAGGGCATCGCTCCAGGACTTCGGCGCGGTCTCGGTGACGCTCAACCGGAAATCGACCGCTCGGGAGACCAGATCCGCCTTGCCGGAGTACTTCAACCGCGTCGCGGAGTCGGCGTTCCCCCCAGACCCGTCGGAGGCGCTGTCCTCGCGCCGGCCACCCACGCCGACGACCCCGCCGAGATAGGTGCTCGCGCCGTAACCGGTGGCCCGGGCGGTCGTGCGGGCCCAGAAACTCGCCCGCGCACCCCGGCCGAAGGCGCCGCTGAGGCGGGTCTGCCAGCCGGTGCTGCGCGACCGGGTCGCGCTGAAGCTCACGTCGTTGGCCAACTGGTCGCGAGCCGTCACGTCGCCGAGTTCGGCCTCGATCGCGAAGGTGAACGTCCGGCCACCGGCCCCGACCACGAACCGGTACGGCCGGGGGTCGCGGCCCGAGATCGCGTCGAGGCGGTTCAGCAGCCTGTGCGGGGCCAAGCCGCCGAGCTGCTTGTCCACGCCGGCCCAGTCCACCTCGGACAAATCGACTCCGGCGGCGGTCAGCCGCTCGCGGATGTGCTGCCTGGCGGTGTCGCGAAGCTCGATCTCGCCGCGCATCCGGTCCAGGGAGGTGAACATGCCGTCGCCGTCGAGAACGGCCTTCACCTGCTCCCGCACGTCGGTGTCCAGGCTGCCCTCGCGCGGGCGGAAGGGAACCAGCGGTGGGCTCTCCGCATCCAGCGCGTGCTTCAGCGCGGCTTCGAAGGCGGCCATGTCGCTCCGGCGGACCCATACGTACACGGCGCCGTCGCTCGGCTCCACGTGCACCGCTTCGGGTTGCTTCCGTCCGCCCTGGCGCGCGGTGATCTCAGCGGCGAGCGACACGTCGAGCCGGTACCGCTGGGCGCCTTCGTGCTCGATCGACTTGTCCTTCTTGCTGCCACCGGCGCTTTCCTCGTAGCCCTCCTGGCGCTTGGACTTGGCCGAGATCTGCCCCTCCGGGCCGAGGCGCACGGGAATTCCCTGGTTCCCGTCCACGCTCCCGGTTCCGACCTTCGGAAGCCAACGCGCCCGCAGCCCGCCTTCGACGCCGGAGCTCACGTTCTTGGCGAGCCGACCGCTCTTCGTCGTCCGCCAGATCTCGCCGGTGCCTACATCCTCGCGAATATCGCCGACGCGCTCGAAGCCCTTCAGCTTCGACTCGACGAGCACGCTGACCTCGGGCACGTTGGACCAACCTCGGCCAGGCCGGGACAGCAGTTTCGGATTCACCGCTCGGTGAGTGATGCCAACGCCGTTCACCAGGCCCTCGGCGGTCTCCTCCTCCAGCAGCGCCGCGTCGACGCTGGAGGAGATGTCACGGCTCAGCCCGGCGTGCTTGCGCACCCATTCCGGCAGGCCGTCCAGGATGTTGCGCTGCAAACCGCCGACATTGGTGTAGGTCTCGACGTTGGCGATCAGCTGCTGCACCTCGTGCGGCAGCGACGGCAGTTGCCGCTCGGTGGCCTCGGCACCTGATTCGTCCGATGTGGACACGGCTTGGGGCAGCGGCAGGTCCGGGACGGCCCCGGTCTGCGCCAACATCGTGGCGGGATAGGCGAGCCGGACCGCCGGAGCGAAACGGGCACTCCCCGACTGGTCCCCCAGCTGCCAACGCACCTGGAACTTCACGTCGAAGACCTTGTCGCGCGCCCCCAGCTTGGCGGTGTGCTCCCGCACCGCCCAGCGCTTGTCCGCCGACGTGCTGGACCGGCTGCCGCTCGCGCTGACGAACGGAAGGACCCGCAGGTGGAGCAGGGGCGCGCTCGCCGCCACGTGGAAGAAACCGGCGATGGCCGTGAAACCGCCAGAACGAGAGAGACCGCTGCTGGAGTGCTGCCGTGGCGCGGTCTCCTGCTTGCTGCGCTGAACCGGCGTGTTCTGCAGAGTTGCCTGGTCGAGTTCCACCGGCGTGACCTCGGTCCGGTCGAACCGCAGGAACAGGCTCTTGGGCCCGTCAGCGGTCGTGACCTGGAACGTCCTGCCGTTGGACAGGGTCTGCAACAGCCCGGCCTCGCCCCGGGCACGCGCGTAGCCGACCAACTGCGCCCGCAGCTCGGTCTGCTGATCGGATGTCAGGCCCAGGTCCGCCAGGATGCTGCCGACCAGCTGGTCGCCGGCCTCGGCGGGCGACCACACACCTGCGCTGGGCAACAACCTCGACTGCTGCGAAACCACGCCGTCGCGCACGAGTTCGGCGGGCAACGGCGCGTCGACGCGGTGGTCGATGGCCTCCAGCTCGATCTTGTGCGATGCCTCATCGTCCACCACGACCGACGTCTCGACCACGACTGCTGCCGCACTGCTCGATCCCACGGGTGCCAGCTCCAACACCTCGGTGTCGGGCTTCGTCCCGCCGGGAAGACCGTGGTGGCCCTGGAGACCATGCTCCGCGGCAAGAGCGCGGGCTCGGTTGGTGGCAGCGTCCTCGCCACTCGTGTGCAGGCTGTCGGTGACCAGAGCGACGATATCGTTGATCAACGCCATTCGCGCGGCTTGCGCAGGAGTGGGCTCGCCGATGTAGAGCGGCCAGCCGGTCGCACCGACGGTGATCTGCTGAGCCCGGGTGGTGAGCCCGTCGAACTTGCCCTCGGCCACCTTGCCGAGCCGCTTGCGGGCGGAGTCGACCTCGTGCGCCAAATCCGCTCGGGACCGTTCGTACCCGGGGATCGCCGACGTCTCCGCAGCAACGTCGGCTTCCAGCCCGGTAGCCGTATCACGGCCGGACTCGTCATCCGACTCGTTGCTCGACCGGTCGTTCGCGTCATGCTCCTGCGAGTCCGGACCTGCGGGATGCAGGTCCCCTGCTTCCTCCACAACCGGCGACTCGGAGGCTCCGAATTCGTTCCACCGTGCCCCGTACGGGAGCACCGTGAAGGACTTGGGCGGTTGGCTCTCATCTCTAGGGTCGACGCCCGTACCGATGACCTCGGTAGCTGCGAACACGCCGCCGTCGCGCCCAAGGTTCGAGAGGGCCTGCTGGAAGTCGAAAGCTGCACCGCCCGGCCCAGCGATCAGGCCGGCGGCGCAGGCGACCAACAGGTAGGAACCGGGGCCCGATGTCGGGTGCGCCTGGACGAAAGGCGCTGTCCGCAGAAGGATCCCCGCGAAGGTCGCACCGTCGACCGACACCTCCCTGCCGTCGAGAAGCGTCACGAGCATGGACCTCGGATCGGCATGCGCGCTGACGACGAACGGAGACTTGGGAATGCGCGCCCAAGGAACCGAATCCTCGTACTTCGCAAGAGAATCCAGATCCTGCTCGAAGAGGTCATCGATGAAGTCGTCGAGGGACTCCGGATACCGGTAGAGGTGATCGACCCCGACGGTGCCGCCACCCGCCTCGGCCCAAGCCTGCCCGTCGTCGGCGTCCTCACCGGTCCGGAAGATGACGCCGACCACCTCGTCGTCGCTGTTGGTCAGCGTCCGCGCCTGAACCTGCCCCGCCGTGAACGAGATCTGCCGACCAGCCCGGTCCGTGCCCGTGAAGCCATCGGAGTCGAGGCCGGATTCGTCCGCCGGGTCCTCTGCGGCCTGCTGCGCGCTCGATGACGTCTCGTCGGCAGATTCAGCAGCGAGTGTGTCGCGACCGCTGTGGCTTCCCTGATCGCTTGTGTCATTCCCTTGCACATCCGAGTCTTCGGCGTGCCCGCTCTCATCAGGCGGTCTCTCGGACGGATCATCGTTTCCCGCATCGGTATCTCCGGTAGCCGACGTTTCCTGGGCGCCGAATGCGTTCCACCATCCCCGGTTCGGGACCACCGTGTACGGACGGGGCGGCAGGTGGGCGGCTCTCTGGGGTTCAATGACGACATCCGTGCCGACCACCTGGGTGGCGGCGAACACGACGCCACCGCGCCCGAGCCTCACGAGGGCCTGCTGGAAGTCGTAAGCACCACCGCCCCGCTCCGCTAGCTGACCGGAATCGCACGCCACCAGCAGGTAGGAGCCGGGTCCCGACGTCGGGTACGCCAGGGCGAAGGCTGCCGACCTCACGAGGATCTCCGCGAAGGTCGCACCGTCGACCGACACTTGCCTGCCGTCGAACAACGTGACAGCCATGGACCCAGGATCGGCGTGCGCATTCACGATGAACGGGGTTTCGGGAAGACCTTCCCAAGGAACCGAGATCTCGAACCCCGCGAGATCCTCAAGCTGCTGCAGCGCACTCAGCTGATTGCGGAAGTTGTCGAAGGACAGGGGATAGGTGAAGAAGTGGTCGCTCTCAAGGGTCCCGCCACCGACCTCAGCCCAGGTCTGAATGTTCTCGACCTGGTCCGCGTCGGAGAAGAAGGTGACACCAACCGCCTCGTTGTTGCTATCGGTCAGCGTCCGCACCTGGACGAAACTCGGCTTGAAGAAGACAACGCCACCGTGCTCGTCCGTGCCCCGAAGAAAATCAGACTCATCGTCGGACTCGGAGCTCGTGTCGTCGTCGGACTGCGCCTGCTCGTCCGTGCTTGGGACAGGCGACTGGGTTCCGGTCTCATCTGGTGTGCCCTGCTGCGAGCTCGGCCACGCGTCGTCGTCGGTCTCGCCCGAGTCGGGCCGCATTGACGGATCGGCGGCGGCGCTGTCGTTACCAGCGATCGCGGCCCGCAGCTGCGCCAGCACCAGGTTGAATTCCGTTGTGCTTCCGCTTCTCAGCGCACGCTCGATCGGTTCGTTGAACGACGCCAGCCGTGCCTGGTCGACGACGCTGGTCTCCCCGTCCAACGTGCGCTGCTGGATGTAGCTCTGGACTTCCGCCGCGATCAGCTCCGAGGCCGCCTTCGGCGGGTAGTCCGGCAGCCCGGCGAAAGCGTTCGAGTTCAACACGAAATCGCCCGGCTGGTAAGTCACACCGCCCGCGGTGATCTCGGCGTCTCCTACGTACCTGACACCGATGATGAACTGTTCTCCGATACCACCGGCGAAGGCGATCTCCCGTTCGCGGTGCATCGTCGTCGCGGGACCGAGCGTGTGGTTCACCGAGATCCCACCCGGCGCGAACATCCAGTACTGCCACGGCGCCCCGCCCTGCTTGCGAAAGTACGGACTGCGCGTCGTGCTCACGAACATCGAGTCCGTGTTCTTCTCCACGTACTCCACCAGCGAGACGTTGTGACCGTCCTCCGCCTGGTTCCCCGGGTTTCGCGGGGGAAGGCCCGGCCGCCAGTCCACATCGCCACCGTCGGTGCCCCGCTTGTCGCTGAGGACCTGGTCGGGCGACCGCTTGTCGACGCGGTAGACGAACATCGGTTCGTCGATCACCAGTGGCCGCGGCACGATGTTCGCGACAGGGGCAGGGACTACCGCGGTCGGCGGCTGGTTGCCCAGCCACGGATACTCCGAGAATCCGGTGATACCAGGATCGATCGGGTGCATTTCCCCGATCCGCGTCCGGACCAGGCTGTCCGGTCCAGACCAGAAGTACTCGTCGCCGAATACCTTCGCCTTGACGTTGATGTCTTCCCGGACACCGAGAGCGACGATCTCGACCGTGCCGTCCGAACTAGCGGTGCGGAGCCACCGTCCGTCCGAGCTGTGCTGCACGATCTGCCCGTTCTGCAGGCCCGGCGGGTTCCATCGCTCCCAGGTCGCATAGGACAGGTGGACGTTGCCAACACGCCGGGGACGGTCCTCGTCCAGTGTGATCGCCGACCGGACGGAGCCGGGAAATCCGCTTGCCGGATCACGAGTGCCCGGATCGAAGGCCTGGACGTTGCCGTGGGTCAGATCGACCTCGCCGGTCGCCATTTCGTACTCCAGGCGCCGGAAGTAGTAGTTCCCGTTCTCGCCCCAGTGCTGGAAGACGAGCATCGCACGCCCGTCGATCTCGCCGCGCCAGGTGCCGAGGTGGGCCGCACCCAGCCGGTCGACGAGCAGTACCTGGTTTCCCGTGGCAGCACGCAAGAAGTAGCCGATCGGCACGCCGCGGCGGAAGATCGGTGCTCCATACCGAGGGGCGAACGTGGTCTCGTCGACGTGCACCTCCGTGCCGTCGTTGAACACGGTGTCGGGCAGGGCGAACGGGTCTTCTTCGGATTGCACCACCGGGCTCGTTGTGCCGTCCGGCTGTTGGGCATGGTCCTGGTCTGGCGGGTGCTGCGACGTTTCCGGAACGTTCGCCGCGCTCTCGGTAGGGACTTCCTCGAGCACGGCTCCGTCGTCGTTTTTCGAAATAACCCGGAACCGGGTGCCTGCGGGGAAACCGATCCCGCCGTCCGGCAGGAGCCTGGCCGAGCTCAACCCCGAGACGGCCGCAGGCCGGAACTCCACCGTGCCGGCGGCATCGTTCGGCGACGCGAAGACCGCTTCAGGCAGACGCATCTCCTTGCCGCGCCTCGCGAAGACCAACCAGTCCATCGAATTGGCCGCGCGGACGACCGTCACGCTCTCCGGCGCCCTCGGGAGCCGGCGCAAGCCGTTGTTGGCCAAGGCTTCGACCAACATCGTCGCGGCCTGGCGATGCGGGAACGGCGGGTGGATGTTGCGGAAGACCTCCTCACCCAGAGCACGTGAGGCGGCTTGGTACGCCGCCAGAATTTCCATGGTGGACGCGCCACCATCGAGCATGTAGTCGATCAGGTTGTGCTCGGCCAAGAACGGCATCGCCGCAAAACCCATGGCTCCGAGCTGGCTGTCGGTCCAAAGACTCCGGAAGAAGTCGCCGTCCTCAGCAGTCGTCGTGAAGCCCTCGACGACCCGCCTTGCGGCCTCTTCGGGATCCTGCCAACCTCTCATCCAGCCGATCGCCGAATCCAGCACGTCACCGAGGTTCGACCGCGCCTCGGCGTCGACGTCCCGAAGCCGCGCGACGTCCTCGATACCCGCCTGCTTGAGATACCGCCCCAGATCGCGGGTGAACAGGTTCAGATCCGCGAGGTCATCGGCGCCGAACCGGCCATTCGGCACGAACTCCTGCACCAACGCGGCCAGCGTCGCTTCGTCAAAGCCCGGAATCCGACGAAGCAGCTCGAGCTTCTGGGCATCGACCTCGATCACAGTCTGCTCGGGCGTCTCCGCCACCGCATCACTCGGCGCAACCGTTGTCTCATCCCCGATAACAGGTTCACCGCTCGGCTCTGGGGACGACTGCGACGGTGCCTCGGCATGCATCGGTGCGTCGTCAGAAGGCTGAGGATCCTCGTGCGGAGCGTCCACGTCCTCCGCCAGCCCCGGGACAGACGAACCGGGGTCCATGACCCAACTGGCGAGGCCGGTGAGAGAGCGGTCGGGGCCGGTGAGGTTCTCCGGAATGCCCCTGTCCGACATGGTGGAGTCGACCAGCCTGGAACGAAGCACATCCGTCCACGCGTCCCTGCGGTCCAGGCCCGCGGCCGCCCTCTCCCGAACCGCCTGTTGAACTTCCGGTTCCGCGGCCAGCCTGGTAAGCCGTCCAGCGGATACCCCCAGCTGCCGCGCGATCGACGCCCGGTTCGCGGCGAACTCGAACTCCCCCGGCCACGCGGCCGAGTCGTACGAACCAGCCCAGTTCGACGGACCGGCCACGGCCTGCCGCTCGTCGGCCACCTCGAGATCGGACGGTGTCCCGCCGAGCAGGCCGCGAGTCCGCCGGACACCGTGTTGATCCGCGAGATCGTGCGCGAGTTCGCGCGCGGCACCTTCGTCGCCATTGCTGCGCAGGCTCTGGGCGACGAGGGTGGCGATGTCGTTGAGCAGTTCCAAGTGCGCGGCTTGTTCGACGGTGGGCTCGCCGATGTAGGTCGGCCAGTTGCTCTCGCCGTTGGTGATCGACCGAGCCTTGGCGGTGACCTCGCGGTGTTCGTCCTCGCCGAGCTTGGCAAGGCTGTTGCGAGCTTTGGCGGCCTTCTTCCGCAGGAGCGCACGGGAATCTTCATACCCGGGGATCAAGGACGCGTCGGCAGAGGTGTCACGACCGCTTCGGTCTTCCGGCCCTGACTCGTAGCCCGAATCGGCAATGCTCTCTCGGTCGGGCGACTGCGTCTCCCGCTCGACCTCGTCCAACACCAGATCGAGCGCGTCTGCCGACTCCGCCGTATCGGGTAGCTCGTCCACCGGCAGTTGGGATTCGGCCTTCTCGTTCTGCGGACTTTCCTGGTTCGTCTTGGGCTTCGCCACGGGCGAGCCGGCGTGGGCTACCGCCTCGGCCTTCTCCGGGGCCTGGGTCGTCTGCGGCACCGGGGCAGAGGGGGTCTTCGTCGTCGCAGTCACCTGGACGTCCGCAGGCCGGGCCGAACCCGTCTTTCCGGTCGCCGTCGAGGAGGTAGTCGCGTCCTGCGGCTTCGCCTGGCCGCTCTGCGCGGACGCCGTCGAGGACTGCGCAGCCGTGGCGGACGACGTGGTCGACGACGTGTTGGAACCCGCGTTCGTGTTGCCCGCGGCCGGAGTGGACGTCGTGCCGCCGGATTGCGGGCCGGTTCCGGTCGCTCCTGGCTGCTGCGAAACAGCACCGGCCTGGGAGCCGACCGGAAGTTGCTGTGCCGAAACACCATTGACCGAAGATTGATCGTCCGCAGTGGACTCCGAGTGAGTCGCGGAACCAGATCTCTGGTCTTGTCCGGTCGGCGACAGGGTGGTCGTCGACGTGTCACCGGCGCCGTGGTCCTGCGACGGGCTTTGCGACTGGGTTTGCGACTGCCCGGCGATGTCGGACTGCGACTCGAAACCGGTGGTGGCCTGGTTCGCATTCGCACCGGACGGTCCGGCCTGCGAGTTGCTCGCCGAGGTCGACGCGTTCGTGTTCGTCGAGCCGGAGTTCGTCGAAGCCGAGGCTTGGGAGGCGTTGTCGTTCCCGCCCTGCGCACCGGCGGGTCCCTGCTGCGACGACGCCGAGTTCCCCCCGGCTGAGGCCGAAACCTGTTGTCCAGTAGCGGGATCGGTGTTGCCGAGGTTCGTGTTCCCGTTGTTTCCACCCGCCGGGACCGACGACTCGGGCGTGGATACCGACGGGTTCGATCCCGGCCCGGTTCCCGGCGCATCGCCGTTGCTGGGCGGGGTGCTCCCGCCGTTGCCGGTCGTCGTGCTCCCGCCGGCGCCGGATCCCGACCCGATCGACGACGCGTCGCTCCCCGGCCCTCCGGGCTTCCCGCCTCCGGTCGGTCCGTTCTTCTCGGCCAGGAAGGGGTTTTCGCCCTGCGGCGGCTTGAGGTTCCCGTGGATCCCGGCGCCGATGACGCTCCCCAGGTTCGAGGCCAGCCCGGCGCTCAGGCCCGCGGTGAACGAGAACCCGTTGGCCTGGAAGCCCTGGCCGATCGCCGCGCTGTAGGTGCCCTCGGTGAGGAACTCGTGCAGACCTTCCTCGATGACTTCGGCGAGCCCCTTGCCGAACTTGTGCGCCCACATGCCCTTCAGCGACATGCCGGCGAGGTTGCCCATGCCGTGCGCGCCGAGGTCGCGGCCGACGTGGGTCTCCATGTGGTCGGTGATCTGGGCCGCCAGCTTCGCCAGCGGCGGGAGCTTCGGCAGTTCGGCGGCGTACTTCTTCGCCGCCGCCTCCGCCGCGGCCTTGAGGATCTTCTTGTCGACGTCGTTGCCGAGCACCTTGACGAGGCCCTTGCTCAGCATGTTGCCCAGCAGTCCGCCCAGCGCGGACAGGGGCAGCGAGAGCAAGCCGCCCATGGCGCCGACACCGACCGCCTGCACGGTGGCCTTGGTGTCCCACTGGTGCCGGCTGCCCTTGGCCATCTGGATGCCCTGCGCCACCGCGTCGATCGCCACCTGGAAGGCGATGCCGAAGAGCTGGGCCTGGAGGATTCGCAGGAGCAGCCGGCCCCAGAGCCGCTTCAGCAGGAACCGGACGATCGCGAACCGGGCCGCGAGCCAGGCCATGCTGCCGCCGAAGGTCGGCCCCGACATGGCGATCGCCCAGGCCATCTCGACGAGCAGCTCGATCAGCGAGAGGATCGTGACGAGCTTGACGTACTCGGTCTGGACCGATATCTGCTGGAGGAAGTCGGCCGTGCCCTCGAACCCCTCCATCACGTCGTCGAGGTAGCCGGGCGACTCGACCAGTGGTGCCATCCGGTCGGCGAACCGCATCGCGGCCTTCCCGCGGAACTCGCTGCGGATCTTGGCGACGGCGCGGACGACCTCCGGACGGAGGTCGTTGCGCATCCGGCTGGACGCGTTCCGCCACGCCTGCGCGAGGACCAGCAGCTGGTCCTCGTTGATCTGCGGCCACTTCTCGCCGGTCAGGACCAGGAAGAGGTTCCCGACCGCCTCGGGCACCATGATCGCCATGAACGACTACTTCCTGCCGTGCGACTTCACCCCGTCGGTCGCATCGGTGTTGGCGTTGTCGAATACCACGGAGGTGTCGACGACGGCCTCACCATCCGAATCGAGCGACATGCCCAGCATGCGAAGGAATTCGAGCCCGTCCTTCTCGCCGGGCTTGTACTTGGACTTGAGCTCCTTGCTGATGTCGTCGCTACCGCCGATCACCAGGTTCACGCACTCCAGGCTGAGATCGGAGTGGATGGACCGGGCGAGTTCAGCGAGGCGCGAGAGGTCGACACCCCCCTTTCGCAACGCCTCGACATCGGCGGCGAAATCGTCTCCCTCAGCCATGTCCCGCACCGCCCTTCCGCGCATCGGGCAGGGGATCGTCCATCTCGCTCGCCTGGCGCACCGCTTCGTCGAACATGCGGTCCAGGTCGAAATCGCCGCCCATCACATCGGCGATGTCCGAACCGAACCCGGTCGGCGCGAGCTGGGCGAACATCGCCAGCGCTTTCCCGGCCGCGTCCTCCTGGGCCTCCCGGACGAGTTCGACGATGCGGTTGGCCAGCTCGGCCGGCGCCAGGCTGCGGTATCGGGTGCCGTCGAACCTCACGGCCGTCAACCGCTGCTGGTGATCCACCGTGACGGTGATCATCCGGTCCTTGCTGGTGGCCGAGGTGGTTTCCTTCTGGGTCTGCTCCTGGGCATCGCGGATCTTGGCCTGCTGGGCGCGAAGTTCCGCCATTGCCGCTTCCATCTCGTTGAACAGCGGAGATGACACAGCGAGCTCCTTCCCGATCGTCCTCAGTGGATGTTGCCGATCACGCCTGTCCGGACGCGGTTGCCTCCTGCGCGGTCTGCTCCTGTTCCGCGGGAGTGCGAGCGGGCTGGCGCGGGGGCCGAACGGGCCCGGTGACGACCTGCTCGTCGAGCTCGTAGTCGGCTTCGTCGGGGCGGCCGATCACGTCCCGGCAGGCGTCGGTGTCGGTGCCCCACACGTCTTCGTCCTCGGACAGCCAGGTCTGGCGCTCCCTTTCGCGGTCCCCGTTGCCCTGGCCGCCCATGCCCATGCCGCCCATCATTCCGGGCATGAACGGCATGCCGCCCATGCCGGTGGAGCCGGCACCCATGGGCCCGTTCATCTGGAGCATGTTCGGCGGCACCGGCGGCAACGCCCCCGGCGTCCCACCGCCGAGTCCGAATCCGAGGCCACCCGTTCCGCTTCCGCCAAAGGGGCTGGACCCACCGCCGCGCGAGGTGCTGCCGTCACCGAAGCCGGAGGGGGCGAATCCCTCGGGTTTGGTGATCGAATCGAAGTCGGTACCACCCGCGGCCGAGGATCCGCCGGACCCGATGCCGATGCCCGGGTCGAAGCCGGTGCCGCCCGGGGTTTTGGCCCCGTCCGAGCCGGTGCCGATGCCGTCCAGTGCCGGGAGAGGCGTCTTGTCGTGGCCCGGCAAGCTGAACTCCGGCGGCGTTTCCTTGTCCTTGTTGCCGCCGCCGGTGCCGGAGTTCCCGCCCGGCAGGCCTGGGGGCACGATCGGCGGGGGCGCGATCCCGTCGTTGGCACCGCCGGTGCCGTCTCCGAACTTGCCGCCGCCGTCCCCGCCGCCGGGCCCGTTGGTGGAGGAGTTCGAGTCGCCGAACGGGTTCTTCCCACCGGAATCGCCGAACGGGTTGTTCGTGCCGGAGTCGCCACTGGGGCCGTCGCCACCGGAATCCCCGAACGGATTGTTCGTACCGGAATCCCCACCCGGGCCGTTGCCACCGGACTTGCCGAACGGGTCGTTGGTGCCGGAGTCGCCACCGGGGCCGTTACCACCGGAATCGCCACCGGGGCCGTTGCCACCGGGGTTTCCGGTCGGCGGGGTCGGGTCGGTGCGCGGCGGGGTCGCCTCCGGCATCTCCAGCTTCTGGATCGCCGACCTCGTGTAGTTGAACTTGTCCTCCAGGGTCTTCATCGCCGTGGAGGCCGCCAGGTCCAGCGTTTTGAGCTCGGCGTCCACGGCGGTGAAGATCGCCCTGTTCATGGCGTTCCACGGCGCCGCGGTGGTCAGGTCGCCCTGGATGGGCACGTTGTTGACATTGGCGGTGAACTCGGACAGGGATTGTGTGATGTACGAGATCATCTCGTCCGGGGTCTTGCCGTTCATCTTGTAGGTGCTCTGATCGCCGATGACCAGGCCCTTGTCCTTCGTCAGGAACTCGTAGATCCTGTTCTCGTAGTCGACGATCATGTTGTTCGGCAGGTAGAGCGACTTGCTCCAGAAGGCGTTGTAGGCGTTCACGAGACTCGTGATGGTCTGCACGATCGTCTCCCTGAGCTCCTTCAGCGCTTGGGAGACCGCCACTCCCCGGTCCAGGGTGAGCTGATCGTGCAGGCCTTCCAGCCTGTCGGCGTTCTGGGCCATTCGCCGCTGGATGACCGATGCGGCCTTCCCGCCGAAGCCGGATTCCGTGGAATCGAGCTTGTTCGCCCAGGACCGGAAGTCCTCCCCCGACTCGCTCAGCCACTGTTCGTAGGACCGGATCAGGGTCTCCGCTTCCAGCAGCGTCCCCAGGTCGAGCAGCCCGCTCTTCTGCGAGAGCAGGTTGTCGACGACGGCCTTGACCTCCTGAACGCTCTGCTCCCAGGCGGCCTTGGCGCCGTCGTTGTCGTTGACCTGGTAGTAGATGCGGGCGAACGCCTGGTAGTACAGGTCGACGTTCGGGTCCGCGCGGTTGGAGGCGTTTTCCTTCAACTCCTTGCCGTCGTTGGACTTGGCGGCCTCCCCGCCCGCGCCCGCCGAGTCGTCCGGAGTGGTGTTGCCGCCGGAGCTGCCGCCGCCGGCGATCTGGAACCACTGCACGCTGGCAATCTTCGACCGCAGGTCGGTGCCCTTCCCGGTGAGGGCGAACAGCGCCTGGTGGAAGGTCCACTCGCTGGTCGGTCCCGACAGATCCGTCTTCTGGTCTTCGGGCATGGGGCGCCTCCTGCTTCCTCGGCTGTCGCGCCGTCAGATCGGCCGGTGGTTGAAGTGGACGTTGCGGCGGGAACCTCGTTCCCGCCGCAACACCCATGGACTGGTCGTCGTCGCTCAGGCGGTGGCCGGAGGGGTGCCGCTCCCGCTGCCTCCGGTGCCGAACTCCGGGAACTCCGCGTTGAACTTCGACGCCTCGTAGCTGGCCAGGTCGTCGGTTTCTTCGAAGACCCGCTGCGCCTTGACGAGCGCCTTGCTGAAGGTGTGCCAATCCTTGGCGAAGTTCCGGTTCATCTGCTCGCCGGACGCGCCGAGCTCCTTGAGCGAGTTGTTGAAGTTCTGGACCGCGATCCACGATGGATTGCCGACCTTGACCCGGTTACCCAGCTCCGGGTCCAGCCTGATCCCGCTGGACGCCTTCAGGAACTTCTCGCGCACCTCCACGTCCTTGCCGTCCACGAAGACGTTGAGCTGGCGGTAGGCGCCGCTGTCGAAGGTTACTGTCGTCTCATCGGCCATGATCTTCCTTTCCTGGAACGCCGATCCGGCGGACGGTTGCGGCGCGGAGTTCGTCGGTCGCCGAGCCCCGCACCGCACCGCAGCCGTCCTGATCAGCCGCCGGCGATGACGCGGGCGCCTTGGTTGTCGCCTTCCAGGAACGCGTTCGCGGCGTAGACCGACGAGGTCTGGCCGCTGCTCAGCCGGGTGTTCATGTCCGTGTAGGCCGCGTTCCAGGTCTTCTGGCGCTGCTCCCACAGTGGGAGCGCCTTGCCCTGCGTCGCCGTCTCCATGTTCTTGAGAACGCCGTTGAGGGCGGAGAGGATCGAGCCCATCTGCGAGACCGCGCCGCTGAGCCTGGCGTTGACTTCCTCGTAGGGGCCGTGTTTCACGCTGAATGAGGTCATGAGTTCCTCCGTATCGTCGGGATTCGAGGTCGTGACTACATCTGGGTGCCGTTGACCACCTCGTTCGCCTGCTCCTGGGCCGAACGGCCCACCTTGAGCAGATCGCGCACGCTGCCGTTGAGCGACTCGAGCTGGGCCTGGATCTTGTTGAAGTCGGCCGCCCAGGTGTCGAACTTGCCGACCAGGAGCCGCCCGGATTCGGACTGGTTGGCGTCGCCGAGTGCCATGGCCTGCGCCTGCACCTGGGTGTTCACGGTCTTCATGTCCGTCAGCGACTTGATGGTCGCGTTGATGATCTGGCTCAGCTGAGCCTCGTCCAGGCCGTACTGACCGCCGGGTACCGTCATCGGTTTCTCCTCGTCATGTGTGGGAGTTGACTGCCTCTTCGGATGCCGACCGCTGGTCGGCGGCGGATCATGGTGCCGATGGGGCACCACCACCTGCTGCGTTCTCCGGCGATAGCACCGGCCCGGTCGGCAGCAGCGAGAGCAGCTCCGCCGGGAGCGCAACGGTGTCGGAAACCCGGTAACCGAGCGCGGTCGCCGCTTTCTCGTTCGGCACCGGGAACTTCGCACCGGCATCGGTCACCAGGTAGAGCCCCATGCCCGGCATTCCGGGTGCGGGCAGCGTGCGGGCGAGCATGCCCGCACCGGGCTTGACCTCGATGGTGTCGGCGGTGAATTCATCGCGCACCAGCCCTGGACCGCCGACGACGACGCCGTTGTCCACTGTGGCCTTCACCAGCGTCGTCCGGACATCTCCGGCGCCGGGCTCGGCCAGCGCGCACGGTCCCTGGCCGTCCTCGAACGTCATCAGCGCCGGCGGCTCGTCCGGCAGTTGCGCCATGGTGTTGGGCGACGCGACCGCGGCGACGGCGGCCATCGCCGCCGGGGCGAGCTCGCGCGCCTTCCCCCCGGTCGCCGCGGCGGGATTGCCCAGCGCCAAGGCTGCGGCGGTCTGGTTGACCTGCATCAGGCCGGAGCCGGTGAGGAGGTAGAAAGCAGACGGGCGGCCCACCACGTCCACCTGGAACACCTGCCCGATCCTGGTCGGCTGGCCGCCGAGCACCGGGCCGGGCGAGCCCAGCCCCGCGACCGGGACCGGCGCCAGATCCGGGCCTGCGGGGATCGTGTTGATCCAGGAATCCCGGACGGGCAACGCCTTCAGGCCGTCGTAGCCGAGCACGGGCGCGACCCAGGGCGCGGCCAGCCGCAGCCGCGTGCCCCGCCACACCAGGTATTCGGCGCCGTCGGCCGAACGCACCAGCACGGCCTCGCCCTCGTCGGCCGAGATCACGTCGGCGGCCCCGCCGACGGTCACCTTCAGGGAAGGGTGCGACGCGCCGGATGCGTCGCGCGTCGACGTCGCGCACGTCAGCCAGGAGAGGTCGCGGCCCGGCGTGTTCGCGGGCAGCGCATCCGGTGCGCCAACTATGCCGACCGGGGTGCCGCGCGGCACCCCGGCCAGCGACGAGCTCGGCGTCCGGGCCACCGTCATCTTCTCGCCCAGCAACAGCTTGGCGGACGCGAAGTTCTGCACCGGGCGCAGGGTTCCGTCGGCCAGGACGTACTGGCCGCCGGTCTCGTTCTCGACGATCAGCTTGCCCGGCTGGGTCCACGCAGTGGCGCCGCCCGGCTTGAGGATCCCGTACACCGCGAACCCCGCGACTACCAGGATCGCGACCATCAGCCCGATCACGAATCCCAGCGGCGTCCTGCGCAGCGGCGGGCTGGGCGCGTCCGGTTCTGCGCTGACCAACGCGGAAACCACGCGCGCGGTCATGAAGGAATGCGCCTGGACCTGATCACTCCGGGAATGCACGGGGGCCTCTTTCCTGGCTGTCCGGGATCACGACGACCACGCGGCCCGAACCACGTCGTAGAGGCCGAGCGCGGCCAGCACGAGCGGCACGACGAGGATGGCCAGCGTCATGTGGGCCCAGTCGCCGGCGCGGCCCCAGTGCGGCAGCAGCAGCCGGCCGGGCATCCGCCGGGCCGCCACCAGCAGCAGCCCGGCCACCACGATCAGGCCGTTCATGACGGCGATCCGCCACAGCGGCGGGACGAGCAGGCACATCGCGGCGACGACCATCGCCAGCCCGAAGATCCCCGGCACGAGCACGGCGACCCGCTGCCTGGCGCTGGGGAATTCACGGGAATGCAGCAGCAGCAGGAAGGACGCGACCGTGGCCAGCGTCGGTGACGCCCAGCCGGGCGTCCACGCCAGCACTCCCAGGCAGCCGATCACCACGACGCCGAGACCGCGGCACAGCTCCGTGACGTTCAGGTCCGCCTGCGCGGTGCGCGCCATGATCTCGCGCCCCGGCTCCGGGTCGATGCCCTCCTGGAACTGCTCGGCGGAGGTGGGCAGCGGCGGCACCTGCAATCCCGCCAGCCAGACCGATAGTCGCGGCACCCGGGTGCCGAGCAGCAGGGTCACGGCGAGCACGATCGCCGCCGCGCCTCCGACGGTGAGCACCCCGGTCATCGTCAGCAGCCCCACCGCCGCGGCCAGCACCGCGGCGAGGGCCGCGGCCAGGTATCCGGCGCTGAAGCCGCCGCCCACCGCGAACCGGCCCAGGATCGCCGCCGCCGTGCACACCCCCGCCGACGTGAGGCTCGGCGCTGTGAGCAGTCCCGGGGATTCGAACAGCGACCGGCCGAGTGCGGGCAGCGCCCATCCGGCCTCTGCCGCGAAGGCCACCGCCGCCGCGAGCAGCACGAGCGCGATGGTCCGCTCCCCCAGTGCCCGGGAAGCCAGGACGGCGCCGGCCAGCAGGACGATGGCGGAGCAGCCGGCGGTGGTCGCAACCCAGCTTCCGGTGCCCACCGTCGGCGTCAGCAGCAACGCCAGAACCAGCACGGTGCCCAGCAGCCAGGTGAACAGCCGCCTGGTGGACTCCGGCCGCCAGGTGTCCCGGCGGTTGCTGCTGATCCCGGTGGCGACACCGTCGGCCAGGTCGTCGAAATCCGCCGGCGGGAGCTGATCGTTGCGCGGCCGCAAGTAGAGGATGTCGCCGTCGTAGAGACCGAGCGCGGCAGTGCCGAGGTCTTCCTGCAACGCGGGCTCGCCGAGGCGCTGCAGGATCCATCCGTCGTGCTCCAGCCCGGCGGTGCCCAGTCCAGAACCGAGGTGCTCCAAGAACGTCGGCAGCAGATCGGCGACCGGGACGTGCACCGGAACGGCCAATTCCACTCGCGACGTCGGTCCTTGGATCGTCAACCGACACACCTCGCCCGCGGCGAGCGCAGGCTGAGCCGTCGTTCCCGTCATACCCCTAATACGGACCGCGCCGCCCGGAGCGTTCAACCATTCTTTCACGGACCGCGCCGCCCGGATGGTTCACCGTTCTTCGCGGATTCGACTGACCCAACCACCATCCCGCAGCCGTATGGAGTACGAGGGCGTAGGTGAGGAAGGACTGATCGCTTTGAGTGTGACGCCATTTCGGCGACCGGCGCGGCAGAAGCCACCGGAGATGCCCGGTGGGGAACTGTCGCTGCAGGAGCCGCCCGTCATACCCGAGCAGGTCAGCGGCGGCATCGGCGGAATGCTGCTCTACCTGCCGATGGCGCTGGGCTCGGGCGCCATGATACTGATGTTCATGGGCGACCGCGGCGGCATCGGCATCGTCGTGGTCGCGCTCATGGCGGTGAGCATGCTGGCCATGGGTTTCGGGCAGCTCGGCCGGTCCGTCGGCGAGCGCAAGCGGCGGCTGCGCGGCGAACGCCGCGACTACATGCGCTATCTCGGGCAGGTCCGCAAACAGGTGCGCACGGTGGCCACCGAGCAGCGCAAGGCACTGGCCTGGCGGCATCCCGACCCGGCGGGGTTGTGGTCGGTGGCGATGAGCGCACGCCTGTGGGAGCGCCGCGTTTCGCACCCCGACTTCGCCGAGATCCGCATCGGGCGGTCCGGGCAGCGGCTGGCCATGAAGATCACCCCGGTGCAGTCCAAGCCCGTGGAGGACCTGGAACCGCTGTCGGCACGCGCACTTCGCCGCTTCATCCGCGCATACACCACAGTGGACGATCTGCCGACCGCGTTGTTCCTGCGCGGTTTCGCGCAGGTGCAGATGCGCGGCGACGACGAAGCCGCGCGCGAGCTGACCCGCGCGATGATCGCCCAGCTGGTGACCTTCCACTCCCCCGACGACCTGCGCGTCGCGGTGTGCGCGAGCCCCGACCGGGCGGCCGAATGGGACTGGGTGAAGTGGCTGCCGCACGCCCAGCACGGCAGCGAGCAGGACGGCGCCGGCCAGGTTCGCATGCTCACCGATTCGATCGCGGCGCTGGAGGCGCTGCTGGGCACTGAGCTCAACGATCGCGGCCGGTTCGAGGCCGGTGCGAGCCCGACCAGGGACGAACCGTTCGTGCTGATCGTCCTCGACGGGGTCGCAGCCCCCACCGAGTCCCGCCTGGCCGGCGCCGGCTACCGCAACGCCACGGTGCTCAACCTGGACATGGCGGGACCCGCGCAGCGCACCACCCTCCGCCTGGAGATCGCCGGGGACCGGCTGGAGATGATCCGGCTCAACCGCTCGGGCGCCGAAGTCCGCACCGAGCTGGGCCGGCCGGACGGCATGTCGGTCCGCAAGGCCGAAGCGCTCGCCCGCACCCTGGCACCGTTCCGGCTCAGCGCCACCAACGACATCGTCGAGCCGATGGTCACCGATTTCGACCTCGCCGCGCTGCTGGAAGTCGGCGAGATGGACCAGCTCGACGCGGCGAAGGTCTGGGCCCGCATGTCGGCGTCGGACCGGCTGCGGGTGCCGATCGGGATCGCCGAGAACGGCACCAAGATCGAGCTCGACATCAAGGAATCCGCGCAGGGCGGCATGGGCCCGCACGGCCTGCTGATCGGTGCGACCGGCTCCGGCAAGAGCGAGCTGCTGCGCACCCTCGTGGTCGCGCTGGCGATCACGCATTCCTCGGAGATCCTCAACTTCGTGCTGGTGGACTTCAAGGGCGGGGCGACGTTCCTAGGCCTGGACGGCCTGCCGCACACCTCGGCGGTGATCACCAACCTCGCCGACGAGGCGCCGCTGGTCACACGCATGCAGGACGCTCTGCAGGGCGAAATGGTGCGGAGGCAGGAACTGCTGCGCAGCGCGGGGAACTACAGCTCGCTGCTGGACTACGAGAAGGCCCGCACCGCAGGCGCTCCGCTGGCCCCGCTGCCGAGCCTGTTCCTGGTGGTCGACGAGTTCAGCGAGCTGCTCGCATCCCACCCGGACTTCGCCGAGCTGTTCGTGATGATCGGCCGCCTCGGCCGCTCCCTCGGCGTGCACCTGCTGCTGGCCAGCCAGCGCATCGACGACGGCCGCATGCACAAGCTGGAAAGCCACCTGTCCTACCGCATCGGCCTGCGCACCTTCTCGGCCATGGAAAGCCGCTCGGTGATCGGTGTCCCCGACGCCTACCAGCTGCCCAGCGCACCGGGCAACGGCTACCTGCGCTCGGACGTCGCCACGCTGTCGCGGTTCAAGGCGGCCTACGTTTCCGCCCCGTTCAAGCGGCGCACCGCCGAGCAGCGCCAGGCCGAGATCTCCCGGCAGGTGGTGCCGTTCGAGGCAGCGCGGCTGCCCGAGGCCCGCGAGGAGGAGCCGCCGACGCCGGTGGCCGAGGACGCCGAGGTGGCCGAGGAGAACACCGAGACCTTGCTGCAGGTCGCGGTCAGCCGGCTGCGCGACCAGGGACCGCCCGCGCACCAGGTGTGGCTGCCGCCGCTGACCGAACCGCCCACATTGGACGAGCTCCTCCCGCCGCTGGTCCCCGACCCCGACTCCGGCCTGACCTCGGTCGGCTGGCGGGGCCGCGGCAACCTGGTCGTGCCGGTCGGCGTGATCGACAAACCGTTCGAGCAGGCCCGCGACCTGTACGTGGCGGATCTTTCGGGCGTCGGCGGGCACGTCGGCATCGCGGGCGGGCCCCAGTCCGGCAAGAGCACGCTGCTGCGGACGCTGATCGCCGGGCTGGCACTCACCCACACGCCGTCGGAGGTCCAGCTCTACTGCCTGGACTTCGGTGGCGGAACGCTGCAGACCCTCAACGAGCTGCCGCACGTCGGCGGCATCGCCGGGCGAATGGACACCGAGCGGGTCAGCCGCACCGTGGCCGAGGTGCAAGGCGTGCTGGCCCAGCGGGAGAAGCTGTTCTCCCGGCACGGCGTGGAAAACATGGCCGAATACCGGTCGATGCGCCGCCAGGGCAAGATCACCGAAGATCCCTTCGGCGACGTTTTCCTGGTCGTGGACAACTGGGGCACGCTGCGCAGCGACTTCGAACAGCACGACCACACAATCCGGCAGCTGGCTTCCCGCGGCCTCACCTACGGCGTGCACCTCATGGTGACCACCAACCGGTGGGCGGACATCCACAGCGGACTGCGCGACCAGCTCGGTACCCGTCTGGAGCTGCGACTGGGCGACTCGATCGACTCGGTGATCGACATGCGGGCGGCGGCCGGGGTGCCCCGCAACCCGGGCCGCGGGCTGACCATGGACAAGCTGCACTTCCTCGGCGCGATCCCGCGCATCGACGGCCGGCGCCGGGTCGACGATCTCGCCCAGGGCGCACGATCGCTCAGCGAGGCGGTCGCCGACAACTGGGACGGCCCGGCCGCGGCCGAGGTTCGGATGCTGCCTGCCGTTCTGCCCGCCGGCGACCTGCCCGCCCCGCAGGGACGGCTCCGGGTTGCCTTGGGCTGGGGCGAGGCCGACCTGCAGCCCGTCTGGCACGACTTCGCCCAGCAGCCGCACCTGACGGTGCTCGGCGACACCGCCAGCGGGAAAACCGCGGTGCTGCGGCTGGTCGCCGACGCGATCCCGAAGCAGTACGCGCCCGGCGAGGCGGAGCTGATCCTGGTCGATTCGCGCCGGGTGCTGCTGGACGCGGTGCCCGACGAGTACCGCCGCGGTTTCGCCTTCTCCGCCTCGGCGGCGGAGGAGCTGATCGGCAAGGCCGCCGCGGAACTGCGGGAACGCCTGCCCGGCGCGGACATCACGCCGCAGCAGCTGCAGCGGCGCGACTGGTGGTCGGGGCCGGAGCTGTTCATCTTCGTCGACGACTACGACCTGCTGGCCTCCGGCATGGGGGGACCGCTGGATTCGCTGCTGGATCTGCTGCCGCAGGCCGCCGACATCGGGCTGCACGTCATCCTGACCCGCAGCGCGGCCGGATCGGCCCGGCTGTCGATGGATTCGGTGGTGCGGCGCATGCAGGAGTCAAACACGCCGGACCTGGCGCTGTCCTGCCCGCCCACGGAAATGCCGCTGCTCAACGGGATGCGTCCGCAGCAGTTGCCTGCCGGGCGCGCGCACCTGGTGACCCGCCGGAACGCGACGCTGATGCAGACCGGCTGGCTGGAGCCGCGCGGTGCGGCGGCCGAGGCCGGGAGCCTGGCATGAGGGGCAACGCCGCGGCGGCGGTGGCGGTGCTCGCGTTGGCCGGGTTCACCGGGGTCGCGCCGCCGCTGGCCGCGCAACAGCAGTGCGCGGCGCCCGCCGACAAGGTGAGCGAGGCTCGCGGGTGGGCGCTGCAGCGGCTCGCGCCGGACCGGGTGTGGGGCTTGACCCGGGGCGACTCGGTGCAGGTCGCGGTCGTGGGAACCGGGGTGAGCGCCGCGAGCCCCGCCCTGGCCGGCGCCGTTGCGCCCGGGGCGGACCTGACCGGCGGCGGCGCGGCCGATGACGACTGCTCCGGCCGCGATACCTTCGTCGCCGGGGTGATCGCGGCCCGGCAGCTGCCCGGAACCGGATTCACCGGGGTCGCACCGGGAGCCCGGATCTTCCCGGTCCGGGTGACCAACGATCCGTCGAAGGTCGATCCGGGCAAGCTGGCCGCGGGCATCCGGCTCGCCGCCGACTCCGGTGCACGGGTGATCGCGATCTCGGTAGGCACCCCGGCCGCGACGCCGGACCTGCGGGCGGCCGTGGCCTACGCCGGATCGCGAGACGTCCTGGTCGTCGCCGCGTCCGATGTGGACGTCGGCAAGGGGGCGGTCCCGTACCCGGCCGGCTTCCCGGAGTCCCTGCCGGTCGCGGGCGTCGGTGAGAACGGAACCGCGGCCGGCTCGGCGGCACGCCCCGCGCTGGTGGCGCCCGGCAGCCAAGTCGTGAGCATCGCGCCGCGCGGCGCCGGGAACGTCACCGCCACGGGCGGCGGCATCGCGGTCGGGTTCGTCGCCGGTGCTGCAGCGCTGGTGCGCGACTACCGCCCGGGCCTCACCGCCGTCCAGGTCCGCTACCGGTTGGAGACGACCGCCGACCACCCGTCGGCAGTGCTGCCCGACCCGCAGCGCGGCTTCGGCGTGGTCAACCCCCACGCCGCGGTCACAACCGTGCTGCCCGCGGAATCGGGAGATCGGGCGATGCCCGCGCAGACACCGCCGCTGCGGCTCCCACCGGTTCGGGCGGGCGATCCGCTTCCGGTCACCGTGGCGCTCGTGGTGACCGGAGTGGTGGGTGGCGCGGCGCTGCTCGGCGGGATCGCGGCGGCGCTGGCCCAGCGCGCCCGCCGGCGGGGATGGAGATCCGCGTGGGCCCCATCCGAGGAAGGTGAGCGCTAGGACCGGCTAATGATCTTCGTTGTCGTCCGGTGCGGCGATGCTGTCGGCCCATGATCCGCCGATCGCCCGAAACGGTGCATGCGGACGTGCAGACGGCCATGGCCGGAATGGCACGGCCTTGTCTTCCCAAAATGCCTTGACTCAAGGCGATGCGTTGACCACCGCCGAGCGACCGACCCAACCTTGTCGAGCCCAGGCGGACCATCCGCCCGGGTCCGGTGCTCGCCGCGACTGGTGCCAACACCCGCCAGGCGCCGACCCGGGAGGTCGACGGGGACACAAGTGATGAAGTCGAGACGAGCAGTGCCTGAGATCTTCGGCCGGGAGTCCGAACTGCGGCGGCTTCTCGGGCTGGTCGGCGACGTCGCGGCCAAGCGCGGCGGCGCGGTCTGGCTCGAAGGCGAAGCCGGTATCGGCAAGACCGCACTGCTCGCCCGAATCACCGTCGAGGCCGAGCGACTCGGCTGCCAGGTGTTCGACGCGGCCGCCGACCGGCTCACCCACCGATTCCCGCTGCGGGTGGTGCTGGACTGCCTCGGCATCAGTGCGCGGGCCGCCGACGGCACCTACCGCGACATCTGCGCCCAGCTGCGCGACGGCAATCAGCCGGACAGCGTCGATCCGCTGCCCGCGGCCGTCGAGCGGCTGGTCGGCATCGTCGAGCGCAGCTGCGCCGAGGCCCCGGTGGTCATGGTCATCGACGACATCCACTGGGCCGATGAGGCCAGCCTGCTGGTCTGGCACCATCTCAGCCGCCTGGTCGAGGAGCTGCCGCTGCTGCTGGTCGCCGCCGCCCGGCCGTCGCGCCCCCGGAGCGACCCCGGGTTTCTCCAGCAGGAATATCGCGCGGCGGCCGTCCTGCTCTCGCTGCCACCGCTGGATGCGGAGGCCGTCGCGCGGCTGGCCGGCCACCTGACCGAGACCACCGAAATCGGCCCCGCGATGCGCCACACCCTGGACCGCGCCGGGGGCAACCCGCTCTACGTGCGCGAGCTGGTCGATGCCCTGAGCCGCGAAGGCCACGTCGCCAAGCGGGACGGCGGCAGACTCGCCGACCTGCCCGACGAAGCCACCGATCCCCCGCTGCCCCGCTCTCTCGCGGAGTCCCTCACGTCGCGACTGAGCTTCGTCGGCACCGACACCCTCGGCCTGCTGCGGATGGCGGCGCTGCTCGGCCAAACCTTCTCCGTCACCGACCTCCGCAAGGTTTCCGAGCGTCCCGTGGTGACCCTGGTAGGCGCCGTGGAAGAGGCGCTCACCGCGGGGCTGCTGGTCGAGGCCGGCCCCCGGCTCGCGTTCCAGCACGGACTGATCCGCCACGCGCTCTACGAGACGACACCGACCGCCCTCCGAGTCGCCCTGCACAACCAAGCCGCGCGCGCCCTCGCCGAGTCGGGCGCGCCGATCGAACGCGTCGGCGAGCAGCTGCGCGCCTCGCTGGCGATCGACGACACCGAATTCGACGACGGGTGCCTGGACTGGCTCGCGCACAACGGCCGGATGCTGGCGCACCGGGCCCCGGAGAGCGCAACCGAGCTGCTGAGCGCCGCGATCTGCCTGCTGCCTACCGACGACGCCCGGCGCGAAGCGCTGCAGGCCGCCAAGGCCCGCACCCTGGTCGTTCTCGGCTGGCCCGAACAGGCGCAGGCCCTGTGCGAACGGGTGCTGGCCGAAACCCGCGACCGGCGCCTGGCTTCGGAGATGAGCTGGCACCTGGCGTGGTCGCTGGCCGTTCGCGGGCTCGATGAGCAGGCCGCGGAGGTCATCGAACGCGCGCTGCGCACCCCCGGGTTCGAGCGGCCGTGGCTGGCCCGCATGCACGCCATGCTGGGCCAGGTCATGCTCATCCGCGGCGAGTTCGAGAGCGCGAATTCCGCCGTGGAACAAGCTCTTTCGGAAGCTCGCCCGATCCACGACGGCTTCGCGCTCGGTCTCGCCTTGCACGTCCGGGCCGCGGCCCTGGCTCGGCAGTGCGACCTCGCCGGTGCCGTGGACTGCTACGACCAGGCCCGTGCCGAGCTCGGCGATGCACCGGAGAACACCGATCTGCGGCTGCTGGTGCTGGGAAACCGGATGGTCCTGCTGTTCGGGCTGGGCCGGGTCGATGAGGCCGAGAGCGCGCTGCACGAAATGCTGGCCATCGCCGAACACACCGCGACACCGAGCCAGTTGGCTTCGGTCCGGCTGTCGGCGGCCAACCACTACTACACCACCGGCCGCTGGGAGGACGCCGTCGCCGAGCTGGACGCCGTCGTGGAGCTGGCCGACCGGATGACCCGGCAGAACCGTCGCTGGCTGCACGGCTTGTCCGCACTCATCGCCGGGCACCGCGAGGATGATGAGACCTTCCGGCGCCAGCTCGCCGCTGCCGGCGACGATCCGAGCCCAGATTCCCAGGAAGGCGCCGAGTTCCTGTTGCTCAGCAAGGGAATTCAGGCCGAGGTGGAAGACGCCCCGGAGCAGGCGGTGTCGCTGCTGACCGAGGCGCTGTTGCGCGGCGAGCGGTTCGGCACCCGCTACATCTGGCTGCCGCTGCTGGTCCGGCTCGCGATGAGCACGGGCGACACAGCCGCCGGGACCCGCGCCGCACAGGCTTGCGAAGACGACGCCGCGGTCGGGGCGGTGCCGAACATCGTGGCTGCCGCACAGCACTGCCGGGGCCTGCTCGACCGGGAACCGGTGGCCGTGCGGGCCGCGGCCGAGATCTACCGCACGATCAACCAGCCGCCTAGGCACGCCCAAGCGCTGGAAGACCTCGCCGTGCTGCTGGCGGAACGCGGCCAGCTGACGGCCGCCCGAGCGGAATACGCGCGGGCCGCCGAGATCTACACCGAACTCGGCGCGAGCTGGGACCTGCGCCGCGCCGATGCCCGCCTGCGCCCGCACCGCCTGCGCCGGACACGCGGCCGCAGGCCACGCGCTACCACCGGCTGGGATTCGCTCACCCCGACCGAGCGGAAGGTCGCCCGGCTGGTCGCCGATGGGCTGGCCAATCCCGACATCGCGGCGACGCTGTTCTCCTCCCGCCGCACCATCGAGGTGCACGTCTCCCACATCCTGGCCAAGCTCGGCGTCCGCTCGCGGGTCGAGGTCGCGGTCATCGCCATGCGAAATGCCACGAATGCTTCCCGCGACGGCAACAAGTTGACGTCGAGATGAATCATCAGTCGCCATTTTCATGCGTTACCCGGATATTAACCCGAAGTTCACTGTATCCAATCCTTCGCCGACGGTCCGGCCGGGCTCACATCCGTTGACCAAGGACACTCTCGGCCGGATTGGCATCGACCGGCACGGCAACTCCGCCTGCTCGGCGCCGGCATTCACGTGGAAACCCGAACAAATACGCGATCTCACTGATTTCACGTACGCGCGAACCCGGCAGGATCGATCCCGAGAATCCATCAGGCCCCGCACTATCCCCACACCACTCCTCCACTGAGGAATTTTGGACGGGCCAGGGCCATAAGATCAAATGAAGACGGCCTCATGACCAGACTCCGAGCTGTTTCGCCCGAAATCGCGCACGACCAGGCGAGCGATGAAACCACCCCGCGCCACGCCTGCGCCAACAATGCGGAGACCGCGCTGAAGAACCTCTACCACGACCACTACCCGAGGCTGCTGTCGTACGTCACGCGAATCCTCTCCGACCAGCACCACGCCGAGGACGTCGTGCAGGAGACGATGCTGCGCGCCTGGCGGCACGCCGACCAGTTCACGCCCGAACGCGGCACGGTATGGGGCTGGCTGACCCGGGTCGCCCACAACATCGCGATCGACCGGATCCGGGCCCGGCACGCACGCCCCACCGAGGTGGACGAAGCGACCCCAGGCACGTCGCACGACCACAACGCCGACCACTCCGACAGCGTGATCGACGCGATGTTGGTCGCCGGCATGATAAACAAGCTGGTCCCCGCGCACCGGTCGGTGCTCTACGCGGTGTACTTCGCCGACAGCACGGCCGCGGGCGCGGCGGGCGCGCTCGGCATCCCGGTCGGCACGGTCAAGTCGCGCCTGCACCATGCGCTGCGCAACCTCAAGCACGAACTAGAACGTCAGCGGACGGAACCGGTTGCGCGCAAGGCATTCCCGAGCCCACTGGACGCGAGGCCCATCGCCTCGTGACCGCGAAGTCTCATCCGATGCGCCGACCGACAACACCCCGGAATCGGCCGAGGAAGCCCCGCACGAGCTGGCAAGCGGCTGCAGCCCAGGTTTTCTCGGCCGTGCTGCGACGCCGGACGACTGCGGACGCACTGCAAAGTCATCTCGCGGTGCGCAGTCATCCCGCTGCGCAGCCACTTGGCGTTGGCAACGACGAGCAGCACATCTCATAAGCAGTCTTGCGTGGCGCGATGCCCGCTGGCACGTCACCGTGTCAGCGGCGTGCCGGCCGGGTTCAGCGGTGCGAGTGCGGGTCACGGCTAGGCATTCGTCGGGGCGAGATCGAGCCCTTTCCGGAGTGCGTTGACCGCGAGTCGCCGGTGGGAGATCTCGTTCTTTTCTTCGGGCGCCATTTCGGCGTAGGTCCGTCCGCCACCGCTGCTCGGGATGAAGATGGAGTCGTAGCCGAATCCGTTGTCGCCACGTGGTTCTGGGGCGATTGTCCCGTGCAGGCTCCCGGTGAACACCTGCACATCGCCGTGGGCGTCGGCGTAGCCGATCGCTGTGGTGACCGTCGCGGCACGAGCGGGATCGTCCCCGACCATCGTCAGAACGCCGTCTACCCCGCGCGCCTTGAGAACCCACCTGATCAAGGCGCCGGGGAAGCCGTTCCACGCGTCCAGTGCGAGCCCGGTGTCGTCCACGAGCACTGGGGAGCCGTGCAGGCGGTAGGCCTCTGCCGCCTTGCGGTGGACCACTTCGGTGACATCCAGTGACTGGATTTCCGTCAGGTCCTCGCGGACCGGGGTTACGGGGATGCCGAGCAAGGACGCGTACTCGCGCGCTTTGCCCGCATTGCCTGTGATCAATGAGATTTGGGTCACGCGTGTGCTCCCGATGGTGAGTCGTGGATGTGCAGCCAGTGACGTTGGAAGTCGGTGAGCCGGATGTCCGCCGGGAGGGCAAGAGGCTACCGCAGAGCGTAACCGCGCCTCCTTCCCGGGAGCGGTACGTGATCGATGAACACGTCTGGTACCAGGCGTGGCTGGCCAGCGCCCAGTCGATGGCGATGTGGGCGGACCTGACGAGCGGATCTACTCGGAAGCACGACTACGACATGGTCCAGGCGGCCGAGCATTGGCGCCAAACCGTCTCCGCCTCGACCTGAGCCGCTCCGCCGAGCTGGAGCTGCCTGGCGTTGGGAGGGAACCTCCCCGCCTCGCCCTGCGTCGCACCTGGCGTGATCAACAAGCTGGCCGAACGCATCGGCTCCTGGCGCTCCGTCCACGCGAACTCCGATAGCGCCGAGACGGACTCGCTCGTGTTGGAGTGCGCCCGCTTGCTGACCGGTGATCCCGGTGGCGAACAAGCTCCGCTGTGGACCTTCGGGTTGGCGGCGATGTCGGAGTACGTCGCCTGGCGGCCCGGCGACGGTGTCGCGGACGCCGTGGTGGACGCGCTGCTGGCCGCCGACCGGGCATTGCGGGACCGGCC
>NZ_FNOK01000008.1 GCF_900106995.1 Saccharopolyspora shandongensis
TTAGGTTCGCTGTTGGGCAATGGGCCGTCATGCAGCCGCCTGCCGTCCGGAGCCACGCCCACTGCGTGATGCTCGCCTTTCCCTACGTCCAGGCCGAGGAACACACCGAAATCGCTGCTCATCCACCGTGCCGTTCGTTTGTCTCGGGTGGTCGCCGGTCGAGCATCGAGCGCCGGCACCCACGTTACGACGAGACCTGCCCAGCAGGCGGCCGTGTCCCTATCAGCGGTCGGTCGATGCCACCAGGCCCGGTGACACCACCCCCCGGATCATGCCTACGACTGGGGGCGTCAGTCATGCCGGACCTGGCGACCACAACTCCTAGATCAGGAGCTACGAAAAAGGTAACGGGGAGCTCCGGCGGAGCTGTAGGAGGACGCGCTACGACGCGCGCGAAGAAGCGGAGAAAACCGTTACCGGCAACAGAGTGCGGAGGACACGCGCACGAAGTCGACGTAACCTCGTGTCGTCAGGGCCGCTGTCCGGATCATGCCCAAGACCGTAACCGGGCGCCCCGGATCATGTAAACCCAACTCCACGGATTGGGATTGTGACCGGCTCCACCCCGCATGACCGCCTCCGGCGGTTCGCCGCGCCCGCCCGGCGCTACCGTGGACCGGTGCAGCCAGAATTTTCGAGCGGGTCGGGCCGACCCGGCACCGCGATGCGAGCGGGCGGGCGCCCTGGGGGCCGTTCGTGATCGAGGAATTGCTGCCCGCCGAGGTCAGCTCCGCCGAAGCCTTCGACGATCCACCGGACGTGGTCCTGTTCCCCGAAGAGGAAGCGCTGATCGCGCGCGCCCGGGACAAGCGCCGCCGGGAGTTCACGACCGGGCGGTGGTGCGCGCGCCAGGCGCTGAGCCGGCTCGGCGTGCCACCCGCTCCCCTGCTGCGCGGCGAGCGCGGAGCGCCGCAGTGGCCGGCCGGGATCCTCGGCAGCATCACGCACTGCACGGGCTACCGGGCCGCCGTCGCGGCGCGGACCGAGGAGGTGCACACCGTCGGCATCGATGCCGAGCCGCACGCCCCGCTGCCCGACGGCGTGCTGAACGTCGTGTCGCTGGAAGTGGAACGCGCCGACCTGGCCCGGCTGTCCGCGGCGCGGCCCGACACGCATTGGGACCGGATCCTGTTCAGCTGCAAGGAAACTGTCTACAAGGCGTGGTACCCGATCACCGGCCGGTGGCTCGGCTTCGAAGACGCCCGGCTCGAACTCGGTACCGGAACGTTCACCGCGCACCTGCGCAAGGAGGGCGCGGAACTGGCGGGCCGCCCGCTGACGGCGTTCACCGGCCGCTGGCTGGTCCGCGACGGCCTCGTCGTCTCCGCCATCGCCGCGACCCGCTCGAACACATGAAGGGCGCCTCCCGCGAACCTGAACTGGTCCCCGGGAGGCGCCCTGCACCGCTTGGGCCCGAGTTGGATCAGGCGCCGGCGCCGGCCTTGAGGGCCTTGGCGACCGCCACGACACGCTTGGCCTGGACGGCAGCCGCCGCGCGGGTGACGTCGTCGACCTTGTTCGCGCCCTGGGCGTCGACGTGGCTGGTGCCGTACGGGTTGCCGTCGGCGAACTTCGCGCCATCGGTGTAGCCCGGGGCGACCACGATGCCGCCGAAGTGGTGGAACGTGTTGTACAGCGCCAGCAGCGTCGACTCCTGGCCGCCGTGCGCGGTGGAGCTGGAGGTGAAGCCGCTGTAGACCTTGTCCACCAGCTGCCCCTGCGCCCACTGGCCGCCGAGGGTGTCGATGAACTGCTTGAGCTGCGAGGCGATGTTGCCGAAGCGGGTCGGCGAGCCGAACAGCACCGCGTCGGCCCACACCACGTCGTCCGCGGTGGCCTCGGGGATGGACTTGGTGGCCTCGACGTTGGCACGCCACGCCGGGTTGCTGTCGATCGCCGCGTCGGGGGCCAGCTCAGGGGCGCGCCGCACCCGCACCTCGGCGCCGGCCGCCTCGGCCTCGGCCGCCAGGGTGTTGGCGATCTCGGTGCCGGTTCCGGTGGCCGAGTAGTAGATGACGCTGACCTTCACGGGGGTGCTCACTGTCGGACTCCTGTTCAAGGGGCTGGGCGGCTGCGTCGGAACCAGTCGCTCATCTCTTCCATGGAAGACAATACCCAGGGCTCATCTTCTTCGCAAGAGATTTCCTGGCGAGCTTTTTCGGGTAGACTGGGCGGTACCGCAATCGCAGAAGGGAGCATCCCGGTGAACAGCAAGACCGGCCCGGATCCGTGCACCGATGACGACGAGATCATCACCTGGTGGGGACTGGTGATCGAGGGCTACCACGTCACGCAGGGGCACGTCGAGGCCGAGATCAGCGAGCGCTTCGGGCTCCCCCCGGCCTCCTTCGACATCCTGCTCCGCCTGGTCCGCACGCCCGATCACCGGATGCCCATGACCAAGCTCGCCCGCGAGGCGGCGCTGAGCAGCGGCGGCTTCACCAAGGTCGCCGACCGCCTCGCCAAGGCCGATCTGATCCGCCGCGAGCCGTGCGAGACCGACCGCCGGGTCACCTACGCGGTCCTCACGGACCACGGCCGCGACATCGCCGAGCGCTCCCGCGCGGCGTGTGCGGAGATCCTCCGCAAGCGCGTCCTGGCCCCGCTCGGCAAGGCCGACTCCGCGGCCCTCGCCGAGGCCATGCGCACCCTCCGCGCCGCCAACACGCCGGACTGAACCCGACCGGGATCGCCGCGCCCGATCCCACCCGAGCGTCGCTTCGAGCTCCTCGCCGAATGCGCCCGGCGCCTGAGCGGGGTGGCGGTTTCGCGCGAAACCGCCATCCCGCCCTCACGCGGAAGCCGTTTTCGCGCGAAAACGCCGCACTGCGTTCCGGGCGATCACGCCTCACACGTGCCCACGCCCCGTCCAGGAACGACGCCTGGAACAGAGCACTCCCCACTGGCACGCGGCAACAGGTTCCAAGCCCATCGGGCGCTCAGGCCGCCGCGGCTACGGCATGACGGGTAGCGGCAGCTTCTCCTCCACGCGGCCGAACCGAGCGCTTTCAAGCCCACCTGAGCCCCAGCGACGACGAGCCTCGCGGCACGAGTTCGCAGACGGCCCGGTCTCGCCTCCCACGCCAGGCAACCGCTCCCGGCTACCCATGCGGCGAAGGTCGGCGTTTCCGCATCAGACCCAAGTTCATTGTCCACAGTGGACGTGTTTCTAACCGGATTTCCCAAGAATTTCACAGAATTCACATTCTTGAATGTGAGTCACATACTTGACGGGACCTGATCGTCTGCCTTAGTTTTGACACCAAGGTCGGGACGGGACGCGGAAACCGCGTCCACCAGCCGGGGGTTCGTTCATGTCTGGCGGCGGGAGCGAACCCCCACCCGGCCGCCTCCCGCATCGGATCCGGCGTGAAGATTCCGCCACCGGCGGGAGAATTCCCCTTCGCACCGCCACTTTCACCCACCAGCGCGGCCGGAATCCGCCGCCGGCGTGGACTCACATCGAGACGACACTGCCCGGAAACCCTTTCCGGACAGGCGTTTCCACCTTCAGCTCATCAAGCCGACCTTGTCACCGCCCTTCGAGCGGCCCGCCTGGAACGGGCGGCCGAACGGGCCGTGGGTGGTTCGTGCCGCCGCAGCAGCGCGAACCACCCACGCCCCCTATTGCCCGGCCGTCACCCGGCCACGTCCGCGTACGACCTCCCGACCTTGGCGTCGGCGAGGTAGGCCGTGGCCTCCCCGGTAATGCCGTCGGAGCGGTACACGCCCCACTTGTCGGTCACGAAGTCGGCGCGCAGCGTCGCCGCCGGGAACCGCTTCTGTCCATCGAGGACCTGTTCTTCGCCGTTGTGCCAGAACTCGACCCAGCCCTCGCCCGGATCGCTGGAGACGTGCACCCCGACGACGAAGCTGTTCCAGCTGTCCCTGGGCAGCGGGATCTTCCACAGCTGCGTCGTCTTCATGTCCGGGTCGCAGTACTCCAGGTCGAGCACGTCGCCGCGGGCCCGCAGCGACAGCGGCGGCGTGGCAGCGCCCGATCCGTAGTCCTTGAGCTGCCACAACGCCACCCATTCCCCGGACTTCGTCGGCAGCGGGCCCCACATCGAACGCCACCCGATGTAGTAGGTGTCGCCCTCGGTGAACCGCAGCCGGCCGCCGTCCGGCGTCTTGTGGCCGCGCGACTCCACCCGCACCCGCTCCGAGCCCTCGGGCACTCCGGCGGTGTGCAGCCGGTACACGTCGCCGTGCTCGCCCTGCGGATCGGCCACCACGTCGACGCTGCCGGGCTTGGTCTCGATCCCCTCGAAAACCGAGGTGCCGCGGTTGGTTGCGGCCGTCCAGACGGGCGCCTGGGCCTGCTGGTCCGCCGCCACTGGCGGCGACGGTTCCGCAACCCGCAGCTCATCCGCCGCGGTGACCGCCAGCCCCAGAACTGCGGCAAGCACCGCGCCCGCGCGGAGCAGTTTCCGCACCGGGATCACTCACTTGACCCGCTCGCGGACCCACTCGCCCGCGGGCTTGAGCTGGCCGGTGCCAGGGTACGGCCCGTTCTCGCAGGTGCCCTCCTTGAACACCGCGCCGGAGCGGGAGTCGTCGGAGTAGTTCCAGTTGGTCCAGCTGATGTTCTTCGACGCCATCAGGTCGATGTACTGCTGGGCCATGTCGAAGTCGTTCCCGCCGTCGCCCGTGGCCTCCTGCGTGCCGAACTCGGTGACGAACATCGGCAGCTTGTCGGCCGCGCGCGACAGCGTGTCCAGGTACTCCTGGCCGTGCGACGCCGCGTAGAAGTGGAAGGTGTACATAATGTTGTCGGCGTTGACGGGGTTGTCGACGATCTCCTGCTCGTCGGAGTCCTCCGACACCCCCAGCGACGACCAGGCGCGGGTGCCGACCAGCACCACCGAGTCCGGATCCTGCTCACGGATCACCGGGATGAGCTCCTCGGCGTAGCTCTTGATCTGCGACCACTCGACGCCGCTGGGCTCGTTGGCGATCTCGTAGAGGACGTTGGTCTTGTCCTTGTGCCGCTTGGCCATCTCGGTGAAGAACGTCTTGGCGCGGTCGAGGTTGTAGTTCGGGTCACCGGGATCGAGCATGTGCCAGTCGATGATCGCGTACATCCCGCGCTGGCTGGCGGCCTCGACGTACTTGTCGACCAGTTCGGTGAACTTGGCCGGGTCGTCCTCGTAGCCGCCTTCCTGGATGTACATGGAGATGCGCAGGACATCGGCCTGCCAGTCGTCGGCCAGCGCGTCCAGCGAGGCGTCGTTGACGCACTGGCTGTACCACTGCAGGCCGTGGGTGCTCATGCCGCGCAGCTGAACCGGGGCTCCGCTGCTGTTGCACAGCGTCTTGCCGCAGACAGACAAAATCCCGTTGGCGACAACGGGATCCAGTTCCGGCTCTTGGGTTGTGGCCTGGGCCGCGGTACTGGTCAACAGCAGGGCCGCGGCGATCGTGACCGCGCGCGCGGAATTCTGCCACCTCATCGTTATCTCCTCGGTCGAAGAGCAGAGCCGCGGTGGCGGCTCCCGATCCTGGCGGCGGAAACAGGAAACTTAGTTTCCAGTTCGCGCCACGATAGCGATACCGGCAAAACACCGTCAATACCCCGGAACAGGGACTTGCCGCGCATGCGAAAAGGGCACCCCTGGTCGGCTCGGCCGATCGGGGGTGCCTTTTGTTCAGGCTTGTGAACGCGGATCAGATGAGGGCGTCGACGCCGGTGAGGGCGCGCCCGATGATCAGCTTCTGGACCTGGCTGGTGCCCTCGTAGAGGGTCAGCACGCGCGCGTCGCGGACGTACTTGCCCACCGGGTACTCGTCGATGAAGCCGTACCCGCCGAAGACCTGCAACGCGTTGTTGGACACCCGCACGGCCGTTTCGCTGGCATGCAGCTTCGCCATCGACGACGCGGTGGCCAGCTCCTGGCGGGACACCCCGCGTTCGGCCAGCGACGCCGCTCGCAGCGTCAGCAACCGGGCGGCCTCGACCTCGACGGCGGAATCGGCGAGCAGTTCCTGCACCAGCTGTCGCGCCGCGATGGGCTTGCCGAACTGCACGCGCTCCCCCGCGTACCGGGTCGCGACGGACAGCGCGGCCTGCGCCACGCCGACCGCGCCGGCCGCGACCGAGATCCGGCCCTTCGTCAGCGCGCCCAGCGCGATGCCCAGGCCCTTGCCGACCTCGCCGAGCCGCGCCGAATCCGGCACCCGCACCTCGTCGAGCACCAGCTCCGCGGTGGCCTGCCCGCGCAGGCCGAGCTTGCCGTGCACGGTGTTCGCGGTGAAGCCGGGCGAGTCGGTGGGCACCAGGAACGCGGTGATGCCGCGGCCGCCGTCGTCGCTGGTGCGGGCGAACAGCAGCGCTACCTTGGCCCAGGTCCCGTTGGTGATGAACATCTTCTGACCGGTGATCACCCAGTCTTCGCCGTCGCGGCGGGCGCGGGTGGTCAGCGAGCCGGGGTCGGAACCGGCGTCCGGCTCGGTCAGCGCGAAGCAGCCCAGGCCCTCGCCGCTGGTCAGCATCGGCAGCCAGCGCCGCTTCTGCTCCTCGGTGCCGTAGGCGGCGATGGACTTGCTCACCAGCCCCAGCGATACCGAGACGATGCCGCGCACCGAGGAATCACCGCGGCCGAGCTCCTCGATGACCAGCGCGTAGCTGACCATGTCGGCCTCGACTCCCCCGTACTCCTCCGGCAGCGTGAGCCCGAGGAACCCGAGTTCGCCGAGCTTGCGCACGATGCCGAGGTCGACCTCCTCGCGGCGGTCCCAGTCGCGCACGTGCGGCACGATCTCGGCGTCGACGAACTGGGCCGCCATCTCCCGGAAGGCGACCTGGGTGTCGGTGAGTTCAAAGTCCACAGTGGTCCCCTTGCATCTCGCGCTTCATGTTGTTCGGCCACGCGCCCGTCCACCGCGCCGAGGCGAACGGACCGTTCGTCCCGATCTACGAGACGAACAGGCCGTTCGCGTCAGTTGCTCGCGGGGGCCGCCGGTCGGGCGAGCAGGCCTTGCGGCGTGGTGCCGGTTTCGGTGAGGTCGAGGCCGAGTTCGGCTCGTTCGACCAGCCAGCGGCTGGGCCGGTAGCGCGGGTCGCCGGTGGCCGATTGCAGGGCGCGCAGCACCGCTAGCACGCGGCGCGGGCCGACGTGCTGGCCCCATTCCAGGGGGCCGCGCGGGTAGCCGAGCGCGAGGCGCACCGCCGTGTCGATGTCGGCGGGCGTGGCGAGGCGTTGTTCGGCGATGAAGCAGCTGGTGTTCACGATCGACGCGAGCAGCCGCTGCGCGATCATGCCCGCGCCGTCGCGGACGACGGTCACCGACCGGCCGGTCGCGGCCAGCGCCGCCCAGGCCGAGCGCGCAAGCCCCGGCTCGCTCGCCGGGTGCACGGTCAGCGTGAACCGCTTCTCGGTGCTGAGCGGATCGACGCCGCACACCCGCGTCGGAGGCAGACCGGCCGAAAGCGCGGCGGTCGCGGCGCTGTGGCCGTACGGAGCGAGGAGGATGGCGGCCGCTTCAGAGGGCTCGTCGCCGCGCTCCACCGGCACGCCCGCCTCGCCCAGCACGTCGAGCAGCTCCGCGTTGTCCGACCAGATCGGGCGCGTCTCCGCCTGCGGCGCCTGCGGCTCGGGCGGCTCCTGCTTCGCGCCGTCGACGTAGGCGTAGAAGCCCTCGCCGACCTTCCGGCCGAGCAGCCCCGCTTCCAGCCGAGAGCGGGTGATCGGCGATGGCCGCAGCCGCGGATCGCCGTAGTAGCCAGTCCAGATGCTCTCCGTCGCCGGATGCGTGACGTCCAGCGCGGTGAGGTCCATCAGCTCGAACGGGCCCATCCGCAGGCCCAGCACGTCGCGGCCGATCCGGTCGACGTCGGCAGGCGCGGCCAGGCCCTCGCCCAGGATCTGCAGCGCCTCGGTGATCAGCCCGCGGCCGGCGTGGTTGACCAGGAAGCCCGGCGTGTCGGTGGCCCGCACCGGCTCGTGGCCCAGCCGCCGCACCAGGTCGACGAGCGCGCCCGGGATCCACTCGGCGGTCCGGGCGCCGGGGATCACCTCGACCAGGCGCATCAGCGGGACGGGGTTGAAGAAGTGCAGGCCGGCCAGCCGGCCGGGGTCGGCGAGCGCGGTGGCGATCGAGGTCACCGACAGCGAGCTGGTGTTGGTGGCGAACACGGTATGCGCCGGGCAGATCTTCTCCAGCTCGGCGAACAGCTCGCGCTTGGTCGGCAGGTCCTCGCGGACCGCCTCGATCACCAGGTCGCAGCCGGTAGGCGCCAGCGGGCCGTCGACCGGCCGCAGCCGGGCCCGCGCCGCGGCGGCGTCGGCACCGGTCATCCGGCCCTTGCCGGCGAGCTTGTCGAACATCTGCCCGATCTGGTCGACCGCGGCGGACACGGCCTCGGGGCGGGCGTCGGCGAGCTCCACGGTCAGCCCGGCGGCCGCGGCCAGCTGCGCGATGCCCCGCCCCATCACGCCGGTGCCGATCACCCGCACGGTGTTGACCCGCTGCGCCCACTGCATGGCCGACCTCCCAAGGTTTCCTCCGACGCACCATCGCACGGCTTGCCAATACCGTCCAATACTGAATTGACCTCTCAGTAAGACGTGATCGAACATAATCGCCGAGCGTTTCGGCACACCGGGGCGCTGTGCTACGAACGAAACGGCGGCGGACACGGCCGCCACCGGGACTCGAAGGAGCAAGCGATGCGCGAAGCGGTGATCTGCGAACCGCTGCGGACCCCGATCGGCCGGTTCGGCGGGGTGTTCAAGACCGTGCCGGCCGTCGAACTGGCGGCGACGGTGATCGAGGCGCTGCTGGCGCGCACCGGGCTGCCCGGCGAGGCGGTCGACGAGGTGATCCTCGGCCAGTGCTACCCGAACTCCGACGCCCCGGCGATCGGGCGCGTCGCCGCGCTGGACGCGGGCCTGCCCGTCGAGGTCGGCGGCACCCAGGTGGACCGCCGCTGCGGCTCCGGCCTGCAGGCCGTGCTGGACGCCGCGATGCAGGTGCAGACCGGCGTCAGCGACGTGGTGCTGGCCGGCGGCGCGGAGAGCATGAGCAGCGCGCCGTTCTACACCACCGAGGCCCGGTGGGGAATCCGCGGCAGCGGGCTGGAGCTGCACGACGCGCTGGCTCGCGGCCGGGTGACCGCGGGCGGCAAGAACTTCCCGGTGCCGGGCGGCATGCTCGAAACGGCCGAGAACCTGCGCCGCGAATACGGAATCTCGCGCACCGAGCAGGACGAGCTGTCGGTCCGCTCGCAGCAGCGCGCCGGTGCCGCGCAGCAGGCCGGGCGCTTCGCCGACGAGATCGTGCCGGTGACGGTGCGCTCCCGCAAGGGCGACACCGTGGTCGACGTCGACGAGCACCCGCGCCCGGAGACCACAATGGACAGCCTGTCGGCGCTGAAGCCGGTGCTGGGCAAGGCCGATCCGGAGGCGACGGTCACCGCGGGCAACGCCAGCGGGCAGAACGACGCGGCCGCGGTGTGCGTGGTGACGACGCCGGAGCGCGCGGCCGAGCTCGGGCTGCGGCCGCTGGTGCGGCTGGTGTCCTGGGCTCGGGCCGGGGTGCCGCCGCGGACGATGGGCAGCGGACCGGTGCCGGCGACCGCGAAGGCCTTGCAGCGCGCCGGAATCGGCTTGGCCGACATCGACCTGATCGAGCTCAACGAGGCGTTCGCCGCGCAGGTGCTGGCCTGCACCCGCGAGTGGGAGTTCAAGCCCGCCGACTTCGAGCGGCTCAACGTCAACGGCTCGGGGATCTCGCTGGGCCACCCGCTGGGCGCCACCGGCGGCCGCATCCTCGCGACGCTCTCGCGCGAGATGCACCGCCGCGAGGCCCGCTACGGCCTGGAAACGATGTGCATCGGTGGCGGCCAGGGCCTCGCCGCCGTCTTCGAACGCATCTGATCAAAGGCGACGGGCACCCGTGACGCACGGGTGCCCGCGGAGGCTGTCTGGATGTGCCGAGTATGCGCTGTGGAAGCGCAGGTCTTTGTCTTTGAAGCGCCGAAGGCGCTTAGCCCACCTTCGCAACCGGCACCGCCGCGGGTTCACGGTGCCCACCCCTCCGGGGTTCTCCCAGCGAGGACAGCCCCGACGTGGTGAATTGGCATTCATGATGTCGGGGATCCCACAGCGAGAAGGCCGCAGTAACTCCCGCAGTGGGGCCGCCACCCGCACCGTCATGCAAAACGAGCCTGGAAACAGGCTTTAGCTGTGGTGCACCGACGCCACGTCGTAGAGGAACGGCTCCGCGTCGGCGATCTCACGCGCCGCCGACATGTGCTCCTGGCACGCCGGGTCGGCCAGCATCTCCTGGAACGCCTGCACGCTCTCCCACTGCGCGTAGTTCGCCACGCGCGTGCCGTCGACGCTCGCGACCGGCCGCGCCCGGCCGGTCGCGCTCACCGCTGAAGGCCGAAAGCGCTTGCGCGCGGCCGAAAGCGTGGTCACCGAGACCGAGACGCGGATGCTCGCCGGGCTCTCGGCCGGCGAGCAGGATCGCTGTCGGCCCTGCTCGCCAGGTGTGCGGACAACCTCGGCGGCTGATGCGGCTACTGCACGATCGGCACGGCCGCGCCGGTGACGGTCACCCGCGGGTCCTCGGGGTCGACGTCGACGATGAGCTCGCTGCGCCGCCCCATGTCCTGCCCCTGCACGATGGTGATCCGCTTCGGCTCGGACACCTTTCCCAGGGCCCGGAGGTAGCCGCCGAAAGCGGCCGCCGCCGCACCGGTCGCCGCGTCCTCGACCACGCCGCCGATCGCGAACGGGTCGCGGGCGTGCACGACTCCCGCCTCGTCCTGCCAGAACAGGTGCACCGTGGTCCAGTCGTACTCGCGCATCAGGTCGGCGAGCGCGTCGAAGTCGTAGTCGAGATCCGCCAGGCGCTCGCGCGACCGCGCGGCCAGCACGAGGTGGTTGTTCCCGCCGAACGCGACGTGCGACGGCCAGGCCGGGTCGAGGTCGTCGGCCGACCAGCGCAGGGCCGCCAGGGCGCGGCCGAGCTCGTCGGCGGTCGCCGGCCGCGAGCGGGCGGGCACGCTGGTGAGGCTGGCGACGACCGAATCCCGCTTGCTGGTGCTCACCTCGATGGTGCCCGCGGGCGTTTCGAAGGTGATGTCGCCGGTCCCATCGCGCTCGGCCAGCGCGACGGCGGTCGCGACCGTGGCGTGACCGCAGAAGGCGACCTCGGCCAGCGGGCTGAAGAAGCGGAGCCGGTAGTGGCGCTCGGCGGCCTCGATCGGGGCGAGGAAAGCGGTTTCGGAGTAACCGACGTCGGCGGCGATCCGCTGCATGGCGCTGTCGTCGAGCTCGCGGGCGTCGAGCACGACACCGGCCGGGTTGCCGCCACTGGGGTCGGTGGTGAATGCGGAGTAACGCTGCACATCGGTCATGCCGAGAACTCTGCCACCGAGGCCCCATCGCGTCCAACGATGAATCTCGATGGTTCCTATTTCAAAATTCGATACACTTCCACCGTGGACACCCGCCTCCTGCAGACTTTCATGGTCTTGGCCCGCACCGGAAGCTTCACCGCCGCCGCAGCAGAGCTGCACGTCGTCCAATCCACCGTCACCAGCCACATCAAAGCGCTGGAAGGCGAACTTGACGTGCGGCTGTTCGACCGCCTCCCGCAAGGGGCGCGCCTGACCGACGCGGGTCGGCGCGTCGCGGCGCACGCCCGCGATCTGCTGGACGTCGAGCGGCGGCTGCACGACTCGGCGGGCAGCCGCGGCACCATCGCCGGCGAGGTCGTCATCGGGGCCACCGAATCGCTGTGCGCGTACCTGCTCCCGCAGGTGATCTCGGCATTGGCCACCACGCACCCCGACATCCAGGTGCACCTGAAGCCGCTGGGCACCGCGAACGCGTTGCAGGGCCTGGGGCGCCCGGAAGGCGGCCTGGACATCGCGCTGCTGCTCGACGACGTCGTCGCCACCGAGTACGCGGCGCGGACGATCGGCGGGCAGGCCATCGAGCTCGTCGCCGCCCCGGGGCACCCGGCCGCCGGTGGGCACCACGACTGGCAGGATCTCGCGGCGCACCAGTACTTCCTGCTGGAGGAAGGCTGTTCCTACACGGACCGTTTCCTGCGCGATCTCACGGCGGCGTCGGCGACGCGGCCGCGGATCACCCGCTTCGGCAGCATCGAAGCGGCCCGCTCCTGCGTGGCCGCCGGACTCGGCCTGTCCGTGCTGCCCCGCCTCGCCGTCGTCGACCAGCTCGCGAACGGATCGCTGTGCCGCGTGAACGGCCCGGAGCTGGCCGAAACCCCGCTGCACCTGGTGACGAACCAGCGCAGGTGGGCCTCCCCCGCCGTCACGACCACCGCCGAAGCCATCGCGCAGGCCGGGCGGCAATCCCGTTGACCGGCAACGGGATCCGCTAGGCCGTCCCGGCAGCAGCCTCCATCTCGGCCAGGGCGAGCTCGAAGATGCGTTGCTGCTCCTCCGTCACCGGCACGTCCCCCTCGCCTGCCTCCTCGGCCGCCTCGATCCACTCGCGGATGATCACCTCGATGATGTCCGGCACCCCGGTGCCCAACAGCATCTCGATCAACGGCCAGGCGTGCATCTCCTGGGGAAACCGCGCCGCGCAGAAGTGGGTTCTGGCTTCCTGCCACGTCTTCCGCGCCGCCTCCGGGCCGTCGGCGTGGGCCGCGTCGTGCAACAGGCGGCACCAACCGACGCCGATGAGGTCGGAGCAGCCGCTGAAATCGGAGCCCCAGGGGGAGGTTTCCGCGACCTCGCGGAACAACGCGACCGCCGCGGCGCGATCACCGGCGGCGTAGAGGTCGTTGGCCGGGCCCAGCTTCGCTTCCAGCCGCCCGCGCGGCGTCGCCCCGTGCTTGGCGACGTAGGCTTCCATCTCCTCGATGTATTCGCGCATGCCGTCCGCGGACGCCCGCAGGTGGTCGGAGTACCACCACAGCTCGGCGGTCTCGTCCTGGTCGACGCCGCCGGCTTCGGCTGCCTGCAACAGCTCGACGGCCCGGTCGTTGTCCTCGTCCATCTCGTCCGGGTCCACGCAGTCTTCCAGCTCGTCCAGGTGCCCGTACGCCCCGGCGAGCGCCAGGACGCCTCGAACGTCCTCGGGCACGTCCCCGGCCGCCAGCCGCTCCTCCACGGCCGACGCGACATGCCCCCAGCCCGCTTCCTCGGCCAGCCCGCCGGAAGCGGTGAAGAACGCGGCGATCTCCGGCGGCAGCTTCCCGGAGCCGATCAGGGCGGTGACGCTGGCGGGAACCGACGGCAGGTCCATGCTTCTCCTCCTTCGAAGTCGATCAGCCATCGTGCCAGGTCCACCGCCCCGGAGACCGGCGAAAGCGGGAAATCGATCAGCTCGCAGCTGGGCTGCCTGGCGAAAGGGGAACGATGCTCGGTCCGAGCACATGGGGTTGCGCAGGTGCAGCGGTGCTCCGCTGATCAGCGCAGGGCGGCGAGTCCACCGGACTTCCTGGTCGCCACCATGACCGATCCCGCAATCCTGGCACTACTGCGCTGCAACGCCTGAATCAGACCTATTTGGACAGATCTGGTTCCCCTCCGCCAAGCAGAAGTGGGCCCCGCTGCGCGCGGCAGCGGGGCCCACTCTCCGAGCTGTGGTCAGCGGAGGCCGAGCGCCCGGCCGATAGTGCGGAAGATGTCGGTCTGGTCGGTCAGGCCGACGATGTTCGCCGCGCCCGGGCCCATGCCCGCGACGCGGACCTGGGTGCCGGTGTGCTCCTGGGACTCGCCCGGGGTGTTCGTGGCGTAGTTCATCGTCATCGGCACGCCCTCGTTGGTGATCAGCGTGGCGGTCTGGCCGGGGCTCTTGGCGTCGTTGGGGATGATCTGGCTGGTGTGGCCGTGGTCGGCGCTGATCAGCACGAGCGTTTCGGGGTGGCTCTTGGCGTAGTCCGTGGCCACCTTGACCGCCGCGTCGAGCCCGACGGTCTCACCGATCTGGCCGCACGGGTTGGCGGCGTGGTCCTGCTTGTCGATGCTCGCGCCCTCGACCTGCAGGAAGAACCCCTTGCCCCGGCCCTGCGGCTGGTCGAGCAGCTCGATGGCCTTGCCGGTCATCTCGGCGAGCTTCGGCGCGGCGGCCGGCAGCTTCGGGTTCGCCTCGCAGCGGGTCGGGTCGGTGCCGCCGACCTTGGCACCGGGGCCGGTCCACTGCACCTCCATGTTGCCACCCGCGAACAGCCCCAGCAGCGGCCGGTCCGCGCGGGCGGCCTGCAGCCCGGCGCGGTCGGTGACGAGGTCGTAACCGGCCTGCTTGGCCTGGTCCAGCACCGTCCGGCCCTTGAACTCGCCTGCCTGCACGGTCTGGTCGAAGTACTTCTTGCCGCCGCCGAGCAGCACGTCGGGCGCCGTCTGCACGAGCTGTTCGGCGATCGAACCGGCGCCGCCGTTCTCCTTGGCGTTGGCGGGGCACTTCTGCATCGACTGCGGGCCCTTGCAGTCCCGGTCGACCACGTGCGAGCCGAGCACGGCCGGGGTGGCGTCCTGCAGCTCGGCGGTGGTCACGTTGCCGGTGCGCAGTCCGGCGCGCTTGGCGTTCTCCAGCAGCGTGGGCAGCGGGTTGCCGTGCGCGTCGACCGAGATCGCGCCGTTGTAGGTCTTCGACCCAGTCGCCCAGGCCGACCCGGTGGCCGCGGAATCCGGCACGTAGTTCGGCGTCCCCGGGTCGCCCTTCTGCACCGAGTAGGTGGTGTACGAGCCGGTCAGCGGCAGCTCGTCCAGGGCCAGTCGGCCCGCGGCGCCGTGCTCGTAGTTCCGGGCGGCGGTGATCTCCGAGTCACCCATGCCGTCGCCGATGAACAGGATCACGTTGCGCGCGGGGCCGTCCTTGACGGCCTGCCGGACGGCCGGGGTGCGGTCGCCTGCGAAGAACTGCGGGCCTTGGGCGAACGCGAACGGAGCCGCGACGAGCACCGCGGCGCTCAGCGCGCCGGCGCCGAGCAGGCGTCCGCGGGTCAACAACCGGGTCATCGGACTTCTCCCAGTGCGAGATCGGGAAGGTGGACCGGCCTATTCACACCCGGCCGCATTTGCGCGAGGCGACGGCAGCCCAACGCCGCGGGGACGATGAGATGAACAGCTGGACAGGGGCTGTCACCTCCCCCGCGTTCGGCCGCAAATGCCCGTTTGACGTGGGAAATCGCCGGACGCGCGCGGGATCACCACTGTCGCAACAGGACAGTCGGCGGCCGCGGCGGCGCCTCGTGGTTGCGCCATCCGGTAGCGTTGATCCCGCAGAGATGGACCACCGACGTTGGGGTGAGTGCGATGTTTTGGACGATCATCGGGTGGATCGTGTTCGGGCTCATCGCGGGCTTCATCGCCCGCGCCGTGGTGCCGGGCAAGGACGACATCGGCCTGCTGATGACGATCGTGATCGGCGTCGCCGGATCGGTCGTCGGCGGCTTCCTGTTCGGCCTGCTCACCGTCGGTTTCCGCGGCTTCCAGCCCGCCGGGTGGATCGGCTCGATCATCGGCGCCGTCATCGTCCTGGTCGTCTACAACAAGGTCACCGGGCGCAAGCGCCTCAACCGCTGACCCGGTCTCAGTCGTCGTAGGGGTCGTCGTTGCCCGCGGAGCCGTACTCGCTGGCCTGGCTGGGATCGACCAGCGCGAAGCGCGCGCCGGTCGGATCCCGCAGCACGGCAACGCGGCCGAGGCTCGAATCGTAGGGATCGACCCGGATCCGCCCGTCCAGCGCGACCGCCCGGTGCACCACCTCGTCGGTTCCGACGGCTTCGTCGACGCCGAGGTACAGCAGCCAGTGCGGCCGGGCTTCGGCGCTCATGTGCTCGCGGATCATGCTGACGCGGGCGAGCATCGACTCGTCGTCGAGGTACCAGACCGCATACCCGGTGCGGTGTTCCGTGCCGAACTGCTCCGCGGTGTAGCCGAACAGCTCGCCGTAGAAGTGGTCCGCGGTCTGGGCCTTGATGGTCACCAGCTCCGCCCACACCAGGGTGCCCGGCAGGCCGACGTCGAACTGCCAGGACTCGTCGGGCTCCAGCAGCCCGAACTCGTCGTCCGCGGGGCTGGAGAGCACCAGCTTCACGCCCAGCTCCGGCACCCGGCTGCGCGGCACGATGATCTGCGCGCCCAGCCGCCCGGCAGCGGCGGCGGTGGCCGAGCTGTTCTCGGTGGCGAGGAACAACCGCCACTGCGAGCGGCCGTCGGCGGATTCGCGGATGCTGGCCACCGGGAAGCCCTCCTGCAGGGCGATCACGTGCAGCCCGGCCCGCGGATCGCGGTGCGTCTCGTACTCCCAGCCGAACAGCCCGGAGTAGAACTCGCAGGCCTTGTCGACGTTGGTGGTGATCAGCTCGATCCAGCACGGCGTCCCGGCGCGGAGTTCTTCGCCCGGCGCGTCCGATCGGGTTCCCACGGCAGGCCCACCCCCAGTGGTCGGCACATGATCATCAAACACCCATTATCGCGCCGGTTCGCGCGGCGACGGGTCGGCTGAGATCACGATCCGGCCAAGCAGCCGGAAATTTCGGGCATCTGGGGCCGAAACGCGTTGCCCCCGAACGACTCCCGCGGGGCCCGCGGTGCGCGGGCCCCGCGAGCGGCGTTACGGGGCGACCGCGATGCGATCCGCCGGCGGCGGCGCCAGCCCGGCGTGCGCGCCCAGGTAGCCGACGAGCGCGTCGAGGTCCACCGGCCCACCGGCGATTTCCGTGCCCGCGGCGAACTCGGTGAACCCGTCACCGCCGGAGGCGAGGAAGTTGTTCACCGACACCCGGTAGGGCGCGTTCGGGTCGACCGGCCGGCCCGCGATGGTGATGTCGGAGACCTTCGAACCGACGGGTGCGGACGCGGAGTAGGTGTAGCGCAGCGTCGAGGAGACCTGCAGGATCCGCGTCGCGTTCGGCTGCCACTGCTGTTCGAGGACGTTCTTCAGCTGCGCCCCGGTCAGCGTCATCGTCTGCATGACGTTGCCGAAGGGCTGCACCGCGTAGGCCTCGCCGTAGGTGACCACCCCGTCGCCCTCGTCCTCCGGCGAGGAGGCGTGCACCAGGTCCGTCCGGATACCGCCCGGGTTGGTGATCGCCACCTGCGCGCCGTTGCCGGCGGTGGCCTCCAACTGCGCGTCGGCGAGCACGTCGCCGAGCGCGGACTCGCCGGAAGGCACGGGCTCCCGCAGCAGATCCGCGGTGATCGTGCCGACCTGGCGGTTCGCGATGGGCCTGGCCTTCCCGGCCGCCTCGTCGATCAGCTTCTGCGCGGCGGGGTCCGGCGGCACGTCGCGGGTGACGATCTCGTTGTGCGCCTTCGTCGCCGGTCGCACGACGTCCTTGGTCCACCGGTCGATGGTCAGGTCCGCCACCGACAGCAGCCGGCCGTACGAGCCGCCCTGCAGCACGGTGCGCGGGTTGCCAGCCGGGTCGTCGATCACGCAGTTGTACTGCTGGTGGCTGTGCCCGGTGAAGACCAGGTCGACCTTCGGCGAGGCGTTGGTGGCGATCTCCGTCGCCGGCCCCGGCGTCACCCGGCAGTCGTCCGGGCCGCCGCCCTCGGTGTTGTCGCCCTGGTGCAGCAGCACCACCTGGGCCTTCACCCCGGCGCTTTCCAGCAGGTCCGCCGTGCGGTTGATGGCCTCGACCTCGTCGCCGAACTCCAGGCCCTTGATGGCCTCGGGCGTGACCATCGCCGGCAGGTCCTCCAGCGTCACGCCGATGATGCCGATCCGCACCCCGCCGACGCTTTCGACGCTGAACGGCGCCAGCGCGGGCCGGCCGTCGTCGAAGGCGACGTTCGCGCCGAGATACGGGAAGTCCGCCCCGTCAAAGGAATCGCGGAACCGGCACCCGTCGGCCGGGTGGCAGCCGCCGGACTGGATGCGCTGGAGCTCGGTGTAGCCCTCGTCGAACTCGTGGTTGCCGACGACCGCCGCGGCGACCCCGATCTCGTTGAGGAACTCGACGGTCGGCTCGTCGTGGAACAGCGCCGAGTTCACCGGCGACGCGCCGATGTTGTCGCCCGCCGAGAGCACCAGCGAGTCGCTCTTCTCGGCGCGCAGCCGGGCGACGTGGGTGGCCAGGAACGCGGCGCCACCGGCGTCGACCGTGCCGCCGTCGGGCAACGTCACCTTCCCGGACGAACCGGCCGGCGGCTCCAGGTTGCCGTGCAGGTCGTTGAACGCGATCAGCCGGACCTCGGTGGTGGGCCCCGGCTGGGCGCTCGCCGACACCGGCAACGCCGCAGCGACCAGCGCCGCCGTCCCGATCGCCGCGATGCGGCGGCCAACCCGATATCGTTTCACTGGACTTTCCTCCGGTTTCCTGCTCCTCCGGCGGCCGTCGTCCGGTCCGCCGGTCAGCGTTCCCGGTGCAGGCCCCTGCTGATGCCCGCCGCGACGGTCGTCGCCAGCGTCCAGCCGACGGCCACGAGGACGACCGTCACCCACTGCGAAACGCCGCGGGCCTGCCACATGTCGTCCTGGCCGAGGGTCACCACCGGCACCATTTGGTCCAATGTGTACAGCAGCGGGTTCCACACCGGGTGATCCTGCTCGTTGATCGGGATCAGCGGGTGGAAGGCGAACCAGGCCGTGCCGGCGGTCGCGAACAGCAGCATCCAGGCCAGCGCCCGCAGCGGGCGGTAGCCGTAGCCGACGGTGATCCGCTGCAGCAAGCTCCACAGCCGAACCGTCCACCGCAGCCCGGGCCGGGTGGTGGCGCTGGTCGCCGCGTAGCGGTGGCGCTGCTTCTCGATGAGCGCCGTGACGGCGTGCTCTTCCAGGCCGTTGGCCCGGAACACCCTGGCGATCTGGTCGTACGGGCCCGGCTGGTAGGCGCCGCCGGCGGTGGCCCGCAGCCAGCCGAGCCGCTCCTGCACCCGGTCCTGGTCGGTGAGCTCGAAGGACTCGGAGAAGTTCTCGTAACCGAAGTCCTCGAAGTCGAGCCCACCCCTGGCCGACCAGAGCACGGCGTTGTCGGCGAGCAGCTCGCACTGCGCCTGCCGCAACGTGATCCGTCCCTGCGGCGCGCTGCGCGGGAGCAGCGTCAGCTCCTGCGCCACCACGCCGAAGGCGTTGAACGCCGCCGGGGAGAACCCGTCACCGAGCTCGCAGCCCCAGAAGTTGAGGTGCCGGCCGATCGTGGCCCAGCGCAGCTCCACCGCACCCTCGGCGTGGAACGTCCGCGAGCCCTCCGCGCACACCAGGTCGCGTTCGATCCGGGCCGCGCGCAGGTCCAGCGACGCCTTGTAGCCCTTGCGGTGCTGGTGCCAGGCGGGTTTGGTCAGCTGCGCCGACCGAAGGTCGACGTTCGCGCCGACCCGCACGCCCTGCAACTGCAACGATCCGACGACCTCGGCCTCGCGGCATTCCAGGTTGCTGCCCACCACCACCCGGCTGGCCCGCAGGACGTCGGTGCGCGGTCCCACCAGCTTCGCGTTGTTGAACTGGATGCTGCCGTTGACCGTGACGTCGGTCATCCGGAACTGGCCTCGCACGACGATGTTGCGGGCGTCGAGGTTGCCGAAGATCTGCGTGCCGTCGAGGTGCGCCGCGCGCAGCGGCTGCTCCACCGAAGCGGCGGGCGAGCGCAGCCAGCGCAGATCGATCTGCGCGCCCGCCATCCGCAGGTTGCCGCCGACGGTGGTGCTGACCAGCCGGAGGGTTCCGCCGCTGCGGAAGCCCTGGTCGAGCTGGATGTCGCCGCGGATGTCGGCGCGGTCGGCGACCAGGGTGGCGGCCGGGTCGTCGTGCTGGGAGTCGCCGCGGTGCGGCGGCTGAACGCCCGGTTCGAGCAACGCGTCCCGCAGCCGCAGGTCGCCTGCGATGCGCGCGCTCGGCAGCAGCAGCCGGCCGGCCGCGGTGAACGCCCGGCCGGTGTTGCGGTCGACGTCGAACCGCAGCGAGCCGCCGATCTGGATGCCGGTGGCGTTGAGGGCGTTGCGCCCGCGGTTGCGCAGGGTCCCGCCGGAGAGCGTCAGGTTCCCGCCCACCTGCGCCCCCGGGATGCGGATCTCGCCCGCGACCTGCAGGCGGATGCCCAGCAGCGCGCCGGAGACCTTGAGCCGGTCGCCGTAGATCGCGCGCCGCCCGGGATTGCGCAGTTCGCTGTCGTTGAGCAGCAGCGATCCGCCGAGATCGGCGTCGGCCAGGTCCACGACGCCGCCGATGCTCCGGCACCGGCGGAGCGCGGTGTCGTTGCTGACGGAGAGGTTGCGCGCGTTGAGCCCCGGGAACCGGCAGTTCCACATCACCAGCCCGGCCAGCCGGGCCTGCCGCAGGTCAGGGGCCGTCTCGAACCGGCAGCCGACGAATTCCAGCAGATAGGGCAGGTCGGCGTTGCGCAGCTCGACCCGGCCGGTGATCAGCGCGTTCTCGACCGCGATCACCAGCGGCTGGGCGCCGCGCCGGTTGAACAGCCGCCAGCCACCCTCCTCCAGCGAGTCGATCAGCCGCCGGGTGAAGTACTCGCCGCGGATCACCCGCTCCGCGGGCGCGAACTGGCCGTTGCCCTCGCCCGGCGCGGGCTGGTCGGCGGGCTGCGCCGGCGCCCTGCTGGGCCTGAGCAGCTCGTCGAAGCGCCGCTCGGCGGCGGTCTGCGGTCCACCGTTGTCCCACGGTCTGCCCGGCACGGCGTGCTCTCCATCGCTGTCGAACCAAGTGATCCACACGCACCGTAGCCGATCGGCCACCGCGACGACGCGACATTCGGCCGGACGCCGCATCGCGTCCACAGTGGATCGCGTGGATTCCTGAGATCAACATCACGACGGACCGATCGGGGGGCGGACCCCGATCCGGCGATCTGTAATGCTGCGGCCGCCGTAGAACGAAACGTCAGGGAGGACGCCGATGGGCATCATCAGCTGGATCGTGCTGGGACTGATCGCGGGCGGTATCGCCAAGGCGCTCATGCCAGGCCGGGACCCGGGCGGCTGCATCGTCACGATCCTGCTCGGCGTCGCGGGCGCCTTCGTGGGCGGCTGGGTCGGCAAGACCCTCTTCCACGTCGAGCTCGGCACGTTCTTCGACCTGCGCACCTGGGGCCTGGCGGTGCTGGGAGCGCTCATCCTGCTCGTCGGCTACCGCCTGATCTTCGGCAAGGCCCGGAGCTGACAACGCTGCGGCGCGGCGGCGCCCGCAGGGGTCGCCACCGCGCCGCAGCTCAGGGTCCGGCGTCGATCAGCCCAGGTTCACCTTCGGGTCGAAGGTGTTGCAGGCGTTCGGGTTCCCGGTCCGCAGGCCCGTGGTGAACCACTTCTCCCGCTGCGCCGAGCTGCCGTGGGTGAACTTGCTCTCGTCGACCCGGCCGCCGCCGAGGCGCGCCTGGATGTAGTCGTCGCCGATCCGCCCGGCGGCGTCCAGGGCGCGGCGGACGTCGTCCGCGGAGATCTCCTGGATCAGCGGTTTCCCGGAGCGCGTGGGCACCGTCGTGGCGTGGTTGGCCCACACCCCGGCGTAGCAATCGGCCTGCAGCTCCAGGCGCACGGCGCCCGAGGTCGGGCCGGTCTGCCGGGGATCCACCTTCGAGTTCGTGCCGAGCAGGTTCTGCACGTGGTGGCCGTACTCGTGGGCCAGCACGTAGGCCTCCACGAAACGCCCGCCCTGGGCGCCGAACCGGGTCTGGAGCTCCTTGAAGAAGTCCAGGTCGATGTAGACGTCCGCGTCGGCCGGGCAGTAGAACGGGCCGACGTCGGAGGTGGCGCCGCCGCAGGCGGTGTTCACCGCGCCGCGGAAGAACTTCGTCGGCGCGGCCTGGTACTTCTGACCCGAGCGCTGGAACTGGTCGCCCCAGTAGCCCTGGATGGAGTTGATCGACGCGACCAGCGCGCACTCGTCGCGCCTGTTGGCGTCCGCGCCGGTCCGGCATTCCTGCGCCAGGCGCTGGTCGTCCGCCTGCTGGCCGACGGGCAGCTGGTCGAGGCTCAGCGGCAACTGCACCTGGCCACCACCGCCGGTGAAGTTGCCGAGCAGGAAGTAGAGCACGATCCCCACGAGCGCCAGTCCCCCGCCGCCGACGGCGATGGTGCCACCGCCGATCCCGCCGCCGGAACCACCGACGTCCTCGACCTGCGAGGCATCCAGCTCCGCGTCGTCGTTGAACTGCACTACGCCCTCCCGGGACCTCCGCACCAACGGCCGCGAAGCGGCCACGGACCAAGATATCCGGCCCGCCCTGGCAGCCGAAAACGCGCACCACGACGGGAAAATCCCCCCAGAGCGGACAATCCGCGCCAACCGCGCACTACTGACGGCGACGGGCCGCGACGCGAAAGGGCACCTGCGGGCGGGTGTTCCGCCCACAGGTGCCCTTCATCCGGATGGGTCAGGCGTCGACCCGGTCCGCCGGCTCCGCCGGTTTCGGCGTGCGACGGACGAGGCGGCTCCACAGCGGGTACGTGAGCAGGATCGCGATGATCACGTAGACCACGATCGCCAGCGGCGAGTTCACCAGGCCCGTCAGGTCACCGTCGCTGATCTGCAGCGCTCGGCGCATCTGCAGCTCCGCGGTCGGGCCCAGGATGACGCCGATGATCGCCGGCAGCACCGGCAGGCCGAAGCGGCGCATCGCGAAGCCGATCGCCCCGATGATGAACAGCAGCACCAGATCCATCGCCTCGCCGCCGATCGCGTACGCACCGACGCTGGCGAAGAACAGGATGCCCGCGTACAGGTACGGCCGCGGGATCTGCAGCAGCTTCGCCCACACCGGCGCCAGCGGCAGGTTGACCACCAGTAGCAGCGCCAGGCCGACGAACATGCTCGCGATCAGCGCCCACACCAGCTCCGATTCGCGCTGGAACAGCAGCGGACCGGGCTGGATGCCGTACTGCTGGAACGCCGCCAGCATCACCGCGGCCACCGAGGTGGTCGGCAGGCCGAGGGTGAGCATCGTGACCATGGTGCCCGCCGCGCTGGACGTCGAGGTGGCCTCCGGGCCGGCGACGCCCTCGATCGCGCCCTTGGTGCCCCACGTGCCCTTGCGCCGGCCCAGCTGTCGCTCGACGGTGTAGGACAGGAAGGTCGGCACCTCGGCGCCGCCGACCGGGATCGCGCCGAACGGGAAACCGATCAGCGGGCCGCGCAGCCAGGGCTTCCACGCCCGCCCGAGGTCCTGCCGGGACATCCACGGCCGGCCGACCGGGATCGGCTTCTCCTGGGCGTGGCGCAGGTGCGCGGCGACCCACAGCGACTCGCCGACCGCGAAGAGGCCGACCGCGACGAGCACCACGTCGATGCCGTCGACCAGCTGCAGCGAGCCGAACGTCAGCCGGGCCTGCCCGCTCATCTGGTCGAGCCCGACCAGCCCGATGGTCAACCCGATCAGCAGCGAGGCGAAGCCGCGGATCCGCGAGCTGCCCAGCACCGTCGAGGTCGCCACGAACGCCAGCACCATGAACGCGAAGTAGTCCGGCGCGCCGATGTCGACCGCGTAGCCCGCGATGACCGGTGCCAGCAGCACCAGCAGGATGAGGCCGACCAGGCCGCCGACGAAGTGGCCGACGGCCGCCGCGGCCAGCGCCTGCGCGCCCCGGCCGTTCTTGGCCATCTTGTTGCCTTCGATGGCCACCACCACCGCGGCGCTCTCGCCGGGGGTGTTGAGCAGGATCGATGTGGTAGATCCGCCGAACATGCCGCCGAAGTAGATGCCGGCGAACATGATGAACGCGCCGGTGGGATCCAACGTGTAGGTCACCGGCAGCAGCAGGGCCACCGCCATCGCCGGGCCGATGCCCGGCAGCACGCCGACGGCGGTGCCCAGCACCACGCCGATCGCGGCGAACAGCAGGTGCTGCGGGGTCAGGGCGGTGGCGAAACCGCCCAGGAGGTTCGTCAGGTCCATCGGTTACAGCACCCCCATCAGCGGGCCACCGGGCAGCGGAACGCCGAGCAGTTCGTTGAACGCCAGCCACGTCAGCACCGAGATGGCGGCCGCGATGAGCGGGTCCCGCACCAGGTTGCGGCTACCCAGCGCGTAGGCCGCACCCCAGAACATGATCGCGGCCGAGGCCGGGAACCCGATGATGTTGATCAGCGCCGCGTTGAGCAGGAAGAATCCGGACAGCAACAGCAGCGTGCGCCAGTCGGTCGGCGCGTCGAGGTCGACGTCCTCGCCGGCCTCGGCCTCGCCGCGGCCGCCGCGCAGGACGTCCCGCGCCAGCAGCAACGACACCAGCACCAGCAGCGAACCGACCACGATCGGCACCGCCTTCGGCCCGACCGGGCCGCGCTGCGCGAAATCGGTCGGGATCAGGGCCGCGTCGACGAGCACGAGCGCGCCCACCGCGAGCAGCAGCACGCAGATGCCGAGCTCGGAGTGCGAGCGCCACCAGCCCTCGCGCACCGGCTCCGCCGGCGACTCCTTCTTGTCCACAGTGGAACTCATGCCGCCCCCAACTCCTTCAGCACCGACGCGACGCGGTCGTTCTCGGACGCCAGGAACGCGCCGAAGGCATCGCCGGTCTGGAAGGCGTCGGACCACCCGTTGAGCTTCATCGCCTGCTGCCACTGCTCGCTGGCGTGCAGCTTGGTGAACAGCGAGATCAGCTTCTCCCGCTCCTGGTCGGTGATGTCCGGGGGCGCGACGACGCCCCGCCAGTTGGTGAAGCTGACGTCCACACCGGACTCCCGCAGGGTCGGTGCGTCGATGCCCGGCACCCGCTCCGGGCTGGTAACCGCCAGCGCCCGCAGCTCGCCGGCCGCGATCTGGTCGCGAGTCTCGCCGATGCCGGAGACGCCGAAGGCGACCTTGCTGCCGAGCACGGAGGCCATCAGCTCGCCGCCGCCGTCGAACGGCACGTAGTTGACCTGCTTCGCGGACAGGCCGATGGCCTTCGCGGTCAGCATCGGCGCCAGGTGGTCCGGGCCGCCGGGCGACGAGCCGCCACCGACCGGAACCGCGCCGGGGTTGGCCTTCCACGCCGCGATCAGCTGCGCGATGTTCTGGTACGGGGAGTCCTTGGCCACGACGATGACGTCGGATTCCTCGGTCAGCTTCGCGATCGGCGTGGTGTTCTGCAGCGACACCGGCGAGTGGTTGGTGTAGACCGAGCCCACCACGCCCAGGCCCATCGACATCACCATCGCGCCGTTGCCCGACTCGTTGACCAGCCTGCCCAGCCCGACCGTGCCGCCCGCGCCGGGCAGGTTGAACACCTCGGTAGGCCCGTTCAGCCCGGTGTCCTCGATCGCCTTGACCGCGGTGCGCGCCGTGATGTCGTAACCACCACCCGGCGTGTTGGGCACCATGACCCGCAGGCCGCGGATCTGCGAACCCGGGGCATCGCCGCCCGAGCTGACCAGTGGTGGCACCAGCAACACCAGCAGTGCCGCGCCCAGCACCGCCAGGACCACTTTCAACTTCCGCATCATCACCTCACTGTGACACCGGTCTCCCGGACCGGGTGGTGGGTGATGGTGCCGCACGGAGCCGCGCGGTGTCTCTCTTTAGCACCTATCGGAAGTTGTGGAAGTTCTGTCACCGTTCCCGCAGGTGACGGTTCTCAGGTGGCCTCGACGTCGAAGGGCGGCGTCTCGCCGGGGCGCGGGAATCGTTGCTGCGGCGCGGAAATCGCGGCGGGTGCGGTCTTCGGACGCGGGTCGTCGAGCAGGTAGTTCGCGACCGCGCGCCGCGGGTCGAGGTTACGCAGGTCGTTGAGCTGCCGCAGGGGTTCGCGCAGCTGCTCCAGCGGTTCCTGGATGCCGCGGTAGTCGTCGCCGAGTTCCGAGCGGAGCTGCGTCTGCGCGTCCGCGGCGTATCCGCGGACCTGCCGCATGGTTCGCGCCCACCACTCGACGGCCTGGGGCAATCTCTCCGGCCCCAGGATGAACAGGCCGACGACGAGCAGGACGGCGAGGTGTTCCAGGCTCATGCCGGGCTTCTCCGCGAGAGCGTCATCCCGGCCACCGTACACCCGCGTCGGATCAGTTCACGCAAGGTACGCCACCTGCGGTGATGGCGTCGCCACCCGGCGTCGCGGGGGCCTGGCGCGCGGTGCCGTCCAGCCGCAGGGCCGGGGCCGGGCCGAGATTCTGCGCCCCCGGCCCCTCGTAGTCGGCGCCCAGCAGCACCTGGATCCGCCCGCTGTGCAGCTTCGGATCGGCTTGCACGGGAAGCCCGCCCAGGTGCTCGGCCACGAACCGGGCGGCTTCGTCGTTGCCCGGGGTGTAGAGCACGCGGGAGGCCGCCGCCGCGGCGATGTTGCCGATGTCGCCGACCGGGATCTCCTCGGAGTCCAGCTCATCCTGGACGCGGGACGCCAGCCCGCTGACGCCCGAGCCGTTGAGCACGTCGACGATGCTGGTGTCCAGGCTCTTCGGGCGGGGCGGCTCGGCGGGCAGGCCCGCGTTGAGCCGCTGGATGGTCAGCTGCACCTTGCGCGGGTCGACCTTGACGGCCTGCCCGTCGCTCGGGGTGTCGTACTCGGGATCCTCGACCGGGATGGTGTCGAAGGTGATGTTTCCCCCGGCCAGGCCCTGCATCTGCTGCGCGAAGGCCAGCAGGTCCCAGCCCTGGTCGATGACCACGGACTGCTGGACCGAGTCGAACATGTCGGCCAGCTTGGCCGGGTTGGCCAGCGTCCCGGCGGACAGCACCTGCCGGGCGAGGCTGGCCATGAATGCCTGCTGCCGCTGGACCCGGTCGAAGTCGCTGCGCGGCAGGCCGTGCCGCTGCCGGACGAAGGCCAGCGCGTCCCCGCCGGAGATGGTCTGCCGCCCGGCCGGGAAGCGCGCGCCGGAGTACGGGTCGTCGACGGCCGCGTTCAGGCACACCTCCACCCCGCCGATCGCCTCCGTGAGCTGGTAGAAGCCGAGCAGGTTGACCTCGGCGTAGTGGTCGATGCTCATCCCGGTGAGCTGCTCGACCGTGCGCACCAGCAGCTTGCGGCCCGCGTCGTTGGACCGGCGCTCCAACTCCGCCGGATCGGTCACGCCCTGGGCCTGCAGCTCCTTCCGCGCCTCGGCCTTGCCCCTGCCGTACGCCGAATTGATCTTGTGCCGGCCGAAGCCGTCCGGGATCGACACGTACGAGTCGCGGGGCAGCGAGTAGGCCACCGCGCGGGACCGGTCCTCCGGGATGTGCAGCAGGATCAGGGTGTCGGTCAGGCTGGAGCCGCTGTCTCCGGTCCGCAGTTCGCGCAGGACCTCCTCCGGCAGCGGGTTGCCCTGCGCATCGGTGCGGCCGTCCAGCCCCACCAGGAGGACGTCGATCGCCCCGTCCGGCCCGGCGCCGGAGGTGACGTCGCTGGTCGACAGGCCCTCCTGCAACCGGCCGAAGGTGACCCAGGCAAAGCCGGTGGCGATGAACGCCACGGCGGAGACGAACGCAATCGCGGTGCGGGCTCCCGCTCGCCACCGGCCGCGTCCTCGCCCAGGCACTGCGGACGGCACGGCCGGGATCGGCATCGTGGGATCCGCCGGGTGCGGTGTTCGCCGGGCCGATGGCTCCGGGTCTCGACGAGATGCGGGACCGCCACCGAACGCCACCTGGACCTCCTCCACTCCTGCCGCCCCGGCCAGACTACCCGGCGCCGCGGCGGTTCCGGTCCGAAGTCGACGTTCACCGGCGCCCGCGCGAACCCGCAGGATGATCATCCACAGTAGACATTTCGATGCCGGGTGTTCACCTGGATTCCAGGCCGCCACCACGTGTTCGACCGGTTCGCACCGAAGTTGATTCGTCCTGGTCAGGAATCGGGCGGGCGACCGGGGAGGCGCCGGGACGGCGTATACTCCGACGCGTTGGGAAACGACGGGTCTCCTGGTCCCGCAGGAGACAGCACACCACGGACTCCCGCACCGGACGACGTCGATGTCGTGGGGCCCGGGTGACCACGACGACGAATGGAAACATGCTCATGGGTACGCTCAGTGCCTGGCACTGGCTGATCGTGCTCGCCGCGGTCCTGCTGCTGTTCGGATCGGCGAAGCTGCCGCAGATGGCCCGTTCGCTCGGCCAGTCCGCCCGCGTGCTCAAAGCCGAAGCGCGCGGCCTGAAGGACGACGAGAAGGCCGCCGCCGAGCGCGACCAGGACAAGCCGGCCGCCGGCAAGCGCGGCCCGCAACAGGTCGAAGACAAGCAGCGCGACGACCCGAAGACCTGACGGCCCCGCGCAAGAGCCGCAGGCCCCGGCCGCCCACGGCGACCGGGGCCTCGCTGCGTCGGGCCCCGGTCACATCCGCAAAAGCCCGGCAGTGCCCGTCGATCGCCTACATCGGCACGCGCAGAACCGCGCTGATCGCGACATCGGCGCACCGTCCCCGACGATGCCCTCAGGGGCGCACGAGACGCGACCGCCCGGAACGCGGCCGCCGTTTTCGCGCGAAACCAGCGCTCCGGTGGGGACACGATGGCGATTTCGCGCGAAACCGCCGCTCCGCGTGAGGGCGGGATGGCGAGGGGTTCCGCTCGCTGATGGCGCACCGGCAGGCCGACCTCGGTTACGGGCGCCGCTTCCCCGGCTCCTCCGCGCCGAAGGCCTGGCCGAGGTGGGCGCGGACGGGTTCTTCCCGATCACCGGCCCGGCCTGCACGGTGCTGGAGCGCGCGACCGTCGAGCAGGTGGCCGACCGGTTGATCGCCGCCGGGCTGGCCACCCGCGAGGAGATCGACGAGCACCTCGCCAACCTGGCGGCCGGCCGGCGGCCCGACCTGGCGACCTCGCCGTTGATCTCCGCCTGGGGCCGCCGCCCCTAGCTCGTCGCACCCGGCCCCGCGGCGCGGAAATCCGCCTCCCACCGCGCGACCTCAGCGGGCGCACACTGGGGATGAGACGCGATCCGGCAGGGGTGCGATCATGCGCGGAACGGTCCCGATGGGACGAGTGGCTGGGGTGCGCATCGGGCTGCACTGGAGCGTGCTCGGCATCGTCGTGCTGGTCGCCGCCGGGCTCGCGGGCTACCAGCTGCCGCTGGCGTTCCCCGGGCACTCCGCCCTCGGCTACGCGCTGGCCGGGCTGGTCGCCGCGGTCCTCCTGGTCGGTTCGGTGCTGGTGCACGAGCTCGCGCACGCGATCGTGGCCCGCCGCAACGGTGTCGTGGTCGAGGGCATCACGCTGTGGCTGCTGGGCGGGATCGCCCGGCTGCGGGACGAGGCGCGCAGTCCGGGCGCCGACCTGCGCATATCGATCGTCGGGCCCGCCATCAGCGCCGTGGCGGGCGCGGCCTTCGGGGTGCTGGCCTGGGGCGCGGCCCGGGTGGGCGCGAGCGGCCTCGTCGTGGGCGTGCTGACCTACCTGGCGGTGCTGAACCTCGTGCTGGCGGTGTTCAACCTCGTTCCGGCCGCTCCGCTGGACGGCGGCCGCGTGCTGCGCGCCGCGCTGTGGCGGTGGCGCGGCGATCGGTTCGAGGCGGCCGCGTGGTCGGCCCGCGCCGGGCTCGGGCTCGGCGGCCTGCTGGTCGCCGCCGGATTCGCGCAGTCGATCCTGCAGGGTCCCGAGGGCATGTGGTGGATCCTGCTGGGGCTCTTCATCGCGAGCATCGCCCTCGCCGAGGAGCGCCAGGCCCGCGCGGGGATGGCGCTGTCCGGGGTGCGGATGCGGGATGTGATGTCGCATCCGGTCGAGACCGTCGACGGCCGTTCGACGACCGGCGAGTTCCTGGGCCGCCGCCCCGCGCACGCCAGCTTCCCCGTGGTGCGCGCGGACGGCGGGGTCGACGGGCTGGTCTTCCTCCGCCGCATCTACTCGCTGACCGCCCGCGGTCAGCCGCCTGCCACGCTGCGCGACGCCGCCTGCCCGATGGACCGCGTGCCCACCGCGGCACCGGACGAACCGCTGGCGGCGGTCCTGCCCCGGCTGTCGGAATCCACCGACGGGCACGTCCTGGTCTTCGACGACGGCCGGCTGGTGGGCATCGTCGCGCCGTCGGACATCGACCGCGCCGTCGCGGCGCGCGGCGTCCACGTCATCCTGCCCGCGCTGGTGGAGCGCGAAGCGAACCGGCAGGCCCCGCCGCCGAACTGGTGGTATCCCGGCCGGCCGCGCTGACGCTCACAACGCCTGTTCCAGGCGCTGCCGGACGGATTCGGCGCACCGCAGCAGCATCGGCGTCGCGTGCACCTCGACCGGCTCCGGGCCGATGAGCCGGCGGGCCGGTTCGGGCAGCCACCGCAGGTCGTGCTCGAACCGACGCTGCGCCGCCTGGACCGGCTCCGGCAGTTCCACCCGCGCGCCGCCGCGCATGGCGGGCTCCAGCAGCGGTTCACGGCCCGCGGGCGGTTCCTCGGTGCGCAGTGCGAGCAGGTCGGGCTGTCCGGGCTCGCCGCGGTAGACCTGTTTCGCCCCGGGCGCGGTCAGCTTGCCCGTGGACAACTTCATCACCGGCGTCCCGCCGCATTCGACCAGCTTGTACGCGCTGTCCAGGGACGGAGCGTCGGCGGAAACGCCCATCCTGGTGCCCACGCCGAACATGTCGATCGGTGCGGCGGCGAGCTCGGCGAGCGCGTGTTCATCAAGCCCGCCGCTGGCCATGATCCGGGCATCGGGGAAGCCCGCGTCGTCCAGCAGCCGTCGCGCCTGCAGCGCCAGCTCGCCTAGGTCGCCGGAATCCAGGCGGATCCCGATGCTGCTGCCGGCGGGCAACTCCCGGGCTACGTCGATCGCCGCGCGGACGCCGCGCAGGGTGTCGTAGGTGTCGACCAGGAACACTGCCGCATCAGGGAAATCGGCGGCGAACGCGCGGAACGCGGTGCGCTCGTCGGGGAACGCTTCGACGTAGGAGTGCGCCATCGTCCCGGCGGCCAACAGCCCGAATTCGCGTGCGGCGGCGACGTAGCTGGTGCCCGCGAACCCGGTGATGGCCGAGGCACGAGCGACGGCCCGGGCCGCCTCCAGTCCATGGGTGCGGCGGGCGGCGAAGTCGACCAGGTCCGCGTGCGGAGCGGCGATCCGGCAGCGGGCCGCCTTGGCCGCCACCGCCGTCTGGAACGTAGCGAAGTTCAGCAGAGCCGTCTCCGCCAGCTGCGCCTGCGGCAGTGGTGCCGTGACCTCCAGGAGGGGTTCACCGGCGAAGACCACCCGGCCTTCGGGAACGGCCAGCACGTCGCCGGTGAAGCGCAGTTCCGCCAGTGCGGCCAGATCGCCTTCCGGCAGGTGCACGACGTCGCCGAGGTAGTCGAGGTCTTCGGCGGCGAAGTGCAGCCGTTCCAGGAAGTCCAGGCAATCGGCGAGCCCCGCAGCGACCAGGAATCCGCGCTCGCGTGGCAGTTCCCGCACGAACAGGCTGAACGTCGCGGGCAACGTCATGCCCCGGCGCAGATAGCCGGCCGCCATCCTGATCTCGTAGAGATCGGTGCACAGACCCGTCATCGCCGCGGTCGCCTCCCCGGCCCGACGATCGCGCTCACCGCGCCGCCCGGCCAGAGGAGATGGTCACCGCTCCCGTACGCGCCGGTAAGGCCGATCGGCCCTAGCGGCACACCCGTCCCGGTTGGCACGGTCGCGCAGGAACCTCGTGGGAGCGCGGAGCATGGCGCGAGAAGAACAGTCCGTCGTAGTCGGAGTGGACGGCTCCGGCGCATCGGCGCGGGCGGCGCTCTGGGCGGCCGCGGAAGCCGTTCGGCTGTCGGTTCCGCTGCGGCTCGTGCTGGTCAGCGACGATCCCACGCGGGAGCCCTACGCCAAGGAGCTGGTCCACGACATCGATGCCCGCTGCCGGCACGCCACCGGCGAGCTGGACATCGTCGACGAGGTCGCCTACGGCCATCCCGCCGCGGAGCTGGTGCACCGGTCGGAATCCGCCCGGCTGCTGGTGGTGGGTTCCCACGGGCACGGCGCCCTCCGTGGCGCGCTGCTCGGTTCGATCAGCGCTGCCGTGGCCGCGCACGCCACGTCGCCGGTCGTCGTGGTGCGCGGTGTGGGCCCGGCGAAGTCCGGCCCGGTCGTCGTCGGGGTCGACGACTCACCGGGCAGCCGGACGGCCCTGCACTACGCCTTCGACGCCGCCAACCGGCGGAGCAGCGAACTGGTCGCCGTGCAGGCGCTGCCGAACACCTACTTCACCCCCGGCCCCCACGACGGCGCGGACCGCGACACGCTGTTCACCCAGGCCGAACTGCGCCTCGCCGAGCAGGTGTCGGCCTGGAGCGACGCCTACCCGGAGGTCGCGGTGCGGCGGATCGTGTCGAACGTCCCGCCGGTGACGGCCCTGTGCGAAGCCGCCCAGCACGCGCAGCTGCTGGTGGTCGGCCAGCGCGGGCGCGGAGGTTTCACCGCGCTGCGGCTGGGTTCGGTGGCCAGGGGCGTCCTCCACCACGCGCCGTGCCCGGTCGCGGTGGTCCCCCGCTGACCACAGTGGATAGCCGCAGGTCGACGTGAACTCGACTTTCGCACTCTGGTCGCCACGTGTTCGATGTTCCGAGGTCTTCACGATGCCCGGAGAGGCGCTCTCGGCGGCATGAGCGTGCGCTGGACGATGATGCTCTGCCGCGCTACTGGCCACGTTCTGCGGCTACGGCATCGTCCGAGGTCGTGGCCGTTCGGCGTTGGCACACCACGGTTTGCCGTGTCAGTCGGGGATGACCGGAACGTACAGGTGCGAGGCGTGGTCGCCGCCGAGGTGGATGGTGGCACCGTGTCCGCCCTTGCGGTCGTCCGGGTCGTCGTGGGCGAGCAGTCCCATGTTGTCGTCGTCGGCTTGGACGCGCAGTTGAAGGCGTTGCCCGGGTTCGAGTGTGATGGAGGTGGGCCAGATCTCCACTTCGAGCAGGGTCGGCACGCCGGGTTCGAGGGGCTGGATCTCGTCGTGGCTGTGCCACGGGCGGTGCGGAAGGGTGCGCTCGGGGTCAAGTTTGCGGTGGGAGGCGCGCAGCCAGCCGATGCCCATCGGCACCGGTGTGGCCGCCCCGCCGGGACCGATCGCGGGGATGCGCCGGCCGTCGACGTCGTACTGTTCGAGCTGGACGAAGACGTCCAGGTCGTCGGCGGTGCACGAGACCCACAGCCGCAGGGCGAGCGGGCCGGTGAGTTCCAGCCGTTCGGTGGCGGTGAAGTCGAAGGTGGCCGGGTACGGCGTCCGGTCCTCGGCGGGCTGGTGCCAGCCGAGTTCCTTCTGCCCCAGGTAGAGCCGGCGCCATCGGGTGCGGGGAAGCGGCCAGTTCTGTTCGTCGCGCCATTCGACATCGTGGCCGCGGCGGATCGCGAGCCGGACGGGTGGGACGCCGTCCATCGCGGTCTCGTCGCCGCCGAGGAAGCGTTGCAGGAACCGCAACTGGAGGTCCTTGGCCCAGTCCGCGTAGTAGGGGTCGATGTGGGAGCCGACGTGGACCACGAGCCACTTATGCTCGGAGGCGGCGTCGAGCCACCCTTCGACGTTGCCGCGCAGGTGCAGGTGGATCGAGCCCCAGTTCCCCGCCGACAGCACAGGCACCCGCACTTGGGCGAGGTCGACGGTTCGCTCGCGGTACCAGTCGTCGAGCAGCTCGTGCGATCTGAGGTCGTTGGGCATGCTGGCGTGATCGTCGCCGCCCAGCTGCGGGAGAATCTGCCGCTGCCACCAACTCTCGGTGGCGTTGGTGTAGATGCCGCCCTGGCGGCCCCAGTCGCGGTAGAAGTCGGTGCAGCCTTCCCAGGCGACGACCGCGGCCAGGTGCGGCGGCTGGAGCGCGGCGACGTGCCAACCCATCATCGCGTACCAGGAGATGCCGCTGCTGGCGACCTTGCCGGTCGACCACGGCTGCACGCCGCACCATTCGATGACGTCGTAGAAGTCTTCGGCGTCCTTGCAGCTGAAGACGTCGAGGCGACCGGCGGACTTGCCGGTGCCGCGCGCGTCGGCGCGGACGACGGCGTACCCGCGTTCGGTCCACCACTCCGGGTTCGGCGTCTCCCACACCATGTGGTCGCCCTGGTCGACGAGCTCGTACATCGGGTAGCGCTCCGGCCAGTGCACGTCCTTGCCATAGGGGCTCATCGAAGCGATCACGGGCACCGGTTGCTCGCTGTCGGGCCGGAACACGTCGATGACGATCGATGTGTCGTCTCTGGTCGGGACAGTCACGTCGCGGTCGATTCGCATGGGTATCCCCCTCTTGTTGTGCGCCGCCGCCGGGCGACGGCGCCTCCCGCAATATGTGAACGCAAATTATCGTTCACATCTGGGCGTCGGCCACCCACCCCTCGGCGGGCAGTAACGTCAGACCGGTGAGCCAGCAGCACGCCGACCCCGCCTTCCGCCCTCCGCAGCAAGCCCGCAGCCGGATGTCCCTGCAGAAGGTGCTGGCCGCCGCCGAGCACGTGCTGGCCACCGGCGGCATCGAAGAGTTCACGGTCGCAGCGGTCGCCGAGCGGGCCGGCGTGTCCGTTGGCGCGATCTACCGGCGGTTCACCGGCAAGGAGCAACTGCTCCACGCGGTCAAGGACCGGCTGCTCGGCCAGCTGGAAACCGGTGTCGCGGAGGCACTCCGGTCAGCAGAGTCCAGACTGGACGGCGTGATCGCCGCGTTCACCCACGCGATGGCGCGCACGTTCTCCCACCACGACCGGATCTTCCCCGACCTGCTCAGCGGCCAACGCGCGGAAGGGGTCGAGCGCGGCCTGCAGGCACTCGCGGTCATCCAGGACGCCCTCGTCGAGGCCGCCAAGCCGTACGGGGACGACATCCGCAGGGCGGACCGCGGGCTGGCCCTGCGGGTGGCCGCCCGCACCATCACCAGCTCGTGCGTGCACCGGGCCGCCACCTGCCAGTCCTGGCCGGATGGGTTGACCTGGACCGACTGGGCCGACGAGACCACCGAGATGGCCGTGGCCTACCTGACCTCCCCATCGCGCACCACGCACCAGTGACCGTGTCCACATAGTCCCCCCGACCCGAAAGCAGACGCCGCAGCCTGACTGCGAAAGCCGAGGATGCGAATCACCCCTGACTGAAAAGGGGGGATTTGTTCGATCTCGCAGGCGAAGTCCGACCGCGCGACACTGTTCGCATGACGTCGACGCCACCGGCGACCGCGACGTTGCGGATGCGATTGCTGGGCACCACCGCACCGAAGTCCGTCGTGCTGATCCGGTTCGTGGTGGGCTGGATCTTCCTGACCGAAGGGGTGCAGAAGTTCCTGTTCCCCGGCGAGCTGGGGCCCGGTCGTTTCGCCAAGACTCCGCTACCGGCACCGGAGTTCTTCGCCTACCTCGACGGCGTGTTCGAGATCGCGTGCGGCGCGCTGCTCATCGTCGGCCTGCTGACCCGCCTGGCGGCCATCCCGATGATCGTCGACATGCTGGGCGCGCAGATCCTGACGAAGGTCACCATCCTCACCCACCAGGGATTCTGGAGCTACATGCACGAGTCGCGGGTGGAGTGGGCTCAGCTGTTCGGCTCGGTGTTCCTGCTGATCGTCGGCGCGGGAGCGTTCTCCCTGGACGCCGTCCTGACGGCACCACGCCGAACAAGCCCCGGTGACACCGGAACTCCCTAGCCCAGCCGAAGTTCTCGTGATCGACCCGTGACTTCCACCGACCGGAAATCCTCCAATTTCAGGCGAAATTGGGAAGGTCCAGGCGCGTTCAGTCACCGGAGGCGGCTTTTCGACGACCTGAGTGCGCGGTCGCGGCGTGGCCTGTCGCACCTCTGGTGCAGGATGGCCCGGCAGGGTCTCGAGCGGGTGCGCCGACGCACTCCGGCTTGAGCTCCTCCGGGGCGACCGGCGATGATCTTGTTCCGGCCCCGTTGCCATCCCGACACGTGAGGACTGCCGATGACACCCCACGACGGCGAAGCCGCGTTACCGACGCGCCGGATCGCGCTCGCTTCCTTCGCCGGCACCACGATCGAGTTCTACGACTTCTTCATCTACGGCACCGCCGCCGCGCTGGTGTTCCCCAAGGTCTTCTTCCCCGCGCTGGGCACCGCGGCGGGCACGATCGCCTCGCTCGCCTCGGTCGCGGTGGCCTTCGTCGCCCGGCCGCTAGGCTCCGCCCTGTTCGGCCACCTCGGAGACCGGTTGGGGCGCAAGCGGACCCTGGTCTACACACTGTTACTGATGGGGCTTTCGACCGTGGCCATCGGCGTGCTGCCGGGCTCGGCGACGCTCGGGATCGCCGCGCCGATCATCCTCATGGTCCTGCGGTTCCTGCAAGGCGTCGCCGTGGGCGGCGAATGGGGCGGCGCGGCCCTGCTGGCGGTGGAGTACGCCCCGCCCGGCAAGCACGGCCGCTTCGGGATGTTCCCGCAGCTCGGCCCCGGCACGGCCTTCGGCCTGAGCAGCGCGACCTTCCTGGCGGTCGAGCTGGCGCTGAGCCCGGACGCGTTCCTGGCCTGGGGCTGGCGACTCCCGTTCCTGCTCAGCGCCCTGCTCGTCGGCATCGGCCTCTACGTGCGGCTGCGGATCGAGGAGACCCCGGTCTTCCGCGAGCTGCACGCCGAACGGGAACGCCGGATCCAGGACGCCGCGCCGCTGCGCGCCGCGTTCGGCCGCGACACCCGGCTGATCCTGCTCGCCGGGGGCACCGTGGCCGCGGCGTTCGCGCTGAACTACATGGGCACCGTCTACCTCACCACCTACGGCAGCACGGTCCTGGCGATCCCGCGCCCGACCATGCTTGCGCTCGGTGTCGTGGGCGGGATCGTGCTGGCCGCCGCCACGGCGGCCGGGGCGGCCGCGTCGGACCGGTTCGGCAGGCGCCGGGTGGTCCTCGTCGGGAACGTGGTCACCCTCGTCTGCGGGCTGATCGTCTTCCCGGTCATCGACACCGCGAACACCGCGCTCGTCGGGATCGGCCTGTGCCTGCTGATGATCGGGGGCGGGATCGTCCTCGGCCCAGCGGCCGCCTACCTGGCGGAGCTGTTCGCCACCGGACACCGCTACACCGCGGCGGGCATGAGCTACAACGTCGCGACCATCATCGGCGGCGGTGTGCCACCCGTCCTCGCCGCGGGCCTGGTCGCGGCGTACGGCAGCAACGCCATCGGCGTGATGCTCGGGGTCTACGGCGTGCTGAGCATCGCCTGCGGCCTGCTGCTGCCGGAAACGAAGGAGCGCTCGCTCCGCCGGATCGACGCCCCGGCGGACGCGCTCGCACAACAGTAGGAACATCCACAGCAGACGGACCCGGTTGCTCCCGGGTCCGTCTGCTTGTCCACTGTGGTCAATCGTGGTCGCCGGCGAGGCGAACGGTCGTGAAGCGCAGGAAGCTCTGCACCATCGGGCCCATGCAGAACGCGATCAGCAGCGTGCCGAAGCCGACCGTGCCGCCCAGGATCCACCCGGCGGCCAGGACGACCACCTCGATCCCGGTGCGGACCATCCAGATCGGCCTGCCGGTGATGCGCACCGCGCCGGTCATCAGCCCGTCCCGCGGCCCCGAGCCGAACCTGGCACCCAGGTAGACGGCGTCGAAGAAGGTCAGCATCAGCAGTCCGAGGACGAAGTAGCCGAGCTGCTGCGGCAGCGAGGCGGGCATCGGCACGAAGGACGCCGCGACGTCCGCGGACGTTCCGACCAGGACGACGTTCAGGAAGGTGCCGACCCCCGGCAGTTCCCGGAGCGGGATCCAGCAGAGCAGCACGGCGACGGCCGTCAGGTTCGTCGCCCAGCCGAACGTCATCCCCGAGCGCAGCGAGATGCCCTCCGCCAGCACGCTCCAGCTCGACGCCCCCAGCGACGACTGGACCAGGAACGTGAGGGACGTGCCGTACCCGACCAGTCCCACGATCAGTTGCGGGAACCGCCAGGCTTTCTTCTCGGCGCGGAGCTGCTCGGCGGCCGTCATCCGGCGCGTCACCGAATGGCGGCGGCTGTTCTGTTGCGAGATCGAAGCCACGGGTGTCCTCAACGTCGGTTCGGGATCAACACCGACGATCGTGCTCGCCGTCTGGCATTGGATGAAAGGGCCAGATCGTAGACTCTGGCCTCATGCACACGAGCAGCCACGCGCTCGCCCGGCTGCTGGGCGACTGGTCCGCCGGCCCGGGACCCGCGCATCGACGGCTCGCCGACCTGATCCGCCTGCTGATCCTCGACGGCCGGCTGCCGCTGGCCACCACGATGCCCGGCGAGCGGGATCTGGCCGCGGTGCTCGGGATCAGCCGCACCACGGTGTCGACGGCCTACGCCGCCCTGCGCGAGCAGGGATATCTCAGCGCCCGCGCCCGCTCGCGCAGCCGGACCCGCGTTCCGCCGGGCGGGAGCCGACCGGAGCCGGACACCACCGGCCGGGACCTGATCGACCTCTCCCACGCGGCACCGCCCGCTCCCGGCGAGGCCCTGCACCGGGCGTACCTCCGGGCGCTGGACCAGCTCCCCCGCCACCTGCCGCGCCACGGCTACTCGCAGCTCGGGCTGACCGAGCTGCGCACCGCCGTCGCCCGGCGGTACGCCGACCGCGGGCTGGCGACGACCCCGGACCAGATCCTGATCACCAGCGGCGCCCAGCACGCCCTCGGGCTGATCGCGCGCACGCTGCTGCGGCCCCGCGACCGGGTCGTCGTCGACCACCCCACCTATCCACACGCGCTGCAGGTCCTCCGCACCGCCGGCTGCCGGATCGTCCCGGTCGCGGTCACCGACACCGGGTGGGACGTCGAGAGCCTGTCGGCGGCCACCCGCGGCGCCGCGATGGCCTACCTCCTGCCGGACTTCCACAACCCGACCGGCCTCTGCCTGCCCGAGCGGGACCGGGCGGAGCTGCGGCCGGGCTGCCCGGTGGTGGTCGACGAGACGATGGCGGAGCTCGCCCTCGACGTCGATCCGCCGGTTCCGCTGGCCGCGCACCACACCGGCGTCGTCTCGATCGGCTCGGCGGCCAAGACCTTCTGGGGCGGTCTGCGGGTCGGGTGGATCCGGGCCGACGTCGATCTCGTCCAGCGGCTCGGGCAGGCGCGGGCCGGGATCGATCTCGGCACGCCGGTGGTGGAACAGCTCGCGTGCGCCGAGCTGCTGGGCGAGATCGACCGGCTCCTGCCGGACCGGCTGGCCGACCTCCGACAGCGCCGCGGCCTGCTGCTGGGCCTGCTGGCCGCGCGCCTGCGCGACTGGACGGCCGGCCCGTCCGCGGGCGGGTTGTCGGTGTGGGCGCGGCTCCCCCAGCCGGTGAGCTCGGCGCTGGCCGCCGTGGCCCCGGAGTTCGGCGTGCGCCTGGCGGCCGGGCCGCGGTTCGGGATCGGCGGCGCGTTCGAGCGCTTCGTGCGGCTGCCCTACTCGCTGGACGCCGCGGCGATGACGGCGGGAATCGACGGCATCGCCGAGGCTTTCGCGGCCGTGCAAGCCGGACGACGCGCCAACACACCACCGGCCGCACTCGCCTGACTCGAAGGCCGTTTCAGAAAGCTACGCCCGGTGCATCCCGAGTCGCCCGGTGCCTGACTCCGGCGGCCACGTCCCGCACGTCACTCTGAAACGGCCTCTCAGGCCAGGTGGGCGCGAGCGGCGGCGATCCAGTGTGGCGCCCCGGCCTGCCGCGCGACGGCCTCCGCTTGCCGGTAGTGGTTCCCGGCCGCTTCGCGCCGGTCCAGCGCGGCGGCGAGGTCGCCCAGGTACTGCGCGACGGGGCCGAGCACGAGCAGGCCGCTGCCAGCACCGGCGAGTTCGCCCTCGGCGGGTTGGAGCAGCTCGTAGACCCGCGCCATCATCGGCCGGTCCGCGAGGCCGATGGCCAGCACGGCTTCCAGGCACAGGCGTGCCTCGTAGAGCAGATCGCGGGGCGAATCGGGCATTGCCCGCGCCGCTTCCACTGCCTGCTCGCGGTGACCGGCGGCGAGCAGTCCCAGCGGGCGCGCCCAGTCCTCGTACGGGCCCCAGTCCGCATTCCAGTCCACTTCGGACAGATCTGGCAGGCGAAGGCCCAGCAGGGCGAGCGGGAGAACGCCGTGCTCCACGCCCGTCATCCCGGTGCCCCGCAGCCGGATCACGGCCGCGCGGTAAGCGGCAGCCGCCCCCGAATCGCCGGAAACCGCCAGCCGCAGTGCGGCGTACCACTCGGTGAACACGCCCACCAGGGGAATCTCATGGCGCTGGCCGAGCCGGGCGGCGGCAGCGGCGTGCGCGTCGGCGGCGGAGAACTCGGCCAGCGCGCAGTGGGCCTGGATGAGGATCAGGCGGCCGAGCACCTCGAAGGTCACCAGGCCGTGGCGTTCGGCCAGATCGACCAGCTCCGCCCCGATGCGGGCGCGCTGCGGTGCGAGCCCGGCGCGCTGGAAGCACTGCATGAACCGGCCGTTGAGGGCGAACGCGAGCAGCGCCGGATCGGCCAGCTCGCGGGCGATCGCCTCGGCCTCGACGGCGGCTTGGTGCCCGCGTTGCGTACGCGTGCCGCGCAGTTCCAGCGCGAGCGTGCTGAGCAGCCGGCTGCGTGCTTCGGCGCGGTCGTCCGGCAAGGCCGCCAGAGTGCGCTCGGTGGCCTCGACGACTTGCCGCGCAACGTCTTCGTCATCGTTGCGGGTCCAGATCGCGGGCACGTCGAACGCGCCGATCACCCGCGCCGTCAGCTCGGGATCGCCGAGTTCGTCGGCCGTGGCGATCGCTTCGGCGCGGTGCCGCCGGGCCTCGTCGAGCCCACCTGCGACGGCGAGTGCCCGCACCAGGCCCGTGATCAGGTCGAGCCGGGCGCGCGCATCGCCGCTCCCGGACCGGTCGTGGGCCGCGACCGCTTGCCGCCACAGCCGCGCCGCCTCGTGCGGGGCGAACCGCCGCTCGGCCGCCTCGGCCGCCGCCTTGGCGTAGCGGGCGGCCCGGCCCGCCGTCCGGCGGTCGTCGGCGTGGAAGTAGTGGTGCGCCAGGGATTCCACCTCGCCGGGCCGCGACTGCTCGATCGTCTCCGCGATGGCGGCGTGCCAGCGGGCCCGGCGCAGGCGCGGCGCTTCCTCGTAGAGCGTGTCGCGGATCAGCTCGTGGGTGAACCGCAACCGGTTCGGGCCCGGCTCGGTCACGAATCCCATGAGCAGCGCCGATTCGACCACGTCGAGCACCAGTTCCTCGTCCCCGGTCAGCGGGACGAGCAGGTCGAGGTCGACGTCGCGGCCGACGACCGCGGCCTGGCGCAGGACCGTGCGCGCGGGCTGCGGCAGCCCGGCCAGGCGACGGCGGATGACGTCGCGCACGCCCGCCGGAATCCCGGAGAGCGCTTTGCTCCCCTCCGCGTCGAACAGCCGCGTGAGCTCGCGGACGAAGAACGGGTTGCCGCCGCTGCGACGGTGGATCGCGCGGATGGTCGCGGCGTCCAGTTCCCGGCCGATGACCGAGCGGGCGAGTTCGTCCACTTCGGACTCTGCCAGGCCGCCCAGGTAGACCCGGGTGGGTTCGACCGGGGCGAAGCGGCCGAGCGCGTCGGTGAGCTCTGCGGAGATCTCGGTGCTGCGGTAGGTCGCCACGACCAGCACCCGCCGGTCGATGGGCGTCACCGCCAGGAATGCCAGCAGGGAAAGGGTTTCCTCGCCGGCCCGGTGCAGGTCGTCGAAGACCAGCAGCACGGGTGCGCGCTCGGCGACGGCGGACAGGTACGAGGCGGCCTCCCGGTACATCCGGAACCGCGCCGTGGCGGGATCTTCGCCTGCTGGCACAGGCGGCGGAGGCGGGTGTCCCGCAGCCGCGAGGGCGGTGGTGATCTCCGTCCAGGGCCACCCGGCGGGCGCGCCGTCCTGCTCCGGGCTGCGTCCCCAGGCGGCGATCCAGCCGGCGGCCGCGAGCTCGTCGGTCAAGGCTTCCGCGAGTGCGGTCTTGCCCGCCCCGGCTTCGCCGGAGATCAGCGCCAGGCCCAGGCGGTCGCGCGCGCCGGCGGCCGCGAGCTGCGCGAGCTCGGCCGCGCGGCCGACGATCGGCGGCTCGACCGGCTGGTCGGCGCGGGTGGCCGCGGTCGGCGCCGCGGACAGGTGCGGCGCCTGGGTGAGGATGTCCGCCTCCAGCCGCTGCAGGTCCCGGCCGGGATCCACACCCAGCTCGGTCGCCAGGACCTTGCGCGCCTCGCGGAGCACGCCCAGGGCGTCGCCTTGCCGCCCGCTGCGGTAGAGCGCGAGCGCCAGCAGCTGCCAGGCCGTCTCGCGCCAGGGCTGTTCGGCGACCTGGCCCTCCAGATCGGGCACCGCCTCGGCGGCCCGTCCCAGCGCCAGCGCCGCCTGCGCCCGCCGCTCCACGGCCAGCAGTCGCAGCTCGTCGAGCCGCGAGATCTCGTGACGCGCCCAGGCCCGGTCGCCGAACTCCGCGAGTGCGGGCCCCCGCCACAGCGCCAGGGCCTGGTCCAAAGTGGACGACGCCGCATCGGCCCGTCCCGCCGCGAGCATGGACGCGGAGTCGCCCACCGCCGCCTCGAACCGCTGGGCGTCCACCGATCCGGATGCCGCGCGCAGCGCGTAGCCCGGCGCCGCGGTCACCAGCAGCCGGGCGGGCGAGCGAGGCGGCCGGTCCGGTTCGAGCGCCCGGCGCAAGGCGGAAACGACGGTCCGGACGGTGCCGACCGCGCTCTCCGGCGGGTCGTCCCACAGGTCGTCGATGAGCCGGTTGAGGGGCACGACCCGGCCCCTGGCGATCAGCAACCGGGCCAGCACGGCGCGGTGCAACGGTCCCTTGAGGTCGACCGGGCCGCTCGCGCCGACCGCTTCCAGCGGACCGAGCACGCCGAAGGCCACCCTCGACGCGCTCACCTGCACAGACACGCCACGCACTGTATAAGCCGCCGCGCGACCCCGGGCGCTGAGCCGCCGTTGACCGGTTGTTGATCCGCCGCGCGCAGGCTCGACGCGTCAACGCGAAACGAGGAAGGCCCACCATGGCACCGACGATCACCGGATTCGACTACCAGCGCGTCACCGTCGCCGACGGCGTGACGCTCAACGCGGCCGTGGGCGGCACCGGCAGCCCGGTCGTGCTGCTGCACGGCTTCCCGCAGACCCACCTGATGTGGCGGCACGTTGCCGCCGACCTCGCCGCCGACCACACCGTCATCTGCCCCGACCTGCGCGGATACGGCGACAGTGACAAGCCCGCCGACGCCGACGGCCAGACCTACGCCAAGCGCACCATGGCCGCCGACGTCGTCGCCCTCGCCCGCGCCTTCGGCCACGAGCGCTTCGCCCTGGCCGGGCACGACCGCGGCGCCCTGGTCGCCATCCGCGCCGGCCTCGACCACCCCGACGCGATCACCCATCTCGCCTCGCTCGACGTGCTGCCGACGCTGGACATGTGGAACGTCATGCGCGGCACCTCGGCCGCGGTGGGCTTCCACCTCTACCTGATGGCCCAGCCGCCCGGCCTGCCCGAACAGATGATCAGCGCCAGCGCCGACGCGTTCTTCGGCCACTTCCTCGACATCTGGACCCAGGATCCTGGCGCCATCCCCGCCGACGTCCGCGCCGCCTACCTGGCGGCCTCCCGCGAAGCGGTCACTTCGATCGTCGCCGACTACCGCGCATCGGCGCACGTCGACGTCGAGCACGACGAGGCCGACCGGAAGTCCGGGAACCGGCTGCGGATGCCGGTGACCGTCCTGCAGCAGGACTGGGGCGCCGTGCTCGGCTTCGACGCCGCCGCGCTCTGGCGCGAATGGGCGCCCGACCTCAACCACATCCCGGTCTCCTGCGGCCACTTCATGGCCGAAGAGGCCCCGGCGGAGGTCACCAAGGCCCTGCGCGAACTCCTCACCCGGTGACGACGAACTCATTCAGGCGGATCAGGCGTGCTGCTGCTCGTCGAAGCGGTGGCGGGACGCTTCGATCTCGTCGAGGTGCGTGCGGCTCCACGCGCACATGCCGTTGACGGTGTCGCGGAGCGACCGGCCCGCATCGGTGAGGCGGTACTCGACTCGCGGCGGCACGGTGGGGTGCACCGTGCGGTGCACCACGCCGTCGCGTTCGAGCCTCCGCAGGGTCTGGGTGAGCATCTTGTGGCTGATGCCCGCCACCTCGGCACGCAGCTCGGTGAAGCGGAGGGTGCGGTCCCGCAGGACCTCGATGATCAGGAGCGACCACTTGTCGGCCACGCCCGTGAAGATCTCGCGGGCGAGGGAGTCGGCGCGCATCGCATCGGCGTCCTCGGCCGCCTGCTCCGTTCCCACGAGGCTCCCCTCTCGCCCGAAAAGTGCGTCACCACGAAGCGTACCCACCCCCGGTGTCCGGGTTGCCGGACCCGGCGGCGCGCGATGTTCGCTAGGACGCCCGGCAGCGCGGCCGTGGTCGGCGACGGCATGCTGTTCGCGCTCGGCGGGGGCAAGGGTTTCCTCGCTCACCGCGAGATCGACGGCAGCCTGCACGTCTACAACATGCGCGAGGCCGCCGAGGGCTGGACCGCGGGCATCGACTTCACCGACGCCGAGGGCGCCAAGGCGGCCGTGCCAGCGGACTTCGCCGACTGGGACGCGGGCCTGCGGGCGCTGATCGCCGATGCGGACGGCGAGCTGGTCCCGCGGCCGATCTACGCGCTGCCGGTCGGCCACTGCTGGGACCGCAGCCCAGGCGTCACGCTGCTGAGCCGACACCGAGGCGGCTCTCGACGCCTACGCGCGGAACCTCTTCCCACGCGGCGAAGCGTCGGCGGCGGGCACCTCCGAAAGCCTCGACATGCTGTTCGGCGCCGATCCGGTCGGGGGCCTGCTCGCCCAGTTCGCCCCGCAGCGCTAGGTCACCGGCCGTCGAAGTACACCTCCAGCTCGGCGATCGACGTGAACGTTGCCGTGCCGCCGGGGATTCCGATGATCCGGACGCCGTCCCCGGTGATCGCGTCGAACGCGAGCACGTAGGTCTTGTTCGGGCCCGCGGTGCTGTCGTAGGGGTACGCGGGAGCGGTCGTCAGGCCGGTGACGCCCACCCAGCTCGCGCCCTGGCGGACCTGCACGGTCAGGTCGCGGGCGAACCAGCCGCCATCCGAGAACATGTCGCCGGTCGTGTAGACGACGCGGTCGATCCAGTACTCGCCCTGCCAGACGTACCCCCAGAAGTCGACCTGCTTGCGGGCGCCGTCGAAGCTGTCCTCGCTCTCCTCCCGGACGCCGTTGTTGAGGTAGTCGCCGTGGCCGTGGTGGGCCGACTTCTCGATGGGGAACGGCCCCCTCCCGGGGGCGGCCAGGTTGTCCGCCGGATCGGGCGGGTTCTGCCCCGGATCGCCGGGCCTGCGCGGGGACGCATTGAACCGGCGCAACGAGAACTCGTAGTTGGGCAGCCCGCACGCCACGTTCAGGAACCAGTTGGACTGCAACCACATCCGCGTCCCGTCTGCCGAGACGAACTTGGCCGGGATGGTGGGGGCGTAGCCGCCGTTCTTCGGCCCGGCGCAGGCCGGTTCCGGCTCGCCGGTCTCCGGTGTCGGCACTTCGTGGCCGCCCGGCACGGGAAGCAGCCGGACGCGGCCGGGGCGGCCGAACCAGGGCTGGGCGCCGAAGTCCTTCGACATGAACAGCTGCCAGGGGCCCCATGGCGCCGGTGCCTCGTAGAATTCGAAGGTGTACTCGCTCCACGAGGTGTAGATGAACCGGCCCAGCGGGGCGTTGTAGAGGACGCCGCCCTGGGAGATCACGCTCAGATCGCGGCGGCCCTCGCCGAACAGGTCGGTGTAGAGCCGCCGTTCGTCGGTGAGCACCGGCGCCTTTTCCCCGATGCTGGCGCTCCACTGTGGACCTCCGTCGCCCCCGGCCCCGGCGTAGAACCGCCAGGTGTCCCGCTGCTGGATCGAGTTCCGGGGAACCCGGGCCAGGTAGAGGCTCGTCGGCGACGGCACCTCGTTGCTGTAGGAGTCCCGCCAGTTGCCGTCCAGGCCGTAGGCGTACACGTACCCGGCGTTCGCCGGGCCGAGCGACCGGGCGTGCTCCTGGCTGCGGCCGAAGTCGAGGAACATCACGGTGGTGAAGACATGGCTGGTGAACATCGGCTCGGACGGCTGCTGCCAGGTGCGCCCGTAGTCCTCCGACTTGACGACGGTGGCGTTCACGGCGTCGTCGAACGCCGTGGACGCGGGCGCGAAGCGCAGGTCCTGCACCGCCAGGTACAGCTCGTCCCGGCCGTCGCCGTTGCCGTCGACGGCGACGATGCCGGTGGGCTTCGCGTTGTACAGCTTGGGATCGGCGTGGGACTTGGCGACCGCGTCCCCGGCGGCCAGCCGTTCGCCGCGCAGGCCGGTCTCGGGCGTTCCGGCGATCCGGTTCACCACGATGGCCGCCATCGGCTCGTCGCCGAAGCCCTGGCCGTCGCCGTTGGCCGTGTAGACGTAGTCGTCGTCCGCCCAGCAGGTCGGCCACAGGTCGCCGGTGCTGGCGGTGGCGAGGGTGGCGGCGTACTCGGTGAACGCGGTCGCGAAGAACGCGCTGGCCGGATCGGCGACAGTCAGGCCTTGCGCCTCGCCCGCGCGCGGCAGCCCGCTGAAGAGCACCGCGCCCGCGCCTGCGAGCGAGAGCTTGACGAACGTGCGCCGGTCCACGTCATCCCTCCGGCCGGAAGCGGGTGCCCTTCCGGAAGGCCCGCTCCAGCGATTCCAGGCTCCGCTGCTTGGTCTCCGGCACGCACCACCAGACGATCGGGAAGACGATCACGCCCGCGGCGGCGTAGGCGATGAACACGACCCCGGCGCCCACCAGCGCGGTGAACGTGGGGAAGGTCAGCGAGACGAAGAAGTCGGTGAGCCAGTTGAACAGCGTCGCGACGGCCATCGCCGCGCCGCGGATCGCCAGCGGGAAGATCTCCGCCAGCACCACCCACAGCACCGGCCCCCAGGTGGCCGAGAAGGTGTTGGTGAACACGACGAAGGCGGCGACGGCGATCCCGAACAGCACAGGGGATTCGGCGGGCAGCACCAGCGCCGCCGCGCCGACCGCGAACAGGCTCGCCGACATGCCCACCAGCCCGGCGAGCAGGACGGGTTTGCGGCCCCAGCGGTCCACGACCCCGGCCCGCACGACGACCGCGATCGTCAGGATGTTCAGCAGCCCGTTGAGGAACGTGAACAGCAGCGCGGTGACCTCGGAGACCCCGAAGGTGGTGAGCACGCCGGGCGCGTAGTAGACGATCGTGTTGATGCCGGTGATCTGCTGGAACACGGCGAGCATCGCGCCCAGCAGCAGCAATCGCCGCACCCACGGCGCGGACATGCGGGCACCGAGCCGGGCGTCCCGCTGCTGGCGTTCGAGCTCGGTGATCTCGGCGAGCTCCCGGTCGGCGGCGGCCGGGTTGCCGCGCAGGCCGGCCAGCAGCGCGCGCCCCTGCTCCGGGTGTCCCCGCCGCACCAGCGACCGGGGCGTGTCCGGCGCGGCCAGCAGCCCCAGGACCAGCACCACGGCGGGGAACGCGCCGATGAGGATCATCCACCGCCACGAGGCGACGAAGGCCAGCCCGTAGCCGGTGGCGGCGGCCAGCGCCGTGCCCACGATGATCATGTACTGGTTCAGCGAGGTGACCGAGCCGCGCTCCCCGGCGGGCGCCATCTCGGCCAGGTAGAGCGGGACCACCACCGAGGCGATGCCGATGCCGAGCCCGATGACGAACCGGAACAGCACCAGCACGGCGACCGTCGGCGCCACCCCGGCACCGAGCGCGCCGATGGCGAACACGACCCCGGCGGCGAGCAGGGCGCGCTGCCGCCCGAACCGGTCGGCCGCCGGCCCGCTGACCAAGGCCCCCACCATCGCCCCGACGACGGTCGAGCTGACGACGGCGCCCTTGAGCAGCGGGGTGAGCGGCAGCTCGTGCGGGATGAACAGGATGGCGGCCGAGATGATCCCGTTGTCGTAGCCGAAGAGGATCGCCGCCAGCGACCCCAGCGCGTAAACGCGCCGGGTGACCCGGGACTTCGAAGCCGGCGCTGCCATCGACCACCTCCACGCGGCGACGGGCACCGGGGAGGGCCATGGGCAGGCGAGCTCCGATCGCGCCGCCCCCTCGACGCGCCCGTCACACCCCTGGTACCCCACACACCAGCCCGCAATACCTGTGCCGGCGGGCGGTGCTCGTCCACATGGGAGACCCGCGCGGGAACGCCCGGCCGGTCGTCAGGCGGGCTTCTCGGGCCGTTCCCCCCGCTCCGCGGGCCGGGCGCCGCCCAGGATGTCGATCGGCCTGCGGCTACGGACGGTTCCGAACAGCAGTTCCTGCGCCGTTGCCACCATGTGGTCCTGGATCACCGTCTGCGTCTTGACCGGGTCGCCCGATTCGATCGCCGTGACGATCTCCAGGTGGCGATCGGCGCTCATGTTGCTCAGGGCCCGCTCCAGACCGCGGTACATGATGCACATGCGGATCGAGCCTTCCAGCAGCTTCCACGACCGCAGCAGCGCGTCGTTGCCGGTGAGCTCGCACAGCAGCTCGTGGAAGGCCAGGTCCGCCTCGATCTGCGCCTCCAGCGAGACCTGCGCGGCGGCCGCCATGTCGTCGACGGCGGCGCGCAGGCTCCGGCAGTGCTGTTCCCGGTAGTAGCTGGCGGCCAGCGTCTCACCGGCCACCGCCTCCAGCGCGGCCCGGACCGTGAAGGTGTTGATGATGTCCTTCTCGTCGATCTGCCGGACCGCGACCCGGCCGCGATCGCCGTAGGAGACCAGGCCCTCCTGCTGCAGTTCGCGCAGCGCCTCGCGCAACGTGCCGCGGCTGATGCCGAGCTGGTCGGACACCTGCACCTCGCCGAGGTGGGTGCCCGGCGGGAACGTGCCGGTGGTGATCGCCTTCCGCAGAGCGTCGACGGCCATCTGCCGGAGGTTCCGGCCTGCCTGCGCCTGACGGCTCACCACTCGCAGCCTCCTCGGTTCCGCGCCACCGACGGCGCTCAGCACCGTTCGTACTCGGCAATCAACTCTACCTTCGCCGCGCTAGGCGATCGGTGGTCGAACTCGTAACCGAGCCATTCGCGCACGAGCCGGCGGGCCAGTTCGAGCCCCACCACCCGCTGCCCGACGGTCAGCACCTGGCAGTTGTTGGACAGCACGGACCGCTCCACCGAGTACGAGTCGTGGGCGGTGGTGGCCCGCACGCCGGGCACCTTGTTCGCCGACAGCGCCATCCCGATGCCGGTGCCGCAGACGAGCACGGCCCGGTCGGCGGTGCCCGCGCGCACGGCCTCGCCCGCGGCCAGCCCGATCTCCGGGTACGGGCGGTGCACGTCCGCGGCGTCGCGGTGCACGCCGAGGTCGATCACCTCGCTCACCCGCGGATCTGCGCGCAGGTCGGCGGCGAGGCGTTCCTTGTAGTCCAGTCCGGCGTCGTCGCAGCCGATCGCGATCCGGTAGGTCATCGGAGTTCTCCCGTCAGGTGGTCGGCGATCGTCCGGGCGATCAGGGCCGTGGACACCGCGCCGGGATCGGGCGTGCCGATGCTGCGCTCGGCCAGCGGCCGGGCCCGTCCCTTGCGCGGCACCAGTTCCGCGGTGTTCCGGGCCGCCTCGTCGGCGGCCTCGGCGGCGCGCGACCACGCGGCGGCCGCCGGAGCACCGGCAGCGACGGCGGACAGCAGTTCGGCCCGGAACGGTTCCAGCGCGTCCACCAGCGTCTTGTCCCCGACCGCCGCGCCGCCGAGCGTCGTGATGCGCGTGGTCAGCGCGTTCACCGCTGCGGCCGCGACCTCCGCGCTGCCGCCGCGGTCGCCGAGGGCTTCGCCGGCCGCCCGGAGCCCGGCGCCCCACAAGACGCCGGACGTGCCGCCCGCGCGCGCCGCCCAGCCGTCCCCGGCGGCGACGAGGCAGTCCCCCGCTCCCGCCCCGGCCCGCTGGGCTTCCTCGGCCGCGACCAGCGCGGCACCGATGCCGCGGACCATGCCGCGGCCGTGGTCGCCGTCGCCGGCCACCGCATCGATGGCGCCCAGCTCGCTTTCCGCTCCCCCCAACGCCGAAGCCACCTGGCGCAGCGCCACGAGCACGTGCTCGGCGAGCCGGCGGGACTCGTCCGAAGCGGGCGAATACTCCACCACCGGCTCGTCCGCCCGCGGCTCTCCCGCCTCCGGCCGGACCGCCTGCGGCTCGTCGGCCGTCCGGCCGCGCCGGAACGCCGGGGTCCACGCCGGGGCCGTCCACAGGCGTTCGAGTTCGTCGTCCAGCCACGTGACGGTGAGCGACACTCCGGCCATGTCGAGGCTCGTCACGAACTCGCCCACCTCGGGCAGCACCGGGACGTGCCCCGACTCGCGCAGCAGCGCGGCCACCGGCCGCCACAGCACGAGCAGTTCCTCCTGCTTGACCGCGCCGAGGCCGTTGAGCAGCACCGCCACCCGCTCTCCCGCGTCCGCTGGCTTCTCGGCCAGGACCCTGCTGACGAAGTCGGCCGCGAGTTCCCCGGCCGAGGGCAGGGGAACGTCCCGCAGGCCGGGCTCGCCGTGGATGCCCAGCCCCAGGCCCATCTGCGCGTCCGGCACGCTGAACAGCGGCTCGGGCGCGCCGGGGAAGGTGCACCCGGCGAAGGCGGTGCCGATCGTGCGCGTGCGCTCGTTGGCCTTCCGGCCCACCCGCACGACCCCGGCGAGGTCCATGCCCTCTTCGGCGGCCGCGCCCATGATCTTGAAGACCGCGAAGTCGCCCGCGATCCCGCGCCGCCGCTGCGCTTCCGACTCCGGGGCGCTGGCGATGTCGTCGGTGACCACCACGTTGTCAACGGCGATCCCCTCGGCCCGCAGCCGGTCGGTGGCCAGGCCGAAGTTCATCACGTCGCCGGCGTAGTTGCCGTAGCCGAACACCACCCCGGCACCGGAGTGCGCGGCCTTCGCCACCGAGTAGGCGTCCTGCGCGGACGGCGACGTGAACAGGTTGCCGCTGACCGCCCCGTCCGCCAGGCCGGGGCCGATGATCCCGTAGAAGGCCGGGTAGTGGCCGGAGCCGCCGCCGGGCAGCACCGCGACCTTCGGGCGCTGCGGGCGGGCCCGCCGCACCGCGCCGCCCGGCACCTGCCGCACCACGTCGGCGTGCAGCTCGCAGAACCCGGCCAGCGCGTCGTCGGCGAACGCGGCCGGATCGTCCCACAGATAAGTCATGTCACCCATCCGTCCTCAGTGGAGGAACGCCCCGCCGTTGATGTCGATCGTGGTGCCCTGCAGGTAACCGGCGTCGTCGGTGGACAGCCAGGTGATCACCGCGGCCACGTCGTCCACTGTGGCCTGGCGGCCGATCGGGATGCCGCTGGTGATGGCGTCCTCCAGCTCCGGGGTGGTCGCGCCCGCGCGGATGTCGGTGTCCACCGCGCCCGGCGCGACGGCGTTGACGGTGATCCCGGCCGCGCCGAGCTCCTTGGCCAGCGACTTGGTGAACCCGAGGATGGCGGCCTTCGCGGCGCAGTACGGGGTCTTGCCGAACACTCCCCCGCCCTGCTGGGCCGACACCGACGACATGGTGACGATGCGGCCCCAGCCCGCCTCGATCAGGTCCGGCAGGAACGCCTTGGTGACCAGGTAGGTGCCGGTCGCGTTGACCGCCAGCACCTTGTTCCACAGGTCGAGGGTGGTCTCCAGGAACGGCACCGGCGAGGTGATGCCCGCGATGTTGGCCAGCGCGCCGACCGCGGGCAGCCGGCCCGCGGCCACCTCGGCGCGCACCGCGTCGTAGGCGGCCTGCACCGACGGCTCGTCGGCGACGTCGATGCCGTGCGCGAACACCGTCGCGCCGGTCTGCGCGGCGATGTCCTCGGCGGCCGCCTTCGCGGCCGGTTCGTCGAGGTCGAGCACGACGACGGCCCACCCTTCGCGGGCGTACCGCAGTGCCGCGGCCTTCCCGATGCCTCGCGGCGCGGCCGCGCCCGTCACCACCGCCGTGCGCTGGATGCTGGTCACTGCTGGTCCTCCTTCGGTCGACGAATCAGAGCAGGGTCGCGATGTACTCGGCGGCGCGCACCGCCGCGGCGGGCCGTTCGTCGTCGGTGACATCGCGGGTTTCGAGTTCGAGGGCGAACGATCCGCCGTAGCCGGCGGAGCGCAGCGCCTCGAACGCGGCGGGGAAATCGACCACTCCGTTGCCGATGCTGTGGTTGATCTCGCCGGGTACGGCGTCCCTGAGGTGCACGTGGGCGAGCCGCGGCCCGAACCGCAGCGCGAAGGCGGCCGGATCGCCGCCGGAGGCCACGATGTGGCTGGTGTCCAGCACGACGCCCACCGCGGGATCCAGCCGTTCGATCAGCTTCGCGGCCAGGTCGACGTCGGCGCACAGGCGGAAGAAGTGCGGTGCTTCGACCCAGATCGCCACGTCGTGGGCGGTCGCGAGCTCGGCGGCCAGCGCGAGCTGGTCCGCGACGCGATCCAGGTCGGCGTCCAGGCCGCTCACCGGCTCGCGCGACTGGGCGCCGCACGGCAGCACCAGGGCATCCGCGCCGCAGCCCGCGGCCAGGCCGAGCAGGCGGCGCAGGTGCGTCTCCCGCTCCCGGGCGGCGTCCGCGTCGAGCACGCGGTTGAGGTCGCCGATGTCGCCGTTGACCGACCGGACGGCGAGGCCGCCTGCCCGCACTGTCGACACCACCTCGGTCACGGCGGCCTCGGTCAGCTCGTAGGGCACGTGGTCGCACACGCCGGGCAGCGCGCCCAGATCGATCTCCGCGAAGCCGCACCCCGCGATCACGCCGAGCGCCTCGGACAATCCGAGGTGGCGGAAGCTGATGGTCGAGCACCCGGGCCAGCGGTCCGACAAGATTCCTCCTCAAACGGCGAATGCGGAGATGTTAACAGCGTTCTGTCGACAGACAAGAGCATCCCGCCAAGTACAGGCATTACCGCTCGTGACAGCAGTTTTACTCGAAATATCACTGTTGACAAACCAGCGAACAGAGCTGAATATCTCCCGCAGTGTTGACACTGCCTTGCCGGTGTCGACAACGTCGAACTACCCCAATGAAGAGGTGAGTGATGAGCGCGGAACCGCTGCGCATTAGCGGGCCGGTGCACGGCACACCGGACGTGCGCCGGGTGGCGTGGGGATCGACCGCGGGCGCCGTGATCGAGAGCTACGACTTCATCGGTTTCGGCACTGCCGCGGCCCTCTACTTCGGCCCCGCGTTCTTCCCGAACGCCTCACCGATCGTCGGGACGCTGTCGGCCTTCGCCACGCTCGGGGTCGGGTTCATCGCCCGGCCGCTCGGCGGCGTCATCGGCGGCCACCTGGGCGACCGGATCGGCCGCAAGCCCGTGCTGGTCGCCTCGCTGATCGTGATGGGTCTGGCCACGTTCGCCATCGGCCTGCTGCCCACCTACGCGCAGGTCGGCGTGCTCGCCCCGGCACTGCTGGTCACCGTGCGGATCATCCAGGGCATCGCCTACGGCGCCGAATGGGGCGGGGCGATCCTCATGACCTACGAGCACGCCCCGTGGCTGCGCAAGGGCGCGTACACCGGCATCGTGCAGGCCGGCTTCCCGATCGGGCTGCTGCTGGCCAACCTCGTCTTCCTCGGCTCGGTCGCGCTGCCCGGCGACTGGGCCTGGCGCGTGCCCTTCCTGGCCAGCCTGCTGCTGGTGATCATCGGGCTGATCGTGCGGTCGAAGGTGCCCGAGTCGCCGGTGTTCGAGGACGTCCGGGACAGCGGCGAGATCGTCAAGTCGCCGATCGTCGAGGTGATCAGGGACGACTGGCGGAACCTGCTGCGCGGCATCGGCCTGCGCATCGCCGAGACCGCGGGCTACGCCGTGGCCATCACGTACATGATCTCCTACCTGAAGTCGGAGAAGCTGGCCACCAGCGGCGAGACGATCCTGTCGCTGTGCATCGCCTCGGCGATCGGCATCTTCGCCACGATCGGCTGGGGCCGGCTGACCGACCTGGTCGGACGGCGCCCGGTGTACATCTGGGTCTGCCTCTTCAGCGCGACCTGGGCGATCCCGATGTTCCTGCTGGTCAACACCGGCTCGGTGCTGGCGATCATCGCCACCGTGGTCATCTCCTACGGCATCAGCCAGAACGCGCTGGCCGGCTCGCAGGGAGCCTGGTTCCCGGAGCTGTTCCAGGCGAAGACGCGCTCGTCGGGCGCCTCGCTGGCCTACCAGATCTCGGCGATGATCTCCGGCTTCACGCCGTTCGTCACCACCCTGCTGTTCCTCGCGCTCGGCTGGATGGGGCCCGCGCTGCTGTTCCTGGCCTACTCGGTGCTCGGCCTGATCGCCGCCCTGCTGACCCGCGAGACCTTCGGCAAGCGGGAGCGGCGGGAAGCGCTTCGCCGCAGCGCGGAGAACGACGATCCCCGGCCTGCCGCAGCGCACTGAGAAGCCTGTTTCCAGGCTCGTTTTGCGTGGCGGTGCGGGTGGCGGCCCCCCTGCGGGAATTACGGTCGCCTTCTCACTGTGGGATCCCCGACTCATGAATGCCAATTCACCACGGCGGGGCTGTCCTCGCGAGAAGACACCTGAGAACCCGCGGCGGTGCCGGTTGCGTAGGTGGGCTAAGCGGCTGCGCCGCTTCAAAGACAGAACCGACTTCACCAACAGTCTCCTAGACCGCTTCCACCGCTTGAGAGGAACACGATGACGATCGCCACCGGCAGCGACCTGGCGGCACGCGCCGACCGGGTGCGTGCGGCGGCCTTCCGCATGCGGCACCACGTGCTGGACATGGGCGAGGTGCAGGGCCAGGGGTACGTCGGGCAGGCGCTGGGCGTCGCCGACGTCCTCGCCGCGCTCTACGTCGACCAGCTGCGCTTCCGCGCCGACGACCCGCACTGGCCGGAGCGGGACCGGTTCCTGCTGTCCACCGGCCACTACGCCATCGCCCTCTACGCCGCGCTCGCCGAGGCCGGCACCATCCCGGTCGGCGAGCTGGAGACCTACGGCGCCGACGGCTCCCGGCTGCCCATGTCGGGCATGGCCTCCTACACACCCGGCATGGAGATCTCCGGCGGATCGCTCGGGCACGGCCTCACCGTCGCGGTCGGCATGGCGCTCGGCACCCGGTTGCGGGGCGAGCAGCCCCGCATCGTCAACTTCCTGTCCGACGGCGAACTGGACGAGGGCTCCACCTGGGAGGCCGCGATGGGCGCCGCCCACCACCGGCTCGGCCGGCTCCTGGCCGTCGTGGACATGAACGCGCTGCAGGCGGACGGGCCCACGAAGGGCGTGCTGGGCACCGAGCCCGCCGAGGAGAAGTGGGCTGCGGCGGGCTGGTTCACCCAGCGCGTCGACGGCAACGACGTGCCGGCGCTGCTGCGCGCTTTCGACGCCGCCGCGCGGCGATCGGCGTCCGTCGGCGAGCCGGCGGTGATCCTCTGCGACACCAGGATCGGGCACGGCGTCCCGCTGCTGGAGGCCAGGGAGAAGGCGCACTTCATGCGGATCGAGGAGCACGAGTGGCAGTTGTGCCGCGAGCAGCTGACCGACAACCACCCGGGAGAGCAGGCACGATGACCGCCACGACGCCGAAGCGGCTGACCACCTCCGCGATGATCGCCTCCTTCGCCGACCCCGGGCAGCGGACCGCCAGCGCCCCGTTCGGCCACGCGCTGGCCGCGCTCGCCGAGTCGGACGACCGGATCGTCGGGCTGACCGCCGACCTCGGCAAGTACACCGACATGCACGTGTTCGCCGAGGCCCACCCCGACCGGTTCTTCCAGATGGGCATGGCCGAGCAGCTGCTCCTCGGTGCGGCCGCCGGGATGGCCGAGGTGGGGCTCGTGCCGTTCGCGTCGACCTACAGCGTCTTCGCCGCCCGGCGCGCCTACGACTTCCTCTGCCTGGACATCGCCGAACCGAACCTCAACGTCAACGTCGTCGGCGGGCTCCCGGGCCTGACGACCGGGTACGGGCCCAGCCACCAGGCGACCGAGGACGTGGCGATCTTCCGCGGCATGCCGAACCTCACCATCGTCGACCCGTGCGACGCGGTGGACATCGAGCAGGCGGTGCCGCAGCTGGCCGCCGCCGAAGGACCGACGTACCTGCGGCTGCTGCGCGGCAAGGTGCCGACCGTGCTGGACGAGTACGACTACTCGTTCCGCCTCGGCGAAGCAGCGGTGCTGCGCGGTGGTTCGGACGTCGTGTTCGTCTCAAGTGGACTGATGACGATGCGGGCGCTGCAGGCGGCGGAGGAGCTCGCGAAGCACCGCGTCGACGTCGCCGTGGTGCACGCGCCGACCATCAAGCCGTTCGACGCCGGCACCGTTCTGTCCGAAGTAGACTCTGATCGATTGGTGGTGACGCTGGAGAACCACACCGTGGTGGGCGGGCTGTTCGAGACCGTCGCCTCGGCCGTGGTGAGCCGCGGGCTCGGCAAGCGGATCGTGCCGATCGCGCTGCCCGACGCCTTCCTGGACGCCGGCGCCCTGCCGACGCTGCACGAACGCTACGGCCTCGCGACCGGCACCATCGTCGCCAAGGTCCTCGACGCCCTCGGCTGACCGCGACGGCCGGGATCCGGCGTCGTACCCGGTTCCCGGCCCGCAAGCCACCGCTCGCCCACAGTGGGGTGAATTGAGGGATTTTCGGCGAGATCGCAGTGAACTCGGTGACGCACGTGCCCGGATAGGTGCGTGCGATGTGAATCTACTACGCGATTCTACGAGGTGAGTTCATTGCGGAAAGCTAGCCACTGGACCCTGGCGGCCTTGGGAGCACTGTGCCTGAGCGGATCGGCCGCACTGCCGATCGCGGCAGCCGCGCCCGCTCCCCTGGAGTTCAGCAACGCGGCGGCAGGCGCGTGCCTGCAGAGCCCGGACGGCTCCGCGATCACGTTGACCGACTGCAACCCGGGCGACACCAAGCAGAACTGGTCGCGCGAGTACCTCGGCGACTCGGAGCTGATCCGGGTCAACCGCACGAACAGCTGTATGGGGCACGCGGGCGGCTCGAACGTGCGCCTGATGCCGTGCGACTCCAACGACGCGACCCAGCAGTGGCGAGTTGAAGCCGCCGACGAGGGCAACCTGCTGCACCACATGGACACCGACAGCTGCCTGGGCCACCTGGGCGGATCGGAAGTGCAACTGTTCCCCTGCGAGCCGGAGAACCCGGCGCAGCAGTGGGGCCTGACCGCGAGCTGACCCGAGGGCCGTGGGTCTTCGGGTGCCACAGCCCCGAAGACCCGCGGCTCCGCCCGTCGCGACGGCTACGGGGTGACGAGTCCGGTCTGGTAGGCGACGACGACCAGTTGGGCGCGGTCGCGGGCACCGAGCTTCGCCATGGCGCGGCTGACGTGGGTGCGGGCCGTGGCCGGGCTGAGGAAGAGCTCCGCACCGATCTCGTCGTTGCTCATGCCCCGGCCCACGAGCGCCAGGACCTCGCGTTCCCGTTCGGTGAGGACCGAAAGCCGGTGTTCGGCGGCCTCGCCGGCGGTCCGCCGCGCGGTGAAGTGGGCGATGAGGCGGCGCGTGATGCGCGGCGCGAGCAGGGCTTCGCCGGCGGCGACCACTCGGACGCCGTGCAGGAGCTCCGCCGGGCCCGCGTCCTTGAGCAGGAACCCGCTGGCGCCGGCCTGCAGGCCCTCGAAGACGTGGTCATCGGTGTCGTAAGTGGTCAGGATGAGGACGCGGACGTGCTGCAGCCCGTTCGCGGTGGCGATCTCCTTGGTGGCCTGGATGCCGTCCATCCCCGGCATGCGGATGTCCATGAGCACGACGTCCGGGCGCGCGATGCGGGCCTGCTCCACGGCTTCGGCGCCGGTGGTGGCCTCCCCGACCACCACGATGTCGTCCTCGAGGTCGAGCAGGAGCTTGAAGCCGGAGCGCACCAGCTGCTCGTCGTCGGCGAGCAGCACCTTGATCGGCGCATCGCGTTTCGACGCGGCTGTCGCGGTGTTCATGCGCCCACCACCGCGGTCGGGGCCAACGGCAGTCTCGCGGTGACCGCGAAACCGCCACCCGGGAGCGGGCCGGCCTCGAGTTCGCCGCCCAGCAGCTGACAGCGCTCGCGCATCCCGACGATCCCCCGGCCGGACTCGTCCCGGCCATTGCCCGGATTCGGTGCGGTCGTGCCCGCTCGTGCTCGTCTGCCCTCGTCCGCCACGCGGACCTCCAAGGTGTCGGCGTCGTGGTCCAGCGCGATCGTGACCCGGGTCGGGCCGACGTGACGAATCACGTTGGTGATCGATTCCTGCACGATCCGGTACACGGCGCTGCCCACCGCGCTGGGTACCGGCGGCGGCGAACTCACCGCGAGTTCCACTTCGAGCCCGGCTTCGCGCGCCTTGGCGGTGAGCTCATCGATCTGCCCGAGGCCGGGGTGCGGGACGCGGCCGTCGCCGTCGTCGCGGAGGACCCCGAGGATGGCCCGCATCTCCCGCAGCGCCCGGGCGCTGGTCCGCTCGATGGCCTCCAGGGTCTCGCGGGCGCGATCCGGCCGTTTGTCGAGCACGTGCGCGGTGACCCCGGATTGGACGTTGATGATCGCGATCGCGTGCGCGACCGTGTCGTGGACCTCCCGCGCGATCCTGAGCCGCTCCTCGTCGACCCGGGCCCGCGCTTCCTCCTCGCGAGTTCGTTCTGCCAACTCGGCGCGCGCCAGCGCCTCGGCCGCGATGAACCTCCGCGAGCGGACGCTCTCGCCGAGGGCGGCGCTCATGACCGACGCACCGATGCGGAAGAACACCCAGCCGATGGCCGCCCGTGGCTCGATGTCGGCGGCAGCGATCAGCCAGCACGCCGCCAGGACAGCGATCCCGGCGCCGGTGATCATCAGCGAGCGGCGTCCGTCGCCGAGGGCGGTGAGCGTGTAGGTGGCGACGAAGAGCCCGAGCCATCCCGGCCCGTCCGGGAAATCGAGGGCGTAGTAGGTCGCGCTGGCGAGCGCGGTCGCGCCGAACACCGCGACGGGCCAACGGCGGCGCACGGCCACCACCACACCACCGACGATCAGCAGGACGTATCCCAGGTACCCGAGGTCGGTGAGGGGGCGCAGCACCGATTCGGGATCGCCCGCGGTGCGGGAGACCGTGCCCTGGACCTGCATCGCGGTGATGAACAGCGCCAGCAACAAGTCCTGCGCCCAGGCGGGCAGGCGGAATAACGCGACGCGGTCCGGCATGTCGCGATCATAAGGTTCTAGGCCGGGAAACCACTCCGCCCGGCTGCGCGGCCGACTACGTCGAGGAGCGCGGTCCCGCGCGAGCCATCTACGCCGAACTGCGTATCTGTCGCCGCCTTCCGGCAGAGGACGCCCGGACGTCGAGGCGCAACGATCATTCGCAGCCAATCGACGAAAGCCTCCACGAGCAACGCGTCGTCGGCCGGTTACAGCGAGTGCACCTGCTGCCGGCGCCCGACCGAAGGGAACCCCGATGTCCGTCCTCCTCCTGCCCGCCGCACCTGCGGCCGCGCACATCGCCGCCGCCATCGGCGGTTACGACCTCGGCGCGGGGCGAGCCGTGCCCACCACTGCCGCCGTGATCGGGCTGGTGAGCGCGGTCCTCGGCGGGCTGGCCCTGAAGCGCACCGGCGCAGGCAACCGGCGAGCCTGGGCCGTCGCAGCCGTGCTGCTGGGACCGATCAGCGCGATCGTCGGCGGGCTGCACGGTGCCAACTCCGCCGGCGGTCTCGGCACCGGCAACGGGCTGGCCGGGGCGATCGTGGCAGTGCTGGTCGGCGTGCTCGGCACGGTCCTCGGTGGACTGGCCTTGGCGCGCTCCCGCCGATCTGGGCGTGATGCCGCGTCGTGACGACCGCGCGGAATTCCCCTGCGGCACGGTGTTTCGCTCCCGCACCTCGCGTCTCGCGGTGATCCGCCGATACCTCGCAATGAGAGGTAGCTTTGCCAGGTGGGCGATGCGGACTCCCGGGCCGTCGCCGACGAGCTGACGACCGTGATCTCGACCCTGCGGCGGGTCGTGCGGCGCAGCCTTCGCGCCGAATTGCCGATGCCGGACCTGCGCGGCGCGCAGGTCGAACTGCTCCAGGTCGTCGAACAGCAGCCCGGTGTCGGCGTGGCCGGTGCCGCGCGCCAGCTGCGCATGGCGGCGAACTCCGCGAGCACCCTGGTCAACCAGCTCGCCCGGGCCGGCCTGCTGCGCCGCGAGACCGATCCGGCCGATCGGCGCGCGGTCCGGCTGCACCTGACCGACGCCGCCGCGCACCGGGTCGCCGCCTGGCGGCAGGCGCGGACCCGCCTGGTCGGCGACGCCCTCGCCGAGCTGTCCGCGGCGGACCGGAATGCGGTCGCCGACGCCCTGCGCGGGTTGCGCGCATTGGCCCTCGCGCTGGAAGGGGGTGGAACCGATGGCCGAGATGGCGGTGCGGTGCCGGGGCCTGCGGCAGTCGTTCGGCGAGCAGGTCGCGGTCGACGGGATTGACCTGGACGTCCGGGCCGGCGAGGTGTTCGGGCTGCTCGGTCCCAACGGCGCGGGCAAGACCACCACGATCCGGGCGATCACCACGCTGCTGCCCACCGCGGCGGGCTCGGTCGAGATCTTCGGGGTCGACGCGACACGCCGCAAACTGGCGGCGCGTCGGCTGATCGGCTATGTGCCGCAACAGCTTTCGGCCGACGGGTCGCTGACCGGGTGGGAGAACGTCGCGCTGTTCGCCCGCCTCTTCGACGTTCCGCGCGCGCAGCGGCGCTCCGCGGTGCGCGCGGCGCTGGGCGCCGTCGGGCTCGCCACCGTCGCCGAACGCTTGGCCGCCACCTACTCCGGCGGCATGGTGCGCCGCCTAGAACTCGCGCAGGCGCTGGTCAGCGGACCGAGGCTGCTGGTGCTGGACGAGCCGACGATCGGCCTGGACCCCATCGGCCGGGAGGACGTGTGGGACCGGATCGCCGAGATCCGCGCCGAGACCGGGATGACCGTGCTGGTCACGACGCACTACATGGACGAGGCCGACCAGCACTGCGAGCGGCTCGCCCTGATGCACCGCGGGCGGATCCGGGCGCGGGGAACCCCCGCCGAGCTCAAGGCGGCCGTGGGGCCGGACGCCACGCTCGACGACGTCTTCCGGACGATCACCGACGACACCTTCGAGAAAACGGGAGAAGGGATGCGAGATGTCCGCGCGACTCGACGCACCTCCGGCCGCCTCGGTTGAACCGGTGCGGCGCAGCCCGCCTGGCCTGGTGGCGGCGCGGGTGGCGGCGATGTGCCTGGTGGAGCTGCAGAAGCTGCGCCACGACCGGGCCGAGCTGCTCACCAGGGCCGTGCAGCCCGCGCTGTGGCTGCTGATCTTCGGCCAGGTGTTCACCGGGCTGCGCGCGATCCCCACCGGGAACGTCCCCTACCTCGACTTCCTCGCGCCGGGCATCCTCGCGCAGTCGGCGCTGTTCATCGCGATCTTCTACGGCATCCAGATCATCTGGGAGCGGGACGCGGGAGTGCTGGCGAAGCTGCTGGTCACGCCCACGCCGCGGGTCGCCCTCGTGACCGGTAAGGCGTTCGCCGCCGGAGTGCGCGCGCTGGTGCAGGCGCTCGTGGTGCTGGTGCTGGCGGCGCTGCTCGGCGTCGGCCTCACCACGAACCCGGTGAACATGCTCGCGATGGGCGCCGTGGTTGTCCTTGGTTCCGCGTTCTTCTGCTGCCTGTCCATCACGATCGCCGGGCTGGTGCTGTCCCGGGACCGGCTGATGGGCATCGGGCAGGCGATCACCATGCCGCTGTTCTTCGCCTCCAACGCCCTGTACCCGGTCGACCTGATGCCGGGATGGCTGAAGGCGGTCGACTACGCGAACCCGCTCGGCTACGAGGTCGACGCGCTGCGCGGCCTGCTGATCGGCACGCCCGCGCACCTGGCACTGGACTTCGGCGTCCTGGTCGTCGCCGCCGGCGTCATGATCGGCATCGCGGCCGCCCTGCTCGGGCGTTTGGCGCGCTGAGCTGGGGCATCGCCGACGAGATCCACGTGCTCGAAGCGGGCCGCTGCGTCGAGCACGCCGCCACCCACGAGCTGCTCATCCGGCCGCGAACCGCGATCGCGCGCGATCTCCTGGCCGGTGCGGACTGCGGCGCGGCGCCGACGCGCGGGGAAACCTGACGACCACTGTTGCAAGCATTTTGCAACTACACTCGCGACTGACCAGGAAGGCGGTACCGGTGAGCAACGACCTGCGCGCGGCGATCGATGCGGTCCGCGACAACTGGGACCGCCGGGCCCCGGCGTACGACCGCTTCTACCAGGACTACGCGCAGGACAAGCGCGTTGCGTGGCGCGCGACCTGCGAGAAGGCCCTGGTCGAGCTGCTCGGCAGGCGCGACGGGCCGCTCGACGTGCTCGACGTCGGCACGGGCACCGGGTTCCTCTCCACGCTGCTGGCCGAACTCGGGCACAACGTCACCGCGATCGACGCCTCCAGCACGATGCTCGGCTACGCCCGCGCCGAAGCGCGGCGCCGGGACGTCGCGATGCGGACCGTCGCCTGCGGCGCCCACGACGTCGCGGCGCTGGGCGCCGAGTTCGACCTCGTGACCTCGCGCTACGTCCTGTGGACGCTGCCCGATCCGGTCGCCGCGCTGCGGGCCTGGCGCGGGATCGTCAAACCCGGCGGCGGCCTGCTGCTCGCCGACGGGGTCTGGCACACCTGGCGCCACGACCTCCGCCGACTCGGCGCATCGCTGCGGCCCGGCGGCGACCGCCGCTTCCCCTGGCTGCTCCTGCGCGACTACGCGCAGATCGGCCACGCGACGCCGCACTGGGCTGGCCTGACGGCGAACCGCGCGCGAGCCCTGCTCGCCGCGGGCGGATTCCAGTGCGGCACGCGCCACGACCGGCTCCTCCCCAGATACGCGCGGCCGGTGAGCGCAGACTTCTTCATCCTCGGCACCCGGCCGGCGCAGCTGCCCTGACGCTCGCGATCAGCGGTGGTACTCGTGCACGCCTCGCGGGCGATCAGCACCCGGTTTCACCGGCACCGTCGGCGCGATGACCACGCGATCAGCGCTACCAGGCGCCGTGGCGGCTCACGCGCGGAACCCGGCCGGCGAGCGCGGCTTCGGCGACGGCGACGTCGTTGAAGGGAAAGCGGATTCCGCCGACCGTCTGGTAGCGCTCGTGGCCCCGGCCCGCGATGAGCACGACATCACCGGGCTCCGCCCGCTCGACGGCCGCGATGATCGCCCGCCTGCGATCCTCCTGCACCAGCACCTCCGCGCCGCCGCAGCCGATCGTGCCGGTGAGCATCTGGTCGATGATCTCCCCGGGCCGCTCGTCGTAGGGGTCGTCGGCGGTGAAGATCGCGGTGTCGGCGGCCAGCGCGACGCGCCCCATGTCCGGGCGGTTGAACCGGTCCCGGTTGCCCGCGCTGCCCACCACCAGGTGGACGCGCCCGGCCGGGTTCGCCCGGCGCGCGGTGGCGATCAGCTGGGCCAGCGCCGGCGGCGTGTGGGCGAAGTCGACCACCACCTGGAACGGCTGGCCGGCGTCCACCCGCTGGTACCGGCCGGGCGGCGGGGCCGCGCCCAGGCCGGCCGCCGCGTCCCGCCGCGACACCCCCATCAGGCGGGCCGCGGCGTAGGCGGCGGCCAGGTTCGCGGCCTGTCCGCCGCGGGCGGGCGTGGTCAGCTCGACCTCGTCGCACCCGTCCCGCACGAGAACCCGCATCCCGCCGGGCGTCGCGGTCGCCGCGTCGACCCGCACGTCCGCCAGGCGGGCGCGGCCCACGGTCACCGTCGGCACCCGTGCCTGGGCCGCCAGCCGCCGCCCCCACGAGTCATCGATGTTGATCACGGCCCGGCGGCAGGCGTCCGGGGTGAACAACGCCGCCTTCGCCGCGTAGTACTGCTCCGTGGTGCCGTGGTAGTCGAGGTGCTCCGGGCTGAGGTTCGTGAACACCGCGACCTCGGCCGTGACCGGGTCGATGCGGTGCTGGTCGACGGCGTGCGAGGACACCTCCATGGCCGCCGCCTGGACTCCCGCCGCGCGCATCCGGCACAGGGTCCGCTGGAGCTCGGCGGCGTCCGGGGTGGTCAGTGCCGCCGGGTTGCGCACCCCGGGGCCCCTGGCCTCCACCGTGGATACGAGGCCCGTGCGGTATCCGGCGGCGGCGAGCGCCGCCTCGATCAGGTGCACCGTGGTGGTCTTGCCGTTCGTGCCGGTCACGGCGGCGACCGCCAGCGCATCGGCCGGATGCCCGTGCACCGCGGCGGCCACCGGGCCCACCGCCGGGCGCACGGCCGGAACCCGCACCTGCGGCACCGGCACGTCGACGAACCGCCGCACCAGCAGCGCGCTGGCCCCCGCCGCCACCGCCTCGTCCGCGAAGTCGTGCCCGTCCACGTGCGCTCCGGGCACGGCGCAGAACAGCGCGCCCCGCCTCACCCACCTGCTGTCCTCGGTGACGTCCAGGACGTCGGTATCGCCGCGCAGCTCGGCATCGGGAAGGTCCCGAGCGACCTTCGCCAGGCTGATTCCTCCGTGCCGACAACCGCATTCCATCCCGCGTCACCGTGAATTTCCCGAACCGGCGCAAGCTGTCCGCGCATCAGGTTTGCAGTGTCGGCCCGACGCCGCCCGCTCGCGAATCGCTGTGCGCACGGGAGAAACGGAAGTGGCTCGTGGTGCGCTCCGTTTGACTACAGTACCCCCCTAGGGTATAAATTGGGCGTCGGCGACGAGCCGGCGCAGATCCAGCGGAAGGGAACGTCGACGTGATCGAGGCCAACTACACCGTGACCGGCATGACCTGCGACCACTGCGTGCGGTCGGTGACCGAGGAGATCACCAAGATCGGCTCGGTCGCGGACGTCCGGGTCGACCTGCCGACCGGCGCCGTGACCGTCCGCAGCGCGGAACCGGTGAGCGCCGCGGACGTGCGCGAAGCGATCGAGGAAGCCGGATACGAACTGGCCGCCGGCTGAGGCGCCGAACGGATCCGCGCGGAGCCGGCACGAAAGGGTCGTGATGAACGCAGCAGCGAAGCCCGCCGCCCACGGTGCGGTGGCCGCGCTCGACTCCTCCCCCATCACCACCGGCTCGTCGAGGCCGACGGACGCACCCGAGCCGAGGCACCCGCCCGGCTGCGCTTGGGCTTCCAGCACGGCGGTACGGTCCGCACCGCGGAATTCGCAGGCAACGCGCAGGAGCCGGTGGACGGCCACGGCGGTCACGGGTGAACAGGAGAACTCCGATGAGCACTGAGACAAGTCCCACCGCGGAGATCGAACTGGCCATCGGCGGCATGACCTGCGCCTCCTGCGCCGCCCGGGTCGAACGGCGGCTCGGCAAGCTCGACGGCGTCACCGCAACGGTCAACTACGCCACCGAGAAGGCCAAGATCAGCTACCCCGCTGGACTAGACCCGAAGGAACTGGTCGAGCAGGTCGAGGCCGCCGGCTACACCGCCGAGCTGCCCCTCCCGCCCCGCGAGTCCGAAGTGGACGAAACGGCGCCCGAGGACCCGACGAAGCCCCTGCGGGACCGGCTGATCGTCTCGGCCGTGCTGTCCGTTCCGGTGATCGCGCTGGCGATGGCGCCGGCCCTGCAGTTCACCTACTGGCAGTGGATCTCGCTCACCCTCGCCGCGCCCGTCGTGGTGTGGGGCGCGTGGCCGTTCCACAAGGCCGCGTGGACGAACCTGCGCCACGGCGCGGCCACCATGGACACGCTGATCTCCATGGGCACGCTCGCCGCGTTCCTGTGGTCGCTCTACGCACTGCTGTTCGGCACCGCCGGCGTCCCCGGCATGACCCACCCGTTCGAGCTGACCATCCAGCGCATGAGCGGCGACGGCAACATCTACCTCGAAGTCGCCGCCGGGGTCACGACGTTCATCCTCGCCGGCCGCTACTTCGAGGCCCGCTCCAAGCGCCGGGCCGGTGCCGCGCTGCGGGCGCTGCTGGAACTCGGCGCCAAGGACGTCGCGGTACTGCGCGGCGACCGCGAGGTCCGCATCCCGACCGATCAGCTCGCCGTCGGCGACCGGTTCGTCGTCCGGCCCGGCGAGAAGATCGCCACGGACGGCGTCATCGAGGAGGGCAGCTCGGCCGTCGACGCGAGCATGCTCACCGGCGAGTCCGTGCCCGTGGAGGTCGGTGCCGGCGACAGCGTCGTGGGCGCCACCGTCAACGCCGGTGGCCGGCTGGTCGTCCGCGCCACCCGCGTCGGCTCCGACACCCAGCTGGCCCAGATGGCCAAGCTCGTCGAGGACGCGCAGAACGGCAAGGCCGCCGTGCAGCGGCTGGCGGACCGGATCTCCGCGGTGTTCGTGCCCATCGTCATCGCGCTGGCGATCGGGACCCTCGGGTTCTGGCTCGGCTCCGGTGCCGGTGCCGCGGCGGCGTTCACGGCCGCGGTGGCGGTGCTGATCATCGCCTGTCCGTGCGCCCTGGGCCTGGCCACGCCGACCGCGCTGCTGGTCGGCACCGGGCGCGGCGCGCAGATGGGCATCCTCATCAAGGGCCCGGAAGTGCTGGAATCGACCCGACGCATCGACACCATCGTGCTGGACAAGACCGGCACCGTCACCAGTGGGCAGATGTCGCTCGTCGCGGTGCACGCCGCCGACGGAGTCGACGAGGACGTGGCGCTGCGGCTGGCTGGTGCGGCGGAGAACGCGTCGGAGCACCCGATCGCCAAGGCGATCGCCCGGGGTGCGATCGAGCGCGTGGGCGAGCTGCCCGCCGTCGAGGAGTTCACCAACGTCGAGGGTCTGGGCGTGCAGGCGGTCATCGACGGTCGAGCCGTGCTCGTCGGGCGGCCGGCGCTGCTGGAGCAGTGGAGCCAGCCGCTGACCGAGGAGCTGGCCGCGGCGCAGGCCGACGCCGAACGGCAGGGCCGCACGGCCGTCGCCGTGGCGTGGGACGGCGCCGCCCGGGCGGTGCTGGAGGTCGCCGACACCGTCAAGCCGACGTCCGCCGAGGCCATCGCCGGACTGCGCAAGCTCGGGCTGAAGCCGGTGCTGCTCACCGGCGACAACGAGACCGTGGCGCGCACCGTCGCGGCCGAGGTGGGCATCGACGAGGTGATCGCCGAGGTCCTGCCGCAGGACAAGGTCGACGTGATCAAGCAGCTGCAGTCCGAGGGCCGCGTGGTGGCCATGGCCGGTGACGGCGTCAACGACGCCGCCGCGCTCGCCCAGGCCGACCTCGGCCTGGCCATGGGCACCGGCACCGACGTCGCCATCGAGGCCAGCGACCTGACCCTGGTGCGCGGCGATCTCCGCGCCGCGGTGGACGCCATCCGGCTGTCCCGCCGCACGCTCGGCACGATCCAGGGCAACCTGTTCTGGGCCTTCGCCTACAACGTCGCGGCCCTGCCGCTGGCCGCGACCGGGCTGCTCAACCCGATGATCGCCGGGGCGGCGATGGCGTTCAGCTCGGTGTTCGTGGTCGGCAACAGCCTGCGGCTGCGCCGCTTCCGCAGCACCATCACCGAAGAACCGCTGCCCGGCGCGACCGAGCGCGAAGCGGTTCCGGCGGCCGCCCTCCGCGGCTGACCGCAAGCGGGACACCCCGATGAGCGGTTCCGGCAACCCTGCCGGAACCGCTCATCCGCATCCCGGCCCCACAAGCCGGGCAGGCGAAGCGAACGGCCTGTTCACCTCGCCCATCGAGACGAACGGTCCGTTCACTTCACGTGGCGGGAACTCCCCTATCGCACGTAGACGATCGCGGACCCCGATCCGCGACTGCCCGATGCTCCGGTTCTCATCCCAGGAAGGACGATCGATGCGCACGCTCATCCGTCTACAACGGACGTTCCAGCGCGGGCAGGTGCACGGGAACCTGGCTGCCGCCGTGCACCTCTGCTGCCACCGGCTCGTGCCCGCCGCCAGGGCCGGGCTCCGGCGGCGCGGAGCGTTCGGCGAAGTGGCCGTCGAGGTCACCGCCACCGCGCTGGCGGCCTGCCGGCGCACGTCGCGGAAGTGATCAGCCGGTGATGGCGTGCTCGGCGTACTGCCCGCAGGAGCGGAATCCGAGGCGGCGGTAGACGGGCTCGCCGTCCGCTGACGCCTGCAGGACCGCGATGCGGTGGCCTGCGGCGCGGGCCGTGTGGAGCGCCGCCAGCGTCATGGCGCCGCCGTAGCCGCGCCGGCGGTGGTCGGCGAGCGTGCAGATGTTGTAGATCCCGGCGACTCCCGCGTGGCAGAACACCTCGGCCGAGCAGACCGGTCGGCCCGCCGCGTAGCCGACCAGGTAGCTAGCCGGGCAGTCGGCGGCCAGCGCCTGCGGGGCCGCCAGGGCGAAGAAGCGGCGCACCGTTTCGGCGGGCGGATCCCAGTTCGCGGCGAGCACCGTCGCGTAGTCGGCGAGCTGCTCGGGCGTGGTCACCGGTCGGATCTTCAGCCCCTCCGCACGCGGCTGCGGCACGGAATCGTCCAGCTCCGCCCACATCGCCGTCTCGCGCTCGGCGGCCGGGAGACCTGCATCCGTCAGGAGGGCGCTCAGATCCGCCGGCTCGGAGGCCGGGCCCACCCACCAGGAGAACGGACGGCCGGTGGCGGCCAGCGCCCGGATCGTCTCGGCGATCCGGGCAGGCGCGGCTTCCGGGGCGAAGCGGGCAGCCGCGACGATGTTGAAGGTGTCGTCGTCGAGCCCGCTGTCGGCGACGACGAGGTCGCCGGTCTCCACCGCGGTCGCGCCGCTCAAGCTCCGGTGCAGGTGGCACGCGTGCTCGGCCAGGTTCTGTTCCATCCGCGCCGGCAGGTCGCCCGCGGAAACCGGTTTCGTCGTCGGTCGCACGAGGCCCGATCCCACCACACGCGCGGTCCGGAGCGCACGCCGATTTCGAGCACAGCACCGGCCGCGGCCCTCCCCGGTGAGGACCGCGGCCGGTGGATTTCCCCTGCGGGGTCAGTGGATGGCGATCAGCCCGAGGCCGAAGCCGGCGGTGATGACGACGGCGCAGACCACGAGCGCCCACTTGATCGCGAAGCGGTGGTGGTCGCCCAGGTCGACCTTCGCCAGTCCGATGAGGACGTACATCGCGGGCACCAGCGGGCTGAGCATGTGGATCGGCTGGCCGAGCAGGGAGGCGCGGGCGATCTCCATCGCGCCGATGCCGTGCTGGGCGCCCGCCTCGGCCAGGATCGGCATGACGCCGAAGTAGAAGGCGTCGTTGCTCATGAAGAACGTGAACGGCACGCTCAGCACCGCGACGATGATGCTGAAGAACGGGAACAGCGCGTCCGGCATCGCGGTCAGCAGGTAGTGCGCCATCTGCTCGATCATCCCGGTGCCCGAGAGCACGCCGGTGAACACCGCCGCCGCGAACACCATCGCGACCACCGCGACCACGCTGTCGGCGTGCGAGGCGATGCGGGCGCGCTGCTGCTCCAGCCGCGGGTAGTTGACGATCAGCGCGATCCCGCAGCCGATCATGAACAGCACCGCGATCGGCAGGACGCCGATGATGAGCGCGGTGAGCAGCGTGATCGTCAGCGCGGCGTTGAACCAGAACAGCTTCGGGCGCAGCGACTCGCGGTCGGGGGCGAGGACGTCGAAGTCCGCCGAGCCCCCGTGGTAGGTGTCGGGCCCGCCCGCCCCGACGAGCACGGGCGCGGCGGTGCGCAGCCGGGCGCGCTCGCGCAGGCCGATGGCGTAGGCGATGACGAACACGGTGGCCAGCCCGGCGACCAGCGCGGGGATCATCGGGACGAACAGCTCCTGCGGGTCCAGCTTCAGCGCGCTGGCGGCCCGCGCCGCCGGGCCGCCCCAGGGCACGACGTTGAGGACCGCGTTGGTCATGCAGGCCAGGCCGGTCATCAGCACCGGGCTGACGCCCAGCTTGCGGTAGATCGGCAGCAGCGCCGAGACCGTGATCATGAACGTGGTCGTGCCATCGCCGTCCAGCGACACCACCGCCACCAGGGCGACCGTGCCCATGATCAGCCGCAGCGGGTCGTTGTGGGTCAGCCGGACCACCGCGCGGGCGATCGGGTCGAACAGCCCGGCGTCGATCATGATGCCGAAGTAGAGGATCGCGAACAGCAGCATGGCGGCCGTCGGGGCGACGGACTTGATGCCGTCGGTGATCATGTCGCCGAGGTCCGGCGCGAAGCCGCCGAGCACCGCGAACGCCACTGGGACCACGATCAGCGACACCATCGGGGAGAGCCGTTTGCTCATCACCAGGTAGAGGAAAACGGTAACCATGCACAAACCGAGCAGCGCGATCAACGCTCCTCCTCCCCGCGGACCGACGGTGGTCCTCGTTACAACGGCGTTTCGTTCTGCGGAACCGTAGGTGACCCCGTTCACCTTGGGGAGGGTTGTCGACGTTGTCCGCCTATCCCGCGTTCGCCGCGTTTTGCGCGTTTTGCTCGCCGAGTAGAGTCGAGGGATGTCACGCCGCCCGATGCGGTTCGCGCGGCAGGCCCTGGTCCTCCAGATCTGCTTGATCGCCCTGGTCACCGCGATCGGTTTCGTCCTCGTCGCGTCCCTGCTCGACCGCAACCTCGTCGACCAGTACGGCCAGCGCGCCCTCGCCGTCGCCCGCTCGGTGGCCGCCGACAGCGACCTGGGCGGCGCGGTCGCGCGACGCGACCTGCCGCAGGTGCGCGATCAGGCCGAGCGGGCCCGCGCCGCCACCGGCGCGCTGTTCGTCGTCGTCACCGACCGCAACGGCATCCGGCTGGCCCACCCGGACGCCGCCAAGATCGGCGAGCCGGTCAGCACCGACCCGAGCTGGGTGCTCACCGGCCACGAGGTCGTCGACGTGCAGCGCGGCACGCTGGGCGTCTCCGCGCGGGGCAAGGTCCCGCTGCGCACCCCGGACGGCGCGATCGTCGGGCAGGTGAGCGTCGGTTTCGACGCCGAGGACATCAGCGACGCGTTCCTGCGCCTGATCGGGAACACCGCGGCGTTCACCGGCGGGGCGCTGCTGGTCGGCGTGGCCGGGGCGGCGTGGCTCACCCGCATGCTCAAGCGGCGCACCCTGGGGCTGGAGCCGCAGGAACTGGCGGAGTTGGTGCGCCAGCGCGAGGCGGTGCTCTTCGGCATCCGCGAGGGCGTCCTCGCCGTCGACGCCGACGGCCGCGTCTCGGTGCGCAACCGCGAGGCCGAGCGGCTGCTGGACACGCCGATCGAGGTCGGCACCCCGGCCGCCGAGCTGGCCATCCCCCAGCGGCTCCGGGACGTGCTCGCCGAACGCCGGCCCGCCGACGACCTGATCACCGTGACCGGCGACCGGATGCTGGTGGTCAACCACCGCCCCGTCGTCCGCGGCGGCACCGAGCTCGGCAGCGTGCTGACCCTCCGCGACCAGACCGATCTCGCGGCGCTCAGCCGGGAACTGGAATCGGTGCGCAGCATGACCGACACGCTGCGCGCCCAGCGGCACGAGTTCACCAACCGGCTGCACACCCTCTCCGGGCTGCTCCAGACCGGGCGGCACCAGGAAGCGGTCGAGTACGTGCAGGCGCTTTCCTCCGGGTCGGTCGCCCGGCTCGGCCCGGCGACCGAGGCGGTGCGCGATCCCTACCTGGTCGCGTTCCTGTCCGCCAAGAAGGCGGTCGCGGCGGAACGCGGCGTCGAGCTGGAGCTCGGCGAGACGAGCTGGGTGCCGTCGGCGGCGATCGCCCCGGTCGAGGTCATGACCGTCGTCGGGAACCTGGTCGACAACGCGATCGACGCGGCGCGGCTGGGATCGGCCCGCCCGGCCCGCGTCGAAGTGGACCTGCTCGCCGACGGCACGACGCTGCACGTGTCCGTTGTGGACACCGGCGACGGCGTGCCGGAACCGTTGCGGGAGAAGATCTTCACCGAGGGCGTGTCGACGAAGGGCGCCGACGGCAACGGGCTGGGGCTCGCGCTGTGCCGGCAGGCGGCGCGCAGCCTCGGTGGCGACGTGCGGCTGGCCGATGCCGGCGAGGCCCGCGGGACGGTGTTCGTCGCGGTGCTGCCGGGCGTTCTCGAAACCAACCAGGAGGTGGCGCTGTGATCGGAGTTGTCGTGGTGGAGGACGACTTCCGGGTCGCGCAGGTGCACGCCGAGTTCACCGAGCGGGTGCCCGGATTCCGCGTCCTGGGCACCGCGCGCACCGCGGCGCAGGCGCGGGAGCTGATCGACGCGCACAGCCCGGATCTCGTGCTGCTGGACAACTACCTGCCCGACTGCGCCGGGGTCGCGCTGCTGGCCGAGCTCGACGTCGACGCGATCATGCTCACCGCGGCCACCGATCCCGCCACCGTCCGCGCCGCGTTCGCGGCAGGCGCGCTGAACTACCTCGTCAAGCCGTTCACCGCGGAACAGCTCGCCGACCGGCTCACGGCCTACGCCCGCTATCACTCGCGGCTGCCGGTGACCGGCGGCGCGGTCGATCAGGAGGAGATCGACCGGGCGGTTCGGCTGCTGCACGAGGGCGACCGGCCCGCGGCGCCGAAGGGCCAGTCCACCCTGACGTCGCAGCTGGTGCTCGACGCGCTGCGCAACGGCGGTGGCGCCCGCTCCGCGGCGGAGATCGCCGAGGAACTGGGCATCGCCCGCGCCACCGCGCAGCGCTACCTGGCGGCACTGGCCCAGGACGGCAGGGCCGTCATGACGTTGCGGTACGGCGCCAGCGGCCGACCCGAGCACCAGTACGAGCCGATCGCCGCGACCCGCTAGCCCACAAGTCCTGTGTGGACAGCCAGCGCGCCCGCCGGTGCCGTGTAGATGATCAGGCGCTGGTCCTGCACTCCCGGCAGCGCCAGCGCTTCGCAGTCACTGACGGCACTGCTCGGCCACACCGCGAAGAAGAGCACGACTGCCTGATGCGAGCGACTCCTCCGGGTTGGGTCTGCCGCAATTTCCATTGAAATTGCGGCCCTCCGCGCGGACCGCCTCGAGGCGTCCGGGTGGGATCACCGGTCGCGCGGGTGGCCCAACGCCAGCAGGGCCAGCGGTTCGTGGCCTTCCGGGCAGTGCTGTCGCAGCGCGTCGTTGTCGAAGCCGGCCACCAGCACCGCGCCGATTCCGTCCGCAGCGGCCTGCAGAGCGATGTTCTGCGCTGCGGCACCGGCTTCGAGGTGCACGTAGCCGACACCGCGCGTGCCCGGCGGCTGGTCGGCGAACTTGACCCGGGCCGCCGCCACGTCGCCGCTGATCAGGATGAGCGCGGCGCAGGACGACAGCCAAGGCTGGCCGCCGATGCCCGCGTCGCCGATCTGGGCGCGCAAATCTCCCCGCGCCAACGGGACCAGCCGGTGCGCGTCCGGTTCGTACCGGTAGCTCCCGGCCGGCACGTCCGCGACGTCACCGGCCACGAGCGTCAATCCCAGGAAGAACGATCCGCCCGCGGACGGGGCCGTCCGCAGCCCCGGGCCGCTGATGCCTTGCCCGGCCCAGAGCAACCGGCTCACCGCCAGCGGGGACAGGGGCGCGCCGGAGTACTCCCGGGTGCTCCGGCGCCGCCGGAGCACTTCGTCGAACGAGGGCGTGGCCGATCCGTCCGGTGGCGGCAACATCACCGGCCGAGCGTACCGGCCGAACCGATCTTGGTGCTCAGCTTCCGAAGTCCTGGGTCCAGTAGTCGCCGTTGGCGTCGAAGCCGACACCGATGGTCTTGATGGAGCAGTTCAGGATGTTCGCCTTGTGCCCGTCGGACTTCATCCAGCCGGCCATGACCTCGTCGGCGCTCTGGTAGCCCTGGGCGATGTTCTCGGCGCCCGGCGACGGGTGGCCGGCCTTCGAGATGCGCTGCGTGAAGGTCACACCGTCGGGGGTGGTGTGATCGAGGTAGGCGCGCTTGGCCATGTCGGCGCTGTGCTCCGAGGCCGCCTTGGTGAGCCGGGAGTCCACCTTGACGGCGCGGCAGCCGGCACCGGCCCGTTCCTTGTTGACCAGGGCGACGACCTGGTCCTCGACCGAGGTGGCCGCTCCCGCGACGGGGGCGAGGGCGGCGGCGGTACCGGTGCCGATCATGAGGGCAACCAGCGTGATTACGGAGCGTCGCAGATTCGGGGGTTTCATGCCGACGCAAGCTACCCCATTTGGATGAGATCAAACTGTTATATGTGGAAACGCTCACTCTCCGTGACAGCATTGAGTAATCGGCCGAGTACCGAGCGATTCGCTCCACGCCGGAACCGGCACACCTGACTTTTGTCATCCCTGGCCGGTGACGCCCGCTCACTACCCGGAACACCGCGGCGAGCCGAACATGATCAGCCATGGAGAACGTGTTGGAGGTCCGCGCCGTGCGCCACCGGTACGGCGGCACCCGGGCCCTGGACGGGGTCGACCTGGACGTCGGTGCCGGGGAGTGCGTGGCGCTGCTCGGGCCGAACGGTGCTGGGAAGACGACCCTGGTGAACCTGGTGACCGGCCTGCTCCACCCGCAGGACGGCGGGCGGATCCGGATCGGCGGCGGCGATCCGCGGATCGCCGCGACCAGGCGGCGCCTGGGCGTCGTGCAGCAGTCGCTCGGATTCCCGAACACGCTGAAGGTCGGCGAGCTGGTCACCGGCGCCGCCGTGCGCGGCGGCTTCCCCCGCGCCGCGGCGGGCCCGGTGATGGCCGAGCTGGACCTGACCGAGCTGGCCGGGCGCCGGGCGACCAAGCTCTCAGGCGGCCAGCGGCAGCGGCTGCAGCTGGCCATGGCGCTGGTGACCGAGCCGGCGCTGCTCGTGCTCGACGAGCCGACCACCGGCCTCGACGTGCCGGCGCGGCGGCGGTTCTGGCAGGTGCTGGCGGAGCGCCGCGCGCGCGGCACCGGCGTGCTGGTGACCACGCACCTGATCGAGGAGTCCGGCGCCGTCGCCGACCGCGTAGTGGTGCTGGACCGCGGCCGCATCGTGGCCGCCGGGCGGCCCGAGGAGCTGATGTCCCGGCTGCCCGACCGCACGGTCACCGCGAGGACCGCGCTCGACCAGGCCTGGCTGCGCGAACTGCCCGAGGTCGTGTCGATCAGCCGCGACGGCGACCACGTCCGCCTGGGCACCCGCAGCCCGGAGGCGCTGCTGCGCGTGCTCCTCGCCGAAGATCCGCAACTGACCGATCTCCGCGTCGAGGGCGCGGGCCTGGAGGAAGCCGTGGTCGGCCTGACTGAACGGAGCGTCGTATGAACGCCAGGATCTTCGGCGTCGAGGTCGCGGACGAGCTGCGGGCCATCTTCCGGGAGCCCACCGCGTTGTTCTTCTCCATCGTGATGCCGGTCGGGTTCTTCGCCCTGTTCGTCTCGCTGTACGGGAGGATCCCGGCCGGTCCGGTCCCGGTCGGGACCGGCATGCTGGCGACCTTCGGGGCCTTCGCCGTGCTGTCGGTGTCGTTGACCAACCCCGGGATCACCGTCGCGGGAGACCGCGAGCGCGGGTGGCTGCGGGCGAAGCGGGTGTCCGCCGTCCCGATCGGCGTGACGCTGGCCGCGAAGCTGGTCGCGGTGCTGCCCTACTCGGCCGGGGTCCTGCTGGCCATGGCCGCCACCGCCGCCCTCACCGGCTCGCTGAACGTCTCGGTCGTCGAGCTGCTGCGCGTCTTCGCCGTGCTGATCCTCGGCGCGCTGCCGTTCGCGCTGCTGGGCCTCGCGGTGGGTTTCCAGGCCGGGCCGAACGCCACCGCGGCGATCCTCAACGCGATCCTGTTCCCGTCGGCGGTGCTCTCCGGCCTGTGGATGCCGCTGGAGATCCTGCCCGCGTTCTTCGGTCACATCGCGCAATTCCTGCCGACCTACCACCTGGCGCAGTTGGCGATCGCCCAGTTGGCCGGCGAGGGGGCCGCGGTGCATGCGCTCGTCGTGCTCTGCTCGACCGCGGCGACCGCCGTGCTCGCCGCGATGTCGTACCGTCATGCCCGATCATGAGAAGCTGCGCACGCCTCGCCCGCTGGATCCACCTCGTCTACCTGGCGAACCTGCTCTGGGGCCCGGCCTTCGACCCGAGATCGACCTGGGTGGACTGGGCGCTGGCGTTCGCCGTGATGGGCGCGGCCGTGCCGATGTACCTGCTGGCGTGGCACCATCCGGCTCGCGCGCGCTGGTGGTGCACCGTGCCGACCGCGGTGCTCGGCGCGGCCATGACGCCGGTCAACTCCGGCGCCGCGGTGCTGTTCGTCTACGCCGCGGCGTTCGCCGGCGTCTCCGAATCGCGGCGGACCGCGCTGCGCTGGTTCGTCGGCCTCTCGGTGCTCGTCAGCCTGTTCTCCGTGGTCTCCATCGTGCCGATGCCCTGGCGGCTCTACGGCCTCATCCCGTCGCTGGTGCTCCTGTGGGCCATCGGGACGATGCAGATCAACTGGGTCGAGCGGGACCGCGCCGCGGCGGAATTGCGCAGCCAGAACGCGCGCATCGAGCACCTGGCCACCCTGGCGGAGCGCGAACGCATCGCGCGCGACCTGCACGACCTCCTCGGCCATTCGCTGACGGCGATCGTGGTGCGGGCGGCGCTCACCAACGAGCTCATCGGCCGCGATCCCGAACGGGCGCGCGGCGAAGCCGCCGAGATCGAAAGCACCGCCCGGGCGGCGCTCACCGAGATCCGCGACGCCGTCACGGGCTGGCGGCAGGCCAGCCTCGACTCCGAGCTGGAGGCGGCGCGCCACGCGCTGTCGAGCCTCGGCGTCGACGTCGTCGTGCGGCGTGATGAGAAACTGGCGATCGTGGGTTCCACCGAGCACGAACTGGCGTTGGCGCTGCGCGAGGCGGTGACCAACGTCGTCCGGCACGCCGCCGCGACGACCTGCCACATCGGGCTGAAAGCCCAGGACGACGAGCTCCAGCTGGTGATCGCCGACGACGGCGTCGGCGGCGACGCCCCGGAGGGCAACGGACTTTCCGGCATGCGCGAGCGGATCGCCGCGCTGGGCGGCCGGGTGCAGCGCACCGGCTCGGCGGGGACCACGCTCACCGTCGCGGTGCCGTTGCGGGTGGCGACCTAGATGCGCGAGGAGATCCGGGTCGTGCTGGCGGAGGACCAGGGCATGGTCCTCGACGCGTTCGCCGCGCTGCTGGACCTGCAGCCGGACGTCAGCGTGGTGGCGACGGCGGGCAACGGCGACGAAGCGCTCGCGGCCGTCGAGCGGCACCGGCCCGACATCCTGCTCACCGACATCGAAATGCCGGGGCGGACGGGACTCGAGGTGGCCGCGGAGCTCCAGCGGGCCGGCGATCCGGTGCGGGTCCTCATCGTCACGACCTTCGCCCGCAGCGGCTACCTGCGGCGCGCGATGGACAGCGGCGTCGCGGGTTACGTGCTCAAGGACGCACCGATCGCGGAACTGGTGGCGGCGTTGCGCCGCGTGCACGCCGGAGAGCGCGTCGTGGCGCCGGAATTGGCGATCGCGGCGTGGGATCACGCGGATCCGCTCACCGAGCGGGAACGGGAACTCCTGCGCGAAGCCACCACCGGCGCGAGCAACGCCGAGCTGGCGCGCCGCCTGAACCTCGCCGAGGGCACGGTCCGCAACTACCTGTCGACGGCGATGGCCAAGCTCGGCGCCCGCAACCGCATCGAGGCGGCCAACACCGCCCGCGAACGCGGCTGGCTCTAGGCCTCGTTTCGCCCTGGGTGGCGGCAGTGCGGCGTTTTCGCGCGAAAACGGCGTAGCCAGGCGTGCGGAATGACGGTTTCGCGCGAAAACGCCATCTCCACCCGAACGAGGACCAAGCGGCCGCATCGCGTCTGCAGCCCGGTCATCGATCGATTTCACAGCTGAATCGCAGCGAATAGAAGTGTTGGACGCGATGGGTTCCTGGCAGGAACACTGGACTCGGATTCGGTGGATTTCGCTTTCCGGGAGGGAAAATGGACACGTCGTCCTCCGACGTGGCCCGGCTGCTGCGGATCTTCGCCGCGCGTGCGCTGGTTCTCGCGTTCATCACCGGCATCACGGGCGCGACGACGCTGGCGATGGTCCTCGGGCTCGCCGGGGTAGGTCTCCTCCTGGCCCCGGTGGAGGCCGCCCGCCGGAAGGACGTCAGCCGGTGAGGTGGTCCAGCAGCGCCCACGCCGCCGGGTTCGTCGGTTCCGGCAGCCGCCCGGCCAGGTAGATCCTCCTGGAGAAGTCGGTGCCCTCGATCCGGGCGAAGGGCAACCCGGTTCGCTCGGCGACGGACTGCGGGACGATCGTGACGCCCAGCCCCGCCGCCACCAACTCCATCAGCAGCGGAACGTGGGTGGCCTCGCAAACCGGGTTGTGCCGGAGCCCGGCCTCGGCGAACCGGCGACGCACCATCGCCTGCATGAAGCTCCCGCTGAAGTCCGCGAACGGTTCGTCGTCGATCTCGGCCAGCCGGACCCGCCGCCGGTGCGCGAGCCGATGTCCCGGGTAGGTGACCAGGACGATGCGCTGCGTCCACTGCGCGAAGCTGGTCAGCTCGCCGGACAGCGGCCCGTCCGCAGCGAGGTAGGCCAGGTCGAGCTCGCCGTCGGCGACGGCCGCCGAGAGGTCGGGCACGGTGCCGTCGCGGACGTGGATCCGGATCCCGGGATACCGCGACTGGAACACGCCGAGCTCGCGCGGCAGGTCGACGACGGTCAGCGTCTGGATCATGCCGATGGAAACCCGGCCCTGGGAAAGGCCGACGACCGCGGACACCTCACCGCGCGCCGCGACCACGTCGGAGACGAGCCGGTGAGCGACCGGCAGCAGGGCGCGGCCCGCCTCGGTCAGCGCCACGCGGCGGGTGGTCCGCTCGAAAAGCGGTGCGCCCAGCTCGGTTTCGAGCTTGCGGACCGAGGCGCTCAGCGCCGACTGGACGATGTGGATCTCCCGCGCGGCGGCGGTGAAGCTGCCGCTGCGCACCACGGCGAGGAAGTGCTCGACCTGCCGGAATTCCATCCATCGATCATATCGCTGAATCCACCCCGGGCCAGCATCGAAGCAGGTCGACCGCGCTCGAACCCGCGGGGAACGTGGTCATGCGGGGTGGTCGGGCCGCTGCCAGCATGAGACGGGGCGCGGGTGTCTCGATGCGGCCGACGCGCCTTGCGACGTCGAGGGGGCGAGTCGGGATGAGGATTGTCGTCGACCTGAACCGCTGCCAGGCATTCGCGCAATGCGTGTTCCTGGCGCCGGGAGTTTTCTCGCTGCACGGCGAAGAGGCCCTGCTCTACCAACCGCGCGTCGACGAGGCGCACCGCGACGACGTGCTGCGCGCCGCCGCGGCCTGCCCGGTCCAGGCGATCCTGGTCGAATGCCGGGGAGCTGGCGGCGATGTCCGCTGACAGCCAGTTGGCGGCGCTGCGCGCGGACGGCCGCATCGTGATCGTCGGCGCTTCGCTCGCCGGTCTCCGGGCGGCGGAGCAGCTGCGCGAAGAAGGCTTCGCGGGTTCGCTCACCTTGATCGGGGACGAGCCCCACGAGCCATACGACCGGCCGCCGCTTTCCAAGCAGGTGCTGCTAGGCCGGTCGCTGCCGGAGGACACCGGTCTCCCCCGCCGGCGCGCGATCGATGCGCAGTGGCGGCTCGGCGTCGCCGCCACCGGGCTCGACCGGGACGGCCGACGGGTGCTGCTGGCCGACGGCGGCGAGGTCGGATTCGACCGCCTGCTGATCGCCACCGGCGGGCGCTCCCGTCCGTGGCCGCACGAGACCGAGGCCGCGCTCGACGGCGTGTGCGTGGTGCGCACCAAGGAGGACACCGCCGGGCTCGCGCGGCGGCTGGCGAGGCGGCCGAACCGGGTGCTGGTCATCGGCGCCGGTTTCACCGGCTCGGAAGTCGCCTCGGCGTGCCGGGAGCGGGGCCTGCAGGTCACCGTCGCCGAGCGCGGCGAAGCTCCTCTGGTGGGCGCGCTCGGCGGCGTGGTCGGCGACGTGGCCGCGCAGTTGCAGCGCGAGCACGGCGTCGACCTCCGCTGCGGGGTCATGGTGACCGCGTTGGAGGGCGACGCCGGCGGCCGCCTCAAACGCGCTCACCTGTCCGACGGCACCGCGGTGGATGCGGAAGTGGCCGTGGTCGCGCTGGGCGCGGTGCGCAACACCGCGTGGCTGGCGGGTTCGGGCCTGGCCGCCGGTCCCCGCGGCATCGCCTGCGATGCCGGCTGCCGGGCCTTCGACGTCCACGGCATCGTCACCGACGACGTGTTCGCCGCGGGCGACGTGGCGCGCACCCCGCATCCGCTGTTCGGATACCAGTTCCTCGCTCTGGAGCACTGGGGCAACGCCGTGGCGCAGGCCGAGATCGCCGCGCACAACATGATCAGCGCCGGTTCGCAGCGGCGCCCGCACCTCTGGATGCCGTCGTTCTGGTCGGCCCAGTTCGGGGTGAACATCAAGTCCGTCGGAGTGCCGTCGATGGCGGACGAGCTGATCGTGCAGCAGGGCACGCTGGAGTCGCACTGCTTCGCCGCCGCGTACGGCTACCAGGGGCGCGTCATCGCCGCGGTCGGCTTCGACCACGCGAAGTGGATGGGCTTCTACAAGCGGCTGATCGAGCAGGCCGCGCCGTTCCCGCCGGACTTCCCCGGCGTGGACCAGCGCTCGGCCGCGCTGCGGCCGGTGCCGGCCAGGTTCCCGGATCCGACGCTGCCCACCCACAGCCCCACCGTCACCCTGACCGGTCACTCGCCCAGCGAACGGCGGGTCGTCTTCACACCGGCCCGCGCCTGACTCCGAGGAGCGCGTCCATGCACACGACCAGCCCGGTGCGGCGGATCACCGACCAAGCCGTCCGCGCCGACCCGTACCCGGTCTACGCCGAGCTCCGCGGCACGCCGGTGGTGCGCGACGACAGCGGCATCCACCTCATCACCACCTACTGGGAGATCCGGAACCTGTTGCAGGACCCCAGGATCAGCTCGGACGCCCGCAACCTCGCCCCCGGTGCCGATCCGCTGGTCGGCACGACACCGGACGACGAGGGGATGCTGCCGCCCAGCTTCATCCGGCTGGACCCGCCCGAGCACGACCGGTTGCGCCGCCTGGCGATGCGCCCGTTCGGTCCCCCGCACAGCCCGCGGTGCATCCACGACATGCGCGGCGACCTCGCGGGGACCGTGACCGGGCTGATCGACGGGCTCGACGGCCGGGACCGCTTCGACGTCGTCGACGACTTCGCCTATCCGTTCCCCGTCGCGGTGATCTGCCAGCTCCTGGGCGTGCCGCGGGAGGACGAGCCGCACTTCCGGCGGCTGGTCGACGTGGTGGTCGCCGGGCTCAGCCCGGCCGAGGACCCGGAGGCGCAGCGGCACGCGGTGCGCCAGGGCCGCCTCGAACTCGGGCAGTACCTGGCGGCGCTGATCGAGGGGCACCGCCGCCACCCGGGCGACGACATGCTGTCCGCGTGGATCACCGACGAAGGGCCGGAGGGGCGGATGTCCCTGCTGGAGGTGATCACCAACGCGGTCCTGCTGCTGATCGCCGGCCACGAGACCACCGTCAACCTGATCACCAACGGGATGCTCACGATGCTGCGGCAACCGGCCGTGCTGGAACTGCTGCGGACCGAGCCGATGGCGGCGGCCCGCGCCGTGGAGGAACTGCTGCGCTACGAGCCTCCGGTGCAGATACTGCCCCAGCGCACCACGTTGACCGACATCGAGGTCGCGGGCAGCGTCATCCCCAAGGGGGCGCCGGTGTGGCTCCTGCTCGCCTCCGGAAACCGGGATCCGGCGCGCTTCCCCGATCCGGACCGCTTCGACCCGGCGCGCGTGGACAACCAGCACCTCGGCTTCGGCTTCGGCGTGCACGCCTGCTTCGGCGCGCCGCTCGCCCGGCTGGAAACCCAGATCGCGCTGACGGAACTAGCCCGCAGGCTGCGCGACCCGCAACTGGTCGAAGACCCGCCGCCGTACCGGCCGAGCCCGATCCTGCGCGGCCCCCGCCACTTGCCGGTGACGATCAACGGCCTGGCCGCCTGACGGCCGCCCGCTCCGGATCAGCGCGGTGGCGCGAAAGGATTGAGAACGGGCGAGACGCGGCGAGCGAAATGCTCCCGATCAAGCCGTTTACACCTACGCGCGCGAGGATTTCGACACCTGGGAACGCGAACTCGGCCGCACGCTCCGGTCCGGGAGCTTCGACGAGAACCTCACCACGGACAGACTGGACGTCACCGGCGCCTTGATCGGGCAGCGGTGGCGGATCGGCCGCGATGTCGTGCTCCAGGTGACCGTGCCGCGCATCCCGTGCCGGACGTTCGCCGTGTGGCTGGGCCGCAACGGCTGGGTGAAGACCTCCGGGCCTTGACCACGCAACCCGGGCTGCTGCCGCGGCTGCTGGCGGCGGAGGAACTCCCGGAGGACGTCCAGGCCCAGGCCATCGCCTGCTCACCTTTCGAACTCTTCCAGGGCCACCGGCGCGAACGGACCGTTCACCTCGCTTGGCGAGGCGAACGGTCCGTTGACCGCGCGCGGCCGGCTCGTCAGCGGCGGGTCAGGACCCACCACGCTTGCACCGCCGCGTAGGCGAGGATCACCGCGCCGACCGCGCTGGTGATGTGCACGCCGAAGGTGAAGGCCTGCGCCGCCGACTCGCGCAGCGCGATGCCCTGCTCCACCGGCAGCTCGGCCGCCGCCGACAGCGCGCCGCCCAGCGTGTCCCGCACGGTGTCCACTATGGATGCTGGGACGTCGGTGACGTCGACGCGGCCGCGGTAGGCCGCGGTCAGCACGCTGCCGAGGATCGCCGTGCCCATCGCGGCGCCCAGCTCGTAGCCGGTCTCCGAGATCGCCGAGGCCGCGCCCGCGTTCTCCGGGGCGACGCTGTTCATGATGGTGTCGTTGGTCGCCGTCTCGGTGATACCCGCGCCGAGGCCGACCACCATGAACGCCACGACCACCAGCCAGGTGCCGCCCTCCGCGGGCAGCAGCACCATCAGCAGGTAGCCGAACGCGGTCGCCAGTATCGCCGCGCCCAGCAGCTCGGCCAGCCGGATCTTGCGGATCAGCCGGACCGCCACCAGCGACCCGAGCACCGACAGCGCGATGCCCGGCAGCAGCGCGAGACCCGCGCGCAGCGGGCTCATGCCCAGCACGAGTTGCAGGTACTGGGTCATGAAGAACAGCCCGCCGACCATCACGAACACCGCCAGCAGGTTGCTGGTGACCGCGACGCTGAAGCGCGGGTTGCGGAACAGCTCCAGGTCCAGCATCGGGGCGTCCAGCCTGCGCTGCCTGCGCACGAACGCGTAGCCGGCGATCGCCGCGATCGCCACCGCGGGCAGCGCCAGGGCGCCGCCGCCGGCGAACTCCTTGATGCCCAGGACCAGCGCCAGCATCGCCAGCAGCGACAGGCCCGCGCTGGCCAGGTCGTAGCGGCCGGGCACCGGGTTGCGCGACTCCGGGATCACCAGCGGGCCGACGATCAGCAGCAGGACCATCACCGGCAGGTTGATCAGGAACACCGAGCCCCACCAGAAGTGCTCCAGCAGCAGCCCGCCGAGCAGCGGGCCGAAGGCGGAGCCGCCGGCGAAGGTCGCGGTCCAGGCCGCGATCGCGGTGGTCCTGGCGCGCGGGTCGGTGAAGATGTTGCGGATCAGCGACAGCGTCGAGGGCATCAGCGTCGCGCCGGCGATGCCCAGCAGCGCGCGGGCCGCGATGAGCAGCTCGGCGGTGGGTGCGAAGGCCGCCAGCGCGGAGGCCAGGCCGAAGCCGGTCGCGCCGATCAGCAGCAGCCTGCGGCGGCCGATCCGGTCGCCGAGCGTACCCATCGTCACCAGCAGGCCGGCCAGCATCAGCGAGTAGATGTCGACGATCCACAGCAATTGCCCGCCGGTGGGCCGCAGCTCCTCGCTGATGTGCGGGAGGGCGAAGCTCAGCACCGTGTTGTCGACCGAGATCAACAACACCGGGAGCAGGAGGGCGCCCAGCGCCGTCCACTGCTTGCGGGAAATCTGGGGCGAATTCAGCTTTAACATTCTCTACTCGTTTCGACTGTACCGTCTGGACGGTATAGTAACCGTCCGGACGGTACAGTGCCACCCATGGCAGCCACCAGCACCCGAGACCGCATCCTCGACGCGCTCCAGCGGATCCTGATCCGCCAGGGCACCGCGGCGGTGACCCTCGAATCGGTCGCCGCCGAGGCGGGCGTGTCCAAGGGCGGCCTGCTCTACCACTTCCGCTCCAAGCAGGCGATGTTCCAGGGGCTGACGCGGCGGATCGACGAGGACGCCGAGGCCGAATTCGTCCAGGCCACCCGGGAAGGCGTGGACGTCGTCCGGTACTTCCTGCAGACCTCGCTGCCCGCGTCGGACGAGGAGGCGGCGCTCTACTGGTCGGTGATCGCGGCCCTGCGCAGCGGCGAAGGTCTCACCGACGACGGCACCGAGGTGCTGGCCAGGGTCTTCAACCGCTGGTCCGAACTGCTCACCGACTACATCGGCGACCCGGTGCTGGCCGAGACCGTCCGCCTGGTCGGCGACGGCCTCTACCTGAGCGCGCTGTCCGGCCTGCCGCACCCCGACCCGGACCTGCTGCGCCGGGTCTTCGACCGGATCTTCGAACAGGTCGCGGCGGCGCGCGGAGCCTGATCTCCGCCATTCCCGGGAAGAAGCCTTTTCGGTATGTCGCTCAGAACTTGGCGAGTGTTACCCATTTCGTATACAGAAGATCGTACCGCTGAGTAAGATCCGCCTCGACCAATTGGGCTCGTCGGGAATTCCATGCGGGGGTCGCACGGTGTGGACGCAGCGGGATCAGATCCAGGCATACCGGTTTCTCCGCCGACGGCTGGTATCCGCGCTCGTCTCCGCCGACGCCAACCATCCGGTCGCGCCCGCCAAGCGGGTCGTCCTCGGCACGGCGCTCGGCCTGGCGGTCGCGCTCCTGGTGGGTGCCGTGTTCGGCGTCATCGGCCTGCTCGCCCCGACGCGCGCGGAGGCGTGGCGCCAGGGCGGCCAGGTGATCATCGAGAAGGAGACCGGAACACGGTTCGTCCTCGGGCAGGACGGCCTGCTGCACCCGGCGCTCAACTACGCCTCGGCGCGGCTGCTCGCGGGCGGCGACGGCGGCAAAACCGTGACGGTGTCCGCGAAAGCGCTGACCGGCGCGCCCCGCGGCGGCGCGGTCGGCATCGCGGGCGCGCCTGATTCGTTGCCGGGCGGCGATCGCCTGCTGACCGGCTCCTGGACCGCGTGCACCCGCGTCGCGCCCGACCGGCCCAGCGGCGAGGCCCCGATCACCACCGTCCTGTTAGGACCGAGCGGCGCGGGCGCGGAACTCCGCGATGGGCAGGCGTTGCTGGCCAGCCTGCCCTCCGGCGAGCGCTTCCTGGTGACCGGCGGGCACCGGTACCGGCTGGGCGGTGAGCGCGCCGTCGTCGCGCTCGGCTACGCGGCGGCCGAGGAGGTCCCGGTGGCGCCCGCGTGGCTGAACACCCTTCCGGCTGGCCGGGATCTGGCCACCATCGCCGTGCCGGACGCGGGCAAGCCCGGCATCCGGGTCGGCGCCGAGACCCGCCCGGTCGGGCAGGTGCTGGTGTCCGAGGTCGGCGAGTACTACCTGGTGCGGCGCGACGGCCTGGCCGTCATCACCGAGACCGAGGCGGACCTGCTGCTCGGCGCGCCGGAGAACACCGCCGCCTACCCCGGCGAGCGCCCGCACCGGGTGGAGGTCGCCACCGCCGACATCGGCGGCGTGCCGCGATCGCCGGAACGCCAGGACGGCTACCCCGACCGGCGGCCGGAGCCCGTCAAGCCCGGCCGGGCGCCGACGGTGTGCGCCACCGGCGAGCGGGTCACGGTCGGCCAGGCGCTTCCCTTGCGGGGCGGGGAAAAAGTCGTGCCGGTGACAGCGCCCACCGCGGACACCGCCGCGGAGGTGTACGTGCCCGGCGGGTCCGGCGCGGTCGTCGCCGAGGAACCGGCCCCGGGCGTGCCCGCCGGGGCGGTGTACCTGATCACCGATGCGGGCATGAAGTACCCGATCCCGGGCGACGAGGCGATTTCCGCGCTCGGTTACGGAAGCCGGCCGACGCGCGGCGTGCCCGCGTCGGTGCTCGCGCTGTTCCCGACCGGCGCCGTGCTCGATCCGGCATTGGCCGGGCAGGTGTTCCCGGGCTGATGGGATCGGCGGAACGCGGGCTCGTCCGGCTGGGACTCCGCTACGCCGTGTGGCTGCGCTTCGTCGTGATCGCCGTGGCGAGCGGGGCCTCGCTGGTGCTGGAGAACGAGCGGAAACCCGGCTGGGCCATCTTCATCGTCCTGGCGCTCAACGCGTGGAACGCGTGGTACGCCGCCCGGATGTCCCGCTCTGCCGCGCGCTGGCCGGTCGCCGTCGACGTGCTGGTGATGTGCGCGATCTGCCTCACCCAGGTCTGGACGACGCCCACCGCGCCCAGCCCCGAGGGCACCAGCTGGGTCCGGGTCGCCGCGGCGATCACCGTGGTCGCCTATCCCTGGCAGCTCGGCGCGGGCGCGCTGGGCGCGGCGACCGCCGCGATCACCGCCGCGCACCTGGCCGGGACGGCGCTCTCGCTGCCCGAGCACTGGATGACGGCCGCGCCGATCCACCTGTGGATGTTCATGGAAGCCGGCCTGTCCTGGGGCCTCTACCTGCTGGTCCGCCGCGGCGCCCGGACCGCCGACCAGATCGTCGCCCGCGGCGAGCGGCTGCGCCGGCGGGCGGCGGTCGCCGAGGCGCGGCGCACCGACGAGCGCGAACACCTCGCGGCCCTGCACGACACCGCGTCGGCCACGCTGCTGATGGTCGGCGCCGGGGTGGTGGCCGAGCGACAGACCTGGCTCGCGGAGCAGGCGAAGCGGGACCTGGAGGTGATCCGCGGCCGGTCCGAGGTGTCCGGCGGCGAGGCCGATCTCGTCGGCATGCTGCGGGAAACCATCACCAGGACGCCGCTGCGGGTCCGGCTGACCGCGCCCGACGAGCTGGTGGTGCCCTCGGTGGAAGCGGTCGCCCTCTGCCACGGCACGCGGGAAGCGCTGACCAACGTCGTCCGGCACGCCGGGGTCGACCGCGCCGACGTGGCCGTCGCGCCGCACGGCGACAGCGTCGTCGTGGAGGTCGTGGACGCCGGGCGCGGCTTCGACCCGGACCGGATCTCCGGCCACCGCTACGGCGTGACCGGCTCGCTCGTGGAGCGGATGCGGCGGACGGGCGGGAGCGCGGAGGTGATCAGCAGCCCCGGCGGCGGAACCCGGGTGCGGATGACGTGCCCGCTCGGGGCGGCGGAGGACGCCGGGGGCGACGCCGAGATCATCGCCACGAAGTTCCTGCAGGGCATGCAGTGGGCCGTGGTGGTGATGAACCTCGTCATCCTGTGCCTGCTCGACCTGCCGAAGCTGCTGGCGAACCTGGACGGCTACCGCTCCACGCCCACCCAGTTCCTCGCCTTCGCCGGGTTCCTCGCGGTGACCCTGATCGTGCTGGTCAGCCTGCGTCGGCAGCGGCCGATCGGCCGGTGGCGCTGGCCGTTGCTGGCGCTGGTGTTCGCGTTGTCCGCCGCCGGGACCGCGTCGGTGCAGCCCGAGCACCTGCTCGGCTTCGCGCACTGGTCCGAAGGGGACGCCGGTTGGACGGTGGCGCTGCTCCTGCTCGACTGCCGCGTCCCGACCTTCGCCCTGACGCTCATCGCCCACTACGTGATGACCTTCGCGCAGGTCGGGTTCGCCGGGAACGCCGCGATCTCGTTCTCCGACGCGGTGAACGCGACCGTGCTGATCCTCAGCTACCAGACCGCGGTCGGTTTGATCGCCGCGGTGCTGCGCGGGCTCGCGGTGTCCTCGGCCCGGGCTGCCAGGGAGGAGGAGCAGCTGCGGACCGCCGAGGAAGTGGCGCGGCAGCTGCACCAGGACCGCAAGAACCGCTACGCCGACCTGGAAGGCACGACCGTCCCGCTGCTCGACGGCCTGGGCTCGGGCGCCCTCGACCCCGGCGACGTGTCGGTCCGCCGGAGGTGCTCGGTGGAGGCGGCGAAGATGCGCCGCCTGTTCGCCGAGGACGCCTCCACCCCGGACCCGCTGCTGCACGAGCTCCGGGCCTGCATAGAACTGGCCGAGCGGCAAGGGGTTTCGGTGCGCTTCGCCGAGTACGGCAAGCGCCCGGCGATTCCCCGGGAGGTGCGGCGCAGGCTCACCGAGCCCGCGGTCACCGCACTGGCCACCGCCACCGGCACGGTGCGGGTGACGGTGGCCGGCTCCGGCGACACCGTCACGGTCAGCCTGGTGGCCGCCGCCGTCGAGCCAGTGCTCGCCGAACCCCGGTCCGACGGCGACGTGGTCACCTCGACCGTGGTGGACGGCGGCCGGATCTGGGTCGAGGCGAAGTGGAGCCGCCCGACATGACGTCCTCCCCCGCCCGCCGGGGCGGGATTCCCAAGAACGACACGACATTGCGCAGCGGAGGTCGAAGTTGATCACGGTCGTGGTGGTAGACGATCATCCTGCGGTGGTCGCCGGTGTGCGGGCCTGGTGCTCGTTGGCCGACCCGCCGATCAAGGTGCTCGATTCGGGCCCGGCGGTGTCGGTCGCGTGGCTGGATCCCGGTGCCACCGCCGACGTGGTGATCTTCGACCTGCAGCTGGACATCACCGGCCCCGCCTACGGCGACCTCAAGCGGCTGGTGGACGCCGGCCGCCCGGTGGTGATCTACAGCATGCGGGCCGACCGGGAAACCGTGTTGACCTGCCTGGACATCGGCGCCTTCACGTACCTGACGAAGGCGGAGGGCGAGGACCACCTGGTCGCCGCAGTGCAGGCCGCGGCGACCAACACGCCGTACCTGCCGCCGTCGCTGTCCGGCGCGTTCGGCACCGACGACCGGCCGAACCGGCCCCGGCTGTCGCCCCGGGAGACCGAGGTGCTGCTGGAGTGGTTCCACTGCGAGTCGAAGGAAATGGTGGCGCGGCGGCTCAACCTGACGGTGCACCGGGTCAACTCCTGCCTGGAGCGGGTGCGCATCAAGTACGCCAACGTCGGCCGGGAGGCCCCGACCAAGGCCGCGCTGGTCGCCCGCGCGATCCAGGACGGCCTGGTGCGCGCCGACGAACTCTGATCGCTCGTGGCGCTCGTCAGCGGGCCGTTCCTGTCGGCATGCCCGGATACCTTCCCCGATCGTGACGGACATCCACTACCTGACCGGCGACACGACCAACCCCCGCGCCGAGGGCCCCAAGGTCATCGCCCACATCTGCAACGACCGCGGCGGATGGGGCAGGGGATTCGTCCTGGCGATCTCCCGGCGCTGGCCGGAGCCCGAAGCCGCCTACCGCCGCTGGCACCACGACCGGGCTTCCAACGACTTCGAGCTCGGGGCGACCCAACTCGTCCAGGTCGCACCCGACACCTGGATCGCCAACATGGTCGGCCAGCACGGCATCAGCACCAGCCGCAGCTCCGGCCCTCCCATCCGCTACGACGCGGTGCGCCAATGCCTGCGACACCTCGCCGCGCACGCCGCGCGCCTCGCCGCGAGCGTCCACCTGCCCCGCATCGGCACCGGCCTGGCCGGAGCCCGCTGGGACCGCATCGAACCGCTCATCACGGGCGAGCTCACCGGCCACGGCATCCCCGTCACCGTCTACGACCTGCCACGAGCACGAGCCGACCGCGACGACCATCCGGGGCGACCGACACGCAGACGCCCGGCAGCCAGGAACCGCTGACGGACGGGCTGCCCGGAAATGGGGTACGAACGGCCCCCACCGCGCGCGAGCGGACCTCGCTAACGTCCTCCGCGGAGATCGAATCGGGAGGAATCGGTGGAGACCAAGCGGATTCGAGTCGGGGTGGTGGAGGACCACCCGCTGTACCGCGCGGCGGTGGCCCGGATGCTCGCCGACGCACCGGACGTCGAAGTGGACGCGGTCGCCGAATCGGTCGCGCAGTTCGCGGCCCGCAGCCGGTGCGCCGGGAGCATCGTCGTGCTCGACCTCGGGCTGCCCGGGGTGCGGGGCGCGGCGGCCGTGATGGAGCTCGTGCGCCGCGGCCACCCGGTGCTGGTCGTCTCGGCGATGGCCGACCGCACCGAGGTGGTCGGTGCGATGCTGGCCGGGGCCCGGGGCTTCCTCTGCAAGGACGCCGAGGGCGAGGAGATCCTGGCGGCGATCCGGGAGATCGCGGCCGGGCGCAACCACGTCGCCCCGAAGCTGGCGGCGGTCGTGCTGGACACCTCGCGGGAGCACAACGCCGGCGCGCGCATCGAGCTCTCGCACCGCGAGGCCGAGGTGCTGAGCAGGCTCGCCGCCGGCGAACGGGACCAGGACATCGCGATGGGCCTGCGCATCAGCATCCGCACGGTCCGGTCCTACTTGGACCGGATCAGGGACAAGACGGGACTGCGGCGGCGTCCCGCGCTCACCGCCTACGCGATCGAGAACGGCTTCGTCACCTGCCCGGCGCCCGACCGGATGCCGGCCTGAGAACTCGTTCGGAACGTGGTGGCGCGGCAACTTCGAAGCGGCGCGGCCGCGCCGCCACGCAAGGTGAGCCTGGAAACAGGCCTGACGTCGGGAGAAGCGCGTGATGATCCTCGCGTCCACGATCTGCTTGATGGCGATGCTGGCCGTCAGCGTCCGGCTCGCGCACCACGCCGGGTACCGGCGCGGGCGAAGGCGCGAGCGGGTCGTCGTGAACCGGTACCTGCACGACACCGTCCTGCCGACGCTGGAAGCGATCGCGCTGGCCGCCCCGTCGGATGCGGCCGCCGCGCCGGCCAGGCTCGCCGAGCTTCGTCAGGCCGCCAAGGAGCAGGCGGCGTTGGTGCGGCGGGACATGATGGCCCGCACCGAGGCGGGGCGCGCGCGGCTCGAACCCGATCTGGTTGCGCTGGCGGCGGATCTGGCGCGCCACCGGCTGCACGCCGAACTGATCCGGGAGGACGTGGACGACACGCTCCCGGCCCATCGGCGCACCGCGATGCGCGACGCCGTCCGGGAAGCGCTGCGGAACACGCAGAAGCACAGCGGAACCGATCGCGCCGTCGTGCGCGTCGAGGAGCGCGACCGCGGGATCGCGGTGGTCGTCCGCGATCACGGGAGCGGCTTCGACATGGCGGGCAGGGACGCCGGATTCGGCATCAGGGAGTCGATTTCGGCCAGGATGGCGGAGGTCGGCGGCTCCGCCCGCGTCGAATCCCGCCCCGGCTGGGGAACCCGGGTCACGCTGTGGGTTCCGCAGTCATGACGCGCCGGGCACCGCTGGCCGCGGCGGCCTGCGCGGCGCTCGGGGCCGGCCTGCTCATCGGCGTGCCTCCCGCCTCCGCGCAGTGCGCCGCTCCCGCCGGCGTGTACCGGGAGGCGATGGGGTGGGCGCAGCGGCTCACCGACGCATCGGGGACCTGGCCGGTCGCCGACGGAACCGGGCAGCTGCTCGCGGTCGTCGGCACCGGGATCGACGCGGCCAACGACCAGTTCGGGCCGGGGCAGGTGGTGCCGGGCTCCGACCTCGGGGACTGCGACGGGCGCGGCACCTTCGCCGCGGGCATCGTCGGGGCGCGGCCCGACCCGGCGACGGCTTTCGCGGGCATGGCGCCGGGCGCCCGCCTGCTCGGGATCCGGTACACCGAAACCCGCTCCGGCGGCGGCGATCCCGATCCGGACGCGCTGGCCGGCGCGATCCGGCGGGCCACCGACGCGGGCGCCACGGTGATCCTGGTCGCCGTGCCAGCGCCGCGCACGAGCCCGGCGCTGGAGGACGCGGTGCGGGATGCCTTGACCGGCAACGCGCTGGTCGTGTCGCCGGCGGTGGGCGACAAGCCCGGAACGCGGTCCTACCCGACCGGCCTGCCCGGCGTCGTGGCGGTCGGCGCGCTCGACCCGTCCGGCGCGGCGGTGCAGGACGAATCGGGTCCGCACCTCTCGATCGCCGCCCCAGGCGCGGACCTGACCGGCCTCTCGGCCGGTGCTCGCGGCGGCCTCGGGCACCGCTGGGGCGTGGATGGCCCGGCGTTCTCGGCGGCGTACGTCGCGGGCGCGGCGGTGCTGGTGCGCTCCTACCGGCCGGAGCTGAGCGCCGAGCAGGTCGCCGAGCGGCTCGCCCGCACTGCCAGCCACCCGCCGAACGGGCACGACCCCCGGCTGGGGTGGGGCGTGCTGAACGTCGGGGCCGCCGTGGCCGCGGAGCTGCCCGACGATCCTTCCGCGCTTCGGCTCCCGGACGCCCCGGCGCCTCCGGTGGCGACCGTGCGTCCGGCCGCGGGCCCGGCACCGCTGCCCGACCACGCACCGCTACCGGGCTGGCTCGCGCTGCTGGGCGTCGCGGCCGCCGCGCTCGCCGTCGTCGCTCGAACGACTGTCCGGCTCGGCAAGGCCCGAGGCTGGCGCCCGGGCTCCCGATCCCGCGACCGCAGCTCCTGAGCTGAACCTCCTGGAACCGACCGGATCAGTGTTTTCGCTGTTCACAGGGCCGGGTTGCGTGGGCGAAGAGCCATTCGTCGCCCTACGGCTCCGAGGGTCGCAAGCGCTCCAGGGGTTCGCGATCGAGCCGGCCGTCGACCGAGCACCTGCTCACCGGTCTTGGTCTTGGTCTTGGTCTTGGTCTTGGTCTTGGTCTGACTCTTCGCGAGGTATGGGCCACCCGTGAAACGGCGGTTCCAGGGTCCCGTCGAGCAAGGCTGCGAGGTCGCGGCGCAGCTCCCTCTCCGAGTCGTACGCAACAGTCACCTCGGATCGCCCCTGCACGCGGAAAGTGACCCGCCAGGTGTCCTTGGGCGTCCGCTCGATCCGCATCAGAAGTTCGTGCCCAGTCCTCCAGCGGATGACTGTCCCGTTCACAGCGCGCCGCTCCCCTGCTCGTACGGGCTTCACGTTATGCGTTGCGACGGTCGCGCGGTAGGGTCCTTCGCCTGGCAGGCCCGGAGCCGCTGCCCCTGCAGGCAGCCACCCGCCGAGGAGCTCCCCACGCCGCCCTCTCACTCACCCACGGCTGGGCTTGAGGGGCGATGTCGTTGCCCGGGGGCACAATGCGGGGCATGTCCCAGTCATCCCCGCACCGGCACCACGCCATCGACTACGTGGAGCTCGCGGTCACCGATCTCGAAGCCGCCAAGCGCTTCTACGCCGAAGCGTTCGGCTGGCGGTTCAACGACTACGGCCCGGCTTACGCCGGCATCCGGGCCTCGCAGGACGAATCCGCACCCGAGGTCGGCGGCCTGCGCACCGACCAGGAGGTCCGGACGGGCGGGCCGCTGGTGCTGCTCTACTCGGCCGACCTGGACCGGTCCGCGGCGGCCGTGCAGGAGGCCGGCGGCCGGGTGGTGAACGGGCCGTACGAGTTCCCCGGCGGGCGCCGGTTCCACTTCACCGACCCGAGCGGGAACGAACTCGGCGTCTGGGCGGAGGCGTAGCGGGGTCGTGCGCGGCGGTGGCCGCTCGAACGACCACCGCCGCTCACGACCGGGGCGCGACGGGACGTGGAACGGCCGCTGAGCGACGGGGGTTTTACGCTCAGCGGCCGGGATCCAGGGTTCGTCCACAGTGGTCAGTTGGTCACAGCGCGGACTGCCGTTCCCTGATGGTGCCGTGGACGACGTCGTTGATGTCGCGCCAGGACGGGGAGCCCGGGTCCAGGACGCTGCTGTGCGAGGACACGTCCGGGACGAACCAGCCGTCCGAGTCGTGGCTGGACGGCAGCGGCGTCACACCGGGGAAGTCGTCCGGGTCGGGCCCGTGGACGTGGCCCTGCGCCCACTGGATCGGATCGTGCTCCAGCGTGACCGAGTACCGGGCCGTCGGGTACGGGTTGGTCAGCTCCGTCACGCCCTCGCCCATCCCCGCCGAGGCCACGTGGACCACGTTGTCCGCGCGCATGCCCGCCGCGTCGGCCAGGCCGACGATCGCCCCGCCGTAGCTGTGCCCGATCACGGTGACCTGGGCGCCCTCCCCCAGCCTGGGGCGCAGTTCGTCGTTGACGAACTCCGCCAGCCGCGGCGCCATCTCCCGCGACGGGCCCGCGGAGCTCGCCTCGGGCAGGCCCTGCGGGAAGTCTCCGTTCATCCACAGCACCGACGCCGTCCGGCCGGTCGGGTCGGCGCCGGCGTAGCTGCCCACCCGGTCCGCGTAGCGCGGGAAGTCCTCCAGCCCGGTGTTCATGCCGGGCACCAGGACGGCCACCGACCGGGTGTCGGAGTCGAGCCGGCCGATCAGCCCCACGATCCGCCCGTCACCCGCCGGGTCGAACTGGATGATCTGCGTGTTGCTGTTGAGGATCTCGTCGTACGCCGCGATCTTCTCCCGGAGGTGCCGGAGCTCCGGCTCTCGGTCCCCCGGGCCCGGCTGGGCCTCCAGCTCCTTCAGCTCCGCGCCGGCCACCGCCCGCGCGGCCTCGATCTGGGCCCGGTTGGCGGCGTTCAGGTCGGCGACCGAGCCACCGGACGGGCCGTCGGCCAGTACCGGGACGACCAGGTCCGGGTTTAGCCGCCGGATCTTGGCGGCCTGCTCGGCGTCCCAGCGGCGCACCGCGACGTTCGACGCCGCGATCCCGTCGATGATCCCGGTCAGCCTGCTGGACGCCGCTTGCAGGCTGCGCTCGTTCAGCTGGATGTTGCCGGAATGGCCGGTCTGGGCCGCCTGCGAGCCGGACACGTTCGCGAACGCGGACGTCACCAGCGTGCGCGCGGTGAGGTTGCGGCGGGCTTCACCGAGCACCGCCACTTGGTCGGGCAACGCCTGCGCAGCGGTGTCGAGCGCGGCGTGGTTCACCGCGAACCGCGCCGCCGAGGTCTGCTCGGAACGGTCCATTCTGCTGGCTCCTCACGGGAAATCCGGACGACCGCTCAGGTCGCGAGGGTCGGCGGGGTGATGTCGTCGAGCAGGGCGCGCTGCGCCTGCTGCGCGCGGGTGGCGCGCTCGTCGTGCTGCCGGATCATCCGCGCCGCCCAATCGAGGTCGTCGCGGAACTTCTGGTCGCGGTCCAGGGCCTTGCTGGTGGCCTCGCAGCTGCTGGTGATGTTCGACCGGTGCGCGCCCGCCGCCGCGGCCGATGCCTGCACCCGGCCGAAGGCGTTCTGCGACGCGGCGCCGTGCCTCAGCGCCTGCGAGGTGTTCAGCAGCGGATTCCTGGTCCCCTCGACCAGTTTCGCCACCGCGTCGAAGAACTTCGGGACCTCGGCGCGGAAACCGCCCGGGTTGCTGGCGGACGCGCCGCTGCTCGCCGAGTTCTGCGCGCGGCCCTGCCGGACCGCGTCCCGCGCCCGGCCGAGGAACTCCCGGTACTGGCCGCCGGTGTAGGTCGACCACTGGTCCCACCCGTGCGCCTGCTGGATCGCGTAGGCGTTGCGCGCGTTCGTCGCCGGGTCGGCGTTCGCCGCCTCATTCCGGTGCCGCTGGTCGAAGGCGTTGCCATGACCGGGATTCACCGACCGGATCTGCCAGAGCCCGACCGACGGGCCGTACACCTCGTTCTGCAGGGACACGTCGCCGATCGCCCCGGGGTTCCCGCGCGACTCCGCGAGCGCGACGGCGACCGCGATCCGCAGGTCCTCGCCGGTGAAGCCGGCGTTCGCGGCGTGCTCCGCGATCTGCTGGTCGGTGAGCGTTGGCATATTCCTCTCCTCTTGCGGGTCCTTCCGGGATGCGGCGGCAGCCGCATGCGCTGAGGGCTCGGCTTCGGGTTCGCAGGGGCCGCTGAGAACCCGAAGCCGCGTACCGACCAGGAATCCCGCAGTCCGGACGGCGTCTGAGATTCCGCCAGCCGCAAGCCTTTTGAAGAACCTCCGTCAGAACGAGCGCTGGTCGGGTGGTTCGGCGCCGAGAACGGAGGGGGTGATGACCGAGGACTCGCCCCAGACCTCCTCGGTCTCCACCAGCCACGGCGGGATGCGGCGCGCTCCGGACATGTCCTGTCCTCCTGGCGCGAACGGCATCATCGGCATCATCGGCATGCCGCCGGCGCCGCTACCCGCCGCGTTGACCGCTCCCGCCGCGGCACCCAGCACCCCCGCGGCTCCCATCGCGTTCGGCGCCGCAGCGAGGCCGCTCAGCCCGGCCGCCGCCGTCGGGGCGGGCACGGCCGCTCCGCCGCCGAGCGATGCCCCGCCGCCGAGTCCGGGCATCCCGCCGCGCGGCATGCCGACCGGCTTGGCTTCGTCCTTCTCCTTGTCCGCGGGGTCTTTCGGCTTCCCCCACTCCGGGACCTTCGGCGGCCGGAAGCCGCCGAGCCGTCCCATCCCGGCAGCCGACGCCGCGGCCAGCCCGGCGGTGAACATGTTGCCGAACAGCGGCGTGCGCGGCTCCGCGCCGGGCTCCGGCTCGGGCTGCTCCTGCCCCGGCTCGGGTTCCCCTGTCCCACCGCCGGATCCGTCGTGGCTACCGGTGCCGCCGCCCTCCCCGGCGCCGTCACCGGGCACCGGCGCGTCCGGCACCTCGGTCTGATCCGCCAGCGGCATCCCCTGGTCCGCCGCGCGGTACTTGCCGCCGAGCTCGGTCATCACGGTGATCGCCTTGGCGTGCGCGGCATCCGCGGCCGCCGTCGCCTGTTGGTGTTCCTGCACCGCCTTCGCCGCATCGGCCTGCCGCTGGCGCAGCTGGGCCACGGCCGCCGGCGAGGCCGACTGATCGACCTCCAGCGGAGTGGTGGCCAGCCGCGCGGTCTCCGCGGGCAGGTCCGCGACCTCGACCGCGGGCGGCATCTCGGCGCGGGCCTTGGCCAGCGCGTCGGCCGAGTCGTGCACCCGGTCGCGGATGGCGAACGCCGCGTCGCCGATCCGGCGGAGCCCGCCGGAGAGGTCGTTGATCATCACCCGGTACTGCTCGGAGGCGCCGCCCCGCCACTGGTCCTGGAACTTCGCGAGCTTGGCCTCCAGGTTTCCGGCCTGCTCGTGCAGCGCGGCTCCGACGCTGTCCCAGGAATCCGCGGCCGGACGCACCGATGAGTCGTCGCCGCGTTGCAGCATCGCGTAGAGCTGCCCGTGGCTGTAGGCGGAGAAGTTCGTCGGTTCCCGCATCTCGCTCACGCCTTCCCCACGCCGGGCAGGCCGACCGACTGCACGGCCGCGCCGAGCGCGGACAGCGACGCGGTGACCTGGTCGTCGTGCTGCTCGTACGCGGAGAGCACGGTTCCGGTTATCTTCTCGGCGAAGTCGATCGCCTCCCGGGCACGGCTCACCAGGCTGCGCATCTCCGCCATCGCCAGGAAGTGGTTCTCCCACAGCGAATGCGCCTCGCCGAACTCGCCGAGCCGCAGCTCGCGCTCGGTGAGCGAGTCGAGCTGCCCGGCCGGCCGGTCCATCCCGGACAGCTGGGTGGCGAGTTCACCGGCGAACTCCACCAGCGACTGCAGGTGGACCGCGAACGACTCGTTGCTGGACATGGACATCCCTTTCCGCACATCGATGCGACCGCGCACTGCCGACGTCGCCCCGCTCCGGGATCGCGCACTCCCCTGTCCCACGACCCCGGAGCGGGGCCCTGCCCGCCCGAAAGCTGTTCTACAAGCGGCGTAGCCGCTTGCGGTGCGGGACTCAGCTCGCACCGCCGCGGGTTCTCAGATGCCTTCTCGCGAGGACAGCCCCAGCGTGGCGTATTGGAGGGGATCCCGGAGTCGAGAAGGCATCTGAGGTTCCGCTACTCGCACCGCTACGCAAACCACATTCGAAGCGTCCCGCTATGCGCCCTGCTGGAACTTGCCGGCCAGGGCCGAGTCTAGGGCCGCGCCGTCCATCGCCGAACGACTCAGCAGCGAGCCGAGGTTGTTGATGATCTGCGTCATCTCGCCCAGCGCACCGCGGAGGTTGGCCTCGGCGATGCGCGCGTCGGAACCCGACTGGCTGCCGGACTGGTACCACGTCTCCCGCACCGGGCCCAGCGCCGTGTCCAGCTCCCCGAGCGCGTTGCCGATCGCGCCGGAGTACCGGACCAGCGCGCCGCCCGCGTTGTCCACCGCGCCGAAGTTCATCGCGACGGTGTCACTCGACGGTCCACCCGCGTAGATCATGTCTATTCCCTCCCGGACTGGTCCGTGCGCGTCAGCCGTTGAGGCCGGCGATGATGCCGCCCGAGTGCACGGCCGCGGTCGTCTGGTTGATCTGCGTGCTCTGCTGCTCGGAGAAGCCCGCGTGCTGGTTCATGACCTCGTTGAACTTCGTCGCGATGACCGTCAACGCCTGCTGCGCGCGCTGGATCTTGTCGTTGAGCAGCATCTTGTTCTGGTCGAAGGCCAGCCGGGCCGCGCCGTTGAAGTTCTGCGTCGCGCCGACCAGACCCTCCACCTCCGCGTTGAGCTTGGCCATCATCTCGCGGATCCGCGTAGCCGTGTCGTCGAAGTCGCCGGCCGCCTTGGTCATGATCGCCCGGTCGACGACGACACCCTGGGGTGTGCTCATGTGTCTCGCCTGCTTCCTTTCTCATTGATCTAAGTTGATCTTTAGTTGGATGTTTCGCTCTCCGTCTATTGGCTGGAGTCCGGGATCGGCAGTCTGATCCGGTCGGCGATCGGTCCGTTGCTGCACGATGCTTTTCACCCGCTGGTACGGGGTGTGCGGGGTGATGTCGGGGTCACCCACTCTGTGCAGGACGTTGATCGCTGCCGCGTGGTCTGCCTGCCACACCACCCCGCACCGTGTGCAGTGAAGCCGCTCCCCACTACGGCGCCCGAAGACGCCGCAGCAGGGGGCGACTTGTGAGGTGTAGGCCGCGTTGACCAGCGTGAGCGCAGAACCTCTGCGCTCCGACACACTCGCGAGCGCCTCGGCGGTGACTCCCTTGGTCCACGCCGCCAAGCGCCGGTTGACATTCCGACCGCGCTTGTTCCGCGCGGTGAACGTTCTGGTGAGGTCCTCAGCCGCGATCAACGCGGCTTTGTCGACGACAGCATGCACTGCACGAAACGTGGTGGCACGCACCGTCTGCTGCCAGCGGGACGAACGCCGGTCCCGCTTGATGGTGCCGAGGTTGTTGCGGACGATCCGGTCGGCTTTGGCGTGATCACCGGCTTCGCGTGCTTTCTCCGCTACCGACCGGATCTTCGCCCGCCTCGCGTTCTTCGTCTTCCGGTAGTCCGACTCGCAGGTCAGCAGTACACCGAGTCCGGTGCCGTGGTGCTGTCCGTCGGAGTCGGTGAGGACTTCGGTGTAGCCCTTGTCCACACCGATCTCGCGATCACCGGCCGGATGCGCCGACGACTTCATAACAGAGGCATCGATCTGGTAATGCACCTCAACCCGGCCAGCACGCAGGATCAGCCGCAGCGTCCCGGACGGTGCCACCGTCGTGTTCAGCGGAATCCGCACCAGCTGGCGACGCTGCAAACCAGGCACCGCAAGCCAGACATCGCCTTTTTCGGCCAGAGTGAACGTGCGGTACTGGTCCGATCGAACTACGATCTGGTTGTGGGTGCGGTTGCGGCCACGCTTCCACTGCTTACGCATCTGCCGCGACAGAAACGGATCCTCGGTCCACGCGTCGCGTTTGAGCGCGGTGTACATCCGCTTCCGCTCTGCCTGATCCAAGGTCCGCTGGTGGATGGCCTTGCGTACGACTGCTTTCGCGGAGGCCCGGTTCGCGGCGATGTCCGCAACCGCGTCCCGAACCGTCTCTTTCCACGCATTCGCCAACACACCGAACAACTCGGCCGTACCATCCGCCATCCAGGTGTCGCGAATCTGTCGATCGGACAGTCCTGCGCCGTTGACCGAGCCGTAGCGCTGCCACACCTCACCACGGACGCGCCCCAACCTGCGAGCCTGCTCCGCAAGCAGCTCGAACTTTCCGGCATTGAGGCCCTGCGAGTACGCAATCCTGGTCACCTTCACAAGGCCGTCCAGGTGAAGTATCGCTGCCCGGGTCGACCACACTGGACAGTGGCGGGCCTCTCTCGTTCCGATCGCCGCGCAGTGCTGACCGAACGGGCTACCTTCTGCGCGAAGTCGCCAATGCCGGGCATACTGACCATTATGGCCAATCACGGTCAAGGGTGAACGAGAGACATGCACTAGATCCCACCTCCTTTCGTCTGCAGACATTAACGACGTTCAGCGCGGTCGCCCACGGCAGAACTCACGTCTTCGCCGACGGCACTTTTGCCCGCATCGAACGGAGTCCAGGCCACCTGGACCAGTTCGTGCCCGGCGCGGCGGCGCACCAGGACCCCGCGCCCGGGCGGCTGCTTGCGCGGCCGGACGTCGCCGAGCAGTGCGCCTTCGTCCCGGCTGCCCGACATCACCAGGCCCGGCGAGCCGAGCTCCCTGATGCGCTGGATCACCGGGTCGAACATGGCACGCGCCGCGCCGCCGCTGCCGCGCGCGAGCACCAGGTGCAGGCCGATGTCGCGGGCGTGCGGCAGGAGGTCCAGCAGCGGTAGCAGCGGGTGCGAGACCTTGCCGGGCGAGGCGACCAGCTCGTAGTCGTCGATGAGCAGGAACAGCTCGCGGCCCTGCCACCAGTCGCGGCGGCGGAGCTGTTCGGGCGTGATGTCCGGTCCCGGCAGGCGTTCTCGCATGGCCTGGGCGACCTGGGCGACGACGTCGTCGAGCACCGGCTCGGAACCGGCGTAGCTGAGCAGGTGCTCCTCGGCGACCGCGCCGAGGAGCCCGCGCCGGTAGTCCACCGCGATGATCCGCGCCTCGGCGGGCGTGTAACGGCCGGCGATGCCGCGCGCGATGGTGCGCAGCAGCGCGGTTTTCCCGCTCTCCACGTCCGCGAACGCGATGAAGTGCGGTTCCTTGTCGAAGTCGAGGAACACCGGCCGGAGGTCGGATTCCGCCACGCCCAGCGGGATCGCGCGGCCGGGCGGCGCGCCGAGCCGGTCGACGGTGATCTCGCGCGGCAGCAGCCGCACGCGCGGTGCGGGCGGGCCCGGCCAGGCCCGGGAAACCCGGGCGACGAGCTCGGCGGTGCCCGTGCCCAGCGTTTCGGTGCGCTGATCACCGTCCACTCTGGGCAGTGCGCCCAGCATGTGGAGCCGTTCCGGCGTGATGCCCCGGCCGGGCGCTCCGGCGGGCACGTTCTGCGCGGCGCGGCGATCGATCATCGAGTCGCTCGGGTCGCCGAGCCGCAGTTCGACGCGGGTGCCCATGCTGTCGCGCAGCGGCGTCGGCATGCCCAGCCACCAGGTGGCGGAGATGATCACGTGGATGCCGAAGCCGAGCCCCCGGGTGGCGAGCTTGACCAGCGGGTCCTCCAGGGAGGAGAACTCCTGGCGCACCGTCGCCCAGTCGTCGACGACGACGAAGACGTCGCCGAACTCGCGTTGTCCGCCGGTGCTTTCGGTGAACTCCGCGCGGCGCTGCCGGAAGGTCTGGATGGAATCGATGCCGTTCTCGGCGAAGAACGCCTCCCGCTGGTCCAGCAGGGTCGTGGCCTCCGCGACGATGCGCCGGCAGCGCTCCTCGTCCCGCCGCAGCGCGTGGCCGCTGACGTGCGGCAGCCCGGCGATCGAGCCGAGCGCGCCGCCGCCCATGTCCAGCAGGAAGAACTGCACCTGCGCCGGCGTGTGGGTGAGCGCGAGCGAGGCGATCATGCCGCGCAGGAAGGTGCTCTTGCCGCTCTGCGGCGCGCCGATGAGCAGGAGGTTGCCCGCCGCGCCGGAGAAGTCCACCCACAGCTCGTCGCGGCGCTGCTCGAAGGGCTTGTCCACGGTGGCCACCGGGACGGCCAGGTCGGCGGTCCAGCCCCGCGGGCGCAGGCCGCGCTCCGGGTCGAGCTCCAGCGGCGGCAGGAGCTGGTCGAGGGTCGGCGGCTCGTCCAGCGGCGGGAGCCAGATCGGGTGCGCGGCCGGGCCCTTGCCTATGAGCCTGGACACCATCGCACCCATGATCGTCTCGCCGGTGCTCTCCCCCTGTTCCGGCGCCGCGGGCGGCTCGGGCACCGGCTCCGGATCCACGATCTTGTTCAGCCCGAAAGGGATCACCCGCCGCCCCGGAGCCAACGTCGGTGCGGCACCGGCGGCGCGGGGCGCGAGTTCTCCGGAGACGTAGGCGGCCTTGAGCCGCCGCAGCGTGTCGGTGTCGCTCTTCAGGTAGGCCGAGCCCGGCACGGCCGGCAGGTGGTAGGCGTCGGGCACGCCGAGCACGGTCCGGCTCTCCGATGCCGAGAAGGTGCGCAGCCCGATCCGGTAGGACAGGTGCGCGTCCAGCCCGCGCAAGCGGCCCTCTTCAAGCCGCTGCGACGCCAGCAGCAGGTGCACCGACAGGCTCCGGCCGAGCCTGCCGATCATCACGAACAGGTCGATGAACTCCGGCCTGCTGGACAGCAGCTCGCTGAACTCGTCGATGATCACCAGCAGCGCGGGCAGCGGCGCGAGGTCGGCGCCCGATTCGCGGGCCTGCTCGTAGTCCCGCACCGATGCGTAGTTGCCCGCGGCGCGCAGCAACTCCTGGCGGCGCACCAGTTCCCCGTTGATCGCGTCGGCCATCCGGTCGACCAGGGCCAGGTCGTCGGAGAGGTTGGTGATCACCGCGCAGGTGTGCGGCAGCTCGCTCATCCCGGCGAACGTCGCCCCGCCCTTGAAGTCGATGAGCGCCAGGTTCACCGCCTCCGACGAGTGCGTCACGGCGAGCCCGGTGACCAGGGTGCGCAGCAGCTCGCTCTTGCCGGAGCCGGTCGCGCCGATCACCAGCCCGTGCGGGCCCATCCCGCTCTCGGCGGACTCCTTGAGGTCCAGTTCGACCGGCAGGCCGTCGGGATCGAGCCCGAGCGGGACGCGCAGCCGCTCGCGGGCGGTGCGGGGGCGCCAGGTCACCGCCGGGTCGGTGTCGCGCGGATCGCCGATGCCGAGCAGGTCGGCGAGCCCGAAGGTGGTGGACATCGGCGTCTCGCCGCCGGTGGTGCCCGGGGAGTGCCACGGGGCCATCGACCTGGCCAGCGTCTCGGCGGCGGTGGTGCTCAACCGGTCCGGCTCGCCGATGTAGCGGAAGCCGACCTCGTCGTCGCGGCCGACCAGCATGCCCATGAAACCGTCGGAGACGTGCAGGAACAGGGCGTTCGCCCGCGGTTCGGCGGGCGGCAGCTCGGACAGCTCGATCACGGTGAGGCCCTGCCGCTCGGCGTCCGGCGGCACCCGGCCGCCGTCGGCGATCACCACGACGTGCGGCCGGTCGGCGTCGGCCTGCCTGCCGAAGGCCGCGCGCTCGCCGAAGTCGTCGCCGAGCAGCTCCGCGAGCGCGCCCATGTCACCGGCCGCCAGCCGGGCCGGCCCCGCCGCGTCGGGATCGGCGTCGTCCTGGGCGTGCGGCAGCCACTTCACCCAGTCCCAGTCGGCCCACCGCCGCGGCCCCAGGCACAGCCCGATCCGCAGGTCGTTCGGGGACTGGAAGGTGACGGCCTGGGCGAGCACCGCGCGCACCAGCTCGATGGCCTCGTCGCGCTGCCCGCTGACGACGATCCGGGCGTAGCCGCGCAGCGCGATGGCCACCGGCAGGTCGGCCACCGTCGAGTAGGTGCGGATGAAATGCCGCAGCGCGGTGGAGGAAACCGGGTCCAGGTCCTCCAGCGGCGCGGTCTGCGGGGCGCGCAGCGGGGTGGCCAGCTGCTGGGGTCCGCGGCCGATGCGCACCTGCCCGAAGTGCGGGTCGCGCCTGCGCCGCTCCCAGCGCCGCGGGGTCGGCACGAGGGTCCACAGGTCCTCCGGTTCGGGCTGGGCGAACATCAGCGCGGCGCGCTGCGCCTCGGCGGTCTCGCGCACCTGCTTGCGCAGCCCGGCGAGGTAGCGCTGGTAGTCGCGGCGCTCCTCGTTGATCTTCGCCTTGGTGGACTGCCGCCCGCCGGCCAGCGACATCGTGATCATGCCGATCATCACGACCAGGAACAGCCCGCCGAAGAGGTAGGTCATCGGGCCGCCGGAACGTCCGATGTAGACGAACGACATGGCGCCCATGCCCAGCATCATCGGCACCATGAACAGCAGCTGCATCCAGGACTGGCCGCCCTTGACCAGGCTGGGCGGCGCCTGCAGCACGATCTCGCCGACGTGCTGCTCCGGCGCGCGCCCCGGGCGCAGCGCTGGTTGGGTCCGCATCGATCTACTCCCCGGGCTCGGAACGCGTGCCGGTCCCGAGTGTGGTCATCTCCGCCGCTGCGCAGGTGGGTACTTTTGCCGTCCACCTCAGATCACGGCGGACCTACGCTCGCGGAGAATGGAGGTGCGGGATGGACACCAGTCAGGTCACCGCGATCATCAGGGCGGGGCTGTCGTTGCTGGCCCAGACGATCAGCGACGTCACCGGCGACCCGGGAGAGCTGCGGTCCAAGGCGCGGGACTGCGCGCAGTGCGCCGAGCAGGTCGGGGCCGCCGCGTCCGCGACCGGGCAGATCGTGACCCAGCTGGGCGAGACCTGGAACGGCCGGGGCTACGACGCCTGCCGGCAGACTTCCGACAACTTCGTCGACCAGCTCAACAACGCCCTGAAGGTGGCGCTGGAGAAGGAGAGCCAGCGGCTCACCGCCGCCTCGGACGCGCTGGTGAAGGCGCGCAATACCGCGCAGGAGCAGAAGAAGAGCTTCTTCGAGACGGCGATGGACATCGTCCAGCGGATGATGGACGCCATCAGGGCGGCGCACTCGATGTCCTCGCCGTGGCGCGAGGCGGCCATCGCGCTGGCCATCATGAACGCGGTCGTGCAGGCATTCCAGGCGAAGTCCAAGGCCGAGTCGGACGCCGAGCAGACCAGGAACGAGCTCAGCCAGACACTGTCCACCTTGTTCGCCGACAGCGGCGCCCCCGCCGCGGTGGCCGCCTGATTCGAACGGGACATCACCGATGAACGCGCTGCACGCCCACCAGGGCCAGGACGGCCCGCCGGAGCTCGCCGAGCTGATGCGGCGGCTGCAGGACCAGCAGGCGGAGATCGACCGGGTCCGGCAGGACGTCGACGCCACCCTCGTCTCCGGCTGCTCCCGGGACAACGAGGTGACCGTCACCGTGCGGGGAACCGGCAGGTTCACCGAGGTCTCGATCGACCCCGAGGCGCTGCGCCGGTACGACGCCCGCGACATCGGCGCGATCGTGGTGGAAGCCGCCAACGACGCGCTGGACCGGCTGGCGCAGCACGCGGCGCAGCGGCTCGCGCCGGCGCTCGACGCCGCCGGCGAGTGGCCGTGATGTCCACTCCGCGCCGGGTGACCGTGGTGGCCCCGGGCTCCAGGATCGATGTCGCGCTGCCGTTGGAGTGCACGGTGGCGGAGCTGATCCCGCAGCTCGTCAGGCTCACCGGGGTGCCGAGCCGCCCGGAGCAGCACCCCGGCTGGGTGCTCGCCCGCATCGGCGGCGTGGCGCTGGCGCCCGGCCTCACGGTGTCGGCGACCTTGGTGCAGGACGGCGAGATCCTCTGCCTGAACCCCCGTCCCAGGCAGGAGATCCCGCTCGTCTTCGACGACACCGTCGACGCGATCGCCGGTGCCGCGCAGACCCGCTCCGGGCCGTGGCGGCCGAGGGCCGGGCGGAACCTGAGCCTCTTCGCCGCCGTGGCGTTGTTCGTCGGTGCCACCGTTTTCGCGGTCTCGGCGCTCGCCGGCGGCCTGGCGGCACCGATCGGCTGCGCGGTGATCGCCGTGGCGCTGGCGGTTGTGGGCGGCGCCCTGTCCCGGGCCCGGGGCGACCTGGATTCCGGGAGCGCGACCGCGGGCGCGGGCGTGGTCGCGGCGCTGCTGGCGGGGATCACGGCCCTGCCGCCGCACCAGCCCTGGCCTATCGAGGTGGGATCGTTCGCCGCGGGCCTGGGCGCGGTGACGCTGTACGCGACGGCGGCGGCGATGCTGGTGCACCGGTTCACCGTGTTCGCGCCGATCGTCGCGGCTTCGGCGCTCGGCGCGCTGATCACCGCGAGCGTGCCGCTGTTCGACCTGCCGGGCACCTCGGTCGCGGCGGTCTCGGTGGCGCTGACGGCCGCGATCACCGCCGCCGCACCGATGATCGCGCTGCGCCTGGCCAGGCTGCCGATGCCCCGGGTGCCCGCGGACATGGACTCGTTCCGGGCCGACGAACAGCCCACGCTCGACTCGTCGGTGCTCGGCCCGACGACGACCGCGACCGACATCCTCACCGGCCTGGTCACGGCGCTCGGGCTGGTGACGGCCGGCGGCTGCCTCGTGCTGCTCGGCGACCCGTCACCGTGGGCGGCGGTGCTGGTGGCGCTCGCGGCCACCGCGTGGCTGCTGCGCTCGCGCTCCTACGCGGGCACCGCTCAGCGAGTGGCGGTGATCGTCATCGGCCTGCTCCTGCTGATCGGCCTGAGCGCGAGACTGCTGTCCACACTGGACCACTACTGGACGCTCGCGGTCGCCGCGTTCGCCGTCGTGGCGGGAGCGGGCTGCCTGCACTACGCCGCGCGGAACCCGGCGAGCCTGCCGTCCCCGCTCCGCGCCCGCTGGCTGGACATCCTCGAATACGTGGTGCTGATCGCGCTGATCCCCACGGCGGCGGCGGTCCTGGACCTCTACAACACGATCCGCGACGCGGTCGGCTGAACCCCGGCCCTCATCCGATCTTGGTGAGGGTGACCCGCATGGAGGGCTTGTAGGTCGTTCCGTCGTCGGTGCGCTCGTGCAGGACGGTCTGGACGCGGTGGTCGGCGCCGAACTCCACCGTGGCACGGGTGGTTTCGCCCTGGTAGGTCCACGTGTCGCCGCGCGCGACCAGACTGCTTACGACCACATTTCCCGTGCTGTCGAAGAAGTGCGACGTGTAGTTCCCGTTCGCCTCGTCGTAGCCGATGATCTCGGTGCCGCCGACGCCGGTCTCGCCGATGCGCCCGTATGCCGTGTGGAGGAGGGAGAACCTGCCGGGAGCCCACTCGTACACGTCGGAGGTCGTGATCGCCGGCCCGGCGGTGCCGTCATCGTTGATCACGTGGCCTTCGTTGATCCACCTGCCCACCCAGGCGCCGAGCGCGTCGTGCTGCGGGCCGCGCGTCCGCCCCGGCCCGCCGGCGTGCTCCGCGCCTCGGTTGACCGCCACTACTCGCATCGTCGTTTGCTCAGTCATGTCTGCTCCTTGCGGTTTCCCAGGCGGCGGCCTGCCCGAACGGGCCCTCCCCGCGAGGGGATCGTGATATTTTCCCCGCGATCTGCAACAGGGGGTTCTGCGGAATGGCACACGAGTTCGTCGAGATCGACACGTCCGTGCCGCACTCGGCGCGGATGTGGAACTACTGGCTCGGCGGCAAGGACAACTACGCCGTCGACCGCGCGGCCGGCGACGACTTCCGGGCCCTGTTCCCCGGAATCGACTTCGCGGCGCGCGCCGGGCGGGCGTTCTTGGCGCGCGCCGTGCGGCACCTGGTCGTCGAGGCCGGGGTGCGCCAGTTCCTGGACATCGGCACCGGCCTGCCCACCGCCGACAACACCCACGAGATCGCGCAGCGGCACGCCCCCGAGTGCCGGATCGTCTACGTCGACAACGATCCGCTGGTGCTGGCCCACGCCCGGGCGCTGCTGACCGGCACCCGCGAAGGCGCCACCGACTACATCCACGCCGACATCCGCGACCCGGAGACCATCCTGGCGCGCGCCACCGACACGCTGGATCTGGACCGACCGGTCGCGCTGGTGTTGTTCGGCATCCTGGGCCTGGTCCCGGACGAGGACGATCCGTGGTCCCTGGTCCGCCGGCTGATGGAGGCGCTGCCGCCGGGCAGCTACCTCGCGCTGTTCGACAGCCCGGACACCGATCCGGCGCTGCTGGCCGCCCGCCGCAAGCAGGCCGCCACGGGAGCGATCCCCTACCACAGCCGGAGGCCCGAGCAGATCGCCGCGTACTTCAGCGGCCTGGAGTTCCTCGAACCGGGGCTGGTGCCCTGCACCCGCTGGCGGCCCGACGAGCCACCGGTCGATTCCCCGGCCGACCTGTCCACGCTCGGCGGCATCGGCCGGAAGCCCTGACCGTCCGGCGGCGTCAGCACGCGTACCGCCAGAAGTCCCGCATCCACTCGGGCGGGACCGGGCCGTCCATCCCGACCTGGGCGTACAGGACGGCCACCGCGCCGGTGGACGGGATGATGTGCGCCGAGGTCCCGGTCCCGCCGACCCAGCCGTAGCGCCCCGGCACGTTCCACGGGTCGATGGCGGCGACGTCGACCGAGCCGCCGAAGCCCCAGCCCTGGCCCTCCAGGAACGCCTCGCCGGTCTCGCGCTGTGCCGCCGTGGTGTGGTCGGTGGTCATCATGCGCACCGAATCGGCCGACAGCAGCCGACGGCCGTCGGCGGTGGTGCCGCCGGCCAGCAGCATCCGGCCGAAGGCGAGCCAGTCGTCGACGGTCCCGACCAGCCCGCCGGAACCCAGCGGGAAAGCGGGCGGGGTGCTCCACTGCCCGTCGGGGCCGTCGGCGAGCTCCAGCCCGGCGGCGCCGCTCCGGTAGTAGCTGGTGAACCGCGCCCGCTTCGCGGCGGGCACCACGAACCCGGAGTCGATCATGCCCAGCGGCGCGAACACCCGCTCCGCCAGGAAGTCCGGCAGTGAACGGCCGGAGACGCGAGCGATCAGCACGCCCTGCAGGGCCGAGCACGTGTCGTACAGCCACGCCTCGCCCGGCTGGTGCAGCAGCGGAACCCGGGACAGCTCGGCCATCCACTCGTCCGTCGCCGGGAAGCTCTGCGGCTCGCGACCATCCCGCTGCACCGAGAACAGGCGCTGGACCGCAGGCAGCTCGAAGTCGGATGCGAAGCCGTAGCCCGCCGTGGAGCTGAGCAGGTCGAACACCGTGATCGGCCGCGCCGCAGGCACCACGTCGTCCACCTCGCTGCCGGGCGTGCGGACGACGGACGGCTCCGCCAGTTCCGGCAGCCACTCCCGGACCGGGTCGTCCAGCGCGATCCGGCCCTCCTCGACCAGCATCAGCACCGCCGCGGCGACGACGGTCTTGGTGACCGAGGCGATGCGGAAGATCGAGTTCCGGGCCATCGGTGCGCCCCCGACGGCGAGGGAGCCGACGGCGGCCACCTCGACCCGGTCGCCGCGAGCCACCAGGCCCACCGCCCCCGGCACCGATCCATCGTCGACGTGCTTCCGCAAGATGTCGTGCAGGCCGGTCATGATCCGCCTTCCGCGTTGAGGTCCACCAGGTAGACGACCGAGGCCACCGGAACTCATCGCTCGAGCGACCGTCCGATCCGGACCGCCCGACCGCCGGAGTGGCATGGAGGCGCTGCACCCGGCGACCACATCAAAACGGGATTGCCGGCGCCGCATTCCCTGTCATCCTCTCTGAGGTCACTGCTCCGATCGTTGTCGAAGAACTCACGGATCATCCGGAGGTCACCGACCGTGCCCGCACAGTCCATCCGCGACATCGTGAACCCGCTGCTCACCCTCGATCCGGACACGAGAGACAACTCCGACCTCGAGATCTTGCGCGATCTCGTCGGTGAGGCCCGTGTGGTCTGCCTCGGGGAGAGTGCGCACTTCGCCTCCGAATTCGTCCTCCTACGCGACCGAATCGTGCGGTACCTGGTTCGCGAACTCGGGTTCTCCGCGTTCGTGCTGGAGTCCGGCTTGCCGGAAGGCCTGGCCGTTGACGAGTGGGTGCGCGGCGGGCCAGGCAGTCTCGCGACGATCGCCCGCCGCGGGATCACCTATGCCTTCGGCCGGTGCGAGGAAATGCATGCCCAGCTGCAGTGGATGCGCGGCTGGAACGCCACCCACAGCCATCAAGTGGGGTTCTACGGCATGGACGTGCCCGGCTGGTGCGCCAATCCAGCAGCCGGGGTGGCCGCCTGCCTGAACCGGCTGTCCCCACAGCCCGGGGACCGGGAGCTGCTGGCCGCCGCCGGTCTCGGCGACCCCACGCGCGCGGCCTCCGCGGACGGGTCGGACACGCCCGACGTCCCGGCAGAGCTCTCTCGTGGCATCACCGAGCTCGTGGCGCGAGCGGCCGCAGCAGACGACGAGATCGCACTCCGGTGCGCCTACGGAGCCCAGCGCGTGGTCGAGTTCCTCCAGCACGGGCTCTACCCGGAACCGGGGCGCAACCTGCGCAACGAGGTCATGGCCGACAATCTCCACTGGATCCTCGGCCGCGAGGAGCGGGTGATCGTCGGCGCCCACAACGTCCACCTGCAACGCACCCCCTCCTTCGACGGCACCGAACCCATCGGAAGCCTGTTAGCCCCCGTCCTGGGCCAAGAACTCGTCGTTGTCGGCACCACCCGCGGCGCCGGGATCGTGCCCGGCGTCGATCTCGACGCCACCCCCGCCCGGCGCTACGCCACCCCGGCTGGTGAATTCAGCGCACCCTCCCACTCCCTCGATGCACTGCTGGACGCCATCGGCCTCCCACACCACCTCGTGGATCTGCGTCACGCGCCACCGGAACTCCTTGCCAGTGCGACAGCGATGTCCGGACAGACCCAGCTGATCGACGTCGACCCCAAACAAGCCTTCGACGCCGTCGTGCACATCCACCAGATCACCCCGGCCCACGGGACAACCGACCAGGTGACCGACGAACCGCTCGACTGGCGCCGCCAGAGCCCGACCAGCGAATAGGTGCTCGGCGAATACCTGACGTGTCGGTCCGGAGATGAGTTTCTCTGGCGGGTGGAGTCTGTACGGTTGGGCCACCGGCACGTCCGCGGGCGCGGACCGCATGCCACCACCGAGACGGGAAGAGACCGACATGGGCGAGATCCACGTGCACGAGTTCGTCAGCCTGGACGGCGTGTTCGAGAGCCCGATCTGGACCGCGGAGTACGGCTTCACCGAGGGCATGGCCCGCGCGATCGGCGGCCTGACCGAGGCCAGCAGCGCGATCCTGTTGGGCCGCAAGACCTTTGAGATGTTCGCCCCGGCCTGGTCCGGGCGCACCGTCGAGGACGACCCGGGCGCGCCGTTCTTCAACGACACCCCGAAGCACGTGGTGTCGTCGACCCTGACCACGGCCGACATCTGGAACAACTCGACGGTGTTCGGGGCCTACGACGCGCAGGCGATCCGGAAGCTGAAGGACGACGTCGACGGCAACATCTACATCAGCGGGAGCGGCACGCTGGTGCGCGCCCTGCTGGCCGACGGCCTGGTCGACGGCCTGCACCTGCTGGTCTACCCGCTCGTCCTCGGCACCGGGGACCGGCTGTTCCCGGAAGGCACCCCGCGCCTCCCGCTGAGCCTGACCGGCCAGGAAGTGTTCGAGAACGGCGTGGTCCACCTGACCTACGGTGCCGCGAAGTCCTGACACCACCCCCGAGGCTTGGTGCGAACGGCCTGTTCACCTCGATGGACGAGGCGAACAGGCCGTTCGTTCCGATGGTGCGCAGGTGGTTTCGGTGCGCGGCGAGTCAGTCGCGGAGGGCGCCGGTGTCGATCACCAGGTCGCGGATTCGCTCCAGCGCTCCCTGGGTGACCGCGCGGTCGCCGAGTTCCGCGAAGCGGACGTCCGGGCAGACCGGCACGCGCCGGGCCAGTTCGGACCGGATGCCGACCAGGCCGGGCTCGCCGAGCTCGGTGGCCGCGCCGCCGACCAGCACCAACGCCGGGTCCACGGCCAGGGACAGCACCACCGCCAGGTGGGTCCAGGCCGCGACCACCTCGGCCAGCCTGCCCCGGTCGGCGAGCGCCCGCACCGGCTCTCCGGTGCCGATCTCGTCGGCCAGCCCGCCCAGCCCGTAGCGCTGCTCCACTGTGGAATCCCCGGCCTGCTCGCGCAGCGGCAGGAGGCCGATCTCGCCGCTGGCGCCGTGCGCGCCCGGCAGCACCCGCCCGCCGAGCATGATGCCCGCCCCGATGAACCGTCCGATGTAGAGCAGCACCACGTCGTCGGCGCCGCGGGCCGCGCCGTGCACCCGTTCGCCGGTGAGCATCAGGTTGACGTCGTTGTCCACCAGCACGCAGTCGCCGAACCTGCCCGCGAGCACCTCGCCCAGCGCCTCCGGGCCGGTCCAGCCCAGGTCCGGCGCGGTGCCGACGACCCCGGTGCCCGGCGCCACCACGCCCGGCACCGCGACCGCCACGCCGCACACGTCGGCGGCGGCCAGACCGTTCGCGCGGCACAGCGCCACCAGCTCGCCGACCAGCCATTCCGGCTCCATCCGGTCGCCTTCGTAGGCAGCGTGCCGGTGCGCCACCACGGTGCCGGTGAGGTCGGCCAGCGCCAGTTCGGCTCGCCCACGGGCGAGCCGGGCCAGCAGCACCCAGCGGCTTCGCGGCCGGATCGCCAGCAGCACCGGGCGGCGGCCGCCGGTGGAGCCGGCCGCGCCGATCTCGTGCACCGCTTCGTCCGCCAGCAGGTCCCGGACCAGCCTGGTGATCACCGGCTGGCTGATCCCGGTCAGCTCGGCCAGGTCGGTGCGGGACAGCGGGCGCTCGCGCAGCTGCCGGAGCACCGCCGCGCGGCCGTCCCGCCGCCCGCGCGGGGTCTTGCCTGGTGAGGTCCGCCGATCCTCGGCGAGCGTTCTGGTCACGGGCCGCCTCGACTTTCTTTCTGTCGAAATGAAAGTCTAGCAACACGCCCGCACCACCACCAGGTTCTTGTCATCGCAACGCTGCCCGGTCCGGCGTTTCGACAGGCCAGAGCCCGTGCGCACTTTCTGTTGCCATGGCAGCACAAAGCGCGCACGACCCTGGCGAGCCGCACGGCCCTGCCGGCCTGAACCGGCAGGGCCTCCGCGTCAGCCCTCGACGGGCGCGGTGCGGGCGAGCGTGGCGCCACCCGACTCGTAGGACAGCAGCACGCGATCAGCCGAGCCGACGGGCAGCCGCACGGTGGTCGCGCCCTTCGGCAGCTCGCGGCTCACCTGCCCGGTGGCCTGCTCACCGTCCCAGCCGAACAGCCGGACCACGCCCGCGACGTTCGCGGCGAGCTCGACGTCCACGGTCGTCGCGTCCACCCGGCGCACCGAGCGGATCTGCACCGCGTCCGCGGCCAGGCCCGGCGCCCCGGACAGCGGCACTCCGTCCACACTGGACTGCAGGATGCTCGGCGGCGAATCCACGCTCCGCGCCGCGGTGTCCGGCAGCACCGGCTCCTTCGGCCGGGCGGCCGGCGGCTGGTAGCCGGGCAGCTCGGCCAGGCCCCAGCGGTACGGGTCGCCGCGCACGCCCTTCCAGGTCGACCAGCCGACCCGGGTCTGCGTGGTCTTGTCCTGGGTGTCCGAGTCGTAGATCAGCACGTTCAGGCCCATGCGCGCCGGGTCGACGGCGTCCGGCAGCACCGAGAACGGGATTTTCGCCTCCACCGAGTAGCCGCCATAGGGCTCGGTGACCTTCGACGCCACCTGCATGCCGGGCGCGGTCTCCTGCCCCGGACCCTGGTGGTTGTCCGCGTCCCGCTCGAAGCACGGCGGGTTGCCGTGCTCGGGATCGGCGGTGATCGGGAAGATCCCGGACTTGAACGCGGTGGCCGTGTTCTCCGACTTGCCCGCCGGGTCGATGGTGATCTCGACCGAATCCGTGCGGCGGTGCCGCTTGCAGTCGTTCGGCTCGATGACGGTGCCGAGGACGTCGTCGGTCACGTGCACCAGCACGTACAGCGCGTCGTCGGTGAAGGTCACCTTCGCGGTCCCGGAGATGTCCTCCGCCGGGGCCGGGGTTCCTTCCCACAGCGAGGACAGGTCCAGCTCCGGACCGGTGTACTCGCCGTCGCCCTCGACGCCGTCGACGGCCGGGGCGGACTGCGCCTTCGGGATCGTGGTCACCGGGACCAGTTCCAGCGCCGCGGCCTCGGTTCCGGTCCCGCGCGTCGACGTGGTGTCGATGGTGATCGGGTAGTCGCCGTCGTTGGGCGCCCGGTTGGACGTGGGCAGGCCCGGGTCGGTGTTGGTCACCTCGAAGGTCACCGAACCGGTGGCTCCTGGTGCGAGGGCCGAGTACTCCTTCGCCGCGGCGTCCGCGCGGAAGCCGTCGGGCAGGTTCAGCCGTACCGAGCCGCTTTCCGGGTTCTCGCCGCGGTTGACGAGGTCGACCCGCACCGAGCGGGACTGCCCGCTGCCCAGCGTCAGCACCGGCTTGTTCAGGCTGTCCAGCTGCGGCGCGCCAATGCTGCCCGCCCAGTCCCGGAACTGGCCGACCTGCGCGAGCGGCTCGATGGTGCCGCGCACCGCGGGCACGACCCGCACCACGTGCGAGGAAACCCCGCTGGCGTGGTCGGCGGTGTCCAGCCTCGCCGCCAGCCGGGAGCGCGTGCTCGGCGCGGCGTCGGCCGGCGGGGTCACGGTGAAGCGGACCGCCTTCTCGCTGCCCGGCGGCACCGCGCCGAGCTCACCCGAGCCGGTGACCTGCCATCCTTCCGGCGCGTCCAGCCGCACCCGGCCCTGCGGGATGGCGCTGCCCGCGGCCTTGGCGCGGACCGTCACCTCGAACGGCGCGCCCGGGACGACGTCGAAGCGGTCGGCCTCGACCACGAGCTCCGTGCCCGCCGGCAGTCCGCCCGAGCCGGGCAGCACGGCGCCGTCCAGCGCGGCGGTGACCCCGGCGGCGTCCGGGCCGTAGGGCGCGCGGCTGTCGATCTCGGTGAACCAGTCGCAGCCGATCTTCGCGGGATCAGTCGGCGCGGGCGGGTTGCTCGCCCAGCCCTGGGTGCGGTACTCCCACTCCGCTTCGCGTTCCACTGTGGACCACGGTTTCCCGCCGTTGGCGGCGGACGGATGCCCCGCCCACACGCCGAGCACCCGGTCGGTGGGCTCGGCCGGGCGGTAGCCGGTCGCCTCGCACTCCGGGCCGGGATCCGCGGTGCCCCGCGCGCCCGCCTGGAAGATCCGCCCCACCCGCCAGGGGTTCAGGTCCTCGCGCGAGATCTGCTCCGGGAACGCCTTCGGGTCACCGGCTTTCAGGTAGGCCTCGACGGCCAGCCGCGCCGCCTGCTGGTGGTTGCCGTGGTTCCCCGGCGTCGGCGACGGGTCCATGGTGACGATCACCTTGGGCTTGGTCGCGCGAACGACCCGCACGATCCGGGAGAGGGTGTCCTCGTGGTCCCAGACCTGCTCGGTCAGCGGGGCGCTGACCGTGTAGAAGAAGTCGAGCTTGTCCAGGTTGTAGACGTGCCCGACGCCGGCCTTGCCGACCGCGCGCCGCTCCTCGCCCTCCCGGATCAGGCCCAGCGGCGGGCCTTCCTCGAAGCCGACGGCATTGCCCCCGCCCTCTCCCCGGGTCGTCGTGATGACACCGGCCTTGACGCCGTGCTGCTCGCTCCACTGGCCGAGCGTGGACAGCGTGCTTGCCTCGTCGTCGGGGTGCGCACCGATGAACAGCACGTCGAGTTCGACCGGGTCGGCCGGGCGCGGCATCGCGTCCGCGACCGGCCCCAGACCGAAGGCGAACACTGCGACCGCGGCAGCGATCGCCGGGTATTTTCGCATTCTTCCTCCACGAGAAGTGGGCTGAAACAAAAGGAACCACCGCGCCGGAAACAATCTCCCGGAACAGAAACAAAGTTCCCCGAAAAGCCCCCGACCACGCACTTTTCGGCCAACTTCGACCGCATCACCACATCCTCGGGACCGGGGGATCGAGGAATGCTAGGAAGAAGAAAAAGGGAAAGTCAACAGGCGACCAGAAATCGCGGGCCGCGTCGAACCAGCCGACCCGCCGATCCCTTTCCATCCTGGGGCGGTGACTGCCCGGTGAACGAAAGCGATTCGGCGGGTTCGGATGCGTTGATCAACCGGCGACGGTCCTAGCCGAGCAGCCGCTGCTTGGCTCGCTGGAATTCCTCGTCGTCGACCGTTCCTCGCGCCGGGCGCGGATTCGCGCACACCTCGCGGTAGGCCTTGGCGAATCGCGCGCCCCGCGCGTGCTGCGCCACCAGCTTGCAGAACGCCGCCCACAACGGCAGCAGGAAGAACCATGGGAACAGCAGCCAGACGACGTTCCAGAACCACGGGAAGAACCCGTCGTGATCCCACGCGGTGACGGTGGCGAGGAACACGCCGGCCACGGTGACGGCCCAGAGCGCAACCCCGTTCAGGACGACCTTTCCGGCCGTGGGCACCCGGCCGGTGACCAGCTCCGGATTCCCGGGCAGGCGTGCCGGGTTCCCGTCGGCGAGCACGATGCGCAGCCGGGCGCCGGGATCGGCGAGCCGCAGCACGCGCTCGAAGTCCTTCGCCGAGTCGGGGTAACCGGACATGCGTTGAGAATACGGCAATGCGGAGCGTCCTCTCCCGACTCGGGAGGGCGCTCGCAAGCAACGAGCCCGGCCCTACCCATGTCCACAAAGGACGACCGAACTCACTTGCCGCGACCGGCCTGCGCGACGCGCATGATCCGTACCGAGAGCACCACCAGGCTTCCGACGGCCGCAGTCGCCAGCAGCAGCATGAACGTCGGGTACAGGTACGGCACCTGGATCCAGGCGACGTCCCGGCCGCGGTAGAGCACGCTGACGACCCGGTCGACGAACGCGAAGGCCAGCAGCGGAATCGCCAGCGGCAGCAAGCGGAGTGCGGCGCGAACCGCGCTCGCCCGCTTCGCCGCCCACCGCCGCGAACGCAGCACGCCACGGACCGCGAGCAGCGCGGCACCCGCGGTCAGCACCAGGAACACCACGTCGGCCACCACGAGCGGATCTTCGCGCACCGGCGAGGGGGCGCCCTCCACCAGGGCGATGAGCCGGTCCGCGATCGCCTTGGCATCTCCGTGGGCGAGCCCGGTGTTCGCCATGACCGCGATCCCGTACCCGGAGGCCGGTAGCAACGCCTGATAGGCGGTGGAGGTGAACAGGTCGCCGCTGTGCGCGATGACCGGCGCGCCGGAGCCGGTCGTGCCCACCGACCAGCCGAGGGCGTAGTCGCCGGAGACCTCCGACGACGGGGTGTGCGTGACGGCGATGGCCGAGGCCGTGGCGATGGCCACCCCGCCGGGCCCGCGGCCACCGTTGTTCTGCGCGATCAGCCATGCGGACATGTCGTGCGCTGAGCTGAGCACGCCGCCGGAGCCGTTGCCGAAGGCGCGCGGTTCGGGCACCGCGATGGCCGAGCCGAGCACCTTCAGATGGCCGTACCCGCTCGACGGCAGCTCGTCGGCCGTGTCGATCGTGCGGCTGTCCGTCATGCCCAGCGGCGCGAAGACGTGCTCCTGGAGGTAGTCGTCGAAGGGCCGCCCGGCGACCACCTCGACCAGCCGGGCGGCGACCTGGAAGTTGGGATTGTGGTACTCCCACCGGGTTCCGGGCTCGGCCGCCAGTTCCGCCGAGTTCATCCCGGCCACCGCCGCGCGCAGCGAATCCGGTTGCGGCCGGCTGAAGGGCGGGTAGGTCGAGTCGGAGAGCCCCGAGGTCTGGTCCAGGAGCTGGCGCACGGTGATGCGGCTCGCGCGTGGATCGGCCGTGGTGAATTCCGGCAGGTAGCGGCGCACCGGCTCGTCGAGGTCCACCCGGCCCGCCTCCACCAGCTGAACCACGGCCAGCGCGGTGAACGACTTGCTCACCGAGGCCACGGCCATCGTCGTGTGCTCCGTGATCGGCTCGCCCGCCGGGGTGCGGCCGTACCCGGCGGCGCGCACGACTTCGTCGCCGCGGGTGACGGCGACCGCGGCGCCCGGCAGGCCGCTTTCGCGGAGGTATTCCTCGACGACGGAGTCGATGTCGGCGGCGCCGACCGGCGGCGCGAACGCGGCGGCGACGGCGAACGCGCCGGATGCGATGAGTGCTTTGATGATCACGCCGAGCAGTGTCGGCCGCGGGTCGCCGTGTCCACATCGGACCAGGGGCCGAATCGCGGGATCGGACCGTGGTCCGATGTGGGGCCGTTCTCCTGCGGATAGGGTCGTCGCGTGATCGCTCCTGGGACCGCCGGATCGCGACGACTGGTCGCGCTCGACGCCGTGGTGGCGGCTGCGCTCGTGCTGGTGGCGGCGCTGCGCGCGCCCGGCGCCGCGCCCTTCGAATGGGCGCTGGCGGTCGTGCTGTGCGCGCCGCTGGTGGTGCGCAGGCGCTGGCCGCGAGCGGTTCTCGGTGTCGTGCTCGTGGCGGGCATGGCCGCGATCGCCACCGGCGCCGCGAGCGATGTTGTGGTCCTGGCGATCGCCTTCGCGCTCTACCCGGTCGGGCTGTCCAGCCCGGCGCTTCCCTCATGGCTGTCGCTGGTGATTTCGCTGGCCGGGGTGGCGATCGCCGGGCTGGCAATGATCCTGGTTCCGGGCCTGCCGCTCGTCGCGGTAGCGGAGAACGCGGAGTCCTTCGCGACCACTCCGGTGGCCGTGTTCGGCTACAGCGCGGTCGTGCTGACCGGCACCTGGGTGCTCGCGCGGACGGTACGAGCGCGCCGAGGCCAAGCCGCCCAGCTCGCCGAGCTCCGCGCCCGGCAGGCGGCGGTCGAGGAACGGCTGCGCATCGCCAGGGACGTGCACGACGTGGTCGGGCACAACCTCAGCCTGATCGCGATGAAAGCGGCGGTCGCCAACCACCTGGTGGACAGCCATCCCGAAGAAGGCCGGGCCGCGCTCGCGACGATCGAGCGGGTCAGCCGCGGCGCGCTGGCCGACGTCCGCATCGTCCTCGGCGCCCTGCGCGACCCGGCCGAGGCGTCGCCGGATTCCGGATTCGACGGCCTGGTCGCCAACGTCCGGGCGGCCGGTGTCGAGGTCGAGCTCGACGAGTCCGGCCTGGCGGAGGTGCCGATGGCGGTGCGGGCGTCGGCGTACCGCATCGCGCAGGAAGCGCTCACGAACGTGCTTCGCCACGCCAGGGCGACCAGCTGCAAGCTCGGCCTCAGCACCGCGGCAGGTGTCCTGACCGTGTCAGTCGTCGACGACGGGAAACCGCCCGAGCGGCCGGGGCCGCCCGGGCAGGGCCTGCTGGGGATGCGCGAACGAGTCGCGTTGCACGGCGGGACGATCGACATCGGCCCCGAGCCCGGCGGCGGGTTCGCGGTGCGCGCCCGGCTCCCGTTCGAGGTGGCCGATGGGTGAGCAGCTGCGAGTGCTCCTGGCCGACGACGAAGCGCTCTTCCGGAGCACCCTCCGCCTGCTGATCGACGCCACCCCGGGGATGGCCGTGGTGGGCGAGGCGGCCACCGGATCCGCCGCCGTGGAGCTGGCATCGGAGCGGGCGGCCGACGTCGTCGTGATGGACGTCCGGATGCCCGAGCTGGACGGGATCGACGCCACCGTGCGGATCACCACGCTGCCGCAGGCACCGAAAGTGCTGGTGCTCACCACGTTCGACCTCGACGACTACGTGTACCGGGCGCTGCACGCCGGCGCCGGCGGCTTCCTGCTCAAGGACATCCGGCCCAACCAGCTGCTCGACGCGATCCGGGTGATCGCCGCCGGGGAGGCGCTGCTCGCCCCGAGCGTCACCCGGCGGCTGATCGCCGAGTTCACCCGCGGGCCGGCATCGCAGGCCCGGCCCCGCCGCGAGCTCAGCGGGATCACGCAGCGGGAGGCGGAGGTGCTGGCGCTGATCACGAGCGGGCTGTCCAACACCGAGATCGAGCAGCACCTGCACCTCAGCCGCAGCACGGTCAAGACCCACATCGGACGGTTGATGACCAAGCTGGCCGCGCGCGACCGGGCCCAGCTGGTGATCGCCGGTTACGAGTCCGGCCTGGCCGACCGGCGCTGAGCGGCCGTCCCCGGCCGCAGCAGGTGCGGAAGGGCCATCAGCACCGACGCCGCCGCAGCGGCGGTGGCCAGCACGAACGCGGACCGGGCGGAGGCCACGTCGAGCAGCGTCCCGGCCAGCGCCGAACCGATCGCGTTGCCGACGCCGAACGAGGTGATCATCCAGGCGTGCGCCTCGGTCAGCGTCCCGTCCGGCGCCATCCGGGCGATGAGCGCGAACGCCGACGCCAGCACGGCAGGAAGCGCGCACCCGCTGAGGAAGGCCAGCGGAAACATCAGCGCGATGCCGGGCGTGAGCACCAGCGGCAGGTAGCCCGCGGCGAGCAGCGCCAGCAGCACGAGCAGGCGGCGGTCTTCGCGGTGCGCCGCGCCCACGGCGGTGTACCCGATCCCGCCCGCCAGCGCTCCCGCCGCGTTCAGCGCGATCAACCAGCCCGCGTGGGCCTGACTTCCCGCCGCCTCGGCGTATCCGGTGATGCCGACGGTGAAAACACCGATCGTGGCCCCCACGCAGACCAGCACCGCGAAGAGCCTGAGCACTCCCGCACCGCGCAGCGGCCCGGCCCAGTGGCGTTCCACCCGCGTGCCGCGCCACACCCGCGCCGGGCGGGCGGTCGCGAACCAGGCGGCACCGAAGAAGCCCAGCACCGCAGCGGAAACCAGGCCCGCGGCGGGGCCCGCGACGGCGATCGCGCCGAGCACCACCAGCGGGCCGGTCACGAAGATCAGTTCTTGGGTCGCCGCGTCCAGGGAGAACGCGGCCCGGACGTTCCGCTCGCCGACCACCACGTGCTCCCACAGCACCCGCAGGCACGGTTCGAGCTGCGGTGTCGCCGCGCCGGCGACGACGGCCGCGATCGCGCCGACCGCCGGGCTGCGCACCGGATCCGCGAAGGCCAGCACCAGGAGCGCGGCGGCCGACACCGACGCGCTCACCCACAGCGCCGGGGCCTGGCGCGTCCGGTCGATCAACCGGCCCATCACCGGCCCGCACACCGCGGCACTCGCCGCGTAGAGCGCGATCAGGAAGCCCGCCAAGCGGTAGTCGCCGCCACCGTCGCGAACGGTGAGCAGGATCGCCAGCGGCGCCATGCCGGTCGGCAGCCGACCGATCAGCGACGCCGACAGCAGACGCGGAACGTGACGAGAGCGCAGCACCACGCCGACCGGAGTCCGGCCGCTCAACGTCTGATCGGCGTTCACAGCGCACCACCGGCCGGAATCCCGAGCACGCCGCGCGACGAAGCCCCGACCGCCACGCCCCCGGCATCCGGCAGAAGTGCTCGCTTCAGCGACGCCCGCCTGCGGCCGCATCGGGTTCCCGACTCGTCCGCTGGACGGGTCGGTCCAGGCGAAGAAGAGGGGATCACCCGGGAACGGATACGGTCACCGCGCTCGGCCAGGAAACTCATTCGACCACGTCGTCCTGTTCTCCAGTCACGATCTTCTTGATGTTCTCGTAGCTCGTGGTGCCCGCGTCGAGATAGGCCGAGTGTCCATTGGTCGGCTGGTTCTCGCCTTGGGCGTCGGTGGACAGCTCCGTCGCGCCGTCGAGCTCGCCGGTGCGGAACACGCTGCCCACGGCTTCGACGATGTCGTTGTTGAAGTCGGATTCGCCTTGCAGGGAGACGGTCGCGTCCGCACTGAGGGTATAGACCGAGTTCGCAGGCACCTTGAGCTCGGAGACGTGGTCCACGACGTGCCCGGGACTGCCGAACAGGACGGTGTCGTCCACGCCGGTCCCCTCGTTCTTCAGCGCCTGCTCCGTGGTCACGGCCCCGTAGGAGTGGCCGAGCGCGGTCAAGTGCGGGTCGTGGTCCCGGGAAGCGTTGATGCCCTGGAAGAACCGGGCGAGGCCGGCGGCGCCCTCTTCCGCCTGGCCGTTGACGAGCGACTCCGGCATGTTCGGCGAGTCGTATCCGAGCCAGGTCACGCCGGCCACCGACTTGCCCTCGTCGTGCAGCCGGGTCATCTCGCCCTGCTTCAGCTCCAGGGTGCCGCCGACCGTCGAGTTCATCCCGGGGACCTGCACCGCGACGTGGTCGGCCGTGTCCACGTTTCCCGTGGCGACGGCGGCCTTCGGCCACTCCTTCGAGGCGTCCAGCAGCAGGAGCTGGCGGTCGCCCTGCGCGAGTTGCTTCTCGATCGCGTGGATCGCCGCCATCTTCTTCTCCGCGTCGGTGTAGACCCACGGCGTGGAGAGCTCGTCGGTGAAGGTGCCGTCGAGTTCCTCCTGCACCGAGGCGCGCAGCTTCTTGAGCAAGGCCCGGTTCGCCTGGTCGCGGACCGCGGCGGGCACTCCGTCGAGGTTGCCGATCCAGGCCGGGTGCTCCTTGAGCACGGCCTTCTTGTCCGCTTCCGACAGCGATTCCCACCACGCGGCGTTCGCCCCGGGCTTGCCCTCGGGCGGTTGCGTGAGCGCCAAACCGCCCGCCTTCGCTCCAGTCTCCGCGGCCTGCTTCAGCGTTCCGCCGGCCCGCAACTTGTCGCCTCGGGCGATGCTGAGCACCCTCGCGAGCCCGGCATCGATGATGCCTCCTCGCCGCACCAGTTCCCGGACCCGCTCGACCAGTTCGAGCTGCACCGCCCGGCGTTCCGCCTTGACCGCGTCGAGTTCACCGGCCGGCACGTTCCGCGGCGGATCGGTGTCTTCGACGGCGCCGCTGTCGGCGATGGTGAAGCCGTTGGACTTGGCCAGGTTCTCGGATTCCGTCAGGGATTTCCGCAGCGCCTCGACGGAATCGGCGGCGTCGGCGGCCGCCCTCTGGACAGCGGAGACCTCAGCAGTCAGCTGCCGCGCCGAGGCGGCGATCCTGGCGTGGGTGGGGGTCGCCGCATCCGCGGCCGCTCCTCGCCAGCTCGCCGGCGGCTTGCAGCCGGCGAGCTCGTCGTCGAGCGCGATCAGCTCGTCGCGGTGCTTGAGCAGCGTCCGCACCGCCTCGTCCAGCGCACCGGGTTCCCACTTCCGGATGGTGCCGATCGTGATGCTCATCGAAGACCTCCGAAGGCCGAAAGCCGGATCGCGGTGAACTCCTCGGCGATGCTGTTGTCGCCCGCAAGGTATTGGGTGGCGCACGCGTCCAGGTTCTGCCCGTAGTCGCCGGTCGCCTTCGCCCACTGCTCAACCTCGGCATTCCAGTCCCCCGCCAGCGCCGCGGCCGCCGAGGACGCCGCTGCACCGGGCAATGCGCGGGCGATCTGCTCCGCGCCCGTCCGCAACGCGACTCCGCGCACCTGCTCCGCTGCTGAGCTCGCCTGCCCGGCCGCCTTCCGCAGCTCGTCCGGGCGGATCTTGAACGACATCGCCTGCACCTCCGTCACGTTCGTGGTGGTCGTGCAGGTGAGACGGCGGGGCCGGGTCGTGCCGATCCGTCCGGTGGCGGCCATGTCCGCCACCGGACAGGCACCGACTCACAGCCGGTCGAGTTCGGAACCGTCGAGCCAGCCGAGCTTGGCCGCGCGGAAGGCGAGCTGGATGCGGCCGGACACCCCGGCGACCTCGTAGAGGTCCGCGATCATCCGGCGCACCGTGCGGGTCGAAACGCTGAAGCGGCGCGCGATCGCCTCGTCCTTGCTGCCGTTGACGACCATCACCACCAGCTGGTGCTGGGCCGTCGTCAGCGGTCCGACGGCGCTCTCGGGTCCGGCCTCGCCGAGCGGCGCGGCCGCCCGCCAGCACCGGCCGAACAGGTCGGTGGCGGCGGCCACCGCGCCGGGAGTCCGCACCAGCATGCTCCCGCGGTCGTGGTCGGCGATGTCGAGGGCGGTCACCACGTACTCGTGGTCGACGACGATCGTCCAGACCGGCAGCGTCGGGCTCATCCGGATCTCCACGCCGGCCTGCTGCATCCGCCGCGCGCCTTCGACCAGCGGCGTCAGGTAGTTGATGCTGTCCAGCATGATCACCCGCAGCCGGACGTCGCGTTCGGCCAGCGACACCGCCAGCTGCACGACCGGGCTGTAGTCCGTCGGATCCGGCACGCCGGGAGCCGGCCCGGACGCCGCCAGCACCAGCACGTCCTCGCGCGCGGTCGCCGCGATGCGCTCCAGGCAGCTGAAGGCCGCGGCGGGCCCGCGGTTGAGCTCGACCTCGGGCGAGCCCGCGGCGATTCCCTGCGGCTGCAGTGCGGAAAGTTCCTCCACCGTCGCCGAAGCCAGCTCGATTCGTTGTTCCTCGGCGCGCAGCGCCACCCGGGCGCGGGCGAGCAGCGGCCCGAAGGCGATGTTCGGGTGGACCGGGCGGATCGCGCCGGTCCCGTCGTCGTACTCCTCCACCAGCCCGCTCGCCCGGAGCTCGGCAAGCGCGGTGGCTACCTCCTCGGGCGCGAGGCCGAGTCGGACTCCAGCCTCGGCAACGGACCCGGTCAGCAGCAACCGGTAGATCTGCTCTCCCGGCTCGCTGATGCCCAGGCCCTGCAGCACAAGAGTCCCCAGTCGTCGCCCCGCCCCAGAACAAGATCGGGATCATACCGGCAGGCCGCGAACCTCCACGGGGACGCCGCGGTTCGCCCGTTCGCAGGTACTATGTCACCTATCATAAATTACCGAACGGAAGTTTCTTCGGGTCCGCGGGAGGCGATGCGGCATGGTCGGCAGCTCATCGGCCGCGACCTCATGAGCCCGCGCAGGAGCGACAGCCGCGAGCGGATGCTCACCAGCACCGAGGCGCTGTTGCGGGAGCACGGGGCCACCGCCACGACCATCGACCGGGTCCTCGCGCACAGCGGCGCCCCTCGCGGCTCCGTCTACCACCACTTCCCCGGCGGGCGGACGCAGCTCGTCGACGAGGCGGTGACGCTCGCCGGCGAGTCCATCACCGGCCTGATCGAGACCGCCGCGCAGGCCGACGATCCCGTGGTGGTCATCGACGCCTTCTTCGCGCTGTGGCGCGACCGGATCGTGGCCAGCGACTTCCGGGCCGGCTGCCCGATCGTGGCGGTGGCCGTGGAGACCAACGACGACGCGCCGCAGCTCGCGCGCTCGGCGGGCGCGGTCTTCGCCCGCTGGCAGGACGCGCTCGCCGCCTTGTTCCATCGGCACGGCCTGCCCGACGAACGCGGGAAGCGGCTGGCCGCCTTCGTCATCGCCGCCGCCGAAGGCGCGATGGTCATGTGCAAGGCCGAGCAGAGCGCCGCGCCGATGGAAGCGGCCGCGGTCGAGATCCACGAACTGCTGGCCCGCACCCTGCAAGAGACCACCGGCCGGCCCCGAGGAACGGCCTGATCATCAGCAACAGCAAGGAGTTTCCCGTGTCCACCGCAGACCTCGCCGCAGCACGGCGACGGCCGAGGGAAAAGTGCTTGACGAGCAGGGAAGCTGATGGCGCACGCCACGACGACCTGCCTGATCCGCCAGCCCGCCGGCTGACCGCCCGGGTCCGGTGTGGATTCCATGGCCATTGCCCTGGCGGAAGGTGAACTGTTCGTGCTCGATTTCTCCGTCCACGCAGGGCGATCCTGAAGCGCTGTCGCAGCGGTCCGAAGAGGACTCCGCAAATTCCGCTGCCAGCACGTCGAGTGGCCGCCTTGACTGATCGCCCTGGCCACCGGTTCCGTTGTGGGTAATTCTGCCTACACCGCAAGGATTCCGGGTGGCCGAATGGCCCAGATCACCACCGCCGAGTGCGACCGAGCGTCGGAATTGTCGGCGGCGGGTGATATATCTAAACCACGCGAGGCCGCCGGGGATGCGAAGCGGCCCAGCGCATCGGCTTTCCCTCCTGCCAACGGGACTCGCCCGCGATCAGGGTTGCGCAAGCGCCCTGATCGCGACCTCCGGCACGGCCCCGCCGCCCACCACGCGGCCCGAACCCGCGCCCCCGCCAGCGGGCGCACCGCGAAAGGAAGTTCCGCCATGTCCACCACCGCACCCGAGCCCGGGAACCCGGCGGAGCAGGTACCCGCGCGCCCGTTCCAGGTGGACCTCCGCGGCGTGGTGGACCTGCTCAGCAGGCACATCTACGCCAGCCCGCAGGTGTTCCTGCGGGAACTGCTGCAGAACGGGCGCGACGCGATCGAGGCCCGCCGGCTGCTGGACCCGGCGGCCCCCGAGGGACGGATGCGGATCAAGCCCGCCGCCGCGGGCCGGCCCGACTTCACCTTCTCCGACAACGGGATCGGGCTGACCGCGGCCGAGGCCACCGACCTGCTCGCCACCGTGGGCCGCTCCTCGAAGCGCGACGAGGTGCTGAACCTGCGCCGGGAGGACTACCTGGGCCAGTTCGGCATCGGCCTGCTCTCCTGCTTCATGGTGTCCGACCACATCACCGTGCTCAGCCGGTCCGCGCGCGGCGGCCGCGCCATCGAGTGGGTCGGGCACGCCGAGGGCACCTTCCACGTCCGCGAGCTGCCCGAGGACCAGACCGACGCGCTGCCGACCGGCACCACGGTGCGCCTGACCCCGCGCCCGGACGAGGCCGAGATGCTCTCCGCGAACCGGGTGCGCGCCCTGGCCACCCGGTTCGGCCAGTACCTGCCGCACGCGGTGGAGGTCGCCGCACCGGACGGAACCCGGGACACCATCACCCGCGCGCCGGTCTTCCTGGACCCGCACGCCCACCCCGAGCAGGTGCTGGAGCTCGGCACCGAGATCGTCGGCGCGAAACCGCTCGCCGCGTTCCCCGTCGAGGCGCCCGGCACCGGTACCCGGGGCGTGGCGTTCGTGCTGCCGTACGCGCCGCCGCCCGGCGGGAACCAGGCGAACCGCGTGTACCTGGGCCGGATGCTGCTGAGCGAGCGGGTGGACGACCTGCTGCCCGACTGGGGTTTCTTCGTTCGGTGCGTGCTCGACACGACGGGCCTGAAGCCGACGGCGTCCCGGGAATCGTTCGTGGGCGGGGACGACCTGGAGCACACCCGCACCGAACTGGGCGCCCAGCTGCGCCGGTGGCTGCTCGGCACCGCCCGCACCGACCCGCACCTGTTCGGCCAGGTGATGGGCGTGCACCAGCAGGGCATGAAGGCGCTGGCCGTGCACGACGCCGACCTGGCCCGGATCCTGTTCTCCTGGCTCACGGTCGAGACCAGCGCGGGCACCATGAAGGTCACCGACTACACCGCCCTCACACCCCGGGTTCGCTACACCGAGACCGTCGACGAGTTCCGCCAGATCGCGGCCGTGATCCCGGCGGACGCGCCCATCGTGAACGCCGGGTACGCCTTCGACGCCGACCTGCTGCGGCAGCTGGTGGAGCTCACCCCGGGCCTGACGCTGGAGCGGGTCAACGTCACCGCCGAGCTGGACAACCTCAACCCGCCGCCGCTGGCGGACCGGCAATCCGTCGTCGCGCTGGAGGATCGCGCCACCGCGGTGCTGGCGGATTCCGGCGCGGAGGCGGCGGTGCGCATGTTCGCCCCGGCGGACCTGCCCGCCCTGTACGTGGCGGATCCGGAGGTGCTGCGGCACATCGAGCGCTCCAAGGCCACCGACGTCGCCCCCACCCTGTGGGCCGGCCTGGTCTCCGAAGCGGACGCGTTCATGGCCAAGCACGCGGCGGTGCGGGGCGCGGACGCGACGGCCCGGCTGTGCCTGAACTGGTCCAACCCGCTGGTGCGGCAACTCGCGGACGTCCGCGACGAGGCGGTGTTCTCCCGCTCGGTGCGGCTGGTCTACCTGCAGGCGATGCTCGCCGGCCACCGCCCGCTGTCCGCCCGCGATCGCCGCCTGCTCACGACGACGATGACCGATCTCGTCCACCTCTCCATCGGATTCGAAAGCGACCTGGCATGAGCGACGCCGCCAAGACCATCACCGACCTGCTCGACGAGGCCGACCAGACGCCGTACGGCGCGCAGGAGCGCGCGCTGCTCGACCAGGCCATCGCGCTGTCCGAGGAGGCCGGGCACGAGGAACTCGCCTACGCGGCGCGGATGCGCCTGGTGACCTCGGCGAAGATGACCGGCGACACCGACGGCATGCTCGCCGCCTTCGCCTGGTGCCTGGGCAAATTCGACTCGGACCCGGTCCGGTTCCCATCGGAGATCACCGGCACCGATTCCTGGGACCTGCTCTGGTACTTCAAGTGGATGGCCTCCACGGTGACCGGCAGCCTGCAGTTCTCCTCGGAGCAGCTGGAGGCCGTGCTCGCCGACATGGACCGCCGCTACACCGAGGCCGGCGTCGGCCGCTCCGGCGTGGTGCAGTCGCTGTTCTCCTCGTCCGTGGAGACGGGGCGGCTGGAGGACGCCGAGCGGTTCCGCCTGGAGCTGGAGGCCCTGCCCAAGGACGACTACTCGCACTGCGAGGCCTGCGCGCGCAGCGAGTTCGCGGACTACCAGCAGACCATCGGCGACGACGCGGCTGCGGTGGCGCTGTTCGACGAGATCCAGGAGCAGCGGCTCAGCTGCGGCGAGGAGCCGGAGGGCAACGAGGCCGATTCGCTGCTGCCGCTGCTGAGGCTGGGGCGCGGCGAGGACGCCGCCGCCGCGCACATGCGCGGCTACCGGGCCGCGCGCGGCAACCCGGACAACATCGCGATGATCGCCCGGCACTGGATCTTCTGCGCGGTCACCGGCAACGAGGCACGCGGATTGGCGTTGCTGGAGCGGCACATCCGCGACCTGATGGTGGACCCGATGAACGACCGGCAGAAGTTCGTCGGATCGTGCGCCGCGGCCGTGCTGCTGGACGCGGTCACCCGGGCCGGCCAGGGTTCGACGCCGGTGCGGCACTCCGACGCCCCGGCGCTCGCGCCGTTGCTGGGCGAGCACGCCGGCCCGTGGACGGCCGCAGACCTGGCCGCCACGTTCTGGGCGGCGGCGGACCGGCTGGCGGCGGCGTTCGACGCCCGCAACGGCAACGACTTCCACACCCGGCAGGTGGCCCGGTCCCGGGCGCTCGCCGACGAGCGCTACGACGTGCCGCTGGAGTCGAGCACCTACACGCCGGTCGTGACGGCCGAGGTCGCCACGACCGAGCCGACCACGGCCGAGGACTGGCTGCGGCGGGCCGGTGAGCGCGCCGCGACCGGAGATCACGACGGGGTCGTGGATGCTGCCGAGCGCGCTCTCGCCGCGGGCGGGCGGGTGATCGCTGCCGACGCCTACCGCGTCGTGGTCCAAGCCCTGGTCGCGCGGGATCAGCACGAGGAGGCCGCGAACGCGCTCGCCGATCGCGGGAAGGCGCTGCGCGAGCTCGGCCGGGACGACTACGCCGACATCGAGGACCAGATCGGCCTCGCCCTGTACGGCACCGCGACCGCGGCCGACCTGCCCGCGTTCGACGCCGCGATCGAAGACGCCCGCGCCCGCGCCGGTCAGGACGTGCTGGCCGATCTGCTCGCAACCCGGGCGGACGTGCTCGGCACCGAGGATCGGATCGACGAAGCACTGCGCGACGCTCAGGAAGCGGCGGCCCTGCTCATGCCGGTGGCGGAGCCGACCATCGCCGAGCGGCAGCTGCGCAACCACGCCGTGCTGCACCGCACGTTCCTGCTGATGCTGTCGCAGCGGTTCGAGGAAGCCGCCGGGTCCATCGACGACCTGCTCCGGGACGCCGGGATCGGCAGGCAGACCCGTCAGGGCGGGCTGCGGATGAAGGCGCAGGCGCTGGCCAACCAGGACCGGCTCGACGAGGCCCTGCAGGCGGCCGAGGAGGCGCTGTCCCTGCAGGTGGCCATCGGTGATGCCCGGCTGGTGCTCAACGCCGCCGGCCTGAGCTCGCAACTGCTTTCGGACCTGGGCCGCGACGCCGAGGCCGCGGCCCGCATGCGGTTCGCGCTGCGGCAGGCCGAGTCCGCCGGGATCACCGGCGCCTTCACCGAGAAGTTCCGGCTCGGGCAGTACCTGACCTGGTCGGACCAGGCCCACGAGGCGATCGAGGTCATCGACGAGGTCTACCGCGGCGAATCCGAGACCGGGGCGCCGCCGGTCGCGCTCGGCGAGACCATGCTGGGCCTGGGTGTCGCGGCCCTGCGGGGCGACCAACCGGGCGTCGCCTACGGCGCGTTCCAGCGGGGGCTCGGGCACGCCGTCGAGGCCGAGCACCTGCCTCTGCAGGTGGGCTTGGCGACGCAGCTGGCGCGGATGCTGGTGCAGTTCCGCGACGACGAGGCCGTCGAGGTGCTCGACGCCGTGCTGGAGCGGGCGCGCGCCGCCGGGGACGGCCGGTCGGCGCTGCGGATGCTCAACGAGCGCGGGCTGGCCAAGGCGAACCTGGGCGACGAGTCGGCCATCGCGGACTTCGACGCGGTGATCGCCGAGGCGAACGCCGCGGGCGAGGCGTGGCTCGCGGCCGACGCCACCGACTCCAAGGCGCGCGAGCTGGCCGGCGCCGAACGCCACGACGAGGCGGTGCAGTGCGCCCTGGCTGCGGCGGACGGGTACGCCGCGAGCGGCGACGCGAACGCGGGCGCGAACAGCGAGTTCCTGGCCGCTCAGATCCTGCGTGGCCAGGGTCGCGCGGACGAGGCGCTCGCCTGCTACACCTCGGCCATCGAGCGGGCCGAGGCGCCCGCACTGGTCGAGCGCCTCACCGAACAGCGGGCGGAATACCTCGCGGAACTGGGCCGGAGCGAGTGATCCACCGGTGCCGGGGCGGGCGGCCGTCCCGGCACCACATCTGTCCACATTGCACGGTTGCGGCTCGCACCAAGAGGAATGCGCCGGACTGACCGCCACGAACCGGTTGCGGCCTGCTATCGGGTGGCCCAGCTTGGAAATTTACCGATTGCAGTCTGCAATCAGAATCCGGGAGGCGACGAATGGGCGACACCGAACCGCAGGTCGCGAACTGCAAAAGTGCTCTGGCACTTCACGATGTCGCTGGATGGCTTCGCGGCGGAGCCGGACCACGAGATGGACTGAGGTGCCGCCCGGCCCGGCCGCCACCCCGACGATCTGGCTGTGGTGGCGCTCGATCCGGTAGACGTGCGGGCAGTTCTTCGGCACGAAGCCGAAATCGCCTGCGCCGAGCAGCTTCTCGTACTGCTCGCCGGCGGCGCCCTCGACGAAGAGCCGGACCGCGCCGGCCGTGACACAGAAGGCCTCGTAGGTCTCCGAGTGGGAATGCGCCGGGATCGTGTCGCCCTTCGGGCCCTCGCAGGTGAACAAGTTGAAGGTGCGCTCGGTCTGCTCGCCGCCGGCGTAGATGGTGATCAGGTCGCCGAACAGGTGCGCGCGGTCGCCCATCCCCTTCTCGACGAAGTACGGCCTTCCCGGCTCGGGCGGGATGCGCGAGCGGGACCGGTAGGGCGTGGCGAACTCCATCGCCATGCGGTTCCTCTTGGGCGCGACTGTTTTGTCAAGCTACCTGACATTTTGTCGCAGGCGATGGCGGCTGGGTATGCTCGGGGCCCGCTCCCGCACCCCAGGAACCATGACGGCACCACCACCGAACCTCCCCCAGCTGCTCGTCGACGCCAAGCGCTGGTTCGACGACGCGCTGCTGAACAGCATGCAGGCGGCGGGCGAACGCCCGGTGACCGTCGCCCAGGCCGCGGTCTTCGCGAACCTGGACGCGGGCGGGACGTCGATCTCCGAGCTCGCCCGCCGGATCGGCACCACCCGCCAGTCCGTCCACCAGGCGGTGCACGGGCTGATCGGCATGGGTCTGCTGAAGCAGGTCCCCGACCCGACGTCGGCGCGCAGCCGCCTGGTCCGCACCACCCCGGCGGGAGCCCGCGCCCACGAGCGCGCCCTGAGGATGATCGCGACCATCGAAGACGTCCTGGCCGAGCAGATCGGCGCCGACGCGGTCGAAGCCCTGCGCGACGGCCTCGACTGCAACTGGGGCGATCCACCACTGGTCCAGGACCGCTGACGGCGAACACCGCCGCCGCAGGACTCACCGGCCACCTTGGAGTGAACGGACCATACGTCCCAGTAGGCGAGGTGAACGGCCCGTTCACTCCACCCACCCAAGGCATCCGCGCACGGCCAGTTCGGGGCGAACAGGCCGTTCACGAGCACCCGTCCGTCCGCGATCGCCAGGTCGGTCACCCATGGCCGAGATTGGTCCATTGTGTACAGTTCTGCTCCGGTCAGGATCAGCTCGGCGACGGCCATGGGGGATCTCCTCCGCGACATTCGGCGTCGAAACCCGGTCTGGTGCAAACCAAGCAACGACGCAACGCCAATCACCCGCCACAGGCAGGCGATGTGCTCTCGTGAGTGCTGGTTCCGGTTCTTACCGGAACCAGCACTCACGACAAACGCCCGCACCTGTGCGGGTGCGGGCGTTCTCGGGACAGCTCAGAGGTTCTTCTGGATCAGCTCGACGTATCGGTCGATCATGTGGTCGCGGATCCCGTCGGCGGCGGGCGCGAACGCGTCGCTGGTGAACCCCTTGAACTTGTCGGTCAGCCCGGCGGTGAAGGTGATCTTCTCGTGCAGCTTCCCGCTGCTGTCGAAGTACCGGACGTCGTCGACGTGGTGGAACACCGGCTCCGGCGGGAGCTGCGGGACGACGTCGTTGTTGTTGACGAACCGGAACACCCGCGCGGCGAGCGCCTCGTTGTACGGGCCTGCCAGCAGCCGGTCGCAGGTGCGCGGCTGCCCGAAGGTGTAGACGCCGTCCGGGAGCAGCTGCGGGTCTTCGAAGAAGATCCGGGCGGAGGCGAGCATCGCCAGCGCGCCACCGAGGCTGTGACCGGTGAACCACAGGCTCTGGTCGTCGTCCCGGAATCGCTGCACCGCGTCCCGCACCTGCGGGTAGATCGAGTCCAGCGCGCGGCTGAATCCCAGGTGCACGAGCCCCTTCCCGGCGGGGCCGGGAGCGGCCAGCGTGTTGGTGTCGGACAGCCAATCCTTGATCTTCTTGGGCTCGGTGCCCCGAAAGGCGACGATGACCATCTTGTCGCTACCCGCCGCGAAGGCCTGCGTGTCCTCGATGGGGAACGACTCGTCGAGCTCGGCGTGGAAGTACTCGCACCGATCGAATCCCCACTCCCGCGTGGTCTTCCGGATCGTCGCCTCGTCGTCGTAGGCGAGCTTCGCCGCCCTGGCGAGCCAGTACGCGTGCTGCAGGCGGTAGTCGGTCACCGCGTGGTCGAATTCGAGCACCGTCATCGTTGGCCTGCATGAGAAGTCGCAGGTCTCGGCGGGTCGGCGCCGGGGCGCCAAGCGCGACTATGACAAGGGTTCGCGGCGCACATGTGCCTGGTCACTGGAAGGGATGGCCCCTGTGGCCCGGTTCAGCGACACATCCGAAGAAGGCGAAAGTCCAACGCATTCGCGCCGCCCGCGAGGTCCCAGGGGCGGTCGGGTCTTGCGCTCAACCCGGGTTGAGCCAGCATGCTTCCCTCCGATGTGACATCGGTTCTTCCAGCGACAGAAGGGAAAACATGCACGCACAGTCCTCACCGCCGGTGGTCGCCGCGCCCGCGGTGGTGCTATCGCTGGCCTGCGCCGGTTCGTTCGTGGTGGTCCTCGACGCCACGATCGTCTCCGTCGCGCTACCCGCCGTTCGCGCGGAGCTGGGGTTCGACCCGGTCGCGCTTTCGTGGGTGGTCAACGCCTACACGCTGGTCTTCGCCGGATTCCTGCTGCTCGGCGGGCGGTTGGCGGATCTCCTCGGGCAGCGCGCGATGTTCATGCTGGGCATGGGCCTGTTCACGGCCGCCCGGCTGGCCGGCGGGCTGACCGGGTCGGCCGAGCAGCTGCTCATCGCGCGGGCGGTGCAGGGCTTCGGCGGGGCGCTGCTGATGCCGGTGACGCTGTCCCTGCTGACCACGACCTTCACCGAGCCCGGCAGGCGGGCCCGCGCGCTGGGCACCTGGAGCGCCGTAGGCGCGGTCGGGGCCGCGTCCGGTCCGGTCATCGGCGGCGTGCTGACGCAGTGGGCCGGGTGGCGGTGGGTGTTCTTCGTCAGCGTCCCGGTCGGCGTGCTGGCCGTCGCGGTCGCCGCCGCGGTGCTGCCGGGCCGGTCGACCGCCGGAGCCCCGGCCCGGCTCTACGTGATCGGCGCGGTGCTGGCGACAGCGGGCCTGGGCGCGCTGGTGTACGCGGTGATGCAGGCCTCCGCCCGGGATACCCTGCCGCCGCTGCTGGGTAGCCTCGCACTGCTCGGGATTTTCCTGCTGCACCAGGCGAAATGGGCGGCGGATCCGCTGTTGCCACTGGAGGTGTTCCGGCTGCGTTCGGTCAGCAGCGGGAACCTGGTGATGTTCCTGCTGGGCCTGGGCTTCTTCGCCAGCCCCGTGCTGTTGTCGCTGTACTTGCAGGACGTGCACGGCTATTCGCCGCTGCAAGCCGGCCTGGCCTACCTGCCGATCGGATTCGCGATGTTCTGCGGCGCGCAGACCGCCGGAGCGCTATCGGTGCGGCTGGGAAACCGCCGTGCGGCCGTGCTGTGCTGCCTGCTCGGCGGCGCCGGTTTCGCCGGGGTGGCGGCGCTGATCGGCGTGCACGCCTCGTACCTCTCTTCGGTGCAGCTGCCGGGGATCCTGCTGGGATTCGGGACCGCCGCCGCGTTCACCCCGATCACCATCTCCGCCACCGGCGGCGTGCCGCCCCGCCACAACGGCCTCGCGGCCGGACTCCTCAACACCGTCCGGCAGACCAGCGGCGCGATCGGGCTGGCGGCGCTGACCGCCGCCATCGCGTGGGAACCGGGCGCGGAGGCGCTCGCGCACGGCTACGCGGTCGCGTTCACCGCCTCCGCCGCCTGCCTGGCGGTCGCGGCGGGCGTCGCGGCGCTGGCCATGCCGCGCCGCTGATCACGGCAGGTCGACGGCGGCGCGGAACCCCGGGCACCGGTCGGGGCCGGACTCGTGACGGCAGCCGAGCAGGTGGTTCAGGTAGTCCCGCGCCGCTTCCAGCGCCGCCTGCTGCCGCTCGATCTCCGCGATCCGGGCGGGAACGGTGTCCTGCCAACCGGATTCCGCGTCGAGCATGGCCGCGATCTCGTCGATGCTCATCAGCCCGGTCGTGCGCCACAGCTTGATCAGCGCGATCCGGTAGAGCTGATCGGCGTCGTAGCAGCGCTGCCCGGCCCGCCGCTGGGGACTGATCAGGCCGCGCCGTTCCCAGTAGTGCAACGTCGAGATCGCCAGCTCGAAGTGGTCGGCGACCACGCGGATCGGGGTCGGGGAGCTCACACCGCCAATCCTATCCGACCCCACAACCGTCCACTGAGGACTGGTTTCAGAACGGGGCTTTCCGATTGAGCAGATCCTTGAGCGTGTCGTCGATGAACGCGGTGTCCACCGGGTTGCTGCCGCCGCCGGCGAAGTGCCCCCAGGCGCCGGGGATGACCCGCAGCTCGGCCCCGGGGATGCGGGCCTGCTCCCACTCGTTGTCCTCCGGCGGGAAGTACAGGTCCTGCTCGCCGGGCATGAGGATCGTCGTCGCCCGGATGCCCGCGAGCGCGTCCTCGACACCGGCGTAGCCGGGGGTGTTGCCGAGGTCCGCGTGCTGCCAGGTCCACAACATGGTCAGCAGGTTGTTCGCGTCCCGCTTGAGGAACATGTCCTCCCAGAACCCGACCAGGAAGTCCTCCAGCGAGCCGTAGCCGAGCGGCTCCTGCAGGAAGATCTGCTCGCGGTAGAACTGCTGGCTGAAACCCCAGCCCGCGTAGACCCGGGCCATCGCCCGCAGCCCGGTCACCGGCTTCTCCCGATACCAGCCGTGGTGCCACTGCCCGTCCGCGGTGAGCGCCGCCTTGACGCCTTCCAGGAAGACGAAGTTGTGCAGGCTGGTCTTCGCCGAGCCGCAGAACGGCAGGATGCGGCGCACCATCTCCGGATAGCTCAGCGCCCACTGGTAGGTCTGGCCGGCGCCCATGGACCACCCGGTGACCAGCTCCAGCCGTTCGATGCCGAACCGCTCGGTCACCAGGCGGTGCTGGAGGCGGACGTTGTCGTGCATCGTCACCTGCGGAAACCGCGCCCGGTCGTGCGGCTCCGGGGTGTTGCTGGGCGACGACGACAGGCCGTTGCCCAGCATGTTCGGGATGATCACGAAGTACCGCGACGGGTCGAGGGCCATGCCTTCGCCGATGAGCCATTCGTTGTCGTAGTGCTGCCCCGAGTACCAGGTCGGGTAGACGATCGCGTTGTCCTTGGCGGCGTTGAGCTCGCCATAGGTCTTGTACGCCAGCTTCGCGTCGCGCAGCGTCGCACCGCGCTGCAGCCGGACGTCGCCGAGGTCGAACACTTCGTAGTCCATCGCGGTCTCCTCGCCAGGCAGGTGGTCCCCACCGGGCGCGGTTCGAGCGGGCACGGAGGTCGTCCGGCGGGCTGCTCACCAATGTAGGTCCGCTCGGCGGAGGCGTCCGGCCATGCACGAACCGTGACCTCCGCGCATCCCCCAGAAGGGCGGCAGCGGCCGACGCGCCATCCCGCCTGCTACGCGGCCGAGCGAATTTCGCGAAGGATGCCGGTTCGTGACCGGAATCGACGAAGCCCTGCAGCTCTACCCGGAGCTGGCGGTCCTGCTCGGGCTGTCCCTGTGGACCTTCTGGAGCCTGACCGGCGCGGCCGGGCGCCGGGAGTGGCTGTTCGGAGTGCTGAACTGGCCGGCGCACAGCGACGCGCTGTGGATCGCCGACCGCCACGAGGCCCTCGCGGTGCGGCTGCTCGTCGACTCGCCGGACCGGCGCGGCGGGGTCGTCTGGCGGTATTCGGGCACCTTGGCCGCCACCGTCGAAGCCCTGCGCAGCCTCCCCGCGCCCGGCGAACCCGGCGCCCCGCACCGGGTCATCCAGGCCGGGCCGTTCTGGCCGTCGCTCGACCTCCGCTGATCCCGCCGGGTCATCGCACCCGCGGCCGCGCGGAGTCGAATGCTTGCCTGGCCCGGTCGCGGCGTTCCAGGTCGGCGAAGAATCGGACCATGCCGGCCTGCCCGCGCAGGCTTGCGGCCAGCTCACGCCGGTCGCACTCCTCGGCCGACCGGCCCGCGAGGAGGTCCCGGGTGGCCCGGTCCAGCTCGTCCGCCAGCCGTTCCAGCAGTGCGGCCCGTTCGGCGTGGTCGTGGGTGATCTCGCAGCGCCGCAGCAGATCCCGCATCGGCACTGCGGTTGTCCGCGGGTACATCGAGAAGGGCACGTCCGCAGTTGTCATGCGCTCTCTCCCTGATGCTCGGTGTCAGGCCGAGTACTACCGCATCCGCCATGGCCGGGCAGCGCGCCCGAAGCCCGCCACCGGCGCTCCGATGGCGCCCGCGGAGCCCATTCCCCCAGCGTGGCGAGGTCCGGCCACCCGACCGAGCGGACTTTGCCCAGCGGTCGCCCGCGACGCACGCGGAAACGGCCGGGACCTCTCCCCGCGCCGCTGTGCGAAAGTCGCGCGGATCCAGCGAGTGCGGAGCGCGAGGAGCGGCATGTCACGAATCATCGGGAACGGCATCCGGGGCGGCGCGGTAGTGCTGGCGGGGCCCTGCTGCTGTCGGGCTGCTCGTTGTTCCAGAGTGCAACCGGCGCCTGCTCGGACGTCAAGGAGGTGGTGGACGCCGTGCCACCGACCAAACCGGACGACACCGGCGTCGAGATCATGCCCAGCCTCGACGAGCAGATCGCGGCAGCGCGCGAAGCGCAGGGCGTGTTCGCGGATGCGGAGGTACCGGCGGATTTCCAGGACGCCTGGAACGGGATGACCGTGGCGCTCCAAGAGGATCGCGAGGCCTGGCAGTCCGTGACGCCGTGGAAGGGCGCTCCCGGTACCGACATGATCGGCGTGCTCCAACTCGGCTCGGCCAAGCAGAAGGTCGACGACGCGAAGAACGCCCTGAACGCCGCCGCCGACCGGCACGGGTTCGCGAGCTGCGGAAGCGCCATCGACTGGCGGTACTGACCTCGGCCGATCGATCACGATGAGGAACGGTCAGTGAATTACGGGGAAATTGGTCGGTAAGTGAGACCGGCCGCCTCCGCGGGCTCACTACGTTGACGATCTCGGTTCGTTGCTCGTGCCTGCGGAGGCGGTCGTGGACGGATTTCCCTGGGAGCTGGCGCTCGCGATCGTCGGTGCGCTGGTCCCCCTCATGGCCTTCCTGTGGGAATTCGCGTTCGTCGGCCGCAAGCGGCTCGGCTACCGGGTGCAGATGGACACCACCCCCACCGATGTCAGCGCCCTCTACGCGGGCGCGTGGCGGCGGCTGGAGCGGGACGACGGCGAGCGGTTGGTCGACCCGTCGTTCGTCCTGCTGCGCATCGAGAACACCGGCACCACCAACATCGCCGAGGGCGACTACGGCTTCCCCGAGGACACCTCCGTGGGCATCCGCGTCAGGTTCCCGGGTCGCCGGGTCGCCGGCGTCGTCGTCACCGAGCTCAGCGACCCGTCGCTGGCGACGTACTTCGACGCCAAGGCGCCGGGGCTGGGCATGTCGGACGTCGAGGAGGCCGACCGGACGGTCGGGCTCGTCGAGCTGCCCAAGGTCAAGCTGAACAGCTCCGCGCACTACAAGGTCCTGGTCGTGCTGGAACGCGCGGGGGACGAAGACGGCGGCGGCAAGATCCCGGATCCCGAGGTCGTCGGCACCATCAGCGGCGGCGTGGGCAGCGGGAAGGTGCACGAGACCAAGAGCCAGACCGGGACGCCCCGCTGGGTGGTGGCGCTGGTGTGCTTCCTGCTGATGATCAGCCTCGTCGAGCCGTTCATCATCGACCTCACCAAGAACGAGGCCCGGCTGGACTGCGCCGCCGGGAACCTCACCGTCACGGGCTCCACGGCCTTCGAACCCGTGCTGCGGGAGGCCGCCGACGAGTACGCGAAGTCCTGCCCGGGGGCCAACTTCAAGTGGGAGATGCGCAGCAGCGCCCAGGGCCTCGAACTGCTCAACAGCACGCGATCGCCCGAGGTGCTGGCGTTCTCCGACGGCCCCAAGGGCGACCGGCAGCCGGAGCTGCTGCCGCAACCCGTGGCGTTCCTGCTGTTCACGATCGTCATCAACCCGGATGCCGGCGTCCAGGACCTCAAGCCGGAGCAGATCCGGGACGTCTTCAGCGGCCGGGTCGTCAACTGGCGGGCGGTGGGCGGCAACGACGTGCCGGTGCGCATCGTCGACCGGGAAGCCCTGTCGGGCACCCGCGCCACCCTGGAGGAACGGCTCCTCGGTGGCGACGTGGAGCCCGGCGAGAACTCCGACGACTGCGTGGAGCCACGGAACGAGAGCCTGCGCGGCAGCGTCCTCCGCTGCCGGCGCACCGAGACCCGCAGCCTGCTGGACACCGTGGCCAACACCCCTGGAGCAATCGGCTACAGCGAGCTCCGGGCCGCCGAGAACCGCAAAGCGGAGCTGCGCAAGGTCCGCATCGACGGCCACGAAGCCAGCCTGGAAGCGGCCGACCACGGCGCCTATCCGTTCTGGCAGACGGAGTACGCCTACACCTTCGGCGAACTCGCGCCGACGTCCCTGGCCGCCAGCTTCCGGCGCTACCTGACGAACCAGGTGGGCAGCGACATCATCCGCGCCTACGGCAACCGCCCGTGCGTGGAACTGGCAAACCCGGTGCGATGCCGCCCTGAGTAGCCGACCCCGTCAGCCCGACGCCCGTCCGGTGCGAGCGGGCCAAGTCTTGCGGCGCGGCTCCCGGGTTCGGTTTCGCCCGCGCACCAGAGGTTTCTCGTCGCCGACTCCCGGGCCGGAACGTCCCGGAATGCCGAATGCCCTCGCCGATTTTGGTGCACCAATGCGGCCGATCGGGTGTTTTTAGCGCGGATTCGCAACCATCGGACGACTCGGGAAAAGAAGTGTGAAATGCGTTAAGAATTTATGAAACCGCTTCGCCAATGTCGCACCCTCGGGGCAGTCTCTCGCGAAATTCCACCCCAAGGCCGAGCGCATCCGCGATTCCACTCAGGACGAAAATGCACGCTTTTCAATGCAGGTTCGCGCTTCTATGAGCAATTGCGGCAGACGGCGGACGGTATCTTACGCCGTTCGCCTCCAGTCTACTGTGGACCAGTAGGTGAGCCGTCACACCGATGCCGTCTTGCGTTCGTGTTTCCCGGAGAACGTCCAGCACATAGCCGAACCGTCCGGCCCGGCATCCGACCTGGGACTACCGGGCGAGCGGTTCGCGCGTCCCGAACTCGGGACGCGCCTCCCGACCGCTACTGAACGGCCCACCCCACCACCTCCGGATGGTGGATCGGTCGCATCCGGGAAACCACTCCGACCGCCGGAACCGGGAATGTTGCGGTATTTTCGCGCATATCGATCTCCGTGGTTTTCCGCACAGTTTCGTGGTTTGCTGGCGGAACAGCGCTATGAGTTGATGGGGCGAACGGGCATGCTAGGGGAGCAGATGCCGAATAGCGACAACTGGGGCGGATTATCGAGGCGCGTCGCGGAGCACACCGCTGACGTTGAGCAGTTCCACGCACCGCCCCGCCTGCTGACCGGACGGCGGCGTGCCCGGCCGGGCGCAGCGCACGGTCGCGGTGACGTCCTCGTCGGCCGGGATCTCGATCGGCGTCACCCAGTGGTAGTCCTGGTTCCGGAAGGTCTCCAGCGCGATCGTGGTGATCGTCCGGTCGCCGAAGCGGATGGTGAGCAGGCCCTCGTCCCCCTGGTAGTTGGCCAGGACGAGGTCGGTCACGAAGAAGACCTTGCCCTCCGGGGCCTTCGCGGAACGCGAGAGGTTGGCGCCGGGGTTGGTGACCACCTCGATGGTCATCGAATGCGGCCCGCCGTTGCCGGGCGGAACTCCCGGAACGTCCGGCGGCGGCGGAGGAGGCGGGGGCGGCGGTTGCTGCCCGTTGTCCGGAGGCTTGGGCGGTTCTGCGGGTGGCGGCGGCACGAGTTCGCCGTTCTGCGCCATCTGCCTCGCCTCTTCCCGCGCGGCCTCCTGCGCCGCGCTCAGCAGCGCCGGGCCCACCATGAAGAGCCAGGCCAGCAGCAGGGCCAGCAGCAGCGCCAGCAGGGTGAGCAACCACCGCGGCAGCAGCGGGAGCTGAACCAGCTCGCCGTCCAGCTCCTCCGGCTGCGGGAGCTCGCCCTCCAACGCCTCCGCCTCGGTGGCGGCCGTGATCAGGAACTGGTGGCTGGTCGGCTTGCCGAACCACATGAGTCTGCTCGACCGCACGCGCAGCCGGACCTCGGTCCGGTCACCGGGTTCGAGCGCGGGGCGATCCGACTCGAACCGGAAGTTCAGCTGCTCGGCCGGATCGGTCGCCGACAGCGGTATCGCCGCAGGCTTGTTGCCCCGGTTGTGCAGTTCCACCTCGTACCGGCCGGTCCGCCAGGTGCGGCGCCGCTGCGGGACGAGCGCGGCCTTCAGCCGGTGGAACGGGGTGATGATCACCGTCGTCTCGGGCACGGTCACCAGGTCGGGCCGCTCCACGGGCACGACCCGCACGGCCAGCGGTACCTCGCCGGCCCGCACCTCCGGCGAGCGGGGCGGGCGCAGGTGCAGGGTCACCACGTCCTGGGTTCCCGGGTAGAGCGACAGCCTGGTCGGTTCCACCGTCGTCCAGGCCGCGCATTCGCCGACCACCTCGAACTCGTACGCCTCGACGATCTCGGTGTCGTTGCGCACGGTGAGGGTCGTGGTCGCCTCCCCGCCCGGATTCACCACCACCGTGGCGCTTTCGAGTTCGGCATAAGGGCTCACCTCAGAAAAGCTAGGCGACCCGAGCGGTTTCGAGCAGGGCGGTGAGGGCAGTGCGGGGGCAAGGCGGCTGCCCGCGGCAACGCCGCCGCGCTGCCCTCGCGAGCGGCGGTCCCGCGCCGCAGGCCTGATCCGGCACCACCCGAAGTTCGCCCGGCGGCGGGCATCGAGCAGGTCTCACCGAGAACACGCAGCGACAGGACCCGGTTCTAGGGAGAGGACACGATGACGAGAGTCCCGGTGGCGGTCTACGCAGGGGATCCCATTCTGGAGTTCGGCGTCGCCCAGCAGTTGCGCCCGCGCCCCGAGGTGGAAGTGCTGAGACCGAGCGAGCAAGCTCGGGCCGAGGTGTCGCTGGTCGTGATCGACCGGCTGGACGACGCGGCCGGACAGCTGCTCCGCCGGCTGCAGCGGACGTCGTCGGTGCGCACCGGCCTCATCGTCAGCGAGTTCGAGCAGGACGCGCTGCAAACCACCATTGAATGCGGCGTGGCGGCCGTCCTGCGCCGCAGCGAAGCGGACCAGGATCGCATGGTCGGGCTGATCACGGCGCTGGTCCGCGGCGAAGGCATGCTGCCCGGCGACATGCTCGGCCGGCTGCTCGACCACGTCGGCAAGCTCCAGCGCAGCGCCACCGCCGCGGTGCGGCCGATCCTGTCGACGCTGAACACCCGCGAGGTGGAAGTTCTCCGCCTGATCGCCGACGGCTTCGACACCAGGGAGATCGCCGTCAAGATGTCCTACTCCGAGCGCACCGTGAAGAACATCCTCCAGGAGGTCACCACGCGCCTGCAGCTGCGCAACCGGGCGCACGCCGTCGGCTACGTCATGCGCCACGGCCTGATCTGACCCGCCGCGCGCCGGACGTTGCCCGAAAGTGCCGGAGGCCTGCCCGCTCGCCTGCCTGTCGGGATCTGGGGGCGGGACGGGGTGCCGGGCCAGGATGCGGGGGTATCGGTCGTCTGCGGTGGAGGTCAACCGTGATCGGCAGCGTGCCAGGATTCCGGCGCGGCTCAACGCGTTTCGGGATCGCCTTGGTCGGCGTCGTGCTGTTGCTGGACGGGCTGATCAGCGTTCCGAGCACCGCGGCGCAGGCACCGCCCCGGCCGGCCGCCGAGCAACCACCGGCCCGCACCGCCTACTCGGGTACCGAGCACCGCAGCCTGGGCGTCACCACCACCGGGATGTCCGGGCAGACCTCGACGCAGCCGCTGCTGGACGAATCCCCGCAGCACTTCGACCAGGACGTGTCCTCGCACGGCGGGCTGCTGGTGTTCACCAGCCTCCGCGACGAGGCCAAGCCGCAGGTGTACCTGCGAGACGCCGATGGCGAGGTGCGGCGGCTCACCCGGGGCCGCGATGCCGCGAATCCGCAGCTCTCGCCGGACCTGAAGTGGGTGGTGTTCGACTCGGCCGAGACGTCGGGGCAGCAGACGCAGCGCGACATCTGGCTGGTGCGCGTCGACGGCACCGATGCGCACCGGCTCGCCGAAACCGCCGACAACGACACGCATCCCACCTTCTCGCCGGACGGTTCCCGCATCGCCTACGCCTGCGATGCCGGCGGCCGGTGGCAGATCTACGACCAGGCCTCCGGCGGCGGCTCCCTGCGGCGGCTGACCGACGAGCCGTCCGGCAGCGCGTTCCAGCCGTCGTGGAACCCGGTCGACGACGCCGACCACCGGGACCAGATCGCCTACACCTTCGACCGCGACGGCAACATCGGCGACGCCTCCGACCAGAGCGTGCGGGTGCTCCGGGGCACCGGGACCGGCGCGCCGCTGCTGCAAGACGGCTGGCAGAGCCGGGAGCCCAGTTGGCTGCCGAACGGCGACGGGTTGCTGTTCGTCAGCCCCAACCTCCAGCGGGTCGAGGGCGGCTACGCCGCTGCGGCGGACAGCATCGACCGGGTCTACCGGGCCGACACCGCGACGCTGCCCGCTCCCCCGCCCCAGCAGATGCTGGAGGAGGACCGGCTGGTCGACTCCCCCGCCTGGCTCGCCAACGGGATCACCGGGCGCCTCGTGGTGACGCGCACGACCGCGAAGCTCCGGAACACCGCGCTGCTGCAGGACATCCAGCAGGACGGGTCGGATCCGCGGAGCCTGGGGGTCGACGTGCTGACCGAGGATCCCAAAGCCGTCGTCGACTCCACCAAGCTCTTCGTGCCGGACGCGGGCTTCGACCCGTGGACGCAGCGACAGAGCTACTCCCCGGACGGCAGCAAGATCGCGGTCAGCCGGTTCGAGACCGTCGGCGGGCAGCGCGTCCAGCGGATCTGGATCGTCGGCGCCGACGGCTCCGATCCCCAGCTGCTGCCCATCGACGACCGCAAGTCCGGCGACTGGGAGACCGACGCCGCGTGGTCGCCAGACGGCACGAAGATGGCCGTGGCCCGCAGGTCGCCCGGCGCGATGGAGGAAGGACGCGGCCGGAGCCGGATCATCGTCGTGAACGTCGCCACCGGCGAGGTCACCGGGCACCTGCAGGGCGCGAACGCGGAGGAGGACGACACCCAGCCCGCGTTCTCGCCGGACGGCAAGCGGTTCGCGTTCAGCCGGGGCCGGGTCGCCGACACGGACAAGCGGAAGAACCACATCTGGATCGCCCGCGCCGAAGGCCTCGACCAGCAACGCGACCTGAGCGAGCTCGTCTGCCTGTGCGATGTGGTCGACGACAGCCCGGCGTTCTCGCCGGACGGGCGCAGCATCGTGTTCAACCGCGAGCCCGACGGGTTGTACCGGATGTACCTGGCCGATGACCGCTGCGAGGTGCTGCTGCCGAAGGGGCTGGCGAGCTGCGCGGACCGGCCCGACGGCGGGGACACCGGGCCGTTCCAGCCCCGGGACGCCAGCCTGGCGCCGGACGGCGACCAGATCGTGCTGTCCACGCGCCCGGTCAAGGATTTCAACCCGCCGGAACACCTGGCGGTCCTGGACACGGCGAAGGGCCGGCTGACCCCGATCACCAGCCGGCTCCCCGGGCGGCAGAAGGAACCGACCTGGCAGGCGACCATCGACCTGGCGCTGACCGCTCCCCAGTCGTCGGCCACCGTCGAGGTCGGGTCCTCGGTGCCGGTCACCGCCACGGTGCGCAACAACGGCCCGGCCGCCTCACCGGACACGAGGGTGACCCTCGACGTGCCGGACGGGCTGCGGCTGGAACGGCTCCGGGCGCAAGCGGGCCGCTGCGACGCCGAGAAAGCGCGCTGCGATCTCGACGTGGTGCAGCCGGGGAAGTCCATCCAGGTCACCGCGGAACTCGTCGGCGTGACCACCGGCAACCACCGGCTCCGCTGGCGGGCGGGCAGCTCGATGCAGGACTCCCTCCCCGACGACAACACCGGGACGACGGTCGTGCCGGTGGTTCCGGTGCCGCCGGATCCCCCGCCGCCGCCACCACCGCCGGACGCCAATCCCGCCGTGGCGGTGGAAGCCCAGCCGAATCCGTCCTATGTGGGCGGTCGGACCGAGGTGACCTACACCGTGCGCAACACCGCTGAGGGCACGGCGACGGGCCTCGCCCTGGATATCGCGCTGCCGCGCGGTGTCCCGGTGACCAGCCTGCCGCCGGACTGCTCGGCCGTGCGGTGCACCCTGCCGGACCTGCCTCCCGGCGGAGTCGTCAGCAAGCAGGTGGTGCTGGCGCCGAACGCGGCGCTGGAGGCGGTGATCGGCGCAACGCTGCGGACCACCGGAACGGACGCCAACCCGGCCGACAACGCCGCGACCACCCCGTACCGCGTGCTGCAGCCCCGGATCGTCGCGGTGCCGAACATCGGCGAACCCGGTTTCGTGACGTCCGTCCGCGGCATCGACTTCCCGCCGGGAGCCCCGGTGCAGCTGCTGTGGACGCCCGGCATCACCGCCGCCGCGGCGCCGACGCTGCCCGGCCCGGACGGCAGGTTCGCCGCGCAGCTGCTGATCCTGCCCAAGGACCAGACCGGGCCGCGCACCATCACCGCGTCCGGCCCAGGATTCGGCCCTGTCACCACTCAGTTCCTGGTGGTGGAGCCCACTATCGCGCCGCCGGACCTGGTCGGGCGGAGGTGATCCGGTGATCCACGAGGTGGACGAGGGCCTGCGCCTGCTGCTGGCCGATGGGGGTGTGCCGGGCTCGGGCGTGGAGCTCGCCTTCGACCCACCCACGACGGACTGGGCGGCGAAGCGCAACTCTCCCACGGTCAGCGTCTTCCTCTACGACATCAGGGAGGAGCCGGACCTCCGGCGCGCGGGCGCGTTCGAGCAGTACGACGACGATGGGAAGATGATCGGCTGGCAGAGCCCGCCGCACTGGTTCCAGCTCTCCTACCTGGTGACGGCGTGGACGAACCGTCCGCAGGACGAACACCGGCTGCTCTCGGACGTGCTGCGCTGCCTGGTGCGGCACGACGCGCTGGCGTCGCAGTGGCTGACCGGGACGCTGGCCGAGCTCGGGCTGACGGTCTCGTTCGACGCGGGCGGAACGATGGCGGAGGGCCGGTCGGCCTCCGACGTGTGGTCGGCGCTCGGCGGGCAGCTCAAGCCGTCGATCAACCTCCGGGTGACGGCGCCGCTGGCCGGCGAGCGGATCCCGGCCGGGCCGCCGGTCACCGAAGGCGCTGTCCTGCAAGCGGAAAGCTCGGGTGATCCGGTGAACGAGTCCCCCCGTCGGTTGCGCTACGACGGGCCGACCACGGCAGAAGGCGCCGGCTTCGCCCCGACCCGGCCGCGCCCGGAGCCGAAGCGACGGCGGCGGGGCACGATCTCGTGACCGGGCCGGACCTGAACTACCTCTGGGCCCGCCTCGGGCTGATCGAACGGCGCGTCCGCGAGGTCGTGGCGGCGCGGCGGGCCGCCGACCCGCAACCGGACGATCCCTACCGCGGGCTCTACGTCACCCCGGACGACGTCGACCGCATCCTCGCCTCCCCGGCGAAGTCCTGGGCCGCGACCCGCGACGACGATCCCGCGTCCGCCGAGCTCGACGCGCTCGCGGCGGCCGTGCCCGAACCTGGGCCGAGATTGCTGCGCCTCACCGAGGATTTCGGCCTCACCGCACTGGATCTGGAACTGCTGCTGGTGGCGATGGCGCCCGACGTCGACGTCCGCTTCGAACCGCTCTACGGCTACCTCAACGACGACGTGACCCGGCGGCGGCCGACCACCGGGCTGGCGCTGGAGCTGTGCGGGGTGCCCGCGGCGGGCGACGGGCGGTTCCGGTTCGCCGCGGGCGCGCCGCTGGTCGCCGGTGGCCTGCTGGAGGTGCAGGAGCCGGAGCGGCCGGCGCTGTCGCGGACGCTGCGAGTTCCCGACCGGGTCGTGGCGCACCTGCTGGGCAACGACGACATCGATCCCCACATCGCGCGCCTCGCTCGCCTCGATCACGCCGATCCGCGCCCGCCAGACGTGCTGGCCAAGCGGATCGGCGCGGCGCTGGACACCGGGATCCGGCTCGTCCACCTCACCGGGGCGGAGGGCGCGATGCAGGTCGCGACGGACGCCCTGGCGGTCGGCGGCCGTCGCGCACTCATCCTGGACGCCGGGGAGCTGGCCGGTGAGCCGGAGCCGCTGCCCGTCCTGCCCGCACTGGTGCGGGAAGCGCGGCTGCACCGGGCCGGGATCGTGTTCGGCCCGCTGGAGGCGTTGGAGCGCGAGCAGGCCCGGTTGCTGCGGGCGATCGTCGCGTCGGCGGCGGGCATTCCGCTGTTCCTGCACGGTTCCCGCAGCTGGGATCCGGCCTGGTCGCGGCAGGCTCCGGTGTCGATCCGCGTCGCGGCCCCGAAGCCGGAGCAGCGGGCGCGGGCCTGGCGGGAGGCCCTCGCGGCGGCCGGTGACGCCGCAGCGGTGCCCGAAAGCGCGCTCGTCGATGCCCTCACCCGCTACCGGTTGGACGCCGACCAGGTCGTCCGGGCGGCCTCGGTGGCGACCCAGCTCGCCACGCTCGACGCCCGCCCGGTGGGGCTGGACGATCTGCGGGCGGGCGTGCGCGCCCAGAACGGCGCGGGCCTGGAACGCCTCGCCCGGCGCATCACGCCGGCGGTGCACTGGGATGACCTGGTGCTGCCCGAGCCGACCCACCGCCACCTGGCCGAGCTGTCGATGCGCGCCCGGCACCGGGACCTCGTCCTCGGCGACTGGCGGATGCGTCCCGGCGGCGGCCGCGGGCGCGGCGTGATCGCGTTGTTCGCGGGTGAATCCGGCACTGGCAAGACCATGTCGGCGGAAGTGGTCGCGGCCGACCTCGGGATGGACCTCTACGTGGTCGATCTGTCCACAGTGGTCGACAAGTACGTCGGCGAGACGGAGAAGAATCTGGAACGGATCTTCACCGAGGCGGTCGGTGTGAACGGGGTGCTGCTGTTCGACGAGGCCGACGCCATCTTCGGCAAGCGCTCCCAGGTGAAGGACGCCCACGACCGCTACGCCAACGTCGAGTCGGCATTCCTGTTGCAGCGCATGGAAACCTTCGACGGCATCGCGATCCTGACGACGAACCTCCGGGCGAACCTGGACGACGCGTTCACCCGCCGCCTGGACGTGATCGCCGACTTCCCGATGCCGGGCCCGGAGCAGCGCCAAGCCCTCTGGGACCGCTGCCTCGGCAGCGCGATCCCCCGAGCGGAAGACCTGGACCTGGCGTTCTGCGCGGAGCGCTTCGGGCTCGCGGGCGGCTCGATCCGCTCCTGCGCCATCACGGCCGCCTACCTCGCGGCGGAGGCGGGCAGGCCGGTGGGCATGGACGAGCTGATCACGTCAGTCCGCCAGGAGTACGGCAAGCTCGGACGCCTGGTGCTGGAATCGGAGTTCGGGCAGTGGGCGGCGGAGCGCTGAGCATCGGAGAAGGCACCTCCGCGTCCCGAATCTCCATGTCCAGAGCGCCTACTCGGGAGCCGTCGGCGCACCCTGCTCCCTCTCCGTAAGTGCACCCTTGATCTGGTTGGCAAGTGCTTGGAGAGGATAGTTGTCAGGTGCCAGATAGATTTCCGCCTGCTCGTTGCCTTCCAGCTGATCGGGGACCGACGTGCCCGCGACCTCGGCCACGGCACGCAGTACCTCCTCATTGCTCGAACCGGAGGTGATCCGGTAGCGCTGCTGAAGCTCGGTCAGCGTCACCGTGAACACCCTCTCGTTCTCGTGGAACGACGGATCATCTTCCTTGCTAGGTAGTGGATGATCTTCCCGGTACTTGGCGGAGGTTGGAGATACGTAGCCCGTCCAGATGCGATTCGTCGTATTTCCATAGGCCCCCTCCCCCATGTTCCACATTCCTCTCTCCGAAGCGAATCTGTACTCGCGCTTCAGCTCCTCGTCCACCTCTTTTTCCAGCGTGGACCTGGCCATATCATCAATTGGGCCGATCTCATGACGCCACCTGCTCCTCTTGGCAGCATCCGTCATCTCACTCGTACCGCCCACAACAGCGGGATACCCAACGCCGTACGGATCCTGCCCAGGATACGGCGGTTCCGTTGCTTTGACCCCCAAAACGATGGTCTCATTGTCTTCCAACCAGGAGATCACGTGGTGCTTCACCTTGGCACGGTTGCCAGAATCAGGCCCCGGAACCTGCACCCACTTTTTTCCGCGACGCGTCGCCCATTCGTTCGCGGTAACCTGTTCCGTCTGCTGTGGCTGGTTTCGGTTCCTTCGGTCCTTGTTGTACGGCTGCCCGTGGGACTGGCCACCACCCCTCCGATTCCCGCGTTGTCTGAGCATCCGCTGAACTGTTGCTTCCCCAGCGAACCCCGGCGTGTTCGGCTGCTCGGCGCGTTGCATCGGGGCCGCGGCGCTTGTGGCCCGTATCGCGTTGGCTTCAGCTTCGCGCTCGAAGCGGTCCGATGGATCTGACACCTTCTGGCCGTTGCCGTTGTCCGTTCCTGCGACCGGGCCGGAGCGCTGCTGGATGACGTGGGTGAGTTCGTGGGCGAGGGTGTGCTTGTCGGCTCCGCCTTCGCCTACGACGATGTGGTTTCCGGAGGTGTAGGCGCGGGCGCCGATCTCGGCCGCCGAGCGTTGTGCGGCCGGTCCGGTGTGCAGGCGGACGTCGGAGAAGTCCGCGCCGAGACGAGCCTCCATATCCGTCCGCACGGGCTCGTCCAGCGGCGCTCCGGACGACCGCAGCACTTCGTGCACGGCCGAACGCTGCACCTCCGCCACGTCGTCGCCACTTCGGGCGTCGGCGATCGCCCTCGCCACGGCGGCATTCCCCAGCGTTCTTTGCAGGTGCAGGATGTGTTCGGCGGAGCCGACAGCACTGCTCGGCCGTGCTCCGGGTTCCGATGGTCGAGCGCGCCGTTCCCGCTCGGACGACTCCGCTTCACCGTTGTTGTGCCGGTCGCGCATCAGGTCTCCTCACAACGCCCGTGCACCACTGGTACCGCGACCAGCGCTGTCGGGACATGCCCGGAAGGGCACATCTGGGGGGCAGAACCCCGCGCACCCCGACCGGCATATCCCGGGAAGGCAGCACCGGGTTGCCCGGGAAGGCAGTCGTGTTGCCCTCGGTGGGGGTCGGGCGGACCTGTTCGCCCGCATCGCCGGGCGCGAGGCTCTGGGCACGCCACACTTCAGACGAAGGAGCGAACATGCCGTCGTACCTGTCCCCTGGCGTGTACGTCGAGGAGGTCCAGAACGGGGCCAGACCGATCGAGGGGGTCGGGACCGCCATCGCCGCTTTCGTCGGCTTCGCGCCGCAGGGGCCGTTCCACCAGCCGACGCTGGTGACGAACTGGAGCCAGTACGTGCAGACCTTCGGCGGCTTCGACGACGGCTACCTGGCGCACGCCATCTACGGCTACTTCGCCAACGGCGGCGGCACGGCCTACGTCGTCCGCATCGGCGGGCCTGCTGCGGCACCCGACGCAGCCCCACCGACGCCCGTGGAGCTCGGTGGCCTGCGGATCTCGGCGCTGCCCGGCGCCGGCGCCGACATCACCGTCGAGGTCGCCGACGCCGAGGGCGAGAACCCGCCGGAGGACCGGTTCCGGCTGCTGGTCAGCCAGGGCGGCAAGGTCGCCGAGACCTACGACGTGTCGACCAAGAAGAACGTCAAGAGCTACGTGGTCACCCAGGTCCGCGAGCGGTCCAAGCTCATCGAGGTCACCGAGCGGTCCAGCGCGGCCCTGACCAGGCCGGAGAACCAGTCGGTCACGATCGCCGCGACGCCGCCGCGCGAGTCGAAACCGGCCACCGTGGACGCCCAGGAGTACGTCGGGGACCTCGCAGCGCGCACCGGCTTCGGCGGGCTGGAGACCATCGACGAGATCACCATGGTCGCCGTCCCCGACCTGATGAGTGCCCACCAGCGCGGCCTGATCGACGCCGAAGGCGTGAAGACCGTGCAGCTCGCGGCGATCTCGCACTGCGAGCAGATGGGCGACCGCGTCGCGGTGCTCGACGCTCCCCCGGGCCTCAACGCCCAGCAGGTGCGGAACTGGCGGATGGACCAGGCGGGCTACGACTCGCGGTACGCGACGCTGTACTACCCGTGGATCAAGGTCTTCGACCCCGCCAGCGGGCGCAACACGCTGGTCCCGCCGAGCGGCCACGTCGCCGGCGTGTGGGCGCGCAGCGATGCAGAGCGCGGCGTGCACAAGGCCCCGGCGAACGAGGTCATCCGCGGCGCGGTGGACCTGGAGATCAACCTGAGCAAGGGCGAGCAGGACCTGCTCAACCCGATTGGCGTGAACTGCGTCCGCGCGTTCGCCGGGCGCGGCATCCGGATCTGGGGCGCCCGGACGCTCTCCTCGGACCCCGCCTGGCGCTACCTCAACGTCCGCCGGCTGTTCAACTACCTGGAGGAGTCGATCCTGATCGGCACCCAGTGGGTGGTCTTCGAGCCGAACGACGACCGGTTGTGGTCGAGCATCCGGCGCAACGTCTCCGCGTTCCTGCACGAGGCCTGGCGCGACGGCGCGTTGTTCGGCCGCACCGCCGAGGAGGCGTTCTTCGTCAAGTGCGACCGGGAGAACAACCCGACGGAGTCGATCGACCTGGGGCAGGTCGTGTGCGACATCGGTGTCGCGCCGGTCAAGCCCGCCGAGTTCGTGATCTTCCGGCTCTCCCAGTTCTCCGACAGCACCAGCCTGCTCAGCGAATAGCCCCAACGGCACGGAAGGCGGCGGATAAGCCATGGCACAGGGCGACAGTCTCGCCACGCACCGGTTCGGTGTGCAACTCGGCGGCATCACGGTGGAATCGGTCAAGGAGATCAGCGGCCTGACCGTCGAGCAGGACGTGATCGAGACCCAGCAGGTCACGCCGACCGGCGAGCGGATCAACAAGAAGCAACCCGGCGGTCAGAAGGGCGGCGAGGTGACGATCACCCGCGGCATGGACCAGAGCGCCGAGTTCACCGACTGGATCAAGAAGACGCTGCTGGACGGCAACGTCGAGGTCGCGCGGGAGAACCTGACGATCGAGATCCAGGATTCCAAGGGCGACACGGTGCGGCGGATCCAGCTCTTCGACGCCTGGGTCAGCAAGTGGGCGGGCCCGTCGCTCACCGCGGGCGAGTCCCAGGCGGCGACGGAGAAGGCCACCATCACGTTCGAGCGGATCGAGGTCGAATGAGGCGACGCATCGCGTCGCTCGGCGAGCTCGACGAGGTCACGGGCAAGGGCCAGGCGGCGGAGACCCGCCCGGCCCCGGCCGAGCAGGCGACGCAGCACGACGAGTTCGAGTTCGAACTCCCCCGCGGCTACGTGCACTCCGACGGCACCGTGCACCGGCACGGCCGGATGCGGCTGGCCACCGCGAAGGACGAGCTCCGGCCGCTGATCGACGTGCGGGTCAAGGAGAACCCCGCCTACCTCAGCGTGGTGCTGCTCAGCCAGGTGATCACCCGGCTCGGCGAGCTCACCGAGGTGCACACGGGCCTGGTGGAGAACATGTACGCCACCGACATCGCCTTCCTGCAGGACTTCTACCGGCGGATCAACAGCGAGGGGCACACCAGGGCGGGTGTCACCTGCCCGTCCTGCGGCACGGCGTTCGAGGTCGACCTCGCCGGTGGGCGCCTGGGGGAATGGTGACGTACGCGGTCGACCGGCTGCACGAGGAGGTCGCGTACGTCGCCTACCACTTCCACTGGCCGCGCGAGGAGATCCTCGAACTCGACCACCACGAACGACGGCGTTGGGTCCGCGAGATCGCGCGCATCAACACCAGGGTGAACGAAGGCGGGTGACCGGGTGAGCCTGTGGGACCTCTTCCGCCGTCGCCGCGGCGGCGCGCGGCGCGAGGACGGCTCGGCGCGACCTGCCACCACGACGCCCGACTGGGACGGCGGGTGGCGGCGGGCCGCCGCGAATCCCGGCGTGATCCAGCGCGCCGGAATCGACGTGACCGCGGCCATGCGGTTCCGGGAATCCGTGACCTCGTTCCAGGACCACGGCGTGCTGACCGGGCTCGGGCACAGCCTCCAGGCAGGCGCGCCGTCCGGTCTCGTGCATGGGCTGCTCCGCCCGGCTGCCGGGGTTCCCGCGCAGCGCTCGGCGACCGAGGCGCTGCCCGTGGTCGTCCCCGCATACGACGGCGGTCCGGTGCCGCTGGACCACTCCCCGGCATCCGTTGCCGCGGCGGAATCCCCTGTCGCCGAAGGTAATGTTGCTCAGGTGCTGCCACGGCGGCTCTCTCCGCCGCTGACCGTGGCCCGGCTGGCGACGCCACTCGCGCCGCGGCCCTTGCGCGCAGTGGGACCGCGCCCGAGTACCACGCCCGACCAATCATCCATAGTGGATGGTTTACATCCAGGCGACAGGACGGCTGTTGCGCCGGAACCGGTCGTGCAGCGCCAGGTTTCATCGGCCAAGCCCGACGCCGCGACGCGATCAGGTCCTGGCGAACCGTTGCGCGCCCTTCCGCCCAGCGCCGTGGTCTTCCCCGACCCGGACCGCGCACAGGACCAGCCTCCGGACGCCGAGTCGGCATTGCCGCTGGCGAGCACCGACCCGGCTCCGTCCCGCACCGGTGAGCACCGCGCGGTCCAGCGGGTCACGAAGACCTCCGCGCGTGATGCCCAGGGAAGCCAGGCCCCGCCCCGGGTTCGCCCTCGGTTGGGCATCGGAGCGCCGATCGCCCAGATCCCACCGTCCGCGACTCCTGCCGGAACGACCAGCGCCGAAGACCGCCCGACGCCCGCCGAGTCGGTCCCACCTCCGGCCGATTCTCCCGTTGTGCAGCGGAAACCGGTCGCTTCGATCACCGGAGCAGAGGCTCTTGCAAGCCCGGATAGCGGCTCACCCGCGACGGTTCGCCCCGACTCCTCGGACCCAGTTGAGCCGCAACGAATCGCGCCTACATCGCAGCCGCGCAATGCGTCGGGGGAAGCAGATCGCGTGGTTCAGCGGCTCACCGCGCCGCCGACACCGCCGCAGGAGCCCGAAGCCCGCAACGCGCACTCGCACTCGCACTCGCCTACGAGCGTCTCGGAGGTCCTGCCGTCGCCCGGCCTTGCCGAGCCGGACGCCCCAGGCGAGATACCACACGAACCAGCCGGAACCCCGCCGCGAAGCACGTCGGCCGAGTCCCCGATCGCGCCGCTGATCCACGATTCCGCGGAATCCATGGTGGTGCAGCGGCTTGCGCACGATGATTCCCCCGGCGAAACGCCAGAAGGACCCGAACCCGTCGACGTGCACTCGCCGCCGACCGAACTCGTCGTCCCGCGCTCGATCCGAGACGCGACCCCGGCCAACCCCGGGCACGACGAGGACGCGCCGGCAGCACCCCTGATCCATGATTCCACTGCCGTGCAACGGATCGAGAGCCCGCTCAGCACGCCGCCGGGCCATCCCCCTCCGGCGACACACGGGGCGTCGGAATCCGAACAGGACGCCACCGAAGCGGCCCGACACCAGGCGACTCCCAATTTTAGGCAAAATCAGGAACCTCCCAATTTTAGGCAAAATCGGGAGGTTCCCAATTTTAGGCAAAATCGGACGGATCTGAACGCGGGCCTTCCCTTCGGGGATGCCAAGGCAGAACCTGGGCCAGGCCTGGTGCCGGTGGTCCAGCGCGCGCCCCTGAGCCAGCACCAGGGGCCCTCCACGGCCACACCCGAGGCCGAGGGTCCGACGACACGGCCTCACCCACCGGAAAGGGATGCGCCGACCGCGCTCCCGTTGACCGGGGCTTCCTCCGCTCAGGGCTCCGCCGCCGACGTTCAACGCCAGGTTCGGGCACCCGAATCCGCACCACCGAACCGCGTGACGACGCGGGCCGGGGCTCGCCCTCACGAACCCGTCCAGCGCGTCCTGCCACTGCTGTCGGCGTGGTCGCTGACCGCACGAATCGGACAGGACCCGGGCGTCGGCGCGGCGCGCAGCCCTCAGCAACCCGCACGACCGGTGGCACCGGTGCGCTGGAACCAGGCCGACCCGGCACCGCCTTCCGGGGTCACGCCGCCGCGCCCCGCGCCGAGCACGCCAGTGCAGCGAGCCCGGATCTCGGCCGCTCCCCCGGCACCCAGCACTCCGGTACAGCTCGCCCCGCTCCCGGCACCACCCGGCGGTGAAGCCCTGCCGAGCGCTGCGCTGACACACCAGCCAGCCGAAACTCCGCGCGAAGTCCTCCCGGTATCCCGCCCAGCGGCCCCAACCGTGCAGCGTTCGAGCCCAACCCCGGTGGAGCAGCCCGCAGAACGGCAGAAGGCCGCTGCCCCGAAACCGGTCGCCGCGTCGAGCCCGATTCCCGGTGTCCCGGCAGGAGTTCCGGTCACGGTGGTCCAGCGCAAGCCCGAACCGGCCGCCAGCGGGGAGCAAGACCCCGCCCCGGCCGTCGCGGCGGGCGGCGCCGGCGGGCACGACATCGACGAGCTCGCTCGTCGCCTGATCGAGCCGGTGGGTCGGCTGCTGCGCGCCGAGTTCCGCCATGGCAGGGAACGAATCGGGCGGCTGCACGACCGCCGCCGCTAGCACGTTCGGAAGGAGTGTTGCCGGTGCGTCAGGAGATCTTCGCGTCCAGCGTGTTCTTCCGGCTGGTCATCGGGGGCAACGACCTGGGCAGGTTCAACACCTGCTCCGGGCTCGGCGCCCAGGTCGAGGTGGAGCAGTTCGCCGAGGGCGGCAACAACGGCTTCGCCTGGCAGCTGCCCACCCGGATCACCTGGACCAACATCACGCTGACCCGCCCCGTCACCAGCGACACCACCAAGATCTCGCGGTGGCTCGGGAAGATCATCCAGCGCGCCGAGCGCAAGAACGGCGAGATCGTCGCGCTGAAGCCGGATCTCACGCCCATCGCCCGGTGGCAGGTGCTCGGCATCATCCCGGTCAGCTGGCAGGGCCCGTCCTTCGACCCGTCCAACGCGCAGGCCGCGGTGGAGACGCTGGAAATCGCCCACCTGGGCCTGCAACCATCGTGAGAGGAGGGGCCGGATGGCCGCCGCACCGGGCAACAACCTCGCCCGCGCCCAGCTGTTGATCATGGAGCCACCCGCGAAGGTCGGCGCGAAACCGGGCGCGACGATCAAGCGGGTCAGGTTCCAGTTCAACCCGAACAAGCTCGCGCTGACCAAGAGCACCGAGTGGCGGCGCAAGCCGTCCCGGATGGCGCCCGACGCGGCGTTGCCCGAGTTCGTCGGCAGCGGCCCGCGTTCCCTCTCCCTCGAAGTGTTCCTGGACGCCACCGACAAGCACGACGGCTCGGTGGAGAAGAAGATCGAGGACCTGATGGTGGCCTGCGTGCCGACCCCGAAGAGCCTGGCCAGCAAGAAGCCCGCCAGCCCGTGGGTGCGGTTCGAATGGGGCACGGCCAGGACGACGTCGTTCAACGGCGTGCTGTCGAGCTTCTCGGTCGACTACTCGCTGTTCGACGTCGACGGGAAGCCGCTGCGGGCGACGTGTTCGCTGGGCATCGAAGAGGCCAGCGTCGACACCCCGGGCCAGAACCCCACCTCGGGCTCCGAGAACACCCGCCGCACACACCGGGTCATCGCCGGCGACAGCCTGCCGCAGCTCGCCTGGCACGAGTACGGCGACGCCACGGCGTGGCGGATCATCGCCGAGGCCAACGAGATCGACGACCCCATGATCCTGGCGCCCGGGACCGAACTGCTGGTGCCCGCCTTCGACGACGGACAGGACGGTGTGTGATGGGCGGAAAAGAGGGCGGGCGTTCTGTCGCCGCCGATCCGATCGTGGCCACGCCCGGCCCGCTGCCCGCGGCCTGGCAGGAACAGCTCACCAGCTGCGTGGTCGACGAGAACGTCGGCCTGCCCGACGCAGCCCTGCTGACCTTCCGGGACCCGAACCACGAACTGCTGACCGCGACCGGCATCACCATCGGCTCGCCGCTGACGGTGTCCGTCGCCACCACCTCCAGCCAGGCACCGAAGCGCCTGTTCACCGGCGAGGTCACCGGCCTGGAGCTGGACACCGACGACACCGGCTCGTTCACCGTGGTGCGGGCGATGAGCAAGGCGCACCGGCTGATGCGGGGCCGGAAGGTCACGGCGTTCCGGAACATGACCGCCGCCGCGATCGTGCGGAAGGTCGCGACGGGCGCGGGCCTGTCGGCCGGCCGCATCCAGGCCAAGCCGATCACCTACACCCAGATCTCCCAGGCGAACGTGTCGGACTGGGAGTTCCTCCAGGGCCTGGCGCAGGAACACGGCGTCACCGTGCGGGTCGACGAAAAGGGGAGGCTGGACTTCGCCGCGCTCAAACCCGCCGCGAGCGCTCCCTCGCCCAACACCCCGGCGACCAAGAGCCCGTTCGTCCTGGAATACGGCCGGAACCTGATGGCACTGCGCGCGGCGCTCACGGCCGTGGACCAGGTCGACAAGGTCGAGGTGCGCGGCTGGAACGTCGCCACCAAACGTCCTTTGATAGCCGAGGAGAACGCCACCAAGAGCACGACCGTGCGACCCGGGCTCACCGCGGCGGAGGCGACCGGCAAGTTCGGCAAGGGCGCCCGGATGCGCGTCACCGACACGCCCTACGGCACGCAGGCCGAGGCCACGGCGGCGGCACGCGCGCTGGCGGCGTCGATGAGCGCGGGGCTGGGCGAGATCGAAGCGGTCGCGGAGGGCAACCCGGAACTGCGCGCGGGAGTGCCGATCGCGCTCGGCAACGTCGGGCCGAAGTTCTCCGGGCGGTTCACCGCGACGGCGGTGCACCACGTGCTGGAACCCGGGAACGGCTACCGCACCACGGTGCTGGTCAGCACCTCCCCCGACCGGTCGCTGACCGGGCTGGTCACCGGCGCCAACGCGCCGGACCGAGGCCCGCGCATCCCGGGCCTGGCCACCGGGATCGTGACCGACATCAAGGAGGCGGGCAAGGCCGAGCGGGGCTGGGTGAAGCTCAAGTTCCCGTGGCTCGACGACGCCTACGTGACCGACTGGGTCCGCACCGTGCAGCTCGGCGGGCAGGGCGGTGGCGGCGTGTTCAGCCCCGACGTCAACGACGAGGTGCTGGTCGGCTTCGAGCAGGGCTGCCTCGACCGGCCCTACGTGCTCGGCGGGCTCTACAACGGCCGGGACAACCCGTCACCGCACGACCTGCCGCTGGTCGACCGCACCACCGGCAAGGTCAACCGGCGTTCCCTGGTGTCGCGCAAGGGACATCGGCTCGAACTCATCGACTCCACCACCAAAACGCCGGGGATCCGGCTCACCAGCGGCGACAAGCGGCTGGACATCCGGATGGACGAGAAGCGGCGGACGATCGACATCACGGTGTCGGCCGTGGGCGGCCGGCGAGCGCTGAGCTCGGTGTCGCTGACCGACCGCGGGATCACGCTCGACGCCGGTACCGGCGACATCACCCTGACCGGCAAGTCGGTGTCGATCGACGCGAAGACGTCGGTCTCGATCAACGGCCGGACCAACGTGGGAATCGACGGCGGCGCGATGGCCACGTTGCGCGGCCGCATGGTCCACATCAACTGATCAGACCGATTTCCCGAGCTGACAAGGAGTTCCCGCGATGCCACCCGCAGCCCGGATGGGCGATCCCACCTCCCACGGAGGCACCATCGGCCCGCCTCCCGCGCCCGCTGCCCTCAAGGTGGCCACCGTGCTCATCGGCGGCAAACCCGCCGCGGTGACGGGAAGTCAGCACCTGTGCCCGCTGCTGCCGCACACCGTGCTGAGCGCGGGGAACGTGCTCATGCCCAGCCCGCCGCGCTCCGGCGTGGTGCTCATCGGCGGCCTGCCCGCCGCGCGGATGAACGACAAGACCACCTGCGGCGCGACAGTGGTCATCGGGGCGCCGAACGTGCTGATCGGAGGCCCGCTGTGAGCGAGCGCTTCATCGGCCGCGGCTGGGCCTTCCCGATGCGGGTCGGGGCGACCGGCGGCATCGCGATGGTCGAGCGGGAGCAGGAGATCGAGGAGGCGATCCGCCTCGTGCTGGGCACCGCGCCGGGCGAGCGCCCGATGCGCCCGGAATTCGGCTGCGGCATCCACGAGTACGTGTTCGCCCCGAGCGACGGCGCCACCGCCGGGCGCATCGCCCAGGAGGTGCGCAGCGCGCTGCGGCGCTGGGAGCCCCGGATCGACGTGACCGATGTGGTCGTCGCGTTCGACACCGTCGAAGAAGGCGTGCTGTACATCGACGTGCACTACACGCTGCGCGCCACCAACGACCGCCGGAACCTCGTCTTCCCCTTCTACACGATCCCGCACGGCGCGGCGGAGGGAGACGCGGACTGATGGCCCTGCCCCTGCCGAACCTGGACGACCGCCGGTTCCAGGAACTCGTCGACGAGGCGAAGCGCTACGTGCAGCAGCGCGCCCCGGAGTGGACCGACCACAACGTCTCCGATCCGGGCGTAACCCTCATCGAGACGTTCGCGCACATGGTGGACCAGCTCATCTACCGGCTGAACAGGGTGCCGGAGAAGAACTACCTGGCGTTCCTCGACCTGCTGGGCGTCCGGCTGTTCCCGCCGGCGGCGGCGCGGGCCGACGTGACCTTCTGGCTGTCGGCCGCGCAGCCGGAAACGGTGCTCCTCCCGCTGGGCACCGAGGTCGCCACCGCGCGTTCGGAGACCGAGGAGGCGGTCGTCTTCGCCACCACCGACGAACTGCCCATCGTGCCCTGCGAGCTGACGACGCTCGTGACGATCTCGGCCGCCGGGGCGCAGCAGAACCACACCGGCGACCTCGACGCGGGCAAGGACGTGCCGTGCTTCCAGGCGGAACCGGCCGTCGACGACGCCATGCTGTTCGGCCTCAGCAACGCCGTCCCGCGCTGCGTGATCGCGGTGCGGCTGGACAGCCAGGTCGAAGGCATCGGCGTCGATCCCCGGCAGCCACCGCTGGTGTGGGAATCGTGGGACGGGGTGCGCTGGACGGAGTGCGCGGTCTTCGACGACACCACCGGCGGCCTCAACCGGCCCGGCGAGGTGGTGCTGCAGGTACCCGCCGGGCACGCCCTGTCGTCGGTGGCGGGCGTCCGGGCGGGCTGGTTGCGCTGCCGCGTCGTGGCCCCGGAACAGAACCAGCCGTTCTACTCCGAGTCGCCGACCGTCCGGGTGGCGGAGGCGTTCACCATCGGCGGCACCACGACCGTCGAGCACGCCGAGACCGTCACCGACGTCCCGCTGGGCCTCTCCGAAGGCGTGCCGGGCCAACGGTTCCGGCTCGACCGGGCGCCGGTGCTCACCGACGCGGAGCCGGTCGTGGTGCAGGTCGCCGCGGACGACGGCTGGCAGGACTGGCACGTCGTGGAGCACTTCGGCAACTCCGGCCCCGCCGACCGGCACGTCACGCTCGACGCGACGAACGGCGAGTTCCTCTTCCCGCCCGCCGTCCGCGCGCCGGACGGCAGCCTGCGCAGGTACGGGGCGGTGCCGCCCAAGGGCGCGCACCTCAGGGTGGCGAAGTACCGCACGGGCGGCGGCCGATCGGGCAACGTGGCGCGCGGTGCGATCTCGGTGCTGCGCAGCTCGGTGCCCTATGTGTCCGATGTCGAGAACCGCGAGGCCGCAGGCGGCGGCGTCGACGGGGAGACCGTGGCGGAGGCGAAAGTGCGCGCGCCGCACCAGCTTCGGGTGCAGGAGCGGGCCGTGACCGCCGCGGATTACGAGCAGATCGCGTGGCAGGCGGCGCCGGCCGCGGCCCGGATCCGCTGCCTGCCCGCGGGCGCGGAGCACGAGCCGGGCGCGGCCCGCGTGCTGGTCGTGCCGAACGCCGTGGCCGACGCGGGCGACCAGCTGCGGTTCGAGCAGCTGATCCCCTCGCCGCAGCTGCTCGCCGCGATCGCGACCCGGCTCGACGAGCACCGGCTGCTGGGCACCCGCCTCGTCGTGGAGCCGCCGTTCTACCAGGGGATCACCGTCGTGGCGCGGATGCGTTCCGCGGAAGCCGACGTGAACCGGGTGAACCGGGACGCCCTCGCCGCGCTCTACCGGTACCTCAACCCGCTGCGCGGCGGCGCCGACGGCACCGGCTGGCCGTTCGGGCGGCCGGTCCAGGTCGGCGAGATCTTCGCCGTGCTCCAGCAGGTCGAGGGCGTCGAGCTGATCGACGAGATCCGGCTGTTCCCCGCCGATCCGATCACCGGTCAGCGGGGCACGCCGGTGGATCGCGTCGAGCTGGCCGCCCACGCGCTGGTCTTCTCCCACCAGCACCAGGTGCTGGTGGGTTCCGGGGATCCGGCGGAAGGCCAGGGGCCGCGATGAGCCGCCGCGCGGTACCCGACCTGCCCAGCCGCTACCCGCTCGGCGACCTTCTTCCCGCGCTGTACGCCGGGGACGACTTCGCCCAGCGGTTCACCGCGGGCCTGGACTCGGTCCTCGCCCCGATCGTGTCCACAATGGACAACATCGCGCGCTACTTCGACCCGCGCGTGGCGCCGGAGGACTTCGTGTCCTGGTTGGCCGGCTGGGTCTCGGTGGAGCTCGACCCGGCGTGGCCGCCGCCGCTGCGGCGGGCGGTGGTGATGCGCGCCGTCGAGCTGCACCGCCGCAACGGCACCGTGCGGGGGCTCGTGGACCGGCTTTGGCTGTGCGCCGGGGTGCACGCGCGGGTGCTCGACGGCCCGGGCGCGGTCTGGTCGACCCGGCCGGGCACCGCGCTGCCCGGCAACGCGATCACCCGGGCCGTGATCCAGGTCTGGCCGGGCCGCTCGGCGGTGGACCGGAAGCAGGTCGACGCGGTGGTCGAGGCGGCCTGCCCGATCCACCTCACCTGCACCGTCGAGGTCCTGCCCGGGCCGCCACAACGGGAAGGAGGATGACCTGATGCGCTCCTGTTCGACGTGCGGCGCCCAAGTCGCCCGCGGCGAGGACTTCTGCCCCACCTGCGGCGCCTACCTGGGCTGGGACAAGGGCTCCGAGCCCGAGCCACCCGCCCCGGACCCGTCCGCGCCGACGGCACGCATCCCGGTTCCGCAAACCCCTGTCCCGGCGGCACCCGAACCACCCGCGGAACCGGTCGCCGAGCCGGAACCGGCGCAACCGGCCGCCGTGCAACCGGCGAAGCCCGTCGCGCCGCGGCCCGAGACGAATACGCCAGTAGAGGCGCCCGCCGTCGAGGGCCCGCCGTGCGGCGCGTGCGGCACTCCCAACCCGCCCGAACGGCGTTTCTGCATCCGCTGCGCCGCGCCGCTCGTCCCGGATTCCGAAGCGCCGCAATCGAATCGCGCGCGCCGCCGGCGGCGCCGGATCGATCGCGGCAAGGTGTGGCGGCGGCTCGTCGTCCTTGCCGTGCTGATCATCCTGGTGATCGGCGGCGTCCTGCTCTACCCGACGGGCCGGGAGATCGTCGAGGACGTGCTCGACAAGACCTTCGGGGCGGCGCCGATCGGCCCGGTGAGCTCCAGCGCCAGCGGCGAGATGCCCGACCACCCGCGAGGCAAGGCCGTGGACGGGCTCAGGGACGTGTACTGGGGAACCGAGCGGCCCGGGGAATGGGCCGAGTTCAATTTCGATCACCCGTTCCGGCTGGTGGGCGTGCTGGTGAGCACCGGGCCGTCGCGGAGGGACGAGGAGTTCCGCAGCCAGGCCCGGCCATCCCGGCTGGAGATCACCGCCACCAGCTCCGACGGCCGGACCCGCACCGAGACCGTCGAGGTGCCCGACAGCCCGGCCACGCACGAGGTCCGCATCAAGACCAGCGACGTGATCAAGGTCCGGGTGCGCATCGAGACGGTGACGGGTCTGACCGAGGGCAAGCACATCGCGCTGGGCGAGCTCGAGTTCTTCGGGCGCAAGTGAGCGCCGGCTACTGCTCCAGGGGGCGGACGGTGAGGCTCTGCTGCGCGGTTCCGATCGGGCCCCGGGTGTCGTGCAGGACGCTGCTGGTGAGGCCCTGGCCGCGGCCGCCGAAGACGACGGTGGTGTCCAGCCCGGTCCAGCGGCCTTCCGGCTGGCGGTAGAGGTGGATCGACAGGTCGACGTTGGGGAACATCCACTTGGTCGGCTCCTGCCGCACGGCGATGCCGTTGGCCGTGTCGACGAGCGCCACGTAGGACGCCACCGGGCTGACCGGCTCGCCGGCCACCAGGTCGGTCCGGGTGGACACCCAGGCCGTGTTGCGCCCGGGCCGGGGCGTGCCGACGGGCCGGGTGTCCAGCGACGCGATGAAACCGCCCGGCCACAGCGAGTTCATCGGCCAGGAGGCCAGCGATTCGGGGGCCGGCAGCGGATCGGGCTCGCCCCCGGCGGCCGCGCCGGTGTCCAGCTCCGCCAGGAACCACGCGCGAGCCCGGACCACGGGGCGACCGGCGATGATCGCGGTGGCCTCCACCAGCTCGATGGTGCGGCCCGGCCGGGTCGTCTCCACCTGGATCTCGAACTCGTCGAGCGCGATCTTGCCCAGGATGTCGAAGCTGATGCGGCTGATCAGCAGGTCGGGCCGACCGGCACGCGCGCGCTCGATGGCGTGGACGAGGAGCCCGCCCAGCGGGCTGAAGTGCTGCTCGTCGTTCCGCCACGCGCCGCTGGCGTGGGTGGTCGGTTTGAAGCGATGCGCGTCGAGCCGCTCGAAGTAGCTGGGCGTGCTCTCGGATGCCTCGGTCAACGCGGTCCTCTCCCCATGCTTGGCGGCGCAACTGGTCAGGACTACAGGATATGGACCGGATGGCCTAACACCTGGTGAGCATCGCCACAGCCGCACCGGTCAGTCGGCCGGGTCTTCGCTCGGCCGCCGCCGCTTCGGGACCTCGATCGCTTCGACGATCACGCCGACGGTGTCCTGGGTGTCGAAGTAGGCGAATCCGCCATCGCCGTCGAGGCCGTAACCGCGCCCGGACTGCAGCAGCGGGATGCCGCTGTCCCGGAAGTCCTCGATCGCCTCGGCGATCGAGTCGACGTGGAAACCGAGGTGGTGCAGCCCGTGGCCGCGCTCCCGGAGCCACTCGTGGTAGATGCTCGGCCCGCGCAGGGGCTCGATCAGTTCCACCTGCGGCCCGGTGCCGGCCAGCGCGACCCGCATCGCGAACCCGGCTGCGGCGCCCTGGTAGGTGAGGTCTTGCACCGTCTCGGGCCCGTAGGTGTAGACGAGCCAGTCGTCCTCGCCGAGCAGCGGGCTCCAGGTTCGCATCCCGGCGCGCAGATCGGGCACCAGGATGCCCACCTGCGCGACCGGCCGGGACCGCAAGCTCGGCGGCAGGAGTTCCTTCCGCGCTGGATCCATGTTCTCGCTTCTCCTCTTCGGGTTGATGGACGGCCCGCGTCCTCATTGGACAGATCGCGGGCGCGGGGAAAACCGGATGCCCGTGGCGGGAGCCGCTCGCTACCGTCACGCCATGACCGAAGGTGATCTCGTCCCCGATTGGCTGCGGCTCAACCGCGCGAACTGGGACGACCGCGTGGGAATCCACTCCGCCAGCGACTTCTACGACCTCTCCGCGTTCCGGGCCGGCGCCTCGACCCTGCGGTCGTTCGAGCGCGCCGAGGCAGGTGACGTGTCCGGGCGCAGGCTGCTGCACCTGCAGTGCCACATGGGTCAGGACACTCTGTCCTGGGCCCGGCTCGGCGCCGACACCACCGGCCTGGACTTCTCCGAGCCGGCCATCCGCACCGCCCGCACGCTCGCCGAGGACACCCGGCTGTCCGGGCGCGCCCGCTTCGTCGTCGCGGATGTCCACGAGGCCAGGACAGCCCTCCAGGAACAGCGCTTCGACATCGTCTACACCGGCATAGGCGCGCTCGTGTGGCTGCCCGACCTGGACCGCTGGGCGCAGATCGTCGCCTCGCTGCTGAACCCGGGCGGTTTCCTCTACCTCGTGGAACTTCACCCGTTCAGCGACGTGCTCGGCGAGGACGGTCGCGCGGTGGAGCACGACTACTTCGACACGCGAGGCCTGCACATCGACCACCCGCACACCTACACGGGAGGCCCGGCGCTCACCCACACCCGCTCGGTGCAATGGCATCACCCGCTCGGCGAGGTGCTCACCGCACTGGCGAACGCGGGACTGCGCTTGGACTTCCTGCACGAGCACGACGTCACGTTGTTCCAGCGCTTCCCGGTGCTGGAGCAGCGCGGTGACGAGTTCCGCTTCCCCGAAGGCCATGCGCGCGTCCCCCTGCTGTACTCGCTGCGGGCAACCCGTCCGGACACCTGATCCCGGCGGGCGCCGACCGGTCCCGGCCGGCGCCCGTCGGCTCCCGGGTCAGGCGGTCGCGACGCGCTCGGGTTGCGACCTGTCGGCCCGGACGCCGGCGGTCTCGTGCAGCCGCCACGCGGACACGAACGTCACCAGCCCCATCAAGACCAGGAACACCGAAATCGAGGCGGATGTGCCGGTCGTGGCGAACAGCGTCGTCATGAGGAACGGCGTGCCACCGCTGACCACGATCGCGCCCAGCTGGTAGGCCAGGGACGCGCCGGAGTAGCGGATCCGCGGCGGGAACAACTCCGCGAGATACGCGGCGAGCGGACCGTAGGTCAGGGCGGAGCCGATCAGGCCGACCGTGGTGGCGATCGCGATCAGCGGCAGCGATGCGGTGTCGACCAACCAGAAGAGCGGGAATCCCCAGAGCGCGACCAAGCCGGAGCCGGCGAGGATCAGCGGCCGGCGGCCGAACCGGTCCGACAGCGCACCGCTGATCAAGATCGCGAACACCATCACACCGGTCGCCACCAGTGAAATCATCAGCAGCGGCGTCCGGGCCACGCCGAGGTTTCGGGTCGCGTAGTCCAGCAGGCCTGAGATGCACGCGTAGAAGATGGCGTTGGTGGCGAACAGCAGACCGGTGCCGAGCAGCACGATCCGCTTGTGGTTGCGCAGCACCTCCGACAGCGGCGCCTGCTCGACCGCCTCCGAGTTGGCCTTGCGCTGCTGCTCCAGCTGCCGGTAGACGGGACCGTCCTCGACCTTGAGCTGGATGTAGAGCACCACCGGTGCCAGCACCGCGCTGGCCAGGAACGGGATTCGCCAGCCCCACGAAGCGAACTGCTCGGTGCTGGTGGCGGCGGTGACGGCCAGGAACACCACGTTGCCCAGGATCACGCCCAGCGGCACGCCCATCTGCCCGAACGTGCCGGCGAAGCCGCGGCGCCTGGGTTCGGCGTTCTCGGTCAGCAGCAGCACGATCCCGCCCCACTGTCCGCCGACGGCGATGCCTTGCAGGAAGCGCAGCACCACCAGCGCGAGCGGCGCCAGCACGCCGACGGTGCTGCTGGCGGGCAGCAGGCCGATGAGGAACGTCGCCGATCCCATCATCATCAGGCAGATCACGACGGCGCGTTTCCGGCCCACCTTGTCGCCCAGGTTGCCGAAGATCAGCCCGCCGATCGGGCGCGCGACGAAGCCGGCCCAGAACGTCGCGAACGACAGCAGCACCCCCACCAGCGGCGAAGCGCCGGGGAAGAACAGCGGTCCGAACACCAGCGCTGCCGCGGTGGCGTAGATGAAGAAGTCGTACCACTCGATGGAGCTGGCGATCAGGCCGGCGGCCATCAGCCTGCGGCGGGCTCTGAGATCCGGTGCCTCGGTCGTTGCGGCGTTCTGCGCCATGGTCGGTCACCTCGTTGTGAGTAGGAAGTGATTTCTTCAATGTGCTTGCGTGGCGGTGCGGGTGGCGGCCCCCCTGCGGGAGTTACGGCCGCCGCCTGGACTCCGGGATCCCCGACTTGTGTATGACCAATACGCGGCATCGGGGCTGTCCTCGCCAAGAGCCCAGGGGCGGGCCGCTGCCTGAGAACCCGCGGCGGTGCAAGCTGAGTCCCACACCGCATGCGGCTGACGCCGCATTCTCGAAGGACCGCTGAGGAACTGATTTCGAAGCGCGTTCGGGTAGCACGCGTCCGGTGGGCGCGGCGTCATCGAGAGATTCGTTGCCGATCAGGCCATGTGCAGGCCGCCGTTGACGTGGATGACCTCGCCCTGCACGAAAGCGGCGGCGGAACCGCACAGGAAGGCCACCACGGAGGCGACCTCGCCGGGCTTGCCGAGTCGGCCCATCGGGGTGGCCGCGATCAGGTCCCCGCCCTTGGCGGCGACGAGGTCGTTCGTCATCGGCGTTTCGATGATCCCGGGCGAAACCACGTTGATCCGCGCGCGGTCGCCCAGTTCCCAGGCCAGACTTCGGGAGAAGGACAGCAGCGCGCCCTTGGTGGCGGCGTAGTGGGCGTGCCGCGCGCTGCCGCGGTGCCCGGCGACGGAGGCGATGGGCACGATCGAGCCGCCGCGGTTGAGGTGCGGCAGGGCCGCGCGGACGAGGAAGAAGACGCCGTCGAGGTTGATCGACACGACGCGGTGCCACTGCTCGTCGGTCATCTCGGCGACCGGCTGCTCGGGGTAGATCCCGGCGGCGGGAACCAGGTGGTCGATGCCGCCGAACCGCTCGACCGCGAACCGGACGAACTCGTCGTTGGCGGCGGAGGAAGCGGCGTCGAGCACGAAGGTGGCGGTCCGGGCACCGGTTGGATCCAGCGTCGCCGCCAGCTCGCGCAGGGCTTCCCCGTCGAGATCGCCGAGCACGAGGTTCGCGCCCGCGTCGAAGAACTGCCGGGCGATCTCGCGGGCGATGGAACCGCCCGCCCCGGAGAGCACCAGAGTTTTTCCTTGGAAATCAGTCATGTTCGTCCTCGGCGAAGAGTTCTGGGTGCTTGGCCAGTTCCAGGCGGGTGCGCCGGATGTGGCCGGTGAGGAAGCGCTCTGCGTCGACGCCGTCGGCGCGCTTGACCGCTTCGATGATGAGCCGGTGCTCGAAGTTGATGAGCTGGTGCCCCGCCGAGTCGATGACCCGCGCGTAGGCACGCCGGTAGTGCTGGGTGGTGTTCCAGAAGCGGTGCACCATCGAGGTGAGCTCGCGGTTGCCGCATCCGGCGTAGGTCGCCAGGTGCAGTTCGCGGTCCAGCAGCAGGAACCGGTCGACGTCGGTGTTGTCCTCGATCTCGTCCTGGATCCGCTCCATGCGGGCGATGTCGCCGGCGGTGAGGTTCGGGACGCTCTCGCTGAGCGCGAGCGGTTCGATGCGTTCGCGGATCTTGTAGATCCCCTCGCACTCGTTCATGTCCAGTTTGGACACCCAGGCGCCGGTGTTGGACTTCAGCACCGCGAGTCCTTCGGCGGCCAGGATCCGCAGCGCCTCGCGGACCGGCAACCGGCTGGCGCCGAGCCGGGCGGCCACGTCCTCCTGCCGGATCCGCGTGCCGGGCGCCAGTTCCCCGTTGAGGATCATGCTCCGCAGGTGCTCGGCGACCCGCTGGCTCGCCACCGTCGACGCCGTTGCCTTCTCGGACACGATCTCTCCTCAGTGTTCTCTAGCCCTGTTCTTCCCGCTGAGGTTGCCATAGCAGAACCGGGGCGTTTTCCTCGTAGGCCTTTCCGTCCGGGTAGGACACCAGCTCCAGCTGCATGCCCCAGGGCGTCAGGAAGTACACCCACCGCTGGCCCGCGCTGGCGCCGGAGCTGGTCGTGGGCTCGCCCAGCACGCGAACGCCGTGGCTACGCAGGTGCGCGACGGCCGCGTCGAGGTCGGTGACGTAGAAGGCCAGGTGGTGGCCCCCGACGTCGCTGTTGCGCGGCTGGGCCGTGCGCTGGTCCGGCGCTTCGTACTCGAAGATCTCGAAGTTGGGGCCGTTGGCGCACCGGAAGAACCGCAGTTCCCGCATCACGGTGCGGGGATGCACGTCCAGGTGCTCGGCCATCCATTCGCCGTCGGAGCGGAACGGGCCCAGGGAGTACACCAGCTCGCAGCCGATCACGTCCACGAAGAACCTGGTGGCCTCTTCCAGGTCGGGCACCGTGAATCCGACGTGCTCGACACCGGCCAGGCCGGGCAGCCCGCCGGGGCGCGGTCCGGGCATCGCGACCATCACCTCCACATCGAGGGGAACGACCATTGGATCCAATGGCGAAGTTGCGACAAGTTTCAGCCAGCACCAACGACCTGTCAATACGCAGTTTCAAGGGGCGTTTCAGAGCGAGGCGCGGGCACGCGTGAGCCACGCCCACCTGGAACACAGGGCGCCGATTTCGCGCGAAATCACCACTCCACGCGGCGACGAGGTGGCGATTTCGCGCGAAATCGCCACCGGCGCCAGGGCCCGGGCGCCCCTTGGGATGACCTTGCGCGGAGCCCTCCGGAACGACCCCTTAGGCGGATCTTGAACCACGCCCTCGCTGACTTAGGACTTGAAAATGGATCCAATCGATGCCACCGTTGGATCCATCTTCCGCCCGCCGCGCCGATAGCCGCGGCCGGCGCCCCGCCATCCCTGAAGGACGCCCGGCCCCGCCGGGTCGCACAGGAGAGTGCCATGCCTGAACACCGCAAGCTGACCGCGTCATCGCCGTGGATCGAGGTGACCACCACCGAGCCGGACTGGGCGGCCGCCGACCCGCGGCTGCTGCGGTCGATGTTCGCCCAGACGCTGCTGATCCGGGCCTTCGAGGAGTACGTCCTCGAACTCGCCGGCCAGGGCCTGATCCACGGCCCGGCTCACTCCAGCATCGGGCAGGAAGGCGGGGCCGTCGGCTCGATCCTGCCGCTGACCAGCAGCGACTTCGTCAACGGATCGCACCGCGGGCACCACCAGTTCCTGGCCAAGGCGCTCGGCCACGTCGCGCCGGAGGGCATCGACCCGCGGCAGCCGACCGACCCGGCGGTCTCCGAGGTGCTGTCCCGCAGCCTGGCGGAGATCTGCGGCCTGTCGCGCGGCTTCTGCCGCGGCCGCGGCGGCTCGATGCACCTGCAGTGGAAGGAAGCCGGGGCGATGGGCACCAATGCCATCGTCGGCGGCGGAGTCCCGCAGGCGGCCGGGTTCGCCTGGGCGGCCAAGCAGGCCGGGACCGACGCGGTGTCGGTGACCTACTTCGGCGACGGGGCGGTCAACATCGGCTCGGTGCTGGAGACCATGAACCTCGCCGCGGCATGGCGGCTGCCGGTGTGCTTCTTCATCGAGAACAACCGGTACGCGGTGTCCACCCACGTCGACGAGGTGACGGCCGAGCCCCGCCTGTCGGCGCGCGGACTCGGGTTCAACATCCCGAGCTGGCGGGTCGACGGGATGGATCCGCTGGCCGTGCACATGGCCATGACCGAAGCCGTGGCGCACATGCGCTCCGGCGCGGGCCCCACCATCGTCGAGGCCGACGTCTACCGCTACTTCCACCAGAACGGGCCGTTCCCGGGCAGCGCGTTCGGCTATCGCACCAAGGCAGAGGAGCAGGAGTGGCGGGCCCGCGACCCGCTGGCCCGGCTCGCCGAGCGGCTGGTGGCGCGCGGCATCCTCGGCGCCGACGACGTCGAGGATGCCACCGAGCGGGCCAAGCGGCTGATGGCGTCGATCGGCGACGAGATCCTCGAAGCCGATCCGCAGGGCAAGCCCGGCCGGCGGCGGATCAAGCCCGGCGAATGGCCGGACCCGGCGTTCCGGGACGTCGGGGTGCGCGGTGACCTCGGCGAGTTCACCGGCGCCCGCATCGCCGACCGCGACACCTTCACCGGCCGCACCGACCGGCGCAAGTTCATCGATGTGGTCTCCGAGGTGATGCGCCGGCGCATGGACGTCGACCCGGTGGTGGTCCTCGGCGAGGACGTGCACCGGCTCAAGGGCGGCACCAACGGGGCCACGCGAGGACTGGCCGAGGCGCACCCGGACCGGGTACTCGGCACTCCGATCAGCGAGAACGCCTTCACCGGCCTCGCAGGCGGCATCGCCCTCGACGGGCGTTACACGCCGGTCGTCGAGCTGATGTACGCCGACTTCATGTGGGTGGCGGCCGACCAGATCTTCAACCAGATCGGCAAGGCGCGGCACATGTTCGGCGGCGACAGCGACGTTCCGCTCGTGCTGCGCAGCAAGGTCGCGATGGGCACCGGCTACGGCTCGCAGCACTCGATGGATCCCGCCGGGATCTTCGCCACGGCGCCCGGCTGGCGCATCGTCGCGCCCTCCACGCCGTTCGACTACGTGGGCCTGATGAACAGCGCCCTGCGGTGCAAGGACCCGGTGGTGGTGATCGAGCACGTCGACCTCTACGGCTCGGTCGGCGAGGGCCCGGTCGACGACTTCGACTACTGCCTGCCGGTCGGCAAGGCCGCGGTCCGCCGCACCGGCTCGGACATCACCGTGCTGACCTACCTGGCGACGACCGGGTACGCGCTGGACGCGGTCGAGCGGCTGGGCACCGTCGACGCCGAGATCATCGACCTGCGCTGGCTGGACCGGGCCAGCATCGACTGGGAGACCATCGGCGCCAGCATCCGCAAGACGAACAACGTGCTCATCGCCGAACAGGGCCCGCCCGGCACCTCCTACGGCGCGTGGCTCGCCGACGAGATCCAGCGCCGCTTCTTCGACTGGCTCGACCAGCCGGTGCAACGGGTGCACGGCGCTGAGGCCTCGCCGAGCATCAGCAAGGTGCTCGAACGCGCAGCGATCGCGCAGACCGACGAAATCGTCGACCGGCTCAAGAACATCACCGGCCGCTGACCCGAGGCACCTACAGTCCGTTTTCCAAGCGGCGCTAGCCGCTTACGGTGTGAGACTCACCTTGCACCGCCGCGGGTTCTCAGACGGTGCCCACCCCGCTGGGTTCTCTGCGAGGACAGCCCCAGCGCCGCGTATTGGACATACATAAGTCGGGGATCCCACAGCGAGGCGGCGGCCGTAACTCCCGCAGGGGGGCCGCTACAGGCACCGCTACGCAAACCACTTTCGAAACGCTCCTTAGGGGTAAAACATGGCCGAGCTTCTCCGCGTGCCCGAGGTGGCCGCCGACACCGCGGAAGTCGTGCTGTCGACCTGGCAGCTCACCGAGGGCGCCGCGTTCGCCGAGGGCGACGCGCTCGTCGCGGTCGAGACCGACAAGGCCGAGGTCGAGATCAGCGCCGATTCCGCAGGAGTGCTGCTGAAAACCCTGTACGAGCCGGGTTCCGAGGTCGCCGTCGGGGCCGCGATCGCGGTGCTCGGCGCCGACGGCGAGCACATCGCAGACGTCGATGCCCTGCTGACGGAGCTGGGTGTCGCGGTCGCGCGGCCGGCGGAGACCAAGCAGCCGGTTCGGCGGGAGATCCCGGAATCCCGGCCTGCACCGGCACAATCCGCCGACCGCGGCGGCCGGATCTTCGCCAGCCCGCTGGCCCGGCGGCAGGCCAAGGAGGCGGGCCTGGACCTGGCCGAGCTGACCGGCACCGGCCCGGGCGGCCGGATCGTGCGCCGCGACATCGAGGCCGCCATCGCCGCACGACGGCAGGAGCCACCGGAAGCCTCGCCGCAGCAGGCCGAATCCCCGCAGCCCGCACCGCGTTCCGATGCTTACGAGGACGTTCCGCACAGCCGGATGCGCAGGGCGATCGCGGCCCGGCTCACCGAGAGCAAGCAGACCACCCCGCACTTCTACCTGCGGGCCCGAATCCAGGTCGAAGCGCTGCTGGCGCTGCGCGAGCAGGTCAACTCGACCGGCCCGGTGCGGGTCTCGGTCAACGACCTGCTGATCAAGGCGGTCGCCAAGGCGCATGCCGCGGTGCCGGGGATGAACGCGATCTGGCTGCCCGACGCCATCCGCCGGTTCCACCACGTCGACGTCTCCGTCGCCGTCGCGACCGGCGGCGGGCTGGTGACGCCCGTGCTGCGCGGCGTCGAGGACATGTCGGTCTCGGCGATCGCCGGGCGGATGCGCGATTACGTCGACAGAGCCAAGAACGGCGGGCTCCGCCCCGAGGAACTGCAGGGCGGCTCGATCACGATCTCCAACCTGGGCATGTTCGGGGTGGCGGAGTTCGACGCCATCATCAACCCGCCGCAGGCGGCGATCCTGGCGGTCGGGGCCGTCCGGGAAGAGGCGGTGGTCCGCGACGGCCAGGTGGTGCCCGCCGAGGTGATCGACGTGGTGCTGTCGGTAGACCACCGGCCCGCGGACGGCGCCCTGGCGGCCAAGTGGCTCGACGCGTTCACCAAGACCGTCGAAAATCCCCTGCAGATCCTGATCTGATCGACGCCTTCCGGGGCCGGCCGGTGAGCAGGCCCCGGAAATCGGTCCCGAAAGGGAATCTCATTCGATCACAACAGGTTCTTGACAGCTCGTCCCTACCGTTCCAGGGCATGAGATCACGCACCCTGGCGGCCGTGCTCGCCGCAAGTGCCGCACTGACCTGGGCACCCGCCGCGCACGCCGCCGAAACTCCCGTCGTGTCCACCGCCGACGTCCTGCCGCACCTGCAGGAGTTCCAGCGGATCGCGGACCGCAACGGCGGCAACCGGGCGCACGGCACCCGCGGGTACCAGGAATCCCTGGACTACGTGAAGGAACGGCTCGACGCAGCGGGTTTCCGGACCTCCGTCGAGGAGTTCGAGCACGACGGCGCCAAGGGCTACAACCTGATCGCGGACTGGCCGGGCGGCGACGAGAACCAGGTGGTGCTCCTGGGCGCCCACCTCGACAGCGTGCCCGCCGGCCCGGGGATCAGCGACAACGCCACCGGTTCGGCCGCGATCCTGGCCACCGCGCTGGCCGTGAGCGAGGCGCATCTGGCCCCGGCCAAGCACCTCCGGTTCGCCTGGTGGGGCGCGGAGGAGCCAGGGCTGATCGGCTCCGCGAAGTACGTGGCGGCGCGCACGCCCGAGGAGCTGGCGAAGATCGCGGTGTACCTCAACTTCGACATGACCGGCTCCAAGGGCGACCGGCAGTGGCTGGTGATCCACGCGGGCGCGCCCGCGACGGACGTGTTCGAACGCCACTTCGCCGACCGGGGCATCCCGACATTCGACATCGGCGTGGGCGGCTCGGACCACGAGTCCTTCGACGCGGCCGGGGTGCCGGTGTCCGGGTTCACCAACGGCATCGGCGCGTGCATCCACGACGCCTGCGACACGATCGACAACGTCGATCCGGAAGCCGAGGTCATCAGCACGAACGCCATCATCCAGGCGGTCTGGAGCGTGGCCGGTGCGTAACCGACTCCTCGTGACAGGCGCCGTCGCCGGCGTCATGACGCTGGGCATCGCGACCGCGTCGGCCCAGCCCGGCAGCGGCGGCCTGGGCGACCCGTACTTCCCGGACGACGGGAACTCCGGCTACGACGTGACCCGCTACGACGTCGGCATCAGCTACGACCCGGCCAGGCCGGGCTATCTGGAAGGCGACACCACGGTGACCGCGACTGCGAGCGCGGAGCTGGACGACTTTCACCTCGACCTGTCCGGATTTCAGGTCACCGAGGTGTCCGTCGACGGCGTCGCCGCGAAGTCGTTCGGCCGCGCGGGCGAGCACGAGCTGGTGATCACCCCCGCCAGCCCCATCGCCGCGGGTGCTTCGTTCGCCGTGCGCGTCCGGTACTCCGGGCAGCCGGGCGGTGGCGGCTGGCACACGTTCCCCAACGGCGGCGCCAACGCGTTGGGCGAGCCGCATTCGGCCACGTCGTGGTACCCGGCCAACGACCACCCGTCCGACAAGGCCGCGTTCCACCTGACGGCCACCGTCCCCGAGGGCTGGACGGTGATCGGCAACGGGCTGCCCGGCGAGACCACCACCGCCGGCGGCAAGGCGACCTTCCGGTGGCACGAAGACCAGCCGATCGCGACCTACCTGACGACGGTCGCGATCGACAAGTTCACCGTTCGAACGTCCAAGCTCTCCGACGGCACGCCGGTCATCAACGCCTACTCCCCCGGCACGCAGATCGACCCGGCCACCGAGGAGCAATACGTCGAGATCATGGACGTGCTGGCCGAGAAGTTCGGGAAGTACCCGTTCTCCTCAGCGGGCAGCATCGTGCTCGGCCAGAGCTCCGGGGAGAACCCGGGCGCACTGGAAACCCAGACCCGGCCGACGTACTTCGGCGCCATCTTCGACTACCCGCTGCTGCACGAGAACACCCACCAGTGGTTCGGCGACAACGTGTCGTTCACCGACTGGCGCGACGGCTGCATAGCCGAGTGCTTCGCCCAGTACTCCCCCCAGCTGTGGCAGGAGCACAACGGCGTCGACATCGACAAGTCGTTCTACAAATCCACTGTGGAGAAAGAGCGGAACAATCCGGATTTCTGGTCGGTGAAGCTGTACGACCCGGGCCCGGAGAACCCGCTGCACCAAGCCTTGTACGACAAGGGCTCGCTGATGGTGCACGCGCTGCGCCGGAGCATCGGCGACGAGGCGTTCTTCGGCACCCTCCAGCAGTGGCAGACCAGGTACGCGGGCGGCAACGCCTCCTGGCCGAAGTTCGAGGAGCTGGCGAAGGAAGTGTCCGGGAAGGACCTCGACGGCTTCTTCGAAGCCTGGGCGCACAGCACGACGATCCCGCCCGAGCAGTACCTCTACCCGGCAGGCCGCTGACCGCCGAGCCTTCTATCACACCTGTGATAGTGTGCGGCAATGCCAGCAGACCTGGTCAGGGAGTTGCTTGAGCGTCGACCGGGATTCGTCGTTTCCGCACGACGAATCCCGGTCTTCCGCCCGGTGGCCGAACAGGGCCGGTGTGCCCAGGGGCGTTCTCGACGAGCCGACACCGAACCGACCATCCAGTGACCTGGTACGCGCACTGTCAGGGATTGTCGTACTGCAAAGGGAGATCGGTTGTGCCCGCGTGGCTGTTCGCACTGCTCGCAGCGGCTTTCGTCTTCTACACCGATGATTACGTGATCGCGGGTGTTCTTCCGGAGATCGCGCGAGATCTGGGTGTCAGCGAGGCGCACGCCGGGCAGCTGGTGACCGTCTTCTCCCTCACCGTCGCTCTCGCCGCGCCGATCGCCGGAGTCACCCTGGCCCGGGTGTCCCGCCGGTACCTGTTCACCACCTCGTTCGTGATCTTCGTCGTGGCGAACCTCCTGGCGGCCACCGCAACCAGCTTCGGCCTGCTGGTGACCCTGCGGGTCGTGGCGGCGATCGCGGCGGCGGCGTCCACCCCGGCGGTGTTCGCCTACGCCGCCGAGCGAGCTCCGGAAAGCCACATCGGCAGGTACGTCGCAGTTGTGGCGCTCGGCGTCACGGGCTCGATCGCGGCCGGCGTCCCGATCGGCACCTGGATCGGCGGCCATTGGGGCTGGCGAACGACATTCGTCTCGATGGCGGTGGCCGGAGCCGCGGCGCTGGCATTCTTGCTCGCAACCCTGCCTCGCGAGCGCGGCGAGGCCGGCGACGTGCCGAGCATCCCCGAACAGTTGCGCGCTCTCGCCAGCGCGCCGGTATCGCTCGGGCTCATGGCGAACTGCGCGCTCATGACCGGATCGATGATGATGCTCACCTACACGGCCCCCTACCTCGACGCGGTGAGCAACGCCGGCGTCGATCAGCGCGCGCTCTCCTTCAGCTCGTCCGGGTTGGCCGGCATCGTCTGCATCTGGGCAGGCGGGAAGGCCACCGACCGGTGGGGTTCGGACCGCACGCTGGTCGCCGGGATCGGCACCTTCACCGGCATCATGGTGCTCTTGGGCGTGCTCTGGTTCGCCCGCCCTGTACCGTTTTCCGTCCTCCTCGTGGTGGGAACGGTCTGGGGCGGCATGGCCTTCTGGAATTCCCCGGCGATCCAAGCGCGCCTCCACCTGCTCGCCGGACCGGCCGCACCGCAGGCATTGGCGCTCAACACGTCGGGCACGTACCTCGGAGTCTCGTTGGGCGGAGCCATCGGAGGGTTGACCCTGAGCAGCCTGGGGGCCGGACTGCTGCCGGCCGTCGCGGCAGTCCTCGGACTGAGCGCATTGGCGCTGCTGGCACTCGCCATCGGCGCCGCGAAGAAAACGCCGAGCGGTGCGGCAACTGCAACGCAACGCTGAACCCGCAGCGGCGCGGGCCTCGACGTTCGCGCCATTCCGGACCTGATGCCGTGGGTGCGCGACGTGCAGCACTTCCCGCTACCTGCCGCTGACCGGCGAGCGGGGCCGCGAGCCTTTTGGCGCGCCACAGACTCACGGCCCACACCCACCCCTTCAGAGCCAGACGAGGCGGAGGTCTCGGATCAACGAGAAGCATTCCAGCGCGCCTTCGGCGGAGTCGGAGTTGCCGGTCCAGCCGTGCGGGCTGACGAACACCGCGCCCGGACCGTCGGCGCCGGGAGCACGGCGAAAGTCCAGGCCCCACAGGTAGATCCGCGCGTCGGTGACCCCATCACCATCGCGCGCGACTTCGCACAACGCGAACTTCCTCGGCTGGTGAGCCCCGGCCAGGTCCTCCAGCACGGCCGGAAGCTCGTCCTCACCCCAAGGGCCCAACGAAAAACGCCGCTCCAACATCCCGACTCCCATCTGCCGATCAACCTGCAAGAAGGTTAGCGAGAAACTTGCTCCTTAACAGTCGCTGATCCAGGTGATCGATCTTCCGGTAGCCGATTTGGGTGCAGCGGGGTGCCAAGATGAGCAACATGGCGATGCCCCCGGACTCGAAGGTGCTCAAGATCCAGATCGGGATCGAGTTGCGCCGCTTGCGCGAGAACGCAGGTCACACAGCAGCCGAAGCAGCAGAGGCCCTGGGCGGCGCGGTACCCAAGATCAGCAAGATCGAGAACGGCAAGCAGGCCGCCACGCCAGAAGAAGTCGAGAAGCTGGCCGACCTCTACGGCACACCAGCGAAACGCCGGAAGTACCTGGTGGGACTCGCAGCGCAGGTCCCGAAACGCAGTCGTCGCCGAACCATGTACCGCGACGCCGTACCAGACTGGTTCCAGCGTTTCCTGGCGCTGGAAAGCGACGCATCGGAAATTCACAACTACGAACTCGAGACTGTCACGGGGTTGCTGCAGACGGAGGACTACGCTCGCTCGACGATCCGAAACTGGGAACCTGCCGCAGATCCTCGGTTGATCGAGAGCCAGGTTCAAACCCGCATGCAGCGCCAAGCGATCCTGCAGAAGGCAAGCAAGCTACAGATCTTGGACATGGTGGTCAGCGAAGCCGCACTTCGACGGGTTCAGGGCAGCAGGGAGATCATGCGTGCCCAGCTGCATCATTTGCTCGATCTCTCGGAGCAGCCCAAGGTCGAGCTTCGAGTAATGCCGTTCGAAGCAGCAAGCCGGATAACGGTTCTCTCCTCCTTCACGCTCTTCCAACTCTCCCAGCAGGAACTGTCGGCTGTTTACCTGGAAGACGTTCTCGGCGCGACCTACCTCTGGGAACCAGACGAGTACACGCGCTACAGCGTCGTCTACGGACGCCTCAGAGCGGCCGCTCTCCCGCCCTCGGAATCCCGGGACCTCATCTATAAGGTGGCAACGACACACCAGTGAGTGACCAGGAGGGGTAACAATGCCTACCCCGGATTTCACCGGCGCAACTTGGCGCAAGAGCAGCTACAGCGGCTCCAACGGCGGCCAGTGCATCGAAGTGGCATGGCGCAAGAGCAGCCGTAGTGGTTCCAACGGCGCTGCGTGCGTCGAGGTTGCTGTTCAGTCGGCTGTCGTCGGTGTTCGGGACTCTAAGGATCCCGATGGCCCGGTGCTCGTCTTCGACTCCGGCTCCTTCGCGCGGTTCCTCGGCACCTTGAAGGGCTAAGCACGCAGAAGCCTGGTCAGAGCTCGTGAGTGGTTTGGAGTGCCATGGCGCTCCAAACCACTCACGACCCGTGACCTGCGGATATCTCTACCCGAAGCCTTCAGAGCCAACTTCCGGAGGATTGCGCGCGCGCCGGGGCTGCCGCACGCTACCCGAGGGATCGCCACCGCCACCGGGCTGCGGCGCACTCGGCGGTCGGGAGGCCCGATGGTGCAACCGGAACAGAGCATGCGCCCGACGCTGCTCGGCGTCCGGGTCCCCCGCATCGAGGACGACCGCTTGGTCACCGGGCGCGGCCGGTACATCGCCGACGTCGTCCTGCCCGGCATGGTCGAGGCCGCGTTCGTCCGCAGCGACGTGCCGCATGCGCGGGTGCGCGGTGTCGACACTGCGGCCGCGCTGGATTCCCCTGGGGTGCACGCGGCGTTCTCCGGTGCGGATCTCGACGTTCGCGCCGTTCCGGACCTGATGCCGTGGGTGCGCGGCGTGCAGCACTTCCCGTTGGCGCGCGACCGGGTGCGCTTCGTCGGCTGCCCGCTGGCGGTGGTCGTCGCCGACGACCGCTATCTCGCCGAGGACGCCGCCGAACTGGTCGACGCCGACCTCGAACCGCTGCCCGCCGTCGACACCGCCGAGGACGCCCTCGCTGAGGACGCACCGCTGCTCTACCCGGAGTGGGGCGACAACCTCCTGCTGTCGATGCCCGCCCCGGAGAATCCCGCCGTGGACGAGGCGTTCGAGCGGCTGCGCACGATCAGCGGCACTTACACCACGCATCGCCACGCCGCCGTGCCCATGGAACCCCGCGGCGTCGTCGCCGAGTACCGCGACGACCGGCTGACGGTGTGGACCTCCACCCAGGCCGCCTTCATCGTGCGGTCGATGCTCTCCCGAGTGTTGGACCTGGCGGAACGCGACATCCGGGTGATCACGCCCGACGTCGGCGGCGGATTCGGGCAGAAGAACGAGGTCTACCCCGAGGACTACGTGATCCCGTGGCTGGCGATGCGGCTGCGCCGCCCGGTGCGCTGGCTCGAAGACCGCCACGAACACCTGATCACCGCCTGCCACGCCCGCGACATGCGCATCGAGCTGTCCGCCGCCGTCCGCGACGACGGCACCATCGCGGCGCTGCGTGGCCGGGTCCGCACCGATCTGGGTTCCGGCGAGGTGTTCCCCGGCGGGTTCGGCCCCAGCCTGGTCGCCGTCGGATCGCTGTGCGGGCCGTACCGGATTCCGCACCAGTGCGTGGCGGTGCAGGGCGTGGTCACCAACAAGACGCCGCTCGGCGCCTATCGCGGTTTCGGCATGCCGGAGGGCACCTTCGCCATCGAGCGGCTGGTCGACAAGATCGGCCGCGAACTGGGTATCGATCCGGTCGAGCTGCGCCGCCGGATGATCCTCGAGCCGCACGAGCTCCCCTACGAGACCGCCGCAGGTGCGCGGCTGGACTCCGGCAGCCATCGCGCGGCCTTCGACCGCGCCGTCGAGATCGGCGAGCGGTTGCTTGCCGCCGAACGGGAACGCGCCGAGCCCGGCACGCGCCTCGGCGTCGGCTACGCCACCTACATCGAAGGCGTTGCCGCCAGCGCGTTCTCGATCACCGGCACCTGGAGCGGGCAGGATTCCGCGGACGTGCGCTTCGACGCCGACGGCGGCGTCACCGCTGCGGTGGGCGTCTCGGCCATGGGCCAGGGCGCGCACACCACGGTCGCCACCCTCGTCGCCGAGGAGCTAGCCCTGCCGATCGAGCAGGTGCGGGTCGTGATGGGCGACACCGACACCGCCCCGTTCGGCCTGGGCAGCTGGGCCAGCCGCGGCGCCGTCGTCGCCGGCGGCGCGATCGCGCAGGCGGCGGAAGTGTTGCGGCGCAAGGGAACCGAGATCGCCGCGCACCTGCTGGAAGCCGCGCCGGAAGACCTGGAGCTCGCCGACGGCGGATTCCAGGTGCGCGGCAGCCCCGGCAGCTCGGTGCCCTGGGCGCGAGTGGCTCGGGTGGCGCTGACCCGCACCTTCGAGCTGCCGCCGGGCGTGGCACCCGGGCTCGACGCGCGCGCCAGCTACGAGCCGCCCGGGATGGACCACGTGCCGCGTCCCGACGGGAAGATGAACGCCTCGACCACCTACACCAACGCCTCGCACGCCGCGGTCGTCGCGGTCGATCCCGCCACCGGCGAGGTGCGGGTGGTGCGGTACGCGGTCGTGCACGACTGCGGGCGCGTGATCAACCCGCTGACCGTCGCCGGGCAGATCCACGGCGGCGTCGCGCAGGGCATCGGCGGCACGCTCTACGAGCAGCTGCCCTACGAGGACGGCCAGCCGCTGGCCACCACGTTCATGGAGTACCTGTTGCCCACCGCCTGCGAGATCCCCGACATCGCGACCGAGGAGATGTGCAGCCCGGCACCCGAAACCCCGTTCGGGATCAAGGGCGTCGGCGAGGCGGGCATCATCGGCCCGCCGGCCGCGATCGTGCGCGCCGTGGAGCACGCCCTGGAACCGCTCGGGGTGGCCGACATCGACACCACGCCGCTGACGCCCTCGGTGGTGCGGCGGCTGATCGAGGAGGCCGCATCGTGAAGCCGCCGCCGTTCGACTACGTCCGCCCCGGCAGCCTCGGCGAAGCGGTGCGGCTGCTCGCCGCCGACGAGGACGCGAAGGCCCTCGCCGGCGGGCAGAGCCTGCTGCCGATGATGAACTTCCGGCTCGCCCGCCCGAGCGTCCTGGTCGACATCGGCCGCCTGCCCGAGCTGACCGAACTGCGCCGCGACGACGGCGTCCTGGTCATCGGGGCGGGCGTGCGGCAGCGTGCCGCCGAGACCTCGCCGCTGGTGCGGCAGGTCTGCCCGTTGCTCGGGCAAGCGCTGCGCCACGTCGGCCACCACCAGATCCGCTCCCGCGGCACCATCGGCGGTTCTCTGGCGCACGCGGATCCGGCGGCGGAGCTGTGCGCGGCCGCGTGCGCCCTGGACGCCGAGATCGTGGTGACGGGCACCGACGGCCGGCGCACCGTTGCCGCCGCCGAGCTGTTCGTCGCGCCGTACCAGACCTCGCTGGCCGCCGACGAGATCCTCACCGAGGTTCGGCTGCCGATCCGCGACGCCCGCCACGGCTTCGCCGAGATCGCCCGCCGGGCCGGGGATTTCGCCATCGCCGGTGTGGCCGCGGCCCTGGAATTCGACGGCGGCACCGTGACCCGCGCACGACTGGCCGGTCTCGGCATCGGCGGCACGGTGCGGCGGCTGCCCGAGGCCGAAGAGGTCCTGCGTGGGCGGGCGCTCGACGGCGATGCGATCGGTGCCGCGGCACGCGCCGCCGCCGATTCCGCCACGCCGCCCGACGACCTCCACGCCGATCCGGAAACTCGTCGCGCCGCACTGCGCGCGGCGGCACAGCGAGCCCTGGAGCAGGTGGCGCATGACTGACGTCCCGGCCGCGAACCGCGAGATCGCGCTCACCGTCAACGGTCGCGAGGTCCGCCGCCTCGTGCCGGTGCGCCGCCTGCTGGTGGACTTCCTGCGCGACGACCTCGGCCACACCGGCACCCACGCCGGCTGCGAGCACGGCATCTGCGGCGCGTGCACGGTCCTCATCGACGGCGAGCCCGCGCGTTCGTGCATCACGCTCACCGTGCAGGCCGACGGCGCCGAGGTGACCACGGTGGAAGGCCTCACCCCTGACGGTGGCTTGAGCCCGATGCAGCAGGCGTTCAAGGACTGCCACGGGCTCCAGTGCGGTTTCTGCACGCCGGGGTTCATCACGACGCTGTCCGCGGCCGACCCCGGCGAGCACCCCGACGACGCGGCCGTCCGCGAGCTGCTGTCCGGGAACATCTGCCGCTGCACCGGCTATCAACACATCGTCGACGCCGTCAACGAGGCCTGGGGCCGGGGTTAGAGCTTGTTATAGGGGCTGTTCGAGAACTCGTTTGCGTAGTGGTGGCTCCTCCGTTGGCTGGTGCGAGGTGAACGGCCCATTCGTCCCGATAGACGAGGCGAACAGGCCATTCGCTTCACCGCATTGAAGGCACAAGCCGCCCTACCACGACGCCGCACCACCACATCCCAAACAGGCTCATAGCAGCCCGATTCAGAGCGATTCGAGGAACGCGAGCGCGACCGACCACGCCTCCGTGGTGGCCTGTGCGTCGTAGTCCGGCAGCTCCGGGTCGGTGAACAGGTGCCCGGCGCCCGGGTACTGGAAGATCTCGACGTCCGCCCCGGCGCGCCGCATCTGCAGGTACCAGGAGTTCAGCCAGTCGGCCGTCTCGAACGGGTCGGGGTCGGCGACGTGCAGCTGCACGGGCAGGTCGTCGACGGCCGCGTTCTCGGCGATGTCCGAGGTGCCGTGCAGGAGCAGCAGGCCACGGGCCTTCTCGTCGGCCAGCGCGAGGTTCTGCGAGATGGCCGCGCCCAACGACAACCCGGCGTACACCAGGCCCTTGTCGCTGAGCGGGGCCGCCGCCTGCACGGCGCGGCGCAGCAGCTCGTCCCGGCCGATCTCCTCCGTGATGCGCATGCCGTCCTCGACCGTCTCCGCGGTCCGACCGTCGAACAGGTCGGGGACGTGCACCTCGTGACCGGCCACGCGCAGCCGTTCGGCGGCGGCGTGCACGGCGGGTCGCAGGCCGAACGCGGAATGAAGCAACAGGATGTCCACGAGGGACATCCAATCAGCCCACCGCGACCGGGGCCCGGGACGGGCACCGCCGCCAAATCATTGCAATACTCATTGACACAGTCGTTAATGTCATCGATCCTGATACCTGTTACTCGCGGTATCAGGTATTGCCCGGGTAACGCGAGACACCGCCGTCACCGTCGCAGGGAGCGCCCATGACCGGCAGCATCGCCCGGGACCACGGAACGCCGCCGCAGTCCGACCGCGCCGAGTTCGCGGACCGGCTGCTGCGCTCCTCGGAGATCCTCTCCTACGACCCGGTCCAGAAGGTGGACTGGGAGACGCCGCTGGACACGAGCTACCACGGCACGAGCCCCGAGTGGAGCACGCTGTACGGCACGTCCTACTGGCAGGAGATGACGCCGGAGCAGCAGCGCGAGCTGACGCGCCAGGAGGCCGCGTCGGTAGCGAGCACCGGCATCTGGTTCGAGATGATCCTGCAGCAGATGGTGCTGCGGGACTTCTACGCGAAGGACCCGACCGACCCCGCCTTCCAGTGGGCGCTCACCGAGATCGCCGACGAGTGCCGGCACTCGATCATGTTCGCGCGCGGCGCCGCGAAGCTGCGCGCCCCGGCGTACCGGCCGACCCGGTTGGTGGTGGAGCTCGGCCGCGTGTTCAAGACCGTCGCCTTCGGCGAGGCCGCCTACGCGGCGATCCTGGTCGCCGAGGAGGTCCTGGACGTCATGCAGCGGGACTGGATGCGCGACGAGCGGGTCGTGCCGTTCGTCCGGACGGTGAACAACATCCACGTCGTCGAGGAATCGCGGCACATGAAGTTCGCCCGCGAGGAGACCAAGACCCGGCTGGCGGGCGCGGGCCGGCTGCGGCGGCAGATCACCGCGGTCGTGGTCGCCGGCGCGTCGTACTTCATCGTCACCAGCATGTGGAACCGCAAGGTGTACGAGAACGCCGGGCTCGACCCGAAGCGGGCCATCCGCGAGGCGAAGGCGAACGAGCACCACAAGTCCATGCTGCGCTCCAGCTGCGCCGGCCTGATGGAGTTCCTCAACTCCGCCGGCCTGCTCACCAAGGCCTCGCAGTGGTTCTACAAGCGCGCGAACCTGATCTGAGCCCATGGCGTACGCGATCACCCAGACCTGCTGCAACGACGCGACCTGCGTGAAGGTCTGCCCGGTCAACTGCATCCACCCGACGCCGGACGAGCCGGACTTCGGCACCACCGAGATGCTCTACATCGACCCCGCCTCCTGCATCGACTGCGGCGCCTGCGCCGATGCCTGCCCGGTCGAGGCGATCTTCCCGGTGGAACACCTGACCGCGCCGCTGCAGGCGTACGCCGAGGTCAACGCCGCCTACTACGCGGGCGTGGAGCCCACCGCGGAGACGACCGATCCGGCGCCGAACTTCCACCACTGGGGGCCGCCGGTGTTCGGCCGCGCCATCCCCAGTGACTTCGCGCCGCTGGACGTCGCGGTCGTGGGCACCGGCCCCGCGGGCATGTACGCGGTGGAGGACCTGCTCCTGCGCACCAACTCCCGGGTCACGCTGATCGACCGGCTGCCCGTCGCGGGCGGGCTCGTGCGTTACGGCGTCGCACCCGACCACCCGTCGACGAAGAAGATCGGCGAGACCTTCGGCCGCTTCCACACCCACCCGCGACTGCGGCTGCGGCTGGGCGTCGAGGTCGGCAGGGACGTCACGGCCGACGAGCTCGCCGCCCGGCACGACGCGGTGATCTACGCCGTCGGCGCCTCCTCGGCGCGCCGGCTCGACATCCCCGGCGAGGACCTGCCCGGCAGCGTCGCCGCCACCACCCTCGTGGGCTGGTACAACAGGCACCCGGACGTCCCGGCCGACGCGATCGACCTCTCGGCGGAGCGGGTGGTCGTGGTGGGCAACGGCAACGTCGCGCTCGACGTGGCCAGGATCCTGACCGCGGATCCGGCGGCCCTGGAAGGCACCACCATCTCCCCCGCCGCGCTGGCGCAGCTCCGGTCGAGCAAGGTCCGCGAGGTCGTGCTCCTCGGCCGCCGCGGCCCCGAATCCGCCGCGTACACGACGCCGGAGCTGCTCGCGCTCACCCAGCTCGACGACGTCGAACTCGTCGTGGACGGCCACGACGCGCAGATCGAGGCGGCCATCGAGGCGGCACCCGTCGACGGCAAGGCGAGCCTGCTCCGGGGGCTCGCGCGCGAGGCCGTCGACTGGTCCGCGCCGCCCCGGCACGGGCGCCGCCGCATCGTGCTCCGCTTCAACTCCGCACCAGTGGAGATCAGCGGTGACACGCAGGTGCGCGCGCTGCGCGTCACGGGTCGCACCGGCGACGCGGAGATCACCGCCGGTCAGGTCGTGCGGGCGATCGGCTACCGGGGCACGGAGCTGCCCGGCCTGCCCTTCGACGAGGCCACCGGCACCATCCCGCACGCGGACGGCCGGGTGGACGGTCGGCCAGGGACCTACGTCGTGGGCTGGATCAAGCGCGGACCCAGCGGCGGCATCGGCGCCAACCGGACGTGCGCCCGGGAAACGGTCGACGCGCTGCTCGACGACGCCATCGCGGGCCGCCTCCCGGCATCGCGCTGACGGCGGCCTCGCCGGGCCCGCGGCACGGGCTTGCCCCGCCCTGCCGCGGGTCCGGCGAACTCCCGGGGCTCGTAGAATTCGAGGGCAACGCTAGTCGCAAAAGGTGAAGCAGCGATGTCCCCGAATCTGGGCTCGGCCCAGCAGCAGCACTGGCAAGCGGCCTACCAGGACCACCCCCACATGTACGGGGACATGCCCTCGGAACCCGCCCGCTACGCCGCCGAGCTGTTCCGCGCCCGCGGCGCGCGTTCCGTGCTCGAACTCGGCGCCGGTCACGGGCGCGACGCCATGCACTTCGCGCGCGCCGGTTTCACCGTGCACGCCACCGACTTCAGCCCCGTCGGCCTGCAGCAGCTGGCCCAGGACGCCGAACGGGAGGGGCTCGCCGAGCGGGTCACCACCGCCGTCCACGATGCGCGCGAGCCGCTGCCGCTGGCGGATGGCAGCGTCGACGCCGTGTTCGCGCACATGCTGCTGTGCATGGCACTGTCCACAGCGGACATTCGTGCACTGGTCGGCGAGATCGCGCGGGTCCTGCGGCCCGGCGGCACCCTCGTCTACACCGTCCGCCACACCGGCGACGCGCACTGGGGCGCCGGAATCTCGCATGGCGACGACATCTACGAGCACGGCGGTTTCGCGGTGCACTTCTTCGACCGGGCCCTCGTGGACGACCTCGCCACCGGCTGGCGCCTCGACGAGGTCCACGCGTTCGAAGAGGGCGAACTACCCCGACGGCTGTGGCGCGTCACCCAGACCCGCCCGTCGAGTCCTCAGTAGACGGAGCACTTACGAGCGGCGGCGGGGCTTCCCGCGCTTCGCGCCCTTTGGCGCGCCGGAACGCGGCTGCCGGTTGCCACCGGTCGGCTTGCGGGTGGTGGCCTTCTTGCCGTCGCCTTCGGGGCGCTTGCGCTTCGCCTGCGCCGGAGCCGGTGGGCGTCCGCGCGTGCTGTTGACGGTCCGACCGCGGACGATCCCGATGAACTGCTCCATCAGGTCGGTGGTCTCGTCCTCCAGCCACGACAGCGCGACGCGCGACTGCGGCACGCCGGCGATCGGCCGGTAGGTGAGGTCCCGGCGGTGGTGCAGCCGGGCGAGCGACTGCGGGACGATGAGCAGCCCCACGCCGGCGGCCACCAGCTGGATGGCGTCCGCGGTCGTGGCCGGGCGCTCCATCGCCGGGCGGCCGGGCGGCCGCTCCCAGTCGAGGGTGTCGTCGAGCGGGTGCAGCACGAGCTCGTCGGCGAGGTCGTCGACGGACACCTCCTCGACCGTGGTCGCGACGTGGTCCTTCGGCACCACGACCACCGTCGTCTCGGTGTAGAGCGGGATCGCGTGCAGGCCCTCCCGGTCCGTCGGCAGCCGGAGGAGGACCGCGTCGGCGTCACCGGCCCGCACCAGGCCGACGGCTTCGGCGGCGGTCACCTGCACGAGGTGCAGCGGGACCTCGGGCGACCGCTCGTGCCAGGTCCGCGCCCACTTGCCGGGCGTCACCCCCGGTACGTAAGCGAGCGTGAACGAGGGTTGTCCGTCCGAGCCTGTCACGTGGCCAGGCTACCGGGCGTCGTCGCAGGTAGTGCGCACCCGGTCGATACCCTTGAGAACATGACGTCGCAGAAGACCCCCCAGACGATGAAGCCCGCGACCGCGGCGAAGAAGCTGAACGTGTACCTCCAGGCCACCCCCGCGGAGTTCCAGGAGGGTGTCGTCTCGCGCGACGAGTTGAACACCCTGCAGACCAGCCCGCCGGAGTGGCTGCGCGAGCTGCGCCGCAACGGGCCCCACCCGCGGCAGGTCGTCGCGGCGAAGCTGGGCGTCTCCATCGGCGGCCTCGCGCGCGGCGGGGTCACCGAGGCGCTCACCACGGAGCAGATCGAGGCGTTGAAGGCGGACGACCCCGAGTGGCTCCAGCAGGAGCGCGCCACCCAGGCGGAGGTCCGTAAGGAAACGGCGCGCATCAAGGAGAAGGAGGCCGACCGCCGCCAGCGACGCCCCTGACGAGAGCACCGGCGCCGCCGGCGGGGGTCGGGCGGCGCATCCGCAGTCTCACCAGCCGCGGGCACCGTCCCACTGCTCGCGCAGGACGTCCGCGTGGCGGGCGACGGATCGATCGACCGGCTGACGGAGATCCCGGAAGTCCTGGAGTCGCACCACGTGGTCGGCGACGACTGCTGGATCTTCAAGGTGGCGGTGCCGGACGTCGGCCGCCTGGAGGAGATCCCCGGGTCGATGAACGCGCTACCACCTCGGTGGTCCTGTCCTCCCCGGTGACCGGGAACAAGCTCCCGATCCCCGGCGGACCGGGCAGGACATCGGCGGCGGCTCGGCCGGCCCGGCGCCGGGCCGGCCGAGCCGCCGCGATCACGCGGTCGGGGCTCCGGCGACGCGGCGCTCCCCGCCGTTGCGCGCCTGCCATTCCCGGTAGACGTCGACGGCGGCGTCGCGCGGGTCGTAGGTCATCGGCAGGCGGCGCTCGTCCCAGTTCTTGGCGAACTCGCCGTAGAACGTAGCCAGCTCGAAGTACTTGCGGTCGTCCACGTAGTGCGGCTCGTAGTCGTCACGGGTGGTGAGGAAGACAACCTCGTCGGGACTGCAGTAGTACAGCGACCCCAGGCACATCGGGCACGGGTGCGCCAGGACGTAGATGGTGGCGCCGGTCAGGTGCTCGGTGCCGAGCTTCGTGCAGGCCTCGCGGATGGCGAGGATCTCGGCGTGCGCGGTGGGGTCGCCGGTCTGGGCCACCTTGTTGGGGCTTTCCGCGACGATCTGGCCGTCCTTGACGATCACCGTCGCGAACGGGCGGCCGCCCTCGGCGACGTTCTGCCGCGCGAGGTCGATGGTGCGTTGTGCGAAGTCCACGGGATTCCTTACTCCGGTTGCGCTGGTTCGGGTCCGCCTCAGAACGGCTTGGTCGGCAGGTACTTGCCGTCGAGGGTGATCACCGCACGCTCGCCGCCCTCGGGGTCGGTGACCTTCTTGACGTCCAGCCGGAAGTTGATGGCGCTGATGATGCCGTCGCCGAACTGCTCGTGGACCAGGGCCTTCAGCGTGGTGCCGTAGACCTGGAGCATCTCGTAGAAGCGGTAGATGGTCGGGTCGGTCGGGATACCGCCGTCGATGGAGCCGCGGGTCGGGATGGTCTGCAGCAGCATCTCGGCGTCGTCGTCGAGGCCCAGCAGTTCGGTGACGGCCTTGGCCGACGCCGCAGGCAGGGCGTGCTGGCCGAGGACGGCGGCCGTGACGAAGGCCGGCGACAGGCCGGCGGCCTCGGCGATCTGCTGCCAGGTCAGGTTCTTGCGGGTCTTGGCCTCCACGGCGGCCACGGCCACGGCCTGGCGGGCGGTGGGGTCGAACTGGGCGTGCGGCATGGGATGTGTTTCCTTTCGGCTGGCCGCCGCGCGCTGCGGCGGCATTTTTTGGGGGGCGTGGGACCGGGTCAGGCGACTTGGGGTCGGGGGTCGCCCGCGTCGAGCTCGTCGACGGTGCCGGTCGGGATGTCGAAGATCCAGCCGTGCATTCGCACGGTGCCCTTCGCGAGGGCCCGCGCCACCGACGGATGCGTGGCGAGGTTCGCCAGTTGCGCGGCGACGTTGTCGCGGACCAGCGCGCCCACCGCATCGCGATCACCGGGTGCGGTGCGGCCGGAGGCGGAGTCCGCGTGGCGCAGCCAGTCGGCGATGGCGGGCATGCCGGTCAGGTCGTGGCCCTCGGCGATGGCCGTCATCGCGCCGCAGGCGGAGTGCCCGCACACGACGATGTCGGACACGCCCAGGACTGCGACGGCGTACTCGATGCTCGCGGTGACGCCGTCCGCGCCCGGGGCGTAGGCGGGCACCAGGTTGCCCGCGGTCCTGATGACGAACAGCTCGCCCGGCTCCTGCTGGGTGATCAGCTCGGGGACAACTCGCGCGTCCGAGCAGCCGATGAACAGCGTTCTCGGCCGATGGACGGCACCAAGGCGGGCGAACAGGTCCGCCTTGACCGGGAAGACCTCTTCCTGGAAGCGGTGGATTCCCTCGGCGAGGTGGTGCATGCCCACTCTCCTTCCGGACTTCTTCGGGGACCGACCACACAACCGTGCACCAGCTGGGACAATAGTGTCCAAGTCGCAATTCACATGATCACGATTGTTCTCATCTATAGTCGTTGGCATGCCCCTTGAGCTGCGCCATCTGCGCTACCTGCTCGCGGTCGCCGAGCACGCCAACTTCACCCGCGCCGCCGAGGACCTGCACATCTCCCAGCCGACGCTGTCCCAGCAGATCAAACAGCTGGAGAAGTCGCTGGGCGTGCAACTGCTCGACCGCACGGGCCGCACCGTGCGGCTGACCGACGCGGGCGCGACCTACGCCGACCACGCCCGGCGGGCGCTGCGCGACCTGGCCGCGGGCCGGCGCGCGGTTCTGGACGTCCAGGACCTCACCCGCGGCCACCTGCGCCTGGCGATGACGCCGACCTTCACGGCCTACCTGATCGGGCCGCTCGCGGGCGAATTCCACGACCGACACCCGGGAATCCGGCTGGACGTCCGGGAGATGACGCAGGACCGGATCGAAGCCGCCCTGCTCGCCGACGAACTCGACCTCGGCATCGCCTTCGCCGGCGCGCACCTGCCGGGCATCGAGAGCACCGCGCTGTTCGCCGAATCCCTCAGCCTCGTCGTGGGCCCCGGCCATCCGCACGCCGGGCGAACCCGGCCGCTGCCGGTCGCCGAAGCGGCGCAGCTCCAGCTAGCCCTGCTCAGCCAGGACTTCGCCACCAGGGGCCACATCGACGCCTACTTCGCGCAGCACCGGGCGCAGATGCCGATCGCGGTCGAGACCAACACGATCACGGCGCTGACCGAGATCATCCAACGCACCGCGCTGGCGACCGTGCTGCCGGATGCCATCACGCGGGAACACGCCCACCTGCACCCGATTCCGCTCGACCCCGGTCTCCCCAGCCGCACCGTCAGCATCCTGCGCCGCGAGAACGCCTACCTCAGCGCGGCAGCCCGAGCCCTCATCCGGCTGACGCACCGCTGGGCTCAGACTTAGGCGCCGTTTCAGGACGGGACGCGGGCACCTTTGAGGCCTGACGCCTGGACCGCAGGGCGCCGTTTTCGCGCGAAAACGGCGTTCCGTGTGAGGGCGAGACGACGTTTTTCGCGCGAAAACGGCGTTCGTCAGCCGTCCGGCGCATTCGGGACGAAGCCTGCCCCGGGCCTTCTGAGACGCACCCTCAGCCCGCACCCGCACCCGCACCCGCACCCGCACCCGCCAGAAATCATCTACTTAGGACTTTATGTGCGGCGAAGGCGGTTTTCCTTTTGTTCGGGGCCTTCCGGCTTACCTGGGCGCCTGGATCGCGGCCTCGACCGCCCGGTCGATCCGGTCCGCGATCTCGGTCGGCTCGGGGCGTCCGGCGTCCAGCCAGGCCATGATGGCCTCCAGGCACACGGCGGTGGCCAGCTGCGCGGCCCAGTCTGCAAACGGCTCGGCGGCGATCTCTCCGGTCAGCCGCATGCGCACCTCGTCCACCATGGCCGCGCGAACGTCGACCTCCGCGCGGAATTCCGGTTCCCTGGCGGCGTGGCGGAACGGCAGCCGGAGTCCGGCGGGCTCGGCATCGGCCCACCGGAGCAGCGCGTGTGCGCTCGCCCGGCCGACCTCCACGTCGGCGGCCGTGGGCGGCCTGGCCATCGCGCGCTCCAGCACGGCGCGGTACAGGTCGGTCTTGGACTCGAAGTGCCGCTACAGGATCATCCGGCTGATGCCGGCTCGCGCTACGCCCGCGAAGACTTCGAGATCGGCGGCGTCACGATCCACGACGGGGAGGCGGTGCTGTCGACACGACGCTCGCCAACTTCGACGACACGGCCTTCGGCGTAACTCGCGCGCGCAATCCGCACGTGGCGTTCGCCCACGGCCCGTGGCACAGCATCGGCGCGCCGCTGGCCCGGATCGAGCTGCGGACGGTGTTCGCGCCGCTGCTCCCCCGGTTCCCAGCCCTGCGGCGGGCCGTGCCCGTCGAGGACGACCAGCACGCTGGTGGAGTTGCCGGTGACCTGGTGACGCGGGCACCAGGTCAGTGCGTTCAGGCCTTCTTGTCTCGCCGGGCGCATTCCGCGGCCACGGCACGCATCTCCTCGCGGTAGCGCTGGGCGAGGTTCCAGCGCCGGGATTCGAGGGCGATGTTCATGTGGTGCTCGGCGCGTCGGGCTCGGTCGTCGAGTTCGGTCTCGGTGCACTTGTGCAAAATCATCTGGCTACTCGGGAAATCGTCGTCTTCGCCGGTCACGCGGCGACCAGAGCGGATTCGATGTCGACGGCGGCCTGCACCGCGTCGAGGTGCGTGCGGTAGACGGTGCGGGCGTGTTCCGGACCGGGGTTGGCCCGGGTGCCTTCCTGATCGCAGATCCAGGTGCCCATGAACAGGTTCCGGTAGACGTGGGGCCGCTGACGGGGGGAATGCGGATCGAGCGTGCGGACTGCCGGTCGTTCGGTGGCGGATCGGGGGGTGCGCATGGTCTTCTTTCCTGAGGGGTATCTGTTCGGTACGGATCCCAGCTTGGCCCGCGAGGCCCCCGGGGGAACACGGGAGTTCTACGTAGTGACTACCTAAATCCGGGACCTTTGCCTCTGTCCGGGCCGCCGCTTCCCGGCCGGCGAGCGCGCACCGCGGAAGCGCACGGGCTCCAGAGTCCGAACGAGTAGGCTCGAACCGGAACCAATGCCATGGCTGAGCAATCGGGGGCCGACATGGCGACCAGCGACGGAAAACGGATCGAGCTGCAGCGCCGCACGATCGCCGAGCACATCGACGCGGAGAACGCCCACGACTGGTCCCGGGTGTACGGCACCTTCATCCAGGACGAGCACGCCTTCTACGACGTCGTCCCGCTGAGCACGCGGTACGCGGGGTTCGAAGGCGTCCAGGACTTCTACCAGATCCTGGAGACCGCCGTACCGGACTTCCGCGTCACCGTGAACGCCGAGTACGACATGCCCGGATCGTCGGTGCGCGAGGTGACGGTCAGCGGAACGCACCAGGGCGAGTACTGCGGCGTCCCGCCGACCGGCCAACTGGTCTCGTTCGAGCTGGCGGCGTTCTACCTGTTCCGCACGGATGACGCCGCGAAGCTGCTCGCGGAGCGGATCTACTTCGACAACGAGACCGTGCTGCGCCAGATGCGCGGCGAGGAGAACGCGCCGATCGGCATCGGCCTGACCCCGGCCTGATCCACTTCGGCCACTCACTACTCAGGCTCCGGGCGTCATATCCTGGCGACGTGATCGACTCGTGCTCGGCTGCTGATGATGCCGGAGTTGCAACGGCCGCGGCAGGTGCCGGCGCGGACGTGGTGCGCAGCATGTACGGCCGCCGGCTCTCCCGCATCGACAAGGGCGCCGGCGACTTCGCCACCGCCGCCGATGTGGCGGCCGAGAAGGCGATCCTCGCCGTCATCCGGGCCGCGCGGCCCGAGGATGCGGTGCTCGGCGAGGAAGGCGGGCAGCGCGGATCGGCCGCCGCCGCGCGCCAGTGGTTGGTGGATCCCTTGTGCGGCACGCTGAACTACGCCGTCGGCACCAAGGTGGTGGCCGTCAACGTCGCGCTGCGCAACGGCGCGGCGGCGGTCGCCGATCCCTTCGGCGGCGAGGTCTTCGCCACCGACGGTGCGACCGCCTGGGTGCGGCGCGACGGGGTCGATGCGCCGCTGGCGCCCACGCCGACCAGCCGGCTGGTGGACGTCAACCTGGATCCGCCGTTTCCGGGCGCGCCCGGATTCCGGGCCGTGGACCTGCTGGCCCACCCTGGATTCGTCGAGCGCTTCCGGCCGCGGGTCGTGTCCACGACGTTGGCTCTCGCGTGGGTCGCGGCGGGCAAGCGCGCCGCGTACGTCACCGATGGCGACGCCCTGTGCGGGAGCGTGCACTTCGCCGCGGGCATCGCCTTGTGCCGCGCCGCCGGCTGCGTGGTCACCGGGATCGACGGCGTCCCGATCGCGGAGACGAGCCGCGGGCTCGTGGCGGCCGCCGACGCGGAAACCCACGAGCTGCTGATGTCGATGATCCGCAACCGGATCTAACGCCGCGTCCGAGGAAGTCGGCCGGGCAACCACCACCGCAAAGCCGCGCGACTTCGCGAGAAATCAACCGCCACCGGCTCGAACGCACCGCGCCGATCACCGGGCGTGATGCCTGCCGTCCTCCGGGGATGGCGCGATCTCCCGCGGGATCGGCACCGCCCCGGGTGCGGATGCCCGCCAGGCGGCCTCTTCCGACTTGTGCTGGGCCGCGACCCACGCCGCGATCTGGGCGCGCGAGCCGAAGTCGAGCTTGGTGAGGATGTGCTCGACGTGCGCCTCCGCGGTGCGCTGGCTGATCACCAGGTTCGCCGCGATCTCCTTGTTGGACATGCCCCGGGCGACGGCTTCGGCGACCTGGACCTCGCGCCGGGTCAGCGGCCCGCCCGACCGGTCCCCGGCCTGCGGTGCCGCGGTCGGCGCCGGCGCCGACCGGGCCTTGCCCCGCACCACCATCGGGAGGCTCCGCTCCAGCCGCAGCTTCGCGGTTTCCGCGGCCAGCTTGTCGAAGGCGCTGCCCCCGAGCGCCGCGCGCGCTTCGGCTTCGGCCCGGCTCCGGTAGTCGATCAGCTGCTGCGAACCCAGCAGCGGAATCCCGACCAGCGGCCAGATCCGCCCGAGGACGCCGAACAGCCTGGCGGCCTGGTCGTGCTCGCCCAGCGACACGTGCGACCACGCCAGGACCTCCACCGCCACCCCGAGCCCGAACAGGTCGTTGAAGCGGGCCTTGATGCCGATGCCCTCCCGGAGATCCGCGACGGCGGCCTGCACGTCGCCCCGCATCCAGCGCGCGAGACCGCGCACCACGAGCGACCAGGAGCGGGTCCACAGCTCGCCGGCCTCCGACGTGATCCGCAGGCATTCCTCGGCGTGCTCGATCGCGCGCTCGCCGTCGCCCTGCAGGCACGCCACCAGACCCGCCTGCACCAGCGACATGACCATCGGGCTGGTGATCTCCTCGCGCGTGCGGTGCCGCTCCCACGCCTGCGCGCAGAGCTCGTGGGCCTGCTCCAGCTCGCCTTCGGCCAACGCGGCGACGCCGCGCAGGTGCATGCCGAAGGACGCCAGGCTGGGATCGTCGAGCTCCTCGGCGATCGCGATGCACCGCTCGGCCGTGGCCCGTCCCCAGGCCACGTCGCCCTGGTGCGAGGCCAGCCAGCTGCAGACCCACAGATCGGTGCCCCGGGCCGCGGTCGGCCTCGCATCCAACGCCAGCAGCCGGTCGAGCCACTGCCGTCCTTCGGCGATGAGACCGCAGGCCGTCCAGTAGAACCACAGATCTCCGGCCAGGCGGAGCCCGGCCTGCACGTGCTCGGGCTTCGACGCGCAGAACTCCATGGCCGCCCGCAGGTTGTCGTGCTCGGCGGTGATGCGGGCGCGCCATTCGAGCTGGTGCGGGCCGAACCACCCGCGGGCGGCGCCTTCGGCCAGGCCGAGATACCAGTCCCGGTGCCGCAGGCGGAGCCGGGCCCGCTCCTCCTCGTCCTGCAGGCTCTGGCCGTACTCGCGGACGGTCGACAGCAGCTGGTAGCGGGTGCCGGCGGCGCGATCGCCGGCCGGGCTCGCGGTGCGGATCAGGATCGACTTGTCGATCAGCGACGCGATCAGGTCCAGCACGCGATCCGGGGTGAGACCGTCGCCGCTGCAGACGTGCTCTGCGGCCGTCAGGTCCATGCCGCCGGCGAAGACCGACATCCGCGCCCACAGCATGCGTTCTTCGGCCGAGCACAGCTCGTAGCTCCAGTCCATGGTCGCCTGCAGCGTCTGGTGCCGCGGCGTGTGGGTGCCGCTGGAGAGCAGCCGGAAGCGGTCACCGATCCGCGACCGCAGTTCGTCCAGGGACAGGAACCGGGTCCGGGCCGCCGCCAGTTCGATCGCCAGCGGGATCCCGTCGAGCGCCCGGCACAACTCGGCGACGGTGCCCTCCTGGCCCGCTGTGCACCGGAAGCCCGCGGCCGAGGCGCGGTCGATGAACAACCGCAACGAGTTGGACGTGTCCACACCGGTGTCGACATCCGCCGGTCCGGGCACCGGCAGCGTCGGCACGACGAGGACGTGTTCGCCGTAGACGTCGAGCGGCTGCCGGCTCGTGGCCAGGATCCGCAGCCCGGGCGCGGCGTCGAGCAGCACGGCGCAGGCCTTGACGCAGCCGTCCAGCACCTGCTCGCAGTTGTCCAGCACGATCAGGACGTCCTTGTCCCGGACGTATTCGGCGAGCACGGCGTCCACGCCCCGGGACGACCAGTCCTGGATGCCGAGCGTCTGGGCGATGGTGTGCACCACCAGGTCGTCGTCGCGCACCTCGGCCAGCTCGACCAGCCACACGCCGTCCCGGTAGGCGCGGCCCAGTTGCGCGGCGACCCGCAGGACCAGCCTGGTCTTCCCGACTCCACCGACGCCGGTCAGCGTCACCAACCGGGAGCGCGACAGGAGTTCTCGCACATCGGCGCATTCCTGCCGACGGCCCACGAAACTCGTCCGCTCGGCGGGGAGGTTGCCCACCAGCCTTCGCGACGTTCGACTGGCCATTTCGGCCCCACAACGAAGTAGCGGCACCGGGCGCGCAGCGCGCCGGCCTTCTTCACCAGCCAGCCTACGGCGGGTGCGCCCCAGAATGCGAGCGATGCACCTGAGCTCCCGCGCTGCGAGGCCGGTGCGGGAGCGTGCGGACAGGCCGCGGATGCCGGACGGACCCGTCGTCCGGGCGTTCTCGGGCGTCGGTCGACATTGGACCGCCGAGCGCTCGCGGTCGCCGCTGCCCTGTTAGCCTTCCCCGGTGTCGGACGCAGGACGTAATCGGGGACGAAGGGGCCAGGACCAGCGCGGGGGCGGCCGTTCCCGAGGGCTCCGGGTCAGCACCCGGAACGCGCTTTTCCAGCAGTGGCAAGCATTGTTGTCGAACCGCTCGAAGCGGCAGCGTTCCGGCGAGTTCCTGATCCACGGCGTCCGGCCGATCACGCTGGCGGTCGAGCAGGGCTGGCCGCTGCGCAACCTCCTGTACCCGTCGGGCCGGAAGCTGTCCACCTGGGCCCGGCGGCTGATCGACGAATGCGATGCGACCGCCGTGGAGGTGCACCCGGATCTGCTCTGGGAACTCGGCGAACGCGAGTCCGAGGCGCCGGAGCTGATCGCGGTCGCCGAGCTGCCCGCCGACGACCTCGACCGGCTGCCGGTCGGGCAGGACTTCCTCGGGTTGGTCTTCGATCGGCCCACCAGCCCCGGGAACATCGGCACCCTGGCCCGCTCCGCGGACGCCTTCGGCGCCGGCGGCCTGATCGTCAGCGGGCACGCCGCGGACGTCTACGACCCGAAGTCGGTGCGCGCCAGCACGGGCTCGCTCTTCTCGGTTCCCGCGGTCCGGGTGCCCTCGCCGCAGGACGTGCTCGACTGGGTCGACGGGCACCGGCGGCGCGGCGTGCCGATCGCGGTCGTGGGCACCGACGAGCACGGCACGGCCGAGATCACCGAGTACGACTTCACCCGGCCCGTGCTGCTGGTGATCGGCAATGAGACGTCCGGGATGAGCGCGACCTGGCGCGACCTGTGCGACGACGTCGTCCGGGTGCCGATCGGAGGCGTCGCGAGCTCGCTCAATGCGGCCTCGGCGGGGACGGTGGTGCTGTACGAGGCCGCTCGGCAGCGCGGCTTCCCCGCGGCCGGCTGATCGCTCGGCCCCTCCTCGCAGCCAGGGACGGAACTGTCCCCCTCACAGGCCGCCGCCCGACAACGCGCGCCGCAACGAACTCGGCGAGTTCCTCGAGGCCCGTCCCCCGCACGGTCGGGCTGCCCGACACCGGTGGTTCCCGGCGAGTGAAGGGCCTGCGCCGCGAGAAGGTCGCGCTGCTCGCGGCCATCAGCACTGACTGCTACACCCGCTTGGAACAGGGCCGGATGCATGCCTCCGCGCCGGTGCCGGACATCATCGCCCGGGTGCGTATTACCGGCCGCCGCCCGGTTGTCCCGGCCTCGTGGCGGAGGCGACCGCGACAGCCGTCGCCAGCGGGTCGCCAACCGGGCGGCCGAGGATGTCGGCGAGGTCGGGACCGGCGCCGGCCAGGAAGCCGTGCCGGATGCCGGTCGCGATCGAAGCGAGCATGGGCGGCTGGAACGGCAGGAGTCCCGGCATCTCGTCGAGGACCCTGCGCCGGAACTCCCCCAGGCCGATGGTGCGGTGCGGGACTCCGAGCCGGTCGGCCACCTGCTCCGCCGTGATCGGCGGGCCGACCAGATCGTAGGTGCGCCCGCCGTGTTGCGCCGGGTCCGCCGCGATGAGCGCCGCGGCCTCGGCGAGGTCTGCGCGAGTGACCGCGGCCACGGCACCGTCGCCGAATGCGGACTCTAGCCCGTCGTCGGCCCACATCAGGAGGCCGCCGAAGAGTTCGGCGTAGAGGCCGTTGCGCAAGATCGTCCACGGCAGGCCGCAAGCGCGCAAGAGCCGTTCGGTCGCGCGGTGCGCCAGTGCGAAACCGAGGTGGTCGCCGGCGCCGGTCAGGCTCGTGTAGATGACGTGCTGGACGCCGTCCCGGGCGGCGGCGTCCAGGACGGCCGCGTGCCGCCCGATGACCTGGTCGTCCTCGGCATAGCCGGCGGAGATCAGCACCAGGACCGACACACCGGCGAGGTTCATGCCGGTGGGGTCGTCGAAATCGAGCCGCCGCATCCCGTCACCCGGAGTGCGACTGCCGCCCGTCGCGATGGCGCCGCGGGCGCGCAGCGCCGCGAGAGTGGCGGAGCCGAGGTTCCCGTTCGCCCCGGTCACCAAGATCGTGTCAGTCATGGTCTTCCCGTCGTGGTTCTCTTCGGTAACTACGCTTGATCCTGATCAGCCCGAGTTCCTGCCACAAGGAGGCAGTTCGATGTCACCCACGCACACCGCGGTAACCACCGACCTGGATCCCTGCGGGCGCGCGGATCACCCGGACTGCGGGATCCGCGATGTCCTGGACCGCATCGGGGACAAGTGGTCGGTGCTCGTGATCGTCGAACTGGCCGGCGGACCGCGCCGCTTCCGCGAGCTGCAACGCGCGATCGACGGCATCTCCCAGCGCATGCTCACGCTCACCGTGCGCAGGCTGGAACGCGACGGGCTCATTTTGCGCACCGTGTACCCGACCGTCCCGGCCCAGGTCGACTACCGCCTGACCGAGACCGGGACCAGCCTGACCCACCTGGTCAAAGCGCTCGCCGACTGGTCCCTCACCCATCGCGCCGTCATCGCGGAGGCACGGCAGCAGTACGACCAGACCCATCCGGACCACGACATCCGGTAACGGGGAGCACCATGAGTGCGTTGCCGATGACGCGCCGTGAAGGATCCCGCGGCCCACGACAGGTGGTCCACTATGGACCTGGCGCGGTGGCCCGTCCGGAAACCGGACACCGGGGTGCCCGCCATCCTCGCCCCCCGACGATCCCCACCGGTCCGCCTCGAACGTCCAGCCCATGCGAAAGCGCCTCATCGCCGACTTCCACGATCTCGGGCTCTCCACGGTGGACAACGTGGAAGGCATGACTTGGACCCCCGGCTGCGCACCGGCGAGTCCACCGTCGTCCTGGTCAGTGACGACAACTTCCACCCCGCGGAGGTCACGCAGATCATCGCCCTCGTCCTCCCCGCCACCCGCTGAGACCGCGCGATCCGAAGTGCCCGCTGACCAGCACTCGCATGACGGTCAGCGGGCCCTTCACCGTCACCTGCTCGTTCACTCGGCGGAAAGCACAGGCGCGAGGAACTTGCTGGGCTCCCCGTGCCAAGATACGAACAGTGCGTCGCGGGCGCGGGTACACGCGACGAACAGCAGGTTTCGCTCGGCTTGCAGAACCTGCTGGTGTTGCTGGGAATCGTCGCCGGCATTGGCGAGCGCAGCTTCCAGCGGAACCATGCTCGCGCTGACGGCGGCGACAACGACGCAGCGAAATTCAAGGCCCTTCATCTTGTGCATCGTGCCGATTCGGACGCCTCTGGTTCTCGCGCTACCGCCAAGTTGAGCCGCGCGAATCCCAGCAGCTTTCAGCGCCCTGGTCAGGCCGTCACCGAACTGCCCGGTGCGCGAGACGATCCCGATAGTCTCCGGGGGAATGCCGTTGCACAGCCAGCGTTGGACCCGCTGCACGATGGCCGCGACTTCGGCGGATTCGTCAGCAAAGCCCGCAGGCTCGGGCTCACGTCCACGGAAACTGGAGCGGTAGCCGACGAGATTCTCTTCGCCTTCGTCCATGTCGTCGACGCGTTCACCCAAGAGCAGGGCCGTGCTCCACAACAGGATTTCCCGGGAGGTCCGGTAGTTGATGCGCAACTTCGTGGACCGGCCGGTGACGCGGATGCCCAGGCTGCGCAGCGACACCTTGTTGTCGTATATGCGTTGATGGGTGTCGCCGGTGATGAACAGGTCATCATCGTCCTCCCAGACGAGGGCGCGCAGCATGCGCCAGTGGGCGGGATGCAAATCCTGAGCTTCGTCGACGATGACGTGCCGGTACGGCTTCACCTCATCCTCACACAGCACCCGCGCGGCCTCGTCGGCGATCTCCTCGAAGGCCCATTTGTTCTCTTCGCGTAGCTGTGCCGTGAATTCCTCGAACGCGGACCACAACTTGTCCCTGACCGCGGGAGCGAGGCGGCTTCCACGGCCCCTTCGGTCGGATTCGCGGTACTGCTCAGCCGTGGTGATCTGCTGACCGAGCACAACCTGTCGCCACTCCTGATCGAGAAAAGTAGCGGTGAACCCGAGGTGGTGGCGGAGGGCCAGCTGCTGCCACCGATTCCGCCGGTCCTTTTCTGGGACCCGGTCGAAGGAGTTCGGGTGGCGTTGCCGGAAGTAGCGAAGGGCGATCACGTCGACGTTGGCGACCTCGATCCGGCCGCGCACGACGCGGTCGGTGATGAGCAGGTCGAGATTGCGGGCGAGCTCCTCGGCGAGGTTCTTGGTGTAGGTGGTGAGCAGGATCGATTTCCTGACCAACTGCGCATTGCGGGCGAGGTGGTGAGCGCGGTGCAGGGCTACCAACGTCTTCCCGGTCCCGGCTCCGCCGGTGATCCGCGTGGGCCCTTTGTAGGGCGGGTGCTCGGCGATGCGCCGTTGTGTCGGATGAAGGAACACGCGCCACAGGTCGAACGGCTGTCGCAAGATGTCGGCCAGTTCTTCCGAGTCGTTGACCACGACGATGTGGCCGTGGGACCGCTTCATCGCCCCGGTGAACGTGCCCGGACCCTCCTGCACTGCGGGTCGGCTGTCCTGTCCCTCATCTGCGCGCGGGAAGTTCTGGAGGAGTTCTTGCCAGACGGTTTCGGGGCTGAGGCCGGCTGCGAGGTCGGCGAGCACGTCGTACTGCAATTCCGGTAGCACGGGGCGAAGGATGTCGAGTTCGTCGACGGTGCGCAGATTCCGGCACGCGGCGAGAACTCCCTCGTCGATGCCCAACCTGGCCAGCTCCTCGTCAGGAATACGGTCGAACAGTCTCGCGTCCGGCGATTCAGCCGGGTGACAGGCGCCAAGATCCCGCACCACGGCGGAAATCGCCAGGTCATCACGGAGTTCGATGCCGCCACTGAGGTTGTTCTCGGTGATGCGCTGCTTTCGCGCCCACTCAAGGGCTTCGCCGTGGCGGCGCACGCTCAGCAGGAGGTAGCTGTCGCTCTCGCCGTGCGCAACCACCACGCTGCTCCAGGCATCGTCGATTCGGAGGACGCGGATCCTCGGGTCCTTGGCTCCGGCCACATCCTCCAGTCGCAGGCTCGTTCGCCCGTTCGCGCCGAATTCGGCGAGCATCTCGTCGACGTCTCGCCGCACCTGCTCGTCCAGTTGGGCGTACTGCGGGAGGAAGTCCCGGTGGAGACCAAGAGCGGTCACGTGCAACTCCTCTCATACGGCGCGACATCGCGAGTGCAGGCGAGTGCGGGCGCCCCGATCAGATGATCTAGCTGGCAGCTTAAGATCACGCGAATTTCCCTGTCAGCCGCCGAGCGGGGCACGGTGCTCCTTGCCGTCCACCCGCGCGGTTCGTGATCAGTAGTCGCCGAGATCTCGTGAGTGCTTTGTGCTGCTATAGCGACACAAAGCACTCACGAGCCCAGGGGCCGGTCGGCGCACCGGGAGGGGGAGGAATGCGCCGACCGGCCGGAGGGTTCGATGCCGAGTCGGGGGCATCAGCGGCATCGAACCTGGTCTTCAAGGCACCGGCTTTCGCAGCTCGGGCTTCTTGGCGGCAGGCGGTTACTCCTGTTCTTCGCGCAGAATTCCGTTGCAGTCCCGGCAAGTCGGCGCGGTGCACCAGTCCATCTCGCTCGGCTTGGCCATCGCTACCCGTTTGCCGCACACCGTCGTATCGCAGGACTGGCTCCTGTCCGAGTCGTGCTTGCGCCGAAGGATCGGCGACGCGGACGTCATGGGCGAGCAGCTCAACCATCTGGCGGAAGTGGCACTACACGAGAACATCTCCATTCAGGTCATGCCGTTCGACGCAGAGACCTCGACAGGTGGGATCTCCTTCGCCTTCACACTGCTGCAGATCCCGTCGCACGGGATCGCCGCGGATCTGGAATTCGTCTACATCGAGAGCTTCGATGATGCCCGCTACCTCGACGCGAAAGAAGCAGTAGCGGCGTACACGACGCTGTGGAACCGGATACAAGCAGCAGCGCTCGGCCCGAAAGAATCGCTGAAGGTCATACGATCGGTGGGACAGCAGTACTCGGAGTGAACGTGAGGCCCCACCATGATCGAACGACGTGTCCTGGCCGACGCGGCGTGGTTCAAGAGCAGCTACAGCCCCACACAGAACGAATGTGTCGAGGTGGCGATGGTTCCGGGCGTTGTCGGCGTGCGTGACACCAAGGACCGCGACGGCGGCACGCTGGTCTTCGACAGCGTCGCTTGGTCCAGCTTCCTGACCCACGTCAAGGCGGGACGCAACGGCTGATTCGGCTGAGGTGCCCGGCCCCGGCCGGGCACCTCACAACCCGAAATAGTCACGTTGCTGTGTAGACGTCATGGCTTGGCGAGCAGTTCCGCCAGCGCCGCCGCCGTTTCCGGGTAGCGGCCGAGCAGCTCGGCGCCTGCCCCACCGGGATCGGCCGTCTGCCACATTCCGTCGCAGCCCAGCAGATCCGCCACCGCGTCGCAGGTCGCAGGGTGTGCGGCGAGCAGCGCGGCCCCACTCCCGCGCGGCGTTCGCCGCGGCTGCACCGCTTCCGGCGCCGGCTGGGCCAGCCACGGCGGCACCCATTCGTCCAGCGCCGCGAGGCGGTCGGGGAAGATCCGCCCGGCCTCGCGGATGAGCATCGGCGCCAGCTCCGCACCGCCGGAGCGGAGGGTGCTGATCAGGCTGGGCAACCACGGCAGCAGCACCGGGTCCGGCAGCCGCCGGAAGGCGTTCGACACCGCTTCCACGACGAAGTCGGTCAGCCCCGGCACCGGTTCCAGCGCGTGCACGAATCCGCTTAGATAGCGCGGGTAAACGGGCACCACCAAGGGGTTGCCGAGCAACTCGTCGCACCGCTCCCGCAGCTCCGCGCGGGAGAGCTGCCCGAGCTGTACCTGAGCCGCCCACAGCAAAGCCAGCTTCGCCGGCTCCTGCGGGTGCGACTGCGCGAACGCCAGCTCCAGCTGCGCCCGGTCGCAGCCCAGCGACAGCGCCAGGCCCTCCATGCTGAACAGGAAACCCAACATGGCGGCGACCTGGTCGATGGTCGCGTCCTCGTCGGTGAACGCCGTCGGCAGCAGGGTGCAGTAGTGCGCGTAGCCGGTCTTGACGAACGACTCGATCCACGGTGGCAGCACCGGCTCGCTGGTCCGGTAGTACGCCAGCAGCCGGCGCACCCGGCGCAGGACTTCCGGCGCGCCGTCGACGCTGCGTTCGGTCGCCAGGACCTCCAGGGCACGCGTGCCCAGTTCGTTGGCGAGGCGCCGGCTGCGCAGGTACAGCGTCGCGTCCTCGACTGCTTCCAGGACGGTGGCCGTGGTCGCATGTGGACCGTACGCCGCGCTGCGCAGGCGCTGCTCCAGCACCTGCTCGATGCTGACGCCCTCGTAGCCGAGTTCGATCAGCGCCCGCTGATGGGTGCCGAGCGCCACGTCCCACGACTCCTGGATCGGCCGCTCGCCGAGCCGCCGCTCGCCCATGATCGGCCGCGCGGCGCCGTGCGGCAGCAGGTAGCGCAGCATCCACAAGACGTCAGAGCACTGCGCCAGCTCCGGCCGGGAAGCGATGTCCAGCAACGCTCTTTGCACGCCGCGCTGTTGGAGCTTGAGCTCCAGCGGCGCGAGCCGGTCGTGCACGTCGCGCGCCAGCGGCGGCAGCGCGTCGTAGCCGACCTGACCGATCCGGTCGCCGCCCATCATGATCTCGACGAGGCGGCGCACGTCGCGCCTGCCCGGCACGGCGTCCTTCTCGATGCAGGTGATCGCCGCGTCCTGGAAGTCGTACGGCGTGGGCTTCGCCCGGTCGCGCATCCCGGCCAGCAGGATCGACGTCTCGAACACGGCGATCGCGTCCGCGGTGGAAGCGAGGTATCCGTTGCGGCGCGCGGCGCGCACGATGTCCACCGACCAGCCCAGCAGCTCGGCCTCGTCCAGCCGGTCGACGACGGGCGGCCGCTGGAGGAAGCCGGAGAGCTTGTCCGACGGCCCGGTCGGCGCGGGATCGACCGGCGGCGCGGTCTTCCCCGGCTTCTTCTTCGCACCCGCCTGCCCGGCGAGCCGGAACGGCTGCACCTTGGTGCGCTTGAGGTTCTTCGCCCACTCCGTCGCGGCGATCGACACCGAACCGGCGGCCAGGCCGAACTGCGCCTCGATCGCCGCGTTGCTGGACGGGATCAGGCCGTGCTGCCACTTGCTGGCGCTGGGCGGGCCGATCTCGAAGGTGTCGGTGCCGTGCACGCCGAACTCCGCGACGCGGCTGGCCGCGTGGAACGCGCCGCAGACGTACAAGCAGTCCGCCGGATCGGCGCCGGTCGCGGCCAGGTGCTCGCGCATCCTGGTCCACATGTAGCGCTCGCGGTCCTCATCCACGCGCACCCGCCGCGGATCGCCGGGCGCGAGACGGCGGAACAGGCTGCCGATCAGGAGCATGACCTGCCGGTAGGCGTCGTGGTCGCTGTCGCCGAGCGGCAGTTCGACGTACTGGTGCCACCACTCCGACCAGTGCCGCACCCGGCCGTGGCGCAGCAGGTGCTCCTCCAGCTCCCCGAAGCGGGGCCGCAGGTCGCCGATCTCCACGCCGATCGCGTCGCCGTGCAGCGCGGCCTCCTCCTCCGCCGGCGGCGCGTCCGGGTCGGCGGGCTCGGCTTCGCCCGCCTCCCACTGGAAGACGTGGTCGGAGGACCGGTCGACGAGGACCAGTTCCACGCCCGGTGTTTCCAGCGCGTAGGCGATCGCCTGGTACTCGGCCGACGCCTCGGTGATCGGGGCGACCACCGACAGCGGCGACCACTCCGCCGGGAACCCCTCGACCTCGGTCGCGAACGCCTGCACCGCGACCGGGAGCCGGCAGTTGCGCAGTTCGGTCAGCAGCGGCGCCATGTCCTCGCACAGCTCCAGGTAGACCACCTTCGGCTGCTTCTGCCGCAGCCGCCGGGCCATCGCGATGGCCGAGGCCGGCGAGTGGTGGCAGACCGGGAAGATCTCCAGCGGTTCGCGCTGCGCGCGGTCGACGTCGTCGACGATGCCGAGCAGGATGCCCTCCAGCGCGTCGGGCCCGTCGGCGAACGTCGCGGCGGCTTCCCGCAGCTGCGTGCGGAGCGCGTCGAAGGCGCCGCTCATGACAGGGTGGCGATCGCGTCGCGGCCGCCCTCCAGGAACTCCGGCCACGATCCGCCCTCGTCCTTGCTGCGCGGCTCGACGACGCCGTGCAGGTACTTGTTGAGGATCGCCAGGTCCTCCGGCGCTCGCCGGGCCAGCGAGCCGACGAGCGAGGAGGCGAGGGCGCGGGCGGTCAGCGCGTGGTCGCCGAAGAAGTTGCTGTGCAGGATCGCGTCTTCGAGCACGCCGATCTGCTCCGCGGTGGACAGCGCCGATTCGAGCTTCTCGTCGTCGCTGCCGGCCGCGGCGGCGGAGGCGCGCAGATCGGCGAAGCTCCGCAGCAGCACGTCCAGCAGCGTCGGCGGCACGTCGAGCTCGATCTGGTGGCGGCGCAACAACTCCTCGGTGCGGAAGCGGACGATCTCCGCTTCGCTCTTCTTGTTCGTCACCACCGGGATGCGCACGAAGTTGAAGCGGCGCTTGAGTGCCGAGGACAGGTCGTTGACGCCCCGGTCGCGGCTGTTGGCGGTGGCGATGATCGAGAAGCCCGGCTTGGCGAAGACGATGTTGTCGCCGTCGAGCTCGGGGACCGAGATGTACTTCTCCGACAGGATCGAGATCAGCGCGTCCTGCACGTCGCTGGTGGAGCGGGTGAGCTCCTCGAAGCGGCCGATCGCGCCCGACTCCATGGCGGTCATGATCGGCGAGGGGATCATCGACTCCCGCGACTGCCCCTTGGCGATGACCATGGACACGTTCCACGAGTACTTGATCTGGTCCTCGGTGGTGCCCGCCGTGCCCTGCACGACGAGCGTGGAGTTCCGGCTGATCGCGGCGGCCAGCAGCTCGGCCAGCCAGCTCTTGCCGGTGCCGGGGTCGCCGATCAGCAGCAGGCCGCGGTCGGAGGCCAGCGTGACGATGGCGCGCTCGACGAAGCTGCGGTCGCCGAACCACTTCGGCGCGATCTCCCGGTCGAGGCCGTCGGCCCGCTCGGAGCCGAGCACGAACAGGCGGACCATCTTCGGGGACAGCCGCCAGGCGAACGGCTTGGGGTTGTCGTCGATCGACTCCAGCCAGTCCAATTCCTCGGCGTACTTGATCTCGGCCGGGGCGCGCAACAGATCGGACATGTTGAGGGGCCTTTCTCAGAGCTTGTGTTGGCAGGGCGAGTCCGGGAACCGGCCCATTACCCGAGGAAAGTTTTGAGTTCTTGGACGAGTTTGCGGATATGGCCGGAGATCACCGGCGTGCCGAGTGCCTTGAAGCGCTCGCGGAACCAGGGATTGACCTCCTGGCGGCCGGAGCTGGTCACCGAGCCGACCGGGATGAACTTCACGCCCGACCGGTGGACCGCCTCGATGCCCTCGAACAGCGGCTGCGAGCGGTCGAACTCGTAGAAGTCCGAGATCCAGACCATGACGGTGTTCTGCGGCTCCGCGATCTTCGGCCGGGCCATGGCCATCGCCACCGGACCGTCGTTCCCGCCGCCCAGGTTGGTGCGCAGCAGCACGTCGAACGGGTCGTGCACCCAGGGCGTGAGGTCGATCGCCTGCGTGTCGTAGGCGATCAGGTGCACGTCGACCTTCGGCAGCCCGGCGAAGATCGACGCCAGGATGGTGCAGTTCACCATCGAGTCGACCATCGAGCCTGACTGGTCGACGACCACGATCAGCCGCTGCGGCGTCGTCTTCCGGGCGGTGTGCCGGTAGAAGAGGCGGTCGACGTACAGCCGCTCCTCCGCCGGGCTCCAGTTGGTGAGGTTCTTCCAGATCGTGCGGTCGAGGTCCAGGTTCCGGTACACCCGCTTCGGCGGGACCGAGCGGTCCACGGCGCCGACGGTGGCCTTCTCCACCTGGGTGCGCAGGACTTCGGCGACCTCGTCGACGTAGCGGCGGATCAGCGACTTGGCGTTGGCCAGCGCCACGCCGGACAGGTTGCTCTTGTCCCGCAACAACTGCTCGATCAGCGACATGCTCGGGGTCAGCTGCGCGGCGAGCGCGGGATCGGCCAGCACCTCGCGGAGGTGCATCCGCTTGACCAGGTCCGCCTCGATGACACCGAGTTCCTGGCCGAGGCCGTGCGCACCGCCGGAGCCACCGGATCGGCCACCGCGCAGCTCCCCCGGCTTGCAGCCGAGCGCGCGTTCCAGCCAGCCCGCATCCGACTGCCAGCGCGACAGCTGTCCCGCCGTGACCGTGCCGCTGCCGGAGTTGAAGACGTTGAGCAGAACCTTCGACACCAGCGCCGCGCGCCGCACCTCGGCGGCCCGATCGCGCTCATCATCGTCCGATGTGGACTCCGGGGTCATCAGGCCGTCGAACTCGGCGGCCAGGTCCGGATGGCGCTGCACGATCGAGTCGACGGAGACCTGCGGATCCAGCAGCGCGGGCGGCAGGCCGATGTCCTCGACCACGGCGACGCTCGCGGATTCCAGCGTCGCCTGCTCCTCGTCGTCGAAGAGCCGGGCGAGCAGCCGCCAGTACAGGACCTGGCGGCGGTTGTCGTGGGAGCTGATCTCTTCGGTCACTTCCGCAACAACCTCCCGGCGCGCTCGCGGAGCACCGCCGCGGCGTCGGTGGCGGCCTTCTCCGCCTTGACGCCGGCCTTGTCGGTCGTGCCGCCGGCCCACGCCCCGGCGTGAACCGCGACGGCCTTCTTCCGCTTGGTCGTCTCGACTGCGAGCGGCTGGACGCCGAAGGCGCCGGAATCCCAGCGGAGCAGGCCGATGCACGCGCTCGACGCCGCGACCGCTTCGGGAGTCAGCGGCCCGGCGGCCGGAATGCGGTCGGCGTCGATGGCCAACCGGTGCCCGGCGACGGTGAAAGCCATTGCCGCACCGTCCACTTCGGCGGTGTAGCCCTCCAGGAAGACGGGCACGGCGATGCGCGCCGGGTGCCGGTCCAGCGGCGCGGTCGCCGGAACGGTCGCGGCGACCAGGGCGACGCGGGCGGTGGCGAAGGCGTCGGCGGGCTCGCCCGGGCGGGCGTGCTCGTCGCTCCAGATCAGGTCGCCCTCGGCGGTGATCGGCATGCCGTCGAGCTCCATCGAGCGGCCCTCGCTGACCGCCGCCAGCAGCGACATGTGCGGGCGGAGCAGCTGCCAGAGGCCCGCTCCGACGATGGTGTCGGGCTTGGGCGCCGACACGCTGGCCCGCACCAGGCGGGGTTCGGTGCCGCCGGCGGGCTCGAACACCGCGTGGACCTGGGCCTGCACCGCGGTCGCGTGTTCGTGCACGTCCACGCCTAGCGGCAGGAGCCGGCCGGTGGCGGTGCCGGTCTCCGGCACGTCGGCCGCCCCGGGCAGCGTCAGCAGCATCGCGCGCGACCACAGGTCGGCCCAGCGGCGCGCCGGGATGCGCGCCAGCGCCGCGCCCGGGCAGGACGCCGCGAGTTCGGCGGCGAAGCCGTCGAGCAGCGACGCCAGCCGGCGCAGGGCCGGGTCCGGCAGCATCGCGGAGACGACCTGCGCCGAGGCGGAGACCACGTCGTGGTCGATGCCCCGCCAGCCGGATCGCGCCAGATCGGACAGCCAGGATCGGGCGGCCGCAAGGAGGTTCGCCCCGTGCTCCCCGCCGGTCGCCGGGACCAGATCGTCGTCGGCGGCCCGCCCGGTCGCCTCCGCCACCCGGGCCATCAGTGCATCGTGGACGGAGCCGAGCAGCGCGGTGCGGGCGGCGGCTAGTGCGGCGAAGTGGTCTTCGCCCGCGGCCCCGGCCGCCGCCTTCTCGGCCGCCTCGGCGACCGCGGCGGCCAGCGGCGTTCCGGCGACGGCATCGGCGAGTTCGGCCAGTTCGGCGGCCTGGGCGGGCTGCGGGCGGAGCAGGCCGCCGATGAGCGCGCGGTCGAAGGCGTCGACGGCCGCCAGGGCTTCGTCGAGCCCGGCGATGGTTTCGGCGAGCAGATCGGCGCGCATCACACCACCGCCCTGGTCGGCGGGAACCACTGCATCTCCGGCAGCGGCGCGGTGGACGGGGCGAGCTCCAGGTAGGCCAGGTGGCGCAGGAACCGGCTGAAGACGGTCGCGGCCGCCTTGCTGTCGGCCTGCGGCGGATTCGCGCTGCTCATGCCGTCGGCGATGGCATGAGCTCCCGACTCCTCGTCCGCGATCTCGACCTTCAGGTAGCGCGCGACGCGACCGGCGCCGTACTGCAGGACCGCCTCGTTGATCAGGGCCCGGATGTGATTGCAGAACGAGCCGCGGGCGCCGCCGCAGGGCCGGTTGTTGTTGGTGCTGCAGGCGAACGCGTGATCACCGGCCGCGACCGACGAGACGTAGACCCGCTCGATGTCCGACCCGCTGGAAACCACGCCCTGCAAGCGCCCGTCCGCCAGCTCGACGAACGGGACCTTGGCGAGCTTGCGCGGCCGTGCGGGTGGCAGCACCCGTGCCGTGCTCGACGTCTCCCAAACTTCCAACACCATCTCCAATGCACGAGGCGGACTTCCACGCCAGAACGACGCGATGCGGCGAACATACTTGCGACCCCTGACAATGCCGATCACGGTGCACCGGGCCCCGCCGGAAGCGCGACTTCGGGCGGGCCGGCATTCGCCGTCCAATATGGACGCAGGGCTCGGGCGGCCGTAGCGCGGGACGGCGTCGCAGATCGTCCGGGCCGCGGCTGGCGGCAGCGGGTCACGCGGCAACATGATTCCGGCCGAGCCCGCGCGGAACTGGACCGGCGAGAAGCTGATTCCCGTCGTCGGCGAACTCATCCCGACCGGTCGGTGATCGGCTGCTAGCCGGGGCGGCCCGGGGTCACGCCCGCGTCCAGCTGGATCCGGTCCCGGTCGACGTCGAGATCCACCGCCACACTCCGGTTCAGCAGCGGCAGCGGGAGGTTCACTTCGACGTCGGCGACGTGCTGCCGATCCGACGGCACCAGCGGCAGCGGCAGCGGCGAGAGCAGCGGTGCGTCCTCGTCCACCGGAGGCCCGGGCACCTGTTCCTGCGCGGGCGGGGCCGGCGGCGGAGCCGGGTGGGGATCGGCCGCCGGCGCCGGCGGCGTCATGGCCTGGCCCTGCGACCGCTGGGTCGGCGAATCCGGGTCGACCGGCGCGGCGGCCAGCGGCGGCCGTTCCGCCTGGTTCGCCGCCAGCGCGATGCCCAGCGCCGCGAGCGCGGCCAACATCGCGCCGCCCACCGCGAGGCTCTTGCGCGGGTTCGACCGCACCACGCCGACCACCCCGGCGCCGACCAGGCTCCCGCTGCCCGACACCGCGAGGTATCCGGTGGCCGACGCGGTCCCGCCCAGCACCACGGGGGCGATGAACGCCTTGAGCACGCCGTTGATCTCCATCAGCTCGGCCGCCAGCGCCGCGCACCGATCGCACTTGCCCAGGTGCTCGTTGACCTGCGTCGTCTCCCGCTTCGACAGGCCCTCGCGAGTCCACGACCCCAGCCGGTCGATCGCCGACCGGCACTCGACGGCCTCGGCGTCCAACCGCATCAGGTGCACCTGGAGGTACTGCTGCTTCAGGCCCTCGCGGGCCCGGTAGGCGAGCGCGGAAACGCCGTTGGCCGTCATGCCCAGCATCGGCGCGACCTTCGAAGGCGATTCGCCCTCGATCTCCACGTGCCAGAGCACCATCTGCCAGCGCTCCGGCAACCGGTTGAACGCCTGCGAGATCAGCGAGCGCTCCTCGTTCTCCACGGCCGGGTCGCGGAACGGCTGGCTGATGTCGATGTTCGGCACCGCCTCGAAGTCGTCGACGGCTTGTGTCCGCTTCGCCTTGTTGGCCCGGTCGTAGGCGCCGTGCCGCACGGCGGTCAGCAGGTAGGCCCGGAAGGCGTTCGTCGGCCCGCGCCCGTCCCGCAGCAGCTCGAGCACCTTCGCGAACGCCTCGGACACCACGTCGTCGGCCTCGGCCTGCGACTTGGTGACCTGCCGCGCCATCGTGTAAGCCGCGCCGACGTGCCGCTCGTACAACGCCCCGAACGCATCGGTGTCCCCGTCGCGCACGGCGTCGATCAGGACGGCGTCACTGGCCTCCTGGACCAGATCTTCCCGCTGCACGGCCACCACGCATCACCCCAACGCCCCGAACCACTCCCGCCGAGCCGAAAGCGTATCCCGGGCGCCATCGGCCGAATAGGCGGACTCGATCACGAAAATGGATCAACGCCAAGTCCCCCGGTAGAACCAGTGCACCAGGGCGACGCCGTTGTCTCAGGACACCGCAAGCCGGGATTCCCGGACATCGTCGCGGCCCCCGGGTTCGGCGGATCCGGATCTGCGCGGAGGCCGAATCGATCACAGCGCGGAACTCGCGGCCAGGCGCAGCTCGCGGGAGCGGGCCGGACTGTCCGACGTGGACAATGCGCACCCCCGGCGGTTGCGCCCGTCTCCAGGGATACGACTGCTCCCTGCTACGCGCGGTCGCCCGGATGCCGATTGCCGGGTCCGATGCGACACCCGCGCGATGAACAACCGGCCGCCCGGTGATCGGCGCGGACACCTCGTCCGTGCCGATTCGCGCACCACCGGGAACCGCAGGCCGGTAGCGTCGTCGGCATCGAAGGGAAGGTGATCGGATGTCCGTCCACGTCGTAGTCGGCAAGGGGCCGATCGGCGTCGCCACGGCGAATCTGCTCGCACAGCAGGGCCATCGGGTTCGCCTGATCAGCCGCTCCGGCGGCCCAGCCGAGGGCTCGATCGAGCAAGTCGCGCTGGATGCCGGCGATGCCGAGCGGCTCGCCGAGGCCAGCGCCGGCGCGGTGGCCATCTACAACTGCGCCGCTCCGCCCTACCACCGCTGGGCCCAGGACTGGCCGCGGTTGTCGGCCGGCTTGCTCGATGCCGCCGAACGCGTCGGCGCGGTTCTGGTCCTGACCGGCAACCTCTACGCGTACGGCCCGACGAACGTTCCCATGACCGAAGACCTCCCGCTGAACGCCCGATTCCGCAAGGGCGAGGCGCGGGCCCGCGTCTGGCGGGACGCCCTGGCCCGCCACCAGGAGGGGCGCGTCCGCGTAGCGGAAGCACGCGCGTCCGACTTCATCGGCCCCGGCGTGACGACGGGCGGTCACCTCGCCGAGCGCGTCGTGCCCAAGCTGCTCCGGGGACGGCCCGTCCAGGTCCTCGGCGACCCGGACGCGGCGCACAGCTGGACCTACGCGCCCGACGTAGCGCGCGCCCTGGTGCGGCTGGCCGCGGAAGAACGGGCATGGGGCCGCGCGTGGCACGTGCCCACCGCGCCGCCCATGTCGGCGCGCCAGGCCGTCGAGGAGATGTGCCGGATCGCCGGCCTCTCGACGCCCCGCGTGTCCGCCATGCCCTGGTGGACGCTGCGAGCGGTCGGCCTGGTGTCCCCGCTGGTCCGCGAGCTGCACGAGATCCGCTACCAGTTCGACTCGCCGTTCGTGATCGACTCCAGCGCCTACTCGGAGGCGTTCGAGGAGGAGCCCACCCCGGCCGCGGAAGCGCTCGCGAAGACCGTCGAGTGGTGGCGGGCGAGGCTCGCCGCCTGAACCCGGCGAAAGGCCCGCCGATCAGCACTCGCATTGCCGATCGGCGGGCCTCCAATTGCGCCGGCACGGCCGGATTCGAACCTGACCCCCCTTGTTCCCAGTTTTCTCCGAACAGGTGCGCATCCGGCGAAACCGACGTGGCTGAACCCGATCACGTCACGCCCAACGCCCGGCGACGGCCTTGTCCGCTTCGTCGATTCGGTTCGGCCGTCTCGGGTGCCCCCTGCATCCGAGTCGGCCGTCAGCATCCGAAGATCGTCGCAAGCCGCGCTTTCCTCGCGCTTTCGCGGCGGCAGCTGCGAGTTGGAGCGGATCCCCAAGATCACGGTCGGCCCGGCCGTGATCAGGTCGGTTGCTCCAGGGCGAGCGCGCGAGCTCGTTCCGCCTGGGCCTCGCGGATGCGTCCCACCCAGGACGGCGCGGCGGTGCTGATCCGCAGATCACGGCCACTGATCCACGCATTCCCCTCCGCAGTCCACATGAGACGGTCAATTGCCGAAGAGATCGTGGTCGGCGAGGACTTCGTCGATCACGAGCCGTTGGACGGCGACCCCTTCCGGGTCTTCGTCGATGCATCCCACGAGCGTCAGCATGGCCTTCCACAGGGCCCAGCCCCTCGCACGTGCCCAGGTCGCCCCGTCGTGGCCGACCGCGTCGCGGAACGTCCGGCGGCTCTCGCCGGAGAAGAACGTCCACGCGATCACCAGGTCGCAGGCCGGGTCGCCGACGCCCGAGGTCCCGAAGTCGATCACGGCCGCGAGATTCCCGTTGTCCACCAGCAGGTTCCCGTGGGCGATGTCGCCGTGGAACCAGACAGGCTCGTCGCGCCATTCGGTCGCCAGGGCGGCGTTCCAGACTGCGGCGGCCCGGACTGTGTCGACGTGCCCGCCGAGGATCGTCAGGCAGCGGCGGGTTTCCTCGTCGTAGCGGAGCACCGGAGCGCCCCGGTAGAAGCTGTGGGCGCCGGCGAGCGGTCCTCCGGTGGCGTCGCAGCGCTGGAGCGCCTTGATGAACTCCGCCAGCGAAGCGGCGAACCGCGGCATGTCGTCGATGCGGCCCCGATCGGCTGTCTCGCCGGGCAACCACCCGCGCACCGACCACGAGAAGGGATATCCCTCGCCCGGGGCGCCTTCCGCCAGGATCGGCGGCACGGCGACCGGCAGCGACGGCGCCAGCCGCGGCAGCCAGCGGGTTTCCTTCGCAACCGCCGGGACGTAACCGGCGGCGGTGGGCAGCCGCACCGTCATATCTGCGCCGAGCCGGTAGGTCCGGTTGTCCCAGCCGTCGACCTCCACCGGGGTCACGGGCAGGCCGCTCCACTGCGGGAACTGCGCGTCGATGAGGCGTTCCACCAGGGCGGCGTCGATACCGGCGCGGCCGTCCGGGGCGTTGGCATCCACGTCCCGATCATCGCAGGCGGCCACCGCACCCGACCAGGGGCCGTGCGCACACGATCGGGATGCGCGACCGCGTCGACCGTTCGGGTTCTCAATGGGCGGCGGCCCGCGCCGAATCCGATACTCGGCGCCTGAATTCCTGGTGATCCCGTGGAGTCGACCGTCGTCGGCCGTTCCGGCAACGCACCATCGCCGGAATCCCAGTCGCCCGAACCTCCTGCGACGCAGGGAGATCCGGACGACGCCTCGTTCCAGTCGTCAGGAAGCGGCTTCGGCGAGCTGTCGCCGCTTGGCCTCCTCGACGTCCGCCAGGACCTGCGGAGTCACCGTGCGCAGGAACGCGGGCACCGTGATCAGGACCGCCACCGCGAACACGATGAACGCCGCGCGCATGCCGAAGAACTCCGCCAGCAGCCCGACCACTCCGGCGCCGACCGGCATCGCTCCCCAGCTGAACAGCCGCGCCACCGCGCTGTAGCGGCCCATCATCTCCGGGGCGACCAGGTACTGCGCGATGGTGCGCGAGTTGACCGCCCACAGCGTGCCGCCCATGCCGCCGAGAAACGCTCCCGCGGCCAGGATCCACAGCTCCGTGGTCAGCACCGGCGTCGCCACCATCGCGAAGGTGCCGACGAGGTCGGCGAACAGCGCCCACCGGCGTCCGGTGAGGCGGTTGACCGTGGTGACCGTCAGCGCCCCCACCAGTCCGCCGATGCCGAGCGCGCTCAGCAGCACCCCGTACTCGCGGGCGTCCAGGCGCAGCAACGTGGTCGCCATCAGCGGCATCAGCGCCAGCCACGCTCCCCAGCAGGAGCACAGCACGGTCAGCACCAGGGCCATCAGCCGCAGCAGCCGCTGTCGCCACAGGTATCGCAGGCCGCTGCCTATCTGGCGGCTCACGCTCTCCGGTGCCCGATCGACCGACCGCGGCACGCGGAACCGGCCGACCAGGAACACCAGCACGACCGTGCCCAGCACGTATCCGGCGGCGGTGGCGCCGAGGGCGAAGGCGCTTCCGGCGGCGACGAGCAGGCCGCCGACGAACGGGCCGCAGAACTCGTTGCAGACCGTCTCCGCGCCGGTGATCCAGGCGTTGGCCCGTTCCCGCCAGCGCGGCCCGACCGCGGTCGGCGTCAGCGCCATCGCCGAGGTCAGCGCGATCACTTCCGCGATCCCCAGCACCGCGCCGCCGACCAGCAGCAGCGACAAGGTGATCGCGCCGGAGAACTGGGCGAACAGCAGCGCGACGAGCGTCAGCAGGCGCATCGAGTTGGCCAGCCACAACAGCTTCCGGCGGTCGAACCGGTCGACCAGCACGCCCACGTGCAGCGCCGTCAGCAGCCACGGGAGCGTCAGCGTCATCGACACCGCCGCCACCGCGGCGGGCGAGGCCGTCAGCGTCGTCGCGATCAGCGGCAACGCCATCTTGATCACACCGTCGGCCAGGTTGGTGATCGCGGTGAACACCACCAGGACCAGCGTGTTGTGCGCGCTGCGATCGCGGGGCTCCCGGAGCGCCGCCATGTCCGGGGGCGCGTGCTCGGCGAGTCGGTCAGTCATCTCAACACACCTCGATGTAACCAGCAAAAGCCTTTAGGTGGATAGTGGCGACGCGAATCATTACACAGCCATCCCGCGAATGGGTAACCTGCCATTGCGTTGACCGGTTATCGAACGTCAGGGAGGTGGCCCGGTGACCGATCCGTCGGCGCAGGCAGAGTTGGTCATCGCCTTCGCGAACACCGTCGACATCGAGGACGACACCGACGCGCTCGCCGACACTGCGGGCCTGGCCCGGTGGCTGGCCGATGCCGACCTGACCACTTCGACGCCGGTCGTCACCGCCGAGGACCACGACCGCTGCCACCGGTTCCGCAGCGGCGTCCGGGAACTGCTCGGCACCGAGAACCAGCGTGCCCACGTGCTCGCCGAAGCCGATTCCGTGCTGCGCGAGCTGCCGCTGCTGGTTTCGGCCTCCGCTGCGCTGCAGGACGACGGCCCCGCCCTGCGACCGGCACCGGAGTTGCCCGCCGTGCCCCGCGCGTTCGCCACCCTGGCGTCCGCGCTCGCCGTACTGCTGATCACCGGTGAGATCGAACGGATCAAGCGCTGCCCGGCCGAGGACTGCGGCTGGGTCTTCTGGGACAACTCGAAGAACCGCAGCCGGCGCTGGTGCTCGATGCGGGTCTGCGGCAACCGCAACAAGGCCCGCAGCTTCGCCTCGCGCAACCGCCGGTCACCGGATTCGCCCCGGTGACCGGCGAACGCCGCGGCAGTCTTTGGTGAAAAGCAGCGACGTGGTTCACCGCACGGCAATCCCGCGAACGGCAGCGCCGGTCACGTCACTCCGGGATCGCGCCGTCGGCGATGTGCAGGATCGCGTCGACCGCGCCGAGGATCGCCTCGTCGAGGGGGAAGTAGCCCTGTTGCGGGGTGGTGTCGGTGCGTGTGCGGGCCGCCGTGATCGTGGTGGGCTTCGCCAGGCCCCAGGTGGTGATGCGGGTCTGCAGGATGCCCTCGTAGGTGTCCGGCTCGGGCTCTCCGAGGCCGATGGCGGCGCTGCGGCCCAGGCTGCCCGCGACGACGGTGTACTGCTCGCCGATCAGCGAAGCGAGGATGGCGCCGGCCCCGGACCAGTTGACGTCCATGTCTCCCATGCGCATGTAGCTCGGGCTCCGCTTGAGGTGCAGGTTGTGCGCGGAGACCAGCGTCGCGCCGCGGCGGGCCTCGATGTCCCGGATTTCCAGGAGGTTCTGGGCCATCAGCGCATCCCGGGTGGCGGACAGGCCGGCGACCCGCACGCTCTGCTCGATGCGCTTCGCCGACTGCTTGTGGTAGCGCAGCAGGCCGAGACCGGCGGTGAGGCGCGTCTTGGCCCTGATCCACTCGGCGCGCGATGTCCCCGCGATCAGCTCCGGTGCGCGCACGTAGAACGTGGTGAGCATGTCGTCGGCGATCGTTCGCAGCTTCTCCGCCTCGGCGGTGTCGCCGACCGACTCGGCCGGGTCCAGGATCGCCTCCGTGCGGCTCCACCGCTCGTCGTCCCCGGCGAGGCTCGCGAGGTCGAGGTCGATTCCCAGGTAGTCGCGGGCGAATTCGAGGTAGCCGCGCGGGCTGGGCGCGCTCATCGTCTCCATGGCGGCGTCGAAGCCGTGGAAGACCAGGCGTTGTTCCGCGGGGCGGTTCTCGTTGTACTCGCGCATCCAGGCGACCAGCCGCCTGTTGGCGTCGAATTCCCCGAAGCCGTGGGAGAAACCCTCGCTCATCGCCGTGTCGAGGGTGCCCGCGCCCCCTTGGACGTAGTCGTTCACGGCGTGCGCGGCCACGCGATCGGTTTCGAGGGCGATCGACCGGAAGCCCCGGTCGGCCAGCTGGGCGAACAGCCGGTTGCGAACCCGCCCGAAGGACTGCTCCAGGTGCGTCGGCTCGCCGAAGGCCAGCAGGTCGCACGCCGGGGTCACGAAGTCGTTGATGTCCTGACTCATGTGTCTGAATCGTATCCTTGAAAGATCGGTTGAGCCTTTTCATCCTGGTCGGCCCGCAGCCGCGGGCCGCAAAGGTGCACGTCGATGGGGTGTCGCATGCGCCGCAGGCGCATAGCCCACCTACGACACTTGCACCGCCGCGGGTCCTCAGAGGCTTCCTGGCGAGGACGGCCCTGACGCCGTGTATCGGACATACATCAGGAGGGGCACCCACAGACCAGGGAGCCTCTGAGGTTCCGCCACCCGCACCGCCACGCAAATCGAGGTTGGAAAAACCTTATTGAGACTTCCGGAGCAATGGTCACGACTCCATGCGGTAAAGTCTCAAACCGGTGAGAACTTTGCGACCAGCCGACCTCGCGCGCGAGCACGGCATCTCGACCCAGGCGGTCCGCAACTACGAGCGGGATGGGTGCCTCCCGCCCGCCGAACGCACGCACAGCGGCTACCGGGTCTACACCGAGGTGCACGCGGCAGCCCTGCGCGCCTACCTCGCCCTCGTCTCGGCGTACGGCCACGCGGCCGGCGGCCAGATCATGAACGCGCTCCACGACGACGCGCTCGACTACGCCCTGCTGATCATCGATCGCGGCCACGGCCAGCTGCTCCGCGACCGCGAAACCCTCGACGCGGTGCGGAAAGCCGTAGATCACCTGACTGCGGAGCCTGATGCCGCGCCGGACCAGCCGGAAACCGCCGTGCCCCTGAACATCGGCGAACTCGCGCACCGGCTCCGCGTCACGCCCGCGACCCTGCGCAACTGGGAGGACGCCGGCGTCCTCGTCCCCGCGCGGGACCCGGCCACCGGATACCGCCGCTACCGCGCGAGCGACATCCGCGACGCCGAGCTCGCCCACCTCCTCCGGCGCGGCGGCTACCCGCTGGGCCACATCTCCACCGTGGTCCAGCAGATCCGGACGGCCGGCGGCACCGAGGCGCTGTCCCGCGCCCTGGCCGACTGGCAGCGCAAGCTCACGGCGCAGGGCCGCGCCATGCTCGACGCGGCCACCCACCTCAGCCGCTACCTGGGCCTGCTCGACGAATCCCGGTCGGCACCAACCACTTCCTGAGGCACGCCCGCTGACCCGCGCCGCCGGGCATCGGGATGCGGCGGGTTGCTCCCAGTCGTTGCAGCCCGATCTCCATGTGGCGTTCTGTCCACGCATGCTTGCGGATTCGCGTCAAGCGGGTGCCGTCCGCGACATGCCGGTGACGTCCAGGTGACCGGCGTACTCCCCGGTTTCCGCGTAGGCCCGCATCAGTTCGAAGATCTCCTTCGCCCGGCCCGGCCCCCAGCTCAGCACCGCCTCGTTCGCCGAGCTCAGCACGAAGTTCAGGATGATCACGTCGCGCATGACGAGGAACTCGTCGAACCGGGCCATCGCCGGGGGCAGCTCGCGCACCGCGCGATATCCGCGCAGGTATCCCGCCGCGAACCGGGCGTAGGACCGCGCGTCGCAGACGCGCAGCACGGAGGAGAGCACCGTGGCGATGTCGAGGGCGTAGTAGCCCCACCCGCAGTCGTCGAAGTCGATGACCGCCGTGTCGCCGCCCGGCGTGCGGACCAGGTTGCCGCGGTGGAGGTCGGCGTGGCTCAGCCCCCAGTCCGCCGGGGTGCGATCGGGCATCCGGTCGCCGACCATCGCCGACACCCGGCCCAGCAGATCCAGCTCCGCCCGGTCGAGACGGGCGCGCGCCTTCGGATCCGCCAGCGCGGCGCCGCCGGTGAACACGTCGTCGAAGTTCCAGGACGGTCGCGCGAATTCCGCGGGCGGGCGGTACCGGTGCGCGTGATCGTGCAGCCTCGCGGTGAGGCGGCCGAGTTGCTCGGCGACGCCCGGGGACGAGTACGACGGCGCCGTCGTCCCCGGAATCCACTCGAACACGACCGACGTCACCGGCTCCGGCCAGCCGGCGAGCGGCTGCGTGATCACCCGCCCCTCCCCCGCGGATTTCGGTACCAGCACTACTTTTTCCGACGCGAGCGCAGCCAGCCAAGCCAGTTCCGAGCGCTGCTCCTGCGGGCTCCGGCCGTGCCGCACGGACATGCGCAGGACGTACTTCGCGGAACCGGCGTCGACCAGGAAGACGGCGTTGTCCTCGTACTGCACGAGCCGGATCCCGCGCGTTTCGACGCCGTGGCGTTCGAGGGTGGGAAAGGCGAGCTCACGCAGCCGCTTGAGCTGAGATGAACGGGCGAGCGACTCGAACGGGCGGGCCATTTCGCCAAATTAGCACCGCGAACGACACCGAGATCGGATTCCGGTCGGCGGCAACGGCCTTCCTGCGCGCCCCGGCGGTCGCACGCTGGTGTTCATGAGCGACCAGCCGCTGATGAAGCACCTCGAGGTCACCGTGGAGCCGTCGCAGCCCGCCGGGTGATCACGGCCGCGGCACCTCCAGAACGTCCACAGTGGAGCCGACGGGCAGACCGCCGGGCGGGACCACCGCGAGGCCGTCGGCGAGCGCGAGACCGCGCAGCATCGCGGGACCGTCGAAGGGAAGCGGCGCGACCGCGTTCTCGCGGAGCAGCACCGGCAGCAGCCTGGTGCTTCGCGGATGGCCGAGCAGCTCGACCGAGACCGCGACGCGTCGCGGCTCCGCGTCCGGCCGACCGCTGAGGCGGCGCAGCAGCGGCAAGGCCAGCGTGACCGTTCCCGCGACGGCCGCGAGCGGGTTGCCGGGGAGCCCGACGAGGCGGCGGTTCCGCCCGTCCGCGGCTGGCGGAAGCTCCGCGAGCAGCATCGGATGCCCTGGCCGCACGGCCACGGAGTCGACCAGCAGCCGGGCGCCGGTCTCGGCGAGTGCTGCGTGCAGGAAGTCGACCGGACCGGCGGCGGTGCTGCCGGTGGTGACCACGACGTCGGCCGGTGAGTGCCGAATCGCGTCGTGCAACAGCTCGAAGTCGTCGGCGATCCGGCGCCGGCCGATCACGTCGCCGCCGCATCGCAGCAACGGCGGCAGCAGTGGGCTCAGCGCGTCGCGGACCGCGCCGCTGCGGGGCAGACCGGAGTCCAGCAGTTCGTCACCGAGCACCAGCAGCTCCACCGTCGGGCGCCGGTGGACGACGAGCCGGTCGTACCCGGCCGCCGCGGCCAGGCCCAGCACGGCGGGCGTGACCGTCGTACCGGCGGGCAGCAGCGGCTCGCCCGAGCGGCATTCCTGACCCCGGGGCCGGACATCGCGGCCCGGGGCGGGCGGGCTCGGCGCGCGGTCGAACAGGATCCGGGCCGACTTCTCCACCTCGCCGTGCTCGCTGCGCAGCACCGCGATCGGGCCGGGTGGCAGCTCGGCGCCGGTCGCGATGCTCACGGCGGTGCCCTCCGCCAGCGGTTCCGGCCGCCCGCCGGCCAGCACGCCGGTGCCGCCGAGCCGCCACGGCCCCGGCCCGGCCACGGCCCAACCGTCCATTGCGGACGTGTCGAACGGCGGCAGGTCGGTGAGCGCGACCAGCGGTTCGGCGAGGGCGTGGCCGAGCGCGTCGGCGAGCTCGCGCGCAACCGCGGGCAGCGGCTCCCCGGCGTCCCTGGCGGCGTCCCGCGCCTGCCCCCAGCTCTTCGCGGGCGCCTCGGCGCCGATTCGTGCAGCGAGATCCATCTGATTCCCCGCCCGGTGCGCCGCCGACGGAACGCCTGGTGCGGTTCGCAATTCTCGGCGATGCGGAAATCCCGGTCGGGCACCAGTTTCCGGTACCGGGTCCGAATGGTCAAAGCGGAGGCCCCTACCAGCCGATAAGCGATGCCTATCACCGATCGCACCGGGGTCGATAAGCGGCGCCTATCAGATCATCGCCGCTCCCTCTTTGACTTTCTCCCGCCGGTCCCGAACGCTGAAAAGCGCGGCGGAATTCCGAAACGGACGAGGGGTTGTCACGCCATGAGCAAGATCGAAGATCCCGGTGCGGACGCCCTCTCGGTCACCCCGCCCAAGACCTGGGCCGCGGGACTGCCCGGCGTGGCGCACGCCGTGGAGTACTCGCTGGGCCAGACCTCGGTCAGGCGAACCATGCTGACGCTGCTGAACCTCAACCAGACCAAGGGAATCGACTGCCCCGGCTGCGCGTGGCCGGAACCCGGCCCGAAGCAGCGGCACCTCAACGAGTACTGCGAGAACGGCGCCAAGCACGTCAACGACGAGGCCACGTCGCGCCGGGTCACCGCCGACTTCTTCCGGCAGCACCCGATCTCCGAGCTCGGCGCCAAGTCCGACTACTGGCTCAACCAGCAGGGCAGGCTCACCGAGCCGATGGTCAAGCGCCCCGGGTCGGACCACTACGAGCCGATCAGCTGGGACGACGCCCTCGGCCTGCTCGCCGACGAGCTGCGCGCGCTGGACTCGCCGGACGAGGCGCTGTTCTACACCTCGGGCCGGCTCAACAACGAGGCCGCGTTCCTGCTGCAGCTGTTCGCGCGGGCGTTCGGCACGAACAACCTGCCCGACTGCAGCAACATGTGCCACGAGTCCAGCGGTGCCGCGATGCAGCAGACGCTGGGCATCGGCAAGGGCAGCGTGAGCCTGGACGACATCCACGAATCCGACCTGATCTTCGTCGTCGGCCAGAACCCCGGCACCAACCACCCGCGGATGCTGTCCGCGCTGGAGGAGACCAAGCGCAACGGCGGACAGGTCGTCGCCGTGAACCCGTTGCCCGAGGCCGGGCTGATCCGGTTCAAGAACCCGCAGAAGGCCCGCGGGATCGTCGGCCGCGGCACCGCCATCGCCGACCAGTTCCTGCAGATCCGCCCCGGCGGCGACCTCGCGCTGTTCAAGGCGCTGAACCGGCTGCTGCTGGAGGCCGAGGACGCCGCCCCGGGCACCGTGCTCGACCACGAGTTCATCCGCGCGCACACCACCGGCTTCGAGGAGTTCGCCGAGCAGGCCCGCCAGGTCTCGTGGGACGAGGTCCGCGCCGCCACCGGGCTGTCCCGCGAGGAGATCGAGCAGGCCCGCGACCGGGTGCTGGCCAGCAGGAGCGTCATCGTCTGCTGGGCGATGGGCCTGACGCAGCAGAAGCACGGCGTCCCCACCATCCGCGAGATCGTCAACTTCCTGCTGCTGCGCGGGAACATCGGCAAGCCGGGAGCCGGAGCCTGCCCGGTGCGCGGGCACAGCAACGTGCAGGGCGACCGCACCATGGGCGTCTGGGAGCAGATGCCGCAGTCCTTCCTGGACGCGCTGGGGCGGGAGTTCGGCTTCACCCCGCCGGCCGAGCACGGCTGGGACTCGGTGGATTCCATCCGGGCCATGCTCGACGGCCGGGCCAGGTTCTTCCTCGGCGTCGCCGGGAACTTCGTGCGGGCCACGCCGGACAGCGAGGCCACCGAGCGGGCGATGCGCGGGTGCCGGCTGACCGCGCACATCTCGACCAAGCTGAACCGCTCCCACGCGGTGTGCGGCGAGATCGCGCTGATCCTGCCGACGCTGGGGCGCAGCGACCGGGACATCCAGTCCGGCGGCGAGCAGTTCGTCACCGTCGAGGATTCGATGAGTGTGGTGCACGCCTCGCGCGGTCGGCTGGAACCGGCCTCGGAGATGCTGCTCAGCGAGGTGGCGATCCTCGGCCGCCTGGCGCGGCTGACGCTGGGCGCAGATCCCGACATCCCGTGGGAGGAGTTCGAGGCGGACTACGGCACGATCCGGGACCGCATCTCACGGGTGGTGCCGGGCTTCGAGGACTTCAACGCGCGGGTGGCCCGGCCGGGCGGGTTCGCGCTGCCGAACCCGGTGAACAAAGGGGTCTTCCGCACGCCCAGCGGCAAGGCGGTCTTCACCCGCAACGAGTTCGAGATGCTGAGCGCGCCCGAAGGGCATCTGGTGCTGCAGTCGCTGCGCTCGCACGACCAGTGGAACACCATTCCGTACGCGCCGAACGACCGCTACCGGGGCATCCACAACGCCCGTCGGGTCGTGCTCGTCAACCCCGTCGACCTGGACGCGCTCGGGCTCGCCGACCGCGCCGCCGTGGACCTGGTGAGCGTGTGGCACGACGGCGTCGAGCGGCGGGCGCGGGACTTCCGCGTCGTCGCGTACCCGACGACGCCCGGTTCCGCCGCCGCGTACTACCCGGAGACCAACGTCCTGGTGCCGCTGGACAGCGTGGCCGACATCAGCAACACGCCCACCTCGAAGGGAATCGTGGTCCGGCTGGAACCCCGCTCCTGACACCACCGGAACGTCCACATCGGATCGATCCGATGTGGACACCACGTCGTGCCGGGATCGCCCGGTGAAATCGAGGAAAGGACGCGACGATGGGCCGAGTGACCGTGCGACGGCCGGTGCTGCGCATCCGCGACGGAGTGCGATCGCAGCGGCCGGACACCCTGACGGCCGAGGAGCCGATGGAGATCCGGGTCGGCGGCCGCCCGCTCACCGTCACCATGCGCACCCCGGGGCACGACTTCGACCTCGCCGTCGGATTCCTGGTCAGCGAGGGCGTCATCGGTTCGGCCGACGACGTGACCTCGATCCGCTACTGCGCGGGCGCCACCTCCGACGGCGGCAACACCTACAACGTCGTCGACGTCGCCCTCGCTCCCGGTGTCGCACCGCCGGATGCGTCGCTGGAGCGGAACTTCTACACCACGTCGTCCTGCGGGCTGTGCGGCAAGGCGAGCCTGGACGCGGTGCGCACCACGACGACCTGGCCCCTCGGCGAGGACTCGCTGCGGATCGACCCGTCGACGCTGGCCGTCCTCCCCGACCGGTTGCGGGAAGCCCAGCGGGTGTTCGACAGCGCCGGCGGCCTGCACGCGGCCGGGCTGTTCACCGCCGACGGCCGGCTCACCTGCCTGCGCGAAGACGTCGGGCGGCACAACGCGGTGGACAAGGTCGTCGGCGACGCCCTGCGCGCGGGCCGGCTGCCGCTTCGCGACTCGGTCTTGATGGTCAGCGGCAGGGCTTCCTTCGAACTGGTGCAGAAGGCGGTGATGGCCGGGATCCCCGCGCTGGCCGCCGTGTCCGCACCGTCCTCGCTGGCCGTGGACCTGGCCGCGGACGCCGGGCTGACCCTCATCGGCTTCCTGCGCGGCACCTCGATGAACGTCTACAGCGGCGCCGAGCGGCTGCGGCCGGACCCGGTGCCGTGAGGATCACTCCAGCGCGCCTGCCACGTCCACCGACCGCGCGACCTCGATGAACGCCCGGCCCATCACCGATCCGGGCTCCCGCGCGGTCGTCATCAGGCCGACCCGCGCCTCGTGCTCCGGGGCCACCAGCGGAACGGCCTGCACCCCGGTCGCGTCGCTGATGGCCCGGGCGAACGGGGCGGGCACGATGCTGGACCACCGTCCCATCGCGACGTGCGCGCACAGGCCCGCAATCGAGTCGGTTTCCAGCTGCGGGACGGGCGAAATCCCGACCTCGGCGAAGACCGCGTCCAGGGTGCGCCGGCCGCGCATCGACGGCGTCAGCAGGCACAGCGGCACCCGCCCGGCCTCCGCCCAGGTCACCGACTCGCGGGCGGCGAACTCACCTTCGGCCGGCGTCAGCAGCACGTACCGCTCCCGGTACAGCGCGACGCTGACCATGCCGGCCGCCTCGGCGTCGGCGAGGTAGGCGATCGCGACGTCGAGCTCGAAGTTCTGCAGCCGCCGGAAGATCTCGTCGGTGGGCAGGTCCGCCATGACCTGCACGCGGGCGAGCGGGTGTTCCGCGCAGAACCGCGCCGTGAGCAGCGGCACCGCCGGCGCGGCCGTCGGGATGACGCCGATCGACAGCTGACCGGTCAGCCCGGTGCGCAGGGCGCTCACCTCCAGCCGCATCGAATCCCGGTCGGCCAGGATCTTCTCGGCCCAGCGGACGATGCGTTCGCCTTCCGGCGTCAGGCCCTGGAAACGGCGCTCGCGGCGGATCAGCGGGACGTCGAGTTCCTCCTCCAGCTTCCGAATCGCCTCGGACAGCGCCGGCTGGGAAACGGAGCACGCTTGCGCGGCCCGCACGAAATGCCGTTCGCGCGACAATGCCACCAAGTACTCGAGCTGCCGGAAGAGCATTCTGTTCACCTAACGCCAGAGGACCGCGGAACATCCTATCCCGGGATGCGAAAGCCGCGTATCGTCGCATGCACACGGCGTCCCGGCGCGCAAATAGGTGCGACCTATTTCGAAATCGAAAATGTCTCTTTGACTTTCCCCGAATGCCCGGCGGAGAATTCGACCGGTGCCGATTCGGCGAAGGCGGAACGGCACCGCGGAAAACCCCGACTCGTAATGCCCGACACAGGCTCGCGGCCGGCGCGGCCGCGCAGCGCGGAAGACCGGGAGGTGGGCCGTGCCGACTTGGCGGGTGCGCGATTTCCACGACGACGACCTGGACCAGGCGATCCACATCTGGGACCAGAGCAGGGAGGGCGGCGAGCCGGCGTTCTCCGCCGCCGAGGTGGTGTCGCTCGCGCGGGCCGGGCACCCGGCCCTGGTCGCGGTGGTGCAGCAGGACGTCGTCGGCATGGCGGCGTCGAAGGTGGAGGGCGACCGGGCCTGGCTGGCGATGTTCGCCCTCGACGCCCGGTGGCGCAACCGCGGCATCGGCAGCGCGCTGCTGGCCGAGCTGGAGAAGAAGCTGCGCAGCGCGGGGGTGCACCGCATCGCCAGCCTGGTGTCGGAGGGGGCCGCGGGCTTCCGGGCGATGGAGAACTCCGGCTACCGGCCCCGCACCGACCTGACCTACTTCGAGAAGGTGCAGGAGCTCGACCCCGCCGACTTCGACGTCCTCGAACACCTCGGCGGCAGGCTCCTGCCGCCCGGCGGCTGGGACGCGATGGCGGGCATGCGGCGGGAGAAGGACGTCATCGAACGCCGGGTCGTGCTGCCGATCTCGCACCGCGAGCAGGCCGAGCGCCACGGGGTCCTGCCGCCCAAGGCGATCGTCCTGTTCGGGCCGCCGGGCACCGGCAAGACCAGCTTCGCCAAGGCGATCGCCTCCCGGCTGAAATGGCCGTTCGTGGAGCTGTTCCCGTCCCGTCTCGCCGCGGCCTCCCCGGACGGGCTGGCGACCTCCCTGCGGGAGGTGTTCGCGGAACTGGAGGAACTCGACGACCTGGTGCTGTTCATCGACGAGGTCGAGGAGATCGCCGGGACCCGCTCCAGCCCGGCGGCGGGCCCCGCGCACGGCGTGACCAACGAGCTGCTCAAGCTCATCCCGGGATTCCGCGAGCACGACCACCGCCTGCTGGTCTGCGCCACCAACTCAGTGAGCTCGCTGGATCCAGCCTTCCTGCGGCCGGGCCGGTTCGACTACCTGATCCCGGTGGGGCCGCCGGATCCGCCCGCGCGCCGGGCGATCTGGTCGCGCTACCTCGGCCCGGCGCGCGGCAACGTCGACCTGGACCTGCTGGTGGAGCGGACGGAGCTGTTCACCCCGGCGGACATCGAGTTCGCGGCGCGCCAGGGCGCGCAGACCGCGTTCGAGCGCGACGTGCTGCACGAGCGCGGCGACCTCGCGACGACCGACGAGTACCTGCAGGCGATCGCGGACACCCGCCCCACGCTCACCGCGGAGGCCATCACCGAGTTCGAGCGCGACATCGACGCGTACACCAGGCTGTAGAGGCTGCTTTCGAACCCGTTGGCGCAGTGGTGAGTCGTCGTTGGCCGGCGCGGAGTGAACGGCCCGTTCGCCTCGACAGGCGAGGCGAACAGTCCGTTCGCCTCACCACCTCGAAGCCACCAGCCGATCGACCACGACCCTGCGGCACCACATCCAAGACAGCCTCTGTGGCACCGGGGCCGGTCGAATGCGGCGTCGGCCGCATCCCGCAGCAGGCCCGGCCACAACTTCCGCAGGGGCCGCTACCCGCACCAGTACGCGGAGCCGATTCGGAAATTTCCCCTTAGAGTCGGCCACTTGGGAGGTGAGCACCACGATGTCGAGCCCCGAATCGACCGATGCAGTGCCGCAGCCGGTGCTGGCGCCGTTGACGCCTTCGGCGATCTTCCTCGTGCTCTCGGTTTCGGCCGGCGGCGAGTCGCAGGTGCGGGATGCGCTCGGCGATCTCGCGGCGCTGCAGCGCGCGGTCGGTTTCCGCTACCCCGAGGGCGGGCTGACCTGCGTGGCCGGGATCGGATCGCAGGCGTGGGATCGCCTGTTCTCGGGGCCGCGCCCGGCGGGCCTGCATCCCCTGCCGGAGTTCGTCGGGGCGAAGCACCGGTCGGTGTCCACGCCGGGCGACGTCCTGCTGCACATCCGGGCCAGGCAGGAGTTCCTGTGCTTCGAGCTGGCGGCGCAGATCTTGGCGCGGCTGCGGGGCGCGGTGACGATCCTCGACGAGGTGCACGGCTTCAAGTACTGGGACGAGCGGGACCTGCTGGGGTTCGTGGACGGCACCGAGAACCCGACCGGGGTGGCGGCGCGGGCCGCGGTGGCGGTCGCGGCGGACGAGGACCCGGATTTCGCCGGCGCCAGCTACGTGGTCGTGCAGAAGTACCTGCACGACCTGGTGGCGTGGAACGAGCTGCCGATCGAGGAGCAGCAGCGGGTCGTCGGCCGCACCAAGCTCGACGACATCGAACTCGCCGACGACGTGAAGCCTGCCGACTCGCACGTCGCGCTGACGACCATCACCGCCGAGGACGGCAGTGAACGGCAGATCGTGCGGGACAACATGCCCTTCGGCGAGTTCACCGGGGGCCGGTTCGGCACCTACTTCATCGGCTACGCCGCCGACCCCTGGGTCATCGAGCAGATGCTGACCAACATGTTCGTCGGCGCGCCGGCGGGCAACCACGACCGGATCCTGGACTTCTCCACCGCCGTGACCGGATCGCTGTTCTTCGTGCCCACGCTGACGTTCCTGGAGCAGCAACCGCCGGAACCGACCGGAACGCCGACCGCCGGGGCGTCGCTCGGCATCGGGAGCCTGAAGGGAAACCCGCCGTCATGAACAACCTGCACCGCGAACTGGCGCCCATCTCGCAGGCCGCCTGGGTCGACCTGGAACAGGAAGCGCGCCGCACCTTCGCACGGCACGCGGCCGGCCGGCGGGCCGTGGACGTGTCCGAGCCGAAGGGCGACACCTTCGCCGCGGTCGGGACCGGGCGCAGCACGCGCATCGACGCACCCGGCCACGAGGGCCTGCAGGCGGGGTTGCGGGAGTCCCTGCAGGTGCTGGAGTTGCGCGTGCCGTTCCGCGTCTCCCGGGACGCCGTCGACGAGGTCGAACGCGGTTCCCGAGACGCCGACTGGCAACCCGTCAAGGACGCGGCCCAGCGCATCGCGCAGGCCGAGGACCGCGCGATCGTCGACGGGTTCGAGGCCGCCGGCATCACCGGCATCCGCGCCGGTTCGTCGCACCGGCCGATTCCGCTGCCCGCCGACGTGAGCGGGCTGCCGGGCGCGGTGGCCGAGGGCCTGGCCGCGCTGCGGCTGGCGGGCGTCGACGGCCCGCACGCGTTGCTGCTCGGCGCGTCCGAGTACACGGCGGCCGCCGGAGCCACCGAGGCCGGGTATCCGCTGATCGAGCACCTGCAGCGCATCCTCGGCGGAGACGTTGTGTGGGCGCCGTCGATCAGCGGCGGCTGCCTGCTGTCGACCCGGGGCGGCGATCACGACCTGTTGCTGGGGCAGGACCTTTCGATCGGCTACCTGTCGCACGACGCCGAGGGAATCGACCTGTACTTCGAGGAGAGCTTCGCGTTCTTGCTCAACACGCCCGAGGCGGCGATCGCGCTGGCCGCCGGCCAGGACGGCTGAGATCTCACTCGTTCAGGTGAAATCGTCGATCGTCGGCCATTGTGGACGGACGCCATCGGCTGCTCTGAACCGCCCACGCCGGTCGGCGCCCCCAACCCGCCGCTGGGCGCAACCCCGGCATGATCACCGGCGCCGGCATCTCTGCCACCGGTATGAACCAGTGGCAGAGATGAAGGGACCTCACGAAGCGCGCCGGGCCGGGAGCCTGCCACGCCCGGCGCGCCTCGGGAGGTTCCGAAGGCTGGGCTGACGGGGAGGTCGGCCTCGAGAACCACGGGTCGGGGCGAGTGACAGAAGCAAATGAGCAACAACGCGCAATCACGAGGAAGAAGGGTGGCCGCCGCGAAGACAGCGACAGCCCGGTCTGGTCGCTGCTCAGCAACGCGCAGCAGGACTGGGGCGCGACCCTCCTCGTCGTCGCACCGCTGGTCCCCGTGCTGCTGACCGTGGTGCTCATCCACGGCAGCCTGTCCGCGGCCATCCCGTGGCTGACCGGGATCGGCGCCATGTTCGGGATGTGCCGCTACGCCAAGACCCGGACGAGCCGGAACGCCGATCCGCCGAACCAGCAGACCTGACCGCGTCCCCGGTCAGGCGAGCGCCGCGTACCACTCCCCGATGCTCGTCACCTCGGCCTGCCGGGCGAACACCTTGCCGATGAGCACCTCGTGGACCTCGGGATCCGGGTCGTAGCAGCCGTCGGAGAGCACCGTGAGCCGGTAGTCGAGGTCGGCGGCCTGCCGCAGTGTGGACAGCACGACGCCGCTCGTGGCGATCCCGGTGAGCACGAGGTGGTCGATGCCGGCCGACCGCAGCACCAGCGCCAGGTCGCTGCCGGTGAAGGCGCTCACCCGCTTCTTCGTCACGACGACTTCTCCCGGCCGGGGCGCGACGTCGGGGTGGATCGCGGCGCTGGGGTCGCCTTAGACGAACGCCCCGGGCGGCAGCGCGCTGAAGGTCTTGTTGCGCGGGGCGCATTCGGGGTGCCCTGCGCGGAAGCCGAGCACCACGTGGATGACCGGAATTCCGGCACCCCGCGCGGCCTCGACCGCATCGACGAGCCGCGGCAGGTAGCGCTCGTCCTGGACGCGGCTCACGCGGTGTTGGACATGGGGGACGATCCTTTCCGGGTGGTCGGGTTCATGCCGGTGCTCCGCCGGTTTCCCGCGCGGCGCCGATGCGACCGAGCGAGCGATCCGCCAGGGTCACCGCGAGGAACGCGATGGCGGTGCCGAGCATGAACCAGCTCAGGTGGTGCAGCCCGGCGGTGTCGGCGCCGTGGGAGAAGAAGGCACCGCCGACGGCGGAGGCGATGATCGCGCCCAGGTAGCCGGAGGTGCGCAGCAGGCCGGACGAGGAACCGATGCGATCCGGATCCGCCTGGTGGTAAACGGAATTCTGCAATGCGAGGTTGTTCAGCCCCTGCGGCACGCCAAAGACGCCGGCGACGATCAGCAGCAGCCAGAACGGGCTGCCCGAGCCGAGCGCGAGCAGCAGGGCGCAGGCGACGACCTGCCCCGCGGCGCCGATCATCAGCTTGGTCCGGACTTCCTTGCGCCGGCCGGCGAGGATCGAGGCCAGGATCCCGATGCCGAACAACGGCAGCTGCGCGATGCCGGCCTGCGCGGCGGAAAGCCCGCGCCCCTCCTCCATCCACTGCGTGCAGCCGTAGAGGAAAGAGTAGGCGACGACGTAGGCGAGCAGCGCCCGCACGTAGGTCAGGACCAGCGGCACGTTCCCGCCCAGCAGGCGCAGGTCGATGAACGGCGCCGAGGTCCGCAGCTCCCGCACCGCGAAGGCCGCACCGGCGACCACCGCCGCGACGAGCAGGTACCAGCGGTCGACGCCCGGGTTCATCAGGAACAGCAGCAGCGACACCAGGTTCACCGCGAACAGCGCCATGCCCGGCAGGTCGAGCCCGCGTTCGGCGCGGTCGCCGGGCCGCGCAGCACTCTTCGGCAACCGCAGCGCGCCGAGGACCAGTCCGAGGGCCGCGAGCGGGATGTTGAGCGCGAGCGTGGCGCGCCAGCCGCCCAGCCCGATGAGCGCTCCGCCGAGGCTGGGCCCGATGACCGCGATCGTCTGCGTGGCGATCGCGATGGCGGTGAGCACCCCGGCCGGGCTGTCCTTCCCGGTGCGCTCGGCCTCGCCGCGGATCAGGTGCATCGCGGCGGGGTATCCCGCGCAGGTTCCGAACCCCAGCACCACCCGCGCGACGACGAGCACGCCGAGGTTCGGCGCGAGCGTGCCGATGACGCCGGCGAGCCCGGTCAGGAACGCGCCGACGAGGTACAGGCGACGCGGGCCGTGCAGGTCGATCAGCCTGCCCGCGACCGGCTGGCCGATCGCGGTGGCCAGGTACAGCGCCGCGATCAGCCAGGCCGTCTCCGAAGGCGGCGCGCCGAACGCGACCCCGATCGGCACCAGCGCCACCGCGACGATCGAGGAGTTGACCGGGTTCAGGATCGACCCGACGATCATCGGCGCGAGCAGCTTCCGGTCGAAGCCCGCCGGGGAAGCCGTCCGCCGGATCATGACTCGGTGATCTTTTCCAGCAGCACCAACGCTTTCAGCACGGTCTGCCGTTCCCGCTCGGTGTAGTTGTCCTGCAGGGCCCGGGCCAGCCACTCCTCCCCCGCGCGGCGCTTGTCCGCGAGGAACAGGTGCCCGGCGTCGCTGACGGATACGAGCTGCCTGCGTCCGTCGTTGGGATCCGCGCGACGCTCGATCAGGCCGCGCTCGTCCAGCACGTTCAGCGTCGCGGCCATCGACTGGTGCCGAACGCCTTCCGCCGCCGCCAGGTCGCTGGTCGACGCCGGGCCCGACCTGTCGAGCCTGTTCAACGCCGACATCTGCGACGGTGTCAGCCCTTCGGCGTCGTATGCCTGCCTGAACCGCCGCCGCAGGCGGCCCACCGCGGTCCGCAGCTCGCGCGCGGTGCGGACCGCCGACTCCGACACGGCGTCGCCCATGGCCACCACCTCCAAATTACGCAGTTGAAACTGTACAGTTCAGACTGCACAGATTTCAACCGCGCGGAGGGGCGCACCGATGCTCCTCCTCGCCCGGCCGTCGAGGAGGAGCACCGCCGTGCGGGACGGGAACCATCCCGCCCACGTATGAATTCCCGCTTCAGAACCAGTTTTTCGACCGCAGCTCGTACCACTGCCCGCACCGCGACTCCACGCGGCGGCACGCCCGCGCGAGCCGGTGCCGGTACCGGCCCGCGCCGACGACCAGGCCGGCCAGGACCCATGCCGCGGCCACCGCCCCCGCGACAGAAATCCACACCGGCATCACCTCCGCTGGCTATCTCACCGGGATCCGTCGGCCGCGACCGGCTGCTTCGGCGCATCCGCCCGCCCGTGGTCCGCGCGCAGCGCGAAGGCCGACAGGCAGCTGACGCCGACGAGCAGGAACGCGCCCGCCACGACCAACATCGGGACGAGGAGCTGGTAGGCGAAGCCGAGACCGCCGAGCACCGCGATGGCGATCGTCATGCCCACCTGCCTGCTGGTGTTCAGCAGGCCGGACGCGGCCCCGGAGATCTCCGGCGGGCACAGGTGCATCGCCTCGGCGCTGAGCAGGGACGCCAGCAGGCCGGATGGCACGCCGATCAGCGCGGTGGCCGCCAGCGTCGCGCCCAGCGATCCGGTCACCGACAGCACGGCGACCGACGCACCGCCCACACCGCCGATCAGCGTGGCGGTCAGGATGATCCGGCGCCGGACCCCGGGCGTCACCCGGCTCGCCAGCAGGTTCCCGCACAGCCACGCCACGCAGCACGGCAGCGCGGCGTAGCCCGCCTGCTCGGCGTTCAGCCCGTGCTCCTGCTGCAGGAAGAGGGCCAGGACCAGCAGCGAACCGTAGGACCCGATCTGGTAGAGGCCCCCGGAGAGGATGACCAGCAGGTACGGGCGGTGGGTGAACAGCGCGCGCGGCACCAGCGGCGTCGTGGCCTTCGCCTGGGTCAGCGCGAGCGCGCCCAGGGCCACGGCGAAACCGACCAGCGCGGCCACCACCACGGGGTTGGCGAACGACGAGTGCGCGCCCTCGATCAACGAACCGGCGAGGAACGTCAGGGCGAGGCAGAACAGCAGCTGCGGCAGCACGGTGAAGCGGCGCTCCGGAGCCGCTACCGGGTCGCGGAAACCGCGGATCAGCACCAGCGCGAACGCACACACCGGGATGTTGACCAGGAACAGCCACTGCCAGCCCACGAACTGGGTGATCAGGCCGCCGGCCAGCGGTGCGGTCGCGATGGCCACACCGCCGACCACGCCCCAGCCGCCGATGGCGCGGGCGCGCCGGGTCAGGTCGGGGATGCCCTTGGTGAGGATGGACAGCGTCATCGGCAGCATGAAGCTCGCGCTGGCGCCCTGGAGCACGCGCGCGGCGATCAGCTGCCAGCTCGACATCGGCAGCGCGCACAGCAGGGAGGCGACGGCGAACACGGCCGTCGACACCCGGTACACGCGGGCGACGCCGAAGCGGTCACCGGCGACGCCCGCCGTCAGCAGGAAGACGCACAGCGGAATCGTGTAGGCGTCGAGGAACCACTGCTGTTCGGCCTGCGACGCCTGCAGGGACGCGGTGATGCTGGGCAACGCCACGTTCACCGAGGACGCGTCGAAGGCGACGAGGAAGTTCCCGATGCTGACGGCCACCACACCGGCGGCCGTCAGCCGGGACGCATAACTGCTTTCGTTCATCAGGAGAGTTCAATCCGTTCCGGCCGCGCCACTTCAGACGCCGACCACGGTGGCGCGGTCCGCGCGCTCGCGGATGACCTCCAGCGCGGTGGTCTGAACGTCGTTCAGCCGCACCATGTCCGCGTAGAACGCCTTGATCTGCGCAGCGAGCCGGTCGTACTCGACGCGCTTCTGCTGGTACAGCTCGTCCATCTGCTCGGCGAGGCGGACGTAGATCTGCTGGATCAGCTCGTCGTCCTTGAGCATGACCGGGTCCGCGCCGGCCTCGGCGAGGATCTGCTTGATGTAGACCGGGAACAGGCCGATCCGGTTGAGGAAGTAGTCCACCGGCCGGGACACGCCGAGGTAGTCCGGCACGTTCACGATGCCCGCGTTCTCGTTCTCCACCAGGAAACCGCTCACCGCACGGTACGGGTCCGGGGTGGCCAGGAAGACCTCCTCGGAGAGCCGCGCGGCGGCGGAGAGCTTCTCGATGTCCAGCTCCGCGGCCTCAACGGTGATGTTGCGCTCGGCGAAGACGGTGGCGATCGACTCCAGCTCGGCGAGCCCGGCCCGGTTGCCGACGCCGGCGACGCCACCCTCGATCATCTGGAAGCCGTGGAAGACCGACACCAGCGAGTTCGCCGTGCCGATGCCGCGGTCGTTGTGCCCGTGCAGGTAGAAGTTGAAGTCCGGGTTGTCGTGCACCAGGTTGGCCGCCAGGATCGCGGTCGCGTCCGGGAGCAGGGTGCCGACGGAGTCGTTGATCCGGACCAGCGAGATCCCCTGCTGCCGGCAGCGCTCGATCTGGTCGTTGAGGTGGGCGTACTTGTCCTCGTCAACGGTGCCGGAGAAGGCGTTGAGCAGGCTGGACCGCAGCCGCCCCACGCCGATGGAGCGCAGCCGCTCGGCGACCCGTTCGAACAGCTTGTTCTCGCTGTCGATCTCGATCATGCCGATGCTGACGTACATCTCCTTGAGGTACTCGCGCGGAATGTTGCGCTCCAGCTGTTCGCACAGCGGTTCCCACGTCTTCAAAGTCAGGTTGAACGAGAATTCCGTCTGCTCCGGAATCCTGCCCATCAAGTACTTCGCGTCCAGCACGTTGCGCACGAACGCCGCCTCGGTGATCCCCGAGCCGACGTCGATGTCGGTGACACCGGCGCCGGTGACCGCCTCGATCAACCGCAGCTTGCGCGAATCGTCGGCGCCGAATGGAGCACGCTCACCACCCTCGCGAAGCGTTTCATCCGAGATCGCTCGAATTGAAAAGTCGTTGTAACGCGGCTGATGTCCCTCCGGAAACGACAGCATGAAGCCGATCCCTTTCAGGTGGTTGGAGTAGGCGGTCACCGTTGACCGCAGGCGACGTTACATCGCACCCGTTCGGACATCTAATTAAACTTTCTAATGGTCTGATCAGAACCGATTGTTCCGCGCCTGCCGCCCGAGGGCGGCGGACAGCTCCACCGGCTCCGCGAGCCCGTGCCGGCCCGCCTCGGCGGCGACGAATTCGACGAACCGGCGGATCAGCGGGCTGCTGTCGCTGTTCAACCAGGCCAGGGCGATCTCGCCGGTCGGGCGCCGGCCTGCGAAGGGCCGGTAGACGGCGCCGCCGACCGCGGTGCGTTCGGCCAGCGAGCGGTCCAGCACGGCGACTCCCGAACCCGAGAAGACCGCGTCGATCACGTTGGCGTAGTCGGGTTCGACGGAGGTGATCTCGGGCACATCGTCGCCCCAGATCTGCTCGACGACGCGATCGTAGAACTCCGGGCCACTGTCCCGCTGCCACATCACGACCGGCTGCGCCCGGAACTCCTCGCGCGTCACGCGATCGCGGGCGGCCAGCGGCGAATCGGCGGGAACGACGGCCACGAGCTCCTCTTCCCCGATCACCCGGCAGTCGATGTCCGGGAGACCCGGAGGGGTGCGCACGAAGGCCACGTCGGCCTTGCGCGAGCGGAGCGCGGCGACGTTGTGCGACGCCCACCCCGCGATCGTCACCACGTCGACCTCGGGATGTTCGCCGCGGAACTCCTCGACGAACCGCCGCTGTCCCAAGTGGACACCGGACCTGCTGTACAGCACGCGGATCCGGCCGGAACTCCCGCCGGCCACCTCCCGGATCGTCCGGGCTATCCGCTCGGACCGCCGGAGAATGCACGTCGCCTCGCCCAGCAGGATCTTCCCGGAGTCGGTGAGGCGGACTCCCCGCCTGCTCCGGACGAACAGCTCCGCGCCGAGGAGTCGCTCCATGGAGCGGATGCCCTGGGAGAGCGCCGACTGCGTGACGAACAGCCGCTCGGCGGCCCGGCCGAAATGCAGCTCGTCGGCGAGCGCGATGAAGTAGACCAGATTCCGGGAAATCAGCGGATTGGTTAACCTCTGCGTCTCATCCCACAACTCGGACATGCTTCGGCACCCTTTCCCCGCGATGGCCGTGAAATGAACCCCAGCCGACGAGATTACCGCACCGGCCGGATGCTCCGAATATTGCAGCCGAAGCGCGACGACGCCCGAGCCACATCCGCCGAATAGAGCATCCCAGACGACTGGACGGCGGCCGCGAATCCGGCGATCAACGCAGTTCCCAACCGTTGTCCGATTTTGCCGGACAGTGCGCGGATTCACACTTTCCACGAAATGGAAACGCCCGGCCTCGGCAATGTTCCGACCCGTTGCGACATTCAGGTAGAAAATCTGCTCGTTTCGATAAATCCGCTTGAGTTCGACACCGGACCGCGCCCGCCGATCTGCGCCCCAGCCGTCCGGGCGGCGTTGTGCGGATGTTTCAGCTGTCCCGCGACGTTGCCGCGGGGCGCATCCGGAAGGCGACGATCAACGCGAGGACGACGACCACGGCCATCGCCAGGAACGCATCGGAGTAGGCAGCGCCGTCCTGGCCGCCGTAGAAGGGATTGATGGCGCTGCTGCCGCTCTCCAGCCTCGCAGCGACCAGCACGCCGAACAGGGCCGGGCCGGTGCCGGCGCCGAGGAACTGCGCGCCCTGCAGGATTCCGAGGCCGACGCCCACCTGGTCGCCCGGCAGCGCGCTCGCCGCGGCGCTGATGATCGGCGTGATCACGAAGATGAAGCCGACGCCGAGCCCGAGGATGCCGATCCCGGCGGGGATCACCGACGCGCCTCCCGTGGCGGTCGAGAGGAACAGGGCGAACACCCCGATCGTCGCGAGCCCGGCCAGCACCAGGGGCCGGGTGCCGATGCGGTCGGCGAGGCGGCCGATCAGCGGCGAGAGGACGGCGACGGCGACCCCGGCCGGGATCATGACCAGGGCGCCCGCGCCCGGGGCGAGGCCGTTGACGTCGACCACCAGCAGCGGGACGAAGACCAGGCCGCCGAGGTTGACCGCCATGGCCAGGAACGCGACGACGACCGCGGCCCGGTAGACCCGGTTGGCGAACAGCGCGGGCGGGACGAAGGGCTGTGCGACGCGAGCGGTGCGCCACCCGAACAACGCGATCGCCACGACCGCGATCAGGAGGCTGCCCCAGGACGACGGCGCGCCGAAGCCCGCGACCTGCGCCTGGGTGATGCCGTACAGGACGAGTCCGGCGCCGAGTCCCAGCAAGACGCCGCCGAGGAGGTCGAAGCGACCCGCCCCCGCCGGGGGTTCGCCCGGCAGCACGCGCAGCGCCAGGGGAAGCAGCACCAGCGCGACCACGAGCACGAGCCAGAACAGCGCAGGCCAGCCGAGGAACTGGCCGAGCCCGCCGCCGAGCGCCGGGCCGACGGCGGTGCCGATGCCCGCGGCCGCGGAGACGACGCCGATGCCCATCCCCCGCTCGTCCTCCGGTATCAGCCTGGTGACGGAGATGATCGCCAGCACCGGTATCGCGGCCGCCCCGACGCCCATCACCATCCGCCCGAGCACCAGCACGAGTAGTTCCGGGGCGAACGCGCAGATCAGGCTCCCGACCGCGTAGGTCACCAGGGCGAAGGCGAAGAGGCTCCGCAGACCCAGCCGGTCGGAGAGGCGGCCGTAGAGCGGGATGCCGACCGAGAACATCAGCAGGAATCCGGTGACGACCCAGGCCAATTCCGCCTCGGACGCCCCGAACTCCGCGCCGATCGACGGGAGCATGAGGTTGACCATGTCGCTTGCGGTGACCGTGACGAGGATCGCCGGCATGAGCACTGCCAGCAGGGCACGTCCGGAGCCGGTTCGTCCCGGCTCGATCGACGTGGATGTCATTCGACGCACTCCTCCGCGAGATTTACCGCTACCACCACGGTTGCAGTTTGGGTAAAAAAGAACGACGGAGGAGTCCGCCTCCGTCGCTGTCCGGCTCAGCTGTTCCGCAGGGCGACCTCGCGCTCGCAGGCCAGCACCTTCCGCGCCAGGTCGGCGATGGTCGTCCGGCCGAGCCGTTCCTCCATCGCCCGCTCTGCGTCCCGGAACTCCGCCTCCAGCAGGTCCTGCATGTTGCGCCCCACTTCGCACTCCGCGCTGGGCGGATGGGGATGCCGCGACAGGACCGGCCCCGCCTCGACGGCGGCGTACGCGTCGTAGAGCGTGATCTCGCGCGCGGCACGAGCCAGCGACCACCCGCCGCCACGCCCCTCGGTGGACGCCACCAGGTCGGCATCCCGGAGGCCACCCAGGATGCGTCGCACGAGAACCGGGTTGCTCGCCAGGCTTTCCGCGATTTCCGCCGAGGCCAGCGATCGGTCGTCCCAGCGCGCCAACATCGTGAGCGCGTGGATCGCGACCGCACTCCTGCTGCTGAGACCCACCGCAACCCCCCTCGCGCGAACCACGGCAACCGCCGAACTGCAACAAAATTAGTTGCAGTTCGATTACCTGTCAATTCCTCCGCGGCCACTGCTCGCCGACCGACACCTCCGTCCACAATGGATTACGGACGGACCCGGCCCGGATCGGACGATCCGGGCCGGGTCCGTCCGCCGATCAGCTCGACAGGGCGGCGAACATGCCGGGGTCGTAGGAACCTCCCCGCGTGCGCGTGATCACGCCGAGCCGGTTGGCGGCGTTGATCATGGCGACCAAGGAGACCAGCGCGGCGACCTGGTCCTCGTCGTAGTGCTCGCACACCTCGGCCCAGGTCTCGTCCGACACTCCGCCGTGGGCGTCGGCCAGCCGGGTGCCCTCCTCGGCGAGCGCCAGCGCGGCCCGCTCGGCCTCGGTGAACACGGTGGACTCGCGCCAGGCGGCGACCAGGTTGAGCCGGACCGCGGTCTCGCCGGCAGCCGCGGCCTCCTTGGTGTGGACGTCGACGCACCAGCCACAGCCGTTGATCTGGCTGGCGCGCAGTTCCACCAACTGCTGGAGGGCCTTGGGCAGCGACGACTCCTGGATCGCCAGGCTGACGTTGTAGATCCGCTTGCCGACCTTGGCGCCGATCTTGTTGGTCATCAGGTTGATGCGGGGTTCCATGGCTTCGTCCTCGCTCGTGCGGTGGCGTGCCGCGCGGATCGTTCGCGCGGCGTCTTGACGACCATGGAGATGTCGGCGACCCGCTCCTTGTGACAGCGCGGCGGTGTGATGCACGACACCGATCACGGGTGTCACAAAGCGGCCGGGACCGGCGCCTTGTGCGTGTGGCAGGGTCGAGGACGAACGGACAGGAGCCGGCGATGAACGAGCGCAGCGAGCGAACCACGGACACGGCCGAGCCGCTCGCGCGCGGCGACCGCATGGGCGCCGCCACCGAGGGGTTCGTAGCCCACCGCAACCTGCTGTTCACCGTCGCCTACGAGCTGCTCGGCTCGGCCGCCGACGCGGAGGACGTCCTGCAGGAGACCTGGTTGCGGTGGGTGGACGTCGATCTCGACGCGGTGCGGGACCAGCGCGCCTTCCTGGTCCGGATCGCCACGCGCCAGGCGCTGAGCCGGCTGCGCTCGCTCGGCCGCCGCAGGGAGTCCTACGTCGGCCCCTGGCTGCCCGAGCCGCTGCTCACCGCGCCCGACGTCGCCGAGGACGTCGAGCTGGCCGACAGCGTCTCGATGGCGATGATGCTGGTGCTGGAGACGCTCGCGCCGACCGAGCGGGCGGTGTTCGTGCTGCGCGAGGTGTTCGACCTGGCCTACGACGAGATCGCGGAGGCCGTCGACAAGAGCCCGGCCGCGGTCCGCCAGATCGCGCACCGGGCGCGGGCGCACGTCGCCGCGCGCCGCCCGCGCGGGGCCGTTTCCCCGGCGCAGGCACAGGACGCGCTCACGGCGTTCCAGCGGGCGGTCGAGACGGGCGACCTGCAACGCCTGCTCGACACCCTCGCGCCGGACGTCGTGCTCCTGACCGACGGCGGCGGGGTCGTGAAGGCCGCGTTGGCGCCCCTCGTGGGGGCCGACGCGGTGGCCCAGGTGCTGGGCAAGATCGCCGCGGCGTCGCTGCGCCCGGCACAGGTCAACGGGCACCCGGCGCTGCTCGTGCGGCACAACGGCGAGCTCGACACGGTTCTGGCGGTGCGCATCGACGACGGCCGCATCGCCGGGCTCTACGCCGTGCGCAATCCCGAGAAGCTGTCGCACATGGTCCGGGAAACCGCTCTGCGGCGCTGAATCCGGCAGCAGCGGTTCAGCCGCCGTGCTCCTCCGGGAAAGGCACGCCCGATGCCCGATCGACCGCGCTCCTTTCGCCGGCAGGCCCTTTCGGGAACCGGTGGGGTTCCCGGATCGCCCGCAATGCTCGCCGGAGCCGCATGAGCTCCGGCGTCGGAGTAGAACCGAATTGTCCTCAATGGATCCGACCAGATACAGCTACCTGGGCTCGGCCTTCTACAACGGCCAGCAGGGCACCGAGCTGCACGTGATCCCGGGCCCGGGCTTCTACACCTCCTGACGACGGCGAAGAGGGGCGACCGGGCGGCCCTTCTTCGTTCCCGCCACCGGATGTCTACGACGCCGAGAGCACTGTTCCAGTCGAGCGGGCCGCCAGGCATGTCGATCTCGATGCGTGGTCCGTCGCCAGTGCCACCACGCGCAGCGGGCGACTCCGATCGGGCTTTCCAGGCGGATGGGCGAGTTTCAGGCGGCGGGTAGTGGGAGGCGTACCTCGAAGCAGCAGCCACCCGGGACGTTGCGCACCGACACGTCCCCGTTGTGCGCCTGCACGAGGCCCTGCACGATGGCCAGGCCGAGACCGCCGCCACTGCTACCGCGGGTCCTCCGGTCCTCCCCCCGCCACCCCATGTCAAACACCGACGCCAGGTCACCTTCCGGGATCCCCCCGCACTCATCGCTCACCGAGACGGCCGCCCAGCCGGCGAGCACGCGGATGTCCACCGTCACCGTCGAACCCTCCGGGGCATACCGGATCGCGTTCCCCAGCAGATTGTTGAACACCCGCGTGAAAGCACGGTCGTCCACGTTGACCACGACCGGCTCGACCATCCTCGCGCTCAAGCTGATCCCCCGCTCACCGGCCACCACTTCCAACGCCGCCACCTCATCGCTGACGAGGTCGTCCAGCGCCACCAACCGCGGAGCCAGACGCAGCGTCCCGGACTGGATCCGCGACAACTCGAACAGATCGTCCACCATGTCCGACAGC
>NZ_FNOK01000020.1:0-77295 GCF_900106995.1 Saccharopolyspora shandongensis
GCGCCAGGTCGGCGATCTCCGCGCCCAGGAGCTCGGCGTGGGTCAGGGGGCAGGCGTAGAGCGCGGTCACCATGCCGTGCCGGGTCACTGCCTCCCGCGACATCACGCCACCCCTTCCAGCTCGATCCGCTCCGCGCCCGACAGGCCGCCGATCAGCGGGTCTTTCGGGTTGGAGATCGCGTGCGGGGTCGGAGTGGCGTTGGCGATGTCGGCGCGGGTGACCACCGGGTGATTCCGGGACCACTCCCCGGCGATGCCCAGCTCCTCGGCCGACGCGTCGTAGACGTCGCTGAACAGCTGCTGGTAGGTCACCGATACCACCCGCAGGCCGCGTTCCCACTCCGAGATCAGCCCCGGCAGCGTCCCGGCCGAGTGGATCCGGATACCCCGGCGGCCGGCGGCCTCCACGAGGCTGGCCAGCAGCTGCCGCTGTGCCCAGCCCCGTGCAGCGCGGAACTCGCGCAATCGCGCCGCCATCTCACGCCCCCGCCAGCTCGCGGCGCGGCGTCGGCACACTCGGCCGCCCGTACAGGTCACGGACCCGCTTGCGGATCATCATCAGCAGCGCCCACTGGCCGCCACCGGGCTTGATCTCCTCGATGTCCATCCGGGCGTTGTAAATGCGGTTGCCGCCCTCGTGCAGGAGCGTCTCCAGCACCATTTCGTGCGCGTACTGGTCGTCACCGAGCTCCCGCTCGTCCAGCGTCATGCCGCCGTTGACCGCGATCCACAGCACCGCCTCGATGTCCTCCAGCGACACCGGCAGGCTCATGCTGACCTGCATCACGACCGGGCTGTCGTTGCCCTCCCGGTGCGACGGGAAGAACGTCGCGTGGTTCTCGCCGACCATGCCCTGCGCCTTGTCCGTGTTGAACAACATGTCAGGCCACCTCCCCAACCTGCGTGTCGTCGGCGGCCTCGGCGGCCAGCTCGTTCCCGGTCACGAACGCCTCGTAAGCGGCCTGCGAGCACTTCTCGACGTAGACGTCCAGCGCCCGACCGGGGACCCGCAGCGTGCCCTTGCCCGTGCCCAGCTTCAGCGCGTCCAGCTCGCCGGACTCGATCGCCCGGTAGATCGTGTTCACCGAGACGTCGAACATCTCGGCCACTGCCTTCACGCGGTAGAACGCGTTACGCTCGAACTGCATCGGGTCTCCAACCTTCGATGTGCGCCCCGACTGGTGTTGCAGCACCGGCCGGGGCTTTCTCGTTTCCCCTGGCTCCCTGGGAATCAGTGGGACATGGGCAACGTTAGGCAACTTAGTCGACCAAGTCAAACCGATGTCACCTAAATGGCCTAGCTTGCGTTCTCCTGTACCCTCTCTGACATGGGAAAAGTCGATCCGGATGACTCTCGGCCGCCGTTCCAGCAAGTTGCCGATGACCTGCGCACCGCGATCAGGGACGGCGTCCTCTCGCCAGGGGCCCGGCTCCCGAAGCACGCCGAGCTCGCCGAGGAGTACGGGGTGTCGGTCGGCACCGTGAAGAGCGCCCTGGGCACGCTGCGAAACGAATCGCTGATCGTGAGCCGCCAAGGCGAAGGCTCCTGGGTTCGGCGGGTCCTTCCGGAGACCACCGCGGCGGACGCGATGGATGCCGATGCCCGAGACGTCCTCGCCGAGATCCTGAAGCGGCTCGATGAGGTGAACGACCGCCTGGCGGCCATCGAGGATCTCCTTCCGCGCTCCGGTCGATGACCAGGCCATCACCGCGCGATACTCCGGAAGAACTCCACAAGTCCCTCGACGGCGCCGCCGACCAAGTCGAACGCACCCCGCATAAACGTCGCGGCGTCGTTGGGGTACTTGACCACCAGCACCAGCAGTGCCACACCAACCAGCGCCCAGAGCACCTTCGACAACGCGCCCCCGCCGGCCTTCGGCATCATCGGCAACGAGTTCTTCGCCATCTCCAACCCCTTCCCTCTTGCCTGTCTTGTCTGTGTCTCCACGATCGCCGCAGGCAGGGGGCCTCTGACAGTGCTGGGGCAGGTGTGACGAGAGGGACACGGTGACACGCACGTATCACTGTCGTGACACCTCCGGAGCACCGTTCGGCGGTGCCACACTGGGCAGGCGGGCACACATCGAGGAGGCCGGATGAGCCAGGACCTACCGACCTGGGCGCGCCGTATCCGCTCAATGCGCGAGGCCAAAGGGTGGTCTCAGCTACAGGCCGCAGAGCAGATGCGCGCGCACTCCGACAAGGAACTTCCTGCAACTGACCATCTACTCCGCCGATGGAAGGCTTGGGAACTCGGCGAAAACAGGCCTGGCGGCTTCTACGCATCCGTAGTCGCTGCAACCCTCGGAACTGTCACCGCTTCCCTATTTCCACCTCAGAAGAGCATCAGCGACCTTGAGTTGGTGAGCGCAACTGGCATGAGCACGCTCGAAATAATGAGCCGCTTGTCTGCATCCGATGTCAATGAGGCGACACTGCAAGCCGTTCGGATCACCGTCGACAAGCTCTGTTCGGAATACTCGCGAATGCCACCGGAAGATCTCATTCGCGAGGGCCAGCAGTGGCTACGTCGACTGGTCGAAATGCAGGAGCAGCGCCTCAGCTTTCGCCAACGTCGCGAAACGCTGGAGCTCGCCGGGTGGCTTGCGCTCCTGGTCGGCTGCCTTGAGTACGACCTGGGACAACGGCAAGCCGCCGAAGCAACTCGCCGTTCAGCATTGAGCCTCGGCGAAGAAGTAGGGAGCGGCGGGATCCTCGGGTGGGCTCACGAAATGCGCGCCTGGTTCGCTCTTACGTCCGGCGACTACCGGGGTGTTATCGCTGCTGCGGATGCTGGCGAAGCGGCGGCAGGAAATCACAGCGTGACCGTGCAACTCATTGCACAGAAAGCCAAAGCCTTGGCACGCATGGGGCGGCGTGATGAAATGCTGGATACGTTAGAACGCGGCCGGGTCGTTCTCGACGGAATGCCGTATCCGGACAACATCGAAAACCATTTCATGGTCGATCCATCGAAGTACGACTTCTACGCGATGGACTGCTACCGGCAGATCGGCGAGAACCGTTTGGCGCGCGAGCTGTCTGACGAGGTGATCCGAGCCAGTACCGACTTCCACGGCAACGAGCGTTGGCCGATGCGCATCGCGGAAGCACAGGTCACGCTCGGGATCGTCGCTGCCCGGGAGGGCAACCTCGACGAGGCGGTTGGCTACGGCCGGCGGGCTCTGTCCGGCGACCGGAAGTCCTTGCCGTCGTTGGCGATGCACTCCCGCGATCTCTCGCAGGTTCTGACCGAGCGGTACGCGGACGAGCCAGAGACCGAGGCGTATCTGGAGCAGCTTCAGAGCATCCAGAGCCAGTGACTCGGGGATGGAAGCTGGAACAGAGGGGGTGGGGCGATCTTCCGCCTTGGCCCTCTAGACGCTAGGGGACTGGTCAGCCCGTAGAAGACCATCTAGCGGCCCCTCTAGGCCTAGAGCTCATCACCTCTAGGCCTAGAGGGGCCGTTCTGCGTCCTCAGGCCGTCGTTCGCGCTCGATCGACCAACGATCCATTCAGCCTGACCATGAACCGAAGCGCACCCAGAGGGCATCTCAGGAGGCGCTGAGAGCGCCGTAGACGCCCTGGGATGAGCGGAGCGGCACTGGGAGGCCACCTGGCACGATCAGAGGCTCTCAGGGCATCCACGTCGTCGGCTCAGTTCCCGTCTCAGTCCGCCCCGGTACCAACCATCCCCCTCTGTTCCAGCAATGGCGTTGACCAGCGCATTTGTACCGCTGGGCATCGATGCGAACGACAGACCGGAGATCTTGTAAGCGGACGGTCAGGGGTTCGAGTCCCCTCAGCGGCTCCAAAGGTACCTGACCAGCGCTTTTGACGAAATCAGACGATCTGTCGATTGCAGCACAACAACGCCCCGCCCGGCATCGGCCGAGCGGGGCGCATTCGTTCGAACGGCCAGCGCTGAAGTTCCGGCAGCTCATGCCTCGTGAGTGTTTTGGATCGCTATGACGATCCAAAACACTCACGACCGCCTACCGGCGAAACCCACCAGCCTTGATCTTGCCGAGGAAGGACGCCCAAGCGTCACAGCTGAACGCCAGGACCGGGCTCGACTCGCCGAGCTTGGAGTCCCGAACGCCACGGGCGCTGGGCGCAGCGCCAACCTCGACGCAGTTACCGCCGTCGTTCCCGCTGTAGCTGGACTTCCGCCATGCGCGAAGGTTCAGGTCAACGCTGGTCATGGCAGCGCCTTTCGACTCAAGCTTGGCCGTATACGTCCTCCAGCACTTTACCCATGAGGGTGACGGACTCCTCGGCAGAGAGGGAAGCATTACGCAGTCGCTGATAGGCCGTCGCGTACGCCTGGATCACGTGGCCGTCCTCCGGGTAGTTGGCGCCGCCCATGTCTTCGACGTAGACGACCGCACCCGTCGCTTCCAACTTCAGCAGCACGAACGCTGCCTTGGCCGTGAACGATTCATCGTGCGAGGGCGTCGGCTTCGGACGGAACGGGAGTACGTGAAGGTTGAGATTTGGCAGCTCCGACAACTCGATCAAGTACTCAATCTGCGCCTTCATGACTGAATCGCTCCCGATGACGCGGTGGAGCGTTGCTTCGTGCAGCACCACGTTCACCGTTGGCGCGGAGTCCTTGGTGAGGATCGACTTGCGCCCCGTTCTCACCTCGACCTGCTGATCCAACTCACGTTGAGAAGCAAGCGGATTGCCCGCTCGAAGCAGCGTGCGAGCGTAATCCTCGGCCTGAAGCAGTCCGGTGACGACTTCGGCTTCGTAAATCGACAGCTCGCTTGCCTCGGACTCCAGCACGAGAAACCTTCGAAAGTACGCCGGAACCGAGTCTCGGTATGTTCCGCGACGGCGCGGCTTCGGCACCGTGGCGAGCCGAAGGGCTTCTGCCGTTTGGGAGTCGTCGGCGCCGTAGAGCTCCAGCAGCGAACTCACCTCGCTCGGCAGGATGCGCTGCTTGCCGTTCTCCATCTTCGAGATCTTCGCTATGGAACAGTCGAGGTGGTTCGCCGCAGCGCTGGCGGGCAGGTCAGCCGCGTTCCGCAACCTCCGCAGCATGATTCCCAGTTGGATCAGCACCACCTGCGGGTCGTTTGTCGCCACGTCTCTCCTTCTACCGATCCGGTACGGCGCGGCGCGCCAAGATCGCAGCTTGTCACTCAATCTAGGGAACGTCAACGCGAAAGTTTCGAGTTGAATTGACGATCCCTTTGAGACGCTTGTAAACAAGAGAGGACCAAGGGATCGCGAAAGAAGGGTGCGGGGATGGACCACATCAGATGGCACGCTGCTCCAGGCGATCTAGACCCCGCACATCGGGGGCGATAGCCGCGATCGAGGCGAGCATGCGAGCGGGCTTCCAGTTTCACCACCTGCCCGCACTCGACGATCTTCGCGCCATACAAGGGATTCGCGTGTCGAGCGGCGCCATCGACGTGTACCTGGCAGAAGCACCTCACCTGGCTAGCGCAGCCAGATTCCGTGTTGAGGACATCGAATTCGGCATCGCACCACCATCCCTCTGGTACCGGAACGGGACGGTGGACGAGGTGGTCTACGCGCTGGTCGACCTTCCGCCGCACGGTTCGCCCGGCGCGCCGAACCTGGCGCGGTCGCGGTCGCTGTGGCTTCCCGGCGATGACCTGCTTCGGAACGGAGGACTGGGATGACCTGGCTGCTGTGGTTCTTCGCGGGATACGTGCCCGGCCTCGCCGTGCTGGTCATCGCGCTATGCCGACTGAACGGCCGCGAGCCGACCGGTCAGCACTCCGACTCCGGCGACGGCGCGCTGACCGTCGAGCACCTCATCGCGCGCGTCGAAAACGACCAGGTGTCAACGGATTGCTACGGCCGCCACGCGCTGCGTGATCCGGGGCTGTTCCGGGTGGCGGTGTAGCCATGGCCGCGAATTCCAAGCCGCCGCGCGTGGTCCGGGTGAAGCAGACCAAGCCGAATCGGTTCCTGCCGATGGCCTGGCGCGTCGAACGGCTCTCGCCCACCGAGGCCTACACCATCCGCTGGGGTCGCGGCGCGGGCTACTTCACCGTCCACCGCGGCGACATCGGCAGCTCCCCCGACGACGCCCACCTGATCGACACCGTCCACATTGGTCACGACTGGGCGGACGAGGCCGACGTGGCCGCCCAGCTCCGGACCTGGTTGCGCCACAAGGCGAATCCCCATCGCCGAACGGCGTGACCCCAGAACTCCGCCCGATGCCGCCTCCCCCCGACCCCGAGGCATCGGAGCGGACGGCCGGTCGGCGCAGGCCCCGCGCCGACCGGCCACCCAGCACCGCCGCTCGCCGGGAGACCGGTCAGAGCTGGAATTGCTGGAGGTGGCGTGGGTCGAGGACCCGGCCCCGGCCTCCGAGGATGTTCTGCAGGGTGGCGACGACTTCGCGGTTGACGCCGTCGTGCACTTCCGGCTTGTCCAGGGCCGTCACCAGGTCGTCGTGGTGGCAGGGGACGACGATCCGGGGCCAGCCCAACGCCTGGAGCACGCGTTCGAAGTAGTCGTGCACCGCCGCGTTGCCGCTGGAGCCGAGTACGAGCACGTCCGGCCTGGCCCCGGCGACCTCCCGCTCGACGAAGTTCGCGGTGCCGCTGAGGAACATCACGCGCAGCCGGTCTCCCACGGTGACCTGGTAGCCCAACGAGCCGCCCTCGACGAGTTCCCCGAGCGTCGTCGGTTTCTTCGGTGGCGCGGTCAGGGTTCCGGCGGGCGCGAAGCCGTAGCCGCCCAGCTGGCTGTGCAGGCTGCGGAACACCTCGATGGTGTAGGCGGGGCGCGGCTGTTCGGGGCTGCGCAGCGGGAAGCGCAGGTGCTCGCCGCCGGTGACCAGCACCAGGTCGGGCTCGCGCGCCGCCGGGATTCCCATCGCGCGCACCAGGTTCAGGTGCGTTTCGCCGCCGAGCACCCGGATGCGCTGGCCTTCTGCGGCCCGCCTTGATCAAGTTGGGCGGGAGCGTACAAACCGAACTAGTTCGTTCGATACGGCTTTGGCAGACTGCCCATGCCATGCCCCGAGACGCCACGCCCGCCAAGAAGCGGATCCTCGCCGCCGCCGTCGCCGAGTTCGCCGAGCACGGCATCAGCGGCGCGCGCATCGACCGCATCGCAACACGCGCCGAAGCCAACAAGCGCGCGATCTACGACCACTTCGGCGACAAGCGGGAGCTGTTCGGCATCGTGCTCGCCGACCAACTCGACCGGCTGGCCGGGGAGGTCGAGCTGCACGCCGACCGCATTCCCGAATTCGTGGGCGAACTGTTCGACTACTGCGCCGCCCACCCGGAACTCGTTCGCCTCGTGCAGTGGGAGGCCCTGTCGCTACCGGCGAACCAGGCGCCCAACCACGCCAGGCGCTCGGCCAGCTACCAGGCCAAGGTGGACGCCATCACCGAAGCCCAACGGCGGGGCCACATCGACCCGGGGCTCGACCCCCGCCGGATCCTGCTGCTCCTGATCGGCATGGCCGAGTGGACGCTGTACGTCCCCCAACTCGCCACCATGATCGCCGGTGAGCCCACGAACACCCCGGAACAACGCACCGACCACCGGGCCTTCCTCGTCGCCCTCGCGCAGCAGCTGCTCCAACCCCGGAACCACCCCGAGCCGTGAGTGATGTTCCGGTGAATCCCACTCACGACTCGGGGGAGATCGCGTTCCCGCTCAGCTCGGGTGCTTGATGCTCTCGATGATGCGAGCGAAGCCCTCCTTGCCGTGGCCGGCGTCGATCTGGCGCTGGATCAGGTTCTGCACCATGCCGATCACCTCGGTGCTGATGCCCTGGGCGGCGCTGGCGTCGATGATGTCGCCGAGGCTGGAGAACTCCAGGCTCTGCTGCCCGCCCACGGTGTAGTCGCCGCCGTCGATCACGGCGGCGAACCCGGCGAACCCGCCGGTCATGGCCGACAACCAGGCCGCCGACCGCTCCGCGAAGTCACCCGCCGACACCCCGGCGGGCGCCACCATGGCCGCACCGTGCACGAATCCGGCGAACATCACGTACATCCCCGACAGCAGCGCGAGGTCGTAGAGGGACGCCGCCCCGGCGTCCTCGCCGAAGTAGGCGCTCTCGCCCCACAGGTCCAGCAGCGGCCGGTGCTGCTCGAAGGCGGCCTCCGACCCGCTGTAGAGGATCGACGACCCCGGCAGGCCGATCATCGACGGGACGGCCATGACGCCGCCGTCCAGGTACACCACGCCGTGCCCGGCGGCCCAGACCGCGAACTCCCGGGACTGCTCCGGCGTGGTCGTGGTGACGTTGACCAGCGTCCGGCCGGCGAGCTCGTCGACCACCGGGTCGAGGACCTCGTGGACCGAGGCCGCGTCGTACAGGCAGGCCACCACCACGTCGGCGGCGGCCACCGCCTCGCGAACCGATCCTGCTTCGACCGCGCCCCGGTCGACCAGCGGGTCGGCCTTGCCCGCCGACCGGTTCCAGACCGTGGTCGGATACCCGGCCTCGACGACCGCGGCGGCCAGCGCGCCGCCCATCGCGCCCAGGCCGAGAAGGCTTGCTCGGGAATCCTTTTCGTTGCTCAACTTCGACACCCCCCTCAGTGCTTCTTCCGATGCCGGAATCGTTTCCGCAACCGATGAGGCCGACAAGTACCGACTAATTAGTGGGGTACTTACTTTCTGGGAAGTGATGAGCGAGCGGGTGGCCGGGCAGGATCTGCGTCCAGGTCCCACAGCGGCGGTTTCGCGCGAAACCGTCATTCCGACGCGTGCAGGAGCCGGTTTCGCGCGAAACCGCCATTCCCACGCGTGCCAGATGACGGTTTCGCGCGAAACCGGCGCCCCGCCCGAGCCCAACCGTCAGCGGCCCTGCAGGGACTTGACGTTGTTGCCGAAGCTCCAGGACTTCGAGCCGTCCCAGTTGATCGACCAGGTCATCAGGCCCTTCAGGCCGCCGTTGTAGTTGTTCCACGCCTGGGCCACCAGGTCCGGCGACATGTAGCCGCCGCCCGCGCCCGGCTGGGCGGGCAGGCCGGGAACCTGCTTGTCGTAGGGCACCTTGATCGTGGTGCCCTGGATGGTCAGGCCGTTGTTCAGGCAGTCCGTCTGCACCGTGAAGCCCTCGACCGTGCCCGCCTGGTACGAGTCGCCGGAGCAGCCGTACATGCTGCCGTTGTAGTACTGCATGTTCAGCCACCAGAGCCGGCCGTTGTCCGCGTACTTCTTCACGATCGGCAGGTAAGCGCCCCAGATCGATCCGTAGGTCACGCTGCCGCCGGTGACGTACGCCGTTTCCGGCGCCATCGTCAGGCCGAAGTTGGCGGGCATCTTGGCGAGCACGCCGTCGATGATGCGGATCAGGTTGGCCTGCGACGGCGAGAGTTCGTTGATGTTGCCGCTGCCGCTGAGGCCGGTCTCGATGTCGATGTCGATGCCGTCGAAGTTGTACTTCTGCAGGATCGGGACCACCGTCTCGACGAACCGGTCGGCGACGGCGCTGGACGACAGGTCGATGCCCGCCGTGGCGCCGCCGATCGACATCAGGATCGTCAGCCCGTTCGCCTTGGCCGCGCACATCTCGGCGGGCGTGGCCACCTTCACCGTGCTGTCCATGCCGTCTTCCCACAGGACGGTGCCGTCCGAGCGGATGACCGGGAACGCCGCGTTGATCACGTTGTAGCCGTGCTCGCGGATCGCCGGATCGGTGATCGGCGTCCAGCCGAATGGTGGGTGCACGCCGTTGACCGCGCCGTCCCAGTTCTCCCAGTAGCCGTGCAGCACCTTGCCCTCGGGCTTCGACTTCACCGCGCAGATCTCGTCCGCCGCGGGGGCCGGGGTCGCCACCGGCTGCGCCTCGGAGCCCGCCGCGACCTGCGGGATCGACAACGCGGCGACGAACGCCGCCACCAGCCCGGTTCTCAGCAGACGTCTCGTCCGACCGCTCATTACCGAATCCCTTCGCGACAGGACCAATTCCGCAATTGGTCCGGTGTTCAGCCGATCCTCATCAGGAACTTTTATGACAAATTTCGGGCCCGGAAACAAGATTGCAGGAAAAGTGGTATTTACCAATTTGACCGAAAGTCGCGCGAGATCGCCGCACCCGGCCCGGGGCCGCATGATGGCGTCATGGGCGCCGAAACCACGTTGACCGACAAGCTCTTCCGCGTCGCCGTGCTGCTCAAGGGCCTGGACGGGGCGGTGCAGCTGGTCGCCGGGGTGCTGCTGATCTTCGTGTCTCCCAGCACCATCACGCGGCTCGCCCACGCCGTCGTCACGCGAGACCTGCTGGGCCCGCCGGCCGGGCCGCTGGCCGGGCACTTCGAGGAGGCCCTGCAGCACTTCGCCGGCGGCAACCGGACGTTCGTGATCACCTACCTGATCGCCCACGGCGTCATCAAGATCGGCCTGGTGATCGGCCTGCTCCGCAAGATCATGCCGCTCTACCCGGTGGCGATGGCGGCGCTGGGCCTGTTCGTCATCTTCGAGGTGCTGCGGGCGGTGCAGACGAAGTCGGTGGTGCTGCCGTTCTTCGCGGCGCTGGACGTGGCGATCATCGTGCTCGTGCTCCGCGAATACCTCGAATTGCGCCGGCGGAACCAGTGACCAGGCCTTCGAATTGCGCCACGCTTGATGCGCCGGGACCTCCGCAGTTTCAATTGAAACTGCGGAGCCGGCTCCGGAGGTGGGCCATGCGACGACGGCGCGACGAGGCCGTGCTGATCACCGATGCGGCACCGTCCCTCGACGACGAGCAGCGGCACCGCAAGCGGGTCTACGCCGTGCTGATGGTGGTGCACCTGGTCGGCTTCACCGCCGCCGGGCTGCTGGCGCACTTCTGGTTGCTGGCGCTCGGCATCGTGGTCGTCACGGGCGCGCTGCCGTGGATCGCCGTCGTCCTCGCCAACGATCGCACGTCCCGACGCGGCGAGCCCCGCGCAAAGCGTGGTGGCGGCCCCGAAATCGAGGACCGCCACCACGACCAGATCGATATGTGACGTCGCTGTCAGGACTCGTCGCCGACCCGGCGCTTGCGCAGCACCAGAAGCAGCAGGATCCCGGCCAGCAGCAGCGCGGCGCCCGCGATGCTCAGCGGCCCCGCAGGCGAGCCGGTGGTCGCCAGGTGGTGCGGGTTCGACGTCGATTCGCCGTCACGCCGCCGGTGCCCGGCGGCGTGACGCCGTCCGTCGGGCCGGGGCCGGGACAGGTGCCGTCCGGCGGCACCGGGCACCCCGAACCGGGGTGGCACGGCAGAACCGGCGGGCTCGGTGGGTTCCATGGGAACGGTCGTCGATTCCGTCGGGCAGGCCGGAGGCGTGGTCGGCTCCGTCGGTTCGGTCGGCTCCGTCGGAGTGGTCTGCTCCGTGGGCTCGCCCGAATTCGATCATGCGCGGCTCGGCAACACCCGAGCCCCGCGGTCCGACTCGTTCCGGCGAAAAGGGAACCGATCCCGATCACGTTTCGCAGATCCGCGAAATACGGGAATTAGTGGCGGCGGTTCGACTTCTGCCGACCTCCGGACATCTTGATCAATTTTGATCTTTCACCATCAATTGGCGAATTGTGCCCAAGCGATGGACATCTTCACTCGAACGAGTGAAGAGTCTCCTCTCGGTTCGAACCAGCTGTGCCCTCGTGAACCGAAGGAGATCAGCGTGTCGCTCGCCCGAAACCTCGCCGGACTCGCCGGAGCCGTGTTGGCCATCGCCGCCTTCGCCGCCCCGGCCCAAGCGGAGACCCCGCCGCCGGACGTCTCCACCAAGATCATCGACGGCCGGGAGGTGGACAGCGCACCCTGGGCGGCGCGGCTGTTCGCCAACGGCCAGGAGAACTGCAGCGCCACCATCATCGCCCCGGAGTGGGTGCTCACCGCCCAGCACTGCGTCGCCGGTGGCGGCTCCCTCAGCTTCAACATCGGCAACGTCGACCAGACGCAGGGCGAGCAGGTCAACGCCAAGCCCGGCGGGGTGCAAATCCACGACTCCGCCGACCTGGCGCTGGTGAACATCGACCGCGCGGTGCAGACCGAGTACGCCCCGCTGGGCTCGGTCGGCGACGTCCAGGTCGGCCAGACCGTGCAGACCTACGGCTGGGGCGCGACCTGCACCGACCAGCCCGAGATCCAGTGCCAGTCGCGGATCCTCAAGGTCGCCGACGTGAACGTGACCGACATCGCGTGCAGCGACTACCGCGGTGGCACCGCGGTGTGCGCCACCCGCGGCGACGGCATCCCGGCCGGCGGCGACTCCGGCGGCCCGATGTTCTCCGGGAACGTGCAGGTGGGCGTGGCCTCGACCAGCGACCGCCAGAACAACACCGCGTACACCAACATCACCGAGTACCGCGACTGGATCCAGTCCGTCGCGGGCGTGTAGATCAAGATCGCGAGGCGGTCCGCCCGGGTGCCGGCAGGCCCCGGGCGGACCGCCTGCGCATTGATGTTCACTCGATCCGAGCCTTTTTTGCGACTATCCGATAACTTCTTCTTGATGCATCCCGACAGCCCCGCGGAATTCATCGTTTGCGCAGGTCAGAGCGACACTGAATGGATTGATCTAGGAATCCGCAGGCGATCGGTAGCATCGCGCCGAAGCGCATTGCAACGTTTGTGTAGTGCTTCTCACGTGTAAAATTGCGTCTCGCCTGGTAGATGGATAGTTATCGCGTCGGGAGCCTGACGCGTTACGGATGTTCTGTTAAGTTGGCAAAGCATGACCGGCGACAAACCGAGCCATAACATCGACAAACGGAATGGCGACAGCGGTTCAGCCGGACGGTTGGAGATCGATACTCCGGTCGTCGCGGACGGCCCTGAGCTCTACCGAATCACCCGTGATTCGGCGGTGCTCGATGTGAACTCGTCTTACACATATTTGTTGTGGTGCCGGGACTTCGCGCAGACCTCCGCGGTGGCACGCACCGACGGCGCGGTCGTGGGATTCGTGACCGGATACATCCGGCCGGACGCCCCCGACACGCTCGTCGTGTGGCAGATCGCCGTCGATGCATCCCAGCGCGGTGGTGGCGTGGCGGGCCGACTCCTCGACCACCTGGTGGATCGCGTGCTGCCGCGCGGCGTGCGGTACCTGGAGACGACGATCACGGCCGACAACGCTGCATCGATCAACCTGTTCACGGCGCTGGCGCGCAAGCGCTCGACCGGCCTGGAGCGCAGCGAGCTGTTCACCGCCGACCTGTTCCCTGATGCGCACCTGGGGGAGGACCTGTACCGCATCGGGCCGTTCGAGCCCGTTCCGGCCGCCGCCGGAGCCTGACGGCAGCCGTCCTGGCACGAAATCTTGTTCTTGAAGTGCTGGGCGCGCGCACACCGCGCTGCCTGGCCGGACGGAGGATCGTGAACGACATCTTCGCAACCCTGGAATCGGAAGTCCGCAGCTACAGCCGCACCTGGCCGACGGTCTTCGACCGCGCCGGCGGCAGCTACCTCTACGACGAGGACGGCACCCCGTACCTGGACTTCTTCGCCGGTGCCGGCGCGCTCAACTACGGGCACAACAACCCGCTGCTGAAGCGAAAACTCATCGAGTACATCGAGCGCGACGGCGTCACCCACGGCCTCGATCAGTCCACTGTGGCCAAACGCGCGTTCCTGGAGACCTTCCAGGACAACGTGCTCGAACCGCGCGGGCTGAACTACAAGGTCCAGTTCCCCGGCCCGACCGGCACCAACTCGGTGGAGTCGGCGCTGAAGCTGGTCCGCAAGATCACCGGCCGGGAATCGATCATCAGCTTCACCAACGCCTTCCACGGCATGACGCTGGGTTCGCTGTCGGTGACGGGCAACTCGATGAAGCGCGGCGGCGCCGGCATCCCGCTGGTGCACGCCACGCCGATGCCCTACGACGACTACTTCGACGGTCAGGTCCCCGACTTCCTGTACTTCGAGAAGATGCTGGAGGACAGCGGCAGCGGCCTCAACGAGCCCGCCGCGGTGATCGTCGAGACGCTGCAGGGCGAAGGCGGCATCAACTCGTCGCGGCCGGCGTGGCTGCGCGGGCTCTACGAGCTCTGCCAGAAGCACGGCATGCTGATGATCGTCGACGACGTGCAGATGGGCTGCGGCCGCACCGGGCCGTTCTTCAGCTTCGAAGAGGCCGGCATCCAGCCGGACATCGTCTGCCTGTCCAAGTCCATCGGCGGCTACGGGCTGCCGCTGGCGCTGACGCTCATCAAGCCGGAGCACGACGTCTGGGAGCCGGGCGAGCACAACGGCACGTTCCGCGGCAACAACCCGGCGTTCGTCACCGCCACCGAGGCCCTGAAGCAGTACTGGGCCGACGACTCGCTGGAGAAGGCCACCATCGCCAAGGGCGAGCGGGTCGGCGAGGTGCTCGAAGAGCTCGCCGCGAAGCACGGCGGCGCGGTGGCCAAGGGCCGCGGGCTGGCGCGCGGGCTCGGTTTCGAGGACACCAACGTTGCGGGCAAGGTCTCCAAGGCGGCCTTCGACCGCAAGCTGCTGGTGGAGACCTCCGGCCCGAGCAGCGAGGTCATCAAGATCATGCCGCCGTTGACCGTTTCGGATGACGAACTGGAGAAGGGTCTTCAGATCATCCGCGACTCGGTCCAGGCTGTCCTGGCCTGACTCAAAACTAAATTTCAGGCTCGCCCTGCGTAGCGGTGCGGGTGGCGGAGCAAGCTGCGAGGGTGGGCTAAGCGGCTGCGCCGCTTGAAGAACAAGGCCACGAAGATCCACTGGAGGAACTGTGATCGTCCGGCACCTGTCGGAAATCGAGGACACCGACGCCGACATCAAGACGGAGAACTGGCGCAGCAAGCGCATCGTGCTGGCCAAGGAGAAGGTCGGCTTCTCGGTGCACGAGACCACCCTCTACGCCGGCACGGTGAACGACTTCTGGTACGCCAACCACATCGAGGCGGTCTTCATCACCGAAGGTGAGGGCGAGATCGAGGACAAGGCGACCGGCGAGGTCCACCAGCTCAAGCCGGGCTCGCTGTACCTGCTGAACAACCACGACAAGCACCAGGTCCGGCCGCGGACGACCATGCGCACGGTGTGCGTGTTCAACCCGCCGGTGACCGGGCGCGAGGTGCACGACGAGGACGGCGTGTACCCGCTGGTCGTGGAGGACGACGAGACGCCGGTCGCCGGCTGAACTCGTTGTTCGAGCTTGTGAACCGCGCGTGGCGGGTAACCGGAAGTGGTTGCCCGCCACGTGCGTTGACGGGTCTTCCCACGCGATGGCGTGGGGAGTTGCGGGCGCATACGTGCGCCGCTTCTAACCGAGGAACCGAGAAATGGCGGCGGTGCCACCTGCACCGGCCGCTCCGGCGGGAATTCGCGAAGGAGGCGCAAACCATGACCGTCGCTGATCTGAGCACCCAGGATCGCTATCCGACCCGGGTGAGCGCCGAGCCGGCGTTGATCCGGCGAGGAGACCCCACCGTCTGGCCCGGCGTGACGGCCGGCCCGGCAACCGCGGAGGAGCTCGCGGCCCACCAGGCCAAGGGCTTCCACGTCGTCGAGGGCCTGCTGTCGCCGGCCGAAGTCCAGACCTACTGGCAGGAGCTGGAACGGCTCACCAGGGACCCGGCGGTGCGGGCCGACGAGCGGACCATCGTGGAGCGCAGCTCCGAGGAGGTCCGCTCGATCTTCGAGGTGCACCGGATGAGCGAGCTGATCGCCGAGCTGGTGCGGGATCCGCGGGTGCTGGATCGGGCCAGGCAGATCCTCGGCTCGGACGTGTACGTGCACCAAAGCCGGATCAACTACATGCCCGGCTACCGGGGCACGGGCTTCTACTGGCACTCCGATTTCGAGACCTGGCACGCCGAGGACGGCATGCCGGCGATGCGCGCGGTGAGCATCTCGATCGCGCTGACCGACAACTACCCGTTCAACGGCGGGCTGATGATCATGCCGGGCTCGCACCGGACGTTCGTGTCCTGCGTGGGCGAAACACCGGACGACAACTACAAGTCGTCGCTGAAGCAGCAGCACATCGGGGTGCCGACGGAGGACGACATCGCGAAGCTGGCCTACGAGCACGGCATCGAGCAGTTCACGGGCCAAGCGGGGTCGGCGCTGTGGTTCGACTCGAACTGCATGCACGGCTCGGGCAACAACATCACGCCGTTCCCGCGCTCGAACATCTTCGTGGTGTTCAACAGCGTGGAGAACGAGCTGGTGGAGCCGTTCGCGGCGAGCAACCCACGCCCGGACTTCGTCGCCGCCAGAAGAACGATCCCGCTCCAACGCTGACCTGGCCGAGGCAAGAAGGGCACCCGCGACACATCGGCCGCGGGTGCCCTTCTTCGTTCACAACGGGAAGCGCATTCGGTTGGCAAGCGGCGACGTGAATCACAAGCCGCTGACGACGCTGCGTGATCGACTGGTTTCGGAGGCGCACCATTACTCCATTTCGACTAACGCAATCTCATAGGCGCCGAGGTCCAGCAGGTTTACCCAACAGTAAGTAATTGCGAGTGGAATATTCCCCCGGAAAATTGGTCCGACACACCCCAGAGGTGGGGTGGCGGCGGTTACACGCCGTGGCCTATGGTGTCCGTTATCGAAAAGCCGGTAGTAACCGGAATTTTCCAACCTGGGGATCAGAAGGGAGGCCCTGCGGTACCACCTGGCTTGAGTCCTGTCGCAGCGCTTCAACAGGACTCGTCCTGTTGTTGTCAGGCCTGACAGCAGTCGGGCCGCGTTCGGCGGTCGCCGAGCGTCGGATTCAACAACGAAAGGAACATGCACAGGTGAACCGCAAGCAGGCCCGGAAGGCTCGTCAGACTCGTCGGCGGCGGGGTGCGGCAAAGCGCCCGGCCCGCCCGCGTGGGACGGCCCGGGCACTTCTGCTGCTGTTTCTGCGGGTCTCGCTGTGGTGGATCGTCAACTGGTTCGACGACCACAGCTAATCCCCTCTGGGGGCGGGTTGAAGTGGCACCTTCGGCCCGCCCCGTCCCAGCCGATGCACCGCCAACGGCACATCGTGCACGTGCAGCTACGGACAGTTGATCCGCAATCGCACTGCGCGGTTAGGTTAGCGGATTCCAGGCTTGCACGGCACTGCGATAGGCAAAAACAGGACGTGTGTCCGGCTACAACTGTCCGAGATGCCTCACAGCGCTTTCCGCCAGCAGGAACTCGGCATCAGGTCAGCGGATGGGGTGGGCTGCGAGGACCGCGCCCACCTGGTCGGCCACCTCCGGGTCGAGCATCGGGTAGCGGCCTCCCGCGACGAAGCGCTCCGAGAGCTCGAAGGTGACCACTTCGCCTTCCGCCAGCAACTGGCCCGCCGCCACCGGGTCCACCGCGACGTTGTCCGGGTGCGTGACCGTGATGTTGGTGAACGTCGCCGCCAGGTACGGGCTCGCGAACTGGGTGAACGAGTCGCCGACCATCCGCACCGGCCGGTCGATCATGCCCGGCAGCGCCGGCGACTCCAGGTGCAGCGGCTGGTGGAAGTCGCTGGCCTTGAACTGCGTGTTGTCCTCCGGCCCGCCGTCGGGCGCCAGCGAGTACGCCTGGATCGGCACGGTCCGGTCCTGCCCGAGCAGGTCCGGGATGTCGGCGCTGTGCGGGTACTGCCGGGACGGCCGGACCAGCCAGCTGCTCGTCACGCCCGGCTGCAGGCGCTCCGCGAGCTGGTAGGTCATGGCGATGCCGCCCTCGTGGGTCCAGTGCGTGTCGATGTCGTGGTAGATCGGCCGCTGGTTGCGCGCCGCGACCTCGCGCAGCTGGGCGCGCAGGTCCAGCGCGCCGGTCGCGGCGGGCACCCGGCGCCAGAACTCGTCGCGGACCTGCGTCGAGCAGTCCTCCCCGGCGTAGGCGTCGGGCATGTTCTCCGGGTACACGGTGGACTTGTCCGGGGCGATGACCAGCTGGAACTTCCGGCCCGACGCCTCCACCACGGCGCGCCAGCGGCGCAGTCCGGCGATCACCTGGTCCATGGTCCGCTTCGGCACGCACCGGTACGACACGTCGTGGCCGAGGTACAGCCAGCCGTTCTTGCCCTCGATGACGGCGGGGAACACGTTCTCGTTTATCGGCGGTTTCTCGTCCACCTGCCCGGCACCTATCGGCGAGGTGTGCGAGCCGTCGGCCAGCCGAGCGGGCTCGCCGAACACGCCGCGGCTGAGCGCGTCGACCGACTGCACGGCGCCCTTGCGGAACGGCAGGTTTTCGGTGGCCCACGCGTTCAGCCCGGTGAAGAACCCCCAGCCTTCGGTGATGCTGGGGAAGGCCGCGAGCGGGCGGTTCTCCAGCTGCTCGGCGCGCGCGCCGAAGACCCAGGTCACCACCGGCGCGGTGAAGAACAGCACCGCGCACACAAGCGCGGCCAGCTGGCGCCTGCCGTGCCGGGGCCGGTGCAGCGGGTGTTCCCGCGGCAACCACGCCTCGTGGACCGGGGGAAGATCGGAATGCTCCTGCCGCGACACGGCACCACGTTAACCGGGCACGCACCGCAACCGCCCCGGAACTCGCGGATTCCCGGCACTCCGGCGCACAGCTGGGAAATGGCCGGGCTCGGCGGTTGCGTCCGCGCATGTTCCGCGAGGCCTTCCCGATCTTGTCGACGCCCGACCTCGGCCGCGCGATGCGCTTCTACTGCGACGTGCTCGGATTCGAACCGCAATACCGGTTCCCCACCGAAGGCGAACCCGAATTCGTCACGCTCCGCCTGGAATCCCTCAAGCTCGGCCTCGGCAAGGATCCCGAAGTGCGGCGGCCCGGCCGCCATTTCGCCCTGTGGCTCTACACCGACGACGTCGACGAAGCGGTGGATCGCATCCGTGTCGCAGGCGTCCCGATTCTCCAAGAACCCCAGGACATGCCCTTGGGGCGAACGCATCGCCACGGCCGCCGACCCGGACGACGACCAAATCCACCTCGGCGCAGCGATCACCTGACCGACACCGTTTTTCCGGCCTGGCCCGTGAGTGGTTTGTGTTGCCATAGCGACACAAACCACACACGGGCCGCTACCTGCCGAAAAACGAACGCCACGCATTCGCGGTGTCATCGGGAACGCGGGTGTCCTCTTCGGGCAGTTTGTGCTCCGGATTCTTGGGCGGGCACTCCGCGCCCGGATAGCGTTTTCCTCGAAAGCGGATCCGCACAACCATTCCTACTATCTCGGAGGAATCATCGTGCTTCGCAAGATCACCGTCGGGGTCGCGGCCGTCGCCGGACTCCTCGCCTTCAGCGCCCCGGCCATGGCCTCCGGTGGCCCGTACCCGGCGGGCGTTTACCCGTCGTACGAAGCGGCTTGGGCGGTGTGCGACGCCGGGAAGGCCCAGGGCCGCTGGACCGACTGCTCCATCGAGGCCGGCATCGACGACCCGATCCTCCTGTGGGTCTGGACCGACTGAACGAACTGACTTCGAAGCGCCGCCCCACATCCGAATAAAGCGGCGCACCAAGACGCACACCCCGGGTGCAGGTTCAACAGGCGCATTGAACCTGCACCCGGGGTGCTTCTTCTCAAGAACGAGTGTCAGTTCGCAGGAGCGAGCCGGCTTGCGACGGTCTCGCATGCGAAACGCACCACGGCCCGCAGCTCCCGATCCGACGCACCGGCGCGGCTGAGCACCGCGAGGGATTGGTTGATCGCGACGACGTAGACGGCGAGGTCGTCGAGCATCGACGGATCGGCGTGCGGATCGTCGAGCGCGGCTCGGACGCGCGCCTGCTGGATGTCGAGCAGGCGGCGGACGTGCGCGGCGCTTTCCGGTGTCAGCACGGCCGATTGGGCGGCCGCCTGGGCGATGAGGCAGCCTTCCGGCACGGCGGGGTCGTTGATCCTGGCCAGGACGACGCCGAAGAAGGCTTCGACGGCTCGGGCCGGATCGCCCGGGTGCGCGGTAAGCGCGTCTTCGTAGCGGGCACCGTACGTCGCGGAGTACCGGTCCAGCGCTCGGCGGAACAACTCGTCCTTGCCGCCGAACGCGCCGTAGAGCGATCCCCGGCCCAGCCCGGTGGCGGTGCCGAGCACGTCCAGCGAGGCGTCGGCGTATCCCCGCTGCCAGAACACCGCCATTGCCTTGTCCAGGGCTTCGTCGACGTCGAACTGCTTGCGTCCCGACATGCGCCTCCTTCCGCTCGGCGTGAGCCTACCTACTTCTTGGAACAAACGGTACAAAAATCATGGACCGATCGTTCCAAGATGGTTTACGGTCGGAACATGGCCACGAGAGAAACCGAGCCCGCAGGCCGCGGCTCCGCCGGCGGCGCCCCAGGGCTGCCCGCCGGGTTCACCGACACGTTCCGCAGCCGCTGGATGCAGGTCGGCGACCTGCGCCTGCACGCCGTGACCGGCGGCGAAGGGCCGCCGTTGCTGCTGCTCGCCGGCTGGCCGCAGACCTGGTACGCGTGGCGCGAGCTGATGCCCGCGCTGGCACGGGACTTCACGGTCGTCGCCGCCGATCCCCGGGGCGTGGGCCTGTCCGGAAAACCGGACGACGGCTACGACACCGGCACCCTCGCCGCCGACATGGCTGGGCTGATGAGCGCGCTGGGCCACGACCGCTTCGCGATGGTCGGCCACGACGTCGGCATGTGGACCGGATACGCGCTGGCCGCGGACCACCCGGGACGCGTGGAACGCCTGGCCCTCGCCGAGGCCGTGATCCCCGGCCTGGCCCCCTCGCCACCGCTGTTCGCGCCACAGGAGGCCGTCGATCGGCTGTGGCACTTCGGGTTCAACCGGCTCGGCTCGCTGAACGAGGAACTCGTCGCAGGCCGTGAACGGCTCTTCTTCGGGTACCAGTTCGCGACCAAAGCGGCCCGGAAACTGCCGGAGCACGCCGTCGATCTCTACATCGAGGCCCTGGCCGCCGCTCGCGACGCCCTGCGCGCCAGCTTCGAGTTCTACCGCGCGATCGACACGACGATCGAGCAGAACGCCCGGCGCAAGGAGCGAAAGCTGACCATGCCCGTGCTGACCATCGCCGGCGCCCGCTCCGTCGGCTCACTGGTCGGCGAAACCCTGGCCCCGGCAGCCGAAGACGTCACGAGCGTGGTGCTACCCGACTGCGGGCACTACCCGGCCGAAGAAGCCCCGCAGGAAATGCTCGCCACCCTGACCGAATTCCTGGCCCCGTACCGCGCCGCATTCTGATCATCAGAACCAGTAGTACTGATGAATGAAAATCCGGGACCAGCGGAGATCCCCACCTGACGACCCCGAACTGCACCTTTCGCCTTTGGGTGATGGTTGGACATTCGGTGTTGCTTGTTGGTCCCGGACGGCCTGGACACAGCCTGACGGCCAGTCAACGACGCCCGAGCCAGACGACCATCCGGCCGAACCTTCTGATCTCATTCGCCATCTCTATGTGCACGGTGCACTCAGCCGCCGCTAGTACCGGTGTCACTGCCGCTGCCGCTGCCGCCGCTGCCGCCGGTGTCGCTGTGGCCGCCCGTGCCGGTATCGCTGCCAGTACCGGTGCCGCCGGTGCCGCTGCCGGTGCCCGTACTGCTGTCGCTGCCAGTGCTGCTGTCGCTACCCGTGCCCGTGCCGGTATCGCTGCCCGTGCCCGTGCTGGTGTCGCCGCCGGTACCAGTGCCGGTATCGCTGCCAGTGCTGCTGTCGCTACCCGTGCCGGTACCGCCGCCAGTGCCGGTATCGCTGCCGGTGCCGGTGCTGCTGTCGCTGCCAGTGCCCCCGCCGGTACCGCTGTGGCCGCCAGTTCCGGTGTCGCTGCCAGTGCCTCCGCCGGTGCCGGTACCGCCGGTGTCGCCGCCGGTGCCGCTGTGGCCGCCGGTGCTGCCGTCGCTGCCAGTGCCGCCGCCGGTGTCGGTGCCGCCGGGGTTGCTGCCGTGCTGCCCAGGCTCGAACGGATTCGGGGGTGCGGGTGCTGCCGGAGGCACCGCCGGCTCACTGTTCGTGCCCTTACCGGGCTCGAAGGGGGGCGGCGGTGCCGACTCCGGAACGTGAGGCGGTACGTACGGGTTCGGGGGCGGGGATTCGGGCCCACCGAACGGGTTCGGCGGCGCGGATTCGGGTCCGCCGAACGGGTTCGGCGGCACCGGTTCCGGAACATGAGGTGGCACGAACGGGTTCGGCGGCGGCGGTTCCGGTGCAGCCGGTGTCGGCGGGGCCTGCACTCCGGGAGGTTCGGGAGGTCGTGGCTCGGGAGCACTCCCGCTCGGCCAGAACGTGTAGATCAGGCCACCGACGGCGATCACTGTGCCCACCACGGCGACGACCTTCTTGAAACGCCCCTTGACGACCTCGAACCCGACTTGCGCCGCCTTGACCAGACTCGTGTCCGCCAGCCACTTCGCGATCTGGCTCACCACGCCCGGGCCTTCGGAAGGCTCCGCTCCACCCGGTCCCGGCGCCGGGGGCAGCTGATCACCCGGCTCACCGTCAGGTCCCACGGGCGGCGCGGAAGGTCCGGGGGTCGGCTGCGCCTGGCCCGGCTTCAAGGTCCAGTCCGGCGCTTTATCACCGGTGCGCAACGTGGGCGTCTTACCGGCACCCGCATCCACCGCGGGCGGCTCGCCGGCACTCGGCATCGGCTCCGCGGGCTCGGTGACCGGCAGCTCCGAAACGTCATCACCGGCCGGACGCCCCGGTTCGTAACCCTCGACCGGCCCCAGACCGGAATCTTCGGGCGGCGTCACGCCGAACTCGTCCAAAGCGGTTTGGTCCGCCCAGTTGTCCCCTTGGTGGTCGTTCAGGAAGTCCTCGCTCGCGCGGGACCCGTTGAGGCGAGCGGTCCGCGCCTCCTCGATGCGTTGCCTGGTCGCCTCGATCTCCCGCTGACCGTCCCGGAGTTCGTCGCTGAGCCCGCGCGCTTCCTCATCGAGGTGCTCGACCTCCGACACCGGTTTTCCAAGGGCCTCGGCCTCCTGCACCTCCGGCCGATGCATCTTCTGGTGCATCGCCAGCGCCTTCTGGGCGACCTCCAGGCCCCTCTCCTGATTTTCGATGTAGTTATCGATCGCCTTCTGGACGACCTGCTGCTTCGTGGTGACCATTCGTCCCCGCCTCCGGATCCTCCACGTGCTCGTCCGAAGAGAGGGCTGCGCCAGCGGCCGCCGTCCGGCCGGGACCCCATGTGGTGCAGCCGGTCCCCGACAGGCCGGGAATCTCCACTCCCAGTCCACGCCACATCGATTCGTGGACCGAAAGAGCAGAAAGTCCCAACGAGCGAACGCCTGGTCAGGACCCCGATGATGCTCAGAATTGGTAATACAGGAAGGGGCTGAAGGAGCCGGTGGCGACCAGCAGGCCCGCGTAGCCGAGGCCGAGGGTCAGGACTCCGATCCGGAGCGCGTAGGCCCGCGGGGTCCGGACCGCTTCCAGGAACGGGCCCGTTCCCGAGTTCGCCGGCAGCGCCACGACCACGAGCGCCAGCAGCAGGAACACCAGGCGCTGGTTCGTCACCGACGCCGCGACGATGTCCGTCAGGCCCGCGAAGTCCGGCAAGAGCATGTGGCCCAGCATCACGAACGCGCTGCCCAGGTCCGGCGACCGGAAGAACACCCAGCCGATCACCACCAGCAGCATCGTCAGCGCGCGGCGGCCGAGCCGGGCCCGGGTGCTGCTCGGCGCGTGCGACCAGCCGAAGGCGCGCTCCACCACCAGCAGCGCGCCGTGGAAAAGCCCCCACACCAGGTACGTCCACGCTGCGCCGTGCCAGAAGCCGGTCAGCACGAAGATGATCGCCAGGTTCCGGTAGGTGCGCGCCGTGCCGCCGCGGTTGCCGCCCAGCGGGATGTAGACGTAGTCCCGGAACCAGCGGGACAGCGACATGTGCCAGCGGCGCCAGAACTCCGTGACCGTCACCGACGAGTACGGCCGGGCGAAGTTCTCTGGCAGCCGGAACCCGAGCATCCGGCCCAGCCCGATCGCCATGTCCGAGTAGCCGGAGAAGTCGAAGTACAGCTGCATCGCGTAGCCGATCGCGCCGAGCCAGGCGATCGCGAACGTCATGTCCTCGTTCGGGGTCGCGAAGCAGGCGTCCACCATTGGCGCCAGCGTGTCCGCGATGACGACCTTCTTCGTCAGGCCCCACGCGAACCGCGGGAAGCCCGCCGCGATGTCGTCGAGCCGGTGCGTCCGCTGCTGCGGGAGCTGGTCGGCGATCTCCCGGTAGCGCACGATCGGACCGGCCACCAGCTGCGGGAACATCGCGATGTAGGTGATGAACGAGACCGGATCGCGCAGCGCCGGGCGCTCGCCCCGGTAGATGTCCACCACGTAGGAGATGTGGTGGAACGTGTAGAACGAGATCCCGATCGGCAACGCCAGGTGCAGCACCGAGAAGTCGCCGCCGAACCACTGGCTGAGCACCGCGAGCTGCGCGGTGGCGAACCCGGCGTACTTCCAGATCGCCAGGATCGCGAGGTTGAACGAGATCGTGCCGATCAGCAGCCACTTCCGCCGGTTCTGCTCGAAACCCCAGTCGTCGGGCTCCAATCGCCGACCGGCGAAGTAGTTCACCACGATGCAGGCGAGCAGCAGCAGCGTCGTCCCGCCCGCGCCGCTGACGTAGAACAGGAGGCTCGCCACGGCGATCACGACGTTGCGTCCGCTGCGCGGTGCGATCAGCACGGCCGCGAGCACGGCCGGCAGGAAGTACCAGAGGAACAGCGGACTTGCGAACGACATCGGGGCCTCGGGGTACGGGAGGCCCTCGCCTCCCCGCTGGTGCGGAATTGCTCCGTCGGACTCTAGCCGAGCCCGGACCGTCACCGACCCGGAACGCGATGAGTGCAAACCCGGGACGGCCGCCGCGACGATCGCCTAGCCTGGGGCTCATGAACGCTCCGCCGCCGCCCGGCTGGTACCCGGACCAGGCAGATCCGCGTTACGTGCGTTGGTGGGACGGTCGGCAGTGGACCCCGCACGTCCAGCCCGCCCAGCCGGTCCAGCAGCAGCACCCGGCCGCGCAGCGCAACGACGCCTCGGCCATCGAGATGGCGATGGGCGGCACCGGCGACGCCGCGTCCGTCCAGCACCAGGTGCAGCAGCGCGCCGGTGTCGGCGGCACGATCGGCGGCGGCGGTGGCACGCTGTTCACCGAGCCGGTGCTGGTGATCAACCAGAAGGCGAAGCTGATCGAGATGGCGAACGAGTACGCCGTCTACGACCAGCACGGCCGCCAGCTCGGCTCGGTCATGCAGGTCGGCCAGAGCGGCGCGCAGAAGGCGCTGCGGCTGCTCACCAAGCTCGACTCGATGATGACCGTGACGCTGGAGATCCGCGACAACACCGGCCGCCCGGTCCTGGTGCTGACCCGCCCGGCGACCATGTGGAAGGGCACGGTCCACGTGCAGCGACCGGACCAGTCGCCGGTCGGGGACATCAAGCTGGCGAACGTCTGGGGCAAGGCCAGGTTCGACTTCGAGGTCAACGGGCAGCGCATCGGCGGCATGCGCGCGGAGAACCTGCGCGCCTGGGACATCAAGATCCTCGACCACGCGGACACCGAGATCGGTCAGATCAGCAAGACCTGGCAGGGCCTGGCGAAGGCGGCGTTCACCACCGCGGACAACTACGTCCTGCAGATCCACCGGCCGCTCCAGGACCCGCTGCTGAGCATGGTCGTCGCATCGGCCCTGACGGTCGACACCATCCTCAGCCAGAACCAGTCCTGACGTCCCCACCCGCAGTTTCAATTGAAACTGACCCTCAAGTTTCAATGAGGTTTTTCCAACCTCGTTTTGCGTGGCGGTGCGGGTGGCGGCCCCCCTGCGGGAGTTACAGCGTCCGCCTGGACTGTGGGTGCCCTGACTTATGTATGCCAATACACGGCGTCAGGGCCGTCCTCGCCAGAGGAACTTCAGAGGGGTGGGCTCCGTGAACCCGCGGCGGTGCCAGTTGCGAGGGTGGACCCGAAAGCGCCTGACGGCGCTTGGCGACGGCACGCACTCAAGCGCAGGTCAGACACCGCAGCTGCGGTACCCGACCAGGATGAAAAACCCTCAATGGAAACTGCACCCCTCCCGGTGTGTCGGGGCACGACGCACCGGAGGGTGTGGACAACCTCGTACGGCTGTGGACAACTTGCGGACCAACAGACCGTTCCCGGTCGGCCGGGTCCGAGGGGTGGTGCCCTGGCCGGGGGTCAGCGCCTGCGGCGGCGGGCGACTTCGGCGAGGACCACGCCCGCCGCGACCGAGGCGTTGAGCGACTCCACGCCGCCCGCCATCGGGATCGACACCGTCTGGTCGCAGGTTTCCCGGACCAGCCGGGACAGCCCGCGCCCCTCCGAGCCCACGACGACCACCAGCGGTCCCGTCGCCAGCTCCAGCTCGTCCGAGGTGACGTCGGCGTCGGCGTCCAGGCCGATGACCATCAGCCCCGCTTCCTTCAGGTCCTTCAGCGTGCGGGTGAGGTTGACCGCCTTGGCCACCGGCAGCTTCGCGGCCGTGCCCGCACTGGTGCGCCAGGCGACGGCCGTGATCCCGGCGCTGCGCCGCTGCGGCACGATCACGCCGTGCGCGCCGAACGCCGCAGCGGAGCGGATCACCGCACCGAGGTTGCGCGGGTCGGTCACGCCGTCGAGCGCGACGATCAGCGGCGGCATGCCGGAGTCGTGCGCCGCCCTGAGCACGTCGTCCGGGTGCGCGTAGGAGAACTGCGGCACCTGGAGCGCGAGCCCCTGGTGCATCGCGTTGTTCGTCATCCGGTCGAGCTCGATGCGCGGCACGTCGACCACGGAGATCCCGCGCGACTTCGCCTCCCGCACCGCCTCGGTGACCCGGTCGTCGATGTCGATGCCCTGCGCCACGTACAGCCCGGTCGCCGGCACGCCGGCCCGGATGCACTCCACCACCGGGTTGCGCCCGGCCACCAGCTCCGGCTGCGAGTCCTGCTGCGCCTTGCGCTTCGCGCGCTGCTGCTCCGCATTGCTGCGCGCGTCGGCGCGCCGCTTCGCGGGGTGGCTGACCCGGTTCTCCGCCTTCGGCGTCGGCCCCTTGCCGGTCAGTCCCCGACGACGCTGCCCGCCGGATCCGACGACCATGCCCTTCTTGTTGCTCTTGCGCATGCCGCCGCGGCGTTTGTCGTTGCCGGCCACGTGTTACCCGTCTTTCAATGTCCACATCGGACCGTCGGGGGTGTCCTCGACGGCAATCCCGCTGGCCTGCAACCGATCGCGCAGCAGGTCGGCGGTGGCGAAGTCGCGCTCCTTGCGGGCCTGCTGGCGCTGGTCCAGCATCACCTGGACCAGGTCGGCCAGCGCGGTGTGCGCGGCGTCGTCCGAACCGGCGTCCTCGGCCCACTTCTCGGACAGCGGGTCCAACCCGAGCACGTCCATCATGGCCCGCACCGACGCCGCCGCGTCGCGAGCCGCCTCGTCGTCACCGCGGTCCAGCGCCGCGTTGCCCTCCCGGACCACGTTGTGCACCGCCGCGATCGCCTGCGGCGTCGACAGGTCGTCGTCCATCGCCTCGGCGAACTCCGCGGCCACCGCGCCCGGCTCGACGTTGCCGGCGCGCTGCCCGACGCGTCGCACGAACGACTCGATGCGCCGGTAAGCGGCGACCGCTTCGGCCAGCCCACCCTCGGAGAACTCGATCGTCGACCGGTAGTGCGGCGTGACCAGGTAGTAGCGCAGCTCGGCCGCGCGGGCGCGCTTGAGCACCGCCGGGATGGACAGCGTGTTGCCGAGCGACTTCGACATCTTCTCGCCGCTCATGGTCACCCAGGCGTTGTGCATCCAGTACCGCGCGAAGCCGTCTCCGGCCGCGTTCGACTGGGCCAGCTCGTTCTCGTGGTGCGGGAACACCAGGTCCAAGCCGCCGCCGTGGATGTCGAACTCGCCGCCGAGGTAGAAGGTGGCCATCGCGGAGCATTCCAGGTGCCAGCCCGGGCGGCCGTGACCCCACGGCGTCGGCCAGCTCGGCTCGCCCGGCTTCGCGCCCTTCCACAGCGTGAAGTCGCGCGGGTCGCGCTTGCCGCTGGCCAGGGTCTCGCCCTGCTGCACCTCTTCGAGGCGCTGACCGGATAGCTTGCCGTAGTGATCGGCGTAGGAGGCCACCGAGAAGTAGACGTCGCCGCCCGCCGCGTAGGCGTGACCCTTGTCGATCAGCCGCTGGATCAGGTCGACCATCTGCGTGACGTGCCCGGTCGCTCGCGGCAGCACCGACGGCGGCTGGCAGCCGAGCTGGTCGTAGGCCAGCTCGAAGGCGCGCTCGTGCGTCGCGGCCCACTCCCACCACGGCCGACCGGCTTCACCGGCCTTGGTGAGGATCTTGTCGTCGATGTCGGTGACGTTGCGGACCAGGCGCACGTCGTAGCCGCCCCGCTGCAGCCAGCGACGCAGCACGTCGAAGTTCAGGCCGCTGCGGACGTGGCCGACGTGCGGAATGCCCTGCACGGTGGCACCACAGACGTAGATCGACGCCACTCCGTCGCAGCGCGGGTGGAATTCGCGCGTCGTGCGGGTCGCGGTGTCGTGCAGGTGCAGGCTCACGCCCCTGATGGTACGGGGGCAGGTCGGCGCGCAATCACGACAGGGGCTGGCGCGTCAAGGGGTAGTGATCGTCAGCGCAATACGTCGGCGACGGCGGTCAGCAATCCGTCCGGCCGCTCGGTGGTGGACACGGGGTCGACGATCGCCACCCGGCAGCCGACCGCCGCCGCGCCGCCGTCGGCCTCCTCGCTGTCGCCGACCATCAGCGCCTCCTCCGGCGCGACGCCGAGCCGCTCGCAGGCGCGCAGGAAGATCTTCGGGTCCGGCTTGATGACGCCTTCGAGGTAGGACAGCAGGAACTCGTCGACGTAGCCGGCGACGCCGATCCGCTCGAACGCGGGCCGGATGTCGAAGGCGATGTTGCTGATCACGCCGATCTTGGTGCCCGACTCGTGCAGCCGGCGCATCACCTCGAAGGTGTCCGGGTACGCCGTCCAGTAGTCGGGATCGATCAGCCGCTCGTAGAGGCCCACGGCCTGGCCGTCCTGCACGCCGGAGCTGCGCAGCACCTCCACGTAGACCTTGCGGTGCAGGGCCGGATCGAGGTCGCGGTTGTCCCACGCGTCCTGGAATTCCGGGCCGAGCTGCACGATCTGGCCGACCGGCGCCGTCATCCGGCGCATCACCTCGGCCTGCGCCTCCAGGTCGAACGGGGCGCCGTCGCCGTCGGCGAGGTCGGTGAACCAGGACTCGTCTTCTTCGAGACGGAACAGCGTGCCGGAGAAATCGAAGAGCACCGCGCGCGAAGTCACGACACCAACGGTAGGTGGCCTGGACCGGGCCGGGCACCGACATGCGGTCAAGCTCACGACCCGGCCCACTCCTCCGCCGCAGTCAGCAGCGCGGCGTCTGGTGGCTGCGCATCGGGACGACGATGCCCGCGATGCAGATCGCCGCACTCACCCACAACAGGATCACGGCCGCCGCCAGACCGAGGCCGCTGCCCCCGGACCACAACACGAACGACCCTGGCCACACCAACACCGGCTGCACTACGAGCAGCCGACGCACCCACCGGTTCCGCTCGATCACCATGCGTCGAGCATGGCGCGCACCGACCCCGGCATTCCAGACCGCGAGCCCTGAGTTTTCCCTGACTCCGCCTATCCGTCACGCCCAGCTATCCGCCCGTTACTCGACAGGCCAGGCTCAACCGCCGATCAGGTGCCGTGCGTACTTCGTGTCGCTATCGCAGCACAAAGTGCGCACGGCCCCGTGGCCAGCCGGAATCGTCAGGCCGCCGGGAAGACCAGGGCGGTGGCGACGGCGGCGATGCCTTCTCCGCGGCCGGTGAGGCCCAGGCCGTCGGAAGTCGTGCCGGACACCGACACCGGCGCGCCGATCGCCTCCGAAAGCACCTGCTGCGCCTCGTCGCGGCGCTTGCCGATGCGCGGCGCGTTGCCGATCACCTGCACGGTCGCGTTGCCGATCCGAAAACCCGCCGCGGCGACCCGGTTCCGCACCTCGATCAGGAAGTCCGCGCCGTGGGCACCGGCCCAGCGGTCGTCGTCGGTGCCGAACACCGCGCCGAGATCGCCGAGCCCTGCCGCCGACAGCAGCGCGTCGCACAGCGCGTGCGCCGCGACGTCACCGTCGGAGTGCCCGGCGCAGCCGTCCACGCCCGGCCAGAGCAGGCCCGCCATCCAGCAGTCGCGCCCGGCTTCGACGGGGTGGACGTCGACGCCCTGGCCGACTCGGGGCAGCAGCTCGGTCACTCGGGTTCTCCAGCCACGGCCAGCACCGATTCGGCGATGGCCAGATCGAAGGCGGTGGTGATCTTCAGGGCGTGCGGGTGCCCGGCGACGGTGTGCACCTTGCCGCCGACCCGCTCGACGAGCCCGGCGTCGTCGGTGGCCACATCACCGGCCGCGGCGTAGGCCTCCCGCAGCACGTCAATGGCGAAACCTTGGGGTGTCTGCACCGCCCGCAACTGCGAGCGGTCCACGGTCGAGACGACGTCGCCCGCGTCGTCGACCTGCTTGATCGTGTCGGTCACCGGCAGCACCGGGATCACCGCGGGAGCGCCCTGCTCTACCGCGGACACGACGTCCCGGATCATCGAAGCCGGGGTGAAAGCACGTGCGGCGTCGTGCACCAGCACGACCCGCGCATCGGGCGCGATCTGCTCGACCGCGTCGAGCGCGCGCCGCACGGAGTCGGTCCGCTCCGCTCCCCCGGCGACCACGTGCGCGGACGGCAACGCGGCCAGCTCCGCGGTCACCACCTCGACCTGATCGGCCGGGGCCGCGACCACGACGTGCTGCACGCGGCCCGAGGCCAACAGGCCGCGGACCGCGCGCAACAACAACGATTCACCGATCACCGGAACCAGCGCCTTCGGCATCCCGGCACCCAGGCGCACCCCGCGGCCGGCCGCGGGTACCAGCGCGACAACGCTCACGCTCGTCTATTCCCGATGATCACACTGCGGTGGCGAGGACTTCGTCCAGCAGGGTTTCCGCCTTGCCTTCGTCAGTACCTTCGGCCAATGCCAACTCGCTGACCAGGATCTGCCGCGCCTTCGCGAGCATTCGCTTCTCGCCTGCGGACAGGCCACGATCCTTCTCGCGTCGCCAGAGGTCGCGCACCACTTCGGCCACCTTGTTCACATCGCCGGAGGCGAGCTTCTCCAGGTTGGCCTTGTACCGTCGAGACCAGTTGGTGGGCTCTTCGGTGTGCGGGGCCCGCAGCACGTCGAAGACCCGGTCGAGCCCCTCCTGGCCGACAACGTCCCGGACGCCGACGATCTCGGCGTTGTCCGCGGGAACGCGCACGGTCAGGTCGCCCTGCGCGACCTTGAGGACGAGATACTGCTTTTCCTCGCCCTTGATCACACGAGTCTCGATTGCTTCGATGAGCGCGGCACCGTGATGCGGGTAGACGACGGTCTCTCCGACCTTGAAAACCATGTGTCCTCTGCCCCTTTCGCTATGCCCAGTTTAGCACGTGGGGCAACGGGGCCTCGACCACCTCACCATCCGTATTCGCAGGTCAGGCGGCAGACGGGGGTTGACAAGGATGCCCCGAACGTGCAAGGAGACACCTTTCGGCCCACTGAAATCGTCCACTATGGATAGTCTGGCCGGAGTGCCATCCGGGCCTCCGGCAACCCGGAAATAGGTAGTTCGGCTAGCCCCTGGAACGGCCGCGCGCGGTGGGGATTAAGCTTCCAGCGGTTGTCCGGCAATCAGGAAGGACGCTGCATCCGTGAGCCGCCCTCAGCACCTCAAGGCCGTTCGCCTGCGGTTGATCCCGGCCGTCATCGGGCTCGGCGCCGTCGTCGCCCTCGCCGGGTGCAGTGCAGGTCAGGTGACCGAGACCGACACCCAGGTCGCCGCCGTCAACGGTGGCAGCGGTGACCTCAAGCAGATCTCGATCCGCGACGCCACCTTCACCTTCCCGACCACCGACGCGCGCTACCCGGCCGGCTCGTCCGCGCCGGTGCAGCTGGTGATCGCCAACGAGGGGCCGAACGACAAGCTGGTCCAGGTCACCAGCCCGTACGCCGCGTCGGCCACCCTCGGCGGGATCACCGAGCTGCCGAGCCGGACGGCGCTGCACGCCACCGGCGGGTCCGCGCAGGTCCAGCAGGGCGAGACGGCCGCGGACCGCGTGGTGCAGATCACGCTGAACGGGTTCAAGCAGGACATCACGCCCGGCGTGACGGTCCCGGTGACCTTCGTCTTCGAGAAGGCCGGCGCGGTCACCGTGCAGGTGCCGGTGGGTGCCGACCACTCGCCGCGCCCCGAGCACGGCAGCCCGGCTGCGGGCGCCGAGCAGGGCGGCGGTCACTGACCGCAGGCTTCGCCGGAACGGGCCGTCCGCACGCGCGGGCGGCCCGTTCCGCGTTCTCGCGGTGCCGCGATTTCCATTGAGGTCGAAGGTCCGATTTCCGTTGAAATCGCGGAGCCGCGGACTGCGCGTGATCCACTCGATCGCGGTGAATCCGGCACGGCCGCAGGACCGGCGCGATGCCGGTGACCGGGCCTGTCGTCGCGGACGGATAGCCTCGCCGAGTGCCCCCGAAGAACACCCGCACCGCCCGTCCCGGATACCGCTGCGCCGACTGCGGCCACGAGGTCGCCAAGTGGGTCGGTCGCTGCCCGAGCTGCCAGGCGTGGGGCACCATCGACGAGACCGCCGCCGCCCGACCGGTGCTGGCCAAGGTCGCGGCGGGCGCCCCGTCCACCCCGGCCCGGCCGATCGCCGAGGTCGACCTCGATTCCGCCCGCGCGGTGTCCACCGGCATCGGGGAGCTGGACCGGGTGCTGGGCGGCGGGATCGTGCCCGGCGCGGTCGTGCTGCTGGCCGGCGAGCCCGGAGTGGGAAAGTCCACACTCCTGCTGGAGGTCGCGCACCGCTGGGCCGCGGGCGCCTCACCCGGCCCATCGCTCTACGTCACGGGTGAGGAATCCGCAGGTCAGGTGCGACTTCGCGCGGAGCGCACCGATTCGGTGCACCCGGAGCTCTACCTCGGCGCCGAAAGCAACCTGTCCGCCGTGCTCGGGCATGTCGACGCGGTGCAGCCCGGCCTGCTGATCGTCGACTCGGTGCAGACCGTGCAGTCGCCCGAGGCCGACGGCAGTCCCGGCGGCGTCACGCAGGTCCGCGCGGTGACCACGGCCCTGGTGTCGCTGGCCAAGGAACGCGGCCTGCCGGTGGTGCTGGTGGGGCACGTCACGAAGGACGGCGCGGTGGCCGGTCCGCGCGTGCTGGAGCACCTGGTCGACGTGGTGCTGCACTTCGAGGGCGACCGGCACTCGGCGCTGCGGATGCTGCGCGGCGTGAAGAACCGGTTCGGGCCCGCCGACGAGGTCGGCTGCTTCGAGCAGCGCGACGACGGCATCGCCGAGGTCCCGGACCCGTCCGGGCTGTTCATCAACCGCAACGAGACCCAGGTCGACGGCACCGCGGTGACCGTGATGGTCGAGGGCAAGCGCCCGCTGCTGGTCGAGGTCCAGTCGCTGGTGATGAAGACCCAGATGGCCATGCCGCGGCGGTCGGTCAGCGGCCTGGACTCGGCCCGGGTGTCGATGATGCTCGCCGTGCTGGGCAAGCACGGCAAGGTGCCCACCGGCGAGTACGACGTGTTCGCGGCGACGGTCGGCGGCACGAAGGTGCACGAGCCCGCCGCGGACCTCGCGATCGCGCTGGCCATCGCCTCGTCCCAGAAGGGCAAGCCGCTGCCGCCGAACCTGATCGCGGTCGGCGAGGTGGGGCTCGCCGGGGAGATCCGGCGGGTCAGCAGCGTCGGGCGGCGGCTGGCCGAAGCGGCCAGACTCGGGTTCGACCGGGCGCTGGTGCCGCCGGACGCGGGCCCGCTGCCGAAGGGCGTGCGCGCCACGGTGGTGTCGAACGTCAGCGAGGCGCTCAAGATCGTGGGTGTCAAATGAGCCACGAGCAGCTGCGCGGCACGCTCGCCCGGCTGGCTCCCGGAACCGCGCTGCGGGACGGGCTGGAGCGCATCCTGCGCGGCCGCACCGGCGGCCTGATCGTGCTCGGCTACGACCCGGCGGTGGAGGCGCTCTGCGACGGCGGGTTCCACCTGGACATCGAGTTCAGCGCGACCCGGCTGCGCGAGCTGTCCAAGATGGACGGCGCGGTGGTGCTGTCCACGGGCGCGACGCGGATCATGCGGGCGAACGTGCACCTGGTGCCCGACGCGAGCACGCCCACCGAGGAGTCCGGCACCCGGCACCGCACGGCGGAGCGCACCGCGATCCAGACCGGCTACCCGGTCGTGTCGGTGAGCCAGTCGATGAGCATCATCAGCGTCTACACGCAGGGCCACCGGCACGTGCTGATCGGCTCGCCGGAGATCCTCTCCCGCGCCAACCAGGCGATGGCGACCCTGGAGCGCTACACCGCGCGGCTGGCCGAGGTCGCGCAGGCGCTGTCGGCGCTGGAGATCGAGGACTACGTGACGTTGCGCGACGCGATGACCGTCGTGCAGCGGATGGAGATGGTGCGGCGGATCGCCGACGAGATCGAGGGCGACGTCGTCGAGCTCGGCAAGGACGGCCGGTTGATCGAGCTGCAGCTGGACGAGCTGATCGGCTCCTCGCGGAAGGCGCGCGGCGGTCACGCGAGGGACGGCATCGACCTGGACCGCGAGCTGATCGTGCAGGAGTACCTGCCGACCAGCGGCGCGATGCCGACCTCCGAGCAGGTCGAGGCGGCGCTGCACGAACTCGACGGCACGGAACTGCTGGACCTGACGGCGATCGCCGGCGCCTTCGGCTACTCGGACAAGCCGGAGGCGCTGGAGGAGCACCTGAGCCCGCGCGGCTACCGGCTGCTCGCGAGGGTGCCGCGGCTGCCGGCGGCGGTGCGGCGGCAGCTGGTGGAGCATTTCGGCTCGCTGCAGCGGCTGCTCGCGGCGACGGTGGCCGAGCTGCGCGAGGTGGATTCGATCGGCGAGGCGAGGGCGAGCGCGATCCGGGAGGGCCTCTCCCGCCTGGCGGAATCCTCCATAGTGGACCGATTCGCCTGACGAGCGCCCAGCACGGGACTCCCAATTTTGCCTAAAAATGGGAACCCCATCGCACCCCGACACCCCCGCAAGGCTCCGATTTTGCCTAAAATTGGGAACCCCATCGCACCTCGGCACCCCCGCAAGGCTCTGACTTTGCCTAAAAATGGAGGGCTTCGGGGCGGCGGTCAGTTGGCCGCGGTCAGGCGGAACGGGGTCGGGGAACTGTTGAGCGCCGCCAGCCTGGCCATCACCTGGTAGTCGCCCGCCTGGGCCTTCCCCTGGCCGTCCTTGCAGTCCGATGTGGACGTCTGGCCCGACCACTGGACGTCGTTGCGCACCGACTGGCCCGGCTGCAGCAGCGCCTGCTCGTTCGTCGACTCCGAGTAGCAGTCGCTGCTCGACCACACGTGCTTCCCGCCCGGGGTCGACACCATCAGCTCGCGCAGCAGGCGGTTGATGTCGCGCACGCACGCGCGGTCTCCCGCGTTGGTCACCACGATGCTCATGCCGACCCGCTCGCCCACCTTGAAGTCCGGGCGGGCCACCTCGGCCACGACGCGCATCGACTCGTCCGCGCAAGGCTGCGGCGGCGCGTCGGCCGCCACCGCGACCGGCGGCCCCGGCGGCGGGACGGCTTGCGGCCCCGAGGCCCCGCCCAGCAGAGCGAACGCACCCCAGCCGAGGAGCGCCACCGCCAGCACGACCGCACCGATCGCCACCGCGCGGCGACGCCAGTACACCGCGGGCGGGAGCGGACCGGTCGGATCAATCACGGCAACGACAGTAACCCGGCAGCTATTCCAAATAGCGTTACCGACGATCACCCAATTGGGCGCATCACGATCGGTCCGGTCCCGGAGCCGGGGAACGCGCGCCCGCCGAACGCGCTCCCGGCCGCCGCGCGGAGCAGCGCGATTCCTCGCGAGATCGACGCCGACTCGAGTGACCGGTCGATTTCGCGGGGAACTGCATCCCGCGCCCGGAACTGCGGACATATTCGCAGGTGGGCGAGGCTGTTCCGAGTCCAGTCAAGTGAGGTTCGCGCGACGGCCGGGGTGACTCCGCGTGGTCCTTTCGGGCGTGTTCTCCCGCGCACCGGGAGCCTGGCAGGATCGGTGGTGCCATGAAGACCACCGCCGCACATCCCGCCCCGCCCCTGGATCCGGTCGAGCTCATCGACTGGTTCGCCGCCACCGCCCGGCCGCTGCCGTGGCGCGCGCCCGGCACCACGGGCTGGGGCGTGCTGGTCAGCGAGACGATGCTGCAGCAGACCCCGGTCAACCGGGTCCAGCCGATCTGGGAGGAGTGGATGCGCCGCTGGCCGCGCCCCTCCGACCTGGCCGCCGAGCCGCAGGGCGAGGTGGTGCGCGCCTGGGGGAAGCTCGGCTACCCGCGCCGGGCGCTGCGGCTGCACGAGGCCGCCGCGACGATCGCCGCCGAGCACGGCGACGTCGTGCCGTCCGATGTCGACACGCTGCTGGCCCTGCCGGGCATCGGCGCCTACACCGCCCGAGCCGTGGCGGCCTTCGCATACGGCAAGCGGGCTCCGGTGGTCGACACGAACGTCCGGCGAGTGGTGGCGCGCGCCGTGCACGGCGCTGGCGACGCCGGTCCGCCGTCGACCAAGCGCGACCTCAACGACGTCGACGCCCTGCTCCCGGCCGACGATGCGAGCGCCGCGAAGCTCTCGGCTGCGCTGATGGAGCTCGGCCAGGTGGTGTGCACCGTGCGGTCGCCGCTGTGCGAGGCCTGCCCGATCGCGCAAGACTGCGCCTGGCAGCACGCCGGCCGCCCGGCCTACGCCGGGCCGCCGAAGAAGGTGCAGAAGTTCGCCGGCACCGATCGCCAGGTGCGTGGCAAGCTGCTGGACGTCCTGCGCGGCTCGACCGGCCCGGTGCTGCGCGAGCAGCTGGACGCGGTCTGGTCGGACGCCGGGCAGCGCGACCGCTGCCTGGATTCCCTGCTGGTGGACGGGCTGATCGAGCAGACCACCGACGGCCGCTTCGCACTGCCCGGCGAGCACTGATGGCGCAGGCGGTGGTGGCGTTCTTCGACGACGCCGCGGATTCCGCCGTCCGGGCACTGTGGCGGCGCCTGGACGCGGCCGGGGTGCCGAGCGTCGCCGCGCGCAAGCACCGCCCGCACGTCATCTTCGCCGCGGCCCGCACCATGCCGGCCGCGGCGCGCAAGGCGCTGCGCTCCGAGCTGGAGCTGCTGTCCATTCCGGACCTTTGGCTGCACACGCTGGGAACCTTCCCCGGCGAGGAGCGGGTGCTACTGCTGGGTGCGGTCGTGGACACCGAGCTGCTGGCGGTGCACTCGGCAGTGCACGACGCGCTGGCCGGGCGGGTGCAGCACCCCTCCGCCTACTACTTCCCGGGCACGTGGATCCCGCACTGCACGCTCGCCCAGGGCATCACCGACGACCAGCTGGCGGCGGGTTTCCGGGCGCTGCAACCGCCGGAGCCGGTGCGCGCCGGGATCGGCGAGATCGCCATCGTCGACACCAAGACCGGCGAGGCGGAAACCGTCACCACCCGCTGATCCTCCCGTCGCCGATTTCGGCCGCGTGACCCGAACGTGCTCGACACGCCTCGGGGCCGCGACATCCGATCCACAGTGGACTACCGTCGATCACGAGTTGCCGACCTCCGCGCGAGCCGCCACTTTGGAGCAGCAAAATCGCGCACGCAGGAGGGTGAATGGACGTCGACGGCGTGGCCATCCTCGCCCGCGGAATCGCCGCCAGGGGCCCCGAGGGCATCGTGTTCGCCAACCTGGACCTGCGCGTCGAACCCGGCGCGCTGGCCGTGATCGCCGGGCCGTCCGGCACGGGCCGCACCGCGCTGCTGCTCGCGCTGTCCGGCAGGCTCCCGCTCGTCACCGGGCACCTGGACGTTTCCGGGCACGTGCTGCCCGCGCAGGCCAAGGCGGTGCGGCAGCTGATCCGCCCCGCGCGGCTGCGCCCCGGCTACGAGCTGGAGGACAAGCACCGGGTCCGCGAGGCGATCGCGGAACGCCGCCTGATCAGCGGCGTCTCCGAGAGCGCCGTGGAAGCCGCGCTCGACCGGGTCCGGATCGCCCCGGACCGCACCGCGCTGATCGACGAGCTGCACCCCGCCGAGCGACTGCTGTTCGCGGTGGCGCTGACGATCGCCGGCTCCCCCGCCGGAATCCTCGTCGACGACGTCGACGCGGGCCTCCCCCGGGCGGGCCGCGCGCAGGTGTGGGCGGGGCTTCGCGAGGTGACCCGCACCGGGATGACGGTGCTGGCCAGCGCGACCGATCCGCCGTCCGGCGACGTCGACGTGATCCCGCTGCCCGTCCGCGAGCCGGAACGGCCCACGAAGGTGCTCGACCGGCAGGAAGAAGAGGTCGCCCGGTGAAAGCGATCAAGCTGGCCTGGCTGGAGCTGCGGCGCTTCCGCGGGCCGCTGCGCCGCTTCGTGCCGCTCGTGCTGATCCTGGTCCCGCTGCTGTACGGGTCGCTGTACCTGTGGTCGAACTGGGATCCCTACGGCAAGTTGAACCGGGTGCCGGTCGCGGTGGTCAACTCCGACCAGGCGGTCGACGCCCGCGGCGAACACATCAACGCAGGCGAGCAGTTCGTCCAGCAGCTCAAGGCGACCGACATCTTCGACTGGAACTTCGTGGATTCCGCCGAGGCGCGGCACGGCCTCGTGGAAGGCCGGTACTACTTCACGATCGAGGTCCCCTCGGACTTCAGCACGAAGCTCGCGACCGCGGCCGCCCGCAACCCGGAACGCGCCGCGCTGCAGATCGTCAAGAACGACGCCAACGGCTACATCGCCGGGATCATGGCCGACACGGTCCAGACCGAGCTGCAGAACCAGATCAACGCCGCCGCGCACGCCACCTACGCCCGCGCGCTCTACGGCGAGCTGGACCAGGCGCGGGAGAAGCTGCAGCTGGCCTCGGAAGCGTCGAAGCAGCTCGTCGAGGGCACCGACCTGAGCAAGCAGGGCACCGCAGCGCTTTCCAAGGGCCTCAACGGGGTGCGCGACGGCACCGGCCAGGTCTCGCGCGGCGTGCAGGACATCTCGGACGCCACCGCGCAGCTGAGCAAGCAGCTGTCCGCGGTCAGCAACTTCACCGCCGAGCGGCTGCCCGGCGCGGTCAACGCCCTGGTCAAGGCGAGCAACATCGCGGTCAACAGCCTGAGCACGATCAAGACCACCACCGGGTTCCTCGGCCAGCGCGCCGCCGAGGGCCGCTCGGCGATCGAGGAACTCGGCAAGCGGCACCCCGAGATCGCCCAGGACGCCGCCTACCAGCGCGCCCTGGACAACGCGCAGAAGCTGGCCGATTCCGCGAGCAACGCCGACAAGGACGCCCAGCAGGCCCTGGCCACGGCGCAGGACGCCAACTCGCAGGCGCTGACGCTGCAGAACAACATGGGCCCGCTGCAGAACCAGATCCGCGCGTTCACCGCGCCGGCGGACACGCTGCGCGCGGGTGTCGCGGAACTCGCCGGCGGCGCCAACGGCATCACCAACGGCCTGGACACGCTGGCGGCGAGCAGCGGCGTGCTGGAGACCGGCGCCGGGCAGCTCAACGACGGCGCGAAGAACCTGCAGGGCCTGGTCGACGACACGCTGGACAAGATCCCGCCGACGAACCCCACCGAGGTCGCGCAGGCCGCCGACGTCCTCGGGTCGCCGACCGAGATCCGCACCGACAACCTCAACCCGGCGCACGTGTACGGGCGCGGGCTGGCGCCGTTCTTCTTCGCGATCGCCCTCTGGGTCTTCGGGCTGTTCGCGTACCTGCTGCTCAAGCCGGTGAACCTGCGCGCGCTCGGGGATCGCGTCGGGGCGTTCACCATCGCGCTCGCCGGTTTGCTGCCCGCGGCGGTGCTGGGCATCGTCGGCGGGCTGGTGCTGTACGCGGTGGTCGACTTCGGGCTCGGGCTCGACCCGGTGCACGTCTGGTGGACGATCGGGCTGGTCTCGCTGGCCGCGGTCGCGTTCGTGGCGATCGACCACTTCCTGCGCACCGCGCTCGGCGCCGTCGGCGACCTGCTGTCGCTGGTGCTGCTGATCATCCAGCTCACCGCCTCCGGCGGGCTGTACCCGATGGAGACCGCCCCGGCGCCGTTCCAGGCCGTGCACCCGTTCCTGCCGATGACCTACCTGGTCGACGGGCTGCGCGTGACGATCTCCGGCGGCGTCACCGAGCACCTGCTCCAGGACGTGGTGGTGCTGGCGGGCTTCCTGGTCGTCTTCCTGGCCCTGACAACGCTGGTGGTCCAGCGCCAACGGGTCTGGAACATCGGCCGCCTGCATCCCCAGATCGAGCTGTGAAACCTGTTTCCAGGCTCGTAGCGGCGTGGGTGGGCTGAGCGGCAGCCGGCGGGCGAGCCCGCCGCGGTCGCCGGTGGCCGCGGCGGGCTCGTAGGCTGGCTGCATGGCTGTTGTGAAGATCAATGCGATCGAGATCCCTGAAGGTGCGGGCCCGGAGCTGGAGAAGCGGTTCGCTTCGCGGCACGGCTCGGTGGACAGCGCTCCCGGGTTCCTCGGGTTCGAGCTGCTGCGCCCGGTGAAGGGCGAGAACCGCTACTTCGTGTACACGAAGTGGGAGTCCGAGGAGGCGTTCCAGGCGTGGGCCAGCGGCCCGGCGAAGGAGGCGCACGCGGGCGAGGCGAAGAACCCGGTGGCCTCCGGGTCCAGCCTGCTGGAGTTCGAGCTCGTCCAGGAATCCCACCCCGGCAAGTGACCCAGGTCCCGTGAGTGTTCCGGGGCGCCACAGCACCCCGGAACATTCACGGGCACTGCCTCGCGACGGCTCGATCAGCCGGTCAGGACGACCGTGGCGAGGATCGCGCGGTGGTCGGCGCCGGCCACGTCGATGGTGCGGAACGACTGGGGCGCGATGCCGCCGCTGGTGAGCGCGTGGTCGATCGTGACCGGCGGCGGGAACCAGGTGCCCGGGCCCGGCCAGGTCGGGTGCAGGCCGTCGCCGGTGGCCTCGGCGACGTCGGTGTAGCCCAGGCCGATCAGGTACTTGAGCCGGGTGTGGTCGAGGGTCGCGTTGAAGTCGCCCACCAGCATCCGGGGCGTGCCGTCGGTGGCCGGCGCCGGCAGCGCGCGGATCTCCTGGGCCCAGACCGCGGCCGTGTCCTTGCCCATCGGGTAGAGCGGGTGCACCGCGACGATCTCGAAGGCCGGCGAGCCCGGCCGCTGCACCCGCGCCGACGGCTGGGCCAGCGTCGAATCCGGCACCAGCGACAGTTCCTGCAGCGGGTAGCGCGACGCGATCCCGGAACCGCCCGCCTTGGGCCCCGGCTGGAACACCCGGTGCGGCAGCGTCTCGGCGAGCCCGGCGGCGTCCAGCGCGGCGACCAGCTCGGGCGTGAGTTCCTGCAGGCTCAGCACGTCGACCTGGTTCTGCCGCACGATGTCCACGACCTGCGCGGCATCCGCCCCGCCGAAGTAGCCGTTCAGCGACATCACCCGCAGCTCAACGCCCTGCGCCGGAGTCGCGTCGGGAATGGCGCGCGGCGCCACGGAAAGCACCAGGATCGCGGTCGCCAGGCCGACGACGAGCGCGGTCAACCAGCGCCGCAGGATCACGGCGAGCAGCGCCAGCACGATGCCGGACAGCGCCGCGTACTGGGTCAACGCCGCCAGCGCCACCAGGTACCGGCCGCTGTCCCAGCCCGACAGCGGCAGCGTCGCCCAGGCCAGCAAGCCGATCGCGGCCAGCGCCAGCAGCACCGTGACCACGCGGCCACCGGGTTTGCGCCGCGGTGGGTCGTCGCTCTCCGGCTCGACGACCAACGTCTGATCCATCCTGGCTCCCCATGTCGTCCGCGTCACCCAGCCTGTCAGCGAGCTGTGCGCGGCCTGTCAGCAACCCCCTGGACGGTGAAGGCATGTCATTCGCGATCCAGGCCGAGGGCCTGATCAAACGATTCGGCACCACCACCGCGCTGGCCGGGGTGGATCTCGCCGTGCCGGCGGGGACGATCCTCGGCGTGCTCGGGCCCAACGGTGCGGGCAAGACCACCGCGGTCCGGATCCTGGCCACCTTGCTGCGGCCGGATGCGGGCACCGCGACCGTCGCGGGCTACGACGTGCTCCGCCAACCGGTCGCGGTGCGCAGCCGCATCGGGCTCACCGGCCAGTACGCCTCGGTCGACGAGGAGCTCACCGGCATCGAGAACCTGGTGCTCATCGGTCGGTTGCTGGAAATGCCGAAGCGCGACGCCAAGGCGCGGGCGGCCGAACTGCTGGAGCGGTTCGGCCTCACCGACGCCGGCGGCCGCGCGATCAAGACCTACTCCGGCGGCATGCGGCGCCGCCTGGATCTCGCGGCGAGCCTGGTCGGCCGCCCCGAGATCCTCTACCTGGACGAGCCCACCACCGGGCTCGACCCGCGCAGCCGCAACCAGGTGTGGGACATGGTGCGCACGCTGTCCGCCGAGGGCGTGACGGTGCTGCTGACCACCCAGTACCTGGAGGAGGCCGATCAGCTGGCCGACCGGATCAGCGTGATCGACCACGGCCGGGTGGTCGCCGACGGCCGCGCCGACGAGCTCAAGCGCCGCGTCGGCGGCCAGACCCTGCAGGTGCGGCCGACCGATCTGGCGAACGTGCCCGCGGTGCGCGGGATCCTCGCCGAGCTGACCGGCGCCGAACCGGCCACGAACGACGACAGCGGGCTGCTGACCACGCCGGTCGACGACCCGGTGCTGCTGTCCACCCTGGTCCGCCGGCTCGACGACGCCGGGATCACCGCCGACGAGCTCGCACTGCGCCTGCCCAGCCTGGACGAGGTGTTCCTGGCCATCACCGGCAAGACCGCCGAGGAGGAGACCGCCGCATGACCGCCACGATCGAACGTCCGCCGGCCGCGCCGACGACCACGGCGGAGCGCATCGGCCCGATCCGCGCGCTGCGGCACGGCCTGACGCTGGCCGGGCGCAGCATCCTCAAGATCCGCAAGTCGCCCGAGGGCCTGATCGACGTCACCATCCAGCCGATCCTGTTCCTGGTCATGTTCGTCTACCTCTTCGGCGGGGCGATCGTCGGGGACACCAGCTCGTACCTGCAGCTCACGCTGCCCGGCGTGATGGCGATGAACATGGTCTTCGCCAGCCTCGGCACCGGTTGGGCGCTCAACACCGACATCTCCAAGGGCGTCTTCGACCGGTTCCGCAGCCTGCCGGTGGCGAGGTCGGCGCCGCTGATCGGCGCGGTGCTGGGCGACATCGTGCGCTACCTGGTGGCGCTGGCGGTGCTGCTGGTCTTCGCCACCATCATGGGCTTCCGCATCCAGACCGATCCGCTGTCCGCGCTGGCCGCGATCGTGGTGGTGATCGCCTTCGCGCTGGCGATGTGCTGGATCACGGTGTTCCTCGGGATGCTGATCAAGAACCAGCAGGCGCTGCCCGGCGTGGCGATGGCGTTCATGTTCCCGCTGACCATGGGCAGCAACGTGTTCGTGCCGACCGAGACGATGCCGGGCTGGCTGCAGGCGTGGGTGACCATCAACCCGGTCACCAAGCTCGCGGACACCGCGCGCGGCCTGATGATCGGCGGCCCGGTCGCCGGGCCGCTGACGGCGACGCTGATCTGGATGGTCGCGATCGTGGCGGTGTTCTTCCCGCTGGCGATGTGGGCGTACCGCCGTCGGATGTGACCATCGGCGCCGCTCCGGAGCGGCGTTTCCGCAGGCAGAGGGCCGTGCGCGTTTTGTGTCGCCATAGCAGCACAAAACGCGCACGGCCCCTGTGACCAGCGGAAACCGAACCGCGGACACCCGGCCCCGGCCCACTCACGAGCGCCTGACCAGCGGTGACGGCGCCGCTATCGGTGGTCGCCGGGAGGTGTCCCCGGCCAGAGCGGAATAATCTTCATGACCACCTGCGGTCGGCCCCTCCCGCGTCGGGGGCGGGAGGGACCGACCGCAGGTCCGGCAAAGCCTCAGCCCCCCAACGCGTCGCGGAGCTCCGCGAAGGCGTCGTCCCGCGAGAGCGCGGCTGCGCCGTCGCGCTCTTCGCGGTGCTTCCCGGCCAGCTCGCGCAGCAGCGCTCGCACTTCCGGGTCTCCTTCGTCGACCAGGCCGCGCAGCACGGTCGCGATGCCGATCAGGCGTGCCGCCCGCTGCGGTCGGCCGCCGGCGAACTCCACACGCGCCGCTTGCTCCGCGATCGTCGAGTTCAGCGGCATGTCGCGGACCTCCAGTCCCACGGCGAAGGCTTCGGCGAGCAGCGCCCGCGCCTCGCCGAGCTCGCCTTCGTCGAGGCGCAGCCGCGCTTCGCCGAGCAGTTCCATCTGCCGCAGCGGCTCCGGCGCCGTCGCCGCCTCGGCCAGCGCCGCGCGCGCCGCCGCCAGGTAGTCGCGGGCCTGGTCCCGGTCGCCGGCGTACCGGGCGACCTCGGCGAGTCCGGTCAGCGCCACGATCTGGTGGTAGAGGAACCTGTTCTGGCCGATGCGTTCGGCGCGCAGCAGGTCGGCGCGCGCCCCTTCGATGTCGCCGCCGCGCAGCCGCTCCATGCCGATCCGCGCCAGCGCGGGCACCAGGTCCTCGGTGGCGCGCAGTTCGCGGAACGTTTCGACGGATTCCTGGAACGCCTCGATCGCGCCCTCGTGGTCGCCGCGCCGCGACCGGAACTCGGCGATGCTCGTGGTGGTCTGCGCGCTGCCCCACCGGTCGCCGATGGCGCGGAACTCGGTGCGCGCGGCGAGCATGTCCTTCTCCCCGGCGACGGGATTTCCGTTGTGCTCCGCGCCGAATCCCCGGCAGAACAGGCCCGCGGCCCGCGCCCACGGGTGCGGGTGCTGCAGCGCCCGCTCGACGCATCTGTCCAATTCGGACTGTTCGCGGATCAGCATCCAGCCGATCGGTTCCATCACCGTCACGTACAGGTAGCGGAACCGCGCGCCGGTGTCGCGGACGGCCGTCACCGCGGCGCGCAGGCCCTCGGCCCAGCCCGGGGTGGAGTCGACGGACATCACCAGCATCAGGTCGACGACCGCCCGGCTCTCCGGCGGCGCCGCGCCCGGCAAGGCGACCACCGCTTCCAGCCGTGCCTTCAGCTCGTCGTACTGCGCCGACATCGACCAGTACCAGCTCAGCGCCGCACCAAACCGGAATCCCCGGTCCGCGTCGCCGGATTCCGTCGCCCAGTGCAGCGCGGCGATGATGTTGTCGTGATCGGCGTCCAGCCGGTTCAGCCAGTCGATCTGCTCTTCGTCGTGCAGCCGGGGCGCGGCGGATTCGGCGAACTCGACGAAGTACGCCGCGTGCGAGCTGCGCAGGGCGTCCTTCTCCCCGGCCGCGACGAGCTTCTCGGCACAGAACGCGCGCACCGTCTCCAGCATCCGGTACCTCATGCCGAGTTCCGAATCGACCGCTTCCACCAGGGACTTCTCCACCAGCGAGACGAGCACGTAGAACACGTCCGCGGCAGGCATCCCGGCGTCGGCGCACACCGCGGAGATCGCGTCGGCCGAGGCGTTCCCGGCGAACACCGACATCCGCCCGGCCAGCACCTGCTCCGGTCCGGTCAGCAGGTCCCAGCTCCACTCCACCACCGCGCGCAGCGTCCGATGCCGCGGCATGGCGGTGCGATTTCCGCTGGTGAGCAACCGGAATCGGTCGTCGAGCCGCTCGGCGACCTGCCGGACGCTCATCGCCCGCAGCCGGGCCGCCGCCAGCTCGATCGCCAGCGGCATCCCGTCCAGCCGACGGCAGATCTCCACGACGTCGCGGGTGTTGCCGTCGTCGAGCGCGAACCCGGGCCGGGCGGCGGCCGCCCGATCCACGAACAGCCGCACCGCAGCGGCCTCCGGCGCCGCGTCCTCGGCCTCCGGCAGCGCCAACGGCCCCACCGGCAGCAGCCGCTCACCGGTGAGCGCCAGCGGCTCCCGGCTGGTCGCCACGACCCGCAGCTGCGGGGCCCGGTTCAGCACCTCCTGCACGAACTCGGCGGCGGCCTCGATCACCTGCTCGCAGTTGTCCAGCACCAGCAGCGCCGGTTCCGCCGAGAACAGGTCCACCACCCGGCTCAAGGCGTGCTTCATCGGTGATTCCAGCAGCCGGGTCTCGCGCACCCCGAGCACGGCGAGCACCGCCGCAGTCACGTCCTGCCCGTCCCGCACCGGCGCGAGCTCGACGAACCACACCCGCCGATCCGACATCCCGGCGGCGGTCTCGACCGCCAGCCGCGTCTTCCCCGCGCCGCCGGGACCGAACAGGGTGACCAGCCGGGAGTCCGCCAGCTCCGCGCGAACCCGCTCGATCTCCCGCTCCCGGCCGACGAAGCTGCTCAACCGGGTCGGCAGCACCGGCCGGACCGGCTCCCATCGCAGCTCGTCGCGCGGATCCGGCTCCGGGCGCGGTTCCCGGCGCGGCGCTAGGCCGGGAGCGCCGCGCAGCAGCGCGACCTGCAGATCCCGGAGCTCCCGCGACGGCGACACCCCGAGCTCCTGGTCCAGGCGGCGCCGCAAGGCCTCGTAAGCGGCAAGCGCATCGGCCTGCCTGCCGCTCGCGTAGAGCGCGCGAATGCGCAGCGCCGTGAGCCGCTCGCGCAGCGGAAAACGCGCGCAAAGCCCCTCCAGCTCGGGCACCAGATCGGCATGCCGACCGGCGCCGAGATCGGCCTCCGCCCGATCCTCGATCGCGGCGATGCGCAGCTCCGCCAGCCGCGCCGCCTGCGCCTCGGCGAACGGCGTGTCGACGAAGTCGACGAGCGCATCCCCGTGCCACAGCGCCAGCGCCTCGCGGAGCGTGGCAGCGGCAGCATCGTGCCGACCGCTGCGGAGCAGGCGGCGTCCCTCCGCAGCGAGCGCAGCGAAGCGGATGGCGTCGACGTCGTCGCGATCCACCAGGAGGGCATAGCCCGACTGGTCGGAGCGCAAGGACAGGTCGCCCCCGAGCGCGCGGCGCGCGCGAGACACCAGCGACTGGAGCGCGTTCAGCGCGCCGGCCGGCTGGGCGGAGCCCCAGAGGTCGGCGATGAGGAGCTCGGTGGAGACGGTGCGGCCGGCGTCGAGCGCGAGTCGCGCGAGGAGCATCCGCACCCGGAGGCCGCCGACCGCTATCGCCCGACCGTCGGGTGCGTTCAGCCGAAAGGGCCCCAGCAACGCCACGCGCACCGCACCAGCTTCGCAGACGGGACCGACCCGACGCCTGTCATTTCGGGCCTTGCGCACGCAGCCGCACGGCAAGTCCCTGGAGATCACCGGCCGCCCGGCGGGCCGGATCCCACCGATGCCAGGGAAGCGTTTTGCCCGGTTGGGCCCGCTTCGATCTCGGAAAACCTCCCGGCGAGCTCGGCCCGCGAACTATGTCCTAGATCACCTCCCGCCGAGCCGGAGTACCGCCGCGGGCTGGAATCATGGAAGAAACGGACATACCACCGATCATGTTCCGCCGGCACGGCTCGCACGCCGACGTGCTCCACACGTCCGGGCGGGGCGCTACCCGGAGCCGCTCGAATGGATCTGACGACCTTCGCCGCCACCTCCGCCGAACCGACCGGCTTCACCGCCTGGGTGATCTCCGTGATGGAGGCCCTCGGCGGGCCGGGCGCGGGAATGATCGTCGCCCTGGAGAACCTCTTCCCGCCCATCCCGTCCGAGGTGATCCTGCCGCTGGCCGGATTCACCGCCAGCCAGGGCAACATGTCCGTGATCGGCGCGATCCTGTGGACGACCCTCGGCTCGCTGGTCGGCGCGCTGGCGCTCTACGGCATCGGCGCGACGCTGGGCCGCGACCGCACCCGCGCCATCGCCGCGAAGATCCCGCTGGTGAAGATCTCCGACATCGACCGGACCGAGGCCTGGTTCGCCAAGCACGGCATCAAAGCGGTCTTCTTCGGTCGGATGATCCCGCTGTTCCGCAGCTTCATCTCGCTCCCGGCCGGCGTCGAACGCATGCGCCTGACCACGTTCGCCCTGTTCACCACGCTCGGCAGCCTGATCTGGAACACCGTCTTCGTGCTCGCCGGCTACCTGCTGGGCCAGAACTGGTACCTCGTCGAGGAGTACGCGGGGCTGTTCTCCCGCGCCGTGCTGATCACGGCGGTCCTGACGGTCGCGGCGTTCATCGCGATCCGCATCCGCAACAACCGCCGCGAACGCCAGCTCTCGGAAGCCCCCACGGTCCGCCTCGCCCGGGTGCACGCCGAGGCCCCGACCGAGGAGATCCGCCGCATCCGCTGACCCTCACCGGACGCGATTTCGCGAGGAATCGTCACCCCCGGGGCCGGTGCGTTCCCCGCGAAATCGCGCCGGGGTCAGCGGAAGTCCGACGCGTGGTCGGCGGCCCACTGGGCGAAGGAGCGGGCCGGGCGGCCGGTCAGGACCTCCACCGTGTTCACCACCGGCAGCGGACGGCCGTCCTGGCCAGCGAGGTGCTGCAGGAGGGTGTCGGCGAGGTGCCCCATCCCGAGCTCGGCCATCGTCGCGCGGTACTCGTCCGGGCTCTGCGGCACGAACTCGACGGGGCGGCCGATCGCTTCCCCGATCGCCTCGGCCTGCTCGCGCTGCGTGATCGACTGCGGCCCGCTCAGCGGGTAGGCCCTGCCCTCGTGGCCGGGCTCGGTCAGCGCCCGCACCGCAGCGGCCGCGATGTCCGCCTCGTGGATCAGGTCGGCGTGCGAGTCGGGGTACGGCGCCGCCACGACGCCTCGGGCGCGGATCGACCCGGCCCACGCCAGGGTGTTCGTGGCGAAGCCGCCCGGCCGCAGGAAGGTCCAGGCCAGCCCGGAGTCGAGCACCGCCCGCTCCGCCGACGCGTGCAGCCCGATCAGCGGGTCGTCGGGGTCGCCCGGGGTCGTGACGACGCTGGCCGACAGCAGCACGACGTGCTCGACACCGGCGGACCGGGCGGCGTCCAGGAAACCGCCCACCCCGCCGCGATCGGCGTAGAGGAACACCGCGGACACCCCGTCCAGCACCGGCTCTGGCGGTTCGGCTAGGTCGCCGCGGACCACCTCGACCTCCTCCGGCAGCCGGGTGGCGGCGGGATCGCGGCTGATCACCCGCGGCTTCTCCCCGGCGCTCAGCAGCTGCTCGACCACGCTGCGCGCCACGTTGCCGCGTCCTCCGGTCACCAGGATCGTCATCTGATCTCCCTTCAGCGATGTGCCACCACGATCGCCGCGGCGGCGGCCGCCCGGGAGAGACCGGTCGAACCTAGGTCTGCCGATCCCAGTTCCGGAGCTCCTGCAGCGCCTTCCCCGTGGGCGACCCCTCGGGGGCGGTGAAGAACATCAGCCGCTGGTCCAGCTCGGGTATCAGCAGTACCTCGCAGTCCAGCTCCAGCTCGCCGAAGACCGGGTGCACGCCGCGCTTCGGGGTGCTGCGCTGCACCTGGACCTCGTGGGCGGCCCACATCTCGGCGAAGGCGGGGTTCCGCTCGCCCAGCTCGTCGACCAGCGCCCGAACGCCGGGATCGCCCGGGTAGCGGCCGGCGGCGCGCACGCTCGCCACGCACGACTTGGCGAACCGCCGCCCGTGCTCGGTCTCCAGCACCGACGGCCGGTGGCAGAACATCCACCAGAGCATGTTGCGCTCCTTCTCCGACCGGCTGCCGAAGTCGCCCATCAGGCCCACCGCCATCCGGTTCCAGGCGAGGATGTCGTACTTCACGTCGAGCACCAGCGCGGGAACGTCGTCGAACCGCTCCAGCAGCCGCAGCACGCTCGCCGGGACCTCCCGCGACGACACGACCGACGGGGCCTCGCCCACCAGGCGGAACAGGTAGTTCCGCTCGTCGTCGGACAGGCGCAGCGCGGCGGCGAGCGCGTTGAGCACCTGCCGGGACGGGCGCGGCCCGCGCCCCTGCTCCATGCGGATGTAGTAGTCGACGGAGATCCCGGCGAGTCGCGCGACCTCCTCCCGCCGCAACCCGGGCGTCCGGCGGCCGCCGCGCGCCTCCAACCCGACATCGGCGGGCCCGACGCGAGACCGCCGGTCCCTGAGGAACTCCGCCAGTTCAGCCCGCACCCGAACTCCTCCACAACTCCAGGAACACCGTCACCGCAGTCCATTACCCGCGAGGTGCCACAGCGCCCCAAAGCACTCACCGGCCCCACCCGTTCTCGAAGACCCGGACCCGCAACGCAGAAGGCCCCGCGCCGTGGAGCGCGGGGCCTTCTGGGTCTTGCGTCAGGCGGACTCGGAGTCCGTGCCCTCGGACTTCTCATCGGAGGCGGCCGAGACCGCGACCGGCGGGGCGTCCGGGACCAGCGACGGCTTCTGCTCGCCGCGGAAGGTGAAGTGCGCCTTGTCGTCGGCGCCTTCGCCGTCCCAGCCCTCGACGTCCACGATCACGATCTGACCCGGCTGGATCTCCCCGAACAGGATCTTCTCGGACAGCTTGTCCTCGATCTCCCGCTGGATCGTCCGGCGCAGCGGCCGCGCACCCAGCACCGGGTCGAACCCGCGCTTGGCCAGCAGCTTCTTCGCCTTGTCGGTCAGCTCCAGGGCCATGTCCTTGGCCTTGAGCGCCTTCTCCACCCGACCCGAGAGCAGGTCGACCATCTGGATGATCTCGGCCTCGGTGAGCTGGTGGAAGACGATCACGTCGTCGATGCGGTTGAGGAACTCCGGCCGGAAGTGCTTCTTCATCTCCTCGTGGACCTTGGACTTCATCCGCTCGTAGTTGGAATCAGCGCCCTGACCACTGGAGAAGCCCAGGCCGACGGCCTTGGAGATGTCCTGCGTGCCGAGGTTCGAGGTGAAGATCAGCACCGTGTTCTTGAAGTCGACCGTGCGGCCCTGACCGTCGGTCAGGCGTCCGTCCTCCAACACCTGCAGCAGCGTGTTGTAGATCTCCTGGTGCGCCTTCTCGATCTCGTCGAAGAGCACCACCGAGAACGGCTTGCGCCGGACCTTCTCGGTGAGCTGGCCGCCCTCCTCGTAGCCGACGTAGCCCGGAGGGGCACCGAACAGCCGCGAGGCGGTGTAGCGGTCGTGGAACTCGCCCATGTCGATCTGCACCAGCGCGTCGTCGTCCCCGAACAGGAACTCCGCCAGCGCCTTCGACAGCTCGGTCTTGCCCACGCCCGACGGCCCGGCGAAGATGAACGACCCCGACGGCCGCTTCGGGTCCTTCAGGCCCGCGCGGGTACGGCGGATCGCCTGCGACACGGCCTTGACCGCGTCGTTCTGGCCGATGATCCGCTTGTGGAGCTCGTCCTCCATGCGCAGCAGGCGGGTCGTCTCCTCCTCGGTGAGCTTGAACACCGGGATGCCCGTCCAGTTCGCCAGCACCTCGGCGATCTGCTCGTCGTCGACCTCGGCGACCACGTCGAGGTCACCGGCCTTCCACTGCTTCTCCCGCTCCTCCTTCTGGCCGAGGAGCTGCTTCTCCTCGTCCCGCAGGCGGGCGGCCCGCTCGAAGTCCTGCGCGTCGATCGCGGACTCCTTCTCCCGGCGCACGTCGGCGATCTTCTCGTCGAACTCGCGCAGGTCCGGCGGCGCGGTCATGCGGCGGATGCGCATCCGGGCGCCGGCCTCGTCGATCAGGTCGATCGCCTTGTCCGGCAGGAAGCGGTCGTTGATGTAGCGGTCGGCCAGGCTCGCCGCGGCGACCAGCGCGGAGTCGGTGATCGACACGCGGTGGTGCGCCTCGTAGCGGTCCCGCAGGCCCTTGAGGATCTCGACGGTGTGCTGCAGCGACGGCTCGCCGACCTGGATCGGCTGGAAGCGGCGCTCCAGAGCCGGGTCCTTCTCGACGTACTTCCGGTACTCCTCGAGCGTGGTGGCACCAATGGTCTGCAGCTCACCACGGGCCAGCATCGGCTTGAGGATGCTCGCCGCGTCGATCGCGCCCTCGGCGGCGCCCGCGCCGACCAGGGTGTGGATCTCGTCGATGAACAGGATGATGTCGCCGCGGGTCTTGATCTCCTTGAGCACCTTCTTCAGGCGCTCTTCGAAGTCACCGCGGTACCGGGAACCGGCGACCAGCGAGCCCAGATCCAGGGTGTAGAGCTGCTTGTCCTTCAGCGTCTCGGGCACCTCGCCCTTGACGACCTTCTGGGCCAGCCCCTCCACGACCGCCGTCTTGCCGACGCCGGCCTCGCCGATGAGCACCGGGTTGTTCTTGGTGCGCCGCGAGAGGACCTGCATGATCCGCTCGATTTCCTTCTCCCGACCGATGACCGGGTCGAGCTTGCCCTCGCGAGCACTCTGCGTGAGGTTGCGGCCGAACTGGTCCAGCACCAGCGACGACGACGGCGTTCCCTCGCCGCGGCCACCGGCCTCCGCGGGCTCCTTGCCCTGGTAGCCCGAGAGCAGCTGCAGCACCTGCTGGCGCACCCGGTTGAGGTCCGCACCGAGCTTGACGAGCACCTGCGCGGCGACGCCTTCGCCCTCGCGGATCAGCCCGAGCAGGATGTGCTCGGTGCCGATGTAGTTGTGGCCGAGCTGCAGCGCCTCGCGCAACGACAGCTCCAGCACCTTCTTGGCCCGTGGGGTGAACGGGATGTGTCCGCTGGGGGCCTGCTGTCCCTGGCCGATGATCTCCTCGACCTGTTGGCGCACGCCCTCAAGCGCGATACCCAGCGACTCCAACGCCTTGGCGGCGACACCCTCACCCTCGTGGATCAAGCCCAGGAGAATGTGCTCGGTGCCGATGTAGTTGTGGTTGAGCATCCGGGCCTCTTCTTGGGCCAGGACGACCACCCGCCTCGCGCGGTCGGTGAACCTCTCGAACATTCGCACTCCCTGACTGCTGCGCCGGCGGTCTCGTTGGCGGGACACGGCTCCTGCATCGCCGATGCCCACGACGGGTTCAGCACTCTTGAGGACCACTGTAGTAGCCCCACCCGGTCGCGGTCCGTGCCCGCTACGGCCTACTGCCCTCATTCTTGTCCGGCACCCTCACCAACGGCGCGCTGGCCTGCGAGATTCCGGATTTCGACCGATAGGTTGGCCCTGTCCGCTCAGCGCGAACAGGTCCTACTACTTGGACTGATCGGCGGATGCGCCACGCCTCCCGCCGACCGGCACCACCATCGGGGTACCCGCGACGGGATCAGCAATCACCCGCGCCTTCAGCCCGAACACCTCGGCCAGCAATTCCTCGGTGAGCACCTCGCCCGGCTCGCCCTCGGCGACGATGGCGCCGGCCTTCATCGCCACCAGCCGGTCGGCGTAGCGGGCGGCCAGGTTCAGGTCGTGCAGCACCATCACGACGGTACGACCGCTCTCGTCGTGCAGCTGCCCGACCAGCTCCAGCACGTCCACCTGGTGCGAGAGGTCCAGGTAGGTGGTCGGCTCGTCGAGCAGCAGCAGGTCGGTGCCCTGCGCCAGCGCCATGGACAGCCAGGCGCGCTGCCGCTGGCCGCCGGAGAGCTCGTCCAGGGTGCGGTCGGCGAGGTCGGCGATGCCGGTCATGCCCAGCGCCTCGGCCACCGCCGACTCGTCGTCGGAGGACCACTGCCGGTACCAGGACTGGTGCGGGTGGCGGCCGCGGGCGACCAGGTCGGCGACGGTCAGGCCCTCCGGCGCCACCGGCGACTGCGGGAGCACCCCGAGCACCCTGGCGACTTCCTTGGTGGACATCTTGTGGATCTGCTTGCCGTCCAGCAGCACGCTGCCGCGCCGCGGGTTCAGCAGCCTGCCCAGCGCACGCAGCAGCGTCGACTTGCCGCAGCCGTTCGGGCCGATCACCGCGGTGATGGTGCCGTCCACGACGTCGAAGTCCAGGCCGTCGACGATGACGCGGTCGCCGTAGGCCAGCTGCAGGTCCGTGGCGTGCAGCCGCTGCCGGTCGCCAGCGGGCACCGCGAGTCCGTCGTCGGTCGTCTTGGACGTGGCGGATGCGGTCATGCGCGGACCTCCCGGTACCGACGGACGAGCAGGTAGATCAGGTACGGGGCGCCGAGGATGGCGGTGATGATGCCGACCGGCAGCTCGGTGCCGCCGAAGGCGGTCCGGGAGATCACGTCCGAACCGACGACGAGCGCGGCTCCGAGCACCGCGGAGGTGAGCAGCGGCGGCCGCGAGGTGCGCGCCACGCGCAGCGCGATCTGCGGGGTGGCCAGCGCGACGAACTGGATCGGCCCGGCCGCGGCGGTGGCGATCGACGCCAGCACGACCGAGGCCAGCAGCAGCGCGCCCCGCGCGAAGTCCATCCGGACGCCCAGGCCGCGCACCGTGTCGTCGTCGAACTGCAGCGCGCCGAGCACGTGCGCGCCGATCAGGGCCAGCGGGATCAGCACGACCAGGGCGATCCCGACCGGGATGACGTGCTCCCAGCCGCGCGCGTTGAGGCTGCCCGTCAGCCACACCATGGCCCGGCTCGCCTCGGTGACGTCGCCGACGGTGAGCAGCCAGTAGGTCGCGTTGCCCGCCAGCGCGCTGACGCCGACGCCGACCAGCACCAACCGGAAGGAGTCCACGCCGCGGCGGTAGGCCAGCGCGTAGACGGCGATGCCGGTGACCAGCCCGCCCGCCAGCGCCACCAGCGGCAGGCCGTAGTCGGCGAGCGCGCCCGCGAGGCTGCCCGCGGTGCCGCCGAGCACGATCACCAGCGTCGCGGCGGTGCCCGCGCCCCAGGTGATGCCGAGCATGTCCGGGCTGGCCAGCGGGTTGCGGGCGAGCGCCTGCATGATCGCGCCGGCGAGGCCGAGCGCGGCGCCGACCAGCAGGCCGGTCAGCGACCTCGGCAGCCGCAGCTCCCAGATGATGATCTGCTGCGCCCGGTCGCCGCCGCCCAACAGCGTGTTGAGCACCTCCAGCGGGCTGATCTGGTACTCGCCGAGGCCGACGTTGAGCACGAACACGGCCAGCAGCACGGCCAGGCCGCCCAGCAGCGCCAGCAGCGGCCGCAAGCGCAGCACCCCGGAGAACGGGCCCACCCGGACCGACCGGCGACCGGAGACGCCTGGCTGCTCGTCGTCGAGGACTTGGGTCACAACCGCACCAACTTCCGGCGGCGCACGAGCGCGATGAAGAACGGTGCGCCGACCATCGCCAGCATCACCCCGACCTGCACTTCGGACGGCCGCGCCACGACCCGGCCGAGCACGTCGGCGAGCAGCACCAGCGACGCGCCCAGCAGCCCGGCGAAGGGCAGCAGCCAGCGGTAGTCGGCGCCGGTGAAGTAGCGGGCCACGTGCGGCACGATCAACCCGACGAACCCGATCGGCCCGCAGATCGCGACCGCGCCGCCGACCAGGATCGCGATCGCGGCGATGCCCGTCCGGCGGGCCCACTCGACGCGGTGGCCGAGCGAGCGGGCCACGTCGTCGCCGAGCGACAGGGCGTTGAGGCTCGACGCGTTGGCCAGCGCCAGCACCACGCCCACCACCAGGAACGGCAGCACCTGCGGGATCACCGCGGTGTCGGTGATCGCGATGGAGCCGACCTTCCAGAACCGATAGGTGTCCATGGTCTGCTGGTCGGAGATCACCAGCGCCGAGGTGATGGCCTGCAGCAGGTGGCTGATCGCGGTGCCGGCCAGCGCCAGCGTCACCGGGGTCGGGCCGCCGCGGCCGAGGGAGCCGATCGCGAACACCGCGAGCGCGCCCAGCATCGCGCCGGCGAAGCCGAACCAGATGAACCCGAGCAGCGTCGTGACGCCGAAGGTGTAGACCGCGAGCACGACGGCCAGCGCCGCGCCCTGCGTGATGCCGAGGATGCCCGGGTCGGCGATCGGGTTGCGGGTGTGGCCCTGCATCAGCGCGCCGGCCAGGCCCAGCGCCGCGCCCGCGAGGACGCCGACCACGGTGCGCGGCACCCGCAGCTCGCGGATGATCAGGTCGTTCTCCGTGCCGGTCGGCGCGAACAGCCCGGCCCACACGTCCGCGAGCGGGATCGTCTTGGCGCCGATCACCACGCTGAGCACGCAGCTGACCACCAGCACGACCAGCAGGACGACGATGCCCATGACCCGGCGGCGCCGGCGTTGTCGCAGGCGTTCGCCGCCGGCAGTGGTGGCCGCCGCGGCCTGCTCGGACCCGGGAGGGCCGTCGACGGCCACGCTGCGACTCACGTCCCACTCCCTCTGTTCACCCGTCCGGACCGCACTTAGGTTAGGCCCACCTAAGGCTGAACCAACAGGGTGGGCCGGAATGTCCGATGTCACACGTCGGCGGGGGATGGCTGTCTACCGGCGTCGGGGCAACCGGCAAAAAGGGCAACGCGGACCGCAATCGGACAAGATCTCGCGTTGATCAATCGCCACTTTTCGGGCCGTTAAGCGGCGAATAGAGTTATCCGAACGCAACGAGGGGCGTTTGCGGGCCGTGTGCCCCGCAAACGCCCCTCGGCGTCGGTTACTTCAGTTCGCCTGGTGGTACTGCTCGACGATGTCCGCGGGGATACGGCCCCGGTCCGACACCTTCAGACCGCGCTTGCGAGCCCATTCCCGAATGGCCTGGTTCTGCTCGCGATCGGCACTCGTGGAACCGCCGGCGGAACGCGCCGTGGCACCCGGGCGCGGACCCGGCTTCTTCCGGCCGCCCGCCCGGCGCGCGTTCGAGACGTAGTTCGCGAGGGCATCCCGCAACTCACCGGCATTGTCGGCGGAGAGGTCGATCTGGTAGGCGACGCCGTCCAATCCGAACTCGACGGTTTCATCCGCCTGGCCGCCGTCTAGATCGTCGACAAGGGTGACAGTGACCTTCTGCGCCATCTTCGAAGTCCTCCCCGGAGCAAAAAATGTGCAATAGTGGGACAGCGACATCCGCCAGGAGCGCAACTCCCTTGCGAGTACGTCAATAAGCCGTCACCGGAACATTCTGAGCACAGGTTAGCGCAGTAACTGCGACAATGCACTCACCCGGGCCGGAAAATTCACCGCCTCCCGCCCTGATCGGGTCATTCCGGCCGGACCAGCGGGAACAGGATCGTCTCCCGGATACCGAGACCGGTCAACGCCATCAACAACCTGTCGATACCGATTCCGACCCCGCCGCTGGGCGGCATTCCGTACTCCAGGGCGCGGAGAAAGTCCTCGTCGATCGGCATCGCCTCGTCGTCTCCGGCGGCCGCGAGTGCGGCCTGTTCCTCGAGGCGAGCGCGTTCCACGACCGGGTCGACGAGTTCGGAGTATCCGGTCCCGAGCTCGAACCCGCGAACGTACAGATCCCATTTCTCCGCCACGCCCGGTTCCGTGCGGTGCTGCCGGGTCAGCGGGGAGGTCTCCAACGGGAAGTCGCGAACGAACGTCGGCGCGGTCAAATGATCGCCGACCAGGTGCTCCCAGAGCTCCTCGACGAGCTTTCCGTGGCCGTGCTTCGGATCGGTCTGCAATCCGTAGGAGTCCGCGTGCTTGCGCAGCGCCTCCACCGGAGTTTCCGGGGTGATCTCCGAATCCAGCGCTTCCGACAAGGAGTCGTACATCCGCAGCGACGTCCACTCGCCGGACAAGTCGTACTCGGTCCCGTCGAACCAGGTGACCACCTGCGAACCCGCGACCGCCTCGGCCGCTTCCTGGATCAGCGACCGGGTGAGCTCGGCCATGTCGTTGTAATCGGCATACGCCTGGTAGAACTCCAACATCGCGAACTCCGGCGAGTGGGAAGAATCACTGCCCTCGTTGCGGAAGTTCCGGTTGATCTCGAAAACTTTCTCGATCCCGCCGACCACGCATCGCTTCAGATACAACTCCGGCGCGATCCGCAGGAACAGGTCCATGTCGAAGGCGTTGGAATGCGTCGTGAACGGACGAGCCGCGGCACCGCCTTGCAGCGTCTGCAACATCGGGGTTTCCACCTCGACGAAACCGCGCCGGTCGAACGAATCCCGCAGCGATCGCTGAACCGCGGCGCGGGTGCGCACCGTGTCGGCGGCCTGCTTCCGCACGATCAGATCGACGTAGCGCTGCCGGACGCGGGTTTCCTCGCCGAGGTCCTTGTGCATCACCGGCAGCGGGCGCAGCGTCTTGGCCGCCATCCGCCATTCGTCGGCCATCACGGACAGCTCGCCGCGCCGGGAGGTGATCACCTCGCCGCGCACGAAGACGTGGTCGCCGAGGTCGACATCGGCCTTCCAGGCCGCCAGCGAGTCCTCGCCGACCTGCTTGAGGCTGAGCATGGCCTGCAGCTCGGTGCCGTCGCCGGCGCGCAGCGTGGCGAAGCAGAGCTTTCCGGTGTTGCGCAAGAACATCACGCGGCCCGCGACGCCGACCTGGTCGCCGGTGGCGGTGTCGGGCTCCAGGTCCGGGTACGCCGCGCGCACCTCGGCGAGGCCGTGCGTGATCGGCAGGTTCACCGGGTAGGGGTCGACTCCGGCGGCGAGCAGGCGCTCCCGCTTCTCCCGCCGGATCCGCATCTGTTCCGGCAGATCGTCGACGCCGTCAGCGCTGGATGCCGGGGGGTTGGGAAGGTCCTGGTCAGTCACGGCCTCCAAGGGTACGTTTCGCGGTGCTCCGCTCCGCCACCAGGCGTCCTTTCAGCGGTTGACACCACGCGGCCCGTTTCGCGGCCGGAGTGGAGCGAACCCGTTCGCTTCATCTCCCCGATCCGCTGGAATGAGGTGAACGGACCGTTCGTCCCGATAGAGGAGGTCAACAGGCCGTTCACACCATCCACCGAAAGACAGGCCGCGCACCGAGAACGCACCCCGGGTGTCAGCGGAAGTTGCGGTCGAAGACGAGGCGGAGGCCCAGCAGCGTCAGGTCCGGGACGTGGTGGGTGATCGTCGTGGACTCGGTGACCACCAGCGGCGCCAGGCCGCCCGTGGCGAGGACCGTGGTGGGACCGCCGTGGGTCGACTCCAGCTCGGCGACGATGCGGCTCACCAGCCCGTCCACCTGGCCGGCGAATCCGAAGAGGATGCCGGACTGCAGGCACTCCACGGTGTTCTTGCCGATCACCGAGCGCGGGCGGACCAGCTCGACCTTGCGCAGCTGCGCGGCCCGGGAGGCCAGCGCGTCCAACGAGATCTCGATGCCCGGCGCGAACGCGCCGCCCAGGAACTCGCCCTTGGCCGAGATCACGTCGATGTTCGTGGACGTGCCGAAGTCGACCACCACGCAGTTCGTCGCGTGCAGGTGGTGCGCCGCCAGGGTGTTGATCACCCGGTCGGCGCCGACCTCCTTCGGGTTGTCCACCAGCAGCGGCACCCCGGTGCGCACGCCCGGCTCGACGACCACGCGCGGCACGTCGCTCCAGTACCGGCCGAGCATCACGCGGAGCTCGCGCAGCAGTGCGGGCACTGTGGACAGCGCCGCGATCCCGGTGATCTCCTCCGCGTAGTCGCCGAGCAGCCCGCGCATGGTCAGCGCCATCTCGTCGGCGGTCATCCGCGGCTCGGTGCGCATCCGCCAGTCCCGCACCAGCGTCTTCGCGACGTCGGTGTCCGGGCGGTCGGCGTACAGGCCGAGCACGATGTTGGTGTTTCCGACGTCGATGGCGAGCAGCACCGTCGTTCGTCCCTTCGGGAGATTCGTGCCAGGTCGCGACAGCTGCTCAGTGCTCGGGCTGCTGCAGGAGGGCGTCGAGCTTCGCGGCGTCGTCCGTCTCCGCCGTGGGATCGGCCAGCACAGCGCCGCTGGTGAGCCCGGAGCCCTCCGGGGCGCGGGCCGGGTCCTCGCCGCGCTCCACGATGCGGTTGTCCGCATCGACGAAGATCACCTTCGGCCGCACCGAACGCGCCTCCATCTCGTCCATCACCCCGTAGGAGATCAGGATGACGAGATCGCCGGGCTCGATCAGGTGCGCGGCCGCGCCGTTGATGCCGATCACCCCGGAGCCGCGCTCGCCGGTGATCACGTAGGTCTCCAGCCGGGCTCCGTTGGTGACGTCGACGATCGCGACCTGCTCGCCTTCCAGCAGATCCGCGGCGTCCATCAGGTCCGCGTCCACCGTCACCGAGCCGACGTAGTGCAGGTCGGCCTGGGTCACCGTCGCACGGTGGATCTTGGACTTCAGCATGGTGCGGAACATCGCAGACCTCCTACTGCCGATACCGCGGCTTGCCGACGTATCTTGCGGGACGCCCGATCCGGCCGGACGGGCGCCTTCCCCGACTCACGACCGCTCCGCCACCCCGGGGCTGCCCAGCAGCACCAGCGCGTTGTCGAGCAGCCTGGTCGAGCCGACCTTGGCCGCCACCAGCAGCCGCGCCTCGCCCTCGGCCGGGACCGGGCCCAGCTCGGTGTCGCGCAGCTCCAGGTAGTCGACCGCCACCGACGGCGCGGTGGCCAGCACCGCACCGGCGGCTTGGAGCACCGCGTCCGCGCCGGCCGTACCCGCGTGCGCGCCGGCCGTCAGCGCCGCCGAGATCACCAGCGCCGCTTCGCGCTGCTCGGCGGTGAGGTAGGCGTTGCGGGAGGACAGCGCCAGGCCGTCGGCTTCCCGCACGGTGGGGATGCCCTGGATCCGGGCGTCCAGGTTCAGCTCCCGCGCCATCCGCCGGATCAGCACGAGCTGCTGGTAGTCCTTCTCACCGAAGAAGGCCAGGTCCGGTCGCACGATGTTGAGCAGCTTCAGCACCACGGTGAGCATCCCGTCGAAGTGCCCCTGGCGGGAGGCGCCTTCCAGCTGCTCGCCCAGCGGTCCGGAGTGGACGGTGATCTGCGGGTCGGTGCCGTACATCGCCTCGACCGACGGCGCGAAGACCAGCTCCGCCCCGGCTTCCCGGCACGCCGCCAGGTCGGTCTCGAAGCTGCGCGGGTAGCGGTCGAAGTCCTCGTTCGGCCCGAACTGCAGCGGGTTCACGAAGATCGACACCACGGTCACGGCGTTGATGTCCTGCCGGGCCCGGCGGATCAGCTCCAGGTGGCCGCGGTGCAGCGCGCCCATGGTCGGCACCAGGTGGATCTTGCGGCCGGTGGCCCGCAGGGCGCGGGTGACCCTGGCCAGCTCGGCGGGATCGCGGTGCACGGTCAGCTCGCCCCGCGCGAAACCCCGGCTTTCACTCATGACGACTCCAGTGCTCATGACGGCTCCTCGCCCAACGCCTCGCGGACCGCTTCGGCCCCGTCGGCACGCAGGATTCCGGCGTCCTCGGCGCGCTCCGCGGTCCGCTTCGCCAGCTCGCGGTAGCTGGGCACGATCTCGGGGTTCGCGTCCGACAGCGCCGCCAGGTGGGCCCGGACCGTGCCGGCGTCGCCGCGCATCACCGGGCCGGTGATGGCGCGGTCGCCGAGGCGCAGCGCGTTGTCCAGCGAAGCCGACAGGATCGGCGCCATGACCCGCTCCGGGACCTCGATGCCCGCGCCGCGCAGCAGCTCGGCGCACTCGTTGACCAGCGTGATCAGGTGGTTGGCGCCGTGCGAGAGCGCGGCGTGGTAGAGGCCGCGGGACTCCTCCGGAACCCGCACCGGCTCCATCCCGAGCTCCAGCGCCAGCGCCTCCGCGACGTGCCAGCCGGCTTCGTCCGAAGTGGACGCCGTGACGGCCATGCAGGCGGTGGCGAGGCGTTCGACGTCTTCCGCGCGGCCGGTGAAGGTCATCGCCGGGTGCAGCGCCAGCGGCAGCACGCCGATCTCGGTGGCCGCGGCGAGGACGTCCACGCCGTGCGCGCCGGAGGTGTGCACGAGGATCTGCCCGCCGCGCAGCGAATCGGTGGCGACCAGGCCGCGGACCAGCCCGGCGATCGCATCGTCCGGCACGGCCAGCAGCACCAGGTCGGCCTGCCGGGCGACCTCGTCGGGCGGCAGCACGGCGACCCCGGGGAGCAGCTCCTCCGCCCGGCGCAGCGAAGCCTCGGACACCGCGGAAACCGCGGAGACCTGATGACCCGCGCGCCGCAGCGCCGCGCCCAGCACGGCGCCCACCCGACCGGCGGAGATGACTCCGACCCGCAGTCGAGGGCCCGTGCGACCAGCAGCAATCGCCACGTCGTCCTCCAATACCGTTCCAGTCCCAACCACCGGGTACCGGACAGCAGCGCGAGAGTAGCTCGCGAATCCGGCCGCCGTGCCCGTCAGGTGGCGAGGACCACGCAATCCGGTCCCAGCCCGGCAGTCTCCCGGCCCACAACTCCAACGAATCCCTGGGGCCCGGTTCGCACCGGAATCGAGGGCTCGCACCGCCTGGGAACCCGGGACTCGGCTGCCACGGGACCTGGGGCCAGTTTCAATTGAGCGTTTTTCATCCTGGTCAACCCGCAGCCGCGGGCCGCAAAGGTGCACGTCGATGGGGTGCCGCATGCGCCGCAGGCGCATAACCCACCTACGACACCTGCACCGCCGCAGGTTCTCAGAGGCTTCCTGGCGAGGACGGCCCCTCCGCCGTGTATTGGACATACATCAGGAGGGGCACCCACAGACCAGGAAGCCTCTGAGGTTCCGCCACCCGCACCGCCACGCAAATCGAGGTTGGAAAAACCTCATTGAAACCGGGCCCAAGTTTCAGTTGAAACCGGACCCGGGTTTCCGTCGCAGCCGGGCCGGAGCCGCCCACACCCCTCCGGCGTGTCGTGGCCCGACGCGCCGGAGATCCGCGATTTCGATGGAAACCGAGGGTCCGATTTCCATTGAGCGTTTTCCATCCTCTACGCGGAAGGCCTGCGTCCTGGGTCGTGAGTGGTCATGGCCGCTGTGGCGACCATGGACACTCACGACCCCTGCGCATTCGGGGCCTGGCCTGACGCCGCAGACCAGGTGAAAAACCTCAATGAAATCGCGGTCAGTCGCGGGAGCGCTGGATCGGGGGCTTGGGGCGATTGCCGGGGTACGGCGGGCGCTTGAGGTTGTGCTGGGTGAGCTCGTTGAGCTTGATGCGCGCCGTCTGGATTGCCTGCTGGGTGCCCGCCGCCGACCGCCGGGCCTGCTTCAGGTCGGCGATCAGCTTCTCCCGGCGCGCCCGGCGCGCCGCGCTGGTGGTCCGGCCCTGCTCCGCCCGGTGCTGCAGGAACGCCAGCTCCGTGACCGCGATCTGGTAGTCCCGCACCGCCTTCGCCGCCTCGGTCCCGGCGCTGCGCCGCACCTTTCGCAGCCAGCCGCGACGACCCGCGAGCGTCGCGAGCATCTCCATCTCGCTGCGCACGATCAGCCCGGCCCGCTCCAGCACCGGCAGCTGCTGGATGACGATCCGCTGCTCCCGCTTGCGCTGCCACACCACCAGCCAGAAGGTGCCCAGGAAGATCGGCACCATGATCAGGAAGTAGACGTTCAGGAACTCCGCGCCGCCGAACAGCGTGGACGCGTTCCACACCGCGTGCAGCAGCACCGCGCCGGCGAAGCCGAGCACCAGGTACAGCACCCGCATCCGCTTCCGGTCGGTGCGCGAGGCCAACCCGACGCCGATGCCGACCATCGAGCTGAACAGCGGGTGCGAGAACGGCGCGAGCACGCCGCGCACGATGAACAGCGCCACGACACCGCCGCTGACGCCGCCGAGCCCACCGGCCACGAACGCCTTGCCGAAGTACAGGATGTTCTCGGTGAAGGCGAAACCCGCCGCGGTCAGCGCCGCGTACACGATGCCGTCGACCAGCCCGTTGAACTCCGACCGGCGGCGGAACCACAGCGCCACCACGAACAGCGCCTTCGCCGCCTCCTCCACCAGCGGCCCCATCACGGCCGTGGCGAAGAACCGGTCACCGCCCGCGCTGAACAGGACGTTGCCGAGCCCGATCATCGCGTCGTTGAGCAGCAGCGAGCACGCGGTCGCCCCGCCCGCACCCCACAGGAACGCGCCGAGCAGCAGCATCGGCGGCTCCGGCTCCCAGCGGTCGATCCAGATGATCGCGGCGAACACCACGCCCACCGGGAGCAACGCGGCCACCGCGCCGACGAGCGCCGCCGCCGCGCCGACCTTCGAGGTGGTGACGCCGACCATCACCAACCCGCAGATTCCGAGCACGATCAGGCCGGCGACGGGCCATCCGACGGCGTGGTTCTTGCGGGTCTGCAGCCTGCGCGCGCCGGAAAGATCGGCGGGCTGCCTCTGGAGGTCAGGACTCGACACGGACAAAACCCTAGAGAACGGCCTCGGGGCAAGCCCGGATAGTCACCTTCTCAGGCGCGTCGGCGGCGCCGGCGCTGCGTGTCTGAGGGCCCGCCGTACGCGGCGAGCAGGTCGTTCACCGAGGTCCCCTCGGCGTGCGCGCCCGCCGGGTCCGGCGCCGGCGGCGGGGCGGCGGCCGGTTCGGGCTTGGGCGGCGCCGGCTCCGGCCGCTCGTAATGCGCCCGGTCGGGACGCCGGGCCGCGGCCTGGCGGGCCGGATGGGCTTGCGTCGGCTGCTGTTTCGGCCGCTGGCGCTGCTTGGGTCGCCGCTCCGGCTGCTCCCCCGCCAGCTTCGTGATCAGTTCGGTGTTGGGCTGGACGACGTTCTGCGGCTGCGGCAGGGCGGCGGGCAGTTCGCGCCCGGTCGGCGGCTGCACGAGCTGCCCCTCGACCTTGCCGCGGTCGGGCAGCGAGCGAACCCGGGTGGACTCGGCGCGCAGGGCGACCCGCTCGAAGAGCACGTCGCCGCCCATCACCTGCTCCAGGCTCTCGCGTAACCGGCGCAGCTCGGCCTGCAGCTCCTTGATCTCGCCCTCGGACTCCTCGGCCGCCTGCCGACGCGCTTCGGCCTCCGCCTCCAGCTCGAACTCGTGCCGGGCCGCGATCTCCCGCTCCAGTTCGAGTTCGTAGATCCGCTGCCGGTCCGCGACGAGCTCCTCGCCCTGCACCACCCGGTGCCGCAGCTTGGCGACCGCGAACGAGCCGATCAGCGCCGACCACAGCGCGGCGACCAACCCGAGCCGCAGGTAGCGGACGTCGTTGCTGACCACCAGCACCGCCGTGGCGGCCGCGGCGAGCACCACCGCGCCGACCCACAGGGCCGTCGATCGCCCCTTGCTGGATTCAGACTCGGTGCTGCCGCGTTCGGACATGCCCACCACGGTACCGGGCGGTTATCAGTTCGAGACCTCAAGGCGAGCGACCCGACTCCACTTTGGTCGGTGTGGCGCAGCGCGCCACCCACCGAACGGCCGAGTGGCGTCACTCGTCTTCGTAGGGTTCTTCCGGCTCATCGGGATTGCGCAGGCAGTTCTCCAACCAGAGCCCGGCGGCGATCAGCGCGCCGGCGCTGATCAACCCGACCACCGCGGAGGCCGTGTCGGCCCGGGCGGCCTCGACCCTGCCGTACAGCGGCAGCAGGTAGGCGATCAGCCCGATCCACGCGCCGGCCATGATCGCGCCGGCCAGCGACGACGCCTTGGCCAGCGCGACGGCGCGCGCGGCGGTCAGCCCGTCGACCGGTTCGGTGCCGGGTTTGCGCTTGACCCGCGGCCGCATGTTCAGCGCCAGCAGCACGTCGACGAGCGCGATCAGCAGCAGCGTCACCCCGGCCAGCACCGGCAGCTGCGGCAGCTCGCCGTACAGCAGCCGGGTGAGCAGGTAGACCACGACTGCCGCTGCCAGCCCGCCCGCGATGAGGTGCCGGGGCTTGGTGAAGGTCAAGTGCTCTGCCTGTCGCGGTGCCACGGTTCCAGCATGGCACCTCGCGGCACCGGCACCATCCGCGGGCGAAAATCGTCTTGAGTCTCCCCTGACTGGAGGGTCCAAGGTGAATCGCGTGGACGACACCGCGCTCTACACGATCGGCGAGCTGGCCCGGCGCACCGGGCTGAGCGTGAAGACGATCCGGTTCTACTCCGACAGCGGCGTGGTGCCGCCCACCGACCGAACCGCGGCTGGCTACCGGCGTTACGACGTGACGGCCGTCAGCCGGCTGGAACTGGTGCGCACCCTGCGCGAACTGGGCGCCGGGCTGGACGAGGTGCAGCGGGTGCTCGCCCGCGAGACCACGCTCTCGCACCTGGCCAGGACGCATCTGGAGCTGCTGGAGGAGCAGATGCGCCTGCTGCAGACCCGGCGGGCGGTGCTGCGGGCGGTCGTGAAACTGGACCGTTCGACCGAGGAGGTAAGACTCATGCACAAGCTGGCGCAGATGTCCGACGAGGAGCGCAACCGGCTGATCGACGAGTTCTGGGACGAGGTCAGCGCCGACCTCAACATGACGCCGGGGTTCACCGAGTGGATGCGCTCGGCCAAGCCGAACCTGCCGGAGGACCCGACGGCGGAGCAGCTGGAGGCCTGGATCGAGCTGGCGGAACTGGTGCGGGACACCGACTTCCGGCGCGCGGTGCGGGCGCTCTCCCAGGAGCACTCGGACCGCCGCGACGCGGGCGAGTCGATGGCGGTGGCGAACGCCGAGGACGCGCAGAAGTGGTGGGTGATCACCGACGAGGCGCGGGTGTCGGTCGAGGCGGGCACGCCGCCGGAGAGCGCCGAGGCGCAGGAGCTGGTCGAGCGGATGGTGGCGATGGCCGTCGTGGAGTGGGACCGGCCCGACAGCGCCGAGTTCCGCCACGAGTTGGCGGAGCACTACGACAACGACACGGACGAGCGGATGTCGCGCTACTGGGAACTGCTGGCGATCATCAACGGCTGGCCGACGCACCCGGTGACGGCGGCGAGCACCCGCTGGCTGGCCGCGGCTCTCCGCGCGTCGATCAAGTAATCGGTCGCGCGAGCGCTTTCCGTTGCGTCAGAGTCCATTCGGGACTCGCCTGGCAGATGGCGATTTCGCGCGAAATCGCCATCTGCCAGCCACCGAGCGGAACCCGTTGATCGTCCTCAGTGGAGTTTCAGGTCGGCGCGGAGGTGGACATCGGCGATCTCGTTGGCGGGCAAGGCATCCAGCAGATCGGCGACGCGGCCGTGCCCGGGCAGCTCAGCGCCCGGGTCGATCGCCAGCCACGGGATCAGCACCGTGGCCCGGCTCGGCGTGCCGGGGTGCGGCAGCAGCAGCTCCGGGTCGTCGCTGCGGACACCGTCCACTGTGACCACATCGACGTCCAGGGTCCGCGGGCCCCACCGCTGTTCGCGGCGGCGCTCCGCCTCCTGCTCCAGCGCCTGGCCCCGGCGCAGCCAGCCCCACTCGTCGAGCTCGGGGGACTCCACGATGAGCACCGCGTTGAGGAAGTCCGGCTGGTCGGTGACGCCCCACGGCGCCGTCTCGTACACCGGGGACGCCGCGATCAGCACGTCCGACAGGCCGTCGACGGCGAGCCGGAGGTAGGCCAACCGGTCGCCGAGGTTGGACCCCAGCGAAAGCACCGCCCTGCTCATCGCGCCCTCCCGAACTCGCACGGCCCCGCGGAGGACATGCGATTTTGCCTAAAATTGGGAACTTCCACCCGCAACCGCGCGGCACCCCGGCGGCGGGGGCTCCCGATTTTGCCTAAAATTGGGAACTTCCACCCGCAACCGCGCGGCGCCCTGGCACCGAGGTTCCCGATCTCGCCTGGAACCGGGCATCTCACGCCGGGACGACGCCGCCGCGACCGCCCCGGCGGGAGCGGCGGATCGTCACCGCCACGTCCCCGAAGGTCAGCGGGATCGGCGCGCTCGGCTTGTGGATCGTGACCTCGGCGGCGTGCACCCGCTCGTCGGTCATGACGTCGTCCGCGATCTCGCCCGCCACGGCCTCGATCAGGTCCCGCGACGGCCCGGCGACGATCGCCGCCGCCCGCTCGGCCAGCTCGCCGTAGTGCAGCGTCTTCTGCAGGTCGTCGCTGGCGGCGGCCTCGCCCAGGTCGATCCACACCGTGATGTCGACGAAGAAGTCCTGGCCGTCGCGCTTCTCGTGGTCGAAGACGCCGTGGTTGCCGCGAACCTTCAGACCCGTCAACGTGATCCGGTCAGCCACCGAGTTCCCCTCCGCTGCGCCACGCCGCGGTCACCGCGACCGCGTCCAACGACTGCAGGACGTCGTGCACCCGCACGCCCCAGGCACCGCGGTCCGCCGCCAGCGCCGACACCACGGCCGTCGCCGTCTCCCGCCCGGCGGGCGGTCGCGGCTTGCCGTCCGCGTCCGCGAGCAGCCTGCCGAGGAACCGCTTGCGCGAGGCCCCGACCAGCACCGGGAAGCCCAGGTCGACGAAGGCGTCGAGTCGCTGCAACAACTGCCAGTCGTGCGCGCCGGTCTTGGCGAACCCGAGCCCCGGGTCCAGCACGATCGCGCCCTCGGCCACGCCCGCGGCCAACGCCACGTCGACCTGCCGCAGCAGCTCGGCGCGCACCTCCGCGACGACGTCCTCGTAGACCGCGAGGCTGTTCATGTCCTTGCTGTGGCCGCGCCAGTGCATCAGCACCCACGGGAGCCCGGTGTCCGCGGCGACGTGCGCCATCTCCGGGTCGGCCAGCCCGCCCGACACGTCGTTGATCACCGCCGCGCCGGCCTCCGCCGTCGCCGCCGCGACCTTGGCGCGGGTCGTGTCCACGCTCACCGGCACGCCGGCCGCGACCAGCTCCCGCACCACCGGCAGCACGCGTTCGATCTCGGTGGCGGCGTCGACGCGCTGCGAGCCCGGCCGCGTCGACTCGCCGCCGACGTCGATGATGTCCGCGCCCAGCCGGTGCATCTCGATGCCGTGCTCGACGGCCGCCGCGCGGTCCAGGTAGCGCCCGCCATCGGAGAACGAATCCGGCGTCACGTTGAGCACGCCCATCACCGCGCACCGCTGCGGCTGGGGCAGCAGCGAATGCATCAGCGACCCCTGATCAGCGACAGCGCCTCGGAACGCGAGGACGCCGAGCTGCGGAAGATGCCGCGCACGGCGGACGTGGTGGTCGTCGAGCCCGCCTTGCGGACGCCGCGCATGCCCATGCACAGGTGCTCGGCGTCGATCACCACGATCACCCCGCGCGGGTCCAGCCGGCGCACCAGGGCGTCGGCGACCTGCGAGGTGAGCCGCTCCTGCACCTGCGGGCGCTTGGCGTAGAGGTCGACCAGCCTGGCCAGCTTGGACAGCCCGGTGACCCGGCCCTGCTCGTTCGGGATGTAGCCGACGTGCGCGTTGCCGTGGAACGGCAGCAGGTGGTGCTCGCACTGGGAGTAGACCGGGATGTCGCGGACGAGGACCAGTTCCTCGTGCGCCTCGTCGAACGTCCGGTCCAGGACCTCGTCGGGATTCGTGTACAGGCCCGCGAACAGCTCGCGATAAGCGCGGGCGACGCGGGCCGGGGTGTCCCGCAGGCCCTCCCGGTCCGGGTCTTCGCCCGCCGCGATCAGCAGTTCCCGGACGGCCGCTTCAGCGCGGGCCTGGTCGAAGTGGGGAGTGTGGAAAGAGCCGTCGGGACGGAAGTCGCCTTCCGCCCCGATCGGCTCGTCGACCGTGCTGGTCAATTGTCTTTCCTCCACCGGCTGAGGCGCCCGGAGGCGCCGAGTGCACCGGAGTGTTCAGCGGCTGGTGTTGCCGCTGCCGTTGTCCTGAGCCGGGTCCTGGCTCGGCTCGGGGTTGGACCGCTGGTCGTCCGCCTTCGGCTCGCCCGGCTGCGGCGCCGGGTGCTCGGCCGGGGGCTGCTGCCCGCGCTCCCAGGACGGCGTCCAGTTGTACTGGCCGCCACCACCCGGGTAGCTCGAACCGGACGGCGTGGTCGCCGGGGTCCACCCGGGCGGCGCGCCGTAGTTCGGCGGCACCGCCTGCGGCACGCCCTGCTGCGGCTGGCCCTGGTTCGGGTTCTGGAACTGCACCGTGCCCTGGTGCGCACCGGCACCTGCACCGGCCGGGGCCGGCTGCTCGTGGTGCGGCGGGGCGCCGTTCTGACCGGCCGGCGAGGGCGCCGCCGGAGCAGGCTCCGGCTCCTCCTTGACCGGGGGCCACGGCTCGCCGCGCTCCTTGGCCAGCTCGCCACGCGTCTTGATCGGCGGCTTGTCCGACGGCGTCCGACCACCGAAGTCGTTGAACGCGGTGATGCGGGGCCGCTTCTCCACCCGGGCGAAGATCCGCTCCAAGTCCTTGCGGACCAGCGTCTCCTTGTCGATCAGCTCCAGCACCAGGTCGTCGAGGACGTCGCGGTAGGTGTTCAGGATCTCCCACGCCTCGGTGTGCGCGGCCTCGATCAGCCGGCGCACCTCCTCGTCGATCTCGTGCGCGACCTCCAGCGAGTAGTTCGGCTGCTGGCCGGCGGTGCGGCCGAGGAAGGGGTCGCCCTCTTCCTTGCCGTACTTCACCGCGCCCAGGCGGGCCGTCATGCCGTACTCGGTGACCATCGCGCGGGCGATCTTGGTCGCCTGCTCGATGTCGCTGGACGCGCCGGTGGTCGGCTCGTGGAAGACGAGCTCCTCGGCGGAGCGGCCGCCGAGCGCGAACACCAGGCGGGCGATCATCTCCGAGCGGGTCATCATGTCCTTGTCGTCCTCGGGGACGACTAGGGCGTGCCCGCCGGTGCGACCGCGCGGCAGGATCGTCAGCTTGTACACCGGCTCCAGGTCGGGCATCGCCCAGGCGGCCAGCGCGTGCCCACCCTCGTGGTAGGCCGTGATCTTCTTGTCGCGCTCCGAAATGATCTTGCTCTTCCGGCGCGGGCCGCCGATCACGCGGTCCACCGCTTCTTCCAGCGCGGCGGCGTTGATCAGCTGGCCGTTCTCGCGGGCGGTGAGCAGCGCGGCCTCGTTGACCACGTTCTCCAGGTCCGCACCCGAGAAGCCGACGGTGCGCTTGGCGAGGCTGTCCAGGTCGGCGTCCTGCGCCAGCGGCTTGCCCTTGGAGTGCACGTTCAGGATCGCGCGGCGGCCGCGCAGGTCCGGCGCGGACACCGGGATCTGCCGGTCGAACCGGCCCGGGCGCAGCAGCGCCGGGTCCAGGATGTCCGGCCGGTTGGTCGCGGCGATCAGGATGATGCCGCCGCGCGAGTCGAAGCCGTCCATCTCGACCAGCAGCTGGTTGAGGGTCTGCTCGCGCTCGTCGTGCCCACCGCCGAGGCCGGCGCCGCGCTGGCGGCCGACCGCGTCGATCTCGTCGACGAAGATGATGCACGGCGCATTCTGCTTGGCCTGCTCGAACAGGTCGCGGACGCGGGAGGCACCGACACCGACGAACATCTCGACGAAGTCGGAACCGGAGATCGAGTAGAACGGCACGCCGGCCTCACCGGCGACGGCTCGCGCGAGCAGCGTCTTACCGGTACCGGGCGGGCCGTAGAGCAGGACGCCCTTCGGGATCTTGGCGCCGAGGGCCTGGTAGCGGCCGGGGTTCTGCAGGAAGTCCTTGATCTCGTGCAGTTCCTCGACGGCTTCGTCGGCACCCGCGACGTCGGAGAACATCGTCTTGGGCATGTCCTTGGTGAGCTGCTTGGCCTTGGACTTGCCGAAGTTCAGGACGCGGTTCCCGCCGCCCTGGACGTTGTTCATCATCCACATCAGGAGCAGGACGAGCAGGCCGATCGGCACCAGGTAGAACAGCATCTGCACCCAGAGCGAGTCCTGGGTGACCTTGGTGTTCCAGACCGGCACGTGCGCGTTGCGGATCTCGGTGACCACCGTGTCGGTGGCACCGGCCGGGTACTGCGCGATCAGCTGGTTGCTGCCCTGGAAGTTCTGGCCGTCGTTAAGGGTCAGCCGGACCCGCTGCTCCTTGTCCTCGATGGTCGCTTCCTTGACCTTGCCCTGAGCGATCTGCTCGAGGGCCTGCGAGGTGGAGACTTCGCGGTAGGAGCGAGTCTCGTCGAAGAGCACGCTGAAGGCCCAGATCAGCAGAAACGCTGTCAGGATCCACAGCAGCGGGTTGCGGAGCAGGCGCTTTCGGTCCATTCACTTGCGGCCGGCGGGCGGCCTCGACCCTCCCTGACTGTCACTTCGGGCAAACGGCTGTCGGCAGACACAATTCGCCATCGCCGTCAACCCCTTCAGACCAGCGTACCGGCCGATGCGAGGACACGACCATGTCGAGCTCGACGCAGGATGCCCAGCGTACTCGGCCACTCGACCGCAATGGGGCGGGAGGGCCGAACCGGACACGCCTGCCCGGCCACTCCCCAGGCTCACACCCCGGACGTGTAGACCTTCGGATCCAGCGTGCCGATGTAAGGCAGATCACGGTACCGCTCGGCGTAGTCCAGCCCGTAGCCGACCACGAACTCGTTCGGGATGTCGAATCCCACGTACTTCACCGGCACGTCCACCTGCACCGCGTCGGGCTTGCGCAGCAGCGTGCAGACCTCCAGCGACGCCGGGTTGCGCGAGCTCAGGTTCTTCAGCAGCCAGGACAGCGTCAGCCCGGAGTCGATGATGTCCTCGACGATCAGCACGTGCCGGCCGGCGATGTCCCGGTCCAGGTCCTTGAGGATGCGCACCACGCCGGACGACGAGGTGGACGAGCCGTACGAGCTGACCGCCATGAACTCCAGCTGGGCAGGCTGGGGCAGCGCCCGCGCGAAATCGGTCATGAACATCACCGCGCCCTTGAGCACGCCGACCAGCAGCAGATCACCGCCGACCTGCTGGTAGTCGTCGTCCACCTGCTTGGCGAGCTCGGTGACCTTGTCGTTGATCTGCTGCTCGGAGATGAGCACAGAAGCAATGTCGCCGTCGTACACGGCCCGGCTTCCCCTCTATCGAATCGACGCGAACACCGGTCCTCCGGCGCCGGTATCCCACCGCCCGAGCCGAACGCCTCGGCGTCCCGTCAACCATCCGGCGGCTTGCGGCCCGCCGCTTCCACCTGAAGCGTGCCATGCGCCCGTCGCAGCACAAAGTCACCCGGCAAGGCCGGTCCGCCCTGACCCCGCCAATCGGCCACCAACGCGTCCGCGGCGCGCAGGTGCTCGTCGGTGATCTCGGGAACCCCGCGCGCCAGCAACCACGCGCGCAACACCCGGCGCCGCAGCGAACCCGGAACTTCCCGCAACGCCAAGGCATCGAGCGCCCCGCCCGACTCGACGCGCTCGCGCACCTCAGCGGCCAACTCGTCCAACGCGTCGGCGTCCTCGCGCAGCTGTCGCGCGGTGCGCGCGAGCGCCTCGCGAACCCCGCCCTGCAACACTTCTTCCAGCAGCGGAAGGACTTCTGTGCGCAACCGCACACGTGTGAAACGCGCATCGGAGTTGTGCGGGTCCTGCCACGGCACCAGCCCGAGCGCCGCGCAAGCGGCCTCCGTCGTCGCCCGGCGAACGCCCAGGAACGGGCGCGCCCACGGCGGATCCAGCGGCCGCATCCCGGCGATCGATCGGGCCCCCGAACCCCGCCCGAGCCCGAGCAGCACGGTTTCGGCCTGATCGTCGAGGGTGTGCCCGAGCAGCACGAGCGAACCCGGCGGGCGCTCCGCGCGCAGCGCCGCGTAGCGCGCGCGCCGGGCGGCGGCCTCCAAGCCACCACCGCGCCCGACCTCCACCGCGATCACCCTGGCGGAACACCCCAGCTCGCGGAGCTGATCGGCGGCCCGGGCGGCGACGCCGGCGGAGCCGGCCTGGAGCCCGTGATCCACCACGAGGCCGTGCACCGCGACGCCCTCGCGGCGAGCGGCGTGCGACGCGGCAGCGGCGAGCGCCAGCGAGTCCGCGCCGCCGGAGCACGCGACCGCCAGCGGAGCGCCCCGGAACGGGGCCGCCTCGGCGGAGCCGAGGAGGCGCCGGACGGCGGAGCGGACGGCGCTGACGGCGGGCTCTGGGGGCGGCACGGCGTCATTCTCCCGTCCCGCGCTCGCGAGTTCCGGCGGCAGGTCAGCCGTGGACGCGGCGGATCCAGGCGTCGGGGTCGACGATCTCGGCGCGGGTCGGCAGGGTGTCCGGGGACGTCCAGATCGCGTTGAAGTCGGCCATCCCGATCGCGCCCACGACGTGCCCGGTGAAAGCCGCGCCCTGCGCGTACTGGCGGATCTTCGCGTCCACCCCGAGCAGGCTGCGCAGCACGCGATCCAGCAGGCCGCCGCCCTTGCGCCGCTCCGTGAAGCGCTGGCGAATCGTCCCCACGCTCGGCACCACCCGCGGGCCCACCGCGTCCATCACGTGGTCGGCGTGGCCCTCCAGCAGCGTGGAGATCGCGATGATCCGGTCCAGCGCGGCCCGCTGGCTCGGCGTCTGCAGCAGCTCGATCAGCCCGAGCATGCCCGGGCTGGAGTCACCGCTGCTGGAGCGCGCCGAACGGGCCTCCCGCAGCACCGACGGCAGCCGGCCCAGCAGCTCGCCGGTGGTGCCCTCCATCTCGGCCAGCAGCGTGCCCAGGCTCTCCGCGAAGTGCTCGCGCAGCCACGGCACCGCGTTGAACTGCAGCCGGTGCGTCGACTCGTGCAGGCACACCCACATCCGGAAGTCGTCGCCCGGCACGCCCAGCGACTTCTGCGCCGCGACGATGTTCGGCGCCACCAGCAACAAACGGCCGCTCTGCCCGGCCACGCCCGATTCGCCGTACGGGTCGAACTGGCCGAGCACCTTGCCACCGAGGTAGGCGAGCACGACTCCGGCCTGCACCCCCGCGCCGCGCGCGCTGATGCCGCCGAGGAGGTCGTTGCCCCGCAGCAGTTGCGAGTCCGCTGTGGACAGTGCGGCGTCGGTGAGCTCGGCGAGGCCGTCCGCCGCGCCGCGCACCCAGGCCGGCCGGTCGACGACGTCACCTTCGGCTATCGGCAGGTCCAGGCCGAGTCCGGTCAGCTCGCGGACGTGCGATTCGGCTTCGACGCTGAACTGCCGCAGCGAGCGCACCGCCTGCTCGGCCTCGGGCCGCGGCACCTCGGGTCCCGGCTTCATCAACCGGACCGCGGTGGCGACGGCGACGTCCCAGTCCAGCGCCCGATGCTCCCCGGCGGCGCCCCGGTCCTGCGGCGTGGGCAGGGTGGAAGGTCGGGCGTTCACACGAACGACCGTACCCGCTCGCCACGGCCGCAGGTACCTCACTTTCGAGCGCCCACCGCCCGCACTCCGGAACGTCCCCGGCGCCGCATCCGAAGCTCCGCGATGCGGAACTCCGGTACCGCCAAGCCCGATTTTGCCTAAAATTGGGCACCCGCTCCCGAGAGGGAAAGTTCCCGATTTTGCCTAAAATTGGGAACTTCAGCTTGGTCGGGGCTTCCCGATTTTGCCTAAAATTGGGAAGCCCGCACCGGCCTCGCTAGCAACCGCAGGTGCGCAGGGCGCTGGCCAGCTTGTCCAGCGCCGGGCGAGCCGCCGCCGAACTCGTTCCGTTGGAGACCAGCGCGAACGCCAGCAGGCGGCCGTCCTTCGTCACCACCGTTCCGGCCAGGCTGTTCGCCCCGTCCAGGGTGCCGGTCTTCGCCCGCACCCAGCCCTGGCCCACACCGTCCTGGTAGCGGTTGACCAGGCTGCCGCTGCCGCCCGCGATCGGCAGGCCGGGCAACAGCGCCCGCAGCTTCGCGGACTGCGGCGGCAGCCCGCCCTCCGGGCTCGCCGGGGCGGTCGCCGACGCCAGGAGCTCGGCCAGCAGCTTCGACGTGACCCGGTCCTCCAGCGACAGCCCGCTGCCGTCGGCCATCGTCGATCCGCCCACGTCGAAGCCGTTCTGCTGGAGCACGTCGTGCACCGCCTTGGTGCCGCCCGCGAACGACGGCTCGTTCCCGGTGGCGATGGCGACCTCGCGGAGCAGCGCCTCGGCGAGCATGTTGTCCGAGCGCTGCAGCGTGGTTTCGACCATGTCCTGCACGGTCGCCGACTGCACCTGCCCGAGCACCTGCGCGTTCGGCGGCGCCGTGCCCTCCGACACGTAGGCCTGCCCAAGGCCCAGCCGGGCCGCCAGTTCCTGCGCGGTCTGCATCGCCGGGGTCTGCGAGCGCGGGCTGGTGTCCCGCGTCGGATCGGCCCGGCCGCCGTCGAGCATCACCGGGTCCATCGGCGAGTAGAACCCGGCCGCCACGTCCTGCGGCAGCCAGCCCTGCGCGACCCTCGGACCGGTGTACCGGCTGTTGTCGACCTGCAGGGACGACACGTTCCCGCCGGTCGCGGCCATGACCTGGGCCGCCAGGTCGTCGAGCCGCGGCGCGCCGTCGTACACCGACTCCTCGCCCGCCGGGAGCTTCGACAGCGTCGGGTCACCGCCGCCGACCAGCACCACGCTGCCCGGCGCGCTGCCGCGAACGACCTTGGTGGTGAAGCGGTGCTGGTGGTCGAGCGCGAGCAGCGCCGCGCTGGTGGTCAGCAGCTTGCCGGTGGACGCGGGCATGAGCGCCTGGCCCTGGTTCTGCTGCCACAGCACCGAGCCGGTCTGCGCGTCGAGCACGACGCCGCCGAGCGTGCCCAGGGCCTGGGTGTCGGAGAGCGGACCAGCCAGCACCGAGCGGATGCCGGACTGCTGCGGCAGCGGCGCGTTCCGGTCGAGCGGCTTGATCGACGGGTTGAGCTGCACCGGCGCGGGCGGCTCCGCGATCTGCGCCTTCATCAGGGCGTCGACCAGCGTCGGGCCGAAGGCGACGCCAGCCCCGAGCAGCACGACGACGGCCACGGCGACCGCGATCAGCGTTTTGCGCCGCCTCGGCGGCGGGGCCGTCGGCGGCTCCGCGCTCACCGGCGGCGGAGGCGGCCCGGTCGGCGGGATCCGCTGCGGCTGCGCCCGCGAGCCGGTCAGGCCCGCGAAGTCCTCTGGAGCTGCCGGTTTCGGCGCGGCGAGACCGCCGAAGTCTGCAGGCGTCGCGGGCTGCAGGCCGATGCGCTGCGGCTGCGCCCGTGGCGGAGCCAGGCCCGCGAAGTCCTCGGGCGCCGCGGTCGGGCCGGGCGGCGGGAGCGACCGGCCGGAGGGCTTGGCGTGCGGCGCGGTCAGGCCCGCGAAGTCCGCCGCCGACGCGGCGCGCGGCGGCGGCCCGTCGAAGTCGGGCCGGGCGAACTGCTGCGTCTGCTCGGCGGGAGCGACCGGTGGCACGGCCTTGAACTGCTGCGTCGCCGGCCCCGGATCGGCGGCACGCAGCGCTTCGAGGTCTTTGAGATCGATCCGGGTGGTCTTCTCGGACTCGGTCTCGGCCGGGATCCGCGCGATCTGCTGCGTCGAATCGATGGGCGCGGACTGCTCGGGCGCATCGATCCGCGGCATCTGCTGCGCCTCGTGGACGCGAGGCTGCTCGGCGAGACCGGCGGCCTCGACCCGGCTGATCTGCTGCGTCTGCTCGATGCCGCTGGGCGGCGGTGCCGCCGGGGTGCCGCTCGGCGCCGGTGTCGCATCGGTGATCGGCGCGAACTTCTGGGTCTGCTCGATCGGCGCGACAGGTGGCGCTACGACCCGAGCTTTGCCCTTGTCGTCGGTCGCGCGCTCGGATTCCGGCTCGGCGGCGTCTTCGCCGGGCGAAGTCGGCTCGGCACCGGTCTCTGCCTTGGGCGTCGTCTCGGCAGCCGCCGTGGTTTCCGCGTCGTCCGGTCCGGCTTCGGCCTCATCGGTTGCCGTCTCAGCGGCGGCTTCGGCCTCGGCAGCGTCTTTCCACTCGCTGTCCTGAGCGGCCTCTTCGGGCTCGGTCGCCGAGGACGGCTCGGCCTTGGTGCCGACCTGATCCGGCTCTGAGTCCGCAGCTTTCGCGGTATCGGCCTCGGTCTCCGCATCGGGCTCGGAGTCGCTCGGCTCGGCTTCCGCTTCTTCCTTGGCGGAAGCGCCGGATTCGGCGGGCGTGCCGGGCTCTTCCGATCCGGCGGCGGGCGAGCCGGATTCAGCAGCGGTTCCCGATTCCTCTTCGGTAGCGGTGGTCCCGCTCTCGGCCTCCGCTTCCGGCTCGGCTTCGGTACCGGCGGTCTCGCCCTCGGCTCCCGATTCCACCGCAGCGTCAGTACCGGCGGTCTCGCCCTCGGCTCCCGATTCC
>NZ_FNOK01000020.1:77305-147323 GCF_900106995.1 Saccharopolyspora shandongensis
GTACCGGCGGTCTCGCCCTCGGCTCCCGATTCCACCGCAGCGTCAGTACCGGCGGTCTCGCCCTCGGCTCCCGATTCCGGAGCGGATTCGGCCTCGCTGGATTCGGCGTCGGTCTCGGCTTCGGGCTCATCAGCGGATACAGCCGCCTCGCCCTCATCCGCCGCATCGCCGGATTCGGCAGCGGTTTCCGCGCCTGCCGGCTTCTCCGATCCGGCGGCGGATTCCTGGCCCGCCGGCCGCTCCGCTTCGGCAGCGGGTTCGGCTTCAGTCGCAGCTTCGTCGGGCTTGGCGTCGGCTTCTGCTTCGGCGTCGGCGCTGGGGAAGACCGGCTCGGCTTCGTCACCGGGCGGCGCGTCGGACTCGGCAGCACCGGATTCCTCGCCCGCAGCACTTTCCTCGGCCGCCGGTTCGGGCTTCGATCCGGGCTCGGAGGCCGCATCCTCGTCGGCTTCCGCCGCGTCGTCGGTCTGCGCTGCCGCATCCGGCGCGGGTTCTTCGCCGAGGTTTCCGGCAACGCGCTTCGTCGAGCTCGCAGCCTCTTTCGCCGACCCGCCGACCTCGCCCGCGGTGATCGGCATGGTCTCCTGGACCGCGTCATCCTCTTCGGCCTGCGAAGACCCATCAGCGGCGACGGTCTTCATCTTCGCGGTCTGCTGCGCGGCGGCCTCGTCGTCCGAAGCCTCCGCCTGCGAACCGCTGTCCGGCTCGTCGCGATCGACGGTCTTCAGCCGCGCCGTTTCCACCTCCTGAGGAGGCTTCTCCTCGCTCCCGGCGGCGGTCTTCAGCCGCGCGGTCTCCGCCGCGGCGTCGTCCTCGTCAGGCTCTTCGAGGCTGCCCGCGACCCGCTTCGACGCGGTCGCGGACTGCTCGGCCGATGTGTTGTTGATCTCATCACCTGCGGATTGCTCGGGATCCGCGGCGTCCGGCGAGGTCGCCGGGTTCGGGTCGTTCCGGGGCGGGGTGCTCGTCGACGGCTCCGCGGCGTCGGCTGGCCGGTCCGGCGGCGTGCCGTCCGGGGACGACGCAGCGGTTCGGGTCGGGCTCTCGCTATCCGGTGTTGACGCACGGACGTCGGTTTCGGACACCTCACCCCCGGTGTTCTGGGGTTCGGGCACGTGCTCCTCCTCGACGGATCGCCAGCCTGCCAGATTGCGAGCTCCCACACTGCGGTGGGGCCCGGTGAGCCACCGTGGTCCACACTAGACGTGGTCGCGCGCGAGAGCGGGCGGCCGCATCCGACGCAAGACGAGTGAGGAACCGCGTGGACTTCGACGTCACGATCGAGATCCCCAAGGGGAACCGGAACAAGTACGAGGTGGACCACGAGACCGGACGCATCCGTCTCGACCGGACGCTGTTCACCGCCACCCAGTACCCGGCGGACTACGGGTTCGTCGAGGACACCCTGGGTGAGGACGGCGACCCGTTGGACGCGCTGGTCCTGGTGCAGGAGCCCACGTTCCCCGGCTGCCTGATCAAGTCGCGCGCCATCGGCATGTTCCGGATGCGCGACGAGAAGGGCGGCGACGACAAGGTCATCTGCGTGCCCTCGGATGACCCGCGGCAGGAGCACCTGCGCGACATCCACCACCTCGCCGAGTTCTACAGGCTGGAGATCCAGCACTTCTTCGAGGTGTACAAGGACCTGGAGCCGGGCAAGAGCGTGGAGGGCGCGACGTGGGTCGGCCGCACCGAGGCCGAAGCGGAGATCAAGCGCTCGTACGAGCGAGCCAAAGAACAGGGGCACTGAACCACCGCCCCGCAGAAGGGCCCTTACCGCGCTGGATGCGGTGAGGGCCCTTCTTCGTGTTCGGGGTGGAACGCTCCACAGGTGATCGCCCGCGAGTGGGGTGGAGCGCTCTGGCACCCCACCCCGCGCACAGGCCCTGACCTGCAGTTCCACGTACTTGTCCACAGAGTTGTGGATAAGTGCTGATCCTGTGGATAAGTCGCCGGTCAGTCCAGGCGGATGTCGCGCAGGAACCAGGTGAGCGCGAAGGCCACCAGCACCACGCAGCCGCCGACGAAGAACACCGTGTCCATCGAGCTGGCGAAGCCCTCCAGGATCGGCCGCGACAGGCGCGGGTCCAGGCCGTACAGGAACGACGTGTCGTTGATGTCGATCCCCGCCGCGCCACCCGACTGCAGCGCCTCGACGAACCTCCGGTTCACCGGGTCCGCCAGCACCTCCGGGTCGCGCAGCGCCGCGGTGAACTCCGGCGTGGCGAACGCCGCGCTCGTCGAGTCCGCGATCCGCCCGCCGACCGTGCTGAACAGCACCGACAGGAATGCCGCCGCGCCGACGGTGCCGCCGGTCTGCCGGAACAGGTTCACCGACGCGGTCGCCACGCCCATGTCGCGCGGGGTGGCGCCGGTCTGCACGACGAGCGTCAGGGTCTGCATCAGCATGCCCAGGCCGCCGCCCATGACAACCGCCGTCAGCCCCACCTGGACCAGCGAGGTGTCCACGCCGATCAGGCTGAACAGGAACAGCGCGGTGGCCATGAAGGCGGCGCCGACGATCGAGACCTTCAGCCGGCCGGTCTTGGAGATCAGCTTGCCGACGACGCCGGTCGACACCATGATCCCGGCGGTCATCGGCAGCAGCATCATCCCGGCCTCGGTCGGGTTCAGGCCCTTGACGATCTGCAGGTACAGCGGCACGGAGCTCAGCCCGCCGAACATGCCGATGCCGACCAGGAAGTTCAGCAGGTTGCCCATCCGGAACGACGACTGCCGGAACATCCGCAGCGGCAGCAGGGCTTCGGCGCCCATCCGGTTCTCGGCGAACACGAACAGCAGCAGCCCGACCGCGCCGATGCCGTACATGGTCAGCGAGGTCGACGACAGCCAGCCCCACTCGCGGCCCTGCTCGGCGACGGTCAGCAGCGGCACCAGCAGCACGACCAGCGCCATCGCGCCCAGGTAGTCGATGCGGTGCCGGACCCGTTCGGTGGCCACGTTGAGGACCTTGGCGACGACGGCCAGCGCCGCCAGCCCGACCGGCAGGTTCACCAGGAACACCCAGCGCCAGCCGTCGATGCCGAGGAAGCTGTCCAGGCCGGCGAACAGGCCGCCGATCACCGGGCCGATCACGCTGGCGGTGCCGAACACCGCCATGAAGTAGCCCTGGTAGCGGCTGCGCTGCCGGGCGGGGACCATGTCGGCGATGATCGTCAGCGCCAGCGACATCAGCCCGCCGCCGCCGAGTCCCTGGATGGCGCGGAACGCGGCGAGCTCGTAGATCGAGTTCGCCATCCCGCACAGCAGCGAGCCGACCAGGAACAGCGAGATCGCGGTCAGGTAGAGGGGCTTGCGGCCGTAGATGTCGGAAAGCTTGCCGTACAGCGGCGTGGTGATCGTGGCCGTGATCAGGTAAGCCGTGGTCACCCAGGCCTGCGCGGTCTGCCCGTGCAGCTGGTCGGCGATGACCCGGATCGCCGAGCCGACGATGGTCTGGTCGAGCGCGCCCAGGCCCATGCCCAGCATCAGACCGGTGAGCACGGTCAGGATCTGGCGGTGGGTCAGTGCGGGTGCCGGGGCCTGCGCCGGGGGCACAGCCGTTTCCGACATGGTCTTCCCTTCCAGGGGTTGCTCATCGGGATGGGCCGGCGCGCGAGGCCGGCAGGAGCGCTGCCGCACGAACATCCCCAGAAATTTGCTTGCAGCACTCAACTAGTTGGCGCGGTCAAGCATGGCCTCGGATCAAAAGCGAAGCAACTTCGTTTCCTGTGCCTTGGGCCACGTCAGCGCCGCCGCGACGACCGGCCCATCCCCAGCGTCGTGCCGTCGGCCCGGCGGAGCACGACGACCGGAGCCGTCGCGGCGTGCTTGCCGCTGCCCGGCGTGAACCGCTCGCGCGGCGAGCGCGGTTGGTAGAACCAGGCGAGCTCGGTCCGCGCCCGCGCCACCGCGCGCCGCCGGCGCAACTGCCTGCGGATCGCCGGGGCGAGCACCACCAGGCCGGACATCGTCGCTACCGCCATCCACCAATACATCCCCGCTCCCTTCCTCGGGAGGAGGAATTGAGCTCGGCCCGGCTCGTGATGCGGCGGCCGTCGAGATCCCCCGAATGGCCCAGCGAAAAATTCAACACATGTTGATTTTTTGGTCATCCGCGAGCTACCTTGCTTCCCAACGGCGAGAGAGGTTCGCGATGAGCACCTTGGAGACCAGAACCCTGCTCGACCTCGGCGAGATCGGTGCCGGGGACGGCGAGCTCGTCGGCGGCAAGGCCGCGAACCTGGGCGAGCTTTCGGCGGCCGGTTTCCGGGTGCCACCCGGCTTCTGCATCAGCACGCTCGCCTACGACGAGGTGTGCCGGGAACCGGCCGAAGACCTGCTGGACCGGCTGCCCGGCTCGGCCGCCGAGATCCGCTCCCGCCTGGCCGGCGCCGAACTCCCGGCCGGGCTGGCCGCCGCGATCACCGCCGCCTACGCGGAACTCGGCCCGGACGCGCCGGTGGCGGTGCGCTCCTCCGCGACCGCCGAGGACCTGCCGCACGCCAGCTTCGCCGGCCAGCAGGACACCTACCTGAACGTCGTCGGCGAGGCCGCGCTGCTGGACGCGGTGCGGCGCTGCTGGGGTTCGCTGTGGACGGACCGGGCCGTGGCCTACCGCACCGCCAACGGCATCGACCACCGCGCGGTGCGGCTGGCCGTCGTCGTGCAGCGCATGGTCGACGCGACCGCGGCCGGCGTGCTGTTCACCGCGAACCCGGTCACCGGGCGGCGGTCCGAGGCCGTGATCGACGCGAACACCGGGCTCGGCGAATCGGTGGTGTCCGGCGCGGTCACCCCGGACCACTTCGTGGTGGAGTCCGGCCGGGTCACCGCGAAGCGGCTCGGCGACAAGCCCGCCAGCATCCGGCCGAAGCCCGGCGGCGGCACGGAATCCGTTGCGCAGCAAGCCGATCTGCCGTCGATCACGGACGACCAGGCCAGGACCCTCGCCGCCGTGGGCGCGGAGGTCGCGCGGCACTACGGCGCGCCGCAGGACATCGAGTGGGCCATCGACGGCGACGGCACGACCTGGCTGACCCAGTCGCGGCCGGTCACCACGCTGTTCCCGCTGCCCGACGAGCCGCTCGGCGGGCTGCATGTCTACCTGTCGATCAACGTGGTGCAGGGCGTCTACCGGCCGATCACGCCGCTGGGCGCGGCGACGCTGGCGCTGATGCTCACCAACCTGATGCGCAACATCGGCGTCCCGGCCGAGGGCCACCGCCCGAAGCTGTGGCGGCAGGCCGACGGCTGGCTGTTCGCCGACATCACCGGCATGACCCGCAGCAGGTTCGGCCGCGCCATCGGCCCCCGGGTGTTCGCGATGGCCGAGGCCCGCACCGGCAAGGTCTTCGATTCGCTGCTCGACGATCCGCGACTCCCCCTGAGTCCGAAGATCCCGTGGCCGCTGCTGCGCCGGATCGGCGGAATCCTGTTGCACACCAAGGCACCCATCCAACTGGCACGCACGCTGCGCGATCCCGCGCGCACCCGCGAGCAGCTCTTCGGCATGGTGCCGGAGATCCGGGCGGCCCTCGCCGGCGACGAGCCGTCGTCCGCGCGCGAGCGACTGGCCGCGGCGTGGCGGGGCATCGCGGAGGTCGCGGTCCCGCGCATCGCGCGGATCCCGGCGCGGCTGCTGCCCGTCCTCTTCCTCAGCCGGCTGCTGCCGAAGCTGGTGGGCCGGGCCGCCACCGCCGAGGAGGTGCAGATCGTGCTGCGCGGCATCCCGCACAACGTCACCACCGAGATGGACCTGGAGCTGTGGGGCATCGCGCAGCTCGCCCGCCGGGATCCCGGAACCGCCCGGCTGTTCGGCGAATCCTCCCCCGACGAGCTCGCCGCGCGCTACCGGAACCGAACGCTGCCCACCGATGTCCAAAGTGGACTCGATGACTTCCTGGCGCGCAACGGGCACCGGACGGTGGCGGAGATCGACGCCGGCGTGCCGCGCTGGGCGGAGGACCCGACGCACGTGCTCGGCCTCGTCGCGAACTACGTGCGGACGGGTGAGAGCGGGCACGACGCCGACGAGCAGTACCGGCGCGGCGTGGCCGAGGCGGAGCGGACGGCCGCCGAGATCGTGTCCCGGCTGCGGCGCCGGAACCCGCTGCGCGCACGGGTCGCCGCTTTCGTGGTGGACCGGGTGCGGCAGCTCGCGGGGCTCCGCGAACTGCCGAAGTACTGCATCGTGCTGGCGATCGCGAACGCCCGCCGCCACCTGCTGGCTGCGGGCGAGGAACTCGCCTCGAACGGCCGCCTGGAACGCGCGGACGACGTGTTCTTCCTGGAATACGAGGAGATCGACACCGCCATCTCCGGCGCCGACCACCGGGATCTGGTGGCCCGGCGCCGCGAAACGCACGAGAGGGAGCTGCGGCGCCGGAACCCGCCACGCGTGCTGCTCTCGGACGGCACCGAACCCGAGGCGGCGCTGCCGGTGGCGACGGTCGACGGCCGGCTGGCCGGGACGTCGGCTTCGGCGGGCACCGTGACCGGGACGGCGCGCGTGGTGCACGATCCGGTCCGCGCGCAGCTCGCGCCCGGCGAGATCCTGGTCGCGCCGTCCACCGATCCGGGCTGGACGCCGCTGTTCCTGACCGCGGGCGGCCTGGTGATGGAGATGGGCGGGCCGAACTCGCACGGCGCGACGGTGGCCCGGGAGTACGGAATCCCCGCGGTGGTGGGCGTTCCCGAGGCCACCACCCGCATCGCCGACGGCCAGCGGATCACCGTGCACGGTTCGGCCGGAACCGTCGAACTCGCCTGACGGCGATGGCCCCCGCCGGTTCTCGGCGGGGGCCATCGAGTCGTCTTCGGGGGCGCCGTCGGCGGAAGCGTCCGCCGGTGCAGCGGTGCGGTCGATCGCGTTCTTCGGTTGCCGACTTCCGATGTGGCGGGCGCAATCAGGAGCCGAGCTGGTTGACGCCGCCGAGCGGGCCGTGGCTGACCACGTCGTTGATCTTGTCCAGCGCCGTGGTCGGGTCGGTTTTGCCGACCGGGAGTTCGCCGGTCAGGCCGCCCAGCGGACCCTGCGGGCCGGTGATGCCGCCGAGCGCGTCGCCGCTGCGGGACAACGGCAGCTGGGTACCGGCGAGCGGAGTGCTGGACGCCACGCCGTGGACCGCCTCGCCGACCACGTCGACGTCCTGCTGCGCGGGCGGCAGCTGCGCGGGCTTGGTCTGCGGCGTGCCCGGCAGCGCCGAGTCCACGCCGATCGGCAGCAGGTCGTTGGTCGGGCCGTCGGTGCGGGCCACGGGCGAGACCGACAGCGCCGGGACGACGTCACCGACCGGCACGGCGCCGAGCGCGCTGCTCGGGTCGAGGCTCTTGCCGCCGGTCACGCCGCCGAGCAGCGAGCCGGCCGGGGTGCTGCCGAGCGCTCCGGTGAGACCGCCGAGCGCCTCGCCGCCGCCGCTGCGGCCAGCGATGCGCTCCTCGACCGGAACGACGTCGCCCACGGTCTGCTGCGCGGACTGCAGCGTGCCCGCGAAGTGGTACGCCGTCTGCGCGAGGTTGTTGTCCGTGGGCAGCTCCGCCGGCAGCTGCGGGGTCTCGGCCGCGTTCGCGGTAGCTGCGAAGCCGACAGCGCCGGCGCCGCCGACCAACACAGCGGCCGCTGCGGTAAGGGTGCGCTTCATCGCAATGCTCCTCTCTGCACAGGCCGATTCCTGTGCGCCGGGCCGGAGATTACGGAAGGATCACTCACCACCATTCAGCGATCACATAAGTGGGAAATGCGAACGGCCAGTGATCAATTCCCGCTAAATTTCTCCACTTTCGTGTAAATGACGCGGAAGTGACTACTGACCGATCCCCTCCGTCGATGCCGACGGCAACCGGCGCGCCCGCTCGGACCGCAGCGACTCCACCGCGTCGGCGAACTCCGCGTAAGCCTCGCTCTCGCCGACGAACCGCCGGTACCGGCCCACCCGCAGCTCCACCGACTCGTACTCGCGCTCCAGCGCGTCGGCGGCCTGCTGGCACGAGGCCGACCGGTCGCGGTACTTGGCATGCCCGGCGAACGCCGCCGACACCGCCACCAGCAGGCACAACGCCACCGCGCCCCACTGGAATTCCACGGCGGACATCGATGCCGCCGTCGCGGTCGCGGCGACGATCGAGCCGCCGATGATCACCGTCTGCAGGCCGTTGTCCTTCCAGCGGTCCCGCCGGGCCTCGCCCCGGTAGCGCTCGATGAGCTCCGGCAGCTGCGCCCGGTAGCGCTTGTGCGCCCCCAGCAGATCCCCAGGCCCCAGTTCGTCCAGCAGGTGCTCGCGGTGCGCGTACTCCAGCGTGCGTAGTTCTGATTCCACCGCGCGAACCTTAAAGTGCTGCTGGTAGACGAATTTCGCCGACACCGCCAGCGAGGCCAGCGCCAGCGCGAACACGATCGCGGCCGGCAGTGCGGACATCCATAACAACAGCGCGGCCGCAGCCGCGCCGATCAGCAACAGGGTTCCCGGCATCGCCCAGATCAGCAGCAGCCGCTGCACCAGCCGCGCCCGGTAGTGCTCCTCGGACCGCTGAGCGATCCGGCGTTCCCAGTCCGCCGGCCTGTCGTCCCCGGCGAGCACTCCACCGCCGACGATCCCGGCCGCATCCACTCGCTCCATCACATCGATCCTTCCAGCGCGTTAGTGCGATCGAAGTAGCTCCCGGAGCACCACGACAATCGGCCAGGAGGGTGATGATCCATTCGGCCGAACGGTCCACTCCCGGATGTGCCGAGTGATCGTCGCTGAATTCGCACGATGCTGCACGATCGATAACGCGCATTAATAACAGCGAGTGCTGTCACGCCCAACGCCGTGGGCGATTTCCGAGACCTGCCGCTTTGACAGCGGCCCCGGCGCGCCGGTCGACCAGGGGTCGCGGAATGCGCGCGCTACGGGTGCGTCAGCTCGGCGTCCGCGGCGCGGTAGAACTGCTTCGGATCCACCGGTTTCCCGGCCACCTCGAGCTGGAAGTGCAAGTGCGGCCCGGTGGATTCGCCCCGATCTCCCATGGTCGCGATCTGCTGCCCGGCGCGCACCTGTTCCCCGACCTCGACGAAATCCTCGTCGATGTGGCCGTAAATCGAAACGACGTCGCTGCTGTGCGCAATTCGGATCCACATGCCGTATCCGGAAGCCGGGCCGGAATCGATGACGGTGCCCCGAGCGGCGGCGCGGATCGGCGTGCCGATGTCGTTGGCGATGTCCACGCCGTTGTGCACGCTGCCCCAGCGGTCGCCGAAGCCGCTGCTGATCTCGCCTTCCGCCGGCGACACCCACGCATCGGCCGACTCGTCAGCTGGCGCGGGCTCGCCGGCCGATCGCGCGGCGAAGTAGGCGACATGGTCGGCCTCGGGCGCCGGAGGCTGCCGGTGGGCATCGTGCACAACCGGGGCGGCGAGGGCTCCTGCGGTGCAAAGCGCGCCGCCGAGGAGCAGGCCGGTCAACACGGCGGCCGCGGTCTTTTTTCGCATTGCCATTGCGCTTTCACTCCTCCCGCCGCCCGCTGTCATTCACGCGGCGGCCGGGCCGAATTCCGCACCTGGTCGCCGGTCATTCGAATCCGGCATGCGGTCGGTTCCGGGCAAGATTGGAGCCGAACTGCGCTGGCAATGCATTTCGGAACTGGCTCAATGGCATGAAGTACGGCAATTCGCGGTGTCCCGCGCACAGGTGTCGGCGAATCCACCACAAGGAATCGCCACCGACACCGAGCGTCCACAGTGGTCGCAAGTACCGGTGAACGGCGCGCGGCCCGAACCCGAAGCCCCTTCACCCGACCACGGAGGGTGCCGGGCGCGTCCGTTCCGCCCCGTCACCTCCCCGGTCGGCACACCACCCGTCCGGCAGTCACTCGATCTAGTTAAGAAACGGGTCCGCGCGGCGGTGCGGGTAGCGACCCGGCCGCCGGGTGCGCGACAGCGAGCCTCCCGGGCCTCCCCGGGAGGCTCGCGCCCGGTCACTTCGGCTCGACGAACTGGACGTCGAGCTGGATCTTCACCACGTCGCCGAGCAGCGCCTCGCCGGGGCCGAAGTTGATGCCGTAGTCGCGGCGGCGGATCTCGCCGTTGGCCTCGAAGCCGGCGTGCCGGCTGCCGTCGGGGAGGTCCTGCACGCCGCCGAACTCGACGTCGAAGGCGATCGGCCGGGTCACCTCGCCGATGGTCAGCTCCCCTTCGAGGGTCCAGTCCTCGCCTGCGCCGCTAAGCCGGGTGGAGCGGAAGGCCAGCGTCGGGCGCTTCGCGACGTCGAGCAGGTCGGGGGCGAGGACGTGCGCGTCGCGGTCGGCGTTGCCGGTGTCGATGGACGCGACGGCGACTGTGGCGTTGATCGCGCTGCCGTCGAGCGTCCCGCCGACCACCAGCTCGGCGTCGATCTCGGCGAAGCGGCCCCGCACCTTCGACACCCCCAGGTGGCGGATCGCGAAGCCGACCGAGGAGTGCAGCGGGTCCAGCTCCCAGCGGCCGGTCTTCAGGGGCAGTGCGGGCGTTTCAGTCGTCATGGCTCAAAGCCTGCCCGGCTCGCCGCCGCGGAGGGAGACCGTGCTGAGACTGTCCCTCCCAGGGCCACCCCCGGCACGCCACAAGCAGGTAGGTTCCGGTCGTGCGCGACAACGAGTTCGGGGCCTTCCTGCGCGCCCGCCGGGAGGCCATCACGCCAGCCGAGGTGGGCCTGCCCACCGGGCCCCGCCGGCGGACGCCCGGGCTGCGGCGCGCCGAACTGGCCACGATCGCCGGGATCAGCGTCGAATACCTCACCAGGCTGGAGCAGGGCCGGGACCGCCACCCGTCCCCCGAGGTGCTGGGCGCCATCGTCGACGCCCTGCGGCTGTCCGCCGAGGAGCGCGAGCAGCTGTGGCTGATCCTCGGCCTCGACAAGCCGACCGCGCTGTGCCCGCGGGTGGCCGAGCCGCCCGGCCAGGCTGTGCGCCCGAGCGTGCAGGCGATCCTCGACCGGCTCGAACCCGGCCCGGCGCTGGTGATCAACCGGGTCGGCGACGTGCTCGCGTGCACCGGCGGCTACCGGCGGCTGGCGGGACCGCTCGGCGTCCTGGACGCCGATCCGCCGAACCTGCTGCGCTACGTGTTCGCCGACGACCGCGCCCGCACCGCGCATCCCGAGTGGGCGCGCATCGCCGACGGCCGCGCCAACTTCCTGAAGCACGGGTTCCGCTCCGACGACCCGCACTCCGCGGGCCTCGTCGCGGAGCTGACCGACGCCGCGGGGGCGTCCTTCACCAGCCGGTTCGAGACGCCTCCCGTCGTGCTCCAACGCACCGGCGCGGAGCGCTGGGTGCACCCCGAGGTCGGCGAGCTGCTGCTGGACTTCGAGATCGTGGAACTGCCGGACGTCGACCAGCGGATGATCATCTATCTACCGGGCGACGAAGCGACCTCCGCGGCGCTCGACCGCCTCGACGGCCGCCAGCCCGGCGCCCTCCGGGCGGTCTCCGGCTGACCCGCTCGCGAGCGCTGAATCCGCCTCTTACCGGACTCGGCACTCACGACTGCACGCCCCGAGTCGTGAGCGCTGAATCCGCCTCTAACCGGACTCGGCACTCACGAGTGCCACTCGCTCGGCGACAGCGTTAGGGCGCCCGGGATCGCGGCGAACGCACGCCGGGCGCAGTCGACCAGGTCGTCGCGGGTGTGCGAATCCTCCCGCGCCAGCCACATCTCCAGCGCACGGTGGAACGCGGCGACCAGCAGGTCCATCACCAGGCGGGCGCGCACGTCGGCCTGATCGGGCAGCCCGAAGCGGCGGTGCAGGGTCTCCATCGCGGAACGGGTGGTCCGGGCGCAGAACTGCAGGCCGTGCGCGTCGATCGACGGCTTCGCGGCGGCCAGGCTCCTGCTGAGCCGCACCCGCTCCGCCCAGCCGTCGTCGGGCATCCGCCGCAGGGACGCGAGCACCGCGTCCTGCGCGACCTCCAGCAGCGGGCGGTCGTCCGGCTCGCGGGTTTCCAGATCGGCCAGGAACTCCGTCCAGAGGTCTTCGGTCGGCGCCAGCACCACGTCTTCCTTGCAGCCGAAGTAGCGGAAGAACGTGGTCTTGGAGACCTCGACCGCCTCGCACAGCTCGTCGACCGTCGTGGCGTCGAAGCCCTGCTCGGTGAACTTCGCCAGGGCGGTGTCGATCATCGCCTGCCGGGTGCGCAGCTTCTTGCGCTCGCGCAGCGAGACGGGGCGGGACGGGGCGCTCATCGCGGACAGATTACCCGAGCCCTAGTGCGACTCAGAAACTTATGGTACTCAGTTACATAAGTTACTGAATCACTTTCATGCGAGGAACCATGCGCGCACTGCTCGTCGACCGCTCGGCACCCGGCGGCCTCCGCCTCGGCCAGGCCCCGGACCCCGCTCCCGCGCCGAACCAGGCGCTGGTGCGGGTCACGGCGACCTCCCTGAACTACGGCGAAGTGCGGCACATCATCGAGGAATCCCCGGACGGCAGCGTCCTCGGCTGGGACGCGGCGGGAGTCGTCGAGCGCGCGGCGGCCGACGGCTCCGGCCCGGCCGAAGGCACGCCGGTCGTCACCCTGGCCCCGGACGGCGCGTGGGCCGAACTCCGAGCCGTCGACACCCACCGGATCGGCACCGTCCCGCAGGGCGCCGACCCCGGCGCGATCAGCACCGTTCCGGTAGCCGGCGCGAGCGCGTTGCGCGCGCTGCACCGGATGGGCCCGATCCTCGGCAAGCGAGTGCTGGTCACCGGCGCCACCGGCGGGACCGGGCGATACGCCGTGCAGCTGGCGCGGATGGGCGGCGCGCACGTCACCGCGTCCACCGGGAATCCGGCCGCGCACGGCGACGGGTTGCGCGCGCTCGGCGCGCACGAGGTGGTGTCCGACCCGGCCGAATCGGCCACAGTGGACGGTGTGGTCGACCTGGTCGGCGGCGGGCAGCTGGTGGCCGCCCACGACCGGCTCGCCGAGGGCGGCACGCTGGTGGCGGTCGGGCACCTCACCGGCGAGGGCGAGAACTTCCCGTTCGGCGCGCTCTTCGGCGCTCCGGAGCGGCACGACCGCACGATCGCCACGTTCTTCCTGCTCCGCTGCACCGGCCTGGCGCCGGACCTGACCTGGCTGGCCGAGCGCATCGCGACCGGCGATCTCGACCCGCAGGTGTCCTGGCGCGGCGCCTGGGACCGCGCCCCGGAAGCGATCGAGGCGCTGCTCGGCCGGACCCTGCACGGCAAGGCGGTCCTCGAAATCGGCTGAGGACCACGTAAGTTCGTTGCATGGCAAGGAAGATCGTGGTTATCGGGGCGGGCATCGTCGGGGCGTCGATCGCGGCGCAGCTGCCTGAGGACGTGTCGGTGACGGTGCTCGACCAGGGCCCGTCCGGTCGGCTGCGGGGTTCGACCGGGCACGCGCCCGGTTACGTGGGCCTGCTCAACGAAGTACCGGTGTTGACCGAGCTGGCGCGGGCGAGCGCCGAGCTGTACGACGACCTCGAACTCGACGGCGTGCAGGGCTTCGACCGGGTCGGCGGCGTAGAGGTCGCCAGCACGCCGGAAACCGCCGCCAAGCTGGAAGAACGGGCGGAACTGGCGGTGCGGGCCGGACTTCCGCACCGGCTGCTCGACGCCGCCGGGACCGCGGCACTGGCGCCGGATCTGATCGATCCGGCCCAGTGCCTCGCCGGCCTGCACTACGCCCAGGACGGCACCGCGCGTGCCGGTGTCATCACCGGGGCGTTGCGGAAGCGCAGCCGCGCCCGGTTCGTCGACGACGCCGCGGTCGTCGGCATCGAGCTCCGCGGCAACCGCGTGTCGGCGGTGCGGACCGCGACGGAGTCGTTCCCGGCGGACGACGTCGTGCTGGCCTCCGGCATCTGGGGTTCGCTGGTGGCGTCGCTGGTGGACCAGCGGATTCCGCTGACGCCCGTCGCGCATCCCTACGTCTACGGCCCGAAGCGGGCGGAATCCGCGGCGCGGACGCCGTTCGTGCGCTGGCCCGAGCAGCACGTCTACGCGCGCGACCACGGCGATCGCTTCGGCCTCGGCACCTACGACCACGCCCCGCAGCCGGTCCCGCTCGACAGGCTCGGCCGGACCGCGGAACAGCCGTGGCCCGGCGAGCTGTTCGACGATGCCGTCGGACGCGCGATGGCACTGCTGCCGGAGGCGAACCGCTTCCCCATCGCCGAGCGGCTCAACGGGGTGTTCTCGATGACGCCCGACAACCTCCCGCTCCTCGGCGCCTTCCCGGACATCACCGGGCTCTGGTCGGCGGTGGCGATCTGGGTGACCAGCGCCGGCGGCGCGGCGCGCGGCCTGGTGGAGCTCATGTGCGACAAGCCGTCGAGCTTCCCCGACGTGGACCGCCTCCGCCCGGACCGCTTCGCCGGCCAGGACCCGGCGGACCTCGAAGCCCGAGCGCTGCGGCTGTACCGCGACATCTACGCCAGCCTGTGAGTCGTGTGTGTTTTGTGCTGCTATGGCAGCACAAAACACACACGGGCCCCCGCACCGGCTCGTGAGCACTTCGGGCTGCCATAGCGGCCCGAAGTGCTCACGATGCAAGGCTTCAACCCGCGGCGGTCATCACGGCGCGCAAGCTCGACGCGATGACCGAGACATCGATCCCGACCGCCCACGCGGTGCCCTCCGCCGTGCGGTACTCCAGGTACGTCGCGGCGCGCGCCGCGCGTCCCGGCTCGATCGACTGCTGGACGAGGTTCACGATGTCCACCGTCCGATCGTGCTCCTCCAGCACCTGCACCAGCGCGGACACGGCACCTTCCGCGGTCACCTCGTGCGTCGTGGCCTCGCCGCCGATCTCCAGCGTCGCGGTCAGTCGGTCACCCGACGGCCCGTGGCCCACCGACCAGCCCGTCAGCGCGATCGACGGATCCGGGTTCTCCAGGTAGGTCGCGGAGAACAGCTTCCACAGCGTGGCCGCGTCCGCCTCCGCTCCGGTCCCGTCGGTGTGCCGCTGGACCACTTGCGCGAATTCCGCCTGCAACCCGCGCGGCAGGTCCAGCCCGTGCTCGGTCTGCATGAGGTAGGCGATGCCGCCCTTGCCGGACTGGCTGTTCACCCGGATCACCGCCTCGTAGTCCCGGCCGACGTCGTGCGGATCGATCGGCAGGTACGGAACCTCCCAGCGCACCTGGGATTCCGGGACTCCGCTCTCCCGCGCGCCCAGCGCGTGCCGCTGGAACCCCTTCCGGATCGCGTCCTGGTGCGTCCCCGAGAACGCGGTGTAGACGTACTCGCCGACGTACGGGTGCCGTTCGTGGACGCCCATCCGGTTGCAGTGCACGACGGTGTCCCGGACCGAATCGATGTCCGACAGGTCGATCATCGGGTCGACGCCCTGCGAGTACAGGTTCAACGCGAGCGTGATCAGGTCGACGTTCCCGGTCCGCTCGCCGTTGCCGAACAGGCAGCCCTCGACGCGCTGCGCACCGGCGAGCACCGCCAGCTCCGCGCACGCGACCCCGGTGCCCCGGTCGTTGTGCGGGTGCACCGACAGGATCACGTCGTCGCGCCGGTCGAGGTTGCCGCTCAGGTGCTCGATCTGGTCGGCGTACACGTTCGGCGTCGCGACCTCGACCGTCGCGGGCAGGTTGATGATCACCGGGCGGTCGGCGCTCGCGTCCCACAGGTCGATCATCATGTTGCAGACCTCGATCGCGAAGTCCGGCTCGGTCAGGTTGAAGACCTCCGGGGAGAACTCGTACCGGATCCCCGGCCGGTCCCCACCGCAGCGGAGCACGTCCTCGCCGGCCTTCCGGATCAGCTCGCGCAGGTCGTCCCGGCCGGCGCGCAGCACCGCGTCCCGCCACAGCGGCGCGGTCGGGGTGTACATGTGAACGACGACCCGGTCCAGACCGGCGATCGATTCGAAGGTGCGCTCGATCAGATCCCGGCGAGCCGGGGTGAACACCGCGACGGTGACGTCGTCCGGCACCAGGTCCGCTTCCGCCAGCAGCCGGACGAAATCGAAGTCGGTCTGGGACGCGGACGGATATCCGACCTCGATCTCCTTGTACCCGATCGAGAGCATCATCTCGTAGAAGCGCCGCTTGCGCGCCGGATCCATCGGTTCGGCCAGCGCCTGGTTGCCGTCGCGCAGGTCGACGGGAACCCACAGCGGCGCCTGCGTGATGCGGTTCCGCGGCCAGGTCCGGTCGATCTCGGGGACGGCGACGCGGTCGAACGCGCTCCGGTAGCGGTGGTGGGGCATTCCCGACGGCTGCTGCGGGTTCCAGCGCGCGGGGATGTGGTGGGAGGTCATGTCTGCCTTCCGGGTTCGGACGGTCTCCACCGGCGCGCGGCAACACCCCGCGACAGGGGGCGCCGGTCCGGTCAGCCCCTGTCGCGGCCGCTAAGGCCGCGAGCTCCCAACCACATGACAGGCAACGTACAATACGTCAGGTCCTCAGACAACCTGATAATTCGGGAGGCTGTTCGTGTCGCTGCGTCGATACCCGCTGTCGGAGCAGGCCACCGAGGCGATGTTGCGGCGCATCGGTTCCGGCGACTGGCCGATCGGCGAGAAGATCCCCAGCGAGACCTCCCTCGCCGCCGAGTTCGGAGTTGGCCGGTCGACGGTCCGGGAGGCGGTCCGCGAGCTCGCCGGCCGCGGGCTGCTCGAATCCCGCCACGGCTCCGGCGTCTACGTCATCCGGATCGATCCCGTCGAGGACTGGGCGACGACCGTCCGCAAGGCGGTGATCTCGGACGTGGCGGAGGGCCGCATCGCGGTGGAGGTGGAGGCCGCCCGCCTCGCGGCCGCGAAGCGCACCGACGAGGACCTCGCCGCGATCACGGCGGCGGCCACCCGGCGCGAGGCGCTCCAGCACGCGACGCCGGAGGAGTTCGTGGACGCCGACCTCGAGTTCCACCGCGCGATCGCCGGGGCGGCGCACAACACGATCATCACCGGCCTGTTCGATTCCCTGGCCGAGCGCGTCCGCGAGGCGATGCTCGACATGCTGGGCCTGATGCGGGAATCCGACGCGCAACGGCCGGTGGACCAGCACGAGCACCAGGAGATCGCCGATGCGATCCGGGCAGGCGACCCCGAGGCCGCGGGCCGGGCAGCCCGGAACCACCTCGCGAAGATCCTCTCCTACGTCCGCCCGGAACCGTGAGCACCGGCTCGTGAGCACTTTGGAGCGTCATAGCGCTCCAAAGTGCTCACGAGCCTTCGCTACCCGACCGGATCGGTCTGCCGGACCGGGATCGGGGTGGTCGGCGGGTCGGTGCGGTGCATCAACCGGGACGGCCACCAGGTCGCCCGGCCCAGGAGGGACAGGGCGGCCGGGAGGATCAGGACTCGGATCACGAAGGCGTCCAGCAGGACCGCGACCGCCAGGCTGAAGCCGATCTGCTTCATCTCCGCCAGGTGCAGGAACATGAAGGTGGCGAACACCGTGACCATCACGATCGCCGCGCTGGTCACGACCTTCGCCGACTGCCCGACGCCCTGCAGGACCGCCTGCCGGGTGGGGACGCCGCGCAGCGCGGCCTCCCTGATCCGGCTCACCACGAACATCTGGTAGTCCATCGACAGCCCGAAGAGGATGACGAACAGGAACAGCGGCACCCGCGAACCGATCGCGCTGGTGGCGCTGGGATCGAAGCCGAACAGCGTCGAGGCCAGCCCGAACTGGAAGAAGATCACCAGCAGCCCCATCGACGCCGCCGCGGACAGCAGGTTCAGCGCGACCCCGACCAGCCCGATCACCACCGAGCGGAACACGACCACCGACACCACGAACGTCAGCACCAGCAACGCGGTGATCACCAGCGGCAGCTTGCCGTTCTGGTGGGCCAGGTAGTCGACGTCGTGCGCGACGTCCCCGCTGACCGCGACCTCGACCCCGGGCAGCGCGCGGAAGGCCGCGGGCACGTAGTCGGACCGCAGGTGCGTCAACGACCGGGCCGCCTCCGCCGAGCTCGTCTTGAACGGCACCGGGATCTGCAGCATGCTCACCCGCCCGTCCCACGAGGCCTGCGGCTGCGCAGGTGCCATGAACAGCGGATCGCCCTGGACGCGCCGGCCGAGATCCGCCAGCGCGGCGCGCACCGCCCCGGCATCGGCCGGTGCGGCGCGGACGACGACGCCGTGCCGGGTCCGCAGCTCGGGGAAGGCTGCCGTCATCCGGTCGAAGGTCCGCATCGCGGGGATCTCCCGGGAGTGGCTGTCCTGGTTGAGCACCCGCATCTGCATGCCGAGCACCGGTAGCGAGAGCAGCAGCAGGATTCCCACCGAGACGCACAGCGTGAGCACCGGGCGCTTCGCCGCCGGGCGCAGCATCGCGTCCCAGATCCGTCCACTTCGGACCTTCTTAAGCTTCGCGGGCTTGGCGCGGCGCTCGGCGCGCCGGCTTAGGACCACCAGCAGCGCGGGCAGCGCGGTGACCGAGCTGACCACCGAGACCAGCACTACGGTGATCGTGCCGGTGGCCAGCGACGAGAAGATCACGTCGGCGGCCAGGTAGAGCGTCGCGGCGGAGACGATCACCGCGATGCCGGAGACGACCACGGTCCGCCCGGCGGTCTCGGCAGCCAGGCCGACGATCGCGGCCGAACCCAGTCGGCCGTCCGCCCGCTCACGTTCTTCCCGCTCCCGCTTGAGGTAGAACAGCGCGTAGTCGACGCCGACCGCCATGCCGATCAGCAGGATGATGTTGTTGCCCACGCCCACGTCCGGCACCACGTGCGACACCAGCATCGACAAGCCCATGGCCGCCGCGATCGACGAGAGGGCGAGCAGCAGCGGCACCCCGGCCATCAGGACCGAGCCGAAGACGACCAGCAGCGTGATCAGCGTGACCGGCAAGGTGATCGCCTCGGACAGCGCCAGGTCGTCGCCGCGCTGCTGATCGACCCCCGCGCTGGTGGAGACGTTGCCGGTCTCCGCAACGAGCAACAACGGGTGGCGCTGCTGCACCTGCTCGGTCAACGCGAGCAGCGAATCGATCTGCTCGTCGGCCGCCTCGTCGGGCCCCTTCATGGTCACTTCGACCCGCAGCATCGAGCCGTCCGCCGAACGCACCGGCGGCGCAACGGTTTCCACCGCGGGCAACGCCTCCATCCGGCTCGCCACCTCAGCGGCCGCCGCCTCGGCGCGGGCCTGGTCCAGCGGGCCGGAGCGGGCGGCGATGGTGATCTGCTCGATCGGTTTGCGCTGCAGACCGCCGGCCGCGGCCATCGCGTCGGCGCGCCCTGCCTCGCCGACCCAGTGGTCGGCCACCGTCGCGCTGTTCGTGCCGGCCAGCGAGCCCGCGCCGAGGCAGAGGGCCACGAACACGAACCAGCCGATCAGGGCGCGCACCGGATGCTCCGCGCTCCACCTCGCCACCCTGACGGTCCTCGACTTCCCCACTCGCCCCAGCTCCTCGAATCCTTACGCCTGTAAGAGCAGACTTACAGGTGGAAGATAGCGAGGTCAAACGAGCCGTTCCGAACCGGGCACAGCAAAAAGCGGAAGGACCGAAAACGGCCCTCCCGCTGGGAAAAGCTGCCCGTCAGCCGACGCTGCGCAGCAGCGACTCGACCTCCTTGAGTCGCCCGTTCATCTCGGCGATCTCCTGGCGCAACTCCTGCTGCTCGGCGGTCGCCCGTGCCGCGAACTCGCGGTACTCGGCCATCGCCTCGGCGTCGGCCCGGTGGCGCAGCATCCGGAAGTAGGCGATGAAGCCGATCGTGATGCCGGCGACGATGATCAGGACGATCGCGATGCCGACCACGGCGTTGGTCATTTCCGGGTCCCCTTCCCGTCGTTCGAGCCCGCTTCGTCGCCCGACTCCCGCACCGCCGCGCGGATGGTGGCCACGTCGAGGCGAAATTCGAAGGGACGCAGTTCGAAGTACTTGAGCGCCTTGCCGTCGGCGGACAGCTCCAGGTGTCCCGCGACGAGATCGGCCTTCTCCAGGCGCTCCAGGTGCATGTAGAGCAGCGGCCGGGACATGCCGAGCCGACGCGCGAGCTCGCTCACGTACAGCCGCCCGTCGGCGAGCTCGGCGATGATCCGCAGGCGCTGCGCATGCCCCACGGCACCGAGGAACGCCAGCAGCTCCTCGCTGTCCATCAACCCACCCCGATCCGTCAGCGGATACTTTCGCATGGCAGGTGGGACTGTCATGCAACCAGGGCCGGGTCACCAGGGCGGTCGCCGCTTTCGCGCGAAAACGGCGTTCGCCACGCCTGCGGATGACGTCTTCGCGCGAAAACGCCATCAGGAGCTCAGAGCGCCTCCGGGCCCGGTCAGGGTCACCGGGCCGTGCGTCCGGCGGCGGTCACGAGCAGCGCGGCCAGGGCCAGGGCGGTGGCGAGGAAGAAGGCGCTGGGCGGGGAGACCGCGTCGACCATCCGGCCGCCCAGCAGGGCTCCCAGGGCGATCGCGATGTTGAAGACCGCCACGAACAGCGACGATGCCGCTTCCCTGGCGTGCGGCGCCGCGGCGAGCAGCCAGTTCTGCGTGCTCACCGAAACACCACCGTAGGCGACGCCCCAGACCAGCAGCGCCGCTGTCGCACCGGCGACGCCGAGCGGCAGGCCGAGCGCGAACACCGCCGCCGCGAGCACCGCCGAGATCAGCAGCAGCGTGCGACGCGGATCGCGGGCCGACGCCGCACCACCTGCGAAATTCCCCGCCACTCCGGCCAATCCGTACGCCAGCAGGAGCGCACTGATCAATCCAGCGTCCACAGCGGACACTTGTTCCAGCACGGGCCGCACGTAGGTATAGGCCGCGAAATGCCCGGACACCAGCAGCAGGATGACGAACAGCCCGACCCGCACCGCGCCGCTGCGCAGCAACTGCGGCACGACGCTGAAGCGCATCGGCTTCTCGGCGGGCAACGGCGGCAGCAGCGCCGCGAGCGCAACCGCCACCACCAGCGACACAACGCCCATGACGGCGAACGACGCGCGCCAGCCGCCGAGCTCGCCGATGAACGTCCCCGCCGGAACGCCGAGCACCGAGGCCACCGCGATCCCGCTGAAGATCAGCGACGTCGCAGCGCCCACCGACCGCTCCGGCACCAGCCGCACGGCCAGCCCCGCCGCGATCGCCCACACCCCGCCGATGGACACGCCGACGAGCACCCGAAGCGCGACGAGCAGCGGCAGGTTCGGTGTCATCGCCGAGAGCAGGTTCGCCGAGGCCAGCAAGGCCATCAGCGCGACCAGCACCCACCGCCGGTCCAGCCGCCCGGCGGCGACGGTGAGCAGCGGCGCGGCGAACGCCGCGATCAGGCCGGGCACCGTCATCGTCAGGCCCGCCGCGCCTTCCGACGCGCCGAGCTCCGCGGCGAGCGACGTGAGCAGGCCGACCGGCAGCATCTCGGTGGTGACCACGGAGAACGTCGCCGCGGCGACCGCCGCGACGGCGGGCCAGCCCCGCACCACGGGCGGGGTCGAGGTGTCGGTCGTTGTCATGGTCACAGCCTCGGCGGCCCGCTCACCGGGAACAACGCCGAAGTCCTCATCCTTGGATTAGCTGTGCTCATCGAGCGGAGGAGGGACATGGGCGGCTTGGAGGTGCGGGAGCTGGAGTGCTTCCTGGTGCTCGCCGAGGAACTGCACTTCGGCCGCGCCGGCGAACGCCTCTACGTGTCGCAGAGCCGGGTCAGCCAGCTGCTGCGCTCGCTGGAGAACCGGCTCGGCGCGCGGCTGATCGACCGCACCAACCGCAGAGTCCGCCTCACCGCGCTCGGCGAGCGCTTCCGCGCCGAGCTCCGCCCGGCGTACGACGGCCTCAAGGACGTCGTCGAGAGGACCCGAGCCGAGGCCCGAGGCGTGCAGGGCGTGCTGCGCCTCGGCTTCCAGGGCCAGGTCTCCGAGCCAGTGATGGCCCGGATCGACGCCTTCGAGTCGCGATTTCCCGGCTGCGCCACCGAAATCTCCGAGATCCCGCTGAGCGATCCGTTCGGCGCACTGCGCCGCGGCGAGGTCGACGCGGCGATCGTGCTGCTGCCGGTGCAGGAGCCGGATCTCGTGGTGGGCCCGACGTTCTCGCGCCAGCAGCCGAACATCGCGGTCTCGCTGCGGCACCGCTTCGCCGCCCTGGACTCGGTTTCGGCCGAAGAGCTCGCCGAGTCCGAGCTCATCGCGCCCGCCGAACCGGCGCCGCCCTACTGGCGCGACGCCCAAACGCCGCCGCGCACGCCGAGTGGCCGCCCGATCCCGCGCGCGAGCACGATCACCACCCTGCAGGAAGGCATCACCCGCGCCGCCGCCAACCGCGGCGCGATGCTGCTCTGCCGCCCGTGCGCGATCTCCCACGGCCGCCGGGACATCGCGTTCGTCCCGGTCACCGGCCTGCCGGACTCCGTCCTCGGCCTGGTCTGGCCGCGCGCCGCGGCGACCGCCCGCGTCCTGGCGTTCGCCGACGTCCTCGCCGACGCCTAGCGGCTCGCCAGCTCCCGCGCGACCGCGTTGGCGGTGCGAGCGAAGGCTTGCACCGCTCCGCTGTTGTCGGCCGCTCGCCAGACCAGGCCGTAGCCGACCGGATCGGCGTCCATGAACCGCACGTACGAGACGCCGGGCCTGGCGAAGTAGGTGGCGGTGTGCGCCGCACACAGCAAGGCGCCCTTGCCCGCCGCGACGAGCATCAGCGCTTCCTGCATGTTGGTGACCGCCGGGCCGCGGCCGATCGGGTGGCCGCTCGGCGTGTGCGTCGGCACGTGGTGTTCCAGCAGGTAGTCCGGCAGCGCGCCGTCGATGGTCAGCAGCGGCACCTCGGCGAGGTCCTCCACCGACACGGCGTCCTTGTCGGCCAGCGGGTGATCGGCCGCGATCGCCAGCGTGCGCGGCTCCGTGAACAGGCCCGGGCTCCCGCTCAGATCGTCCTCGCGCACCGGGAACTCCGTCAGCTGCACGTCGAACTCGCCCCTGCGCAGCTGGCCGTACGGGTCCGCCATCGGCACCTCGCAGATCTCCACGGCCAGCTCCGGGTGCTCGGTGTGCATGGCCTCCGCAGCCTTCAACACGATCTCGCCGGCCAGCGGGTTGGAGAAGCCGACGTGCAGCACGCCGTTGATGCTCCGCGCCTTCGACACGGCACGCGCCAGGGCGGCGTCGATCGCGCGGTGGTGCGGTTCGAGGTCGTCGCGGAGCTGGCGGCCGAGCGGGGTGAGCGCGACGCGGCGGCTCGTCCGGGCGAACAGCGGCGCGCCGACGCGGCGTTCGAGGCGCTGCACGAGCTGGCTCACCCTGGCCCGCGACAGGCGCATCCGGTCGGCGGTCCGACCGAAGTGCAGCTCCTCTGCGAGGATCAGGAAGCACTCCAGTTCATCGCGCTCCATGCGCCACCCTCCCTATCGGTAAGCCTGGTTGAACGAACGTCGAGTTCTTCGCCGTTGTTCCCGGCGCGCGGCGGATCGAGGCTGGTGTCATCCGAAATTCCCCACACCTTTGAGGAATCGCAGATGACTGCGCGCAACTGGGGCGTGCTGATGGTCCTGTGCGGGGCGATCTTCTTGGAAGGCATCGACGTCGCGATGCTCAACGTCGCGCTGCCCGCCATCCGCGCCGAACTCGGCATGTCCACCGGTGAACTGCAGTGGGTGATGAGCGCCTACGTCCTCGGCTACGGCGGGTTCATGCTGGTGGGCGGCCGGGCGGCGGACCTGTTCGGGCGTCGCCGGATGTTCATCGGCTGGCTCGCCGTCTTCCTGCTCTTCTCCGGCCTGGGCGGGCTCGCCTCCGATGGCTGGATGTTGATCGTCGCCCGATTCGTGACGGGTGTCGCCGCCGCCTTCATGACGCCCGCCGGGCTGTCCATCATCACCACGAGCTTCGAGGAAGGCCCGCAACGCAACAGAGCCCTGCTCGTCTACTCCGGTACGGCGGCGGGCGGGTTCTCCATCGGCCTGGTCGTCGGCGGACTGCTCACCGCGATCGGCTGGCGGTGGGTGTTCTTCGCGCCGGTCGCGATGTCGTTCCTCATCCTCGTCGGCGCGCTCACCCTGGTGCCCGAGTCACCGCAGCCGGAGCGTCGCGCCGGACGCGTCGACGTGGCCGGCGGCGTCGCCATCACCGCCGCCATCGTGCTGCTCGTCCTCGGCGTCGAACGCGCCACGCACACCAGCATCGAATCGACGCTGATCACATTCGCGGCGGGCGGCGCCCTGCTGGCCGCGTTCGTCGCCGTCGAACGCCGCGCCACCGCGCCGCTGGTGCGGCTGGGCATCTTCCGCAGCGCTTCTCTGCTGCGCACCAACGCCATCGGAATGCTGCTGTTCAGCGGATTCTTTGGCTTCCAGTTCATGGTGGTGCTGTACCTGCAGGAGCTGCGCGGCTGGTCGACGCTGCAGACCAGCTTCGCGCTGATCGCGCTCGGCCTCGACGCGGTGCTCGCGCCCACCCTCACGCCCTGGCTGGTCCGGCGGTTCGGCAACGCCCGGCTGATCTTCGGCGGCATGCTGCTCTCCGCGCTCGGGTACGCGATGTTCCTGCCGCTCGGCGTGGACTGGACGTACGCCGCGATGGCGCCGAGCCTGATCATGCTCGGCGTGGGTTTGGCGCTCGTGTACGGCCCGCTGACGATCGTCGCCACCGACGGCGTCGAAGACTCCGAGCAGGGCCTCGCCGGCGGCCTGCTCTACACCTCGTTCCAGTTCGGCGCGGCGCTCGGCCTCGCCGGGGCCGCCGCAGTCAACGTCGCCGCGCCCGGAACGCCGCTCGACGGCTTCCGCGCGGCGCTCGCCGTCCCCTTCGCCGCGGCCCTGATCGCCACCTCGATCAGCGCCTTCAGCCTCAGGACCGGCAGGCGCCGGGAACCGATCCCGGCGTGAGCAGCGACGGCGCCCCGGTCAGCAGGTGTCCGACCGGGGCCCCCGCACCTTCCCCCCAAGTGGCAGGTGGAGTCTTTCGCGTGCGAGGCCGGCGGCGGAAGAGATCTTCGATGCGGCTTCGCGACGGATTGATAGCCTCACGGCTATGGCGAGGCTGGGCGGTTCGGAGTACCCGAGCATCCAGCAGATCCGGTTGTTCTTGCTCCTGGCGGAAGAACTGCACTTCGGCCGCGCCGCGACCCGCGCGTTCATGGCCCAGCCCACGTTCTCCCGGCACATCAAGACGCTGGAACGCGACCTCGGGGTGGCCCTGGTCGACCGGACCTCCCCCCGAGTGGCGCTGAGCGCCGCCGGGGAGGCGATGCTGGAACGGATGCGGGCGGTCGTGGGCGCGATGCAGGAGCTGCGCCGAGAGGCCGACGCGCAGGCCGGCTCCGGGCGGATCGTGATCGGCTCGTTCGAGGCGATCACCTCGCTGCCGCCGATTCCGGCGATCCTGGACGAACTCCGGCGCCGCCTGCCGCGGCTGGACGTCCAGGTGTTGCGCACCGGATTCGATGCCACCGAAGCCGTTTCGCGCGGCGACGTGGACGCGGCGTTCCTGTTCCTGCCGGTCCCGAACGGCATCCGGGCGCTTCCGCTGGACAGCGGCCCGCGGTGCGCGGCGATGCCCGCCGACGACCCGCTGGCCGCCGAGGGTCCGCTGGCGCTGGCCGACCTCGCCGACCGGGAGCACATCGGCTGGTCGGACCGGATTCCCAAGGTGTACCAGGACTTCTGGGCCGTCGACCCGCGCCCGGGCGGCGGTCCCGCCCGGTACAGCTCGCACGCGATGGGCGACTTCGAGAGCGGCCTGCAGGTGATCGCCATGGGCGGCGGGCTGCTCTTCCCACCGGCGGTCGGCCGGGAGCTGTACCCGCGACCGGGAGTGTCCTATGTGGAGGTCACCGACCTGGAGCCGTGGACGTCCGCGCTGGTCTGGATGCCCGCCAACCACGACAAGCCGTTCGTCGCCGCCCTGCGGAAGGCGGCGCGGGCGGTCCTGTCCCGCACGTGCGGTTGACGGTCGTGCTCAGGCCCCGACGACCCCGTCGATGCCCTCCCGCAGGAAATCGGCGTGGCCGTTGTGCCTGGCGTACTCGTGGATGAGGTGCAGCATCACCAACCGCAGCGACACGTCTTTGCCCCACCTCGGCTGGGGCGCGGTCACGTCGAGCGAATCGGCGGCGGCCTCGATCCGGCGCGAGTGCTCAACCTCCTCCTGCCACGCGTCGAACGCCTCCGAGCGCGTGGCCGCGCTCGCGTCGTAGGCGGCCTGGAAGTCGCCGTCGTCCGACCACACCAGGGGAATGTCCTCCCGGTTGATCACCCGCCGGAACCAGGTGCGCTCCACCTCGGCCATGTGCCGCACCAGGCCGAGCAGCGAGAGCGTCGAAGGCGGCATCGACTGCCGCCGCAGGTCGGCGTCGGACAGCCCCTCGCACTTCACGGCCAGGGTGGCCCGGTGGAAGTCGAGGTAGGCCCGCAACATCTCCCGCTCACCACCGACAACCGGCGGATCGATCCGCTCCACCACCGCAACCCCCTCCGTTCGCCGAACGTCCCCAGCTTTCCCGCCCCGACGGGCGAAGTCGAACGAATAACCGGGCTCGCCGGCACTCGTGAGCGCTTTGGACTGCCGTAGCGCTCCAAACCGCTCACGAGCAGGAACGCTCCGCCTGTCGCCTCACGGGCGTGCCATCGGCAGCGGTGGCGTGCCGGTGACGGACATGACGACGGAGTAGAGCGCGGTGTCGGCGGCGATGAACATGCGGTTCCGCTTGGCGCCGCCGAAGCGGATGTTGGCGACGACGTCGGGGACCAGGAGGCGGCCGACGAGCGTGCCGTCCGGGTCGTAGCAGTGCACGCCGCCGTCCATGGCGGCGGCCCAGAGCCGGCCGCCGTCGTCGAAGCGGATGTTGTCGAAGTTGCCGATCGTGCACTCGGTGAAGACGTCGCCGCCGGTGAGGGTGCCGTTGTCGTGGACGTCGAAGACCCGGATGTGGTTGGCCCGGCTGTCCGAGACGAACAGCCGGCTCTCGTCGGGGGAGAAGACCAGGCCGTTGGGTCCGCGGAAGCCGTCGGCGACCAGGCGCACCTCGCCGCTCGCGGTGTCTGCGCGGTAGACGTTGCACGCGCCTATCTCGCTCTCGGCGCGGTGCCCCTCGTAGTCGGTGATGATCCCGAAGTCGGGGTCGGAGAACCAGATCGAGCCGTCGGACTTCACGGCGGCGTCGTTCGGGCTGTTGAACCTCTTGCCCTGGAAGCGGTCGGCGATCACGGTGATCGAGCCGTCGTGCTCGGTGCGGGTGACGCGGCGGTTGCCCTGCTCGCAGGTGACGAGGCGGCCCTCGCCGTCCAAGGTGTTGCCGTTGGGGTGACCGGCGGGCGAGCGGAAGACGCCGACTTCGCCGGTGGTCTCGTCCCAGCGGAGCAGGCGATCGTTGGGGATGTCGCTCCACACCAGGTACCGCCCGGCCGGGACGTAGACGGGCCCCTCGGCCCAGCGACAGCCTTCGAAGAGGGTCTCCAGCTTCGAGTCGCCCGCGTGACACATGCCCGTGCGGAACCGGTCATCGAGGATCTCGTACAACTGCGGTCGCTCGCCGAGCATGCTGCCACCCTCACCATCGAACCGAATGTTGATCTGACTGACTCAGACTATGCAGAATGAGATTCGGCATATCAAGATGTTCACTGAAGGAGATCCATTGGACGACGTCGATCGGCAGTTGCTCGCCATCCTCCAGCAGGACGCCTTGAGGCCGTATGCGGAGCTCGGGCAGGCCGTTGGGCTGTCCGCAGGGGCAACGCACGAACGCGTGCGCAAGCTGCGTGAGCGAGGCGTCATTCGCCGGACGACCATCGAAGTCGATCCCGCAGCGATCGGGCGGGGCGTGCTCGCCTTCGTGATGGTGGACTCGACGAAGTGGGTGGGCGACTCCGGCGACCAGTTCTCGGCCATTCCGGAGATCCAGGAAGCGCACGTCATCGCGGGCAGCGCCTCGATCCTGGTCAAGGTCAGGACTTCGACGACGGAGCAACTCCAGGACGTGCTGCGTCGCATGTACGCGATCGAAGGAGTCAGCGGCACGCAGGCCACCGTCGTGCTCGAGACCTTCTTCGAGCGCCCCGTCGCCCCGTAGCACGGTTCGTCGGAGAACCGCAGTCCGGTGAGCCGTCCTGCGGTTCTTCGGGCGGCTCAGCGCGGCCGCGCGAACTCCGCCCGCACCACGTCCGGAAGCCGCTGCCGGCCGGTCAGGAGCGCGCCCGCAGACCGGTCGTCCAGGAGGTGGCAGCCGGTCGCGTTGATCCCGTTCACGCCCGCGGAAACCACCACGAAGCCCTGCCGGGCGGGATCTTCGCCGTCATCATCTGCCTTCCGGCCGCTGCCAGTGCACATGCTCGCCGCCACGTGTCAGGCACCTGGCGCGAGGAAGCGATAGCCGGAGACCGGTAAGCCCGGTTGAACGAACGTCGAGATCTTCGCCGTTGTTCGCCCGCACGCCGCGGCAGATCGTGGTGATACCAGGTTTTTTCCAACGAGAACGAGGAATTCAGATGCGTGCGCGTGACTGGGGAGTGCTCTTCGCCATGTGCGGGGCGATCTTCCTGGAAGGCATCGACGTGGCGATGCTCAACGTGGCCCTCCCCGCCATCAGGGCCGAACTCGGGATGTCCACCGGCGAACTGCAGTGGGTGATGAGCGCCTACGTCCTCGGCTACGGCGGATTCATGCTGGTCGGCGGCCGGGCCGCCGACCTCTTCGGACGGCGGCAGATGTTCGTCTTCTGGCTGGCCGTCTTCCTGCTCTTCTCCGGCCTCGGCGGACTCGCCTCCGAAGGCTGGATGCTGATCGTCGCCCGATTCGTCACCGGCGTCGCGGCGGCCTTCATGACCCCGGCCGGGCTGTCCATCATCACCACCAGCTTCGAAGAAGGCCCGCAACGCAACAAAGCCCTGCTGATCTACTCCGGCACCGCGGCCGGTGGTTTCTCCATCGGCCTGGTCGTCGGCGGACTGCTCACCTCCATCCACTGGCGGTGGGTGTTCTTCGCCCCGGTCGCGATGTCGTTGCTGATCCTCATTGCCGCGCTCACCCTGGTGCCCAAGTCACGGCGCCCCGAACGGACCGGCCAGCGCATCGACCTGGCCGGCGGCATCACCATCACCGCCGCCATCGTGCTGCTCGTCCTCGGCGTCGAACGCGCCACGCACACCGGAATCGGCTGGACGCTGGGCACGTTCGCCGCGGGGCTGGCCTTCCTCGCCGCCTTCATCGCCATCGAACGCCGAGTCGCCGCGCCGCTCGTCCGGCTGGGCATCTTCCGCTCCGGGGCGGTGGTCCGCGCCAACGCCATCGGGGTGCTCTTCGTCGGCGCGTTCTTCGGATTCCAGTTCCTCGTGGTGCTGTACCTGCAGGAGCTGCGCGGCTGGTCGACGTTGCAGACCAGCTTCGCGATGATCGTCATCGGCCTCGACGCCGTCCTATCGCCCACGCTCACCCCCAAGCTGGTCAACCGGTTCGGCAATGCCCGGGTGACCTTCGGCGGGCTGCTGCTCGCGGCGCTGGCGTACGCGCTGTTCCTGCCGGTCGGCGCGGACTGGACGTACCTGATGATGCTCCCCGGCCTGATCCTGCTCAGCCTCGCGTTCTCACTGGTGTACGGCCCGCTCACCATCGTCGCGACCGACGGGATCGACGAGGCCGACCAAGGCCTGGCGGGCGGTCTCCTCTACACGTCGTTCCAGTTCGGTGCCGCGCTCGGGCTGTCGACCGTGACGGCCGTCAACATCGCCGCCACGGCCTCCGGGACTCCGGCCGCGATGCTCGACGGTTACCACGCGGCCCTCGTCGTTCCGCTCGCGGCCGCGCTGATCGCCGGCCTCATCAGCGCATTCGGGCTGCGGCCCCGCAAGCGTCCGGCGACCGAGCTGGGCGACGACAAGATCCTCGCCACGCACAGGAGCCCGTCATGACCACCAGGACCAGCGACTTCGCGGACCTCCAGGACACGTTCAACAGCTACATCCGCGACATCAAGTACGCCACGATGATCACCGTCGACAGCAGGCACCGCCCCCGGGCCAGGGTCCTGCTCCCGGTCTGGGAAGTCGTCGACGGGCAACCGGTCGGCTGGCTCGCGGCCTACAAGACCCCGATCAAAACGGCGCACCTCGCGAACAACCCGCACACGATGTACTCGTACTGGAACCCGCGCCAGAACGCGGTCTTCGTGGACAGCACGTCGGCCTGGGCGGACGACGAGGAGTCCAAGCTCCACGCCTGGAACGTGTACGTGGGAGGAGGCCCGCGAGGAGTGGGCTACGACCCGATCCACTACTGGCGAGGAGGCCCGGAAGACCCGGAGTACGCGGTGATCCGAATAACCCCCTGGCGAATCCAACTGGTCCGAGGAACAGACCTCCACAGCACGATCTGGCAACCAGAGAAAACCAGCTGAACCAAGCGCCCAAGCACGGTCGGCTCGCCCGAACCCGGCGAGCCGACCACGGGCGTCGAGCTATCCGGTCCGCCCGCCCAAAGAGATCAGTGCGCTTCTTGACCGGAAACGCCCTTAGGCGTCGTTCGGCGGCAGTCCGGGTCAGGGCTGGTACCGCGCGACGATCTTGATGACCTGACCGCTCTCATCGAACCAGATCTTGGCCGACTGGTTGCCCTGCTGGACGAAGTCGTCCAAGGCGATCGGCACCACCCCCAGCCCCTCCGAGTCGAGCTGGGGCTCAGCGGTCGGCTCAGCCCCTTCGAACGGGCTGAGCAACTCAACATCCGCAGCCAACGCAGCCACCAGAGTGGGCCCGCCAGCGCTCACCGGATGAGGTGCCCCCATGGAGGAGTCATCCCACTTGCCTTCGACGTAGGAGACCATCCAGCCCCCATTGTTCTCAGCGAACTCCAGATCAACAGCAATGTCGACGGCGTGGATGCCCGAGGCCACGACACCCATCTCGGAGTTGGCCGCACCCCCGGCACTCGCGACACCCACCGCCGGCCCGGGCGGGGTCGATGCCGACTGCCCAGCCAGGGACGTGCACCCACTCACCAACACCGCCGCGGCCAGCAACCCACCGGGAATCAGAACGGCCATACGACTGATCTTGCGCATCTGTCTCTCCTGCAACCAGGTAGTTTTTCGGCTCTTTGATCACACAGACGTGCCGGAACCGCGACGGTTGTCAGCGGTCGGCAAAAACGATCACCCACCCCAAACCCACTGCCTGAACGGGCATCGCGGGTGCCCGGAGAGTCAGGATCGTGGGGAACGGCCGGCCGACCGCGGCCACACCGCGGTTCTTCACGATCTCCTGGCGCGCCATCCACGCAAGGACCGCCGTGACCGCGGCGTCGATTTTCCTTTTGCTGTCGCGGGTTTCCTTACCGATGCCGATGTGGTCGTACTTCGTCAACCGCCGCGAAACGACCCCGCTCATCCACGGCGAACCAGTTCAAAAGAAAAAGGCGCTTGCTCCCGGGTGAACCGCCAGGGCTGCCCGGCGTTCTCCCCATCGGGCTGCCTCAGAAAGTCCGCCGTCCAGGCGAGAAGTTCCCAGCCAAGCGTGCGTTCCGGCACCTCCTGGAGGCCGATCAGAACCGGCGCAAACGTAGAGTCATCAAGAGCTGTCACGGGCAATCACCTCCCCTCGCCATCACGACACGTACAGCGCGACCCTGGAAAAGTCCGGCAACACCCTGGAAGGAAACACATTCGTGCCCATTTGGGCAGATTCGTACACACCTGTAGAGAAGTTGATCTTGCCGGGATACCCTTCCCATGCGGCCGCACAAATAGTGACTCGACATTGAAAACCTGAAACGGAGAAAGTCATGGCTTTGGCGAAGATTCTCAAGCGAGCAAGTCTTTCGGCTATGGCTGTCGGAGTCCTGGCATCGGGCGCCGCGCTGGGCCTCACGGCGCCCGCTTCGGCCGCCGGCGCCGGTTCACTTACCGTGTGCTCGAAGGGCAACTACGCGTCCTACGTGGAGTTCCCTTCGCGGGGCGGGATGACAACGACCATCGTGAACGCTGGTGAGTGCCGCGACTTCAACAACTTGGGCTCCAGCAACAATGTCGAGCAGATCAACGTTTTCGGCATCCAGGGCCCGTCCACGTTCTGGATCCAGAGCGGCAGCTTCCGTGCGTCCAAGGGCGGAAACGTCCACACGTACGGGTCCTCGGCCGACGCCTGGGCGATGACTCCGCAGGTCTGACCCAAAATCTCAGCCGGGGAATCAGACCAATAAAAGTCCTGTGGCGCACCGCGTCACAGGACTTTTGCTGCGTGCCCACACGAAATGAGCGCTGCTCGTCATGCCTGCCATCGAGTGCGTCACATCTTCGGAGAGCCGCCCAGCTGCTTGCGGTACTCCTCCAACGCTGACACCCCCGTGCTCGGCGCCGCCTGCTCCCGCTCGATCTCCACTCGCACCCGGCGCCGCGCGCCGTCGGTCACAAGCAGATCGCTCATCGCCGACACCAGCGCAGCGAACATCTGGCTACTCGGCCGCGACGACTCGATGAACCTGTTCATCGCCATGGCCCGAACCCGGGGGCAGCGGGATGTTGAGGTTGGCGCCGATCCCCTCACCGGTTCCGTTCTCGTGCAGCCGAGTCCGCGGGGAAGAGCTGGTCCTGATGCAGACTGACGGCCAGCACGTTCGGGTCCGCGCAGAAGATGTCCTGCGTGCCGTTGCCGTGATGGACGTCGAAGTCGACGACCGCGACCCGTGGAATCCGATCGTCAAGGCGACAGGTCTTGTAGGCGTGACACCGCACGACCTGCGACACACCTACGCGTCCTGGCTCGTTCAGGACGGAGTGTCGATCAAAACCTTGTCCGTGCTGCTGGGCCACGCCTCGGTAGCGACCACGGAGCGTTACGCACATCTGGCGGACACGCAGTGGGACCAGGTGCGCGCCGTCCTCGGCCAGCCACCCGAGATCTCGAAATCGGAGCCGGAGCCTGCTCCATATCTGCTCCACGAAAACGACACTGCGGCGGGAGCCGAGATCATCGATCTCTTCTCCCGCCGCAGGTCAGCGGGTTGACCGCTGCGGAGCCGCCTAAGGGAATCGAACCCTTGACCTACGCATTACGAGTGCGTCGCTCTAGCCGACTGAGCTAAGGCGGCGTTGCGTGGTCAAGTGTAGCTGGCCCGGACCCGAGGGCGTTCTCGACCCCCACCGGTCCACACCCTCCAGGTTTGCCCTGGTCAGCGCCCTAGCTGGGCAGCTCCGATGCTCCGGCTTCGGCGGGAAGCCACCTCTTGCCGGGCGCTCTCGTCAACTTCTTCCGTCACCTCGTCGGCTTCGACTCGTTGGATCGGCAGTGATTCCTGTCACTCGACCGGGAGGTCGCCGGATGCGGGCGTTTCGCCGCTTCAGCACGTGTTCCGCCGTGGGGTTGGCACTGGCCGGGTTGTCCCTGCCTGCCGCCTTCGCGCAGAGCACGCCGCCGACCACGCCGATCCCCGCGCCCGAGAACCCCGGGCAGCCTCCGGCGTCCGAGCCGACCCCGGTTCCCGGTCCGATCGTCGCCGACGCCGGCACCATGGTCGGGATCGTGCGCATCCTGCCGGACACCGTGCCGACCGACTCCGTCATCGACGATCCCGAGTTCGAGGAGCAGCTGCCCAAGCAGTCCGTGGCCGAGGCAGGGATGGGCCGGGCGATCGCGCAGGCGAACTCCACCGCTTTCTTCGCCCACGAGCGGGCCATCGCCGAAGCCTCGCCGTTCGGCGTGGCGCTGTTCGGCAAGACGCCGCAGCTGCCGACCGGGCTGGCGCAGACCGCGCTGCCCGATCACGCCGCGCCGACCAGCGGCGGGCTCCCCATGCCCGCGTCGCCGGCGGATCAGCTGGTCAAGCTCGGCGGCTTGGACGGCAGCGTGCATGCGCGCTGGGACGAGCAGGTCGGGCCGTGCGTGTCGCCGATCGCCGATGCCCAGATGTCGCTGGGCAGCGCTTCGGCGGTCAACGCGCTGCCCGGCGGGCTGTCGCTGGACGGGCTCCTGAGCGGAGCACCTACCGCGGACGGCACCGGGTCCTTGCTGCACGTGCCGGACGTCGTCAACGCGCATTCCAACGTGCAGCTGGTGTCCGTCGCCGGGCAGACCGGTAAGGCCGTGCAGTCGACCTCGACGCTGCAGGTTGCGAGCGTTCGACTGTTCGCCGGAACCTCCCAGGAGATCCGCGTCGACGTCGTCGGCGAGCCCCGACTGATCGCCACGGCCACCGGCGCCCCCTCGACGTCCACTGTGGACTACCAGGCGCCGGTGCTGCGGGTCAGCCAGGGCGGCAAGGAACTCGGCGTGCTCGATGCGGCGCATCCGGACCTGGACCTACCGCTGCCCGGGCTGGGCCGGCGGATCGTGGACGCCGGTGTGCTGCGGATGAGCGTCGGGGAGCTCCGGCACGACGTCGTCGGAACCGAGGTCCGGGCGGCGGCGAAGCTCTTCGACCTGCAGCTGCTGCGCGGCCACCCGGTGGGGCTGCCGACTTCGCTGGTGCAGATCACCTTCGGCGAGCAGATCGTCCGCGCCGGCGCTCCGGCCGGCGGCGTGGACTGCGACGGCTCGGCGGCGGTCGCGCCGCCGGCCGGGACCGGCCCGTCGGCCCACCTCCCGGACGTTCCGCCGCTCGCCCTGACCAGCAGCTCGTACTACGTGATCCCGCTTGAGCGACGCCGGAAGTCCCAATTTTAGGCGAAATTGGACGGCTCACGCGACCGAAGCTCCGATTTCAGGGTCCGTTCCAGAACCAGACGTGGGCACGCATGAGGCCCGACAGCCTGGCACCCAGCCCGGCCCGACGAACGGTTCAGACAGCGGAGCGATCGGTGGCTGGGCCGAGGCGCGCCGGCGTGGCGTGCTGGGCTCGGTAGGCACGGCCGAGGTGGGCTTGGAGCCGGGCGTGCCGGAACTGGTAGACGGCGCCGGCCTGGCGTAGCACTCCTCGGCGGTACGCGTCCTCCAGGAAAGCCGTCACCTGCCAGGGAAGCCGACCCGTCACCGGCAGCCAGACGCGTGCCAGGAGAACCCACTGCCCCCAGGCGGTGAACGCCGCGGCGTAGGCGATCGCTCCGCTGATCCCGCCCACGGCGCCGACGATGAGCCCGTCGAGCAGCGGCCAGCTGAGCGGGCCCAGCGAACCCTGGAGGAGATCGACGACCAGCCGTCCGCCGACGGCGATCAGGAGCACGGCCAGGGGCGCGAACAGCGCGGTCTGGCGCACCACCGCCGAACGGTTCGCGGCCAGCATGCCCATCGGGGTGGCGGCGGAGTTGATGTCGAGGGGCGTCTCCAGCACGGACACGAGCGCGAGCCCCGTCCCGAGCGCCAGGCCGAAGATGAGCCCGAACACGAGGAAGTTGACGAGCGTCAGCTTGACCGCCACGTCGTCCGGGAACGGTGACTCGCTGCGGACCGTGCGCATGAACGTGCTCACGGGCGCGTACCCGAGCGCCACCACGAACCCGCCCAACAGCCCGGCCCCGAACCTGATGCCCGCGGTGCGGGCGCGTCGGCCGGTTCGCCCGCTCCGGCCCAGCAACCGCACCTGCATCCGGGACGGCTCGAATCCGACCCCGCCGTACACGACCAGGAGCCCGTACAGCAGCCCGAAGGCCAGCCCGAGTTCGGCCCCGGTCAGCAGTCCGTCGACCATCGCCAACCCGATTCCGTACTGCATCGCGTTGGAGGACAGGACGACGAGCGCATCGACGACGGCGGTGACCAACGCGGACGCCAGCACGACGGCGAGGATGCGCGACGAGCGACGCAGCGAGGTGCCGAGCAGCCACCACTTGAGATCGCCGGTGTCGAGACGATCCAGGTGGTTGGCGAGGTAGCCCAGCCAGTGCCGGACCCGGTCCGGATCCCAGTCCCGGCGCCCGGTGGACGGCCGCGGGCGGTAGACGGCGGGCACGAAGCTGGCCAGCAGGTGGTCTTCGAGGGCCTCCGGCGTCGGGAACCGGGTGGTGTCCAGCAGGATCGCCGGATCCGCTCCGGACTCGCTGTAGACGGTTCGGGCGAGGCCGACCATCAGCGGCGTGCTCAGCACCGCGGCGAGGTTGGCGCTCGCCTCGCTGTCCGGGCGTTCGCGCAGCTCGTCCAGGACGGAATCCCAGGCGGTGCCCCGACGCGTGGTGCGCGGCAGGTAGTTGATCAGGTCGGCGCGGCCGAGTTCGACCAGCTCGACGCCGGCGGCTCCGGCCAGGGCGGTCGCCTCGACGGCCGCGGCGAACTCGCCGGGGCGGCTGGTCAGCAGCAGCGGCAGCGACGTGGTGTTGAGTGCTTCCACCGCGCTCTGGTGCAGGCCGTGGGCGATCTCGTCGAACCCGTCGAGAACCGGCAGCACACGGCCGGTTTCGACCAGCGCGGCGGCCAGCGTCGACCCGCCGGGGGCGCTCGCGACCAGGCCCGGGTAGTCGCGGAGGAGCTGGTCGATCAGCCAGTCCCGCAGCGCGGTGACCGCCGGGTCCCACGATCCGACGCTGAAGACCACCGGCACCGGGTCGGCGCCGTCGCGCGTCCGCAGGTAGTCCAGGGTGAAGCGCAGCGCCAGGATCGTCTTCCCGGATCCGGCGCGCCCCAGCACCACCAACCGGCCGGACGGGATTCGCCGGTAGACGTCCGCGATCTCGGTCAGGTCGCCGGTCAGATCCAGCGGATCCGCCGTGGATCCGGGCGGAACGCGGTGGATGTTGTCGGAATGGTCGGTCAGGTCCGCGGACACCGGCTGCCACCGCACCGGCAGTGGGAACGGGTCGTGGATCCGGCGCTGCTCCTCCTCGCGCCGCCAGCGGGCGGCGACCACCTGCGCGAGTTGATCGGCGGCTTCGGTCAGCGCATCGCGCGGCACGAGAGGCTCCGCCGCCTCCCGAGTCTCGGCGGCGTCCTCGGCCGGAACGTCGCCGACTTCGGCCAGCAGTTCCCGGCGCTTGTCCGGCGCGAGGTCCAGTGCGTCTGCCAACAGCTTCACGGTGCCGATGCGGGGATCGGTGGGCGAGTTGTTCTCCAGCCGGCGGATGGTCCGCACGCCGACTCCGGATCGCTCCGCCAGCTGCTCCTGCGTCAATCCCGCCTGACGTCGCAGCTGACGCAGTAGCGGACCGAACCGGCTCGTCACTTCGGCGCCTCTCGAGTCGGGCATGTCCTGGCTCGGGGACCTTAGCGCGAACAACGGGCGGACCGGCCGTATTTGGCCGGTTCGTGCCCTGGCCCGCTGACCAGCGCGAACAACATGATCTGCAGTGCTGGCCGGAACCTGGCGGCCGGCGCTCGCCGAGGCGGCGAGGTCAGCCTTCGACAGGGGAACCGCATGACCCGTTTCCGGAAATCGCTGTGGTGGGCCGTCGCGATGGCGGCCGGCCTGGCCGCGGCATCGACTCCCATCGCCACCGCCGAGACCGAACCGCCGCGCCTCGACGACGGTTTCGGCCTGACGGTCGTCCGCCAGCCCGAGTGGGTCGACGACGCCCAGCGGACGTTCGTCTTCTCCGTGACCTCCGACCAGGTTCCGAACCCCACGCTGCTGCCGGGCCAGACCGCGGGGCAACACGACATCATGGTCACCCTGCCCGAGGGCTACGGCGGCAACGCCGACCGCTACCCGGTGCTGTACTCGCTGCACGGCAATCCCGACCGGGCGAACACCCAGGTCAACCAGCAGATCACCGAGCAGGCGACCAAGGACGCGCCGCTGATCACGGTGCACCCCAACGGGGTTCGCAGCTGGTACTCGAACTGGGTGAACCCCGGCGGGCTGGGCCCGCAGAACTGGGAGAACTTCCACCTCGACCAGGTCATCCCGCTGATCGACGCGAACCTGCGGACCATCCCCGACAGGGAGGGCCGCGCCATCGTCGGCCACTCGATGGGCGGGTTCGGCGCGTTCCACTACGCCGAGCACCGGCCGGAGCTGTTCAGCTACGTCGGCAGCTTCTCCGGCGGCCTCGACCTGCTCAACCAGGCCCAGCGGGCGGCGGTGATCGGCACCGAGCTGCTGCCGGATTCGGGCACGCCGACCGTCGCGGCCGACGCGATCTTCGGCTCGCCGGTCTGGCCCCTCGACGTGGTGTGGAACGCGCAGAGCCCCGCCCAGCACGTCGAGTCGCTGCGCGGCATGGGCGTGGCCATGTACACCGGCAACGGCGGCGACCTGACCGTCAACCCGCCCCAAGCCATCGTCGAGAGCGTGGCCAGGGACACCAACCTGGTGACCGCGGCGAACCTGAACACCGCCGGAATCCCGCACTACTTCGCGGATTACGGCGACGGCAGCACGTGGGCGCCGGGCTGCACCGGGAAGCACGCCTCGGTGCCCTGCCTGCAGAAGGACATGGACCACTACGTCTCGCTGATCATGCAACGCCTTCAGCACCCCTGATGACCGGGGGTCTGGTCGGTCGGGCGGCGGGGAGGCGTCCGACCGACCAGCGCATCACGGGGGGAACGGCATGGCCGACGACGAATTCCGTTACTGGTGCGAGGAATGCGACTACCGGACGCCCTGGCTCACCGAGTCGGCGGGAGCCGAGGAGCAGATCGAGCACTACGACCACCACCATCCGGGCACGCCGCCCGGCGGCCGCGTCGAGCTCCGCGCGAAGAAGACCGACGGTGCCGGATGCCTCGTGGTGCTGGGAATCCTGTTCCTGCTCCTGCTGGCGACGTTCACGTTCCGGTACTGGCCATGACGGGCCCGCCGTTCGTCCTGCGCCACGTCCTTCGAGCCGTCCTGGCGGGGCAGCGCGCACCTGACCAGGTTCTACCAGGCACTCGACCGCATCGAACCCGGAACGTCCACTGTGGAATCAGCCGGTGTAGAGGGTGGCTAGCATGGCCTCCACCGCGATGATGGGCTTCACGTTCTGGGTCAGCGCGAGGCGGCATTCCAGGACCGCGTCGAGGCGGTGCAGCGCCGATTCCGACGTCCACTCCCCGGCCGCCTTCGCCACCGAGCGCTCGAAATCCGGGTGGTTGAGCGGCGCCGTCGAACCCGTGCGCACCACCAGCACGTCCCGGTAGAAGCCCGCCAGGTCGACCAGCGCCAGGTCCAGCGCGTCGCGCTGGGAACGGGTGGCGCGGGATTTCTGGCGCTTCTCAAGCTCTTTCAGCGCCGCGTTCGCGCCGCGGGTCGCCGACGCCGTGCCCTTGCCGGTGCCGCCCGCGCCCATCGCGGTCTTCAGCTCTTCCTTCTCAGCCTCGTTGCGGTCCTCGTTCGCGGTGACCGCTTCCGTCTCGGCCAGCTTCACCAGCCCGGTGGCGGCCGTGAACACGTCCGAGAACCGGCGCAGCCCCATCGGGATCCGCAGCACCGATTCGCGCCGCTCCCGCGCCTCCTCGTCGGTCGCCAGCCGCCGCGCCCGGCCGATGTGCCCGCCGCACACCGACGACGCCCACTGCGCGAGCTCCGCGTCCACGCCGTCGCGCTCGTGCAGCACCTCTGCGATCGCGCCGGCCAACGGCGTGCGCAGCTGCACCACGCGGCACCGGGAGCGGATCGTGACGGACACGTCTTCGGGGTGATCGGACGGCGCGCACAACAGGAACACGGTCCTCGGCGGCGGCTCCTCCACCGCCTTGAGCAGCGCGTTCGCCGCACCCTCGGTGAGGCGGTCGGAATCTTCGATCAGCACGATGCGCCACTGGCCGGTGGTCGGACGCCGCGCCGCGGCCTGCACGAGAGCCCGCATCTCCGCGACCGAGATCGACAGTCCTTCGGGCGCCACCAGCCGAACGTCGGCGTGCGTGCCGTGCAGCACCGTCCGGCACGCCGGGCAGTGCCCGCAGCCCGGCTGCTCGGTATCGGAGCACTCCAAAGCGGCGGCGAAAGCGCGAGCCGCGATCGACCGGCCCGAACCGGGCGGCCCGGTGAACAGCCATGCGTGGGTCATCGAACCCGGCGGAACCGGCTCGCCCCGCACCTGGCGATGAGCAGCGCGCGCGGCCGTGTAGAGCGTCCGCACCGCGTCGGGCTGTCCGACGACCTCCGCCCACACCCCGGTGCCGGGCACGTCCGGAGCGTCGGTTTGCATCACGTCGCCTCCAGTACTTCGCGAACACCCAGACTGTACGGGGCGGCACCGACCGGCCTGCGGTCAACCGGAGAACCCTTCGAGAACCCGGCGCAGCACCGCCAGGGCGACGAGCACCGCGACGGCCAACACGATCAGGAAGCCCACGACCGCACCCGGCGTGCGGCGCGGCCTCTCCCCCGGCGGCTCAAGACGAGGTGTCTGGGGGCTGGCCGTCGGAGCGCGACGGCGTCGAATCGGCCTGCGCACGTCCTCCGCCGTTGTAGGCGGCGTCCAGGGTTGCGGCGGCGCGGCCCGCTGCTGTGGCACCGCGAACGTGCCGAACAGGGCATCCTGACGAACCGGCCAGGGCGGCAACGGCTGCGTGCCGTCGAGACCGTGCAAGGCATCCCGCATGTCCGCCTCCCCGGGGCTTCCGATAACCGGAAGTTTCCGCCTCGGGGCGGCGGAACACCAGGATCAGGAGGACTTCGAAGTGGAACTCGCCCGCTTCTTCGCGGCCGTCGTCTTCGCGGCCGTCGTCTTCGAAGCCGTCGACTTCGCGGCGGTCTTCTTGGCCGGGGCCTTCTTCGCCGGCGCCTTCTTCTTCGCCGGGGCCTTGGCGCGCCGCTCCGCGAGCAGCTCCACCGCGCGATCCATGGTCAACGACTCGACGTCATCGCCCTTGCGCAGCGAGGCGTTCGTCTCGCCGTCGGTGACGTACGGGCCGAAGCGACCGTCCTTGATCACCAGCGGCTTGCCGGTGTCCGGCTCCTCGCCGAGCTCCCGCAGCGGGGCCGCGGCCGCCCGCCGACCGCGCTGCTTCGGCTGCTCGTAGATCTTGAGCGCCGCTTCCAGCGTGATCGAGAAGATCTGGTCCTCGGTCTCCAGCGACCGCGAGTCCGTGCCCTTCTTCAGGTACGGGCCGTAGCGGCCGTTCTGCGCGGTGATCTCGTTGCCGGACTCCGGATCCTTGCCCACGACCCGCGGCAGCGACAGCAGCTTCAGCGCGTCGTCGAGCGTCACGGTGTCCAGCGACATGTGCTTGAACAGGCTGCCGGTGCGCGGCTTGTTCTTGTTGCCCTCGGGCAGCACCTCGGTGACGTACGGCCCGAACCGGCCTTCCTTCGCGACGACCTCGTGCCCGGACTCCGGGTCGGTGCCGAGGCTGCGGCCCTCCATCGGGGTGGCGAACAGCTTCTCCGCGATCTCCACGGTGAGCTCGTCCGGCGGCAGGTCGTCCGGCAGGTTCGCGCGCTGCGACGAGGCGTCGGCGAGCGTGCGCTCCAGGTACGGGCCGTAGCGGCCGACCCGCACGTAGACGGTGCGGGCCTCGTCGTCGTTGAACATCGGGATGGAGTTGATCTCCCGCGGGTCGATCTCCTCGACCCCGGAACCGACCAGCTTCTTCAGCCCGCCGGCGCGACCGATGGAGCCCTCCGGCCCCACGTCGCCGCCGAAGTAGAAACCGGACAGCCAGCTGGTCCGCTCCTCGCGCCCCTCGGCGATGCGGTCCAGCTCGTCCTCCAGCGCGGCCGTGAAGTCGTAGTCCACCAGCCGGCCGAAGTGCTTCTCCAGCAGCCCGACCACGGCGAAGGCGATCCACGAGGGGACTAGGGCGGAGCCCTTCTTCCACACGTAGCCGCGCTCCTGCACGGTGCTGATGATCGACGCGTAGGTCGACGGGCGCCCAATGCCCAGCTCTTCCATCGTCTTCACCAGGCTGGCCTCGGTGAAGCGCGGCGGCGGGTTGGTGGTGTGCCCGTCCGGCGACAGCTCCGGCGCGGTGATCGCCTGGTCCTGCACCAGCTGCGGCAGCCGCGACTCGGCGTCGTCGGCGACCCCGCCGGCCTCCGAGTCGACGGCCTCGACGTAGGCCTTCAGGAACCCGGCGAAGGTGATCGTGCGACCGGACGCGGCGAACGTGCACTCCTCGCCGCTGGTCGCGGTGCCGGTGATGCGCACCGACAGCGTGGTGCCCTTCGCGTCGGCCATCTGGGAGGCGATGGTGCGCTGCCAGATCAGCTCGTAGAGCTTGTAGCCGTCGACGTCGTTGCGCAGCTCGCCCGCGACCTCGCCCGGGGTGCGGAAGCTCTCGCCCGCCGGGCGGATCGCCTCGTGCGCCTCCTGGGCGTTCTTGACCTTGCGGGTGTACTGCCGCGGCTGCGGCGACAGGTACTGGTCGCCGTAGAGGTCCCGGGCCTGGTTGCGCGCCGCGTTGATCGCCGTCTCGGACAGCGTCGTCGAGTCGGTACGCATGTAGGTGATGTAACCGTTCTCGTACAACCGCTGCGCCGTGCGCATCGTGCGGTCGGCCGAGAACCGCAGCTTGCGGCTGGCCTCCTGCTGCAGCGTGGAGGTCATGAACGGCGCGTACGGCTTCCGCGTGTACGGCTTCTCCTCGACGCTGGAGACGTGCAGCTCCACGTCGCCGAGCGCCGCGGCGAGGCTGCGCGCCTCCTGCTCGGTCAGCACCCTCGTGTCGGCGTTCTTCAGCCGTCCGTCCGGGCCGAAGTCGCGACCGGTGGCCAGCTTCGCGCCGTCCACGTTGACCAGGCGCGCGCCGAAGCGACGCGGCGAGGCGTCCGCGCCGGCGTCCATCGTCGCGGAGATGTCCCAGTACTCGGCCGGGACGAACCTGATCCGCTCGCGCTCCCGCTCGACCACGATCCGGGTCGCCACCGACTGCACGCGGCCCGCCGACAGCTTCGGCATGACCTTCTTCCACAGCACCGGGCTGACCTCGTAGCCGTACAGCCGGTCCAGGATGCGGCGCGTCTCCTGCGCGTCCACCAGGTCGTGGTCCAGGTCGCGCGGGTTCGCGGCGGCCGCCTGGATCGCCGACTCGGTGATCTCGTGGAACACCATCCGGCGCACCGGCACCTTCGGCTTCAGCGTCTCCAGCAGGTGCCAGGCGATCGCCTCGCCCTCGCGGTCACCGTCCGTCGCGAGGTAGAGCTCGTCGACCTGCTTGAGCGCGTCCTTGAGCTCGGTGACCGTCGCCTTCTTGTCCGAGCTCACCAGGTACAGCGGCTCGAAGTCGTTGTCGACGTCGACGCCCAGCCGGGCCCACGCCTGGCCCTTGTACTTCTCCGGCACGTCCTTGGCGTTCTTCGGCAGGTCCCGGATGTGGCCGCGGGAAGACTCGACGATGAAGTTCGAGCCAAGATAGGAGGCGATCTTCTTGGCCTTCGCAGGCGACTCGACGATCACCAAGCGCCGACCCGCGGAGCCAGCCCCGTTGGGGGACCCCGAAGCCCGGCCGGTCCCGCCGGCCTTCTTCGTCCGTGTCGACCCAGCCACGCTTACCTGCTCTCTTCTTCCGGAGGCTTCCATTGCACCCGGTGCTACCCGACAAGTTCCTCAGTGTGCCCCTTATGCGCCGATTCGCAGCACGCCGGGAAGGCACAGGGTTGCACATAACACGCTGAGACTCGTCCACGTCTTCTTCTACGAACGTATCGGGTGACTGTGGTGTTCCGTTGCGTGACCTGGCGTGATGTGCGTCAAACCGGTCAGGACACCAGCGGCCACGTTCGCTCGATCGCACCATCGGGCATCGGACCGACGAGCTCGGCGAGGCGGGCGAGCCCGCGTCGACCGGTCACGCGCAGCGCCGGTCCGCCGGCTCGCGGGCCGACCGGCTTCGCCGGGAGGCCGCAGCCGCGCAGCGCCGCGACCAGCGGCGAATGCGTGTCGGGCGCGTGCGGGTCGAGGCCGAGGCGGTAGCCGGCGGGCTCGGCGGAGCCGGCGGTCAGCGCCCAGAGCCGGAGGGCGGCGCCGTCCGGGACGAAGTCCGGCGGGACCGACTTCACGGCGCCGCGCAGCCAGCGGGCGGCGAGGCCGGTGAGGTCGGCGCGGAACGCGGTGCGGATCAGCGGGCGGCCTTCTTCGGAGCGGCCGAGCTCGGCCTCCACGCCGCGCTCGGCGCAGGCCGCGACGAGGGTGCGGGCGCGCCATTCGGCGTCGACCACCACGGACAGCCGGGCCGCGGTGCCGCGGCCGAAACCGACCGCCTGCCCTGGACCGCACAGCATGCCCGCGAGGTCGGCGACGTCTGGCTGCCGCGCCTCGGCCGAGTAGAAGGACAGCTGGTCCACGGCCCGCATGCTAGAACAGCAGTTCGACCTTGGCCAGCACATCCACCCTTTTGCGCCACGAGGAGCGCGCGAAGGGCCGTGAGCGCTCGCTCACGGCCCTCGACCGGTCAGCGCGGGGGCTGCTGCTGGGGCGGGGTGAAGAACTGCTTGCACTCCGGGGCCTGCCGCGAGGCCGCCTTGAGCTCCTCGTTCTGTTCCAGCGCCGCCAGCTCGTCCTTGAGGTCCAGCTGCTGGCCCTTCTGCAGCTCCTGCTGCATCGCGGCCATGCCCTCCTGGAAGCTCTTCTCGTTGGTCGGATCGACCTGCTTCGCCTTCTCGGCCGCCGACCCCAGCAGGTCGCGGACCTGCGTGAAGCCCTGCTGGAAGCCGTCGTTGACCGCGTCCGCGCCCGCGATCGGCGCCGGCCCGAGGCCCCGCAGGCCGTTGATGGTGTCGTCGGCGGAGCGCACCGCCGAGTCGATGCGTTCGATCACCGTCTTCTTGACCGTGGCCGTGTTCGTCTTGTCCACACCCGGCAGCTGCTGCTGGGAGGCGGCGAAGCCACCCACCAGCCCGCACATCCGGCCCGCCCACGCGACTCCCTCCGGGCTCGGGGCGGCCGCCTTCGGCGGTGGGGCGGGAGCCGGGGCCTGGGCCGGGCCTGCCGCGCACCCGGCGAGCGCCAGGGGGACGGCGGCGAGCACCGCGATGGACGTCGAGCGGATCTTCATGCGCACTCCTCGCAGAGATCGGAGTTGCCTTCGGCGTGCGCTGACAGACTCTCCCCCACCGCCCACCGCGCCCCCGAAGGCGGGGTCACCCATCCGGCGAAACCCCAGCGCACGAAAAGGGCGCCGCCCCGCTCGGGGACAGCGCCCTTCCAGATCCGCACCGCTATCGCGATCGGAGCGAACGGACTGCCCGCCTCGGTAGCAGAGGTGAACGGTCCGTTCGCCGCACCGCCGACGCGTCAGGCCGCGCCGTTGACCGCCTTGTCGTCCGTGGTGGATGACTCCGCGATCGCCGTGGAACGGCGCTTGGAGACCACCACCGCCGCGATGATCACCACGACCGCGACGACCGCGATGCCGTACCGCACCGCCGGGTTCGCGTCCGCGCCCACGGAGAAGGTCACCACGGCCGGTGCGATCAGCAACGACACGAGGTTCATCACCTTCAGCAGCGGGTTGATCGCCGGCCCAGCGGTGTCCTTGAACGGGTCACCGACGGTGTCGCCGATGACCGTGGCGCCGTGCGCCTCGGAACCCTTGCCACCGTGGTAGCCGTCCTCGACCAGCTTCTTCGAGTTGTCCCAGGCACCACCGGAGTTGGCCAGGAAGATCGCCATCAGGGTGCCCGTCGCGATCGCACCGGCGAGGTAGCCGGCCAACGGGCCGACGCCCAGGCCGAAGCCGACCGCGATCGGCGCCAGCACCGCGAGCAGACCCGGGGTGGTCAGCTCGCGCAGCGAGTCGCGGGTGCAGATGTCGACGACCCTGCCGTACTCGGGACGCTCCGAGCCGTCCATGATCCCCGGCTTGTCCTTGAACTGCCGGCGCACCTCGTAGACCACGGCCCCGGCGGCGCGGGACACCGCGTTGATCGCCAGCCCGGTGAACAGGAACACCACGGCCGCCCCGATGATCAGGCCAACCAGCACGTTGGGTGCGTAGACGAAGAACTCGGAGACGTTCAGCTGCCCAGCCACATCGGCCAGCGCGACGCCGATCGCGTCCGTGTAGGACCCGAACAGCGCGGTCGCGGCCAGCACCGCCGTCGCGATCGCGATGCCCTTGGTGATCGCCTTGGTGGTGTTGCCGACGGCGTCCAGCTCGGTGAGGATCTTCGCGCCCTCGCCCTCGACGTCACCGGACATCTCGGCGATGCCCTGCGCGTTGTCGCTGACCGGGCCGAAGGTGTCCATCGCGACGATCACGCCGACGGTGGTCAGCAGGCCGCAGCCGGCCAGTGCGATGGCGAACAGCGCCACCGGCAGCGAACCGGACAGCAGGAACGCGCCGAACACCGCTGCGCCGATGATCAGCGCGGTGTAGACGGCGGACTCGAAGCCCACCGACAGGCCCGAGAGGATCACCGTGGCCGCACCGGTCAGCGACGACTTGCCGACGTCGCGCACCGGGCGGTGCTCGGTGGCGGTGAAGTACCCGGTGAGCTTGAGGATGATCACCGCGAGCAGGATGCCGATGATCACCGCGACCAGCGCGATCACCGCCGGGTTGCCGCCGGTGGCGCGGATCTCCTCGGAGACGCCGGTGAGCTCGCCGAACGAGCTCGGCAGGTACAGCAGCGCGGCGATCACGCAGAGCACCGCGGAGATGCCCGCCGAGATGTAGAACGACCGGTTGATCGCGGTCAGCGCGCTCTCGCCGGCGCGGGCCTTGGTGATGTAGACGCCGATCACCGCGGTGATCACGCCCAGCGCGGGCACGATCAGCGGGAACAGCAGCCCGTGCAGGCCGAACGCGGCGGTGCCCAGGATCAGCGAGGCGACCAGGGTGACCGCGTAGGACTCGAACAGGTCGGCCGCCATGCCAGCGCAGTCACCGACGTTGTCGCCGACGTTGTCGGCGATCGTGGCGGCGTTGCGCGGGTCGTCCTCCGGGATGTTCTGCTCGACCTTGCCGACCAGGTCGGCGCCCACGTCGGCGGCCTTGGTGAAGATGCCGCCGCCGACCCGCATGAACATCGCCAGCAGGGCCGCGCCGAAGCCGAAGCCCTCCAGCACGCGCGGGGCGCCGCCGGCGTAGACCAGCACCACCAGCGCGGCGCCGAACAGGCCGAGGCCGACGGTGATCATGCCGACCACGCCGCCGGTGCGGAACGCGACCCGCATCGCCTTCTCGCGCCCCTCACCTGCCTCGCGGGCGGCCGCCGCAACGCGCACGTTCGCGCGGGTGGACAGCCACATGCCGAGGTAGCCGATGGTGGCCGAGAACGCGGCGCCGAACAGGAAGAAGATCGATCGCCCGATCGTCTCGCCGGTGCTCTCCGAGGGCAGCGCGAACAGCACCAGGAACACGATCACGGCGAAGATCGCCAGGGTGCGGAACTGCCGGTTCAGATAGGCCGAGGCGCCTTCCTGCACGCCCTTGGCGATGTCCTGCATCTTGGCCGTGCCTTGGCCGGCGGACAGCACCTCCTTGATCAGGACGTAGCCGAAGGCCAGGGCGGCCAGGGCGATCACCATCACCGCGCCGACGACGACGTAGTCGGCGCCGCCGAGCTCGATACCGGTGGCTTTTTGGGCGAGGTCCATCCGGGTTTGCGAGCTCGGTGGTGCAGCGCCCTGGGCCCAGCCGTGCTGGACCGGGGTGAGCAGGGACATCCGTCCTCCTGGGTTGTGCTCGGTTCAGCACCGGGGTTCCCGCAACGCTCGACGGGCTCCGGTGCGCGGTAGGCGGCCCCGCCCGGTACGGCCGGTGATCGGTTGCTGGCCGTCCGTGGCGACGTCGTGGCTCGGGAGTCTATTCAGGCCACAAGTGGCTTACCTCACGGTGTGATACGCACCTCGTCACGACGTGGGATTCTGTTACTAAAGAATCGATACAGATGGGTACTTGATCACCCAATTGGGCAAAGGTTGATTTGGCCCAAACGGGTTACATGGGGTATGACGCACGACCTCGACGGTCCACCTGGTCACCGCCGGAGTCAGCGCCACCGCCCCGTCCCGGGGCAAGAACCAACCGATCGAGCGATACCGACACGGATGCGGGAACCGGGAACGCGTGCGCGGTGCGCGATCGGCGTTGTGCGAGGCTCGCTAGCGTGCGCGCAGCGGACCAGGACAAGGGGCGGCGGTTACTCGACCGCGCGGTAGCCGGCATTCCGGCCGACGAAACACCGTTGCGCCATGTCGCGCACCTGCCCACCCGCCCGGCCCGCACCGCCGACTGGCCGGTGTGGGTCCCGCCGCGGCTGGTGGACGCGTTCCGCGAGCGCGGCGCGCGGGAGCCGTGGGTGCACCAGATCGAGGGAGCCGAGGCGGTCCGGGCGGGCGAGCACGTGGTCGTCGCGACCGGCACGGCCTCCGGGAAATCGCTGGTCTACCAGCTACCGGTGCTCTCGCGGCTGCTCGAGGACGACCGCGCGACCGCGCTGTACCTCTCCCCCACGAAGGCGCTCGGCGCCGATCAGCTGCGCACCATCGGTGAGCTCGGCATGGCGGAGGTGCGGGCGGCGAGCTACGACGGCGACACGCCGCAGGTCGAGCGGGACTGGGTGCGCGCGCACGGCCGGTGGATCTTCACCAACCCGGACATGCTGCATTACGGCGTGCTGCCCGGGCACAGCCGCTGGGCGCGGTTCTTCCGGCGGCTCAGCCACATCGTGGTCGACGAGTGCCACACCTACCGCGGAGTGTTCGGCTCGCACGTCGCACTGCTGCTGCGCCGCCTGCGCCGCGTCGCGCAGTACTACGGCGCGGACCCGGTCTTCGTGCTCGCCTCGGCCACCGTGTCCGACCCGGAATCCCTGGCCGAGCGCCTGACCGGCGTCTCGTGCCGCGCCGTGACCGACGACGGGTCGCCGCGCGGAGCCCGGACGGTCGCGTTCTGGGAGCCGCCGCTGCTCGACGAGATGATCGGCGAGAACGGCGCCCCGGTGCGCCGGGCGGTCGGCACCGAGGCGGCGCGGATCATGACCGAGCTGGTCATCGAGGACGCCCGGACGCTGGCGTTCATCCGGTCGCGGCGCGGCGTGGAGCTGGCGGCGCTGTTCGCGCAGCGCGCGCTGTCCGATGTGGACGAATCGCTCGCCGCGAAGGTGGCCGCCTACCGAGGCGGTTACCTGCCCGAGGATCGCCGCGAGCTGGAGCGTTCCTTGCTCTCGGGGGAGCTCCGCGCGGTGGCCACCACCAACGCACTGGAACTCGGCGTCGACATCTCCGGGCTCGACGCCGTCGTGGTCGCCGGATACCCCGGCACCCTCGCGTCCTTCTGGCAACAGGCCGGACGCGCCGGGCGGGACGGCGACGGCGCCCTGGTCGTCTTCGTCGCGCGGGACGACCCGCTGGACACCTACCTGGTGCACCACCCGGCCGCGGTGCTCGACCGCCCGGTCGAGGCGACGGTGCTCGACCCGACCAATCCGTACGTGCTCGAACCGCACCTGGCCTGCGCCGCCGCCGAGCTGCCGCTCGACGAGGACTCCTTCGGCGTCTTCGGCGGCGAACCGGCGCGCCGGGCCGTGGCAGCGCTCACGGCGGACGGGGTGCTGCGCAAGCGCTCGCACGGCTGGTTCTGGACCTCCCGCGAGCGTCCACATCGGAACGTCGAGCTGCGGGGCGCCGGCGGGCATCCGATCGCCGTCGTGGAAGGCGAATCCGGGCGGATGCTCGGCACCGTGGACCCGGACTCGGCCTGCGGGACGGTGCACCCGGGAGCGGTGTACCTGCACCGCGGCGAATCGTTCGTGGTGGACGAGCTGGACCTGGAGACCGGGATCGCGCTGGTGCACGAGGAAAGCCCCGATTGGACGACCTCGCCGCGCAACGTGGTGGACATCTCGGTGCTGCGGACCATCGAGCGGCACGACACCGGGCGCGGCGTCACGGTCTGCCTCGGCGAGGTGGAAGTCACCTCGCAGGTCGTCGGCTACCTGCGGAAACGACCCTCCGGGGCGGTGCTGGACCAGGTTCCGCTGGACCTCCCCGCGCAGACCCTGATGACCCGCGCGGTCTGGTACACGGTCGGCGACGAGCTGCTGGTGAGCAGCGCGCCGGGGGGCGCCGGGCTGGATCCGGCGCGCATCCCCGGCGCGCTGCATGCCGCCGAGCACGCGGCGATCGGCCTGCTACCGCTGTTCGCGACCTGCGATCGATGGGACATCGGCGGGGTTTCCACCGCGCTGCACGCCGACACCGGGGAGGCAACGGTGTTCGTGCACGACGGTCATCCGGGAGGGGCCGGATTCGCCGATCGCGGTCATGCCGCATTGGTCCCATGGTTGGCCGCGACGCGGGAAGCGATCGCTTCCTGCGACTGCCCGGCTGGATGCCCGTCCTGCGTCCAGTCGCCGAAGTGCGGGAACGGCAACGAGCCGCTGGACAAGGCGGGGGCGGTGACTGTTCTCGATGCGGTGTCGGCCGCGCTCGGGGGCGGCGCCGGCGGATCGGCTGGGCTGCACGACCGTCCACAAGAGAGCTGAGCACGAAGGGCTGGTGCGTGCTCGGAGGAGACGCTTTCGGTCGTGTCGGGGAGCCCGGGGCGCGGATGCCGATCCGGTCGACGCCAGCGCGGTCGGCAGGCGGTCACCTGCCCGCTGCGAGAAATTCCGCCACGTTCTCGGAACTGCTGTTGTCAAGGAGTTCGAGACCCGTGCAGAGCGCATCCTGCACGAAGTCGGGGGTGGGCAGCCGCCAGGCGCAGACCTCCGGCTTGACCCGCCAGTGCACCGCACCGCCGGGGTAGGCCGATGGGGGCATCGGCACCCAGCTTCCGCTGCTGCGCAACAGGATTCCGCCTTGGTCGGCCAGCTCGGGGTAGAGCTCGCCGCCACCGGCCATCAGGAAGTACCAGCGGCCGTCCGGGGTGGCCACGATCGGCACCGGGAAGCCGAGTGCGCGCAGCACCGACGCGGCACGGTGGCCGAGGTTCGAGTCGACCTCGATGGCGTCGACCGTGGTTCCGGTGGCGATCAGCAGGCTGTAAGGCCGCTCCGTCCACCAGGACGTGACCTCGTCGGGGTTGGTGCCGAGGCGGTCCTGCCAGTCTCGGTACACCGGCCGCAGGCCGGTCTCCTGGCGTCCGCGACGGCCGGTCCAGCCGTCTCCTTCGGGGTAGGTTCCGGGTAGCACCGGCCAACCTCGCGAGGCGAATCCGATTGCCTGCACGCGAAGTTCGATCCGGCTGCTGGTCAGCCCGGCCGGATGGGCCGGGATGCCGCGGAAGGCGCTTTGCGACCTGTCCGCTGACCGTTGCATTTGCTCCGCCTCCTTGTTCCACAGTGGGCGCCGGACCGGCGGCTCGGGGGGACCTCCGGCAGAACCTTCGGCAGCCGCCTGATTCTCGACCTCGTTGTCGTGAACCTTGGGTCTTGCGCTCACACCACTAATCAACGTCATTCGAACCGGGCGAGTACACCCCCAGTCGACGACCGGTAGCTGAGCCGCGACGAACGCTCCCGCCCGGAACACGTGCACCGAAAGATCATCCTGGCGAGCGGCGCCGGAACGACCGCTCGCTCGGGTGAAATCCCGGTCACCCGACCGCTCGTCGACCGTTCGTCGCGGCCGGAGCGATCGGTCGCCGTTCAGTCGCCCTCCGGCCCGGCACGAGCCCGTGCGCTGGCCTTTCGCCCACCCGGGACGAACGCGGGAAGATCGGCTCGGACCGTCACGAGGGCGTCCCAGCCGTTCATCCTGCACTCCGCGAGCTCGGCTCGCATCCCGTTCGCGACCCGGTTCGCGCGCTCGCACGCGACCTGCTGGCCGTGCGGCGCGTACGCGGCGGCGGCCAGCGCGGCGAGATCCGCCGCCCCTTCGGCCCGGTGGCGGGCGACGGTGACCGCACCCAGCTGCAGGACGACGGACAGCAGGATCACCAGCGCCAGCGAGAGCACCGCCGCAACCACTGTGGCAGCTCCCCTGTCGCCGCTCATGACGCCACCCCCGGTTCCAGCACCGCCACCGCCCGCGCGCTCAGCCAGCGGCCGGGCAGGAACTCGCCGGGCAGCGGGGCGCTCACCTCGGTGCTGACCTGGTCGCCCTCGACCAGCACCGAAAGCGACGCGCCGCCGGGCGCGAGGCGGTCGACCGCCTCGTCCGCGCGGGGCCGATCGCCGCGCGCCACCAGCCGCGCGGCCTCGACCGCCGCATCGGTGCAGCGGAGCTGGCCGATCAGTGCGCCGATCCCGGTCAGGATCAGTGCGAACACCGCGATCACCGAGCAGATGCCCAGTGCCGCCTCGACCGTGACCGCCCCGGCGTCGCGGCAGGCCGTTCCGGCGCCGGGCGACGCCGGAACCACCTGCGCGGCCATCAGGTACCGCCGCCTTCGAGCCCGCGGGCGATGAGCCCGGCGAGCGCGTCCTTGACCGAGTTTCCGGTCACGACGTCGTAGAGAAGCGAGGCGAACGCCACCGCGGCGACAGTTCCCACCGCGTATTCGGCGGTGCTCATGCCGCCGTCTCCGTGCAGCAGTGCGCGCAGCCGGCGCGTCGCCGTCCACCGGTTCGAACGGGCATTCATCTCCATCAACCTCCAGTTCAGATCCACAATGGACTCACAAGGGCACCGCGAGGCGGTGCATCATGCCGACCACCACGGGGAGCACCCCGAGGCACAGGAACGCGGGCAGGAAGCACAGGCCGAGCGGCGCCGAGATCCACACGGTTGCGCGCTGCGCGCGTGCTTCGGCCTGCCCGGCGACCGCAGCTCGCGCATGGGCTGCGATTTCGCCCGCCACGTCTGCCAGCGCACTGCCGGTCCGGGCGGTGCGTCGAGCCGCCCGCGCGAGTTCTGCGGTGTCCGGGTTCCGCAGCGCCGGTTCCCAGCCGGTCGCGGCATCCGCGCCCAGCGCGAGGTGGTCGGCGACCTCGCGCAGAGTTCGGTGCGCCGCACCGGTGAGTTCGTCGGCCACCGCGCGCACGATCACCGGCACCGGCAGCCCGGCGCGCATCCCGGCCGCCAGCAGGTCCCAGCCGGCGGCCAGCGCGAGCGGATCCGTCCGGTCGCAGCGCCGGTCCGCGAGCGCCGACCATCGGCGCGCGGCGAAGGCGGCGGCCAACCCCATCGAGATCCCGGCGACCGGGCCCAGCGCCTGCACCGCACCAGCCCCGACTGCCAGCGGCAAAGCCCAGACCACAATGGACTTCCGGGGACGCCCGCGAGCCGGCGAACGCGGGCCGAGCGACCGGAGCCTCGCTCGCGCCGAGCTCAGCGGCACCAGCAGCAGAGCCGCGGCCGCGAGCAGCACTTCGATCACGGCTGCACCACCGCCCTGGTCAGGCGCAACGTCCAGCCGACCCCGGCGCACAGCAGGGCCACTCCGACCAGCAGGAGGAGTTGTCCGAGCAACCCGCCGGTCAGGACGGTGATCGGCCCCGCCCCGACGGCTTCGCCGAACAACAACCCGAAGATCGGCAGCCCGGTGAGCACGGCGGCGGTCGACCGCGGGCCCGCCATCTTCGCCTCGACGTCCCGCCGGAACGCGGCGCGCCGCTCGACGTCGCGCCGCACCGCATCGAGCAGGTCGGCCAGCGCTACGCCATGCCGCTCCGCCAGCGCCCAGGCCCTGGCCATCCGGCCCTGCGGCTCGCGCAGCTCGGCGATCCCGTCGTGCGCTTCGAGAACCGCTGCGACATCGCCGCCGAGCCGGACCGTGGTGGCCATGTCCTGGAACATCCCGGCCACCGCAGGACCAGCCTCTGCCGCCGCTCCCTCCGCCGCCGCGGCCGGGTGGGCCCCGGCGCGCAGCTGCGCCACCAGCAGCCGCAACCCCGCGGTCAGCTCGTCGGCCCGGTCCAGCCGATGTCGCCAGTCCCGCTGCGTTCGCCAGTACTTCGCGCCGAGCAGTGACAACGCAACAGCCGCGCAAGAACCGGCCGGACCGGCGAAGCCCCAGCCCGCGACGGCGCCGGCTGGAATCGCGAGCAGCCGAGCGGCACCCCTGAACGAGGGCCCGGCAACGCGCACCGGCTCGGTGCGGAGCCGGTTTCGCGCCTTGATCTCCGGCCAACAGAGAACGGCCACGGCCAGCACGACCAACGCGTGGATCAACACGGCAACGCGCCTCCCCTCGCGGCCAGCAGCGCCGCCAACGCGTCCTTGCCCGGCCCCCACCCGCTCTCGGACTGCCAGGCCGGGAGCACCTCGACCAGGTCTCCGTTGCGCCGCTGCACGCCTATCCCGGCGAGATGCCTTCCGCGCCGAGCACTCCGGCGAACGTGCAGCACCACCTGGACTGCCGCGGCGAGCTGGCTGTGCAGGGCTGCGCGCGGCAGCCCGCCGAGCGCCGCCAGTGCCTCCATCCGGGCCGGAACCTCTTGCGGCGAGTTGGCGTGCAGCGTGCCTCCGCCTCCGTCGTGGCCGGTGTTCAGCGCGGCCAGCAACTCGCGCACCTCACCGCCGCGCACCTCGCCGACGACGAGCCGATCGGGCCGCATGCGCAGCGCCTGCCGGACCAGGTCGCGGACCTGGATCTCGCCGGCTCCCTCGACGTTCGCCGGGCGGGTGAGCAGCCGGACCACGTGCGGATGACGCGGGTAGAGCTCGGCGGCCTCCTCGACGCACACGATGCGCTCGGATTCCGCGACCTCGCCCAGCATCGCCGCCAGCAACGTCGTCTTGCCGCTGGCCGTGCCGCCGACGACCAGGAAGGCCAGCCTGGTGGCGACGATTTCGCGCAGCACCGCGGCGGTCGGGCCGTCGAAGGCACCGGAACCGCACAGCGCGTCGAGATCGTGCGCGGCCGGGCGCAGCACCCGCAGCGAGATGCAGGTGCCCTCGCCCGCAACCGGCGGGAGTACCGCGTGCAGCCGGACCGGCCCGGACGCGCTCTCCTGCGGCAACCAGGCATCGACCCACGGCTGGGCGTCGTCCAGCCTGCGGCCGCTGGCCACCGCGAGCCGCTGCGCGAGGCGGCGCACCGCGTCTTCGCCGGCGAAGCGCACCGCCGCCCGCTGGAGCCCTTCGCCGCGGTCGACCCACACCTTGTTCGGCGCGGTGACGAGCACGTCGGAAACCGCCGGATCGCGCAGCAGCGGCTCCAGCACGCCGGCCCCGCGGAATTCCTGCTGCACCAGGCGAAGTGCGGCCAGCACGTCGGCGTCGGCGACCAGTCCGCCCGACTCCTCCCGCACCGCGGACGCGACGGCGGCCGAGGTCAGCGTGGCGCCGCTGCCGACCAGCCGGTTGCGCACCCGCTCCAGCAACTCGCCGTCGATCGAATCGGCCACAGTGGACGATTCCGCCGATCCGCCGGGGATCGGGTCGATTTCCAGGACACGACTCATGGACATGACTCGACTCACTTCCGTTCTGATGGAGCACCGAAAGAGCTGATTCCCGCGCCGCCCGACCGGCGCGCTTTCCCTGCCGTCAACCAGCCACGGCGGGCAATTCCGAGCGGCCGAGCGCGGCCAGGACCTCCCGCGCGGCCCGGGCCACCGGGCCCCGCCGCACCGGACTTGCCGCGGCGAGGCCACAGCGATCCAGGACCGCGGGCAGACGCGGCTGAGGCCGCATGACCGTCAGGACCTCCGCGCCCACAGCTCGCGCCACGTCGGCCGTGCGCAGCCCACCGGGCGCGGGCCCCCGGACCACCAGCCGGACGGGACCGGCCGCGTGTTCCCGGATGCTCGCCACCGCGCGTGCTGCCGCCGCGCAGGCGCGCACCTCGGCAGGCACGACGACGATCGCCAGGTCCGCGTCGCGCAGCCCGGCCGCCGCCGCAGCCGGAAGGGTGCGCGGCAGATCGCAGACCACGGTGTCGCCGGCCCGACGACCCGCGCCGAGCACGGCTCGCACCGCCTCCGGCGTCAGCCCGGTCGGCGGCCCGTCTCGATCGCAGGACAGCACCGTGATCTCCCCGCTGCCGATCCGGCGCTTCGGCAGCGCCCCGTGCAGCGCGCTCGCCGCGAGCCGGCCTGCGTTGACGGCCAGCCCCGACCAGCGCAGGCCGTCGGCCGCCTCTGCACCGACGGCGAGATCGACCCCGCCGCCGAGCGGATCGCAGTCGACCAGCAGCGACCGCTCTCCGCTGCGCGCGGCGAACACCGCCGTCGCGGTGGCCAGCACAGACGCTCCCGCCCCACCGCAGCCGCCCAGCACCGCGAGCACCCGGCCACCCTGCGCCGGAGCGTCGCCGGCATCGGCCAGCAGCTCGATGAGACCCGCCTCGTCGGCAGGCAGTTCGAGCACTCGCTCGGCACCGATCTCGAACGCCGCACGCCAGAGATCGGGCGTCGGATCCCTCGTCAGCACAACGACTCCGCGTCTTCGCGGCAGTCCATCGACCGCGCCGAGCGCAGCGGCGTCGAGCAGCACCAGCGGCGCGGTTCGCCAGTTCGGCGGCGCCGGGCCCGGCGCGTGTTCCACTTCGCCACCGGCCGCCGCGGCCAGCCGCGAGACCTCTTCGGCCAGCGCGGAATCCGGCGCGACGAGCAACGGGCGTGCAGCAGTCATGGTGATGCCTCCGGCAATCGAATGGCGCGGATGGGATGCGCGCCGAATTGGCGCTCGATAACCAAGGTGGCCCGATCACCGGCGGCTGCCAACCGGCTTTTCCAAATCTGTGGACAAACCAAGGACCTGTGGATAACTCGCATACCCCGAAAGCGCGACAACACCCGTGGAAAACGGAAAGAGTTCGCATTGGCTTCCGGCGGAATGGTCCGCGGCGGAGCCCCCGGAAAAGGGACGGCCCCCGCCAGGGGGGAGGGGCGGGGGCCGTCTGCAGTTCAGCTCCGGGGGGTCGAGCTGAACCTGCCCGGTAGCACCGGACTCCTCTCACTCTAGCTCGTAGAGCCCCCGCAATGCCCCCCGTCCATTTGAGCGAACGTTCTCGCTCTCAGTGCGCACCGAACTGGTCGGTAGCCGACATTCGAGTCAAGAAAAAACTCCCACTAGACGAAAACAACGCCCAACACCACACACAGCGTGAGTTCTCGACGCGTGGCGGCCCGACCCCGCCCCAGGCGCGCGAGATCGGGTCGCCCGAACCCCCGGAACTAGCAAATCCCGGGCCGCCGACGGCACGACAACGGGCGCGGCGACTAACGGATCGATTGCCGAAAACGATGAGCAAGGCCACCACCGGAAATGAAAACCCTTCGGCAATGCGCGTCCGCGGCCCGCCCAAGCGGGCTCGTATGCTGTGCGGCGTGACAGAGCCCGCGAACCCATCGACCCACACCGGACGCCGGGTGGCCGCGTTCTTCGACCTGGACAAGACCGTCATCGCCAAGTCGAGCACCCTCGCCTTCAGCCGCCCCTTCTTCCAGGAAGGGCTGATCAACCGACGGGCCGTGCTGAAAAGCGCCTACGCCCAGTTCGTGTTCATGCTGGCCGGCGCCGACGCCGACCAGATGGACCGGATGCGCGCGCACATCACGTCGCTGTGCACCGGCTGGGACGTCGAGCAGGTCAACGCGATCGTCGAGGAAACGCTGCACGACATCGTCGATCCGCTGGTCTACAAGGAAGCCACGCAACTCATCGCGGAGCACCAGGAGCAGGGCCACGACATCGTCGTGCTCTCTGCCTCGGGCGAAGAAGTGGTCGCCCCCATCGCGAAGCTGCTCGGCGCCACGCACTGGTCCGGCACCCGGATGGTCGTGGTCGACGGCCGCTACACCGGCGAGATCGAGTTCTACTGCTCCGCGGAGAACAAGGCGACCGCCGCTCGCGAGCTCTCCGACGAGTACGGCTACGACCTCGCCGAGTGCCACGCGTACTCGGACTCGATCACGGATCTGCCGCTGCTGGAAGCCGTGGGGCACCCGACCGTCGTCAACCCCGACCGCGGACTGCGCAAGGAGGCCGTCCAGCGCGGCTGGCCGACGTTGTCCTTCGAGCACCCGGTGTCGCTGCGCGCCCGGATCCCCACCCCGTCCCGCGCGGCGGTGACCGCGGCCGGCGTCGGCATGGGTGCGGTGGCCGCGGCCGGCGCGGCGTGGTGGGGCCTGCGGGCCTGGCGCCGCCGGCGCTGACCGCAACACCGGGGGCGCAAAACTGCACCACTGGCGAAGATCGCCACCCGAAAAACCCATACCTACAGCGTGCATCCGAACCCTTGCAGTGACGCGCGTCACCGACTACAAAGGAAGTGCGGACCCTGGTTGGCCAGGGATGTTACGGAGGAGAAGTAGCATCCACCCTGATCAGACTCCGCGCGCGAGGCCCGGAGCACCCACGCGTTGCCGCACACAAGGCTGGTCGTTCCACGGGGTTGCGTACCGGGACGCCGGACGCCTAGCCCGGAAGTTACGACAAGAGTGCACGCTTGGTAACCCGAGTACTCGCGCAGAGGGGCGGAGGCCCGTCGATCTGATCGACGGGCCTCCGCCGTATCTATGTCCGTTCCTCCTTCACGGGACCGTCGGCGACCACACCGGTGCGCAGCGTTGACCGAGGCCGAACGTGTGAGTAACTTCCGAAATCGACCGATTTCGTGGTGAACACTTACCGCCCGGCGATACCCCGCCCGCAGGGAGGCCAACGTGAAGACCCGAGCGCGCCGCGCCGCCATCGCGCTGAGCGCCATCGCCATCGGTGCCGCCGCGCTTACCACCACCGGCGGCACCGCAGCCCCGAAGCAGCCGCAGTCGCCCGCCGAGCTGCTCAAGCAGATGACGCTGGAGGAGAAGGTCGGGCAGCTGTTCGTCACCTACGCCTACGGCCGCACGGCGGACACCGCGCACCCGCAGAACCAGGAGGAGTTCGGCGTCGACACCCCGGCGCAGGTGGTGCAGAAGTACCACCTCGGCGGCATCATCCACTTCGCCTGGACCGACAGCCTCTACGACCCCAAGCAGATCGCCGAGCTGTCCAACGGCCTGCAGGACGCCGCGATCAACTCCGGCGCGAAGGTGCCGCTGCTGATCTCCACCGACCAGGAGCAGGGGCAGGTCACTCGGATCCTGGAGCCCGCCACCCAGTTCCCCGGCAACATGGCGCTCGGCGGCGGCCGCAGCACCGACGATGCGAGCCGCGCGGCCGCGATCACCGGGCAGGAACTGCGGGCGATGGGCCTGAACCAGAACTTCGCGCCGAGCGGCGACGTCAACGTCAACGCGGCGAACCCGGTGATCGGGGTGCGGTCGTTCTCCTCCGACCCGGCGCTGGCCGCGCAGCTCACCGCCGCGCAGATCCGCGGCTACGAGGACTCGGCGAAGCCGGGCGAGACGGTGTCGGCCGCGGTCAAGCACTTCCCCGGGCACGGCGACACCAACCAGGACAGCCACACCTCGCTGCCGGTGATCGAGCACGACCGGCAGCAGTGGGAGCAGCTGGATGCGCCGCCGTTCAAGGAGGCGATCGCCGCCGGCACCGACATGGTGATGAGCGGTCACCTCATGGTCCCCAAGCTCGACGACTCCGGTGAGCCGTCGACGCTGGCCCCGAACGTGCTCACCGGGATGCTGCGCGACGAGCTCGGTTTCAAGGGCGTGATCGTCACCGACTCGCTGAAGATGGACGGGGTGCGGGCGAAGCACCCGGACGCCGAGATCCCGGTGCTGGCGCTCAAGGCCGGCGCCGACATCATGCTGATGCCGTTCAACGTGCAGGTCGCCATCGACGGCGTGGTCAACGCGGTGCGCAGCGGCGAGCTCACCGAGCAGCGCATCGACCAGAGCGTGGAGCGCATCCTGGCGCTGAAGGCCGCGCGGGGCGTGCTGGACAACCCGTTCGTCGATGTGTCCAAAGTGGACAAGATCGTCGGGACGCCGAAGCACCTCGCCGAGGCGCAGGCCATCACCGACCGCACCACGACCGTCCTGCGCAACGACGGGATGCTGCCGCTGCAGAAGCCGGGATCGATGTTCGTGACCGGCGCCGGCGAAAAGGCGACCGCCGCGCTGGCCGAGCGGATCAAGGCCCGCGGCCCGCAGGCGTCGGCCCTGGCGACGGGCCTGAAGCCGACGCCGCAGCAGATCGGCCAGGCCGTCGAGGAGGCCAAGCGCAACGACGTCACCGTGGTGCTGACCAACGCCGCCTGGAACGCCGACAACAAGGCGCAGCTCGACCTGGTCCGCGCCCTGCAGCAGACCGGGAAGCCGGTCGTCGCCGTCGCCGTGCGCGACCCGTACGACGCGGCGCACGTCGACCTGCCCGGCTGGATCGCCACCTACTCCGACAAGGCGGTGGCGATGGAATCGCTGGCGAAGGTGCTCTTCGGCGAGATCTCCCCGGTCGGCAAGCTGCCGGTCCCGGTGCCCGACCCCGGTCAGCCCGGTGTCGACAAGTACCCGTTCGGCCACGGCCTGAGCTGGTAGCCCGGGTGAACGCGGAAAGGGCTGGCATGGGTGTGAATCGACGGGGCTTCCTGACCGCCGCGGCGCTGACGGTGCCCGCGGCGGGCCTCGCGGCGAGTTCCGCGTGCGCCGCCCCGCGGTCCGCCGACCTCGGCCCGGGCGTCAAGACCGGCGCGGACGTCCTGGCCGCGCGGAACTGGCAGGACATCACCGGCCGCCGGGTCGGGGTGGTGACCAACCCGACCGGCGTGCTCGCGTCGCTGGAGCACGTCGTGGACGTCATGCACGCCAGCGGGGCGGTGGACGTGGTCGCGGTCTTCGGGCCGGAGCACGGGTTCCGCGGCACGTCGCAGGCCGGCGGCTCGGAGGGCGACTACCGCGACCCGCGCACCGGCCTGCCCGTGTACGACGCGTACGGGGCCGACGCCGCGAAGCTGGCCGAGATGTTCCGCAAGGCGGGCGTCGAGCAGGTCGTGTTCGACATCGCCGACGTGGGCGCCCGCTTCTACACCTACATCTGGACGATGTTCACCGCGATGCAGGCGGCCCACCAGGTGGGGGCGGCGTTCCTGGTGCTGGACCGGCCGAACCCGATCGGCTCCGGGGTGGCCGGCCCGCGGCTGGATCCGCGGTTCGCCTCCGGCGTCGGGCTGCTGCCGATCGTGCAGCAGCACGGCATGACCGTCGGCGAGCTGGCGCGGCTGTTCGACCGCGAATACCTGCCGAGCCCGCTGGAACGCCTCGACGTGATCCGCGTGGAGGGCTGGCGCGGGCGCGGCGCGGACGCCGGGCTGCCGTGGGTCCCGCCCAGCCCGAACATGCCGACCCCGGACACCGCGGCGGTCTACCCGGGAACGGGGCTGTTCGAGGGCACCGTGCTGTCCGAGGGCCGCGGCACCACCAGGCCGTTCGAGATCATCGGCGCGCCCGGCATCGACTGGCGCTGGGCGGAGGAGCTCAACGCCGCCGGGCTGCCGGGGCTCAGGTTCCGCGAAACCTACTTCGTGCCGACCTTCTCCAAGCACGCCAACGCGACCTGCGGTGGCGTACAGGTCTACCGCTCGGGCGAGGTCGACGCGATCGGCGCCGCCGTCGCGATGATCACCACCGCGCGCCGGCTGTACCCGCAGGTCTTCGGCTGGCGACCCGACAACATGATCGACAAGTTGTCCGGCTCGGACCGACTGCGCACGATGGTCGATGCGGGTGCCGACGTGCCCGAGATCGTCGGCCCCTGGCGGGACGACGTGGCGGACTTCCAACGACAACGCGAGCCGTACCTGCTGTACCGCTGAGGGGGACGCGATGGGCAAGACCATTCTGGCGGCGGTGGCGCTGCTTTCGGTCACCGCGCTGGCGGGGTCCGCCACGGCGTCGCCCGGCCACGCGTACGGGCACTTCGACCGGCCGCAGGACGGCTTCGCGCCGGCCGGCACCCAGCTGTCCGACGGGAGCCCCGAAGACGTCGGGCTCGATTCCCGTCCGATCGACGCTGCCCTGCAGCAGATCGCGGGCTGGACGGACAAGACGCCCGGCCGCGAGCACCCGATGTACGCGGGCGCCGTGAGCCTGCTGGCGCACGAGGGCGTCGTGGTGCGTCGTTCGGCGGTCGGGCACGAGCTGCGCTACGCGGACGGCAACGGCACCGAACTGCCTCCCGAGCAGCGCGAACCGATGCACCGCGACACGATCTTCGACGTCGCGTCGATCAGCAAGCTGTTCACCTCGATCGCGGTGCTGCAGCTGGTCGACGACGGGAGCGTGCAGCTCGACGAGCCGGTGGCCACCTACCTGCCGGAGTTCGGCGTCAACGGCAAGGAATCGATCACCGTCGAGCAGCTGCTCACCCACACCTCCGGCCTGCAGGCCGAGGCCCAGCTGTGGAAACTGCCGCCGGCGCAGCGGATCCCGACGATCATGCAGCTCACCCCGGAGCACCCGCCGGGCACCAACTACACCTACTCCGACCCGAACATGATCACGCTCGGGCTGCTGGTGGCACGCGTCTCGGGCGCCCCGCTGGACCAGGTGGTGGCGGAGCGGATCACCGAGCCGCTGGGCATGGTCGACACCGGCTACAACCCGCCCGCCGCCGAGCTGCACCGCATCGCGGCGACGGAGTACGAGGCCGAGCCGCCGCGCGGCATGGTCCGCGGGCAGGTGCACGATGAGAACGCCTGGTCGCTCGGCGGGGTCTCCGGGAACGCCGGCGTCTTCTCCACCGCCGACGACCTCGCGGTGCTGGGGCAGACGGTGCTCAACGGCGGAACCTACGGCGGCAACCGCATCCTGTCCGAGGACAGCGTCGAGAAGATGCTGACCGACTTCAACGGCGCTTTCCCCGGTAACTCGCACGGTCTGGGCTTCGAACTGGACCAGCGTTGGTACATGGCCGGGCTCAGCGGGCCGCGGACGGCGGGGCACACCGGCTTCACCGGCACGTCGCTGGTGATCGATCCGACGTCCCGCTCGGTGACGGTGCTGCTGACCAACCGGGTGCACCCGTCGCGGCAGTGGGGGTCGAACAACGCCGCCCGGCAGGCCTTGGCGCAGGGCATGGCCCGCGCCCTCGGCGTGGAACCGGCGCGGGGCTCGGAGTCGTGGTTCTCCGGGCAGGGCGGGACGTTGACGACGGACCCGCTGGGTCCGGTCAGCGGCCCGACGCAGGTGTCGTTCTACGCGTTCGTCGACACCCAACGCGACGGCGACGGCACGGACCCACTGCTCGTCGAGTCCAGTGTGGACGATTCCGGCTGGCGGCCGGTGACGCTGCAGGCATCCGGCCCCGGCGCGCCCGACGAGCCGCAGGGCTCGCTGGCCGGGGCCGGACATCGGAGCTGGTGGAAGGTGCGCGGCACGGTCGACGCGAACGCCGGCCAGCAGCTGCGCCTGCGGTGGCGCTACGCGCCGGACGACCAGTACACCGGGCGCGGCGTGAACGTGGACGGAATCCACGTGGCCGACCGCGACGCGACGCTGCTGGACGGCGAGCTCGAAGCCGCGCGGCTCCACCCCGAGGGCTGGCTCTCCACCGACCGCTGACCCCGCGGTTTCCATTGAAACTGCGGGGAACTCGGTTACGGGAGTGGCGTCCAGGTGGGGGTGGGCCCTTCGGTGACCCGGCCGAACTGGACGTCCGCGAAGTGGATTCCGAAGCCGATCGTGTTCGGCTCCCGGAGCTCCCGCAGCAGGCCCTGACGCGACCTGATCGCCGCGTCGCGGTCGACGTCCGCCCACACCGGCCAGGTCGGGTTCTCGATCTGCACCGCGCTGTGCAGCGCATCGCCCAGGACGATCAGGCGCCGGCCGCCCGAGGAGATCGTGTACGAGGCATGGCCCGGCGTGTGCCCGAAGGTGGTCCACACCCGCACGCCCGGGAAGACCTCCTGTCCATCGTGGATGGTCTCCACCTGCTCGCCCAGCCGGTCCAGCATCTCCTCCGTGACGTCCGCGGCGTGCTGGTCGCGGCGCTCCCACTCGCGCTCGGACAGCAGCACCCGCGCCTTCGGGAAGGCCCCGTGGTGCGCCCAGCCGATGTGGTCGGTGTGCAGGTGGGTGATCGCGACGGCTTCGATCTCGTCGGGTTCGCGGCCCAGCGCGGCCAGGTTGTCCAGCAGGTCGCGGCCGTGGATCGCGCCGATGACCGGGTTCGCCGGATCGTCCGGCGAACCCGCCGGCCCGTAGCCCGCGTCGATCAGCATCGCCCGCGAACCGCGCTCGACGAGCAGCCCGCCGATGCTGGCGACCAACTGCCCCGATTCGTCGAGGTGCCGCGCGTGTTCGCGCCAATCGGCTTCGGTCGTCTCCGGGAACCAGCCGCGCGGCTTGAGGCCCACGACGCCGTCCGGGACGTAGCTGACGCGCAGGTCACCGAGGTCGATCGAGCGGATTCCGGCCACGGCGTTCCAGCGTTGTGCATCGTTCATGGCAGATGAACTTACAACTTGAATTATTAAAGTTGCAACAGTTCTAGCTTGCTAGACTCGACGCATGGACGAGCCGATGGCCGCACGCGAGCTCTGCAGCCTGATCAGCGAGCTCTCGCACAACATCGACGAGCACGTGCGCGGCTGCGTCGCCGACACCGACCTCACCGCGCCCCAGGCGATCGCGCTGCGTGAGCTGAGCGAGCCGCTGACCATGCGCGAACTCGCCGACCGGATGCACTGCGCGACGTCGAACGTGACCTTCGTGGTCGACCGATTGGAGAAGCAGGGCCTGGTCACCCGGCAGCCGCACCCGCGCGACCGCCGCGCCAAGCAGCTCACCCTGACCGCCGAAGGCGAGCGGCAGCGGGCGAACATCATCGACCGCTTCTCGGTGAACACGCCGCTGGCCGGGCTCAGCCAGGCCGACCAGCAAGCCCTGCACGACCTCCTCCGACGGGCCCTCGCCGACCGCTAGCGGCCGCCGTTCGAGTCGCGAGGCGGGTCGCCGGCGGGCAGGGTCGTACCGCAGCCGCAAATCGTTCGGAGGGAGTCGAAGTGTCGGCGATTCCGCAGGACCGCGAGGAAATCCTGAACAAGCGCGCGTTCGGCCACGTGGCCACCATCGGGCCGCACGGCGAACCGCAGTCCAGCCCGGTGTGGATCGACTGGGACGGCCGGTACCTGAAGTTCAGCCAGACCAAGACGCGGCAGAAGTACCGGAACCTCAACCGGGAGCCGCGCATCGCCATCTCCGTGCACGACCCGGACCAGCCCTACCGGTACGTGGAGGTGCGCGGCAAGGTCGCCAAGATCGAGGACGACCGGGACCGCGCGTTCATCAACAAGATGGCGAAGAAGTACCTCGACGAGGACGAGTACCCGTGGCCCCAGCCCGGTGAGGAGCGCGTGGTGGTCTACGTCGAACCGGAGCACTCGACGAAGCAGTGACGACGGGGGCGCGATTTCGTGCGAAATCGCGCCCGCCCCGGTCACGTCGGCGGGAGGATTTGGACGCCGGTCCGGTTCGTGGCCAGGCAGCGGGAGCAATGATCGTGTCCGGGATGTCGTCGGCGGCGAAGCGCGGTTCTGGGACGCCGCCGTCGGGCGCCGCGGGTTGTAGCGGCCCCGCGTGACCGCCGCCAGCACCGCCGCGATCGGCGAGCACGGCTGGACCGCCGCACGGAAGTACATCGCGATCGAGATGCCCACTGAGGCCGGGACCACCACCACGCCGACCGGATTCACCACCTGCAGCAATCCGCGACTCCTCCGGCGGCAGGCCCAGCACGTACATCTTGATCATGATGACGAGCTTGTTCTCGGCGGCATGAAGCGCAGGCAGTCGATCTGCGCCACCCCGCGCCCGAGCATCACCGACGCGGCGTTGAGCCCGCCGCCCGTCGAACGCACGAGCGGAAGGCAATGTTCGGCACGGATGTTTCGAGCACGGGTTGGCGGCGTTTCCGGATCATGACGACGGGCGCGAATCGCATCGTCGCAGCACCTGACCGGAAATTACCCCTTTCGGAGTAGTTGGGTTCCAAGGCAACCTGGGTATGAGTTTGCCGCGTCTTCCCGGTGGAAACCCGGAAGAGGCCCATTGACCTGCACAAGAAATGGTTAGTAAGTTTCCCACATGGTCACTGACGACACGTTCCGCGAATCGGGCGAATCCAGCCCGCTCGTCAAGATTCGCTCCCTGCTACCCGGCCTGGCCCGGGCCGAGCAGCGCGTGGCCAACATCGTGCTCGCCGATCCCGCGTCGATAGCCCGGCGCAGCATCACCGAGGTCGCCGAGGCCGCGGGCACGAGCGAAACCACCGTCACGCGGTTCTGCAAGGCGATCGGCGTCGGCGGCTACCCGGACCTGCGGATCGCGCTGGCCGCCGACACGGCGCGCACGTCCACCCGCGACCGCGAGCTGGGCAGCGACATCGCCCCCGACGACGACCTCGGGCAGATCATCGAGAAGGTCGGTTACGCCGACGCGAAGGCGGTCGAGGAGACCGCGGGGCAGCTGGACCCCGCGATCCTGCAGCGGCTCGTCGACGACGTCGCCGCCGCCCGCCGCATCGACGTCTACGGCGTAGGCGCCAGCGCGTTCGTCGCGCTCGACCTGCAGCAGAAGCTGCACCGCATCGGCCTGACCTGCTTCGCATGGTCCGACACGCACAACGCGCTGACCTCGGCCGCAGTGCTGCGGGAAGGCGACGTCGCCATCGGCATCTCGCACACCGGCGCCACCAGCGAGACGGTCGAGGCGCTGCGCGAAGCGCGGCGGCGCGGCGCCACCACCGCGGCGCTGACGAACTTCGCCCGCTCGCCCATCACCGAGGTCGCCGACCGCGTGCTGACCACCGCGGTGCGCGAGACCACCTACCGCTCCGGCGCCATGGCCAGCCGCATCGGCCAGCTGACCGTGATCGACTGCCTGTTCATCGGCGTCGCGCAGCGACACCTGGACCAGGCGAAGGCCGCGCTGGAGGCCACTTACGAGGCGGTCGGCGGCCACCGCCTCGACAGCCGCCCGGACCGCCGGCGGCAGAAGGAGACCTGATGCGCGACCCCGATCCGCACCCCGAGCGAGTGCTCCCGCAACTGCCGCAGGAGGCGTGATGAGCCCGGACCGCGCGGTCCGCGTGGACGCTCCCACCGAGCGCAGCAACCCCAGGACCAGGGACATCGACCTGCTGCCGACCCTGGACATCCTGCGCGTGCTCAACGGCGAGGACCGGACGGTGCCGGTCGCGGTCGGCCAGGTGCTGCCCGAACTCGCCCGCGCGGTCGACATGGCCGTCGCGGCGCTGCGCGCGGGTGGCCGCGTGCACTACGTCGGCGCGGGCACTTCCGGGCGGCTCGCGGTGCTGGACGCCGCCGAGCTGATCCCGACCTTCAACGTGCCGCCGACCTGGTTCGTCGCGCACCAGGCGGGCGGCCCCGAGGCGTTCCGGCACGCCGTGGAGAACGCCGAGGACGACGTCGATTCCGGCGCCACCGCCATCCGAGAGGACGCCAACGGGCTCGACTTCGTCCTCGGGCTGGCCGCGTCCGGGCGCACCCCGTACGTGCTGAGCGCGTTGGACGCCGCACGGCAGGTCGGGGCGGGAACGGCGCTGGTGACGTCGAACCCGGACGTCGGGCCGGTGCCGGCCGACGTGGTGATCGCGGTGGACACCGGGCCGGAACCGATCAGCGGCTCGACCCGGATGAAGGCGGGCACCGCGCAGAAGCTGGTGCTGACCTCGTTCTCCACCGCGGTGATGATCCGGATGGGCCGCACCTACTCGAACCTGATGGTCAGCATGCTCGCCACGAACGCGAAACTGCGCGGCCGCACCATCGGGATCCTGCAGGAGGCGACCGGCGCCTCGGAGGAGGTGTGCTCGACGGCGCTCACGGCGGCGGACGGAGACCTCAAGACGGCGTTGGTGCACCTGCTCACCGGCGTCGACATCGAGCGCGCCGCAGCGGCGCTGGCGGTCGCCGACGGCCACGTCCGCGACGCCCTCCGCGCTGTGGGGGAATGACCGCGGCGCAGGTCCGGAACCGAGCGCGTTGGGTCGCCGTGCTTGAGCACTCGTCCCGCGCGCCGGTGCAAGTCGCGCTCTGGAGAGCGGCGGTTTCGCGCGAAAACGCCGCTCCCCAGGGGGCGGGATGGCGGTTTCGCGCGAAAACGCCGCAGCCAGGCGTCAGTCCGGGAGGCCTGCTGCGACGTTGCGGTAGGCGTCGGTGACCAGGTCCCAGAAGCCCTCGGAGTCGAGGGTCGTGGCGACGTCTGCGTTGTGGACGTCGGCCGGGGCCCGGAAGTCCGTGACCGTCATGCCCGAGGTGAACCGGCCCTGGGTTTCGACGTCGACGCGGGCCGGCACCGTCTCGAACAGCCCCGGGTCGATCACGTAGGCGACCGCGCACGCGTCGTGGATCGCCGGGCCCTCGTCCTGGTAGCTGATGTGGCTGCCGTAGAAGTCCAGGCACGGCGTGATCAGCTCGGACTCCAGCCTGCCGAGGCCGGCGAACCGCTCGCGCACCGCGGCGTTCGCCCGCGCCTGGTAGGTCAGGTCCAGCCCGATCATCACCGTCCGCCAAGACGCGTTGAACGCGACGGCGGCGCCCTCGGGATCGGCGAGGATGTTGAACTCGGCGGCCGGGTTGGTGTTGCCGCGGGTGTAGGAGCCGCCCATGATCACGAACTCCCGGACCCACTCGACGATCCGCGGCTCCTTGCGCAGTGCGAGCGCGATGTTGGTGAGCGGCCCGACCGCCACCAGGCTGATCTCGCCGGGCGCGGCGGCCAGGGTGTCGATGATGAAGTCGACGGCGTGCCGGCCGCTCAGCTCCGACTTCGGTTCCGGCAGCACTACGCCGCCGAGACCGGTGTTCCCGTGCACGTCCCCGGCGGTCCGCAGCTCGCGCACCAGCGGCCGCCCGGCGCCGCGCGCGACCGGGACGTCCATGCCGTAGTAGTCGTGCAGCCGCAGAGCGTTGTCGGTGGTGTGCTCCAGCTCGACGTTGCCGCCGACGGTCGTCACGCCGACCACGTCCAGCTCCGGGCTGCCGTGGGCCAGCGCCAACGCCAGCGCGTCATCGATGCCCGGATCGCAGTCGATCAAAATCTTCTTCACGCCGTGTCCCTCGCCTCTAGAGGCTGTTTTGGATGTCGTGGGGTTTTGTCTTTGAAGCGGCGCAGCCGCTTAGCCCACCTACGCAACCCTCACCGCCGCGGGTTCTCAGGGGTCTTCTCGCGAGGACAGCCCCGACGTGGTGAATTGGTCATTCATGAGGTCGGGGATCCCACCGCGAGAAGGCACCTGAGGTTCCGCCACCCGCACCGCCATGCAGAACGAGCCTGGAAACAGGCTCTCTAGCCCTCGCGGGAGGTTCAGCCTTCCTGGACGGCGTCGGCGATCGACTTCGCCTCGCGCGCCCCGGCCTCCAACGCCTTGCAGCAGTACACGATCCAGGCCGCGACCGCGTCGATCTCGCCGGTGGCGAAGCCGAGTGCCAGCTCGGCGTACTCCTCCTGCCGCCGGAAGTACGCGACCTCGGGAACCACCAGGCCCTTCGGGTCCAGCCCGCTGCCGATCACGCTCAGCCGCGCCGCGGCCCGTGCGATCACGCCGTCGGCGGTGCCGAAGGGCTGCAGCGCGAGGAGTTCGCCGTGCACGACGGCGGCCAGCACCGGCCCGGGGCCCTGCGCCTCCCGATCGGTGATGATCTCGGCGAGCAGATCGAGCCGCTCGGCGATCACCGGGTCGGCCTGCGGGCGGCCGAGCAGGTCCGGATCGTCGATCAGGTCCGCGGCCGCGAGCACGTGCATCCGGGCGAGCGCCTGCCGCGGCGCGCGCTGCCAGGTGGGCAGCAACGTGCCCATCGCCTCGGCGATCCGCAGCGAGCCGGCCAGCAGCGGATCGGTGACCTCGCCGGACTCCGGGATCTCGGCCGCGCCGCCCGCGATGGCCGCCGATGCGCGGGCCGCCCGGACCGATGCCTCGGCCGCGGTGGCGGGCCAGCCGCGCCGGTTGGCCGGGTGCCGGTGCACCTCGTCGATGGCCGCGCGGGCGGCGGTCACGGCGTCGGCGACACCGTCCAGCTCCAGCAGCGGCACCAGCGATGGCTTCTCGTTCACGCCCGACGACGCTACCGGCACGCCATCACCCCATCGCCTGGTAGTGCTGCGACATGTGCCACAGTGGCCGCGCTGCCGCCCTGCGTAATGCGCTGAATTCGGGCCGTATTGCCGGGATTGGTCTGAACCATTTGGACGAACCCTCTGTTGCAGTGAGCCCGATCGCATTACGGTGCCTCTTGCACTGACATCCCCGCACCAGGGAGGTTCTCGGCAATGACCCAGCCCGACGGGCCGAGCAACACGCTCGACAACCTGCTCACCGAAAGCAGGGCATTCCCGCCGTCCCAGGAATTCGCGGCGCAGGCCAACGCCACGTCGGCGCTGTACGAAGAAGCCTCGGCCGATCGGGAGGCGTTCTGGGCTAAGCAAGCCGAGCGGCTGGCCTGGGACACCAAGTGGGACCAGGTCCTGGACTGGTCGAACGCGCCGTTCTCGAAGTGGTTCGTGGGCGGCAAGCTGAACGTGGCCTACAACTGCGTGGACCGCCACGTCGAGGCGGGCAACGGCGACCGGGTCGCGATCTACTGGGAAGGCGAGCCCGGGGATTCCCGCGAGATCACCTACGCCGAGCTGCAGCGCGAGGTGTCCCGCACCGCCAACGCGCTGGC